>NZ_BNBO01000023.1 GCF_014655955.1 Kitasatospora indigofera
GCTACCGCACCGCCGGCACCACCTTCACCGACACCGTCCCCGCCACCGGCTGACCCGACAGCTCACCCGGCCCCTCCCGGGCCGTCCTGTTCCAGCCCTGCTCCCGGCCGTCGCGCGCGGCCGGGAGCAGGCGCGTGCCCGGCCTAGGGCGTCACGAGGTAGCGGCCGACCATGCCGCCGGTCATGTGGTGGGTGACGTGGCAGTGGTAGATCCAGTCGCCCGGGTTGTCCTCGGTGTACTCGATGGTCAGGGTGGTGGAGGGCCCGATGATCTGCGAGTCCACCCAGCCCTGGTAGCCCTGCCGGCTGCGCCAGCGGTGCCCGTGGATGTGGAAGACGTGGAACTCCTCGCCCAGGCAGGCGATCCGCCAGCGCACCCGGTCGCCGACCTTCGCCGTGCAGGTGGGGGTGTTGTCCACGAACGCCCGGCCGTTGAACATGTTGAGGCCCTGGCCGAGCGAGCGGGCCGAGCGGCGGTTCAGGTCGTGCAGGAAGATCACGAACTCCCGGTCCACCGCCGGCGTCTGCTGGTCGGTCACCACCAGGATGCCGAACAGGCCGAGTTCGGCGCCGATCTCCATCACCATGCTGCCGTGGCCGGCGTCCTGGCCCCCGGCCGTCCCGTCGTCCTGCCCGGTGCCGTGGCCGTCGTCCTGGCCGCCGTGCCCCGGGGGCTGGGCGTCGTCGGTCCCGCCGTCCTGGCTCCCGCCCGCCGGTTGGCTGCCGTCCTGGCCGTCGTCCTGGCCGCCCTCGTGCCCGGGGTGCTGGGTGCCGTCGTGGTCCCCGTCGTGCCCGCCGCCCGGGTGCCGCGGCCGGTCCTGGTTGCCGGCGACCACCCCGTTCCCGGCGGCGTCCGTGTGTCCGGCGGTGTCCCCGTTCCCGGCGGCTCCGCCGTGGACCGCGCCGCCGTCCTGCTCAGGACCGCTCCGGCCCGGCTGCGAGCGGGACCCCCGCGCCCCGTGCCGGGTGTCGGCCGAGGCCCCGGGTGAGGGGTCCGCCCCCGGCGGGGTCTGCGGCAGCGAATGGTCGTGGTACGGCCAGGTGCCGACCGAACTCGGGTGGCAGTACCAGGTGTACGTGAAGCTCTCGCCGTAGGGCACGGCGCTGCCGGCCCGCTTCTCGTCGTCGGCCAGCCAGCCGCCGTCGTTGTCCCGGTCGTACACCACGCCGTGCGGGTGCATGCTGTGCGGCCAGCGGTAGTGCTCGTCGTTGTTCCGGAAGTGCACCCGGATCACGTCGCCGGCCTCGGCGCGCAGCACCGGGCCGGGGATGCCGGAGTTGGCCCCGATGCCGTTCGGCCCGAGGTCCGGGTCGAGCGGGCTCCCCCAGTCGGGGGTGTAGGCGCGGTAGCCCAGCGCCCAGAAGGTGGTCTGCTCGGGGGTGAAGGGCCGGCCCATCATGGCGTCCGTGCCGTTGGGCACCGCGTTGTGCTGGAAGGACTCGGCCTGGACCCAGAACTCCCTGACCCGGCCGTTGGGTTCGAATCTCGGGAGCGCGAAGGGGTCACCGCCTGGGGCGGGCGACGAGTCCGCCCGGGCGACCGGTGGCGGCAGCAGCGCCGTCGAGCCGGTCAGCGCGGCGACGGTGCCGCCGCCGACCAGCCCGCGGATCAGGCTCCGGCGGCCGGGCTCGCGGTTCTCTTCTCGCATGAGGTCCTCTCGACGGGCAGCGGCCCCGGCGGGGCCGTCCCTGCTGCCGGCCGGGGAGGCCGGCGTTCCCTGTCCCGGAGACTAGGCACAGCCGCGCCGCCGATCCCGGCAGCCGCCGTCGAAGGGTCGCCCGGTCGGCGCAGGCCCGTTGCGCCGCCCGGAGCCGAATCCCGCCGTCCGGGTTTGGGCCGCCGCGGCCCCGGCCGTGCCGGCGCCCGCCGGACCGGCCCGGCCCGCGCACCCGCCCGGCCCGGCCCGCGCACCCGCCCGGCCGGGCCCGCCGGCGCTGCGGGCCTGGTGCGGCGGCCGCCGTAGCCGTTCTCAAACCCCTTTCAAACCGGAGGCGAACCAGGAGGGAAGAGGATCGGTCTGTAGCCGGCCCGGCTGCGCCTCGAAGGGAGCGATTCGCGTGCATCTGCAGGACATCCTGAGGTTCAGGCCGGTCCCGGCCGCCGCGGTGTACTTCGGTCTCACCCGGAGGTGCCCGCTGCACTGCCGCCACTGCTCCACCGAGTCCCTGATGGACAGTGAGCAGTTCCCGGCCAAGATGTTCCTGCGCTTCGCGGAGACCTTCACCCCGGAGAACCGGCCCGAGCTCACCCTGATGTCCGGCGGCGAGGCCCTGCTGCGCCCGGGGCTGGTGCGCGACATCGCGGACCGGGCGCGGGCCGTCGGCTCACGCAGCTACGTCCTGTCCGGGCTGTACTTCGCGCAGAAGCCCCGGATCCCCAAGCCGGTCCGGGCCGCCATCGAGGCGGTCGACCACTTCTCCGCGAGCACCGACCGGTTCCACGAGGAGGAGGTCCCGAGGGCGGCGGTCTTCCGGGTCCTGCACGAGCTGCTGGACGCCGGCAAGGACGTCAGCCTGCAGATCACGGGAGAGGGGCCGGACGACCCGTACCTGGCCGACATCACCGCCGCCGTCCGCCGGGAGTTCGGCGAGCGGGTGCCGATGCTGGTGGTGCCGCTCTCGCCGGTGGGCCGCGCCCGGGAGTGGATGGCCACCCACCCGCAGGCCGCCTACCCCGCCACCGCCGCGCCCTGCACCCTGGCCTGCTGGCCGGTCATCGGCTTCAACGGCCAGGTGACCTCCTGCGGCAACCAGGACGTGATGGACGGCAAGGTGCCGCTGCCCGCCCACCTGTTCCTCGGCCACATCGCCCGGGACGACTGGGACACCGTCAAGCGCAAGGCGCTGGAGTCCCCGATGGTCGGGGCGATCCGCACCTACGGCCCGGAGTACCTCGCCGAGCGCTTCGGCGGGCAGGAGAGCTGCGACGGCTACTGCCAGACCTGCTGGAAGCTCTCCACCACACCGGGTGTGAAGGAGGGGGTGCAGGCGCTGACCCTGCTGCCGTCCACCATCGCCGTCCGGGACGCGGTGGAGAAGGTCTCGGTGGACGCCGGCCCGCTGGGCTTCGCGCGCCGCTTCGGGGTCCCGGGCTACGCCGACCTGATCACGCTCGGGGACACCCCGCAGCCGGCCGCGGCCGGACACCGCGACGCCTCCCGGCAGGACCTCGCATGGACCGGCTGACCCACGCGGAGATCAACCGCATCCGGCAGACCCGCGGCGCCACCGCCCTGCTCTTCATCACCGACCGCTGCCCGGTCGGCTGCGGCCACTGCTCGGTGGACTCCCGGCCGGACAGCCCCCGGATCACCGACTTCGACCTCTTCGAGCAGATCGTCGACCGGCTCAGCGCCGACCCGGTGCGCACCATGATCGGTGTCTCCGGCGGCGAGCCCTTCGTCGAGCGGCGGGGCCTCAGCTACGCCGCCCGGCGGATCACCGAGGCCGGCAAGGACCTGGTCGTCTACACCAGCGGGGTCTGGGGCCGGGCCGCCGACCCGCCGCGCTGGATCCACGAGGTGCTGGCGCGCTGCCGCTGCGTCTACCTCAGCACCGACGCCTACCACGAGGCCGGCACCGGCCCCGAGCGCTTCACCGGCGCGGCCCGCGCGATCGCCGGCCACGACCTGCCGATCGTCGTCCAGGTGGTCGACCAGGGCGACGCGCTGGGACGGGCCGAGGAACTGCTCGTCCAGGCCTTCGGCGCCGGCTGGGCGCAGTACGCCGAGCTGGTCGCCACCCAGGGGCTCCCGCACGGACGCGGCGCGGCGATCTTCGAGCGCCCCCAGCGGGTGCCCGGGCGGACGCTCGGCGCCTGCGAACTGGTGATCTCACCGGTGATCCGCTACGACGGCCGGGTCACCGCCTGCTGCAACGAGTCCGTGCTGATGGGCGGCGGGCCGGCCGCGCTGCGGCGGGACTGCACCAGCGGCGAGGAGGTCGGCCACGCCGTGGAGGAGTTCCAGCAGAACCCGCTGTACCGCGCGATGGGCACGGCCGGCGGCGGGGCGCTGACCGCGCACCCGCGCTTCACGGACCTGGCGGACCGCGAGTTCGCCGACATCTGCGGACTCTGCTGGGCGATGACCCGGCGGGTCGTCCCCGAGCAGGACGACCTGCTGCTGAGCGCGATCGACCTGGTGGGAAGGGGAGCACACCGATGAGCACCGTCACGCCGAGCGCCGTCACGCCGAGCGCCGTCACGCCGCCCGCGCGGCCGGCCACCGCGGTTGGGCCGTCCGGCGGCTCCCGCCGCAACAGCGAACTGGTCCGGGCGAAGATCGGGCTGCTGATGCCCGGCTTCTCCGCCCTCACCTCGCGACTGTGGACCTCCCCGTCGGTGGCCGAGCTGTACCCGCGCTACCTGCGCCTGCTGCACACCGCCATCCGCGCCACCGTGCCGCTGATGGACCTGGCCCTCGAACGCTCCGAGGCGCTCGCGCCCACCGACCCGGTGGCGGCCGGCCTGGTCGGCTACCTGACCAAGCACCGGCGCGAGGAACGCGGCCACGACGACTGGGTCCGGGAGGACCTCGCCGCGATCGGCCAGGACCCGGACACCCTGCTGAGCGCGATGCCCGGCACGGCCGTGGCCAACCTGGTCGGCGCGCAGTACTACTGGATCCGCCACCACCACCCGGTCTGCCTGCTCGGCCACATCGCCGTGCTGGAGGGCTACCCGCCCTCGCCACAGCTCACGGCCTACCTGCGGGAGCGCACCGGCTACCCCGCCGAGGGGTTCCGGACACTGCACCGGCACGCCACCCTCGACGTCCGGCACCGCGACGAACTCCTGCGCTTCCTGGACGAGTTGCCGCTCGGCCCGGAGCACCACACGGCCATCGGGGTGAGCGCGCTGCACACCCTGCAGGCCACCACCGTCCTCTTCGAGGAACTGCTCGCCACCGCGCCCGAGGCCCCGCCCGCGCCCGTCGCCGGCCCCGGCCCCGCCGCCCGGCCGGTCTGACCGGGAGGCGGCCGCGATGCCCCGATCCGGATTCCTGTCCGCGCTGAACCACCGTCAGTACCGGCTGCTCTTCGGCGGCCAGCTGCTCTCCAGCTTCGGCGACTGGATCGACTTCGTCGCGCTGATCTCCCTGGTGGCCTACCAGTGGGAGGCCGGCGCGGGCGGTCTGGCCGTGGTCTCGGCGGCGGCCGCCGTCCCGTGGATGCTGGTGGCGCCCTTCGCCGGGGTGTGGGCCGACCGGCTGCCGCAGAAGCAGGTGATGATCGGCTGCGACCTGGCCAGGGCCGCCCTGGTGCTCGGGTACCTGCTGGCGCCGAACCTCCCGGTGCTGGTGGTGCTGGTGGTCGCCAAGGTGGCGGTCAGCACGCTGTTCGTGCCGGCCCAGCAGTCGACCGTCACCCTGGTGGTGCCGAAGTCCGCGCTGCTGGCGGCCAATTCGCTCAGCGGTTTCGTCACCCAGGTCTGCAAGATCGCCGGGCCGGCCCTGGGCGGCGTGCTGCTCGCGGTGACCAGCCCGCAGGGTGCCTTCGTGGTGGACGCCGCGACCTTCCTGCTCTCGGCCCTGATCCTGTCCCGGCTCCGGCTGCCGGCCCGCCCGCCGCGCCGCGCCGAAGCGGCCGCCGGGGACGTCACCGGCGACCCGGACGCCGACGCCGGGTCCGGACCGGCGGGCCGGACGGGCTTCCGCCACGAACTGCGCGAGGGCATCGCCTTCGTGCTCGGCAACCGGGTGCTGCTGATCGCGATCGGCAGCCTCTCCGCCACCATCTTCCTGGTCCTGGCCTTCGACACCCTCTCACCGCTGGTCCTGGTGCAGCTCGGGATCTCCCAGTCCCTGTACGGGCCGGCCATCGCGGCGGTCGCCGCCGGCGCCGTCGCCGGGACGGTCCTGGTCGGCCAGTGGGGGCAGCGCTGGAACGCCTTCACCCTGCTGGCCACCTCGCAGGCGGCCACCGGCGTCCTGATCGCCCTGATCGGCGCCGCGGTGCTGACCGGGTTCCGGATGGCCCCGCCGCTCTGGCTGCCGGTGGCGGTCGGGATCGGGCTCTGCTCGACCGGGATCCTGGTGGTCTTCCTCTACCTCGTCCAACGGGCCACGCCGCAGGAGCTGATGGGGCGGGTCAGCACGGTGGTGAACATCGTGCCCACGGTGCTGCAGATCTCGGCGCCGCTGGTCGGGGCCGCGCTGGCGGTCTGGATCGGCCTGGGCTGGGTGCTGGCCGGGGCCGGCACCGGGCTGGCCGTGCTCGGCGGGGTGTTCCTCCGGCTGCGGCCGGCCGACGTGGACGGGCCCGCGGACGATCCGGCGGACGGCCCCGGCGGCGGCGCCGCGGACGGTGCCGGGCAGGCCCCCGTGGAGGGCGCCGCCGGCGCCCCGGAGACGGCCGGCGCCCCCGGAGCGGGAGACGCGTCCGGACCCGCCGACGCACCCGGACCTGACGGTCCCCCTGAAGCGGCCGGCGCCGCCGCCGAGCGCACGGCGCCGCCCGAGACCGGCCGAGACCCGGCCGGCACCCCCGAAAGGCCCGCGCTGGCGGGCTCCGCAGACGACGCGAGGCCGGACCGACCGGTCGGGCCGGGGCGTCAGCACGGATCACGGAAGAAGGTAGACATGGCGAACGAGTCGGTCGAGGCCCTGGCGGCGAACGGCCACAGCTTCGAGGGGGCGAGCGAGGAGCAGCTGGCGGTGATCGCCAACCTGTCCCCGGAGGAGGTCGAGGTCATCAACTCGATCAAGTCGCGCCTGGACGGCGAGGTCGCGGCCCACTCGGTGGCGCCGCCGAGCGACACCGTCGGCGGCCTCGTCTGGTAGTGACCGCCGGTGGCCGCGGCGCCGGGGTGGTGGTGCGGCAGGGGGTCTGCCGCACCACCGTCCGGCCCCGGTCGCTCCCGGTGCGCCACGGACAACCGTAGGACATGCCGAACCTGTGACGACGTCACGTACTTCACGAGAAGGAGAACGGACATGGCATTCGACTCGATTGCGGCTCTCGCCGCGAGCGGCCACAGCTTCGAGGGGGCGAGCGAGGAGCAGCTGGCGGTGATCGCCCACCTGTCCCCGGAGGAGGTCGAGGTCATCAACTCGATCAAGTCGCGCCTGGACGGCGACGTCGCCGCCCACAGCCAGGACTCCAACACCACCGGCGGAGTGGTCTGGTAACCGTCCCGTCGGCAAGCGGTCGTACCGGCGCGGGCCCGTGGTCCGCGCCGGTACGGCACCCCCGGATCGAGAAAGGAACGGGCCGACCATGGACGACGCCCGCGAAGCCCCCGGCATCCCCGACGCCCCCGACAGCCCCGACACCCCTGCTGCCCCGCTCGACGTGCTGGCCGCGTCGGGCTTCCCGATCGACGAGCTGACCGACGGCCAGCGCGCGGTGCTGGCCGCCCTGTCGGCCGACGAGGTCGCGGTGCTCGCCGGCGTCGGACTACGGCTGGCGGAGGCCGGCCCGGAGGTGCAGGCGCACCTGATGGTGGGCGGGCTCTTCTTCTGAGGGCCGTGCCCGCCGGCAGCGGCGGCCCGGCCCGGCTCCCGCCCCCGGGCCCCGTCCCCCCGGGCCCCGTCCCGCCGATCTCCGTCCCCGATCTCCGTCCCGATTTCCGTTCCCGCACCGTCCGTCCCCCGACGTACCCGCCCCATCCCGGCACCCGCCGCGCGCCGGCAGCTCGCGTGCGGCCGTCCGGCCGCGACCCTCAGGAGGGCGACCATGGAGTGCCCCTCGTGCACCGGGCAGAACGCGCCGGGCGCGCGCTTCTGCATGGCCTGCGGACGCCCGCTGGAGGCGGCGGCGCAACCCGTCCGGGCCCGGCGCACCGTCACCGTGGTCTTCGCCGACCTGGCCGGCTCGACCGCGCTGGCCGAGCGGCTGGACCCGGAGGCGCTGCGTGAGGTCATGCTGCGCTACTACACCCTGATGCGCGACTGCCTGGAACACCACGGCGGCACCGTCGAGAAGTTCATCGGCGACGCCGTGATGGCGGTCTTCGGGGTGCCCCGGGTGCGTGAGGACGACGTCCTGCGGGGCGTCCGGGCCGCCTGGGACATGCAGCAGGCGATGGACGAGCTCAACGCCGGCCTCGACCCGGCCTTGCGGGTGCGGCTGCGGCTGCGGATCGGGGTGAACACCGGAGAGGTGCTCTGGTCCAGGGAGTTCGGCGACGGCCACGCGATGGTCTCCGGCGACACCGTGAACGTCGCGGCCCGGCTCGAACAGCACGCCCCCGACGGCGGGATCCTGCTGGGCGCGGTCAGCCACCGGGTGGCGGCGCCCGGGATCACCGCGGAGCCGGTCGAACCGCTCACCGTCAAGGGGAAGTCCCGGCCGCTGGCGGTCTGGCGGCTGACCGGCGTGCAGCCCGACCCGGAGGCCACGGCCCGGCCCGGCAGTGCCCGGCTGATCGGCCGGCGCGAGGAGCTGCACCAGCTGGAGCTGGCCCGCGAGCGGTCCGTCACCCAGCGCGGCTGCCACCTGTTCACCCTGCTCGGCGATCCGGGCGTGGGCAAGTCCCGGCTGGTGGCCGAGTTCCTCGCCGGGCTGCGCGAGGGCGGCGGCGCGGTCGCGGTCAGCCGCTGCCACCCGTACGGCGGCGCCGGCACCCTGCAGACCCTGGCGGAGCTGCTGCGGCAGGCGATGGGCACGCCGCCCGGCGGCCCGGCCGGCGGGGCCGGGCCCGCGGGCCCCGCCGCCGAACGGGCGGCGCTGCGCGCCCTGCTGGACGGCCAGGAGGGCGGCCCGGCCGCCGTGGCACTGCTCGGATCCGTGCTGGACGGGACGGGCGCCGCGACCGAGGACACCTTCTGGGCCACCGGCCTGCTGCTCCAGGCAGTGGGCGAGCTACGGCCCGTCACCCTGGTCTTCGACGACCTGCAGTGGGCGCAGCCGACCCTGCTGGACCTGATCGACCACCTGGCGGACTGGACGGCCGGCGCCCCGCTGCTGCTGCTCTGCCTGGCCCGGCTCGACCTGCTGGACGTCCGCCCGGGCTGGGGCGGCGCGAAGCTGTCGGCCACCTCCCTGGTGCTGGGCCCGCTGTCGCCGGCCGACTGCGAGGAGCTCGTCGAGTCCTGCGCCGAGGTGACGGCGCACAGCGAGGCCGGCACCGTCCGCCGGGTCGCGGCGGCGGCCGAGGGCAACCCGCTCTTCGCCGAGCAGCTGGTCGCCGTCCTGGCGGACGGCGGCACGGCGGACGAACTGCCGCCGACCGTCCAGGCGCTGCTGGAGGCCCGGCTCGACCGCCTGCCGCGGGCCGAGCGGGAGGTGCTGGAGCACGCCTCGGTGATCGGACGCGAGTTCACCGTCCCGGGCCTGCGGGACGTCGGCCTCCAGGACACCGCCCTGCGGGGCGGTGCTCCGGGCGACGACGTCCCGGCCGGCGCCGCGGAGCAGCGGGACCGGCTGACGCCCGTCATGCAGGCGCTGCTGCGGCGGCGGCTGGTGGAGCCGGCCGGGCGCCGGCCCGGGGCCGCCGGGTACCGCTTCGTCCACCTGCTGGTCCGCGAGGTCTGCTACGCGGGCCTGCCCAAGCGCCGGCGGGCGGCCCTGCACGAGGCCTACGCCGGCCGGCTGGCCGCGGGCGAGCCGGTGCGCCACGAACTGGTCGGCCGTCACCTCGCGGAGGCCCACCGCCACCACCGGGACCTCGGCTCCGACCGGCAGGGCCTGGCCCGGCTCGGCGCGGGCGCGGCCCGGCACCTGCTGGCGGCGGGGGAGCGGGCGCTGGCCCGCGGCGAGTGCTCGTGGGCCGCCCAACTCCTCACCCAGGCAGCCGAACTGGCGCAGCCCGGCACGCCGGACCGCAGCGCGGCCCGGCTCCGGCTGGCCGAGGCGCTGATCGCCACCGGGGCGGCCGGACAGGCCCGCGACCTGCTGCTCGGACTGCTGGCGGACGCCCCCGCCGGACCGTCCGCGGGCGCCGTCCCCGCTCCGTCCGCCTTCTCCGCTCCCTTCTCCGCTCCCTCCGCCGGCCCCGGCCCGGCCGGGCCGGGGCCCGATCCGTGCCCGGCGGCCCACGCCCGGCTGCACCTGGCCTACCTGGCCGTCCCCGAGACCGGCCTGGAACCCCTGGTCGAGACCGCCCGCGAGCTGCTGCCCGTCTTCACGGCGGCCGCCGACGAACTCGGCCAGGCCCGCGCCCGGCTCTACGTGGCGCACGGCCGGCAGGCCCGCGGACGCTACGTGGAGGCGGCCGGGCACTTCGAGGCCGCCCTCGCCAGCGGCGGCCGGGCCGGCGCGGTGCTGGAACAGGCGACCGCGCTGGGCGGACTCGCCGTCACCCTCTGGCTCGGCCCCGAGCCGGTGCCCGCCGCCGTCGCCCGCTGCCGGGAGCTGCTGGCCGGGCACGCGGCCGGCCGCCGGGCCGTCCGGGCGGCGCTCTGCTGCCCGCTGGCGGTGCTGCTCGCGATGGGCGGCGACTTCACCGAGGCCCGGGCCCTGGTGGCCGAGGCCGAACGGATCGCGGAGGACCTCGGGGTGGCGGTGCCGCAGGCGGCGATCCAGACCTTCGGCGGGCTGGTGGAGACGCTGGCCGGCGCGCCCGGCGCCGCCGAGGAGCGGCTGCGCCGGGCCTGCGCGCTCGCCCTGGCCTCCGGCGACCCGGACACCCACGCCACGGCCGCCGACACCCTGGCCGCGCTGCTGCTGGACCAGGGGCGGCACACCGAGGCACAGGGCCTGGCCGACGCCGTCCGGGCCGGGGTCGGCGACTCGCCGCTCCAGCGGGCCGAGCACCAGGCCGTCCGGGCCCGGCTGGCGGCCGCCGGCGGGCAGCACGACCGGGCGGCCGGCCTGGCGGCCGAGGCGGTGCGCCTCGCCGAGAGCACCGACTCCCCGGTGGGCCGGGCCCAGGCGCTGCTCAACCGGGCCGTCGTGCTGCTGGCGGTCGGTGACCAGGAGCACGCGCGGACGGTGGCCGACCGGGCCGAGCGGGCCTTCACCGGCAAGGGCCACCTGGTCGGCGCGCTGCGGGCGGCCCGCCTGCGGGACGGCGGCCCGCGATGACCACCCCGCACTGGAAGTCCCCCGGCGGCGAACCGCTCACCTGGCGGCTCACCGACCTGGGCGACGCCCCGCTCACCCTCGACAGCCGCTGGCCGAGCCCCGAGCTGCCGCCCCAGCCGCTCGCCACCGCCACCGGGACCGGCGCCGGCGTCCGGGTCTGCGTGGTCGACAGCGGCGTGGTGCCCGACCACCCGCAGGTCGGCCGGCTCGACGGGTCCTTCGCCGTGCGCACCGGCCCGGACGGGCAGCAGGTGGTGGAGCCGGACGAGATCGGCGACACCTGCGGCCACGGCACGGCCTGCGCCGGCATCATCCGCTCGCTGGCCCCGGACTGCGAGCTGGTCAGCCTGCGGGTGCTCGGCTCCGGCCTCTCCGGCACCGGGGAGGCCCTGCTCGCCGGCCTGCGCTGGGCCGTGGAGCAGCGCTTCGACGTGATCAACATGAGCCTGTCCACCACCAAGCGGGACTTCGTGCTGCGGCTGCACCAACTCGCCGACTCCGCCTACTTCGCGGGCTCGCTGCTGGTCGCCTCCGCGCACAACCTGCGGGTCGAGAGCTTCCCCTGGCGGTTCTCCTCGGTGATCTCGGTGGGCAGCCACGACCTGCCCGACCCGCTGCACCTGCTCTACAACCCGGTGCCCCCGGTGGAGTTCTTCGCCCGGGGCGTCGAAGTCCCGGTCGCCTGGCTGGAGGGCGGCACCCGCCGCTGCACCGGCAACAGCTTCGCGACCCCGCACGTGGCCGGCCTCTGCGCCCGGATCCTGGGCAACCACCCGGGGCTGACGCCCTTCCAGGTCAAGAGCCTGCTGCACCTCACCTCGGCGAACGTCAGGAGAGCCCCATGAACCCCCAGGACGCGCTCGCCACGGCCCTCGCCGTCACCGATTCCGACACCGGGCACCGGGAGTTGCTGCAGTCCGTGGTGGAGGCGGCCCGCGGCGTCTTCGGCGCCCGCGCCGCCTCGATCATCGGACTGGACCCCGGGACGGAGGAGCTCGTCTTCGAGGCCGTCTCGGGGGAGGGCGAGGACTTCCTGGTCGGCAACCGGTTCCCGGCCGCCCGGGGCATCGCCGGCTGGGTCCTGGTGTCCGCCGAGCCGGTCATCGTCGACGACCTGGCACAGAACCCGGTCTTCGACCGCGACATCGCCGAGTCCACCCGGTACGTGCCGGACGCCCTGATGGCGGCGCCGCTGCTGCACGGCGACCGGGTGCTCGGGGTGCTGGAGGTGCTGGACCGCGACGTCCGGCGCCAGTCCGCGCTGCGCGACCTGGACTGGCTCGGCCTGTTCGCCGCCCAGGCGGCCGCCGCCCTCGCGACGGTGCAACGCGCCCGCAGCGCACGGCAGGTGCTGCACGGCGAGGGCTCCGCCGAGCTGACCGAGGTGGTCGCGCTCGTCCAGGCGTTCACCGCGCTGCCGGCCGAGCGGCGGGACGCCGGACGCCGGCTGCTCCAGGCGCTCACCGAGGCACTGGCGGCCCGGCCCTGAGGGGCGGCGCGGGCACCGCGCGCGGTGGCCCGCGGCCGGCCCGGTTGTGGTGGGTGGGACGTCCGGCCCCTGGAGTTCCCGCCGGTGCGGGCGCCCGGGTACCACGCTGTGCGTCCCGTTGACGACATACCGTCAGGCCGCAATGATGACAGGCCGGTTGACGCGCCCAGGGGTGGGGCGCGCACGGAGCGTTCCATGCCCGGGGAGGGATCGACATGGAGTTCAGTGTGCTCGGACCGCTCGAAGTGCACGTCGGTGAGACTCGCGTGGACCTGGGATCGGGCAAGCTCCGCTTCCTGCTCGCGGCCCTGCTCTGCCGGGCCAACACCACGGTGTCGACGCTGCGCCTCACCGAGGCCCTGTGGTGGGGGAACCCGCCACGGACGGCCGCGAAGAACCTCCAGGTGAACGTCCACTACCTGCGCAAGGCGCTGGTCAGTCCCGGCGACGGGCCGCGGGTGCTCAGCCGCCCCGGCGGCTACCTGCTCTCCACCGCGCCGGAGGAGGTCGACCTGGCCCGCTTCGAGGCGCTCGCCGCCGAGGGCACGGCCGCCGTCCGCCGGGGCGAGCCGGAGCAGGCCGACCGGCTCTTCCAGCGCGCGCTGGCGCTCTGGCGCGGACGGCCCTTCGACGGCATGGAGCGCTCGCCGCTGGTCCAGCAGGAGAGCGTCCGGCTGGCCGAACGACGCCTGGCGGTAGCCGAGTTGGCGATCGATGTCCGGCTCGGCCTGGGCCAGCACTTCGAGGCGCTGGCCGACCTGGACGCGCTGGTGGAGGCCCACCCGTACCGGGAGCGGCTGCGGGCCCAACAGATGATCGCGCTCTACCGCACCGGCCGCCAGGTCGAGGCGCTGATGGTGTTCGACGCCGTCCGCCGGCTGCTGGCCGAGGAGCTCGGGCTGCAGCCCGGGGCCGTCCTGCAGCGCCTCCAGCAGGCCGTCATCGAGGGCCACGGCGAGGTCGGCCTGCCGGGCCTGGCCGGGCGGCCTAGGGCGATCCAACTGAGGGGCAGCACAAGTCAGTTACCCCCCGGGCTGGCGGACTTCGTCGGGCGGCGGGAGGCCTCGGCGCGGCTGCGCGAGATCCTGCACCCGGAGGAGGACGGACCGGGCCAGAGACCCGCCGACTGGACTCTCGCGGTCGTCTCGGGGCCCGGCGGCTCCGGCAAGTCGACCCTGCTCAACAGCGCGGCCCGGACGGCCGGCGACCACTTCTCCGGCGGCCTGCTCTACCAGGACCTCCGCGCCCCCGACGGCACCCCGCGCGACCCTGCCGACGCGCTGGCCGGCCTGCTGCGGGCGACCGGCCTGCCGAGCGAGGACGTCCCCGCGCCGGTGGCCGACCGGATCCGGCTCTACCGCGAACGACTGCACGGCCGGCGGGTGCTGGTCCTGCTGGACAACGCCCTGGACGAGGCCCAGATCCGCCCCCTGCTGCCCACCACCGGCTCCTGCGCCACCCTGGTGACCAGCTGTTCGCGGCTCTCCGGCCTGACCGGCGCGCAGCTGGTGGAGATCGGCGGGTTCAGCCCCGAGGAGGGCGTCGAGCTGCTCGGGCGGATCGCCGGCCGGCGCCGGGTCGCGGCCGAGCCGGAGTCCGCCGCCCGGATCCTGCGGGCCTGCGGGTTCCTGCCGCTGGCGGTCCGGATCGCCGGCACCCGGCTGGCGACCCGCCCGCACTGGAGCCTGGCCCGGCTGGCCGGCCTGCTGGACGGCCCGCTCTGCCTGGACGAACTCTCGGTCGGCGACCTGGACCTGCGCACCTGCCTGGCCCGCAGCCACTACGGCACCCGTCCGGACGACCTGCGGTTCACCGCCCTGCTCGGCGGCCTGCCCGCCTTCGGCTTCACGCTGGAACAGGCCGCCGCCCTGCTCGACCTCGGGCCGCGCCAGGCGGACGACCTGCTCGACCGCCTCTGCGACCGTCGGCTGGTGGTCCGGGACCAGCCCGGCTACGGCGCCCCGGCGCGCTACCGGGTGCTGCCGGTGGTGGGCCGGTTCGCGGCGGAGCAGGACCTGGACCGGGCCACCACCGGACCGGAGGCCTCCCTGGCGGGCCGGGTCCGCGACCACTCGATCCTCTGACCGGCCGCCCCGGCCGGTGCTTCCTCGCCCGTACGGGCCCCGGCCTGGTCGGCCGGAGCCGTCCGGGGCCGGGTCGGGGGCGTGCCGGGGTGCCGGGCCGGCGCCCGGGCCGGCGGTCAGCTCGGGGACGGCCCGGCGTCGGGCCCGGCACGGTGGGACTCGACGAAGTCCTTGAAGTGCTGGAGGCCGTCGATGGCCTGGCGGTGCACGAAGCCGAGCTTGTCGCCGACCGTCTCGACCAGTCCGTGCGGGTCGTGCGCGAGCTGCAGCATCACCTTGGTCCTGGCGTCCTCCAGCCGGTGGAAGGTGACCACGCCCGCCTGGTGCAGGTCGCCGGACACGGTGGTCCAGGCGACCCGCTCGTCCGGGATCTGCTCGGTGATCCTGGCGTCGAACTCCCGGGTGGCCCCGCCGACCCTGACCACCCAGTGGGTCAGCCCGGGGGACGTCCGGTCGATCCGCTCGACGCCCGCCATGAACCTCGGGAAGTCCTCGAACCGGGTCCAGCGGCGGTAGGCCTCCGAGACGGGGACGGCCACTTCGATCGATTCCTCTACCTGTGTCACCGGGTTCACTCCGATCGGGAGGGGAGGGGGCTGTCCGGCGCCTGCCCGCTCGCGGCCCGGTCATGCCCGGCTGTTCCGCCGACGTCCGCGGCCGCTCCGGGGGACGCCGACGGGCGCCGGGAACGGGGCCGGGATGGGGCCGGGGACGGTGGCCGGGATGGGGCCGGGGACGGTGGCCGGCACCGAAGAACGCCCCGGTGCGTTTGCAATTCCCTTTCGGTGCAAGGCGACAGGGCATGAGAGGACTATTCGTCGTGATACGAGTGCTCGCCAACGCCGCCGTCGCCGTGCTGGTCGTCTGGATCCTGCTGCGCCTGCTCGGCGCGAACACCGGCAACCCGGTGGTGCACTGGATCGAGCAGGCCGCCGACTGGCTGGCCGCCTGGTCCCGTGGCATCTTCCAGGTCGCCGGGACCACCCTCCAGCTGGTGCTCGACTACGGGCTGGCGGCCCTGGTCTACGGCGTGCTGGGGAACCTCGGCGCCCGCCGCGAGTGGACCTGACGGCCCAACCACGGACCGCCGCCGCTGCGTGCACCCGCGTTTCGGCGGCATGATCGAGGGGAGACGCAAGCCGGTCCGCCCAGCCGGCCGGTCCGGCCGGTCCGCCCGGCCGAGTCAGCCGGACCGTCCAGTCGCACCTGTCCGCCACCGCGTCCCGCCGCCGAAGGCGAGGGCCGCCCGACGTAAGGCCGCAGCCATGACCAACTTCGTCATCTCGTTGCCCGGCACCTTCAAGCAGGAGCTCACCCAGGCCGCGAAAGCGCAGCTGCTCGGCGCGCTGCGGGGGGCCGACCCGCAGGAGGTCGGTTCGGACCCCCAGGACCTCGACATGCTCACCCTGAACGACGGGGGGCCCACCTTCACCCTCCGGCTGGAGGTGACCGCCGAGGACAGCCGCGGCGCCGAGCGGCAGGCCCTCGCCATGGCCTCCCGGGCCCTGGCCGAGGCCGGCTTCCAGGGCGACGCCGCCCTGCTGGGGCAGCCTGCCGTCACCTCGATCGACACCTCCGCCGACTCGGCCTGAGCGGGCGGTACGGCCCCGGGAGGGCCGGGAAGGCCGCCGCTCGGCCCGTCGGTCCGTCCGCCCTGGTCGGTCCGTCCGCCCGAAGCCGACCCGTCCGCCCGAAGCCGACCCGCCCGTCCGAAGCCGACCCGCCCGTCCGAAGCCGACCCGCCCGTCCGTCCGTCCGAAGCCGACCCGTCCGTCCGCCCGTCCCCGGACCTGCCCGCCCCCCGTCGGCCGGGCGCCGGGCGGGTCACCGGCCGGAGGGTTCCGGGCGTGGCTTGCCTTGGAGCGCACTCCAACCGGAATGATGCGCCGTGGCCCGGTCCACCGGCCCCGGGCCGGCTCCCTCCCGCGCCGCTGCCCCCGCGCCGCGCGTGTCACTCCTTCGAAGGCGGATTCCCATGACCACCAGCACCGTTCTGATCACCGGCACGTCCTCCGGCATCGGCCTGGAGACGGCTGTCGCCGCGGCCAGGGCCGGCTGGCGCACGGTCGCGACGATGCGTGACACCACCAAGGCGGGCGCCCTGCGCGCCGCCGCCGAGGCGGCCGGAGTGGCCGGCCTGGTCGAGGTCCGGCGGCTGGACGTGACCGACCCCGACGCGGCGGCCGCCTGCGTGGCCGCGGTGGTGGCCGAGCACGGCGCCCTGCACGCGGTGATCAACAATGCCGGTGCGGGGCATGTCGGCACGCTGGAGGTGGACGGCGTCGAGGCCGCCCGTCGGGTGATGGAGGTCAACTTCTTCGGGGTGCTGAACGTGACCGCCGCGGCGCTGCCGCACCTGCGCGCGACCGGCGGGCGGCTGATCGCCGTCACCAGTGTCGGAGGCGTCGTCGGACAGCCGTTCAACGAGGCGTACTGTGCCGCCAAGTTCGCGGTGGAGGGCTACCTGGAGTCGCTGACCCCGGTGGCGGCCACGGTCGGGGTGAGCGTCACGGTGGTGGAGCCGGCCGCCGTGGCGAGCGAGTTCGTGGCCAACGTCGGCGTGCCGGACGACCGCTCCGGGCTGCTGGAGCGGATGGGCCCGTACACCCCGGCACTGGAGGCCTACCTGGCCCGGACGGCCGGCGCCTTCGCCAACGCCCAGTCCGCCGCCGACGCCGCGGCGTCGGTCGTCGGGGTGCTCACGGCCGAGCGGCCCGCCCCGCGGGTGCAGACCTCCGACGCGGCCCGCGCCTTCATCGCCGGGAAGCTGGCCGACCCGGACGGCACCCGGGTGATCGGGGTCACCAGCACCTGGGTCGCCTGAGCGGCCACCGCCGGCGGTACCGCCGGCCGGCGCCGGTGACCGCCCCGGACCTCCGGCCCGGGGCGGTCTCAGGCCGGGAAGCGGTCGATGTTCTGCTCGGCCCAGGCCCGGATGCCGGCCAGCGGCTCGGCGGCGCTGCGGCCGAGATCGGTGAGGGCGTACTCGACGTGCAACGGCACCGCCGGGTAGATGGTGCGGGTCAGCAGGGCGGAGTCCTCCAGCCGGCGCAGGGTCTGGGTGAGTACCTTGGGACTCACCCCCTCCAGCAGCCGCTGGAGTTCGCCGAACCGCAACGGCCCGCTCTCCAGGGCGCCGATGGTCAGGGCGCTCCACTTGTTGGCGAGCAGGGCGAGGATGTCGCGGCAAGGGCAGAGGGCGGCGTAGACGTCGTGCCGGTCGTGGTGGCCGGTGGCGCAGCTGGTGGCCAAGGAATCGCTCCGTTCCGTTCTGACGTGCATAGCTTCCCAAAGGATAGTAGCTGCCCTTGCGGGTTACTACGGTCATCCACGTAGCGTCGGCGGTGGAACAGCGAGACCGGCGGACGAGTCCGGCCGCCGCCAGTGAAGGAGCCCCACCGTGATCCGACCCACCGACGCACCGACCATGCGCGCCGTCACCCAGCACGCCTTCGGCGGCCCCGAGGTGCTGACCGTCGCCGACCTGCCGCGTCCGGTGCCGCTGCCCACCGAGGTCCTGGTCCGGGTGGTCTCCGCCGGGGTCAACCCCGTCGACCTGAAGACCCGGGCCGGCGGCGGCATGGCCGGGGTGCTCGGCGAGCCGCCGTTCGTCCTCGGCTGGGACGTCTCCGGCGTGGTCGAGGAGGTCGGCTTCGGCGTCCACACCCTCGCCGTCGGCGACGAGGTCTACGGGATGCCCTGGTTCCCGCGGGCGGCCGGCGCGTACGCCGAGTACGTGACCGCCCCCGCCCGCCAGTTCGCCCGCAAGCCCGCCGGCCTCGGCCACGACGAGGCCGCCGCCCTGCCGCTGGCCGCGCTCACCGCCTGGCAGATCCTGGTCGACACGGCCGGGGTCACGGCGGGGCAGCGCGTACTGGTGCACGCCGCCGGCGGCGGGGTGGGCCACTTCGCGGTCCAGATCGCCAAGCACCTGGGCGCCCACGTCACCGGCACCGCCGGCGCGGCCAAGCACGCCTGGCTGCGCGGACTCGGCGCCGACGAGGTGGTCGACTACACCGGCACCCGCTTCGAGAAGGAGATCTCCGGCATCGACGTGGTGGTGGACCTGGTCGGCGACGAGCACGACGCCACCAGCACCCGTTCGCTCTCGGTGCTGCGCCCCGGCGGCCTGCTGGTGGCCGTGCCGTCGGGCGTCTCGCCGGCCCTGGCCGAGGAGGCGCGGGCCCGTGGCGTCCGGGTCGCGCCCTTCCTGGTGGAGCCGGACGGCACCGCCCTCACCACGCTCGCCGGGCTGGTCGAGCGGGGCCGGCTCGCGGTGGAGGTGGCCGCCGTGTTCCCGCTGGAGGAGGCGGCCCGGGCGCACCGCGAGCTCGCCGAGGGACGCACCCGGGGCAAGATCGTCCTGCGGGTGGCCGACTGACCGTCCCCACCGGGCGGCAGGAGGACGGCCGGCAGTGCGGCTGGACACCACCTGGCGGGCCGGGCGGGGTGCGGTGGCCGGACGGCGCCCGCACCCCGTCCGCGCGCGGCCGCCCGCGCCGCGTCACGCCGGGTGGCCCGCAGCCCGCGGCGCCGTCCTTCCCCTGCCGCCGCCCGGGTGCCGCCGGGCCGGCGCCCGCCCACCGGAATCATGCGCCTCCGGGCTCACGACCAGCCTTTCGAGTGGTCGTGCCGGACCTCCCGCCGAACCCGCCTCCCCCCGCTCGCATGCTTGGCATCCGGGCCCGGGTGGGGGCGCCGGCCGGCGGGGAGGGGAAGGCGCGGCATGACGTGGACGGGATCGGGGGGCGGCCCGCGCCGCCGGCTGCGGCTGGCCGCCGTGCTGTCCGCCGCCGCCGCGATGCTGGGCGTCCCGGCGGGCGCGGCGAGGGCCGCCGACCCGGCCGGGTGCTCGCGAACGGTCGGCGCCGACGGGGACACCGTCGTCTGCGCACGGGGCATTCCGCAGGGGGCCGTGCTGACCGGCACGGACAAGGGCAGGGACACCATCACCGTGCGCGGCGGCGTCGCCGGCACCCTGGTGCTGGGCCGCAGCGACACCACCCTGGTGATCACCGGTGCCCCCGGCGCCCGGGGCGCGGACGGGCCCGGGGGCGACGACGCAGGCGGCTTCTTCGACTTCGACGGGGCCGGGGACGGCCTGGACGGCAGACCCGGCGGCGACGGCGGGGCCGGCATCACGGCCACCGGCTCCGTCCGGCTCGGGGCCGGCATCAACACCGTGACCGTCAGCGGCGGGAACGGCGGCGACGGGGGAGCGGGCGGAGCCGGCGGCCACCCGGACGGCGTCTGGCACCTCGGTGGCGGCGACGGGGGCGACGGCGGGGACGGTGGCGACGGCGCCCCCGGCAACGCGGGCGAGCTGGTCCACGCCGCCGGGCAGGACACCGTCACGATCACCGGCGGCGACGGCGGCCGGGGCGGGGGCGCCGGCGCCGCCGGTGGTGCGGGGCGCCCGAACCGGCGTCCCGGGTACGACGGCGAGGGCGGTGACGGCGGCAACGCCGCCCCGGGCAACAGCAGGACGGTCAACCAGGCGGGCGGTGCGAACACCAGACTCCCGGGCAGCATCACCCTCAGGGTCACCGGCGGCATCCCCGGAACGGGCGGGCCGGGCGTCGGGGGCTCCCTGGCCCACGGCGGGCCGGGCGCGGACGGGTCGCCGGCCGGCGGCAACGGCGGGCCGATCACCCTCGGGCGGGGCTCGGTGACGGTGCGGGGCCTGGCCGGCGGCAACGGCAACGACAGCACCATCACCATGATCGGCACCGGCGAGCACACGGTGCGGGCCCTCGGGGCCGGCGGCAACACGGGCACCGTCATCGGGTCCGACAGCGGCAGCACCACCATCGAGGCGACCGGCGGGTCGGCGGCGGGGAACACCGGCCGGATCAAGGGCGCCTCCGGCACCGGGACGGCCACGGTCACCGTCACCGGCGGCACCGCCCGGACGTCCGACGGCGACCTCGGCGCCGCGGGCAACAGCGGCACGGTGGCCGGCGGCCCCGGACCGGACGTGCTCACCGTCCGGGGCGGCGGCGGATCCCGGGGCGGCCCCGCCAACACCGGCACCGTCCAGGGCAACGCCGGCCGGGACGGCATCAGGCTGACCGGCGGGGCCGGGACGTCCGCCGGAGGCACCGCCAACGCCGCCGGTGCGACGGTCGACGGCGGGGACGGCCCCGACGCCGTCACCGCCTCGGGCGGCGCCACCGGTGACACCTGCACCCTGATCGGCGGCGACGGCGACGGCGCGGGTACCGTCGTCAACTGCCTGCTGGTACCGGCCCCCTGACCCCGGCCGATCCGGCCGGTTCGATCCGTCACCGGGGCCCGGCCCCGACACCGGCCGCCGTACACCTCGCGGCCGGGCCCACGGTCGCCCGTTCGACGGCCCGCGGCTCACAGCCGACAGCCGAAAACAAAGGTGCGGACCGAGTGAACTCGATCCGCACCTGATCACCGCTGCATCTCCCCGAGGGAGACGATCTGTGTCCGAGGGGGGACTTGAACCCCCACGCCCGATAAAGGGCACTAGCACCTCAAGCTAGCGCGTCTGCCATTCCGCCACCCGGACCGGGTGTACCGCTCGTCCTCGCTGCTCCGTGCCGCGCTGACTCGACAACTGTAGCAAAGATCGGGTTCCGGTCCCAAAAACGGCCGGTCCGGAGGTTTGGACCGGCTCGGGGCCTTGCGATCCGGGGGTTCTCCTTGGGGAGGGGCCGGTGCTGGGAGAGGATGGGCGAGCCGTGCCCGTACGACCCCGGGCGCGGCTCCGGGGTGGTGCGGACCGCTCCCGGGCAGGTGAGAGACGACGAGGAGTGACCGTGAGCGACTCGAAGGCGGAGCGGGTGGCCGGCCCGAAGGTGACGGGCGAGTCGGAGGTCGCGGAGATCTGTCGCGACCTGATCCGGATCGACACCAGCAACTACGGCGACGGCTCCGGGCCCGGGGAGCGCAAGGCGGCCGAGTACGTGGCGGAGCAGCTCGCCGAGTTCGGGCTGGAGCCGCAGATCTTCGAGTCGGCCAAGGGGCGGGCCTCGACGGTCGTCCGGATCGAGGGCGAGGACCGCTCCCGGCCCGGCCTGCTGATCCACGGCCACACCGACGTGGTGCCGGCCAACGCCGCCGACTGGACCTACGACCCCTTCGCCGGCGAGATCGCCGACGGGTGTGTCTGGGGGCGCGGCGCGGTCGACATGAAGGACATGGACGCGATGACCCTGGCGGTCGTCCGCGACCGGCTCCGGACGGGTCGCAAGCCCCCGCGTGACCTGGTGCTGGCCTTCGTCGCCGACGAGGAGGCGGGCGGCACCTACGGCGCGCGCTACCTGGTGGACAAGCACCCGGGCCTGTTCGAGGGTGTGACGGAGGCGATCGGCGAGGTCGGCGGCTTCTCCTTCACCGTCAACGACCAGGTCCGGCTGTACCTGGTGGAGACGGCCGAGAAGGGCATGCACTGGATGCGCCTCACGGTCGAGGGCCGGGCCGGGCACGGTTCGATGGAGAACGACGACAACGCGATCACCGAGCTGTGCGAGGCGGTGGCCCGGCTCGGGCGGCACAAGTTCCCGCTGCGGATCACCAAGACCGTCCGGGCCTTCCTCGACGAGCTCTCCGACGCGCTGGGCGTCGAGCTCGACCCGGAGAACATGGACGAGACGCTCCGGGTGCTCGGCGGCATCGCCAAGATGATCGGCACCACCCTGCGCAACACCGCCCAGCCGACCATGCTCGGCGCCGGCTACAAGGTCAACGTCATTCCCGGCCAGGCGACCGCGCACGTGGACGGGCGCTTCCTGCCCGGCTACGAGGAGGAGTTCCTGGCCGACCTGGACCGGGTGCTCGGCCCGCGGGTGAAGCGCGAGAGCCTGCACTCGGACAAGGCGATCGAGACCGGCTTCGACGGGGCGCTGGTGGAGGCCATGCAGCTGGCGCTGAAGGCGGAGGACCCGATCGCGCGGGCGGTGCCGTACTGCCTCTCCGGCGGCACCGACGCGAAGTCGTTCCAGGACCTCGGGATCCGCTGCTTCGGCTTCGCGCCGCTGCAGCTGCCGCCGGACCTGGACTTCGCCGGGATGTTCCACGGCGTGGACGAGCGGGTGCCGGTGGACGGGCTGAAGTTCGGCGTCCGGGTGCTCGACCGGTTCATCGACGCCTGCTGAGCTGACCGGAAGCCGGCCGGGAGCCGGCGCGCACGGCCCGTCCCCGACCCGGCGGTTTCTAGCGATCGTTGCAACACGTGGTCGGTTTGGTCAGGCCGCGAGGAGTTTATGCAGGCGCTCGGCTGGGGTTTCCCAGCCGAGCGTTTTGCGTGGGCGGCCGTTGAGTTCGGCGGCGACGGCAGTCAGGTGCTCCGGGGCGTGGACCGCGAGGTCGGTGCCCTTGGGGAAGTACTGTCGCAGCAGGCCGTTGGTGTTCTCATTCGAGCCGCGTTGCCAGGGGCTGGCCGGGTCGCAGAAGTAGACCGGGATGCCGGTGGCGACGGTGAACGCGCCGTGGGCGGCCATCTCCGAGCCCTGGTCCCAGGTCAGCGAGCGCACCAGGTGGGCGGGCAGCGTCTGGACGGTCTCGACGAGGGCGTGGCGCACGTGCTCGGCGGTGCGGCCGCCCGGCAGGTGCAGGAGCATCACGTAGCGGGTGGTGCGCTCGACGAGCGTGCCGATCGCGGAGGCGCCGTCCTTGCCGATGATCAGGTCGCCCTCCCAGTGGCCGGGAACCGCCCGGTCCTCGGCCTCGGCCGGACGGTCGCTGATCATGACCATCGGGGTGGCGAACCTGGGCTGGCGGCAGGCGGCCTGCCGGTGCGGCTTGCGCCGGACCCGGCCGGTCCGCAGAGCGCCGGTCAGCTCACGGCGCAGTTCTCCTCGTCCTTGGACGTAGAGGGCCTGGTAGACCGTCTCGTGGACCACATGCATCTCCGGCTGTGCGGGAAAGGTGTCCCGCAGAGCCTGGCAGATCTGCTCCGGACTCCACCTCCTGTCCAGGCGGTGCTGAATGAAGTCCCGCAGTTCGGGCTTCCGGGCGATCTTGCCGGGTTTGGGCCGTGGCCGGCGCGTGTCCGCACGGGCCTGGGCCGCGTGCGGTCGGTACTGGCCGTTGCCCGGGTGGCGGTTGCGGCGGATCTCACGGCTGATCGTGGACGGGCTGCGGCTCAGCTCCGCGGCGATCGCCCGCACGGTCGCCTTCTCGCGCAGCCGGTCGGCGATATGGATCCGCTCGTCCTCCCGGAGGTAGCGGGAAGGACCGGACAGCGCTCCGGGCGGCGGAGCCGTGATCGGCAGTGCTCCCACGTCACTGCCGGACGGGGCGCGGCCGTTACGCCACCGCCGCCCCGTCCGGGAGTTGATCCCAACGATCCGACACGCTTCCTTGTTGCTCGCGCCTTGCTCCACGAGCTGAAGGTACGCAAGCCGTTCCTCCGCCAGCGCCCGGCACCCCTGGTTCACAGACCGGTCTCGGATCTCAAAATCCATCGCTACCCCTGGAGCTGGGGTGTTGCGACGATCCCTAGAACCTAAGCCCCGGGGGCGGGCCGTGCGCATTGTCCTAGCGAATGATTTGGTACGGGCACGGAGAGATCAACAGAAACGATTATCCGGCGGCATTGCGGGTCGGTCATCCGTGCGAGTGATCACCGTTGCGGGTGAATGGCCAGGCGCCTCCGTACCTCGTCGGCCCCGCCCTCGTTCATCCCTGTGCAACCCGCTGAAAGGGTTGTGACATCAACAGGAGGAACGATGAACGTCAAGAAGCTCGCCGCTGTCGCCGCCGCCACCGGTGGTCTGGTCCTCGCCGGTGCGGGCATGGCCGCCGCGCACGGTGGAGCCGCCGCCCAGGGTGTCGCGGCCGGTTCGCCGGGCGTGCTGTCGGGCAACCTGATCCAGGTGCCGGTCCACGTGCCCGTGAACGTGTGCGGCAACACCGTCAGCGTCATCGGCCTGCTCAACCCGGCGTTCGGCAACAGCTGCGCCAACATCTGAGCGTGACACCAGGGGTGCCGGCCGAGGTGGCCGGCCGGCGCCCCGGGTCGTCCGGCGGGGAGCTCGTCCGACGGGTCGTCGGACGGACCGGCCGTCGGCCGGACCAGGTGCCCCCGGGCCGCGGACGACCGCGCCCGGGGGCGCGCCTTTGTCCCGGGGGGACGCTTTATGCCGCATTCAGCTCGTCCGCCAGAGTGCCATCGCCCGATCGGGTGAAGCGACGCCGTTCGGCTCAACCTTTGGCCCGGCTTCTCGTTGTCCCGTGTGCAGCCGAAGGTGTAGTCGGCAATTCGGTAATTCCGACTTTCAACACGTCTTCTCAACACGTCAGGGGAAAGTATGAGGAATGTAGCCAAGAAGGGGCTCCTCACGGCCGTGGCCACCGGCAGTGTGCTGGCCTCGACCGCCGGCTACGCCTACGCGAGCGCCGAGGCCCACGGGGGCGCGGTCAACTCGCCGGGGGTGGGATCCGGGAACACCGTGCAGGTCCCGGTGGACGTCCCGGTCAACGCCTGCGGCAACACCGTGGACGTGATCGGCCTGCTCAACCCGGCCTACGGCAACCGGTGCGCCAACGCCGACGCCGGTACCCACGGCCACGCCGCCAAGGCCCACAACGCCCCCGAGCCCGGCCGTTCCGCGACGAGCGGCGCCCCCGGTCAGTCCGCGCCCGCCCACTCGGCGCCCGCGCAGCCGGCACCCGCCCACTCCGAGCCGGCGCACCAGTCCGGCCAGCGGCCCGGCGGTCACGACGCCTCGGGCATCTCGGGCGGCGGCGCGTCCGCCTCGGGCACGACGGCCGGTTCGCCCGGTGTGCTCTCGGGCAACAGCGCGGCCGTCCCGGTGAGCATCCCGGTGAACGCCTGCGGCAACTCGGCGAACGTCGTGGGGGCCGCCAACCCGGCCTTCGGGAACTCCTGCGGCAACGTGTCGGTGCCCACCCCGCCGGCCACCACCGAGGAGGAGTGCCCGCCGGAGGAGGCCGGTTCGACCCCGCCGCCGGAGACCCCGGGCACCCCGCGGGCCGGCGGCCCGGCCGAGGCCCCGCCCGTGACCCAGGCCGTCGCGCCGGCCGCCGCGGTCGTCCCGGCCCAGGCCACCGCTCCGCAGCTGGCGTCCACCGGCGCCGGCGGCGTGGAGATGCTCGGTGCGGCCGGGCTCGCGGCCCTGCTGGGTGGCGGCGTCCTCTACCGCCGTGCCCGGGCCGGAGTCCGCTGACTCCTGTGCCCCTCGCGCGCCCGAAGCCGCCCCGGCGGCCTTGGGCGCGCGGTCATGCGGGCGGGCGTCTGGCGGGCGGGCGGTGCGGCCGGTGACATCGGCCGACGGGACGGTCCCGCGGGCGGTCCGCCGGGCGGAGGTCCGGGCAGGGGGCCGGGTGGCCGGCGCCGCCGCCGTGGAGCGGCCGTCGGCTCCGGACGGTGGCCGGCCCCGGCCGGTCAGCGGCTTGGGGCGGTCACCAG
Source organism: Kitasatospora indigofera (assembly GCF_014655955.1). Taxonomy (GTDB): domain Bacteria; phylum Actinomycetota; class Actinomycetes; order Streptomycetales; family Streptomycetaceae; genus Kitasatospora; species Kitasatospora indigofera. Next base: position 25,946 of record NZ_BNBO01000023.1, read on the forward strand.
CTCCGGACCTGCCGGATGATCTTCCGGCGCAGCAGTACGGTACGGCTCCCGTCGGGGAACAGCCGTAGCCGGTCCAACTCCCAGTGCCCGTACTCGGCGTGCTCGGTGAGCAGTTGCCTGGCCGCGTTTCGGGTGGTGCCGCGCGGCATGCGCAGCGACTGGTACTCGTACTCCGGCTGCCGGACCAGCTTCGGTGGGGTCAAGACTCTCCTCCTGGGGACGCCTACAGGCAAGCCTAAGGCCTGCCTCCGACAACCGGGCCAGGCTTTTCCGGCCCGGCCCGCCTCCGGTCACCTGCCGTTACGGGCGCGGTGGCCGCCCCTCGCACTGACAGGTCATCAGTTCCGCTGCTGCTGTTGACGGGATACCCAGATCCGGCGGCCGGGATGCGGGTGCGCCCGGCTCCGGAGGGGCGTGGCGACGCCGTGGAGGCCTGTCACAGAACCACACGGATCGGACATCAGGGGGGAAGTTGCGGTGAAAACGCGGGTGTAGGTGACAACCGCTGTGCGTCACGGCACCGGGGGGAGATAGCGTCTGCACCATGTCTGATGCCGCGCAGCCAACCATTGCCGAGGTACGCGCCGCCGCCGAGGCGGTCAAGGCCGCCATCGACCGTCATCTGGAAGCGGTGTCCAGCCCCACCGCGGGGGACGATCCCGCCGTGTTCGCCGCCTACGAGCAGCTCGCGTCGGCGGCCATCGTGTACGACCAGCTCCTCTACGAGGTCTACGACGAGGTGACGCCCTTCGAGGTCCCCGGGGACGAGGGTCCGGGCGCCTACAACGGCCCTGACCAGCCCGAGGCGATCAGCGTGCTGATCCGCCGCGACTACCACATCGCCGATCCGAAGCGGCTGCGCGCCCAGGCCGAGCGCCTGGACAGCACGCTCACGCCGGGAGGCGGGGGCGCGGGCGGCGTGAACGCGGCGATCGGGGTCCTGTTCGGCGAGTTCGAGCCGGACGAGATCGCCGCCCGGAGCGAGGAGTTCGGCCTGGAGGAGGGCGACTCCACGCTCTGGGTCTCGGCCGCCGAGCCGACCGACCCGGGGGAGTGGCTGCCCGAGCCCTTCGAGAACGCCGACCCGCAGCTGCTGATCTGCCGCTTCGACGTCAGCGAGGTCTACGACGACGAGGAGTCCGAGGAGTGACGCCGCCGACGAGAGCCACGGGCTGACCCCGCCCGACCGGGCCGTGCCGGACGCGGCCCGCCCCATGGCCTGCGGGCCCCCGCGGACCTGAAACCGGGCGGTACCAGAGCACCTGCTCCGGTACCGCCCGGTGCCGTTGGGGCCACCGGCCCTGGGTACCCGGCCCGGGCCGCCGGGCCCCCGTACGCCGGGCCCGGGCCGCTAGTAGGCCGGCTCGGCGTTCTCGGCCAGGATCGTGCGCAGCCGGGTGGTGCGGGGCCGGGCCGGCCGTTCGGCGACGGCCTGCGGCAGCGCCGGGCCGGCCGCGTGCACCACGGACAGGTGCCGCTCGGCCCGCCCGAAGGCGGTGTAGACCCACTGCCTGGTCAGCCCGGCACCGGCGTCGTCCGGGAGCACCACGACCGCCCCGGGCCAGCGCCGGCCGACCGCCTGATGCACGGTCAGGGCCCAGCCGTGCCGCAGCTTGGCGGCCTCGGCGGGGGCGACCGTGCTGCGGGTGCCGTCCGAGAGCTCGAGGTGCAGGCCGGTGGCGTCGCCGTCCAGCACCCGGCCGGGGCGGATCACGCCCGGGGCGGGGGAGTGGACCACCCGGTCGCCCGGGTCGAACCCGCCGAACCGGCCCGGGCCCGGGTTCAGCCGGGCCTTCGCGGCGGCGTTCAGCGCCCGGGTGCCGGCACTGCCCCCGTGCCCGGGGGTCAGCAGGACGACCTGCTCGGCGGGGATGCCGAGGGCGCGCGGGATGGAGTCGGTCAGCAGCTGGACGGCGCGGTGGACGGCTTCGGCGCCGTCCTTGGCGGTGAGGATCACCACCTCCTTGTCCGGCGCGTCGACGGGCTGCAGCTCGCCGATGCCGACGGACGACACCAGCTCGCCGATCGGCCCGAAGTCGGGCGTGCGGGAGGCGACCACCGGGCAGACCTTGGCGGCCAGCAGGTCGGCGAAGAACCGGCCGGGACCGGCCGACCAGAGCTGGCCGGGGTCGCCGCTGAGCACCAGGCGGGTGCCGTCGGCCAGCGATTCCAGCAGGGTGGCGGCCAGCTCGGCGTCCAGCAGCGGCGCGTCCAGCACGATCAGCAGGTCGAGCGCGAGGGTGCTGTCCCCGGACCGGCCGGGCCCGGCGGTGCCGGAGAGCAGGTCGGCCAGGGTGGCGACGTCGGGGGCGGCGCCCGCGGGGAGCAGCCCGGTCAGGCTCTGCCGGCCCTGGTCGGTCCAGGTGGCGGCCCATGCGCGCAGCCCGAGCCCCTGGGCGGCGTGCAGCAGCGCGGCCGCTTCGGCCCGGGAGGCCTCGCCGCCGGTGTGGGCGACCAGCGCGCTGTCGGCGACGGCCCGGACCAGTGCGGTGGCCGAGGAGGACGGCGCCGCGGTGGCGGCCGCCTCCCAGGCGGTGGGCCCGGGGGCCGGCGGCGTGCTCCCGCCGGCTGCCTCGGCATCACTCCCGGTACCGGCCTCGGCACCGGGGCCGTCGTCCAGCGCGGCGCCCGCCGCCGTTGCCGGTTCCGTCTCCGCGTCCTCGGCGTCCTCGCTGCCTTCGGCGTCCGCTGCGTCCTCGCTGCCCGCGCCCTCCTCCGCGTCCTCCGCCGCGTCCTCCCCCGGGACGAAGGTCGACATCACCCGGACCAGGCCGTCGGCGAGGCTCTCCTCGGCCAGGGCGAGCCGCTCCAGGGCCAGCAGGGTGCGGGTCGGCGGCTCGTCGTCGTCATCGGAGCCGGCGGCCGTCGCGCGGGCCTCCGGGCCGGTGAGCTCGTCCTGGAACGGCATCACCAGGCCGTCGACCACGACCGCCTGGAGGGCGGTGGCGGGCTCCGGCAGGCCGAGGCGCTCCAGGCCGGCGGCGACCTCGCCGATCTCCACGGCCGAGTCCCCGCGCAGCGCGGCCTGCTCCAGCAGCCACGGCACCAGGGCGCGGGCCCGGCGCTCGTCGCCCGGGCCGGCCCCGGCGCCGAGCAGGCCGCGCGCGAAGCCGTCCGCCTGCTCGGGGCGGACCCCGGGCAGGGCGAGGACGGCCCAGGGGTCGGCCCGCAGCAGCTCGGCCGCCCCCTCACCCAGTTCGGCCACGGCGGCGGCGGCGAAGTCGGCGGGGGCGCCGCCGGCCGTCAGGACCTCGGCGGTGGCGCGCAGGGCCTGGGCCCGCTGCTCGTCCGGCTGCGCGGTCCGCCGGGCGGAGGCGTCGGGGGCCGCGGCGGGCTCGGCGCCGTCGGCGCCCCGGTCCGCCGGCGGCAGGTCGGGGCCGGCGGTGGACTGCTGCCCGATCGCCCGGATCTTCTCCGCGAGCGCGGCGACGGTGTCCGCCCGGCCGCCCTGGGGACTGCCGCCGTCGGCCCGCCCGTCCTGGGCGGGGGCGCCGTCCGCCCGGCTGTCGTCCGCCCGGCCGCCGTCGGCGGGGCCGCCCGGAGCGCTGTTCTCTGCGTCGCTCACCATTCGCTCCAAAGGGGTACGCCACTGCTGGGCAGTGGGGCGGCCGCCACCCCGGGGGTGGCGGCCGCGGCCGGTCGTCGTCGTGGTAGCGGGCGGGCACCGGGCGCCGCCGGGCCGGGCCCGGTGCGCCGGCCCGGGCCGGGTCCGACGGTCCGCGCGTCCGGCGGGAATCGTCGGAGAAGGCCTAGAGCTCGCTCCACTCGTGGTCGGGGTAGCGGTGGACCGGCGCCGAGATGTCGTCGAGCGCACCGCGGATCTCATCCGGAAGCGTAAGCGCCTCCACCGACAGCGCCGCCCGCAGCTGGACCACGGTCCGCGCCCCGACCAGTGCCGCCGTCACCCCCGGGCGGTCGCGGACCCAGGCGAGCGCCACCGCGAGGGGGCTGCTGGCGAGGCCGTCGGCGGCGGTCGACACCGCGTCGACGATCCGGCGGGAGCGGTCGTCGAGGTAGGGCTGGACGAAGCCGGAGAGGTAGGGGGAGGCCGCGCGCGAGTCCTGCGGCACGGCGTGCCGGTACTTGCCGGTGAGGACGCCGCGCCCGAGCGGGGAGGACGCCAGCAGGCCGACCCCGGCGTCCAGCGCGGCGGGCAGCACCTCGCGCTCGATGCCGCGCTGGAGCAGCGAGTACTCCATCTGCGTCCCGGCGAGCGGCACCCGGTCGGGGCCGGCGCCCTGCCGGGCGGCGGCCTTGGCGAGCTGCCAGCCGCTGTAGTTGGACACGCCGACGTACCGGGCCCGCCCGGAGCTGACGGCGATGTCGAGGGCGTGCAGGGTCTCGTCGGCCGGGGTGTCCGGGTCGAAGGCGTGGACCTGCCACAGGTCGACGTAGTCGGTGCCGAGCCGGCGCAGCGAGCCGTCCAGGGCGGCCAGCAGGTGGCCGCGGGAGGTGTCGAAGCGCCGGTCCGAGTCGGGCACGCTGCCGGCCTTGGTGGCGATCACGAGTTCGGAGCGGGGGATCAGGTTGTCGGTGAGCCGGGAGAGCAGGTACTCGGCGCCGCCGTCCGCGTAGACGTCGGCGGTGTCCACCAGGGTGCCGCCGGCGTCGACGAACTCCTTGAGCTGTTCGGCCGCCTCGTGCTCGTCGGTGTCCCGGCCCCAGGTCATGGTGCCGAGACCGAGCCTGGAGACCCGCAGCCCGGTACGGCCGAGGTGTCGCTTTTCCATCGGTCAGGCCCTCCGCTGGCTGGTAAACGTGCTGGTGGGTGAGGCATCCCCACGTCGGCTGAGCGTAGCGGCCACCGCCCGGGCAGGGGCGCAGACCCGCAGAACGGCAGGCCGGGCGGACGACACGCCGATGTGACGCGCGCCACAGCTACCGGTCAGTAGCATTGGGCCGCGCGGCGCGGCTAGGCTCGACGGCGTGCGCGCGGCGCCCACCACCCCTGGACGCCGCGCCGCGCGCGGACCCCTACGGAAGGCTTGGCACCCACATGCGACTCGGCATCAACCTCGGCTACTGGGGACTCGGCATGGACGCCGACAACATCGCGGTCGCCCAGGAGGCCGACCGCCTGGGCTACTCGGTCTGCTGGGCCGCCGAGGCCTACGGCTCCGACGCCGCGACCGTCCTCAGCTACGTCGCCGCGAAGACCGAGCGGATCGACGTCGGCTCCGCGATCTTCCAGATCCCGGCCCGGACCCCCGCCATGACGGCGATGACGGCCGCCACCCTGGACACCCTCTCCGGCGGCCGCTTCCGCCTCGGGCTGGGCGTCTCCGGGCCGCAGGTCTCCGAGGGCTGGTACGGCGTCAAGTTCGACAAGCCGCTGGCCCGCACCCGGGAGTACGTGGAGATCATCCGCAAGGCGATGTCCCGCGAGCGCCTGGTCCATGAGGGCGCGACCTGGACGCTGCCGCTGCCCGGCGGCCCCGGCAAGCCGCTGAAGCTCACCGTGCACCCCGTCCGCGAGCACATCCCGCTGTACATCGCCGCCATCGGCCCGAAGAACCTGGAGCAGACCGGCGAGATCGCCGACGGCTGGCTGGGCATCTTCTTCGCCCCCGAGCACGCCGCGCTCTCCCTGGAGCCGCTGAAGGCCGGCCGCGCCAAGGCCGGGCAGACCCTGGACGGCTTCGACCTCTGCCCGACCGTGACCATCTCGGTCGGCGAGGACGTCAAGGCCGCCGCGGACAGCCAGCGCTCCTACGCCGCGCTCTACATCGGCGGCATGGGGAGCAAGGACAAGAACTTCTACAACCAGCTGACCCGCCGGATGGGCTACGAGCAGGCCGCCGACGAGATCCAGGAGAAGTACCTCGCCAAGGACTACGCCGGCGCCGCCGCGGCCGTCCCGCACGAGCTGATCGACGCCACCTCGCTGCTCGGCGACACCGCCCGGATCGCGGACCGGATGCAGGCCTACGCGGACGCCGGTGTCACCACCCTCACGCTGGCCCCGGCCGGGTTCACCCTGGAGGAGCGCGTCCTGGCGCTGCGCACCGGCGTGCAGGCGCTGGAGCGCGCCGGCCTGGCGGAGTAGGTGCCCGCCGTGGGGGCCCCGGCGGGCGCCGGGGCCCCTACAGCCAGCCGCTGCGCTTGAACACCCGGTGCAGCACCAGGCAGACCGCGGTCATCAGCAGCAGCACCCCCGGGTAGCCCCAGCGCTGGTGCAGTTCCGGCATGTGCTCGAAGTTCATCCCGTACACCCCGGCGATCAGGGTGGGCACGGCCGCCAGCGCCGCCCAGGCGGAGATCTTCCGCATGTCGCTGTTCTGCTGCACGCTGACCTGCGCCAGGTTGGCGCTCAGGATGTCGGTGAGCAGCCGGTCCATGGCGTCCACCTGCTCGTCGGCGCGGGACAGGTGGTCCGCCACGTCCCGCAGGTACGGCAGGGCCTCGGCCGTGACGAACGGCTCCCCGCCCCGGGCCAGCCGCAGCAGCGGCTCCTGCAACGGCCCGGTGGCCCGCCGCATCGTCACCAGCTGCCGCTTGTAGCCGTAGATCCGCTCGGCGGCGCCCCCGGCGGGACGCCCGGGGGCGAAGACGTCGGCCTCCAGCTCGTCCAGCTCGCCCTCCAGGGCGACGGCCACGTCCAGGTAGCGGTCCACCACCGTGTCGCAGACCGAGTGGAGCACGGCGCTCGGGCCGTGCCGCAGGACCTCCGGCTGCTTCTCCAGCCGGCTGCGCAGCTCCCGCAGCGGGCTGTCGGTGCCGTGCCGCACGGTCATCACGAAGGCGTCGCCGACGAAGACCATGATCTCGCCGGTGCTGACCGCCTGGGTGCCGTCCCGGTGGCCGACCGTCTTGAGCGCCATGAAGAGCGAGTCCTGGTAGGCCTCCAGCTTGGGCCGCTGGTGGGCGCTGACGGCGTCCTCGACGGCCAGCGGGTGCAGCCCGAACTCCTCGCTGACCAGGTCCAGCTCGGCCGTGGTCGGCTCGTACAGCCCTATCCAGAGGAAGCTGTCACCGGCCGCCCGGGCGGCCGCCAGGGCGTCGGAGTAGTCCTCCGGGCCCTGGACACGGTGCCCGTCGCGGTAGGTGGCGCAATCGACGATCATGCGGGACATTGTCGCGCCGACCGGGGCGGACCGGTATCCGGTCCGCCGAAAGCTCACCGCGTCGTCACAGCACCGGCGCGACGCCGTCCGGCCCGCCGCCCGCCCCGGGGTCCCGCCCGGGCCCGCCCGGCCGTGGTCCGGGCGGGTCCGGGCGGGCGGAGCGGCACCCTGTGCCGGGCCGCCGCGGCCAGGCCGTACGCTTGGCCCCATGCCCACCCTGCTGCTCGTCCGCCACGGCCGCTCCACCGCGAACACGGCCGGAATCCTGGCCGGTTGGACCCCCGGCGTGGAACTCGACGACACCGGCCGGGTCCAGGCCGCCGCGCTGGCCGGGCGCCTGACCGGCGTCCCGATCGCGCAGGCCGTCAGCAGCCCGCTGGAACGCTGCCGGCAGACCCTGGAGCCGCTGCTGGCCGGCCGCCCCGGCCTGTCCCGGCCGGCCCTGGACGAGCGGCTCGGCGAGTGCCACTACGGCGAGTGGACCGGCCGCCCGCTCGCCGAGCTGGCCACCGAACCGCTCTGGCGCACCGTGCAGGACCACGCCGCCGCGGCCGCCTTCCCCGGCGGGGAGTCGCTGCGCGAACTCAGCCACCGGACGGTCACGGCCGTCCGCGAGTGGAACGAGAAGGTCGCCGTCGAGCACGGTGACGACGCGGTCTGGATCGCCTGCTCGCACGGCGACGTCATCAAGGCGGTGGTCGCCGACGCGCTCGGCCTGCACCTGGACCACTTCCAGCGGATCAACGTCGAACCCTGCTCGGTCACCGCGATCCGCTACACCCCGCAGCGGCCGTTCCTGCTGCGGATGGGGGACACCGGCGACCTCTCCTCGCTCGGCCCCCGGCCCGGCCGGGCGGACGCCCCGGCGGGCGACGCGGTGGTCGGCGGCGACACCGGCACGAGCTGACCCGGTCCGGCCGGCCTGCGGGCTCCCGCCCCGGGCCCGGCGCCCAGGCCGTAGGGTGACACTCGGGCCCCGTTCGTACGACGGCCCGGCGGGTACCGCGGCCAGTACCACCCGGTGCCGGTCTCCTGCACGACGACGACAGAACGATCCGGAGCGAGAGCGTGTCCCGTCAGGTCTTCTTCTACGACCAGCCCGAACGGTTCGTGGCCGGTACCGTCGGCCAGCCCGGCGCCCGGGCGTTCTACCTGCAGGCCAGCGCCCGAGGCCGGATCACCAGCGTGCTGCTGGAGAAGACCCAGGTCGCGGCGCTCGCCGAGCGGATCGAGGAGGTCCTCGACGAGGCCCTGCGGCGCAGCGGCGGCGATGCCGCCATCCCGGCCCGGGCCCCGGTCGAACTGATCGACACCGCCCCGCTCGACCTCCCGCTGGAGCAGGAGTTCCGGGTCGGCACGATGGCCCTGGCCTGGGACAGCGTGGACTCCTGCCTGGTGGTCGAGGCGCAGGCGGTCGTCGAGGGCGAGGCCGAGGCCGAGGAGGACGGCGCCGAGCAGGTCTTCGAGGACGACGAGAACGGCCCGGACATGCTGCGGGTGCGGCTCAGCGGCGCGATGGCCCGGGTGTTCGCCAAGCGGGCGCTCGACCTGGTCGCCGCCGGGCGCAAGCCCTGCCCGTTCTGCAACCTGCCGCTCGACCCCGAGGGCCACCTGTGCCCCCGCGCGAACGGGTACCGGCGCTGAACGCGGACGCGCCGGCGGACCAGGAGGAAGCCGTGTCGGAGCCCGGGCCCGAGGCGCAGGACGTCCCGGAGGCGGACCCGGTGGCGGGCGCCGCGCTGGCCGCCGACGCCCCGGCCGCCCTGCGGCTGCTGCGCGAGGGCGCCCTCACCCTGCACGGCCGGCTGACCGACGCCTCCAACGCCGCCCTCTACTGCTCGGTGACCCTGGACGGCGTCACCGCCCAGTGCGTCTACAAGCCGGTCGCCGGCGAGCGCCCGCTCTGGGACTTCCCGGACGGCACGCTGGCCGGGCGCGAGGTCGCCGCGTACGAGGTGTCCGCCGCCGCCGGCTGGGCACTGATCCCGCCCACCCTGCTGCGCGAGGGCCCGCACGGCCCCGGCATGGTGCAGCTCTGGGTCGAGCCGGACCCGGGCGCCGCACCCCTGCTGGCCCTCCAGGACCCGGCGGGCCCGGAGGAGGGCTGGCTGCCGATCGTCCGGGCCGACGTCGGCGGGGGCCGCACCGCGCTGCTCGTGCACCCCGACGACGCCCGGCTGCGCCGGCTCGCGGTGCTGGACGCGGTGCTCAACAACGCCGACCGCAAGGGCGGCCACCTGATCCCCGCCGCCGACGGCCGGATCTACGGCATCGACCACGGGGTCACCTTCGCCGTGCCGGGCAAGCTCAGGACCCTGCTCTGGGGCTGGGCCGGCACCCCGCTGCCCGCGGAGGCGCTGGACGTCCTCGGCCGCCTCGCCGCGGACCTCGACGGCGCCCTCGGCGAGCGCCTGGCCCCGCACCTCACCCGGGCCGAGATCGCCGCCGCCGCCGACCGGACGGCCGCGCTGCTCCGCACCGCCGAGCATCCGCTGCCGTCCGAGGACTGGCCCTCCATCCCCTGGCCGCCGATCTAGGACCGGCCCGCCCGGTGCCCCGGCCGTCCCGCGTCCGCACCCTGGACGGCGGGCCGCGCAGGGCCCAGACTGCACCGGTGGATCGTCCAGGGACCGGCCGGACCGGCGAGCGCGGGGCGGCGGGCCGCCGGTCGCAGGAGGCCGTGCCACGGCACGACCTGGAGGTGCCCTCGCCGCACGTCCTCCCGTTCGCCATCGGCACCTTCGACACCATCGGGCCGCTGTCCCGCGCCGCGTTCCCGCACCGGCACTCCTTCTACGAGATGGTGTACGTCACCGGGGGCCGGGGCGCCCACGTGCTGGACCTCGCGCACTGGCCGCTGCGCCCCCCGCACCTGTGCGTGATCACACCGGGCCAGGTGCACCACTGGGACGGCGCCGAGGAGCTCAGCGGCTTCGTGGCGCTGTTCAACGAGGACTTCCTCGACCACCCGGAGGACGCCGCCGCCCTGCGGCAGCTGGCCGGCACCCCTTGGCTGCACCTGGGGGCCGAGGCCGGCGGCCTGGCCGCGCTCTTCGCCGAGCTGGAGCGGGAGTACCGCGCGGCGCTGCCCGGCTGCGCCGGGGTGCTGCGTGCCTACCTGCACATCCTGGTGGTCCGGGCGGCCCGGGCGCTGACCCCGGAGGCTCCGCAGCCGGCGGGCCGGGCGGCCGAGTTGGCGTCCCGGTTCACCCGGCTGATCGCGACCGAGGGCCCGGTGGAGCGACAGGTGTCCTGGTACGCGAGGGAGTTGGGCGTGTCGGCGAGCCATCTGCACAGCCTGGTCAAGGAGGCGACCGGCCGGACGCCGGGCCAGCTGATCCGGGGCCGGCAGGCCCTGGAGGCCAAACGGCTGCTGTTGAACACCGGTCTGACGGTCCGGCAGATCGCCGGGCAGGCGGGCTTCGCGGACCCGGCCTACTTCTGCCGGTTCTTCCGGCGGGAGACCGGGGTGACCCCGGGGGAGTTCCGGTCCGCCGGTGCAGAAAAGCACCACGATCCCCGGATCGAGTCCATCGCGGGCCCGCCGGACCGCCCGTAGGTTGGCTGCAGCTCCCCACCGCGGCCCGGCCGTGGTGCACCGTGCGGTGCCGTGAGGCCCACGGGGTGCGCCGTGCCGGTGCGGGCCACCGCCGGGCTCCTTGCCTGTCATGCGCATGCCGAAGGCCTGCGACATCCCATCCCACCACCCGAAGGAGTCGGTGCATGTCCCCCACAGACGCCCGCGACCCCCGAGACCCCGCCGCCGGGGCCGAGGCCCCGGCCGACCGCCGGATCAGCCGCAAGACCGTCCTGAAGGCCGCCGTACTGGCTGGCGCCACCCCGCTGCTGCTCGGCGGCGGCGCCGCCCTCGCCCGGGACCTCGGCCCCGGCGGCGGACCGCTCGACCTCACCCCCGAGTGCGACGACGGCGACCACCCCACCATCGAGCAGACCGAGGGCCCGTACTTCAAGCCGAACTCGCCGCTGCGCACCTCGCTGGTGACCGCGGGCACCCCGGGCACGCCGCTGACCGTCAGCGGCTACGTCTTCGGCCGGGCCTGCCTGCCCATCGCCGGCGCCCTGCTCGACTTCTGGCAGGCCGACGTGAACGGCACCTACGACAACGTCGGCTTCACCTTCCGCGGCCACCAGTTCACCAACGCCCAGGGCGCGTTCAGCCTGACCACGATCGTCCCCGGCCTCTACCCGGGCCGGACCAGGCACATCCACGTGAAGGTCCAGGCGCCGGGCCGGCCGATCCTCACCACCCAGCTGTACTTCCCGGGGGAGCCGCGCAACAGCAGCGACACGATCTACGACCCGGCGCTGCTGATGACCGTGCAGCAGGTCGGCTCGGGCAAGCTCGGCAGCTTCGACTTCGTGCTGGACGTGCCGCAGACCCCGTCCCCGTCCGGCAGCCCGAGCGCCACCCCCACGATCACCCCCACCAGCGCCTCGCCGCGGCCCACCCAGAGCCCCACCTCCCAGCCGTCCGGCACCTGGCGGGCGGGCACCACGTACGCGGCCGGCGACCGGGTCACCTACGGCGGGGTCACCTACCGCTGCCTCCAGGGACACACCGCCATGACCGGCTGGGAGCCGCCGAACGTCCCGGCGCTCTGGCAGCGGGCCTGACCCGGCCCGGCCGGCCCGGCGCCGCCGGCGGCCCGGCCCGTCCCGCATGACCGCCCGGCGCGGGAGGCCGGTCGGTCCGCGAACGGATTCCGGCCGATCTTGCGTACTGGTTAGGCTTTCAAATGATCGCAAGGTTAGAGTCGTGTCCATGCATGCCTGGCCCGCCTCCGAGGTTCCCGCCCTGCCCGGTCAGGGGCTCCCCCTGCGTATCCACGACACCGCCGCGGGCTGTATCCGGGAGGTCGTGCCGCAGGACGGCACCGCCCGGATCTATGTCTGCGGCATCACCCCCTACGACGCGACCCACATGGGCCACGCCGCCACCTACAACACCTTCGACCTGGTGCAGCGCGTCTGGAAGGACGCCGGCCACGACGTCCTCTACGTCCAGAACGTCACCGATGTGGACGACCCGCTGCTGGTCCGCGCCGTCGAGACCGGCATGGACTGGGTGGCCCTCGCCGAGCGCGAGACCGCGCTGTTCCGCGAGGACATGACGGCGCTGCGGATGCTGCCGCCGGACCACTACATCGGCGCCGTCGAGTCGATCCCGTGGATCGTGCCGCTGGTGAAGAAGCTGCTGGCGAGCGGCGCCGCGTACGACCTGGACGGCGACATCTACTTCTCGGTCGAGTCGGACCCGCGCTTCGGCGAGGTCTCCGGGCTCACCCGGGACGAGATGCGCCCGGTCTTCGCCGAGCGCGGCGGGGACCCGGACCGCCCCGGCAAGAAGCACCCGCTGGACGCCCTGCTGTGGCTCGCGGCCCGGCCCGGCGAGCCCGCCTGGGACACCGAGCTCGGCCACGGCCGGCCCGGCTGGCACATCGAGTGCGTGGCGATCGCCCTCAAGTACCTGGGCATGTCCTTCGACATCCAGGGCGGCGGCAGCGACCTGTCCTTCCCGCACCACGAGATGGGCGCCGCGCACGCCCAGGTCGCCACCGGCGAGCACCCGTACGCCCAGGCGTACGTGCACGCGGGCATGGTCGCCCTGGACGGGCACAAGATGTCCAAGTCCCGCGGCAACCTGGTCTTCGTCTCCGCCCTGCGCCGCGAGGGCGTGGACCCGGCGGCGATCCGGCTGGCCCTGCTCGGCCACCACTACCGCTCCGACTGGGAGTGGACCAAGGCCACCCTGGACGAGGCCCTGGAGCGGCTGGCGCGCTGGCGCGCGGCCGTCTCCCGCCCTGACGGCCCGTCGGCGGAGGGCCTGCTCGCCGAGGTGCGGGCGGCGCTCGCCGAGGACCTGGACACCCCCACCGCGCTGGCCGCGGTGGACCGTTGGGCCGAGCGCCAGGCCCAGGCCGGCGGCGGCGACATCACCGCCCCCGGGCTGGTCTCGCGCACCGTCGACGCCCTGCTGGGCGTCGCGCTGTAGGCCGTTCCCGAGCCCCGGGACCCCCGGGCCCCGTGACACGCCGAAGGGGCGTCAGGAGAGATCCTGACGCCCCTTCGGCATGGTCCGGTGCCGCGGTCCGCGGCTCATTCCTCGGTGCCCGCCTCGGGCCCGTCCTCGCCGGTCTTGGTGTCGGTGGCACCGGTCTCCGGCTCGGCCGGCCGCTCGGCGGTGGCGTGCCCGGCGACCGGCTTCTCGCCGGTCGGGCCGAGGTTCTCCCGGCGGCGCAGGTAGCGTTCGAACTCGCGGGCGATGGCGTCGCCGGACGCCTCGGGGAGCTCGGCGGTGTCCTGGGCCTCCTCCAGCTGCTGGACGTACTCGGCCACCTCGCTGTCCTCGGCGGCCAGCTGGTCCACCCCGAGCTGCCAGGCGCGGGAGTCCTCGCCCAGCTCGCCCGGCGGGATCCGCAGGTCGAGCAGGTCCTCCAGCTTGTTGAGCAGTGCCAGGGTGGCCTTGGGGTTCGGCGGCTGCGCGACGTAGTGCGGCACGGCCGCCCAGAGCGTCACGGCCGGCACCCCGGCGTGCGTGCAGGCCTCCTGGAGCACGCCGACGATCCCGGTCGGGCCCTCGTAGCGGCTCTCCTCCAGGTCGAGGGTGCGGGCCAGGTCGGGGTCGGAGGTGACCCCGCTGACGGGCACCGGACGGCTGTGCGGGGTGTCGCCGAGCAGCGCGCCCAGGATCACCACCAGCTCCACGCCCAGCTCGTGGGCGAAGCCGAGCAGCTCGTTGCAGTACGAGCGCCACCGCATGCTGGGCTCGATGCCGCGGACGAGCACCAGGTCCCTCGTCCTGGGCTCGGTGACCCGGACGACCGAGAGCCGGGTGGTCGGCCAGGTGATCCGGCGGACGCCGCCGTCCAGCCAGACCGTCGGCCGGTTCACCTGGAAGTCGTAGTAGTCCTCCGCGTCCAGGGCGGCGAACACCTTCCCGCTCCAGGTCTCGTCCAGATGCGCCACGGCCGCCGAGGCGGCGTCACCGGCGTCGTTCCAGCCCTCGAAGGCGCACACCATCACCGGGTCGATCAACTCGGGAACATCTTCCAGCTCGATCACCCAGCGTCTCCCTCCGGTCGGCCGGCGGCCGTGCGCCCGGCCCTCCCGGGCCTGCAAGGGCGCCGTTGGCCGGCTGCCGACTGTTGAACCTCTCCACCCATGGGGCCGCTCGCCCCATGGTCCCTACCTGCCCAGCCTACGGGCTTTGATGCGCGCGGCAGGTGCCGGACGGCAGGCCGGTGGGGTCAGTTTGCGGGACCGGCGGGCGTCGATCCAACGGATATCCGGCCAGCTCCGCGCCCGGACCGGCGGGGGCGGCCGGCTGTTCGAGGCCGAGCCGGGGTTTGCAAATTTTCGCAAGGAAATTGCGCTTTTCGTCGTATACTCGCAAGCATGACACGACGACTTGCTCAGGTGGCCCAGAAGGTCGGGGTGAGCGAAGCCACGGTCAGCCGTGTGCTGAACGAGAAGCCCGGCGTCTCGGAGGCGACCAGGGCCGCGGTGCTGACGGCGCTCGACGTCCTGGGCTACGAGCGGCCCACCCAGCTGCGCGGCGAGCGGGCCCGGCTGGTCGGCCTGGTGCTCCCCGAGCTGCAGAACCCGATCTTCCCGGCCTTCGCCGAGGTGGTCGGCGGCGCCCTCGCGGGCCAGGGCTTCACGCCCGTGCTCTGCACCCAGACGGCCGGCGGCGTCTCCGAGGCCGACTACGTCGACCTGCTGCTGGAGCAGCACGTCTCCGGCGTGGTCTTCTTCGGCGGCCTCTACGCCCAGCAGGACGCCCCGCACGAGCACTACGACCGGCTCGCCGAGCGCAGCCTGCCGACCGTGCTGCTGAACGCGGCCATCGACGACCTGGACTTCCCCCGGGTCTCCTGCGACGACGCGGTGGCGGTCGAACAGGCCATCGGCCACCTCAAGCAGCTCGGCCACCGGCGGATCGGCATGGTGCTCGGCCCGGCCGACCACATGCCGTCCCGGCGCAAGCTGGCCGCCGCCCGGGCCGCCGCCGCGCGGGCCGGCCTGGAGCTGCCGGACGAGCTGGTCGAGCGCGCCCTGTTCAGCCTGGAGGGCGGCCAGGCCGCGACCACCCGGCTGCTGCGCCAGGACGTCACCGGCATCGTCTGCGCGAGCGACCCGCTGGCGCTCGGCGCGGTCCGCGCGGTGCGCCGGGCCGGCCTCTCGGTGCCGGACGACGTGTCCGTGATCGGCTACGACGACTCCGCCTTCATGACCTGCACCGACCCGCCGCTGACCACCGTCCGCCAGCCGATCGAGGCGATGGGGCGGGCCGCCGTCGAGCTGCTGGCGGGGGAGATCGCGGGCGTCAAGGTCACCCATGACGAGCTGCTCTTCGAGCCCGAGCTGGTGGTGCGCGGCTCCACGGCGCCGGCCCGGGTCCGGGTCTGAGCCGTGCCGCGGCCGGAACGCGCGGCGGACGCCCGGGCGTGACCGGGCGGGCGTGACCCGCGCGGACGGGCGAAAAGGAGGGCGGGTGCCACGGCACCCGCCCTCCTTCGCGTGTACGGAATCGGGCGCCCGGGGATCGGCCGGTTGCGCGATCCGGTAGTGATCATGCGGGGTGATGACGGCCCGGTCCGCGCCCCGCGCACCTTCCGGCCCGGCCCCGGCCGCGGGGTGTCCCGGCCCGCGCCCCGGCGGCGGCCCCGGCGCGATGATGGAGGCAGGGGGCCGGACGACGGACGAGGAGCCGGGCCGATGAGAAGGCCGCTGATCGCCCTTGGTGCGGTGGCCGTGACGGGCGCGTCCGTCTTCGCGCTCGGCCGCTGCCTGCCGCTGAAGCACACGGCCCGCCGGTCGCTGGAGGTGCACCGGCCGCCCGAGGCGGTCTGGGAAACCCTCACCGACATCGACCGCTACCCCCGCTGGCGGCCTGGCCTGATCCGGGTCGAGCGGCTCCCGGACGAGCGGGGCCGGATCCGCTGGCGCGAGTACGAGAGCCACGGCGACGTCGCCTACGAGCTGGTGGACGCCACCCCGCCGCTGCGGCTGGTCACCGCGATCGCCGATCCCCGCCTGCCGTTCGGCGGCAGCTGGACGTACGAGATCACGCCCTGGCCGGGCGGCTGCACCCTGACCATCGTCGAGCGCGGCGAGATCCGCAGTCCGCTGTTCCGGGTCGTCGCGCGCTTCGTGACCGGCTACACCGCACAGTTGGAGCGCTACCTCACCGCGCTGGGGGCGCGGCTGGCCGAGGAGGCGCCGGGGGCGTGACCCGGAACACCCGGCGGCCGGTGGTGTTCATGGACACCTGTCCATAAACTATGGACAGGTGTCCATCAGGGCACCCCGAAGCTGTTCCGGAAGGCGGGTGAGTGGTCGTGCAGACCACCGCGAACGTGCTGGTCGCCCTGGTGGCCGCGCTCCATGGCTGGATCCTGGTGCTGGAGATGTTCCTCTGGGAGCGCCGGCCAGGCCGCGAACTCTCCGGCTTCGACGCCGGCATGGCCCGGGCCACCGCGCCGCTGGCCGCCAACCAGGGCCTCTACAACGGCTTCCTGGCGGCCGGCCTGGTCTGGGGCCTGATCGCCGCCGACCCCACCGGCTACCGTGTGCAGGTGTTCTTCCTGAGCTGCGTCGTCGTCGCGGGCCTCTACGGCGCCGCCACCGCCAACCGGCGGATCCTCTTCGCGCAGGCCCTGCCCGGCGCGATCGCGCTGACCGCCGTCCTGGTGGCCGGATGACGGAGCCCCGCCCGCCGGCCGACCCGCGTGCGGCCCGCACCCGGGAGAAACTGCGCCGGGCGCTGCTCGCCGAGTGCGCCGAACGCCCGCTCGCCGAGGTCAGCGTCTCCGCGGTGGTCCGCCGGGCGGGGCTCGGCCGGGCCACCTACTACCTGCACTACGAGGACCTCCAGGCCCTCGCGGTGGACGCCTGCGCCGAGGTCGTCCGGCAGGCGGTGGACGCCCTGCACGCCTGGCGCGGCCTGCCCGACCCGGCCGCGCCGCCGCCGGCCCTGACCCTCTTCCTCGCCGACGCGGCCCGCCACGCGGACCTCTACCGCAGCCTGCTGCTGCCCGGCGGCAGCGGCCCGCTGGGGGACCTGCTCCACCGGGAGCTGCGCGAGCGCAGCCGCCGCGAACGCGAGCTGGCCGGCGCCCCGCAGGCCGGCCTGGTCGCCTCGGCCGTCGCCGCCGCCTTCACCGGTGTGCTCGCCGACTGGCTGCACGGGAGCGTCGGGGGGACGCCGGAGGCCGTCGCGGCCGAGGTCTGGCGGCTGCTGATCGCCCTGCACCGCGCGGTGCGCTGAGCCGCCGGGCCGGCCCGCCACCGCACGGCCCGGCCCGGCGGCCGGGCCGGTCAGTCGGTCCAGCCGCGCCGGTAGGCCGACCAGTGCTCGGGGGTGGACGCGAAGTCCACGTACAGCGCCATGCCGAAGTTCTGCCGGCCGGGCGCCTCCCGCCCGAGGCCCAGGCGGACGCCGCGGACGGCGGCCGTCACCGTCTCCGCCGCGCCGTAGTGGCCCGCCTTGTCCTCCCAGAAGAAGGGCAGGCCCATCAGCAGGTCCACCTCCGGCGGGGTGACCTCCAGGGCCAGCACGGTCTGCTGCGCGACGTACCCGCCGTACAGCGACTCGACCGGCAGGCCGGTGTCGTAGGACATCACCGCGATCTGGTCGACCCGGCGGGCGGTCTCGGCGAAGTACGCCTGCGACCACCACTTGCCGTGGCCGGTCAGGCCGGTGGTGAGCACGTGCAGGCCGGGCAGCGGGTCGATCTGCGGGGCGGCCACCGAGAGCGCCGCGCCGCGCGCGGCCGTGACCGCCCGCACCTGGTCGAGCAGCGTGAGCCAGCCGTCCGATCCGGGGCGGATCGGCTCCATGTCGAAGTGCACGCCGTCGAAGCCGGCGTCCAGCACCTGGCCGGCGGCGGCGGTGACCCGGTCCCGGGAGGGGGCGTCCTCCAGGTCGAGCCCGGCCTTCTCCGGCTTCACCACGTCGCCCAGCCAGGACTGCACCCGCACGCCCGGCAGCGTCCGGTGGACGGCCTCGACCAACCACCCGGCCCGGGGGTAGAGCGCGGGCGGCAGGCTCCCGTCGTGCTCCAGCGGACCGGTGTGCACATAGAGGTCACGGATGCCGGTGCCGGCCAGCTGCCGCCCCAGCGCGGCCACGTCGGCGTCACTCTTCCGGCCGTCCACCCAGGCGTGCCCGAGCCAGACCGCGTCCCGCCCCCGGGTACGGGCCTCGGCACCGGGGTCGCCCGTGTACTGCAGCCGCAGCGCGAGGGCCGCCGAGCCCACCGGGAGCACCAGTACGGCCAGGGCCACCAGCGCGCAGAGCAGGATCCGGCGTCCTCGGGACAGTCCCCGCCAGCGGCCGCGCACGGCCCCCGCCGCGCGCCGGAGACGTACGCCGAACGACTTCATTTCTGTTCCCCCGTCTTGATCGAACGCTCAGGATACGAAACGGTTCGCCGGTCCGAAGGCCCGGACGGATACCCTGGCGAGGTGCCTCCCCGACCGCGGGGAGCGCAAAGCCGACAGCCGTCGCACCCAGGGAGAAGCCCCATGGCCACTGCAGCCACCCCGTCCACCGTCCAGCAGGAGCGCGCGAGCGCCCTGCGTGAAGCCCTCGCCACCCGGGTCGTGGTGGCGGACGGCGCGATGGGCACCATGCTCCAGGCGCAGGACCCGACGCTGGAGGACTTCCAGGACCTGGAGGGCTGCAACGAAGTCCTCAACATCACCCGCCCCGACATCGTGCGCTCCGTCCACGAGGCGTACTTCGCGGTGGGCGTGGACTGCGTGGAGACCAACACGTTCGGCGCGAACCTCTCCGCCCTGGGTGAGTACGACATTCCCGAGCGGATCTTCGAGCTGTCCGAGGCGGGCGCCCGGATCGCCCGTGAGGTGGCCGACTCCTACCAGGACGGACGCACCAGGTGGGTGCTCGGTTCGATCGGCCCGGGCACCAAATTGCCCACCCTCGGCCACATCCCCTACGCGACCGTGCGGGACGGCTTCCGGCTGAACGCGGCCGGCCTGATCGCGGGTGGCGCCGACGCGCTCCTGGTGGAGACCAGCCAGGACCTGCTGCAGACCAAGGCCGCCGTCCTGGGCAGCAAGCAGGCGCTGGCCGAGGCCGGCCTGGACCTGCCGCTGATCGTGCAGGTCACGGTGGAGACCACCGGCACCATGCTGCTCGGCTCGGAGATCGGCGCCGCGCTCACCGCGCTGGAGCCGCTCGGCGTCGACTACATCGGCCTGAACTGCGCCACCGGCCCCGCCGAGATGAGCGAGCACCTGCGCTACCTGGCGAAGAACGCCCGGATCGGCCTGTCCTGCATGCCGAACGCCGGCCTCCCGGTGCTGGGCAAGGACGGCGCGCACTACCCGCTGTCCCCCGCCGAGCTGGCCGACGCGCACGACACCTTCACCCGCGAGTACGGCCTCTCGCTGGTCGGCGGCTGCTGCGGCACCACCCCCGAGCACCTGCGCCAGGTGGTCGAGCGGGTGCGCGGCCGCGAGATCGCCCCGCGCGACCCGCAGCCCGAGCCGTCCGCCTCCTCGCTCTACCAGGCGGTGCCGTTCCGCCAGGACACCTCCTACCTCGCGATCGGCGAGCGGACCAACGCCAACGGCTCCAAGAAGTTCCGCGAGTCGATGCTGGCCGGTGACTGGCAGGCCTGTGTGGAGATCGCCCGCGAGCAGATCCGCGACGGCTCCCACCTGCTGGACCTCTGCGTCGACTACGTCGGCCGCGACGGCGTCGCCGACATGAAGGAGATCGCCGGCCGGCTGGCGACCGCCTCCACCCTGCCGATCGTGCTGGACTCCACCGAGACGGACGTGCTCCGGGCCGGCCTGGAGATGCTGGGCGGCCGCGCCCTGCTGAACTCGGTGAACTACGAGGACGGCGACGGCCCGGACACCCGCTTCGGCAAGGTCGCCGCGCTGGCCCGGGAGCACGGCGCCGGCCTGGTCGCGCTGACCATCGACGAGGAGGGCCAGGCCCGCACCGCCGAGAAGAAGGTCGCCATCGCCGAGCGGCTGATCGAGCAGCTGGGCCGCGAGTACGGCGTCGCCGAGCACGACATCCTGGTCGACTGCCTGGCCTTCACCCTCGGCACCGGGCAGGAGGAGTCCCGCCGGGACGGCATCGAGACCATCGAGGCGATCCGCGAGCTGAAGCGCCGGCACCCGGCCGTGCAGACCACCCTCGGCCTGTCCAACATCTCCTTCGGCCTCTCCCCGGCGGCCCGCCAGGTGATCAACTCGGTCTTCCTGCACGAGTGCGTCCAGGCCGGCCTGGACTCGGCGATCGTGCACGCCTCGAAGATCCTGCCGATGGCCCGGATCCCCGAGGAGCAGCGAGAGGTCGCCCTCGACCTGGTCTACGACCGGCGCTCCGAGGGCTACGACCCGCTGCAGAAGCTGCTCCAGCTGTTCGAGGGCGTCTCGGCGGCCTCCAGCGCGGAGACCAAGGCGCAGGAGCTGGCGGCCCTGCCGCTGGAGGAGCGCCTGCAGCGGCGGATCGTCGACGGCGAGCGCAAGGGCCTGGAGGCGGACCTCGACGAGGCGCTGACCGGGCGCCCCGCGCTGGACATCGTCAACAGCACCCTGCTGGCCGGCATGAAGGTGGTCGGCGAGCTGTTCGGCTCCGGCCAGATGCAGCTGCCGTTCGTGCTCCAGTCGGCGGAGGTCATGAAGACCGCCGTCGCCCACCTGGAGCCGCACATGGAGAAGTCCGACGACGAGGGCAAGGGCACCATCGTGCTGGCCACCGTCAAGGGCGACGTCCACGACATCGGCAAGAACCTGGTCGACATCATCCTGTCGAACAACGGCTACACCGTCGTGAACCTGGGCATCAAGCAGCCCGTCTCGGCGATCCTGGACGCCGCGCAGGAGCACCGGGCCGACGTGATCGGGATGTCCGGCCTGCTGGTGAAGTCCACCGTGATCATGAAGGAGAACCTCCAGGAGCTGAACCAGCGGGGGCTCTCCGCGGAGTTCCCGGTGATCCTCGGCGGCGCGGCCCTGACCCGGGCCTACGTCGAGCAGGACCTGCACGAGATCTACGAGGGCGAGGTCCGCTACGCCCGGGACGCCTTCGAGGGCCTGCGGCTGATGGACGCGCTGATCGCGGTCAAGCGCGGCGTGCCCGGCGCGGCCCTGCCGGAGCTGAAGCAGCGCCGGCACGCCCGGGTCGAGGTGCTGGAGGAGCCCGAGGAGAACCTCGGCCAGATCCGCTCCGACGTCGCGGTCGACAACCGGGTGCCCGAGCCGCCGTTCTGGGGCGACCGGATCGTCAAGGGCATCCCGTTCGCGGACTACGCCTCCTGGCTGGACGAGGACGCGCTGTTCAAGGGCCAGTGGGGTCTGAAGGCCGCGCGCAGCGGCGACGGCCCCTCGTACGAGGAGCTGGTGGAGACCGAGGGCCGGCCGCGGCTGCGGATGTGGCTGGACCGGCTGCAGACCGAGGGCTGGCTGGAGGCGGCCGTGGTCTACGGCTACTACCCGGCCGCGTCCAAGGGCGACGACCTGCTGGTCTACAACGAGGACGGCAGCGAGCACACCCGGTTCACCTTCCCGCGCCAGCGGCGCGGGCGCCGGCTCTGCCTGGCGGACTTCTTCCGCCCGGAGGAGTCCGGCGAGAAGGACGTGCTGGGCCTCCAGGTGGTCACCATGGGCAACCGGATCTCGGAGGCCGCCAACGAGCTGTTCAAGGCGGACGCCTACCGCGACTACCTGGAGCTGCACGGCCTGTCGGTGCAGCTGGCCGAGGCGCTCGCCGAGTTCTGGCACGCCCGGGTCCGCTTCGAGCTGGGCTTCTCCGGCGAGGACCCGCAGGACGTCAAGGACATGTTCGCGCTGAAGTACCGGGGTGCCCGGTTCTCGCTCGGCTACGGGGCCTGCCCGGAGCTGGAGGACCGTGCCAAGATCGCCGAGCTGCTGAAGCCGGAGCGGATCGGCGTGGTGCTCTCGGAGGAGTTCCAGCTCCACCCGGAGCAGTCCACCGACGCGATCGTCATCCACCACCCGGAGGCGAAGTACTTCAACGCGCGCTGACGACGGCGGCCCGGCGCCGGCCGCCGCGGCCCTTCAACGCGCGGTAACCGGGATGTCGCACAGCGTTCGCCGCATTTCGGCGCGGGCGGCGTATCCTGGATCATCCTGAACGGGCCGGTCCGCTCACCAGCGGGCCGGCCTGTGCCATCCCCGGAGGCAGATCCGGGTGTGCGCGAACGGAAGGACTCCCACCATGACGACCATCTCCACCGCCGCCCGCACCCTCGGCCACGACAACGGGCAAGGCCTCCAGGCGGTGCTGCTGGACATGGACGGGACCCTGGTCGACACCGAGGACTTCTGGTGGCAGGCGGAGGTCTCGCTCTTCGCCGAGCTGGGCTACGCGCTGGACGAGAACGACCGGGCGCACGTGGTCGGCGGCCCGATGAGCCGGGTGATCGACTACCTGCTCTCCACCACCGGCGTCGACCTCGCGCCGGCCGACCTCACCACGCTGATCAACCAGCGGTTCGTGGACCTGCTGGGCGGCGGGGTGCCGTTGATGCCGGGCGCCGAGCGGCTGCTCAACACGCTGGCCGCGCACGGCGTCCCGGCGGCCCTGGTGTCGGCCTCGCACCGGCACATCATCGACATCGTGCTGGCCACCCTGGGCACCCACCACTTCGCCTTCTCGCTCGCGGGGGACGAGGTGCCGCGCACCAAGCCGCACCCGGACCCGTACCTGGAGGCGGTCCGCCGCTTCGGCGCGGAGCCGGCCCGCTGCGTGGTGGTGGAGGACGCCCCGACCGGGGTGCGGTCGGCCGAGGCGGCCGGCTGCCCGGTGATCGCGGTGCCGTCGGTGGCGGTGATCGAGCCGGCTCCCGGCCGGCTGGTGCTGCCCTCCCTGGAGCAGGTCGACCTCGAACTGCTGCGCTCGCTGGTGGCCTCGCGGGTCTGACGCGGGGGCGGGGCGCACCGCCGGCCGTCCGGCGGTGCGCCGGGCTGCCCGGCCGCCCCGGGGCTCCCGCCGGGTGCGCCGTCCCGGTAACCGTCCTGACGCTCTGTCCCCGCTGTTGTCCCCGCTGTTGTCCGGGCCGTTGTCCCGGCCGTTGTCCGGGCGTCCCGGGCCGTTCGCCGGCGGGCGGCCGGGCGGTGCCGTGGCGGTCCGTCCGGGGGTGCGCCGGGCCGGGCCGGACGGCCGGGTGCCGCGCGGCCGTGCCGGTACGACCCTTGGGGTGCGGCTGTCCCGATCCAACGGTTCCGATGTGATTGTCGTCTCATTGTCAACTCCCGGTACCGGCCGGTAACTCGGGCCGGCCGGCGGGACGTGCTCGTCAGCCCGGGAGAAATCGGGCATTGCCTGACAACTCATCGGTTCGGAGGCCGTTGCCGGCCGGACGGGAGTTCGATCGGACCCCGCACGAGTGGGGGCGATCCCCGGCCGATGTGGCACGCTACTTCCGATCGATTCCGCTCAGCGGTCGCCCCCAGCCGGACAACCATCCCGGCCGGCCGGCCGCTGTCGCCCCACACCCTCATGTCGCGCGCCACCACCGAAGACGGGCAACCCCGTCGGGCCTGTGGGTGCGCGGCACCCGGCCGCACCGGCGCACTCCCGATCGGGAGCGGCAGCGCGGAGGCCACCGGCACACACCGCCGGCCGCACCGAGAAGGACGCCACCCGCATGACTTCAGCTCAACGACTGGCAGCGCTCACCTGTGCCGGACTCGTCGCCACCACCGTCGCGGGCTGCGGCTCCGTCACCAAGGCCGTCACCGGTTCGGACCCGGGCGGGGCGATCGTGATGGGCACCACCAGCGTCACCAACGTGCTGGACCCGGCCGGTGCCTACGACAACGGCTCCTGGCTGCTGCTGCACAACACCTTCCAGTCGCTGCTGAAGTTCCCCGCCGGCAGCTCCGCGCCGAGCCCGGACGCCGCGCAGTCCTGTGAGTTCACCGGGGCCGACGCCACCACCTACCACTGCACCCTGCGCTCCGGCCTGAAGTTCTCCAACGGCCACCCGCTGACCGCGCAGGACGTGGTCTTCTCCATCGAGCGGATGAAGAAGATCAAGGACGACAACGGTCCGTCCTCGCTGCTCGACTCCATCAAGTCGGTGGAGGCCAAGGGCGACACCGACGTGACCTTCACGCTCACCCAGCCGGACGCGGTGCTGCCGGCCAAGCTGGCCAGCTCGGCCGGCGCGATCGTCGACCACCAGGTGTTCCCGGCCGACAAGCTGCTGCCCAACGACAAGCTGGTCGGCTCCGGCCCGTACAAGATCGACAGCCTGGAGACGATGGCCTCGGACGGCGGCACCAAGGTGCCCGGCAAGGTCACCCTGGTCGCCAACGAC
Organism: Kitasatospora indigofera; assembly: GCF_014655955.1. Lineage (GTDB taxonomy): Bacteria > Actinomycetota > Actinomycetes > Streptomycetales > Streptomycetaceae > Kitasatospora > Kitasatospora indigofera. The sequence continues at coordinate 50,364 of NZ_BNBO01000023.1, forward strand.
CAGTTCAGCGGCGACGAGAAGCTGCGGAACAAGAAGTTCACCCTGCGGTACTTCCTCAAGGGCTCGGACCTCAAGGCCGCCCTCGACACCGGCGAGGTCGACCTCACCGACAACAGCCTCGACCCGGGCGCGGGCGCCCAGTACCTGGCGGACCAGCAGGCCGGCAAGACGGCCGTCCAGGTCGCCGACGGCGACAGCTCCGAGACCCGCTACCTGGCCTTCAACACCAAGGACGCCGTCACCGGCAACCCCGCGGTGCGCCAGGCGGTCGCCCAGCTGCTGGACCGCAAGGTGCTGGCCCGCGACGTCTACGCCCGCACCGTCCAGCCGCTCTACTCGGTGGTCCCCGCCGGGGTGGCCGGCCACAACACCGCCTTCTTCGACAAGTACGGCGACCCGGACGTGGCGAAGGCCAAGCAGATCCTGACCGCCGCCAAGGTGTCCCTGCCGGTCAAGCTGAGCCTCACCTGGTCCCGGGCCCGGGCCGAGGGCGCCGAGGCCGCCGAGATGAAGAAGCAGCTGGAGGCCAGCGGCCTCTTCCAGGTGACGGTCACCCAGGAGGCCGACTGGGAGAAGTTCAAGAAGGGCTGGAAGGCCGGCAGCTACCAGGCCTACACGATCGGCTGGACGGCCGACTACCCGGACCCGGACAACTTCGTCGCCCCGCTGGTCGTCGACGGCGGCGCCTACCACACCGGCTGGAACGACCCCCGGATCAGCGACAAGCTGCTGCCGGAGAGCCTCAAGCAGGTCGACCGGGCCGCCGCGGGCGCCGTCTTCGCGCAGATGCAGAACATCACCGCCGAGGGCGTCCCGCTGATCCCGATCTTCCAGGCGAAGTCCTTCTACGCCTTCCGCTCCAACATCACGGGCGTGGAGTCCACGGTCGACACCACCGGCGTGTTCCGGTTCTGGGAGATCGGCCGCAGCAAGTAGCAGGGCCGCGGCCCCGCAGACCGGTGGCCCGTCCGCCCCTCCTGGTGCAAGGGGGCGGACGGGCCACCCTCATGTCCGGGGCCACCCTCGTGCCCGGGCGGATCCGCCCGGCGCCCGGGGCCTGACGCACGGTCGGACGGGCACGCCCGCGCGGCCCGACGCGCAGGGGCCGGGCACCGTCGTCGGCGCCCGGCCCCTGCGCGACCGCGTTCTACAGCGCGCCGGGGCGCACCAGCCCGCTCTCGTAGGCGTACACCGCCGCCTGCACCCGGTCGCGCAGCTGGAGCTTGGTCAGCACATGGCCGACGTGGGTCTTCACCGTGGTCTCGCTGACGAAGAGTTCGGCCGCGATCTCGGCGTTCGACAGGCCGCGGGCGACCAGCCGGAGCACCTCCAGCTCACGCTCCGTCAGCGCGGTGAGGGCCTGCGGCGGCGCCTCGTCCCCGGACGGGAGCTTGGTGGCGTACATGTCCAGCAGCCGGCGGGTGATGCTCGGGGCGAGCATCGCGGCGCCGTCGGCGACCACCCGGATCGCCTGCACCAGCTCCTCGGCCGGGACGTCCTTGAGCAGGAAGCCGCTGGCCCCCGCCCGGAGCGCCTCGACCACGTACTCGTCCAGGTCGAAGGTGGTCAGCACCAGGACCTTGGCCGGGCCGTCGCGGCCGGGGCCGGCGATCCGGCGGGTGGCCTCGACGCCGTCCATCCGGGGCATCCGGATGTCCATCAGCACCACGTCGGGCTGCAGCGCCCGGACCTGGTCCAGCGCCTGCTGGCCGTCGCCGGCCTCGCCGACCACCACCAGGTCGGACTCGGCCTCCAGGATCATCCGGAAGCCGGTGCGGAGCAGTGGCTGGTCGTCGACCAGCAGCACTCGGATCGTCACCTAGGACTCCTTGCTCAGGTGCTCGTCCGACCCCTGCGGCGCCTCGGCGGCGGGGTCGTCCTCGTCGGATCGGGTGGCGGGCGCGGCCGGGGGCACCGACGCCGCCGGGGCCGGGGGAGCGGGCGCGGAGCCGTCCCGCGCGGCCGGGACGCCACCGGCCGCGCCCGCCACGGGCGGTCCGGTCAGCGGGAGCGGGTACGGCGGGGGAGTGCCGCCGAACTCCGGGCAGCTCGCCTTGTGGTCGCACCAGTCGCATAGCCGGTTCCTGGTGGCCGGGAACTCGCCGGTGGCCACCGCCTGCGAGATGGTCTCCCAGAGCGCCATGAGCTTGCGCTCCACCGCGCGCAGGTCCGCCTCGTCCGGGTCGTACGACACCACGTCGCCGCCCCCGCCCAGGTAGACCAGCTGCAGCCGCTTCGGGATCACGCCCTTCCAGCGCCACACCACCAGGGCGTAGAACTTCATCTGGAACATGGCCTTGCCCTCGAAGTCCCGCGAGGGCGCCCGGCCGGTCTTGTAGTCGACCAGCCGCACCTCACCGGTCGGCGCGACGTCCACCCGGTCGATGTAGCCGCGCAGCAGCAGGCCCGACTCCAGGGCCGTCTCCACGTAGAGCTCGCGCTCGACGGGGTGCAGCCGGGTCGGGTCCTCCAGCCGGAACCACTGGCCGATCAGCTTCTCGGCGTCCGCCAGCCAGCGGGTCAGCGCGGCGCCGTCCGGCTCCGCGGCGCCGCCCTCGCCGCCGCCGAACAGGCCGGCCAGCTCCGGGCGCTCGCCCAGCAGCCGCTCCCACTGCGGGCGCAGCAGGCCGAGCGCGCGCTCGTGGGTCCGCTCCGCGGCGGGGCTGTCGAAGAGCCGTTCCAGGACGGCGTGGACGAGGGTGCCGCGGGTGGCGGCCGGGCTGGGCGGCTCGGGCAGCTTGTCGATCACCCGGAGCCGGTAGAGCAGCGGACAGGTCAGGAAGTCCCCCGCACGCGACGGGGACAGCCCCGTCGGGGGCGCGGCCCGGCGGGCCGGCGCCTCGACGGTCGGGCCGTGGTCGGTCTGGTGCATGCCCCGACCCTATGGCCCAACGCTGTCATTCCGCTGCCACGGCGCTGACACGGCCGGCTCTGGGGAGGGCCGGATACGGGTATGAGACCCGTAGGAGGGGCGGGCGCCGGATTCCGCCGGAGATCACGTAGCGTGGGCGGACGGCGCGGACACGACGGGGACGACGAGCTGAAGGGACACCGGTGAGCGACACCAGGGGGCAGCAGACCTCCGAACAGCCACCGCCCGGCGGGACACCCGGCGCGGGCACGCCCCCGGCCGGCGGGCCCGGCCCGCGCGGCGGCATCCTGATGGGCCGCCCGTTCGGCGTGCCGGTCTACGTCACCCCGTCCTGGTTCGTCATCGCCGCGCTGATCACCTGGATCTTCGGCGGGCAGCTCGCCCGGGTGCTGCCGGAGCTGGGCGGCACCCGCTACCTGGTCGCGCTGTCCTTCGCGATCGCCTTCTACGCCTCGGTCCTGGTGCACGAGCTGGCGCACACCCTGGTCGCGCTGCGCTACAAGCTCGGCGTGCGCCGGATCCAGCTGCAGTTCCTGGGCGGCATCTCGGAGATCGAGAACGAGGCGCAGACCCCGGCCCGCGAGTTCTGGCTGGCCTTCGCCGGGCCGCTGCTCTCGGTGGTGCTCGGCGGGGTCTTCCTGGCGGCCGGCCGGCTGGTGGAGCTCTCCAGCGTGCCCGGGGTGCTGCTGGCCGGGCTGATGGTCAGCAACTTCGTGGTCGCCGTGTTCAACCTGCTGCCCGGCCTGCCGCTGGACGGCGGCCGGATGCTGCGCGCCGTGGTCTGGGGCCTGACCGGCCGCCCGATGGCCGGCACCGTGGCGGCCTCCTGGGCCGGCCGGGCGCTGGCCGTCGCGGTGCTGATCGGCCTGCCGCTGTTCAGCGCCTCGCGGGACGACGGCGGCCGCACCGGGACGGACACCCTGATCGACGCGGCGCTGGCCGCGATCCTGGCCGCGATCATCTGGAACGGCGCGGTCGGCGGCCTGCGGGGCGCCCGGCTGAAGGAGGCGCTGCCCGGCCTGCGGCTGCGGGAGCTGGCCCGGCGGGCTGTCCCGGTCACCGCCGACACGCCGCTCGGCGAGGCGCTGCGCCGGGCCCGGGAGGCCGGGGCCGGCGCCGTCCTGGTGGTGGACGGGCTGGGGGCGCCGATCGCCGTGGTCCGGGAGTCCGCGGTGCGGGCGGTGCCCGAGCAGCGCCGTCCGTGGGTCGCGGTGGGCGCCCTCGCCCGCGACCTGGAGCCGGGCCTGCGGCTGCCGGCCGACCTGGCCGGCGAGGACCTGCTGCGGGCCCTGCGGGCGACCCCGGCCAGCGAGTACCTGGTGGTCGAGCCGGACGGGTCGGCGTACGGGGTGCTGGCGCTGACCGACGTCGAGCAGCGGCTCAGCAAGGCCGTCGCGGGCCGCTGAGGCCGTCCCGTGCCGGGCCGGGGGCAGGGGAGCCCGGGAGGGCGCCCGGGGCGTCCTGAGGCCCTCACCGGGCGGCCGGCGTGACCACAGTGATCACTGTGGTCGGTGGGACGGCTGCCAGCCCTTAGAATTGTCCGCATGTCCGAACCGACCGGTGCCACCCGCCGACGCGGGCCCTTCCAGGTCGGGGACCAGGTCCAGCTGACCGACCCCAAGGGCCGCCACTACACGTTCACGCTCCAGGCCGGGAACCAGTTCCACACCCACAAGGGTGCGTTCCCCCACGACGAGCTGATCGGCGCCCCCGAGGGCACGGTCGTGCGCACCACGGGTAACGTCCCGTACCTCGCGCTGCGCCCCCTGCTCCCCGACTACGTCCTGTCCATGCCCCGCGGCGCCGCCGTGATCTACCCCAAGGACGCGGGGCAGATCCTGGCGATGGCCGACATCTTCGCCGGCGCCCGCGTGGTCGAGGCCGGCGTCGGCTCCGGCGCGCTCAGCACCTACCTGCTGCGCGCCGTCGGCGACACCGGCCTGCTGGCCTCCTACGAGCGCCGCCAGGACTTCGCGGACATCGCCAAGGGCAATGTCGAGCGCTACTTCGGCGGCCCCCACCCGGCCTGGAAGCTCACCGTCGGTGACCTCCAGGACAACCTGGTCGAGGCCGACGTCGACCGTGTCATCCTCGACATGCTCGCTCCCTGGGAGTGCCTGGACGTCGCCTCCAAGGCGCTCGTCCCCGGCGGTCTGATCTGCTGCTACGTGGCCACCACCACGCAGATGTCGAAGACCGTCGAGGCGCTGCGCGACCACGGCACCTTCACCGAGCCGCAGGCCTGGGAGACCATGGTCCGCACCTGGCACCTGGAGGGCCTGGCCGTCCGGCCGGACCACCGCATGATCGGCCACACCGGCTTCCTGCTGACCTCCCGCCGCCTCGCCGACGGCGTCGAGCCGCCGCTGCGCCGCCGCCGGCCCTCCAAGGGCTCGTACGGCGAGGACTACGACAACGGGTCCCCCGAGCAGAGCCTCCAGGAGCGGGCCGCCGCCCGCGCCGCCGCCAAGGCCGTCGAGACGGACGCGCCCGGCGCGCCGGACCTCGGCTGACCGCGACACCACCGCGACACCACCACGACACCACCGCGAGGGGCGGTGCGAAGGGCCCCGGGCCCTTCGCACCGCCCCTCGCGTCGTCGCAGGTGGAGCGAGCCCCGGCGGTCGTCCGACCCCCTGCGGGGAGCGCCGGCGGCGTGTGGGAGGATGCTCGCTCACAGACACCCGCCGTGCCCGGCGGGGGCACCGTACCGGTGGAGGGGAACGCCTGGTGGAAGCAGCGTCCGGGACGGCGACGGCCGAGGGGACGACCGCGGGAGGTGCCCGGCCGCCGGCCGGGCCCGGGCACGCCCGTCCCGGCGTCAAGCACTGGGCGGTGGTGGCCGCAGGCTGCGCCGCGGTGGTGGCCGGCGCGCTCGCGGCGGGCCCGGCCTCCGGGACGCCCGCGCCGATACGCCCGGCCCCCAGGGCCCTGCCGGCCGCCGAGGCACCCGATCCGGCCAAGGCCGAACTTCCCCTCGACTGCGGACCCTTCCCGGTGAAGATCTCGGTGCACTTCGGCGCCGACCTGGGGGACGGCAAGCCCGGCACGGTGGCCGCCGCCCACTGCGACGCGGAGAACGGCACCCCGCCCGACGCGGTCTTCCTGCTCGGCCCCGGCCCGGACGGCCGCCCGGTGGTGCTCGCCACCCTGCTCTCGGAGCAGGAGAACCTGACGGTGAGCAGGCTGGCCCTGCGCAGCGACGGCGTCATCACCGGCCACGCCCAGGGCTACTCCTCCGACGACGTCCCGCGGTTCAGCCCGGACGTCTCACTCGACCTCACCTGGACCCGCCAGGGCGCCCGCTGGACCCGCACCCAGACCCAGGCCCCGCCGGCCCGGGCCTGACACCCCCCGACCCCACCGGGGCCGCCCCCGCGAGTGAGCCGAAGGGCCGCGTACGGCCCCGCAGGAGGGCACTGCCCTGCGGGAGGCCACAGCCGCGAGTGAGCCGAAGGGCCGCGCCGATGCCGAAAGGGAGGAGCGCGGGAGGGAGCGAAGCGACCGACGAAGCGACGAGTGTCGGCATCGGATCAAAGCGGCCCGGAGGCGAAAGAGCCCCGATCTAGGGGGCATCCGGCCCGTACACCTCGACCCGGTCCGCCACCCGCCGCACGTGGATGCAGTCGCCCGGGCACTCCTTGGCCGAGTCCACCACGTCCTGAAGCAGGGTCAGCGGCACCGGCGCGGTGTCGCCCGGCTGCTGGCGCAGCTCGTCGTCCGCGCCCTTCACGTACGCGAGACCGTCGATGTCGAGCTCGAAGACCTCCGGCGCGTACTGCACACAGATGCCGTCGCCGGTGCAGAGATCCTGGTCGATCCACACCTCCAGCGGCTCGCCCGCTGCCGTCGCCTCACCGGTCACCGACATGTCTCCTGCCGTTCTGTCCCGAGTCGCCCCGTATTCAGGGGCAATCCCGCCATTCGTACAACGATCCGACCGGCTCTCGTGGTCGCGATCGGATATCGACTCGGTCGACGATACATCTGGTCCGCTTTGGCCGGTGCGCGGTGGGTATCTCTTAAAGCAGAGGGGAAGCACGCGAGGGCGAAGATCGGACACGCCCGTTCCATCTTTCTTGATCTAGGGGTTTACATACCCCTGGTCCCAGGTAGGGTCTGGAAGCGTCCAGCTCCCCGGAGGAGGTGAGGACCGTGGCAGCCCACGATGACGACTACAACCGCAGCCCTGGCAGGCCCGCTCGTGGTTCCGACGAGGCCGCTCAGGTCTCGTACCTCGAGCAGGAAATCGCTGTCCTGCGCCGCAAGCTCGCCGACTCGCCGCGCAATTCGAGAATCCTCGAAGAGCGGATCGTCGAGCTCCAGACCAACCTGGCCGGCGTGACCGCCCAGAACGAACGGCTCGCCTCCACCCTTCGGGAGGCCCGCGACCAGATCGTGGCCCTCAAGGAGGAAGTGGACAGGCTGGCCCAGCCCCCCGCCGGATTCGGCACCTTCCTCGACCAGAACGAGGACGGCACCGCAGACATCTTCACCGGCGGTCGCAAGCTGCGCGTCAACGTCAGCCCGAGCGTCGAGCTCGACGAGCTGCGCCGCGGCCAGGAAGTGATGCTCAACGAGGCCCTCAACATCGTGGACGCGATGGCCTTCGAGAGCATCGGCGACATCGTCACCCTCAAGGAAGTCCTTGAGGACGGCGAGCGCGCGCTGGTCACCGGGCACACCGACGAGGAGCGGGTGGTCCGGCTCGCCGAACCGCTGCGCGACATCACCCTGCGCCCGGGCGACGCCCTCCTGCTGGAGTCCCGCTCCGGCTACGTCTACGAGGTCGTGCCCAAGTCGGAGGTCGAGGACCTGGTCCTCGAGGAGGTCCCCGACATCGACTACCGGCAGATCGGCGGTCTGGCCAACCAGATCGAGCAGATCCGCGACGCGGTCGAACTGCCCTACCTGCACGCCGACCTGTTCAAGGAGTACGAGCTCCGGCCGCCGAAGGGCGTCCTGCTCTACGGCCCTCCCGGCTGTGGCAAGACGCTGATCGCCAAGGCGGTGGCGAACTCGCTCGCCAAGAAGGTCGCCGAGGTCACCGGCCGCCCGCAGGGCAAGAGCTACTTCCTCAACATCAAGGGCCCCGAGCTCCTCAACAAGTACGTCGGCGAGACCGAGCGGCAGATCCGCCTGGTCTTCCAGCGGGCTCGTGAGAAGGCCAGCGAGGGCACGCCCGTCATCGTCTTCTTCGACGAGATGGAGTCACTCTTCCGCACCCGCGGCTCGGGTGTCAGCTCGGACGTGGAAAACACCATCGTCCCGCAGCTGCTGGCCGAGATCGACGGGGTGGAGGGCCTGGAGAACGTCATCGTGATCGGTGCCTCGAACCGCGAGGACATGATCGACCCGGCGATCCTGCGGCCCGGCCGGCTGGACGTCAAGATCAAGATCGAGCGTCCGGACGCCGAGGCGGCCAAGGACATCTTCTCGAAGTACCTCAAGGACTCGCTGCCCTTCCACCCCGACGACCTCAAGGAGCACGACGGCTCGGTGGACTCCACCGTGGCGGCGATGATCCAGGCGGTGGTCGAGCGGATGTACACCGAGACCGAGGAGAACCGCTTCCTGGAGGTCACCTACGCCAACGGTGACAAGGAGGTCCTGTACTTCAAGGACTTCAACTCCGGCGCCATGATCCAGAACATCGTGGACCGGGCGAAGAAGATGGCCATCAAGGACTTCCTCGACCACGGCCAGCGCGGTCTGCGCGTCTCCCACCTGCTCGCCGCCTGCGTGGACGAGTTCAAGGAGAACGAGGACCTGCCCAACACCACCAACCCGGACGACTGGGCCCGCATCTCCGGCAAGAAGGGCGAGCGGATCGTCTTCATCCGCACGCTCGTCACCGGCAAGCAGGGTGCCGAGTCCGGCCGCTCCATCGACACCGTGGCCAACACGGGGCAGTACCTCTAACCAGGTCCTCCCCGTTCCGCCGACCCCGTCCGGCTGTGGCGCCTCGCGGCCCCGCAGCCGGACGGCGCGTCTCGGGGCCGGGCTGTCGGTGCGGCGTTCTAGGCTCTACCCACCGTTCGCGGGCGTCCGGCCCGGGAGGGTGCTGTTCAGCGGTACGTCAGTGCGTTCCGCCCGTGGGGGGCGGCGCACAGGGCAAGGAGGGCCGCATGACCGTACGGCGCGTGATGGGGATCGAGACCGAGTACGGAATCTCCGTACCCGGGCACCCGAACGCCAACGCCATGCTCACCTCGTCCCAGATCGTCAACGCGTACGCGGCGGCGATGCACCGGGCTCGGCGGGCCCGCTGGGACTTCGAGGAGGAGAATCCGCTGCGCGACGCCCGGGGCTTCGACCTCGCGCGGGACGTCGCCGACGCCAGCCAGCTGACCGACGAGGACATCGGCCTGGCCAACATCATCCTCACCAACGGGGCCCGGTTCTACGTGGACCACGCCCACCCCGAGTACAGCTCGCCCGAGGTCACCAACCCGCGCGACGCCGTGCTCTGGGACAAGGCCGGCGAGCGGATCATGGCGGCCGCCGCGGCGCGCGCCCTGGAGCTGCCCAACGGGCAGACCATCCACCTGTACAAGAACAACACGGACAACAAGGGCGCCTCCTACGGCACCCACGAGAACTACCTGATGAAGCGGTCGACGCCGTTCGCCGACATCGTCCGCCACCTCACCCCGTTCTTCGTCTCCCGCCAGGTGGTCACCGGCGCCGGCCGGGTGGGCCTGGGCCAGGACGGCTCGGTGCACGGCTTCCAGCTGAGCCAGCGGGCCGACTACTTCGAGGTCGAGGTCGGCCTGGAGACGACCCTCAAGCGCCCGATCATCAACACCCGCGACGAACCGCACGCCGACGCCGAGAAGTACCGCCGGCTGCACGTGATCATCGGGGACGCCAACCTCTCCGAGATCTCCACCTACCTCAAGCTGGGCACCACCGCGCTGGTCCTGTCGATGATCGAGGACGCCTTCATCGCCTCCGACCTGGCCGTCGACCAGCCCGTGCGGACCCTGCACCGGGTCTCCCACGACTCCACCCTGAAGCATCTGATCACGCTGCGCAGCGGGCGCCGGCTGACCGCCGTCCAGCTCCAGATGGAGTACTGCGAGCTGGCCCGCAAGTACGTCGAGGACCGCTTCGGCAACGACGCGGACGAGCAGACGGTGGACGTGCTGGCCCGCTGGGAGGATGTCCTCGGGCGGCTGGAGCGCGATCCGATGAGCCTGTCCAGGCAGCTGGACTGGGTGGCCAAGAAGGAGATCCTGGAGGGCTACCGCAGCCGCGACGGGGTCGGCTGGGACAGCTCCCGGCTGCAGCTGGTCGACCTGCAGTACAGCGACGTCCGGGCCGAGAAGGGCCTCTACAACCGCCTGGTGGCCCGTGGGCGGTTCGAACGGCTGGTCTCCGAGGAGGAGGTCCAGCGGGCCGCCGCCAAGCCCCCGGAGGACACCAGGGCGTACTTCCGCGGCCGCTGCCTGGAGCAGTACGCCGAGCACGTCGCGGCGGCCTCCTGGGACTCGGTGATCTTCGACCTCCCCGGCCGGGACTCGCTCCAGCGGGTGCCGACCCTGGAACCCCTGCGCGGGACGCGCAACCACGTCAAGGAACTCCTGGACCGCTGTCGCACGGCCGAGGACCTGGTCCGGGTGCTTTCCGGCGACCGCGGCCAGGCCGGCACCTGAACGGACGCCGGCGGCGCCCGTCCGGGTCACCCGGTAACTTTTCGATCACCACGGGTGAACGCCTCCTGAATGGGAATCATCCGGGGGAGCGCCGGACGTTGGACAGGAAGCGCCACACGCAAACCGGGAGCGATTCCCGCACCCGGTGTATAGGGTCGACGCAGTGGTGAAGACCCAGCAACACCAAGCCGTGCCAGACGAGTGAGCGGGGTGAGGGAAATGGCGGACAAGGACACCGGTGGCGGCCAGCAGCGGGCGAACCGTGCCTCCGAGGAGGTCGAGGAGCAGGCTGCCGAGGCGCAGAATTCCGGGGAGCTCCAGGAGCGCCAGGAAAAGCTGAGCGACGACGTCGACGCGGTCCTGGACGAAATCGACGAGGTCCTCGAGTCGAATGCCGAGGATTTCGTGCGGCAATTCGTCCAGAAGGGCGGCCAGTAGCGGCCCGCGCGCAGTCGGGAGTCCGGCCGGGAGAGCGGCCGGGAGGCCGGTCCGGAGGCCGCGGCAGGAGCGGTCCGGGCCATTCGCGGAATTCACGGTTGCGACCGCCGAGGGCGGGCGGGCGGCGTCGGCCTCCCGTCCGCCCGGGTCCGCCCCCGCCACAGGTGGATAGTGATCGCCGGGCGGGTAGGGTGCGGGCAGCGCGCGCTTCAAGCTACCTGGAAGGAATCGTGTGGAAGCCAACACTCGTGGCACCGGGCGTCTACCGGCTGCCTTCCTGACCCCCGGGTCCTCCTCGTTCATGGACTTCCTGGCGGAGCACTCGCCGGAGCTGATCCCCGGGCGCCGCAGCCTCCCGGAGGGGCTCACCGTCGAGGCGCCGCACGGGACGACGATCGTCTCGGCGGTCTTCGACGGCGGCGTGGTGATCGCCGGTGACCGCCGCGCCACCATGGGCAACGTGATCGCCCAGCGCGACATCGAGAAGGTCTTCCCGGCCGACGAGTACAGCGCGGTCGGCATCGCCGGCACCGCCGGCCTCGCCGTCGAGATGGTGCGGCTCTTCCAGCTGGAGCTGGAGCACTACGAGAAGATCGAGGGCACCGTGCTCTCCTTCGAGGGCAAGGCCAACCGGCTCACCACGATGATCCGCGGCAACCTCGGGATGGCCATGCAGGGCCTGGCGGTCGTCCCGCTCTTCGCGGGCTACGACCAGGACCTCGACCGCGGCCGGATCTTCACCTACGACGTCACCGGCGGCCGCTCCGAGGAGCGCGGATTCGCCGCCACCGGCTCGGGCTCGGTGTTCGCCCGGGGCTCGATGAAGAAGCTCTACCGCGAGGGCCTCACCTCGCAGCAGGCCTCGATGCTGGTCGTCCAGGCGCTCTACGACGCCGCCGACGACGACTCCGCCACCGGCGGGCCGGACCTCGCCCGCAAGATCTTCCCGATCGTCTCGCTGATCACCGAGGACGGCTTCCGCAGGCTGTCCGAGTCCGAGGTCTCCGGCATCGCGCACTCGATCACCGACAAGCGGCTGGAGCACCCCAACGGTCCGCAGGCACCGCTGATCTAGTCCCTCCGCCCGATCCACCTCCCGACCCTCCCTCCCAGCCCCCGGGCCGGAGGGAGGTCCTGACAGAAGGGGACGACCGCCGGTGTCGACACCGTTCTACGTCTCGCCTCAGCAGGCCATGGCGGACCGCGCGGAGTACGCCCGCAAGGGCATCGCGCGCGGCCGTAGCGTGGTCGTGCTCACCTACGCCGACGGCATCGTCTTCGTCGCCGAGAACACCTCGCGGGCCCTGCACAAGGTGTCCGAGATCTACGACAAGATCGCCTTCGCGGCCGTCGGCCGCTACAACGAGTTCGAGAACCTGCGCATCGGCGGCGTCCGCTACGCCGACCTGCGCGGCTACTCCTACGACCGGGCCGACGTGACGGCCCGGGGCCTGGCCAACGTCTACGCCCAGACGCTGGGCACCATCTTCTCCTCCGTGGGGGAGAAGCCCTACGAGGTCGAACTGATCGTCGCGGAGGTCGGCAGGACCCCCGACGACGACCAGATCTACCGCCTCACCCCCGACGGTTCGGTGGTGGACGAGCAGAACAGCGTCGTGGTCGGCGGCAACGCCGACTCCATCGGGAACTACCTGGGGCAGCGCCACCAGGTCGGGCTGAGCCTCACCGAGGCCCTCAGGCTGGCCGTGGACTCGCTCGCCAGGGACCCGAACGGCGGCTCCCCGCGCACCCTGACGCCGGAGCAGCTGGAGGTCGCGGTCCTCGACCGCCAGCGGTTCCAGCAGCGCAAGTTCAAGCGGATCCTCGGCAGCCAGCTCGGCCGGCTGCTCGACGGGGACCAGTCCGCGGAGGCGGACGACGAGGACAAGCCGGCGGCGACGTCGGAGTAGCCCTCGTGAGTGAATCCCGTACGGCCGGCCGCACGGCCGTACGGGATTCCGTGCCCCTACGGTGAACCGACGTCACATCCATGGTCCGACCAGGCCGGTCGTGAACGGATTGCCACCGTGGAGGCGGTTTCGGACAGCTCCAATCAGAGAATGGATGCCTCATGGACCGCCGAATTTTCGGGCTGGAGAACGAGTACGGCGTCACGTGCACGTTTCGGGGACAACGACGTCTGTCTCCGGACGAGGTGGCCAGGTACCTCTTCCGCCGCGTAGTTTCCTGGGGCCGCAGCAGCAATGTCTTCCTGCGCAACGGTGCACGGCTCTACCTCGACGTCGGTTCGCACCCCGAGTACGCCACCCCCGAATGCGACGAGGTCACCGAACTGGTGACGCACGACAAGGCGGGCGAGCGGATCCTCGAAGGCCTCCTGGTGGACGCCGAACGGCGGCTGCACGAGGAGGGCATCGCCGGCGACGTGTACCTCTTCAAGAACAACACCGACTCCGCCGGGAACTCCTACGGCTGCCACGAGAACTACCTGGTGGCCCGGCACGGCGAGTTCTCCCGCCTCGCGGACGTGCTCATCCCCTTCCTGGTGACCCGCCAGCTGATCTGCGGCGCCGGCAAGGTGCTGCAGACCCCGCGCGGCGCGGTCTACTGCGTCAGCCAGCGGGCCGAGCACATCTGGGAGGGCGTCAGCTCGGCGACCACCCGGTCCCGCCCCATCATCAACACCAGGGACGAGCCGCACGCCGACGCCGAGCGCTACCGCCGGCTGCACGTCATCGTCGGCGACTCGAACATGTCGGAGACCACCACCCTGCTCAAGGTCGGCGCCACCGACCTGGTGCTGCGCCTGATCGAGGCCGGTGTGGTGATGCGCGACCTGACGCTGGAGAACCCGATCCGGGCGATCCGCGAGGTCAGCCACGACCTGACCGGCACGCACCAGGTCCGGCTCGCCAACGGCCGGGAGGCCAGCGCGCTGGACATCCAGGAGGAGTACTACTCCAAGGCACTGGAGTTCGCGGACCGCAAGGGCATCAACACCGGGACGATCGCCCGGGTGCTGGAGCTCTGGGGCCGCACCCTGGAGGCCGTCCGCACCGAGGACCTCGCGAAGGTCGGCAACGAGATCGACTGGATCATGAAGTACCGGCTGATCGAGCGGTACCGCGAGAAGCACCAGATGAGCATGTCCAACCCCCGGGTCGCGCAGATCGACCTCGCCTACCACGACATCCACCGCCGCCGTGGCCTGTTCTACCTGCTGCAGGCCAAGGGGCAGGCCGAGCGGGTGACCACGGACCTCAAGACCTTCGAGGCCAAGTCCGTCCCGCCGCAGACCACCCGGGCCCGGCTGCGCGGCGACTTCATCCGCCGGGCGCAGGAGCAGCGCCGCGACTTCACCGTCGACTGGGTGCACCTGAAGCTGAACGACCAGGCGCAGCGCACCGTGCTCTGCAAGGACCCGTTCCGTTCGGTGGACGAGCGGGTGGAGAAGCTGATCGCCGGCATGTGACCCGGACGGCCAGGACGGCCCGCACCCCGACAGCCGGGGTGCGGGCCGTCCGCCGCGCGGGGCCGGGGCGGGCCGGCGGGGGCGGCCCGGGAGCCCCCGCGCGAGGTGTGACGTGGGGCGGTGCGCCCGTGTCGCCTACCGGGGCGGGGCGGGGTCTCGGCATACGCTGTCGGAGGATGTCCGAACAGCTGCACTTGACCGACAGTTAGGAACACCGTGCGTCGCACCGCCGGGTTGCTCGTAGTCCTGCCCCTGACACTGCTGCTGGCCTGCAGCAGCAGCTCGAAGGCGCCGGCCGAGGTGTCGCCCTCGGCGTCGAGCGCCGCGCCGACGGTGCCGGCGCCGGTGGACGAGGCGGCGCCGATGCCGACCGTCGAGGGGTCCTTCGGCAGCAAGGCCGTGATCACGATCCCGGCCGGGCAGCCCAGCGGCCAGTTCGTGATCAAGACGCTCAGCGAGGGCGACCGCCAGACGGTCAGCAAGGGCGACTGGGTGACGGTCAACTACTCCGCCAAGGACTGGACGACCGGCAAGGAGCTGAAGAGCTCCTACGACGCCGACGGCAAGCCGCAGCTCTTCCAGGCCGGCAGCGGCCAGCTGGTGCCGGCCTTCGACCAGGCCGTGGTCGGCAAGAAGGTGGGCAGCCGGATCCTGGTGGTGGCCCCGCCGGCCGCCGCCTTCGGCGACCAGGGCAACACCACGCTGGGGGTGGCACCGGGCGACACCGTGGTGTTCGTGCTGGACATCACCGAGGCCCTGCCGCAGGACTCCACCCTCTCCGGCACGATGACCCAGGCACCGCCGACCTCGCCGCAGGTGAAGGACAACGGCAAGGCCGCCCCGACGATCACCATCCCGCCCGGTCAGGCGCCGCCCACCGACCTCCAGCAGTTCGTGCTGATCAAGGGCGAGGGCAAGCAGGTGCAGACCGGCCAGACCCTCGTCGTCCAGTACACCGGTGTGCTGTGGAGCAACGGCCAGCAGTTCGACTCCTCCTGGAGCCACGGCGGCGCCCAGGCCCTCCAGGTCGGGACGAAGAGCCTGATCGAGGGCTGGGACAAGGGCCTGGTCGGCCAGACCGTCGGCAGCCGGGTGATGCTGGTGGTGCCGCCCGCCCTGGGCTACAAGGACCAGGCGCAGGGCGCGGTGCCGGCGAACTCGACCCTGGTGTTCGTGATCGACATCCTGGAGGCGGTCTGACGTACGGGCCCTTGGGCTCGTACGCTTGGCGGACGCTCGTACACCAGACGCGCCCGTCCTCATACTGACCTGTCATACTGCTGCCCTCCCGCACTGTGGTGGCCAGGGCTTCCGGGTGCGGCGGCAGTACGGCAGGATCTCGGCGATCAGCAAGCCGGCCGGTAGGCCTCGAAGACCTGGTGAGATGGATGGGGAGTCATGTCTGAGAAAGCGTCGAGCCCGGGTGGGCCCGGCACCGCGAACGGCGGCTCCGCCGGCGACCCGACGGACTCGCGTCCGGGCGGGCCGCTGCCCGGCGACGGCGAGTCGATCGTGGTTCCGCCGTCGATCCTGAAGCAGCAGGCCGGCTGGGGCAGCCCCGGCGACGGGCCGCGGCCGAGGACCGGCACCACGGTGGACGAGGCCCCGCAGATCTTCGCCTCGAACGTGCGCCGCCAGGACACCTCCGAGGCCGGGTACTACGAGAACCCGCCCAGCGTGGGCAAGCTCGGCATGATCCTGGGCACCGTGCTGGCCGTGCTGCTGGCCGGCAGCGCAGTGACGCTCTACCTGGTGAACCGCGACGGCAAGTCCTCGGCCGCCTCCACCCCGGTGGACGCCGCGCCGACGGCCGCCCCGACGCCCACCGCCGACCCGGTGCCGCCGATCAAGGACAGCGCCAAGGTGCTGCCGACGGTCACCGGCGACTTCGGCAAGAAGGCGGTCATCACCACGCCCGCCGAGGCCGCCGACGGCACCTTCGTGGTCAAGGTCCTCTCCGAGGGCAGCGGCCCGGTCGTCGAGAAGAACTCCTGGACCTCGGTCGACTACACCGCCAAGGACTGGACCACCGGCAAGGACATCCCCAGCTCGTACGACGAGAAGGGGAAGCCGCAGATCTTCCAGGCCGGCACCGACGCGCTGATCCCGGCGCTCGACCAGGCCGTGGTCGGCAAGAAGGCCGGCAGCCGCGTCCTGGTGGTGGCCCCGCCGGCCGCCGCCTTCGGCGCGCAGGGCAACACCAGCATGTCGATCGGCGCGAAGGACAACCTGGTCTTCGTGATCGACATCCAGCGGGTGAACGCCCCCGACGCGGTGGTCAGCGGCACGGTCACGCCGCCGCCCGCGGACTTCCCGCAGGTGAAGGACAACGGCAAGAAGGCCGCCGAGATCACCCCGGTCAAGGGCGCGGCCGAGCCGACCGAGCTCAAGAGCCACGTGCTGATCCAGGGCACCGGCCCCAAGGTCGAGTCGGGCGAGAAGGTCCTCGTCCAGTACACCGGCGCGCTGTGGAAGGACGGCAAGAAGTTCGACTCCTCGCTCGACAAGGGCCAGGCGTTCTCCTTCTCCGTCGGCGGCGGCCAGGTCATCGAGGGCTGGGACAAGGGCCTCCAGGGCGTGGCGGTCGGCAGCCGGGTCGAGCTGGTGATCCCCGCCTCGCTCGGCTACAAGGACCAGGCGCAGGGTGACATTCCGGCCAACTCCACGCTGGTCTTCGTGGTCGACGTGCTCGACGCCGGTGTGGGCTGACCCGCCTTCGGGTGACAATGGGACGTGAATGACCTTCGGGCGGGGCCGCGTGGCCTGCGCCCGGGCGGGCGGCGGGCGCCCGTACCGTGGTTCCGGAAGGAATGGCGGTGCGGGTACCTGCCGCTCCGTCATGTACGTAACGAACCGTGAGAAGAGGCAGTTGTGAGCAAGCCCGAGATCGACTTCCCCGTTGGCGACCCGCCCACCGAGCTGCAGATCCGTGACATCACGGTCGGCGACGGTGCCGAGGCCAAGTCGGGTCAGGTCGTCGAGGTGCACTACGTCGGTGTCGCGTTCAGCACCGGCGAGGAGTTCGACGCGAGCTGGAACCGTGGCTCGTCGTTCAAGTTCCCGCTCGGTGGCGGCCGCGTCATCAAGGGCTGGGACCAGGGCGTCGTCGGCATGAAGGTCGGTGGCCGGCGCGAGCTGACCATCCCCGCGCACCTCGCCTACGGCAACCAGTCGCCGACCCCGGCCATCAAGCCGGGCGAGACGCTGATCTTCGTCGTCGACCTGCTCGGCGTCTGATCAGCACCGCCCGGCCCGGAGCGCCCGCCCCCTACCCGGCGGGCCGGCACCGGATGATCAGCACCGTCTGATCGGCGCGGCCCCACCGGGCCGCCGTCCCGAGGGCCGTACCCCCGCACGCCGGGGGTGCGGCCCTCGGCGCTGCCCGCGGTGGTGCCGGGCACGGCCCGACCGGCCTCGGCTTTCGCCGACGGCGGCGCTACCGGTACGGTCGGGGCGCCGGGTACACGGATTCCCGGCGGGCGCAACCCCGCGCGCGGCGCGGCACACCGGAAGGGTCAGCGATGGCGATCGCCAAGGCAGAGCGGCTGATGAATCTCGCCCTGTGCCTGATGAACACCAGACGGCCGCTCTCGAAGAAGGAGCTGCGGGAGTCCGTCGAGGCCTACCGCGAGGCGTGGCAGAACGGCAGCGAGGACGCCTTCAACCGGATGTTCGAGCGGGACAAGGACGACCTGCGCGAACTCGGCCTGGTCATCGACGTCGACGAGAACTCGCTGGACGGCGAACTCGGCTACCTCGCCCGCGCCGACCGCAACCGGCTGCCCGAGATCGCGCTCGACGCGGAGGAGGCCGCGGCGCTGACCCTGGTCGCCCGGGTGTGGCAGCAGGCCAAGATGTCCGGCGCGGCCAGCGGCGCCCTGCAGAAGCTGCGCGCGGCGGGCGTCCCGTTCGCCGAGGCCGGGACGTACAGCGCCCTGGAGCCGCGGATCCCCGCCCGCGAGGCCGCCTTCGAACCGCTGCTGACCGCCGCCCGGGACCGCCGCCCGGTCACCTTCGAGTACCGCAAGGCCGGCGCCGCCGCGGCCGAGCAGCGGGCCGTCGAGCCGTGGGCCCTGGAGTGCTGGCGCGGCCACTGGTACCTGGCCGGCTGGGACCGCGACCGCCAGGACGCCCGGGTGTTCCGGCTCAGCCGGATCACCGGCAAGGTCCGCTCCCGCTCCGGCGCCTTCACCGGGGCCGTCCCCGAGCACGTGGACGTCCGCGCGTACGTCGCCACCTTCGCCGGCGAGGGCGCCACCGCCACCGCCACCGTCCGGCTGCGCCGCGGGGCCGGTTTCCCGCTGCGCACCAAGGCGCTGGAGACCCGCCGGGTGGACGAGACCTGGGACGAGCTGGAGATCCCGTACGGCTACGGCCTCGGTGCCCACCTCGCCGAGTTCGGCCCCGACCTGGTGGTGCTGGGCCCTGACGACCTGCGGGCCGACGTCATCGACCGGCTGCGCGCGGTGGCCGGACTGGAAGCGACCGCGGCCGTGACCCTGACCGGTGCCGCGACCGAGGGAGCACAGGCATGAGCAACGCCATCGACCAGACCCGCCGGATGCTCTCCCTGGTCACCTACCTGCGCGAGCGTCCCGGCGCCGAGGTGGCCGAGGTCGCCCGCGCCTTCGGGATCACCGAGCGCGAGCTGATCGGCGACCTCAACGTGCTGCCGATGTGCGGCACCAGCTTCCGCGGCGGCGACCTGCTGGACATCGACACCGACGGTGACCGGATCTGGTGGCACAACGTCGACGACGTGGCCCAGCCGCTGCGCCTCGCCGCCGACGAGGCCACCGCGCTGCTGGTCGCCGCGCGCGCCGTGGCCGGGCTGCCGGGCCTGCGCGAGCGCGACCGGGAGGCCCTCACCCGGGCCGTCGCCAAGATCGAGAACGCGGCGGGGGACAGCGCCGAGGGCAGCGCCCGGGTCGGCGTCACCTTCGAGGCCGAGAGCCACGTCTTCGCCGACATCGACCGCGCGCTCAGCGAGGGCCGCCGGCTCTGGCTGCGCTACTACTCGCACGGCCGCGGCGGGATGACCGAGCGCGAGGTCGACCCGATCCGCCTGGTCACCGAGGGCCACACCTACCTGGAGGCCTGGTGCCGGGTCTCCGAGGACCGGCGGATGTTCCGGCTCGACCGGGTGGCCGAGATCAAGGTGCTGGACACCCCCTCCGACCCGCCCCGGCTGGAGCCCCGCGACCTGTCCGGCGGACTGGTCAACCCGTCCGCCGACGACCCCGAGGTGGTGGTCGAGGTCGGCCCCGGCGGCCGCTGGGTGGCCGAGTACTACACCCACGACTCGGCGCAGGAGCTGCCCGACGGCGGCCTGCGGATCACCCTGCGCAGCGCCGACCCGTCCGGGCTGCGCCCGCTGGCGCTGCGGCTCGGCCGGGACGGCCGGATCGTCTCACCGCCCGAGCTGGCGGAGCAGGCCGCGGCTGCCGCCCTGGAGGCGCTGGCGGGATACCCCGAAGGGCGGGCCTGACGGTGGAGCCGGACACCAGGTTCAAGGTCTACTGCTCGGACTGCCGGGAGAAGGTGGAGCTGCCCGCGGAGGGGTTCCGCCTCACCCTCGGCCGGACCCCGGCGCAGTCGTACTACAGCTTCAGCTGCCCGTCCTGCGGGGCGGGGGTCCGCAAGCCCGCGGGCGAGAAGATCGTCGAGGCGCTGACCCGGGCCGGCGTGCGCACCATGCGGCTGGTCCCGGCGGAGGGGTGACGCGGGGGCGTGCGGAGCAGGGCCTAGGCTTGGCCCATGTCGTGGACCCTCGTCGCCGCCGTCCTGCTCGCCACCGCCGGGCTGCTGGTGCTCGGCCTGCTCGCCGGCCGGCTCTGGCTGGACGTGCGGGTGCTGGCCCGCGAGGTGGACACCGCGTCCAGGGCACTGGCCGAAGCGGCCGGCGACCTGGCCGGTGCGTCCCGGGCGGGCTGAGTCTTCACCTGCTCGTGGCCCGGGGGGACTGCTCGGGCGGCGGGCGGCGGGTTACCCTCTGACCGTGGCTCCCGACCTTCCGGCGGGGCCGCTCCCCGACAGTGCGCGGCGGTGAACCCGCCGCCGCGAGAAGAAGGTGGCCGAGCATGCGGATCTCGCCGATCGCGATCCTGGTGGTCGTGGTCCTCGCAATTCTGCTCTTCGGTGCCAAGCGGCTGCCCGACCTGGCACGTTCGCTGGGCCAGTCGATGCGGATCCTGAAGAGCGAGACCAAGGCCATGCGCGCCGAGGACGGTGCGGCCGGGGCTCCCGCGCAGCAGGACGCCCCGCCGCCGAAGACCATCAAGGCCGCCCCGGGTGCCCCCGGACCGTCGCGGCCGGTGGCCGGGGAACAGCCGTCGCAGGAGACCACGCAGCCGCGATGAGCCGGCGCGCGACCAGCGGAGCCCGCCGTCCGGCGGGCTTCGACGCACGAGTTGAGGACCGGGGTTGAGCAAGTCTTCCAAGGCGCTGAAGGCGCCCAAGGACTCCGAGGGGCGGATGGCCCTCGCCGACCACCTCCGCGAGCTGCGGAACCGGGTGGTGAAGTCGGTCCTGGCGATCGTGGTCCTCACGATCGTCGCGCTGATCTACCACAAGCAGATCGAGACCTTCCTGCTGAAGCCGCTCCCGCAGTGCACCGTGGAGACGGCGGCGCAGTACAAGGGCAAGTGCGCGCAGGTCTCCAACATCGGTCTCACCTCGGGCTTCACCTGGATGCTGCAGGTGGCCCTGACGGCCGGCGTGGTCGGGGCCGTGCCGGTCTGGCTGTACCAGGTGTGGGCGTTCGTGGTGCCCGGGCTGCACAAGCACGAGCGCAAGTACACGATGATCTTCATGGCCTGCGGCGCCCCGCTGTTCATCGCCGGTGCCGTCTGCGCCTTCCTGCTGCTGCCGACCACGGTCGAGGTGCTGATCTCGTTCACCCCGAACGGGACGACCCCGATCCTGCCGCCGAACGACTACTTCAACATCGCCACCCGGATGGTGCTGGTCTTCGGCTTCGCGTTCGAGTTCCCGCTGCTGCTGGTGATGCTCAACCTGATCGGCATGGTCAGCGGCCGCCGGCTGCTCGGCTGGTGGCGCGGCATGATCATGGGCATCACGGTGTTCGCTGCCTTCGCGACGCCGAGCGCGGACCCGCTGAGCATGCTGGCGCTGGCCGCACCGATCTGGGCGCTGTACTTCGTCGCCGTGGGTGTCGCGATGCTCAACGACCGCCGCAAGTCGCGTCGCAACCCGGACGCCGGGCTGGACGACGAGGAGGCCTCGGTGCTGGACCTCTCGGTGGACGCCGTCGCCCTCCCGGGCCCGGTGGAGGCCTCGGCGGCCCCGCTGGCCGGCGCCCCGGTGCCCGCCGCCCGCCGGGAGCAGCTGGACGACATCACCTGATCCGTCCGGGTCAGTGAGCCCGAGCCCCGGCCCGCCGTCACCGGCGGGCCGGGGCTTTCGCGTGTCCGGCGGCGACGGCGCCCCCGGCGGCCGGGCCTGCGGCGGTGAGGTCGGGGGGCGGCCGCGGCGGGGCCGGGGTGGTCCCGGCGGGGCCCGTGGCGTTCGCGGCGGGGCGCCCTTGGCAGCAGGCAAGCAATGTGACATATTACTGGTGTGAAGAGAGCCTCCCTGGACGTCGTCGTGGTCGGTGCCGGCGTCGTCGGCGCCGCCTGCGCGTACTACGCGACCCTGGCCGGCCTGCGGGTCGCCGTCGTCGACCGCGGGCCGGTGGCCGGCGGCACCACCGGCGCGGGTGAGGGCAACCTGCTGGTCTCCGACAAGGAGCCCGGCCCCGAACTCGACCTCGCGCTGCTCAGCACCCGGCTCTGGCACGACCTGGCCGCCACCCTCGGCCCGGCCGTCGAGTACGAGCCCAAGGGCGGCCTGGTGGTCGCCGCCGACCAGCCCCGGCTGGACGCGCTGCGGACCTTCGCGGCGGGCCAGACGGCGGCCGGGGTGGAGGCCGTGGAAGTCCCCGCCGACGCCCTGCGGGAGCTCGAACCGCACCTCGCCCCCGGTCTGGCCGGCGGCTTCCACTACCCGCAGGACGCGCAGGTCCAGCCCGCCCTGGCGGCGGCCCACCTGCTGCGCGCGGCCCGGGAGGCCGGCGCCGAACTGCGGCTCGGCGAGACCGTCCGGGCGGTGCGCACCGGGCCGGGCGGCGAGGTGCGCGGCGTCGCCACCGACCGGGGCGAGCTGGCCGCGCCCGCCGTCGTCAACGCGGCCGGCACCTGGGGCGGCGAACTGGCGGCGCTGGCGGGCGTGGCACTGCCGGTGCTGCCCCGGCGGGGTTTCGTCCTGGTCACCGAGCCCCTGCCGCGGATCGTCCGGCACAAGGTCTACGCCGCCGACTACGTCGCGGACGTGGCCAGCGGATCGGCCGCCCTGCAGACCTCGGCCGTGGTCGAGGGCACCCCCGCCGGGCCGGTGCTGATCGGCGCCAGCCGCGAGCGGGTCGGCTTCGACCGGACCCTGTCGGTGGAGGTGCTGCGGCGGCTGGCCGCCCAGGCGGCGCGGCTGTTCCCCGTCCTCGCCGACGTGTCGGTGCTGCGCGCCTACCGGGGCTTCCGCCCGTACCTGCCCGACCACCTGCCGGCCATCGGGGCCGACCCCCGGGTGCCCGGGCTCCACCACGCCTGCGGCCACGAGGGCGCGGGCATCGGCCTGGCCCCGGCCACCGGCCTGCTGATCAGCCGCCAGCTGACCGGGAAGCCGCCCGGGTTCGACCTCGCGCCGTTCCGGGCCGACCGCTTCCCCGGGGCGGCCTGAACCGCCGCCCTCCCCCTGAACGGCCGCTTGCGCGTCCCGCCCGTACGTCCTCATGAACGCCCGCCCGCACCCGACCGGAACGGAAGTCCGCCGTGCGCCGCACCCCCGCCGCCCTGGTCAGGGCCGAGCCGCAGCCCGCCCACACGATCGAGTTCGACGGCCGTCCGGTCCCCGCCCTGCCCGGGCAGAGCATCGCCGCCGCCCTCTGGGCCGAGGGCATCCTCGCCTGGCGCACCACCCGGGTCGGCGGCCGGCCGCGCGGCGCCTTCTGCGGGATCGGGGTCTGCTTCGACTGCCTGGCCACCGTCAACGGCCGCCCCAACCAGCGCACCTGCCTGCTCCCGGCCGGCCCGGGCGACACCGTCACCACCCAGGAGGGCCACGGCCGTGCCGACCTCGCCGTCTGACCCCGCCGCGGGCTACGACCTCGCCGTGATCGGCGCCGGCCCCGCCGGACTCGCCGCCGCCGTCACCGCGGCCGACCTCGGCCTGCGCTGCGCCCTGCTCGACGCCGGGCCCCGCACCGGCGGCCAGTACTACCGGCACCCGGCGCCAGGCCTCGGCGCCACCCGCCCCGGGCGGCTGCACCACGGCTGGCGGCACTACACCGCCCTGGCCGTCCGGCTCGCCGCGCACACCCGGGCCGGCCGGGTGGACCACCTCGCCGAGCACCAGGTCTGGACGGCCGAGCGGGCCGAGGGCTGGCTGCTGCACGCCGGCGTGGGCGCGGCGGCGGAGCGGCGGGCGACCGTCCGGGCCCGGGCCGTGCTGCTCGCCACCGGCGCGTACGAGCGGCAGCTGCCGTTCCCCGGCTGGACCCTGCCGGGGGTGGTCACGGCCGGCGGCGCGCAGGCGATGCTCAAGTCCGGCCTGGTGCTGCCCGGCCGCCGGATCGTGCTGGCCGGCAGCGGGCCGCTGCTGCTGGCGGCGGCCTCCTCGCTGGTCGCCGCCGGTGCCGAGGTGCCGCTGGTGGCCGAGGCCGCCGACTACCTGGGCTACGCGCGCCGGCCGGCGGTGCCGGCCGCCGTGCCCGGCAAGCTGGCCGAGGGGGCGGTGCACGCCGCCGCGCTGCTGCGGCACCGGGTGCGGCTGCTGCGCCGGACGGCGGTGGTGGAGGCGCACGGCACCGACCGGGTCACCGGCGTCACGCTGGCCCGGCTGGACCGGGACTGGCGGCCGCTGCCCGGCACCGAGCGGCGGGTCGCCTGCGACGCGCTGGCGGTCGGCCACGGCCTGCTGCCGCAGATCGAGCTGGCCACCGAACTCGGCGCCGAGACCCGCCGGACCCCCGACGGCGCGTTCGCGCTGCGGGTGGACGCCCGGCAGCGCACCAGCCTGCCCGGGCTCTGGGCGGCGGGCGAGACCTGCGGGGTCGGCGGGGCGGACCTCGCCCTGGCCGAGGGGGAGCTGGCCGCGTACGCGGTGGCCGGCCGCCCGCCGTCGGCGGGGACGGTGCGCCGCCGGGCCCGGCTGCGGGCCTTCGCCGAGCTGATGGCCGCCGCGCACCGGCCGGGCGCCGGCTGGCCGGGCTGGCTGCGGCCGGACACCGAGGTCTGCCGCTGCGAGGAGGTCACCGCCGGGCGGATCGGCGAGGCGGTGGACGCGCTCGGCGCGGGCGACGCCCGGACGGTCAAGCTGCTGACCAGGGCGGGGATGGGCTGGTGCCAGGGCCGGATGTGCGGCCCCGCGGTGGCCTGCCTGGCGGGCGGCCCGGCCGCCGGGCCGGACAGCCGTCCGCTGGCCGTGCCGGTGCCGCTGGGGCAGCTCGGCCGGCTCGGTCCGTGCGGCCGGTCCGACGGCCCCGGTCCGTCCGCCGGTCCGCGGGGCTGAGACCCGCCGGGGAGGGCCCTTGTCACCGACTGCGTCCGCTAATAAAATGTCACACCTCACCAAGGAGTAATGCCGTGTCCAACACCCCGCACGACACCGCCCGCCCCTGGCGCGGAATCATGGTCGCCACCACGACCCCGCTGCGCGCCGACCTCTCCGTCGACTACGACGCCTACGCCGAGCACGTGCGCCGGCTGATCGACGCCGGCTGCGACGGCGTCGTCCCCAACGGCTCGCTCGGCGAGTACCAGACCCTCACCGCCGAGGAGCGGGCCCGGATCGTCACCACCGCCGTCGAGGCGGCCGGCGACGGGGCCCGGGTGATGCCGGGCGTCGCCGCGTACGGCAGCGCGGAGTCCCGCCGCTGGACGGAGCAGGCCGCCGAGGCCGGCGCCGGGTCCGTCCTGCTGCTGCCGCCGAACGCCTACCGGGCCGACCACGCCACCGTCCGGGCCCACTACGCCGAGGTGGCGGCCGCCGGCCTGCCGGTGGTCGCGTACAACAACCCGTTCGACACCAAGGTCGACCTGGTGCCCGCCCTGCTGGCCCAGCTGCACGGCGAGGGCTCGATCGTGGCCGTCAAGGAGTTCAGCGGCGACGTCCGGCGGGCGTACGAGATCGCCGAGCTGGCGCCCGGCCTCGACCTGCTGATCGGCGCCGACGACGTGCTGCTGGAGCTCGCCCTGGCCGGCGCCGTCGGATGGATCGCGGGTTACCCCAACGCCCTCCCCGAGGCCTCGGTGGCGCTCTACCGGGCCGCACTGGCCCGGGACCTGGACACCGCGCTGCCGCTCTACAAGGCCCTGCACCCGCTGCTGCGCTGGGACTCCAGGACGGAGTTCGTCCAGGCCATCAAGCTCTCCATGGACATCGCCGGGCTGCCCGGCGGCCCGACCCGGCCCCCGCGCGGGCCGCTCCCGCCGGAGACCGAGGCCGCCGTCCGCGCCGCCACCGAGAAGGCCCTGGCCGAAGGCCTCGCCTGACCGGTGACGGCCCGCAGGACCCACGGGCCGGCTGCGACGGCAGCCGGCCCGGCGCCCCCCCCCCCCCCCCCCCCCCCCGCCCCCCCCCCGGGCGGGCTGGGCGGGCCGCCGGCCCGGCGCCCGCCCACCCTCACCCCCACGGGAGCCCACCCATGCGCAGCCGCCACGTCTTCCACGCCGTCGACTCCCACACCGAGGGCATGCCGACCCGGGTCGTCACCGGCGGGTTCGGCGTCGTCCCCGGCGCCACCATGGCCGAGCGCCGGGTCCACTTCCAGCAGCACCTCGACCACTTCCGCACCCTGCTGATGTACGAGCCGCGCGGCCACGCCGCGATGAGCGGCGCCGTGCTGCAGCCGCCCACCCGGCCGGACGCCGACTTCGGGGTGCTCTTCATCGAGGTCTCCGGGCTGCTGCCGATGTGCGGGCACGGCACCATCGGCGTCGCCACGGTGCTGGTCGAGACCGGCATGGTCGAGGTGGTCGAACCGGTCACCACCGTCCGCCTGGACACCCCCGCCGGGCTGGTCGTCGCCGAGGTGCGGGTCGAGGACGGCGCCGCCGTCGCCGTGACGATCCGCAACGTCCCCTCGTACGCCGTCGCGCTCGACCGCAAGGCCGAGGTGCCCGGGTACGGCACCGTCGGCTACGACCTCGCCTACGGCGGCAACTTCTACGCCGTGCTGCCGCTCGCCGAGTTCGGGCTGCCCTTCGAGCGCGAGCGCAAGGACGACATCCTGGCGGCCGGGCTCGCCCTGATGGACGTGATCAACGCCGAGCCGCCCGTCCACCCGGAGGACCCGTCGATCCGGGGCTGCCACCACGTCCAGCTGCTCGCCCCCGGCTCCACCGCCGAGCACTCCCGGCACGCGATGGCCATCCACCCCGGCTGGTTCGACCGCTCGCCGTGCGGCACCGGCACCTCGGCCCGGATGGCCCAGCTGCACGCCCGCGGCGAACTGCCGATCGGGCGGGACTTCCGCAACGACTCCTTCATCGGCACCAGCTTCACCGGCCGCCTGGTCGCCGAGACCACCGTGGCGGGCCTGCCCGCGGTGGTGCCCACCGTCACCGGCCGGGCCTGGATCACCGGCACCGCGCAGTACTTCCTCGACCCGAGCGATCCCTTCCCCGCCGGGTTCCTGCTCTGACCGCCGAGCCCTGACCGCCGAGCCCTGACCGCCGAGCCCTGACCCGGGTTCCGGCCGCCGCCCTCCCGGCGGCCGCTGCCCGGCCCCCAGCACCGAAAGGCCCCGTCGTGACCGTCACCTCCCGCAATCCCGCCGACCCCGCCGACCTGGTGATCAGCGTCCCGGCGCCGGGCGCCCTGGGCGTCGCGGCCGCCGCCGCCCGGGCCCGCGAGACCCAGCCCGGCTGGGCGGCGGCCGGCGCCGCGGCCCGCTCCGCCGCCCTCACCCGGGCGGCCGACGCCGTCGAGGCGCACGCCGACGAACTCACCGCGCTCATCGTCCGGGAGGTCGGCAAGCCGGCCGCCGAGGCCCGTGGCGAGGTCGCCAGGACCGCCGCGATCTGGCGCTACTACGCCCAGACGCCGTACGCGCCCACCGGTGCCGTGCACGAGCCCGCCGCCGGCCGGGGACTGCTGCTCACCCGCCGCCGCCCGTACGGGGTGGCCGGGCTGATCACCCCGTGGAACTTCCCGTTGGCGATCCCCGCCTGGAAGGCCGCCCCCGCGCTCGCGGCCGGGAACACCGTGCTGCTCAAGCCCGCGCCCGAGGCCACCGCCTGCGCCCTGCGGCTGGCCGAACTGGCCGGCCTGCCCGCGGGGGTGCTGACGGTCGTCCCGGGCGGCGCCGAGGAGGGCGAGGCGCTCGTCCGGGCCGCCGACGTGGTCTCCTTCACCGGCTCCACCGCCGTCGGCCGGGCCGTGGTGCACGCCGCCACCGAGCGGGGCGTCCCCGTCCAGGCCGAGCTGGGCGGGCTGAACTCCGCCCTGGTGCTGCCCGACGCCGACATCGAGCAGGCCGCCGCCCACCTGGCGGCCGCGATCGCCGGGTACGCGGGCCAGAAGTGCACCGCCACCAGCCGGGTGATCGCGGTCGGCGCCGCCTACGGGCCGCTGCGCGAGGCGCTCACCAAGGCGCTCACCGCGCTCGCCGGGCCGGCCGGGCTGGAGAGCGTCTGCGGTCCGCTCATCTCGGCCGCCGCCCGCGAGCGGCTGACCGGCGCGATCGCCTCGGCGAGGGCCCAGGGCGCCACCGTGCTGGCCGGCGCAGCCGTCCCGGAGCGGGACGGCTGGTACCTCGAACCCGCCCTGCTGGCGGACGTGCCCGCCGGACACCCGCTGCGCACCGAGGAGTTCTTCGGCCCGGTCGCCGTCCTGCTGCCCGCCGCCGACCTCGACGAGGCCCTGGCCCTGGCCAACGACACCCGGCACAGCCTCGCCACCTCCGTCCACACCCGGGACCTCGACACCGCGCTGGCCGCCGCCGACCGGCTGGAGGCCGGGATGATCCGGATCAACGCCCCCTCCAGCGGCGTCGACTTCCACCTGCCGTTCGGCGGCACCGGCGCCGCGATCCACGGCGACCGCGAGCAGGGCCAGGCGGCCCTGGACTTCTACACCGCCGGCCGGACCGTCACCCTGCTGCCGGCGGAGGCCTCCTGATGGCCGGCCAGGATCACCCGCGGTCCCTCCCCGGCCCGGTCGAGGCCGTCGACTACCACTGCGCGGGGGAGCCGTTCCGGATCGTCACCGCGGGCCTGCCCGCCGTTCCCGGTGACAGCGTCGCCGAACGCCGCGCCTGCGCGCTCGGGCCCGGCGGCGCGGGGGAGCCCCGGCCCGGCGCGCTGGACACCGTCCGGCAGCTGCTCAGCCGCGAGCCGCGCGGCCACCCCGGCATGTACGGCGGCTTCGTCGTGCCGCCGGACGACGAGGGGGCCCACCTGGGCGTGCTCTTCTGGCACAAGGACGGCTACTCCACCGCCTGCGGGCACGGCACCGTCGCGCTCGGCGCCTGGGCCGTCGACTCCGGCCTGGTCCCGGCCCCCGCGGACGGGCGGGTCGCGGTCCGGATCGACGTGCCCTCCGGGCGGGTCACCGCCACCGTCCACCGCACGGCCGGCCGCACCACCGCGGTCACCTTCCACAACGTGCCGGCCCTGGTCACCGCGGCGAAGCTGCCGGTCACCACCTCGCGCGGGACCGTCGAGGTCTCGGTGGCCCACGCCGGCGCCTGCTACGCGGCCGTCCCGGCGGCCGCCCTGGGCCTCGCCGTCACCCCCGCCCTGCTGCCCGAACTCACCGCCGCCGGCCGGGAGATCCGCGCCGCCCTGGCCGGCGCGGAGGCCACCCGGCACCCGGGCGACCCGCGGCTGTCCGGCGTCTACGGCGTGATCCTCTTCGACGAGCTGCCCGACACCCCCGCCGGCCCCGCGCAGCGCAACGTCACCGTCTTCGCGGACGGCCAGATCGACCGCTCCCCGTGCGGCTCCGGCACCTCCGCGCGGCTGGCCGTGCTCGCCGCCGAGGGCCGGATCGCGCCGAGGGAGGAGTTGCGCCACGAATCGGTGATCGGCACGGTGTTCACAGGGCGCCTCGCCGGCGACCACCCGGACGGCCTCCTCACGGAGGTCACCGGCACCGCCCACCGCACCGGCGAGCACCGCTTCGTCCTGGACCCGCACGACTCTCTCGGAACCGGATTCCTGCTGCCATGACCCACCGCCGATGACCGCCCGCCGCCCCGCCGCGCCCCTGACCCCGGCCGCCCCGCTCACCCCGGCCGAGGCCGCCGACGCGATCGAACGGGTGCTGGCCGAGGGGCTCGACCCCGAGGACTGCCCGCCCCGGACCGGCCTGCCCGTCCCGGCCGGGGAGCTGCTGCTGATGCCCGCGGCCTCGGCCGCCCACGCGGGCGTCAAGATCGCGGGTGTCGCCCCGGCCAACCCGGCCCGCGGGCTGCCCCGGATCACCGGCAGCTACCTGCTGCTGGACGGCCCCACCCTGCAGCCGCTGGCGCTGTACGACGGCGCGGCCCTCACCGCGCTGCGCACCCCCGCCGTCACCGCCGTCGCGCTGCGCCGGCTCGCCGTCCCGGAGGCGGCGCACCTCGTCCTCTTCGGCGCCGGACCGCAGGCCTACGGCCACCTGGACGCGCTGCTCGCGATCCGCCCGCTGACCCGGGTCACCGTGGTCGCCCGCAGCGCCGGCCCGGCCGAGGCGCTGGTCCGGTACGCCCGGGAACTCGGCCCGGCCGCCGCCACCGGGACGCCGGAGGCGGTCGCCGAGGCGGACGTGGTGGTCTGCTGCACCACGGCGCGCACGCCGCTGTTCGACGGCGCGCTGGTGCCGGCGCACGCCGCCGTCGCGGCGGTCGGCTCCCACGAGCCGGACGCCCGGGAGGTGGACACCGCGCTGGTCGGCCGGTCGGAGCTGTACGTGGAGGCGCGCGCCGCGGCCGGTCGGGAGGCCGGCGACCTGCTGCTGGCGGGGCCGGCCGCCGGGTCGCCGCACAACCTGGCCGAGCTGGTGAACGGGAAGGCCCCGGTGCCGGCCGGCCGGCCGCGCTTCTTCAAGAGCGTCGGCCAGGCCTGGGAGGACCTGGCGGTGGCGGCCGAGATGTACCGGCGGGGCGGCGGCGCGGCCTGACCACCCGTTCCGGCCGGGGCGTTGTGGCGGGCGGCGGGCGCTGCCACGATGGGGGCGCGCGGCGGGCCGCCCGGTGCGGATGCTGGAATGTTGTACAACGCACGTAACGTGACATTGTACAATGGTGGCCTGCGACCAGCCGGAGGAACACCATGGCCGACCTCAAACCCCGCAACCTGATCTCCGTCCAGGAGCGGCTGCGCGACCAGGTCGCCCACGCCCTGCGGGCCGCCCTGATCTCCGGCGAACTGCGCCCCGGCGTCGTCTACTCGGCCCCCGCGCTCGCCGCCGACTTCGGCGTCTCCGCCACCCCCGTCCGCGAGGCCATGCTCGACCTGGCCCGCGAGGGGCTGGTCGAGGCCGTCCGCAACAAGGGGTTCCGGGTCACCGAACTCACCGAGGGCGACCTCGACGACTTCACCGAGATCCGTGCCCTGATCGAGGTGCCGACCGTCGGCCGGGTCACCCGCACGGCCACCCCGGAGCAGCTGGAGCGGCTGCGCCCGGCCGCCCAGGCCATCGTCGACGCCGCGGGCCGGCACGACCTGATCGGCTACCTGGAGGCCGACCGCCAGTTCCACCTGGACCTGCTCGGCCTGGCCGGCAACGCCCGGCTGGTCGAGGTGGTCGGCGACCTCCGCAAGAGATCCCGCCTCTACGGCCTCACCCGCCTCGACGCCCGCGGCGAGCTGGTCTCCTCCGCCGAGGAGCACCTGGAGCTGCTCGACCTGATGATCTCCGGCGACGCCGACGCCGCCGAGGAGTGCATGTCCCGCCACCTCGGCCACGTCCGCTCGCTCTGGGCCGAGGGCCGCGCGGACGCCGAGGAGGAGCGCCCCGCGCTGCGGCTCCGGGCGCGCTGACGGCACTCGCCCGGGTGAACCCGGCCGTGCGGCCCCGCGGCGGCCGGTGCGTCCTACGATGATGGCCCCGACACCGGCAGCCAGGAGGAACTCCATGTCCGCCGCAGCAGTGGGACAGCCCTTCGAGCCGCCGACGCTGCTCGAAGCGGCCGACCTGATCTCCGACCAGCTGGTCGGGTACCGGGTCGAGATCATCGGGAGCCAGATCGCCGTGACGCCGCCCGCCAATGCTCCGCACAGCCGGTCGCTGACCGACATCATGGTCCCGTCCACGCGGTGCACCACCCCGGGCAGAGCTTCGAACTGCCGGCCTCCGTCGGCGCGCCGGTGACGCTCTCCGTCGACACCGTGCTCGGCCCCGGGAAGTAGCGCGGCCCAGGACGTCCCCGGCCGGCGGACCGGCCGGGGACGCCGGCTTCAGGTCCGGGCCGGCACGGTCAGCCGCCCGTCGTGCACCTCGGCGACCTGGTCGACGGCGGTCAGGTGGGTCCGGTCGTGGGTGACCAGCACGGTGGCGGTGGCCCGGCGGTGGGTGAGGCCGGTGATCAGGTCGATGACCGCCGCGCCGCGTTCGTGGTCCAGGGCGCTGGTCGGCTCGTCCACCAGCAGCACGGTCGGGTCGTTCATCAGGGCCCGGGCGATGTTCACCCGCTGGCGCTGCCCGCCGGAGAGCTGGTGCGGACGCCGGCCGGCGAGGTCCGGCAGGCCGACCGCCGCCAGCAGCTCCAGCGCACGGGCGCGGGCGGCGCGCGGGGAGCGGCCGTCCAGGTGGGCCATCACCTGGAGCTGCTCGGCGGCGGTCAGCGAGGGCAGCAGGTTCGGCTGCTGGAAGACGATGCCGATCCGCTGCCGGCGCAGGGCGCTCAGCCCGGTGCGGTCCAGGCCGCCGGTGTCCACGCCGTCCAGGACGACCCGCCCGCGGTCCGGGGCGATCAGGGTGGCGGCCACCGCCAGCAGGCTGGACTTCCCCGAGCCGGACGGGCCGACCACCGCGGTGACGGTGCCCGCCGGGACGTCCAGCGAGACGTCGTCGAGGGCGGTCAGCCGGCCGTCGCCGTCCGGGTAGGTGAGGGTGATGTTCGCGAGCTGCAGGCTCATCGGGCGCTCCCCAGGGCGGTCAGCGGGTCGACGGAGGTGATGCGGCGGATCGAGAGCCCGGCGCCGAGCGCGCCGAGGCCGGTCATCACGGCGGCGGGCACCAGCACCGTCGGCGCGTCCAGCACGAAGGGCACGGCGGAGCCGACGGCCGCGCCCACCCCGACCGCGATCGCGGTGCCCACGGCGGTGCCCGCCACCAGCAGCAGCACGGCCTGGCCGAGCGCGTCCCGCAGCAGGTAGCCGGTGGAGGCGCCGAGCGCCTTCAGGACGGCGACGTCCCCGCTGCGCTGGATCGTCCAGACGGTGAAGAAGGCGCCGACGACCAGGGCCGAGATGGCGAACAGGAAGCCCCGCATCAGCTGCAGCGAGCCGTTCTCGGAGGTGTAGGAGCCGATCGCGGCGAGCGAGTCGTCCGGGGTGAGCGCCCTGGTGGCGAAGCGGCGGTCGGCGTCGGCGAGGCCGCCGGCCGAGGAGAGCGACAGGGCGATCACCGTGGCGTGCTCGCCGGAGCCGGTAACGGGGCCGGATCCGGGGGAGCCGGCTGCGGGGGGAGCTGCGGGGGGAGCGAGCAGCTGCCAGTCGGCCAGGCTGGTCCAGACGACCGGGAGGTGGCTGAACGCGGCGTCGCCCGAGACGGCGGCGACGGTCAGCTCACGGCCTGTGAGGGTCAGCGTGGAGCCGGCCCGGACGTCCAGGTCCGCGGCGGCGGACGCGGACAGCACCACCCGGCCCGGGGCCAGCAGGTCGCCGCGCGGGGCGAGCGCCGAGCCCGCCGGGAGCCCGAAGGCGGACAGCGCGGCGGTGCGCGCGCCGGCCGCGGCCCTGGCGGTGGCGATGCCCAGCGGCTCGGCCGACCGGACGCCGGGGGCGGCGGCCCAGCCGTCCCACTGCGCGGGGGTCACCTGCGAGTCCGTGAAGGAGAGCTTCTGCCCGTCGGCGGGGGCCGAGAAGACCAGCCGGTCGGCGGGCAGGCCGGTGATCGCGGAGACGTTCTGCCGGCCCAGCCCGGCGGTCAGGCCGGAGAGCAGGCCCACCAGTACGGTGATCAGTACGATGACGGTCCCCATCAGGGCGAACCGCCCCTTGGCGAACCCCAGGTCCCTCCGGGCGACGAACACGACGGGCCTTTCCCTCGGCAACGGGTTGACGCCCACCAATCTCGCCGGGGAGCCTGGGCTCCGGCATCGCACCGGGGATTGGATCCTCCGCATCGAAGGACACAACCGCAGGTCAACCTTTCGATTGATGCCGGGCCACCGCGCGGGCGCCTAGCCTGGAGGGATGGCGACCGACCGTTCACTCACCCCCGTCGCCGCCGTGCTCCGGATCTGTCTGCACCTGCTGGTGGCCGGCCTGCTCGCGCTGGCCGTCGCCCGCTCCACCGTCCACAGCTCCCGGCCGGCGGCCGTCACCGCCGTCGCCCTCACGACGGGCGCCGTCTACGCGGCCGGCCCGCTGCTCGGCGCCGTCCGCCGCTCGCGGGCCGGTTCGGCGCTCTGGCTCGGCGCGCTGACCGCGGCCTGGCTGGTCCTGCTGGCACTGACCCAGGACGGCGTCTGGCTCGCCTTCCCGCTGTTCTTCCTCCAGCTGCACCTGCTCGGGCGCCGCTCGGGGCTCGCCGCCGTGGCACTGACCACGGCGGCCGCCGTCCTCGGCTTCGCCTGGCACCAGCACCGCTTCGACCCCGCCGCGGTCATCGGGCCGACCCTCGGCGCGGCCGTCGCCATCGCCACCGTGCTCGGCTACCAGGCCCTCTACCGGGAGAGCGAGGAGCGCCGCCGGCTGATCGACGAGCTGAGCGCCGCCCGCGCCGACCTGGCCGCCGCCCACCACACCGCCGGCGTGCTGGCCGAGCGCGAGCGCCTGGCGGGGGAGATCCACGACACCCTGGCGCAGAGCCTGTCCAGCATCCAGCTGTTGCTGCGGGCCGCCGGCCGGGCGCTGCCCGACCGCACCGAGGCCGCCGCCGGGTACGTGGAGCAGGCCCGGCAGGCCGCGCAGGACAACCTCGCCGAGGCCCGCCGCTTCGTCCGTGCGCTCACCCCGCCGGACCTGGACGGCTCCTCGCTGCCCGCCGCGCTGGAGCGGCTCTGCGCCACCACCGCCGAGCACAGCGGCGTGCCCGTCCGGTTCCACCTCTCCGGCGACCCGGCGCCGCTGCCGGGGCCGCACGAGGTGGCACTGCTGCGGATCGCCCAGTCGGCGCTGGCGAACACCGTCCGGCACGCCCGGGCCTCGCACGCGGAGGTCACCCTGAGCTACATGGACTCCGAGGTCGCCCTGGACGTCTTCGACGACGGCACCGGCTTCGACCCGGCCGCGGTGTCCGCGCCCGGCACGGGCGACGCCGGGTTCGGCCTGCCCGCGATGCGGGCCCGGGCCCGCTCCCTCGGCGGGACGTTCACGGTGGAGTCGGCCCCCGGCCGGGGCACCGCGCTGGCCGTCCTGCTGCCCGAACCGGCCGAGGAGGGCGCATGAGCGACCCCGTCCGTCCCGCCGTCCCGCCCGAGGTGCCCGGGGGCGCCCCCGCCGCGCCGATCCGGCTGCTGCTCGCCGACGACCACCCGGTGGTGCGGGCCGGGCTGCGGGCCGTCCTGGAGGGCGAGCCGGACCTGGTGGTCGTCGCGGAGGCGGCCACCGCCGAGCAGGCCGTCCAGCTGGCCGCCCGGCCGGACGTCGACGTGGTGCTGATGGACCTCCAGTTCGGCCGCGGCATGAACGGTGCCCAGGCCACCGCCGCGATCACCGCCCGGCCGGGCGCCCCCCGGGTGCTGATCGTCACCACCTACGACACCGACGCCGACACGGTGCCCGCGCTGGAGGCGGGCGCCACCGGCTACCTGCTGAAGGACGCGCCGCCGGAGGAGCTGGCGCAGGCCGTCCGGGCCGCCGCCGCCGGCCGCTCCGCCCTGGCCGCCACGGTGGCCGACCGCCTGCTGGAGCGGATGCGCACGCCCTCGGCGGCGCTCAGCGCCCGGGAGACCGAAGTCCTCGGCCTGGTGGCCGCCGGGCTGACCAACCAGCAGGTCAGCCGGCAGCTGCACCTCAGCCAGGCGACCGTGAAGTCCCACCTGGTGCACATCTACACCAAGCTCGGGGTGGACTCCCGGACGGCCGCGGTGCGGGCGGCCACCACCCGCGGGCTGATCCGGCGCGGGGACCGCTGAGCCGCCGCCGGGCGGCCGGGCCGCCCCGGCGGCGGCTCAGCGGCGGCTCGTGCCGGATCAACCCGGTCAGCCCGGATCAGCCCGGTCAGGACGGGTCGTGCGCGGCGAGGTAGCCGCGCCAGCCGCCGTACCCGGTGATGTCCTCGGCGCCGGCCAGTGCGGCCGGCTCGCAGAGGAACCCCGCGACCCGGCTGCCGTCGGCGAGGCGGACGGACCCGATCGCCATCGGTTCCGGCAGGGCGGCGGTCAGCGTGCCGAGGCCGGCGGCCGGCAGCTCCCAGACCTCGGCCTCCACGGACGCCCCGCCGGACGGCACCCGGACCAGGCCGGGCTTGGCGGGGGCGGTGTCCAGGGCGTACAGGCGGTAGTCCGGCGCCGTCCGGGTGGTGCGGGCCAGGGTGGCGCCCAGCGCGAGCAGTTGGCCGTTCAGGGGCTGGCCGGTGAGGTGCGCCCCGAGCACCGCGAGCCGGACCGCCGGCGGCCCGGGCGGCACCGCTGCCGGCGGGGCGGCCGGTGCCGGGGGAGCGGCGAGCAGGCGGGCCAGGACGGCCAGCCGGGACTCGGTGTGCGGGCGGCCGATCAGCATCACCCCGAACGGCAGGCCGCGGACCTGCCCGGCCGGCACCGCGAGGGCGCAGAGCCCCAGCAGGTTGGTCGAGTTGGTGAACCGGCCGAGCCGGCTGTTGGCCCCCACCGGATCGGCGGCGACCTCCGCCAGGGTCGGGTGGCCCGGCGTGGTGGGCAGCAACAGGGCGTCCGCCTCACCCAGTTCGGCCAGCGCGAGGTCCCGCAGCCGGGACAGCTCCGCCAGGTCGCGGTACAGCCGGTGCGCGGGGATGTCCCGGCCGGCCGTGATGATCCGGCGCACCACCGGGTCCAGATCGGGCGCGCCGGCCTGCTTCTCGATGAACTCGCCCACCGCGTCGTAGCGTTCGGCCACGAAGGCGCCCTCGTAGAGCATCCTCGCCACCGCATCGAACGGGGCCAGGTCGATGCCGGCCCGTTCGGCGCCGGCCGCCGTGAGCCGGTCCACGGCCGCCAGATAGGCGGCCGGCCAGCCCTCGTCCAGTTCCCCCAGCTGCTCCGGCGCGGGCACCGCGATCCGCCAGGGCCCCGGGCGGCGCGGCGCCGGGCCGACCGGGACGGGGTCGGCGATGATCCCGTACGCGAGTTCGGCCGCGTCCACCGACCGGGCGAAGACCGAGACGCAGTCCAGGCTGCGGCAGGCCGGGACCACGCCGGTGGTGGGCACCACGCCGCCGGTCGGCTTCAGCCCGACGACGCCGTTGAAGGCGGCCGGCACCCGGCCGGAGCCGGCCGTGTCCGTGCCGAGCGCCAGGTCGACCAGGCCCAGGGCGACCGCGACCGCCGAACCGGAGCTGGAGCCGCCCGACACCCTGGCCGGGTCGACGGCGCCCCGCACCGCGCCGTACGGGCTGCGGGTGCCGACCAGGCCGGTCGCGAACTGGTCGAGGTTGGTGGTGCCGATCGGCACCGAGCCGGCCGCCCGCAGCCGGGCCACCGCGGGCGCGTCCGCCTCGGGCAGGTAGGCGAAGGACGGGCAGCCGGCGGTGGTCGGCAGGCCCGCCAGGTCGATGTTGCCCTTCACCGCGAACACCGTTCCCGCCAGGGGCAGGTGGGCCCCGGCGGCCCGGCGGGAGTCCACCTCGGCGGCCTCCCGCTCCACCTCGTCCCGCGGCCGCAGACCGATCCAGACCTCCGGCCGGTCCGCCTCGTCGATCCGCCGGTACGCCTCGCGCACCCGCCGCACGGCGGCGCCGTCCGCCGGCTCCGTCCTCGCCCCGGTCGTCGTCATGCCGCCACCTCCGCCGGGACGGCGGCCAGCACGACCAGCGGGGAGCCGGCCTCCACCTGGTCGCCCGGTCCCACCAGCAGCTCCGCCACCACGCCGTCCCGGGCGGCGAACACCGGGGACTCCATCTTCATCGCCTCCAGGGCCATCAGCTGCTGCCCCCGGCGGACGTGCTCGCCCGCCTTCACGTCCACCTTCCAGACGCAGGCGGTGAACTCGGCCTCGACCACCGCCCCGCCGGGCGGCGCCAGGACCTGCCGGACCGGCCCCGGCACCTCGGCGGCGGCGCTCTCGGCGCGGTCGAACTCGCCCGCCTCCTCCCAGGCCCGGCGCTCGGCGCCGAAGGCGGCGGCCTGCACCGCCCGGAAGTCCTCGATCGGGCCGGCGTTCGCGGCCAGGAAGGCCAGGTGGTCGGCGAGCGCGAACTCGCCCTCCTCCACCTTCAGTTCCAGCCGCCCGGCGGCCATGTCGGCCCGCATCTCCAGCAGTTCGTCCGCCGACACCGGGTACCACCGGATCCGGTCAAAGAACCGCAGCAGCCAGGGCGCGCCCGGGGTGAACGGCCCGCGCTGCTGCCAGCCGGACCACATCTGCACCGTCCGGCCGACGAACTGGTACCCGCCCGGCCCCTCCATCCCGTACACGCAGAGGTAGGCGCCGCCGATGCCGACCGAGTTCTCGGCCGTCCAGGTACGGGCCGGGTTGTACTTGGTGGTGACCAGCCGGTGCCGGGGGTCGAGCGGGGTGGCCACCGGTGCGCCCAGGTAGACGTCGCCGAGGCCCAGCACCAGGTACTCGGCGTCGAAGACCGTCCGGTACACGTCCTCGACCGACTCCAGGCCGTTGATCCGGCGGATGAACTCGATGTTCCACGGGCACCAGGGGGCGTCGTCGCGCACGCCCGCCATGTAGCGGGTGATCGCCTCGCGGGTCGCCGGGTCGTCCCAGGAGAGCGGCAGGTGGACCGTCCGGCTGGGCACCCGCAGCTCGCCGGTGGCGGGCAGCGCGGCCTCGATCTCCCGGACCAGCTCCAGCAGCCGGGGGACGGGCAGGACGTCCGGGTCGGTGTGCACCTGGAGCGAGCGGATCCCCGGGGTGAGGCCCAGCATGCCGGCCGGCTGCTCGGCGGCCAGCCGTTCGGCCAGTGCGTGCACCCGCATCCGCAGGGCCAGGTCCAGCTGCATCGGCCCGTACTCGACCAGCAGGTTGTCGTCCCCGCTGCGCCGGTAGGTGACGCTCGGCCGGTCCGCCGTCGCGGGCAGCCGGCCGAGCACGCCGCCGTCGGTGATCGGCGCGCGGGAGGGCGTGGGCGCCGTGGCGGGGGTGCGGCGCAGGCCGGCGGCGGCGTCCAGGGTGACCGGCACGAAGCGCACGGTGTCGCCCGGGCGCAGCTGGCCGAGCTTCCAGCGCTGGCCGGTGACGACGGTGGCCGGGCAGACGAACCCGCCGAGCGAGGGGCCGTCCGGGCCGAGCAGGACGGGCATGTCGCCGGTGTAGTCGACGGCGCCGACCGAGTACGGGGTGTCGTGGATGTTGGAGGGGTGCAGGCCGGCCTCGCCGCCGTCGGTCCGCGCCCAGGCGGGCTTGGGGCCGACCAGCCGGACGCCGGTCCGGGCGCTGTTGAAGTGGACCTTCCAGTCGGCCGCGTAGAAGGTCTCCACGTCCTGCTCGGTGAAGAACTCCGGTGCGGCGTGCGGGCCCTCGGCGGCCGGCAGCTCCCAGACCGTGCCGAACTCCGGGTGCTCGGCCGGCGGGACGGGGGCGAAGGCCGGGTGCGGGCCGCCGGTGCCGCCGTGCAGGACGTCGCCGGCCCGCAGGGCCCGGCCGCCGTGGCCGCCGAACTTGCCCAGGGTGAAGGTGGCGGCGCTGCCGAGGAACCGGGGGACGTCCAGGCCGCCCGCGAGCAGCAGGTAGGTGCGCAGGCCGGGGCCGGGCGGGGCGGCGAGGTCCAGCACGGCGCCGGCCGGCACCAGCACGGGCTCCCACTGCGGGACGGGCCGGTCGTCCACCGTGACGGCGGCGGGGGCGCCGGTCACGCAGACCCAGGTGGGGTGGGTGAAGCGCAGGGCCGGGCCCTGCAGGGTGCATTCGAGGCCGGGCAGGCCCTCGGGGTTGCCGAGCGCGCGGTTGCCGAGCCGGAAGGACAGGTCGTCCATCGGCCCGCAGGGCGGGACCCCGACGTGCCAGTACCCGGTGCGGCCGGGCCAGTCCTGGACGGAGGTGAGGGTGCCGGCCCGCACCACCTCGATCCTGGGCGTGGGGTCGGTGACCCCGGCGAGCGTGGCGGTGTGGTGGGTGGCGGCGCGGACGGCCTCGACCGCCGGGACGGCGCGCAGCAGGCCGAGGTTGGTCTCGATGCCCTCGATCCTGGTGCCGGCCAGGGCGGTGCCGAGTTCGGCCAGCGCGTGCTCGCGGTCGGTGCCGTGCACGATCACCTTGGCGAGCATCGGGTCGTAGGAGGTGGTGACCTCGGTGCCGGTCTCCACCCAGGCGTCGACCCGGGCGCCCGCGGGGAAGGCCACCTCGGTGAGCAGGCCGGCGCTGGGCCGGTGGTCGCGGCTCGGGTCCTCGGCGTAGACCCGCGCCTCGACGGCGTGGCCGACCGGCGGGCCGACCTCGCGGACCACCCCGGTGTCGCCCTGGGCCAGGCGCAGCATCCATTCCACCAGGTCGACGCCGTGCACCGCCTCGGTGACCGGATGTTCCACCTGCAGGCGGGTGTTGACCTCCAGGAAGTACGCCTCCTCGCGGACGGCGTCGTAGACGAACTCGACCGTGCCCGCCGACCGGTAGTCCACCCCGGCGCACAGCGCCCGTGCGGAGTCGGCGAGTTGGGTGCGGACCCGGTCCGGCAGGCCGGGGGCGGGGGCCTCCTCCAGCACCTTCTGGTTGCGGCGCTGGAGCGAGCAGTCCCGGTCGCCGAGGGTGACGACCCGGCCGGTGCCGTCCCCGAAGACCTGCACCTCGACGTGCCGGGCCCGCTCCACCAGGCGCTCCAGGAACACGCCGGCCGTCGAGAAGCTGGCGGCGGCGACCCGCTGCACCCGCTCCCAGGCGTCCGCGAGTTCGGCGGCCGAGCGGCAGGCCTGCATGCCGATCCCGCCGCCGCCCCCGGTGGCCTTGAGCATCACCGGGTAGCCGACCGACTCGGCGGCGACCAGGGCCTCGTCCAGGCCCGGGAGCAGCCCGGTGCCGGGCAGCAGCGGGACGCCGGCGGCCTCGGCGGCGGCCCGGGCGGTGTGCTTGGCGCCGAACACCTCCAGCTGGTGCGGGGTCGGCCCGACGAAGGCCAGGCCGGCGGCCTCGGCGCGACGGGCGAAGCCGGCGTCCTCGGAGAGGAACCCGTAGCCGGGGTGGACCGCGCCGGCTCCGCTGTCCAGGGCGGCGCCGAGCACCAGGTCGGCCCGGAGGTAGCTGTCCTTGGCGGGGGCCGGGCCGAGCCGCACGGCGTGGTCGGCCAGCCGGACGTGCGGCGCCGAGCGGTCGGGGTCGGAGAACACCGCGACCGTCCGCAGGCCGAGCCGGCGGGCGGTGCGGATGATCCGGACGGCGATCTCGCCCCGGTTGGCGATCAGCAGGGTGTCGTAGGTCATCGGCTCAGTCCTCGCTGATCGTCATCTGGACCGGCGTCGGGTCGAAGCCGTTGCAGGGGTTGTTGATCTGCGGGCAGTTGGAGACCAGGACGAGGACGTCGGTCTCGGCCCGCAGGACGACCCGCAGCCCGGGGGAGGAGAGGCCGTCCACGATGCCGAGGGTGCCGTCGGCCTCGACCGGCACGTTCATGTACCAGTTGATGTTGCTCACCAAGTCCCGCTTGCCGAGGCCCCAACGGGCGCCCTCCGCCAGGAAGTTCTCCACGCAGGCGTGCTGGGACCAGGTGTGGTGGCCGTAGCGCAGGGTGTTGGACTCCTTGGAGCAGGCGCCGCCGACGGTGTCGTGCCGGCCGCAGTCGTCGGCCAGCACCGTCATCAGCGGGGTGTGCTCGTCGGAGAGCAGCACGCTGCCCTTGGTGAGGAAGAGCGAGCCCTGGGCCTGGAGGGTGTCCGGGGCGCTGTACCGGACGCCGGTGTCGTGCGCGTCGTAGAGGAGGCAGTCCACCGCCTGGTTGCCGCCGAGATCGGTGATGGTGAGCTGCTGCCCGCGCCGCACGACCGCCGACCAGCCGGCGCGGGCGGGGACGAGCTGGTCCAGGACGACGGTGGTCATCGTGCCTCCAGGGTGGTGGAGTTGGCGGCGTCGGTGTTGAGGAAGGCGCGGTGCGCCTCGGGGGTGGCGGTGCGCAGCGGGTCCCCGGCGGCGGTCGGCCGGCCCGGGACGGCCCGGACGGCGAGCGGGCTGCAGTGGTAGCCGGGGCGCGGGTCCAGCGGGTGCGCGGTGTTGGCGATCAGGACGGTGAGCGGCTGCTCGGCCCGCAGGGTGACCCGGGCGCCGGGGCCGGCCGCGCCGGTCGGGGTCAGGGAGCCGTCCGGCTCGGCCCGCACGCCCCGGAAGAGGGAGATGGCGGGCGGCAGGTCGCGGGGGGTCAGGCCCTGCTTGGCGGCGGCGAGCTTGAACAGTTCGCGGCCGGCGGGGGAGGGGCCGTGGGCGCTGCCGTCGCCGTACCGGGCGGTGTTGCGGGCGGCGGCGGAGGTGCCGGTCAGGGCGTCGTGCCGGCCCGAGGTGTCCTCGACCAGGGTGGCCAGCACCCGGCCCTGGTCGGAGAGGAGCAGGCTGCCCGCGCCGAGGTAGGCGTTCCACTGGACCTTGACGGTGTCGGCGGCGTTGAGCCGCTCCCAGGGGCGTCCGGTGACGTACAGCAGCAGGTGGGCGCAGGCGTCGCCCTCGGTGTCGGTGAGGGTGAGTTCGGTGCCGGCCGGGACGGCGAGGTGGGTGTAGTTGCCGCCGGCCACCGTCTCCGCCCACAGGGTGCCTTCCGGGGGCGGCAGTTGGGGCATGCACTCGACGACCCGGCCGTGCTGGGCCCGGGCGTGGGCGCGGGCGGCCACGGTGGTGGCCGTGGATGTCTCGGGGGTGGTCACGGCGCCTCCTGGGCTGCTGCCGGGGGTTTCTGTCGCGTGACAGAAATTAGGTGCGCCGGGGGTCGCCGCCGTTGCCCGCGCGTTTCACCGCGGTTACCGTCCCCTCACCACCGGGGGCCTGTGCGAGGATCATGCTGTGCCCGCCAACCGAGGAACCCCGCCCCGCGTCGGACGCCCCCGTGCGAAGGGTCCGTCGGCGAGTGAACTGACGCCCCGCGCCGAGGTGTTGGCGGCGGCGGCCGAACTCTTCACGGTCAACGGCTACGCGGCCACCACGACCCGGGCGGTGGCCGAGCGCGCCGGACTGCGGCAGGCCTCGCTCTACCACTACTTCACCGGCAAGGACGACATCCTCGCCACCCTGCTGGAGAGCACGGTCGAGCCCTCGCTGACCTTCGCGGGCCGGCTGCTCGCCGGGCTCGGGGAGTGCGACGAGGAGACGGCCGCCGCCGGGCTCTGGGCGCTCGCCGCCTTCGACGCGGAGCTGCTCTTCGGCGGTCTCTACAACCTCGGCG
Source organism: Kitasatospora indigofera (assembly GCF_014655955.1). Lineage (GTDB taxonomy): Bacteria > Actinomycetota > Actinomycetes > Streptomycetales > Streptomycetaceae > Kitasatospora > Kitasatospora indigofera. Next base: position 93,397 of record NZ_BNBO01000023.1, read on the forward strand.
CGCTGTACCAGCTGCCCGAGGTCCGCGGTGAACGCTTCGCCGGATTCCGCCGCTCCCGGGGGGAGTTGAAGGCCGCGTACGGCACCCTGCTGGCCCGGCTGGACGAGGCCGGCGACCCGGCGCTGCGCACCGACCTGCTGCTCGGGCTGGTCGAGGGCGGGGTGGCGGTGGCCCGTGAGACCGGCGGCCGGCAGGCACGGGAGGTGGGCGAGGCGGTGGCCGACGCCGCGCTGCGGCTGGCCGGCCGGACAGCGGGCCAGACCGCCGCCGCGCGCACGGCCGCGGCCCGGCTGCGGCCCGCCTGAACCAGGGGGACGCAGCCGGGCCGGGCCCGGGAGCGGCGGCGGTGCGTCCGGCGCCGGGGTGGTGCCGGGGTCAGCGCCGGCGCAGCCGGTAGGCGGCCCCGGCCGCCAGTGCGGCCGCCAGGAACAGCAGGCTGAACCACTGCAGGTACCAGTGCCCGCCCGCCGGGTCGTACACGGCGGAGCGCGGCCAGGCCAGGTTCACCGTCATCGCCACGCCGTACAGCAGGGCGAGGACGTTCACCGGCAGGCCCCAGCGGCCCAGGCTGAACAACGGCTCGCCGTGCTCGTCCCGTTCGCCCTCGGTGCCGATCGGCAGCCCGCGCAGGCGGCGCCGCAGCATCGCTCCCACCACCAGCGCGTACGCGGTGTACACCAGCACGATGCAGGTGGTCTCCAGGGCCAGGAAGGCGGACGGCGCCAAGAGGTTGACCAGCAGGAACCCGGTCGCCAGCCCGCCGGTCACCAGGGCGGGCAGGTGCGGGGTGCCGGTGCGGGGGGAGACCGCCGCCAGGCGGCGGGAGAACGGGAGGACGCCGTCCCGGGCCATCGAGAAGATCATCCGGGCGCCGGCGGTCTGCATCGCCAGCGTGCCGACGCAGACGGCCACCGCGACGTCGGCGAGCAGCAGCCGGCCGGGGAGGTCGCCGAGGGTGCTGGTCAGCACGTACGACATGCCCTCGGTGGCGAGCCGGCCGTCGGTGAGCTCGGGGGCGGCCAGCAGGGCGCCGAGGATCAGCAGGCCGCCGCCGAGGCCGGCGGCGGCCAGGGCGAGCAGGATGGTCCTGGGGGCGGTGCGGCGCGGGGCGCGGGTCTCCTCGGACATCTCGCCGGCGCTGTCGAAGCCGATCATCACGTACGCGGCGGTGAACGAGCCGACCAGGAACAGCCAGAGGTATCCGCCCTGCCCGCCGGTGTGCAGCACCACGGTCGGGGTGCGCTCGCTGTGGGTGAGGAGCAGGACGGAGATCAGCACGATGCCGGCCAGTTCGGCCGTGACGCCGACGCTGTTGATCACCGACATCAGCCGGATGCCGATCACGTTGACCAGCGTGGTGAGGGCGATCAGCGCGGTGCCCAGCAGGACGGCGTTGGCGGCGCCGGTGCCGGTGGTCAGGGCCGGGTCCCCGCCGAGGAGCTGGAACCCGGGCCAGACGGCGGGCAGGACCACCTGCAGGGCCAGGGCGGCGGCGGTGACCACCACGATCTGCCCGATCACCATCAGCCAGCCGGTGAACCAGCCGTAGGTGGCGTTGGCCAGCCTGGTCGCCCACTGGTAGATCGAGCCGGAGATCGGGTAGCGCGCGGCGAGTTCGGCGAAGCAGGCCGCGACCAGCAGTTGGCCGCCGAGGACGAGCGGCCAGCTCCAGAAGAACGCAGGTCCGGCGAAGCCGTAGCCGAAGGAGAAGAGCTGGAACACCGTGGTGAGCACCGAGATGAAGGAGAAGCCGGCCGCGAAGGAGGCGAACCGCCCCATGGTGCGGTGCAGTTGCTGGGGGTAGCCGAACTCGGTGAGTGACCGGTCGCCGGCGGCCGCGGCGCGGTGCGGGCCGTCGGTCCGGGGTTCGCCGGCCCGGTCGGGCGGTGCGAGGGAAGGGCTGGTGGTCATCGGGCACCGGCTTTCCACGAGGGCGGGGAGGCGAGCGGCCGCACAGTTTCTGTCGGCTGACAGAAATGTGGGGCCGGTCGGCTTCCCCCGCATTGCCCGTCGGTTGCCGGGATGTTGCCTTGTGCTCACCGCCCGTCCGGGTCGCAAACCGGGTCGGGGCCGGGTCGGAACCGGGTCGCCGGAGCCCTGGCCGCGGCCCGGGGCGGAGCCCGGACATGCGACCGGGCCGCAGCACCGAGGTCGCTGCGGCCCGGGAGGGGACGGTCAGTTGGCGGCGGAGGCGCTGGACGGTGCCGGCAGCTCCAGCCCGTCCGCGCTCTGCGCGCCGGGCGCGGAGCCGGTGAGCGGTGCGGCGACCGGGCCCACGGGGGCGGGCCCGGTGCCCGCCCGGCGCCGGGCGAACCACTCGGCGGCCGGCTGGGTCCACCGGGCCGTGAGCGGACCGATGATGACGAGCAGCAGGACGTACGCGGTGGCCAGCGGCCCCAGGTCCGGCTCGATGCCGGCGGTGACGGCCAGTCCGGCGATGACGATGGAGAACTCGCCGCGGGCGACCAGCGCGCCGCCGGCCCGCCAACGGCCCCCGCTGCCGATGCCCGCCCGGCGGGCCGCCCAGTAGCCGGTGCCGATCTTGGTGAACACGGTGACCACGGCCAGCGCGGCGGCCGGCAGCAGCACCGGCGGGATGCTCGACGGGGTGGTGTTCAGCCCGAAGAAGACGAAGAACACGGCCGCGAAGAGGTCCCGCAGCGGGCTCAGCAGGGAGTGCGCGCCCTCGGCGGCCTCACCGGAGAGGGCGATGCCGACCAGGAACGCGCCGACCGCCGCCGACACCTGCAACTGCTGGGCGATGCCCGCCACCAGCAGGGTGAGGCCGAGCACGACCAGCAGGAGCTTCTCCGGGTCGTCGTGCGAGACGAAGCGGGAGATCAGCCGCCCGTAGCGGAGCGCGACGAAGAGCACCGCGCCGGCCGTGACCAGCGCGACGGCCAGGGTGATGCTGCCGGCGAGCAGGCCCGCGCCGGCCAGCAGCGCGGTGAGGATCGGCAGGTAGAGGGCCATCGAGAGGTCCTCCAGCACCAGGATGCTGAGGATCACCGGGGTCTCGCGGTTGCCCAGCCGGCCCAGGTCGCCGAGCACCTTGGCGATCACGCCGGAGGAGGATATCCAGGTCACCCCGGCGAGCACCACGGCGGCCACCGGGCCCCAGCCGAGCAGCAGCGCCATCCCCGCGCCGGGCAGCGCGTTCAGCGCGAAGTCGACGGCGCCGGCCGGGTACTGGGCCTTGAGGTTGGTGACCAGGTCGGCGGCGGTGTACTCCAGGCCCAGCATCAGCAGCAGCAGGACCACGCCGATCTCGGCGCCGGTCGCGACGAACTCCTCGCTCGCGGCGAGCGGGAGCAGCCCGCCGTGGCCGAAGGCCAGGCCGCCCAGCAGGTACAGCGGGATCGGCGAGAGCCCGTACCGGCCGGCTATCCGGCCGAGCAGTCCGAGGACCAGGATGATCGCGCCCAGTTCGATGAAGACGGAAGCGCTGTGCATCCGATCACTCCCTTCCCAGAATGGCGGCCGCGGCGTCGACGCCTTCGCGGGTACCGATGACGATCAGGGTGTCGCCCCCGGCCAGCCGGAAGTCCGGCGTGGGGGACGGGACGGCTCCGGTGCGGCGCAGCACGGCGACGATCGAGGCGCCGGTCGCGGTGCGCATCCGGGTCTCGCCGAGCAGCCGGCCGTTCCAGTACGAGACGCCGCTGAGCGGGATCCGCTCGGCGATCAGGCCGAGGTCGGTGGTGTGCAGCAGGGCCGTGCTGTGCTGGGCCGGGCGCAGCGCGTCGACCAGCGCGGCGGACTCGCCCTCGCTCAGGTGCAGGCTGTGCGCACAGGCGTCGGGGTCGTCGGCCCGGTAGAGGTTGAGGCTGCGTGAGCCGTCCCGGTGGGCGATGACCGAGAGGTGCCGCTGTTCTCGGGTGGTGAAGTCGTACTGGACGCCGACGCCGGGCAGGCTCGTCGTCCGGACGCGGGGGATCGGCACGGCTGGTGTCCTCTCGTCAGGGCTGCTCGGGGCGGGCCCGGCCGGCACCGGGAGCGGCGGCCGGCCGACGGGCCCGGGGTCGCGGCACTCCGTGGCGCGGTCGCCGGTGTGCGGCAGGCCCTGGGCGAAGAGTAATGCAATAGTAAAGTCTTCGGGTGTCGAGCCTGGTCGGGGGCTGCCGGCGGTGCCGGGCGCGGGTGCTGAGCGACGGTCGGCCCGCGCCGCCGCACCGACCCCGCCGGTTCGCCCGCGGGAGGCAGGGCCTACAGTGGGCGTACACGACCGATCGGCGGTGCGGCGGCGCCGGGATGTGACGGAGGACCGGGATGCGGAGCAGCGGGCGGATGCCGGCGCGACTCGACCGGCTGGCCGTCCCCGTCGTCGCCGCCCCGATGGCGGGCGGCGCCTCGACCCCGGCCCTGGTGGCCGCGGTCAACGCGGCCGGCGGCCTGGGGTTCCTGGCCGCCGGGTACCTCGGCGCCGCCGCCGTCACCGAACAGGTCGCCCGTACGCGTGAGCTGACGGACCGTCCGTTCGGGGTCAACCTCTTCGTCCCCGCCGGGCCCGGCGACCTCGCCGCCGTCGACGCCTACCGGGACCGGCTGCAGCCGGAGGCCGAGCGGTACGACGTCCGGCTGCCCGCCACCGTCCCCGACGACCGCGACGACTGGGACGCCAAGATCGAGGCGCTGCTCGCCGATCCCGTCCCCGTCGTCTCGTACACCTTCGGGCTGCCCTCGCCCGAGGAGGCCCGCGCGCTGCGCGCCGCCGGCACGCTGCAGATCGGCACCGTGACCACCGCCGCCGAGGCCGGGCGGGCCGCCGCGACGGGGATGGACGCGCTCTGCGTCCAGGGCCCGGCGGCGGGCGGGCACCGGGGCACCTTCGCGGTCACCGACCGGCCCGGCCGCGTTCCGCTGGCCCAACTGCTGAGCGAGGTGCGCGCGGTGACGGGCCTGCCGCTGATCGCCGCCGGCGGGCTCGGGGACGGCCCCGCCGTGGCCGCGGCCCTGCGGGCCGGCGCCGTCGCCGTCCAGCTCGGCACCGCCTACCTGCGCGCCGACGAGTCGGGAGCCTCCGCCGCCCACCGTGCCGCTCTGGTGGACGGCCGGTTCGCCGGGACGGTGGTCACCCGGGCCTTCACCGGCCGCCCGGCGCGTGGCCTGCGGAACGCCTTCGTCGACCGGTACGAGCGCCACGCCCCGGCGGCCTACCCCGCCGTCCACCACCTGACCCGGCCGCTGCGGGCGGCGGCCGCCGCACGGGGTGACGCCGAGGGGATGCACCTGTGGGCGGGCACCGCGCACCGCCTGGCCCGGACCGGCCCGGCCGCGGAGATCACCCGGGAGCTGTGGCGGGAGGCTCAGCCGGCCCTGGGCGGGCCGGCCGGGGCTGCCACCGGCTCGGGCTCCGGGTCCGAGGAGCCCGGCGGCGCGGGCTCGGCCTCCGAAGGGCCCGTCGCGGAGCGGTAGAAGGCGATCTTCCGGTGGATCAGTTCCTGCTGGTGCCGCAGGTGCGCGATCTGCTCCTCCACCTGAACGTCGTGCTGCTCCAGCACCGCGAGCCGCTCGGCGAAGGTGCCCTCGCCCGCGCGCACGAGCTCGGCGAAGCGGCGCATCTCGGCGATCGGCATGCCGGTGTCGCGCAGGCAGCGCAGGACGCCGAGCCACTCCAGGTCGTGCGGGCTGAACCGGCGGTGCCCGGTGTGCGAGCGCCCCACCGAGCCGAGCAGGCCGATCCGCTCGTAGTAGCGCAGGGTGTCCAGGCTGAAGCCCGACCGCTCGACGGCCTGTGCCGGTGTCAGCCACCCCTCCCCGCCGGGGCGGACGCCGGAATTGGCGCCGGAATTGGCGCCGGATCCTGCCGGGCCGGCGGAGTGGGCACCCGGGTCCGCGGCGGCACGGGCGGCAGGCTGCTGGGGCGCGGTGGCGTGGGTCATGCCGGAGATCATGCCAGCGCCGCCGGGCGGCTTGACCTGGAGTGCGGTCCAGTTGGCAGGGTTCCGAGCGGCTCGCAGCACACCCAGTACCTGGAGGAACCATGCGATTTCGTACCCTCGGCCGGCGCGCGGACGGCACCCCCGGCCCCGAGGTCAGCGCGCTCTGCCTCGGCGTCCTGCCGTTCGGCACCCGGGTCGACCGGGCCGGGTCGTTCGCCGTGCTGGACCGGTTCGTCGAGCGCGGCGGCACCTTCGTCGACACCGCGAACTGCTACTCCTTCTGGATCGACGGCGCGACCGGCGACGAGAGCGAACTGATGCTGGGCGACTGGCTGGCCGACCGGGACGCGCGTGCCGAGGTGGTGCTCGCCACCAAGGTCGGCGCCCGTCCGGCCGGACCGGGGGAGTGGCCGGCCAACGCCGAAGGGCTCTCCGCCGCGGCGGTCCGGGCCGGCGTCGCGGGCAGCCTCCGGCGGCTCGGGACCGACCGGGTCGACCTGCTGTACGGGCACATCGAGGACCGCTCGGTGCCGTTGGAGGAGACCGTCGACGCCTTCGGGGCGCTGGTCCGGGACGGCGCCGCCGACCTGCTCGGCATCAGCAACCAGCTGACCTGGCGGCTGGAGCGCTCCCGTGCCACCGCCCGGGCCCGCGCAGTGGCCGGGTACAGCTGCGTCCAGCAGCGGTACAGCTACCTCCGGCCCGCGCCCGGCGCGACCTTCGGCACCCAGGAGCACGTCACCCCCGAACTGCTGGACTACGTCCGCACCGAGCCCGGCCTCACCCTGCTCGCGTACAGCCCGCTGATCCACGGCGCCTACACCGACCCGGCCAAGCCGATGCCCCCGCAGTACGACCACCCCGGCGCGCGGGCCCAGCTCGACGCGCTCCGCGAAGTCGCCGCCGAGACCGGTGCCACCGCCGGCCAGGTCGTGCTGGCCTGGCTGCTGGGCGGGGACGCGCCGGTGATCCCGGTGATCGGTGCCACCACGGTGGCCCAGCTCGACGAGTCGCTGGACGCCGTCGGCCTGGACCTCACCCCGGACCAGCGGCGCCGGCTCGACGAGGCGTGAGCGGGCGGCGCACGGACCGGGGCGTGGCGTCCCCCGGGAGGGTGGATCTCCGGCGGAGGGGGAGTTGCGGTATAAGGGAGAACTTAATCTGGCTGTATGTGGGAGATCACGCTTCTGGCACCGGCGGAGGAGTGGTATCTACAGATCTGTGGGGAGGACCCCAAAACAGCCAGCAACATCCTTGAAGCACTCGACCCGCTTGCGGCGGTCGGGCCGACCCTGGGAAGACCTGCGGTGGACAGGATCCACCGAAGTCGACTGCACAACCTGAAGGAGCTGAGGCCCGGCTCCTCCGGGGCCTCGGAGGTTCGTTTGCTGTTCGTCTTCGATGCTGACCGTGAGGCCATCGTCCTTGTCGCGGGTGACAAGTCCGGGCGTTGGTCCCAGTGGTACGAGGAGGCCATTCCGCTTGCGGAGACACGCTACGCGGATCTCGTCGATGAGCAGCGGAAGGAGAGCGGAAGATGAAGGGACGGAGCTGGACGGAGGTCCGGGCCGAGGCGTTGAGGCGGTTCCCCGAACTCGCCACCCCCGAGGCCGAGGCCGACCGGGCCCGGATCCGGACCGAGACGCTGGCCCGGATCCGGGGGCACGAGCTCGCCGAGCTCCGGCGCTCCGCCGGGATGACGCAGCGTGAGGTGGCCGGGCTGCTCGGGGTGAGCCAGGCGCGGGTGTCGCAGATCGAGCACGGGCAGGTGGACAGCCTGGACAATCTGCGGGCGTACGCGGCGGCGATCGGCGGCGAGGTGGAGGTGTCCGTGCGGCGCGGCGACCGGACGGTCAAGGTCGCCTGACCCCTGACCCCTGACCCCTGACCCCTGACCCGGGCCCCGGCTCCGGTTCCCCGCCCGGCCGAGCGCCATGGCATCCGGGCGCCGCGCCACCCGGACACCGCACCCGTGCGCCGCGGGGCCGCTCCGCCGAGGGCCCCGCGGCGCCCGCGCGGGCGGCCCGGGTCAGCCCAGCAGGGTGCCCATCCACTCCTCGATGCCGGCCACCGAACGCGGCAGGGCCCCGGACATCAGCCGGGCGCCGTCGGCGGTGATGACCAGGTCGTCCTCGATCCGGATGCCGAGCCCGCGCAGCTCCAGGGGCAGGGTCTCGTCGTCCGGCTGGAGGTAGAGGCCGGGTTCGACGGTGAGCACCTGGCCCTCCTCCAGGACGCCGTCGAGGTAGGCGTCGGCGCGGGCCTGCGCGCAGTCGTGCACGTCCATGCCGAGCATGTGGCCGCTGCCGCAGAGCGTGTAGCGCCGGTGCAGGCCGCTGTCCTCCCGCAGCGACTGCCCGGCGGGTATCCGCAGCACGCCCCAGTCGGCGAGCCCCTCGGCGATCACCTGCATGGCGGCCCGGTGGAAGTCGCGGAAGGCGGCGCCGGGGCGCAGGGCCGCGATGCCCGCGTCCTGGGCGGCGAGCACCAGCTCGTACGCCTGGCGCTGCACGGGGGAGAAGGTGCCGCTCAGCGGGAGGGTCCGGGTGATGTCGGCGGTGTAGAGCGTGTCGGTCTCCACCCCGGCGTCCAGCAGCAGGAGTTGGGCCGGGTCGAGGCGGCCGTCGTTGCGCGTCCAGTGCAGGACGCAGGCGTGCGCGCCGGAGGCGGCGATGGTGTCGTAGCCGGTGCCGTTGCCCTCGGCGCGGGCCCGCAGGTCGAAGGTGCCCTCGATCCAGCGTTCGCCGCGCGGGTGGCGCAGGGCGGCGGGCAGGGCCCGGACGGCGTCCTCGAAGCCGGCGACCGTGTGGTCGACGGCGAGCTGGAGCTGCGCGACCTCCCAGGCGTCCTTGACCAGGCGCAGTTCGGACAGGGCGGCCGCGAGCCGGGCGTCGGCCTGCCGGTCGGCGCCGGAGCCGGGCCGTCCGGCGGCGCTGTCCAGGGCGGGGTCGACGCCGGCCAGGACCCGGGTGGCGGGGTTGGGGCCGGTCAGCAGCTTGGCCAGGTCGTCGAGGTGCTCGGTGCGCAGTCCGGTGAGCCGGCCTGCCTCGGCGAGGTCGGGGCGGCGGCCGACCCAGAACTCGCCGTAGCGGCGGTCGCGGTAGAACTCGGAGCCGCCGGCGCCGTGACCCGCGCTGCGCGGGGAGCGGGGGCGCAGGTACAGCACCGGTTCGTGCCCCTCGGGGCCGGTGGGTTCCAGCACCAGGACGTGGCCGACCTGGTCCTCGCCGGTGAGGCCGGTCAGCCAGGCGTAGCCGCTGTGCGGGCGGAAGCGGTAGTCGTCGTCGTTGCTGCGGACCTTCAACTCGCCTGCGGGGACGATGATCCGCTCGCCGGGGAAGGTCTCGGAGAGCCGGGCGCGGCGGGCCGGGGTGTGGTCGTGGGCGGGCACCCGCAGCCCGGCCGGGAGCGGGGTGGCGGCCCAGGCGGTGGCCATGAAGGCGTCCAGGGCGGGGGAGACGGGCAGGTCGTGGCTGCCGGTGTTGAGCCGGGGTGGGCGGGCGTCGGTCATCGTGGCGGCTCCTTGCCGGAGGGTTGAATCGGGACAAAGGCTGCTTGCAGGGGGGAAGTTGGGGCAGCGGCCGGACACAGCTCGGTAACGGGCCGCAGCATCCCTTGCCAGTGCAATTTCACATTACTATGTTACGGGTCACATCGCGGAGCGGCTAGACCTCGAAGGGTCGCCCTCCCGGCGGGCCCCGGATCAGCCCCGGGGTGAACCACGGGCCGCAAGTCCGGCCCCCCATCGCGGAGTTGCACATGAACAGGCGCACCCATGCCGCCCTCGCGGCGGCGATCGCAGCGACCCTCACCCTCGGCCTCGGGGCCTGCAACACCAAGGCCACCGACACCAAGGACGGCGCGGCCGGCAGCACCAAGGCCCCGGGCGCCGCGTCCGGCACGATCGTCGGCGGCACGCCCGTCCGCGGCGGCACCCTCACGGTGCTCTCCAACCAGGACTTCGCCCACCTCGACCCGGCCCGCAACTGGACCATGCCCAACATGGACTTCGGCATCCGGCTGCTCTACCGCACCCTGGTGACCTTCAAGGCCGAGCCCGGCGCGGCCGGCAGCGAGCTCGTCCCGGACCTCGCCACCGACCTCGGCCGCCCCTCCGACGGCGGGCGGACCTGGACCTTCACCCTCAAGGAGGGCGTCAAGTACGAGGACGGCAGCCCGGTGAAGGCCGCCGACGTGAAGTACAACGTCGAGCGCTCCTTCGCCCCCGACCTCACCGGCGGCCCGGACTACGCCGCCCAGTACCTGGACGGGACCGAGGGGTACAAGGGCCCGCTGACCGGCCAGCACCTGGCCTCGGTCGAGACGCCGGACGAGCGGACCATCGTCTTCCGCCTCAAGCGCCCGGTCGCCGAGTTCTCCTACACCGCCACCCTGCCGACCTTCTCGCCGGTGCCGCAGGCGCAGGAGAAGGGCGCCCAGTACGACCTGCGGCCGTTCTCCTCCGGCCCGTACAAGATCGAGACGTACGACCGGGGCAAGCAGCTCACGCTGGTCCGCAACACCAACTGGGACCAGGCCACCGACAGCGTCCGCAAGGCCTACCCGGACCGGATCGTGTTCGTCCAGGGGCTCAAGGGCGGCCAGGTCGACGACCGGCTGATCGCCAGCGAGGGCGCCGACGCCTCCGCCGTCGAGTGGCCGATGATGCGGCCCGAGTCGGCCGCCAAGGTGCTGCCGAAGGCGGACGTGAAGTCCCGGCTGGTGGCCGAGATGACCGGCTGCACCGAGATGCTCTACCTGAACAACGCCAAGGCGCCGTTCGACGACCCGAAGGTCCGCGAGGCGATGATGTACGCCGTCGACAAGGACGCCCAGGTCACCTCGTTCGGCGGCCCGGCCCTGACCGACATCGCCACCTCCTTCCTGCCGCCCGCGCTGACCAACGGCGTCCGGGCCGACCCGCTGCGGATCGCCCCGGTCGGCGACCCCGCCAAGGCGAAGGAACTGCTGGCCGCGGCCGGCAAGTCCGACCTCAAGGTCAGCCTGACCGTCTCCACCGGGGACAAGACCCGCGGCGAGGCGCTCCAGCAGTCGCTGGCCAAGGCCGGCATCCAGGTCACCATCAACACCGCCGACCCCTCCGTCTACTACGACACCATCGGGGACACCAAGAACGCCCCGGACCTCTCGGTCACCGGCTGGTGCCCCGACTACCCCTCCGGCGCGACCTTCCTGCCCTTCGTCTTCGACGGCCGCACCATCAAGGAGAAGGGCAACCAGGGCAACTACAGCCAGTTCCGCGACCAGGCGACGATGGACCGGATGGACGAGATCGCCAGGATGCCGGACGTCAAGGAGGCCAACGCGGCCTGGCTCCAGCTCGACCAGGACCTGATGAAGAAGTCCCCGGCCGTGCCGATGCTCTGGCAGCGCCGCCCGCTGCTGGTCGGCACCAACGTCGCCGGCGCCTTCGGGCACCCCGTCTGGACCGGCATGTTCGACTTCGCCACCATCGGTCTCAAGGACCCCGCCAAGGGCCAGGGCTGAGGGGCCGGCGGCGATGACCACCGCAACCGGTCCCGCGACCGACCCCGCGACCGATCCCCCCGCCGATCCCGCGGCCACGGCCCGGGCCGTCACGGCCCCGGCCGGGCGCGGCCCCTGGCGGCTGGTCCTGGACCAGCTGCTCGCCCGGCGCGCCGCCAGGTTCGGGCTGCTGACGGTCGCCCTGCTGGCCGGCCTGGCCGCGCTGGCCACCCCGCTGAGCGCGCTCGGCGGCTGGACCCCCGAGGAGTTCGACCGGAGCGCGATCGACCCCTACCTCGGCGGACTGCCGCTCGGCGCCGCCGGCGGCATCGGCCCCGACCACTGGCTGGGCGTGGAGCCCGTCACCGGCCGGGACCTGTTCGCCCGGGTCCTGCACGGCGGCCAGGTGTCGCTGCTGATCGCCTTCACCGCCACCGCCGTGGTGGTGGTCGCCGGCACCCTGGCCGGCGTGGCGGCCGGCTACTTCGGCGGCCGCACCGACGCCGTGCTCTCCCGGCTGATGGACCTCACCATGTCCTTCCCGTCGCTGATCTTCATGATCTCGATGATGGCGGTCGCCAAGGACGTCAACCGGGTGCTGCTGATGACCGCCGTGATCGGCCTCTTCGGCTGGCCCGGCATCGCCCGGGTGGTGCGCGGCCAGACCCTCTCGCTCAAGCACCGCGAGTACGTGGACGCCGCCAAGGTCGGCGGCGCCGGCTCCTGGCGGATCCTCGGCCGGGAGATCCTGCCCGGGGTCGCCGGCCCGGTCATCGCCTACACCACGCTGCTCGTCCCCGGCATGATCAGCACCGAGGCCGCGCTCAGCTACCTCGGCGTGGGCGTCCGCCCGCCGACCCCGTCCTGGGGGCAGATGATCGCCGAGAGCATCAACTTCTACGAGACCGACCCGGCGTACTTCCTCATCCCGACCTTCTTCCTGTTCCTCGCCGTGCTCGCCTTCACCCTGCTCGGCGACGCCCTGCGCGACATCCTCGACCCCAGGGGAGGCCGGTCGTGACCCGCTACCTGCTGCGGCGGCTGCTCGGGGTGGCCGGCATCCTGCTCGCCGTCTGCGCCATCACCTTCAGCATCTTCTACCTGCTCCCCAACGACCCGGCGGCCGCCGCCTGCGGCAAGACCTGCAGCGCCGAGCGGCTGGCCGAGGTCAGGACGGCGATGGGCCTCGACCGGTCCGTCCCCTCGCAGTTCGCGGCCTACCTGACCGGGATCTTCGCCGGCCGCGACTACGGCAGCGGCGCCGGCACCCTGCACTGCGCGTTCCCGTGCCTCGGCTACTCCTACGAGTACTCGATGCCGGTCTGGAGCCTGCTCGCCGACCGGCTGCCGGTCTCCTTCTCGCTCGCCGTCGGCGCGGCCCTGCTCTGGCTGGTCCTCGGCCTGGGCGCCGGCGTCACCTCGGCGCTGCGCAAGGGGAGCCTGACCGACCGTTCGCTGATGGTGGCCTCGGTGGCCACCGCCTCCCTGCCGGTCTACTTCACCTCGGTGATGCTGATCTGGGGCGTGGTGCGCGGCGCCGGCCTGCTGCCGTACCCGGCGTACACCGCCTTCACCGACGACCCGCTCTCCTGGGCGTCCAACCTGCTGCTGCCGTGGCTCGCGCTGGCCCTGCTCTACGCCGCGATGTACGCCCGGCAGAGCCGCAACTCGATGATCGAGACGATGGCCGAGCCGTACATCCGCACCGCCCGCGCCAAGGGCCTGCCGGCCCGCACGGTGACCGTCAAGCACGGGATGCGGGCCGGGATGACGCCGATCCTGACCATCTTCGGGATGGACCTCGGCGGGCTGCTGGCCGGCGCCGTGATCACCGAGTCGATCTTCGGCCTGCCCGGCGTCGGACGGCTCTTCTACGACGCGCTGGTCCGCTCCGACCAGCCGGTGATCCTCGGCGTGACCCTGCTCGCCGCCTTCTTCATCGTCGCCGCGAACCTGCTGGTCGACGTCCTCTACGCCTACGTCGACCCGAGAGTGAGGTACTGACCGATGAGCCCTCTGCTGGAGGTCCGCGACCTCAAGGTCAGCTTCGACACCCCCCGCGGCACCGTCCGGGCGGTGGACGGCATCGGCTTCACCGTCGAGGCCGGCCGCACGCTGGGCCTGGTCGGCGAGTCCGGGTCCGGCAAGTCCGTCACCTCGCTGGCCGTGATGGGCCTGCACCGGGGCGCGGCCGTCACCGGTTCGGTCCGGCTGGACGGCCGGGAGCTGTGCGGCCTGCCCGAACGGCAGCTCAACACCGTCCGCGGCCGCCGGGTCGCGATGGTCTTCCAGGACCCGCTGTCCGGCCTGCACCCCTTCTACACCGTCGGCGAGCAGATCGCCGAGCACTACCGGGTGCACTTCAAGGCCTCCCGCCGGGCCGGGCGCCGGCGCGCGGTGGAGATGCTCGCCGAGGTCGGCATCCCCGAGCCCGCCCGGCGGGTGGACGACTACCCGCACCAGTTCTCCGGCGGCATGCGCCAGCGCGTCATGATCGCCATGGCGCTGGCCTGCGAACCCGACCTGCTGATCGCCGACGAGCCCACCACCGCCCTGGACGTCACCGTCCAGGCCCAGATCCTCGACCTGATCGCCCGGATCCAGCAGGACCGCGGCCTCGGCGTCGTCATGATCACCCACGACCTGGGCGTGGTCGCCCGGGTCGCCCACGAGGTGCTCGTCATGTACGCCGGCCGGGCCGCCGAACAGGCCCCCGTGGACCAGCTGTTCAGCCACCCCGCGCACCCGTACACCCGGGGCCTGCTCGACTCGCTGCCCCGGCTGGACGACCCCGACGACGCCCCGCTGCGCGCCATCCCCGGCAACCCGCCCTCGTTGACCGCCCCCGCGCCCGGCTGCGCCTACGCGCCCCGCTGCGCCCGCACCGCCGGAGCGAGCGCCGCCCAGCACGCCCGCTGCCTGGCCGAGCGCCCCGCGCTCGCGCCGGCCGCCGCCCCCGGCGCGGCGGCCGGCCGGCTGGCCGCCTGCCACCTGCCGCTCGTCCCGGAAGGGGCCCGCCCGTGACCGCCCTGCTCTCCGTCCGCGACCTGGTCAAGACCTTCCCCGGCCGGCGCGGCCGCACCGGCCGGGCCGGGCCGCCCGTCCGCGCCGTCGACGGCGTCAGCTTCGACCTCGGGGCCGGCGAGACCCTCGGCCTGGTCGGCGAGTCCGGCTGCGGGAAGTCCACCACCGGCCGCCTGGTCGTCCGGCTGCTCGACCCCACCGAGGGCAGCATCACCCTCGACGGGCAGGACATCGGCGGGCTCGGCCCCGCCGGGATGCGCCCCTACCGCAAGCACCTCCAGATGGTCTTCCAGGACCCGCACTCCTCGCTCAACCCCCGGCAGACCGTGGCCAGGATCATCTCCGAACCCCTGCTGGTGCAGGGCGCCTCGGCCGCCGACGCCCGCCGGCGGGCCGCCGAGCTGATGGACCTCGTCGGCCTCGTCCCCGAACAGCTGGACCGCTACCCGCACGAGTTCTCCGGCGGCCAGGCCCAGCGGATCGGCATCGCCCGCTCGCTCGCCACCTCGCCCCGGCTGGTGGTCGCGGACGAGCCGGTCTCCGCCCTGGACGTCTCCGTCCAGGCCCAGGTGGTCAACCTGATGGAGCGCCTGCAGCGCGAACTCGGGCTCGCGTACCTCTTCATCGCCCACGACCTCTCGGTGGTCAAGCGGGTCTGCGACCGGGTCGCGGTGATGTACCTCGGCCGGATCGTCGAGATCGGCGACAAGCACGAGGTGTACGGGAGCCCCGCGCACCCGTACACCAGGGCGCTGCTCTCGGCCGTCCCGCTGCCGGACCCGGCGGCCGAACGCGCCCGGGAGCGGATCGTGCTGCTGGGTGACCCGCCCAGCCCGGCCGACCCGCCGAGCGGCTGCACCTTCCACCCGCGCTGCCCCAAGGCGCAGGAGCGCTGCCGCACCGAACAGCCGCTGCTGCGGATCGCCGGTCCTGGCACCCGGCAGGCGGCCTGCCACTTCCCCGAGGCCTGACCCGGCGGCGGGCCGCGGCGGCCCCCGCGCGGCCGCCCCGCCCGCCCGCCGCCGCGGCGCCCCTTCGACGTTCCCCACGAGCACAACCGCACCACCGCAGTGCCGCACCGCCGCATCAAGAGCACCACCGCGCCACGAGCACCACCGCACCGAACCACCCCCACTCCTCCCACACCCCAGGAGCACAGGTGCCAACTCACAGCACCGCACGTCGAGTTCTGCTGGCCGCCACCCTGGCCGCGACGCTCACCCTGCCGGCCCTGCAGAGCGCACAGGCGGCCACCCCCGCCGGCCCCACGGCGCCCGCACCCGTCGCCACCCCCGCCCCCGCCCAGGCGCCGGTCACCGGTACCGCGCCCGACCCGACCGCCTACGACGAGGTCGACCACCTCGGCACCGCCACCGCCAAGGCGGGCGGCGCGGCCCCCGCCCCGGGCGGCGGCTCGCTCGGCGACTCGCCCGTCCCCGGGCTGCTCCCGGACCGGGTCGGCGCGCCCGCCCCGCTCGCGGCGGGCGCCGCCGCGCAGGCCTCCGGCACGCCCGCGGCCACCGCGGCCGGCGTCCCGTGCACGCTGGACGGGATGACCGGCCTCGGCCCCGGCCAGCTCGCCGACTTCCTCACCGACCCGGCGGTCACCGTCGACGGCTGCGTGCGGAACTTCCTCTGGACCTGGGACGCCCGCTACGCCACCACCATGGACGACGCCCATGTGCAGGCCGTCGCCCAGCGCATCACCCAGCTCGCCGGCGCCGCCGACGGCGGCAGCGCCGAACGCTTCTACACCCTGTGGACCTACCTGCACGCCACGGTCTACTTCGACTTCAACCACGGCGAGATCGACATCACCGACGCCGCCACCCTGGCGGCCGTCCAGCAGGCCGTGGTCGCGTACTCGGGTTACGCCCACGCCTTCGACGACACCGAGTCGGCCGGCGCGACCGTCCGGGAGATGACCATCACCGCCGGCAGCGTGGGCCTGCGCCAGCGCAACCTCGCGCTGGTGAAGCGGATCCTGGCGAAGTTCGGCCCCGGCACCGCGGTGGCGGACAGCGCGGCCTGGGGCACGGCCGGCCTGGCCGCGCTGAACGTCAACTACCTCGGCATCTACAACGGCGACCAGGACTTCACCGCGGTGGTCGCGGCCGACGCCGACTACCGCGCCGCGTTCCGGGCCTTCGCCGGCCACGGACACCTGAAGGGCACCAAGAACGCCTGGCTGGCCCGCGACGCGATGGGGGAGTACGGCAGGTTCGGTCAGATAGCCCCGCTCAGGGCCGGTGTGGTCGCCGAACTCGGCACCCTGCTCGACACCGCGAAGGCCACCTTCGGCGCCTTCTCCGACCCCTGGGTCAAGCTGGTCGGCTGGGCCAACTACTACCAGGTCTGCGGTCAGTTCAACGTCTGCACCGACCAGATCGAGGCTCAGCTCTTCCCCTGGACCTACCGCTACGACAACGGCGCCGTCGAGGTGCACACCGCCCTCGACCGGGCCACCGTCGACCAGATGTACTACGCCAGCAAGCAGGTCAAGACGCAGTTCTTCCGCGTCCTGGGCACCGACGTCCCGCTGGCCGGCGACACCAACTCCACGCTGCACATCCACCTGTACGCCTCGCGCGCCGACTACGAGGTCTACCACCCGCTGCTCACCGGCTACGGCACCAACAACGGCGGCATCTACATCGAGAACGGCGCCACCTTCTACACCTACCAGCGCCGGGTCCCGCAGGACTCCACCCTCACGCTGGAGGAGCTGTTCCGCCACGAGTACACCCACTACCTCAACGGGCGCTGGGCGGTGCCGGGTTACTTCGGTGACCCGCGCTGGTACTCGGGCGACCTGACCACCGCGATGGACGAGGGCACGGCCGAGTTCTTCGACGGCTCGACCCGCGACCAGGGCATCCTGGTCCGCAAGTCCCTGGTGGCCAAACTGGCGAAGGACGAGGCCGCCGGCATCCCGCGGATGACCGTGAACCAGCTGCTCCACGCGACCTACGACGACACCCCGGCGTTCCACTTCTACAACTACGCCGGGACGTTCTTCGAGTACCTCTGGCAGCAGCATCCCTCCCTGCTGCGGGAGATGTACGGCTACCAGCGTGCGGACGACCCCGCGGGCTTCGACGCCTGGCGCGGCCGGGTCGGCGCGGACGCCGCGATCCAGGCCGGCTACAGCGCCTTCCTGGACGACCGGATCCGGGCGGTGGACAGCCTCTACGTCCCCAACACCGCTTTCACGCCGAACGGTTCGCTGAAGTTCGCCTACGCCTCCGAGGTGCAGGCGGCCTTCGCCGGCGCGACCGGTGCCACCCCGAACTGCAAGGACAACGGTGACTGGGACAACAAGCCGATGCGCTTCGTGTGCACCGGCCGGATCACCGCGAACCTCGCCGCGTCGGGCAGCGCGGACCAGGTGTTCAAGGACATGTCCGACACGGTCGACTACTTCGTCCTGACCCGGACGAAGGGCGTCGCCAACAACCTCGACGACATGAACTGCAGCTTCGGCAAGGTCGACATCTGGCCGACCGGCCGGGCCGGCACCGCCGACTACACCTGCGAGGGCCCGCTGCGGCGGTAGTCCGGGCGGCAGGTCCGACAACTCCGGTCGGGCGCGGCGGGGAACCTTCCACGAGGGCCGCGCCCGGCCGGGCTCCATCCGTGCTACCCGTTCCACCCGCCCTACCCGTTCCACCCGTTCCACCCGCCCGCCCGTCCCGCGAGCACCCCCACCGGGTGCCCGTGGGGCGGGCGTTCACGTCAGCGCCCCAGCTCCGCCAGGTACGCACGGATCAGCGGCCCGCCGTCGGCCGGCGCCACCAGGGCGAGGTGGTGGTCGGGACGGACCAGCACCAGCGCGTCCCCGGTGATCCCGTACGCGCGCCGGGCGTGGCCGTCCGTGTCCAGCAGGACGCCCGGGCCGCCCGGGCCGCCCGCCCCGTCCGGGGCCGCGTCGACCGCGACCGTGCGCACCTGCGGGCCCCAGCCGGCCAGCGCGGCCCGGGCGGCCGGGCCGAAGCCGAGCAGTGTGAACCGGCCCCCGGCGAACAGGTCGTACAGCCGGACCGGCCCGCCGCCGGGCCGGTGGCCGGGGGCGTCCGGGGCGCGGTCCCCGGGGCGCGGGCCGTCGCCGGGGGCGTCCTGGCTCCCGCCGGCCAGACTGCTCCACCGGTAGTGGATGCCCAGGCCGCGGAGGTCCTGGGTGGCGACGGCCTCCACGCCGACCCCGGGCACCCGGACGGCCGCCATCACCTTGGCCAGCGCGGCGGTGCTCAGGTCCAGCGCCAGCGCGGCGACCGGCAGCCGCTCCTGCTGGTAGCTGTCGAGCAGCGCGTCGCCGGCCTGCCCGGCCAGGACGCGGGCGAGCTTCCAGCCGAGGTTCCAGGCGTCCTGGATGCCGGTGTTCATCCCCAGCCCGCCCGCGAACGGGTGCACATGGGCCGCGTCGCCGGCCAGGAACACCCGTCCGGTGCGGTAGCTCTCGGCGAGCCGGACGTTGGCCCGCCAGGTGGAGAGCCAGGTGGCGTTGCGCAGCCGCACGCCGGGCATCCGGGCGTACCGGTCGAACAGCCGCTGGAAGCCCTCCAGAGTGGGCGGCACCGGGCGGCCGTCGGGGCCGAGTTCGGGGGAGGCCTGGAACTGCCAGACCGGCGTGCCCTCGAAGGGGCAGAGCAGGACGGCCCCGTCCTGGTCGAACCACTGGTGCCAGACCGTCGGGTCGAGGTCGCCGTCGACCTCGACGTCCCCGCAGAACATCGTCTGCTCCTCGTCGGTGCTGCCCTCGAAGGCCACCCCGAGCTGCCGCCGGACGGTGCTGCGGGCGCCGTCGCAGCCGACCAGGTAGTCGGCCGTGATCCGGCGGCCGTCGGCGAGGTCCGCCCGCACGCCGTGCCCGTCCTGGGTGAACCCCGACAGCTCGACGCCGGTCTCGACCGTCACGCCGTCCTCGGCGAGGCGCTCGCGCAGCAACTCCTCGGTCCGCCACTGCGGGATGGACAGCGGAGTCAGGTAGCGGGCCCCTGGGCTCGGGGCGACATCGGCGGACGGGTCCGTGTCGGAGACGTACGCCCCGGCGAAGTACTTGCGGAACACCAGCCCGGTGCGGCCGGCGGCGGCGAACCGCTCACCGAGGCCCAGGTCGGCGAGCACCTCCAGGCTGCGTGCGTTGAGTGCCTTTCCGCGTGAAACCCGGTGGTGGCCGGGGGACTTGTCGATGACGCGGACGTCGACGCCCTGCCGGGCCAGGCTGCAGGCGAGGGTGAGTCCGGTCGGTCCGGCGCCCACGATCAGTACGGCGGTCATGTCGTGCTTCCCCACTTCCGGTGTGTCGGGCTTGCTGCTCCCGGCGGCCGGTCGTCCCGGCGCTCGGCCCATGAAAGTGCAACCGAGGCAAAAATGCAACCCGGTAACAAATCTTCCCCGGTTGTGGTGCCGGGTATGCTGGAGCCATGACTGAGCCCGGAGGTCTGCGGACCCTGAAGAAGGAACGCACCCGTCAGGCCCTCGCCGACGTCGCGATCTCGCTGTTCCTCGCCAGGGGCTTCGAGCAGGTATCGGTCGCCGAGATCGCCGCCGCCGCCGAGGTCTCCAAGCCGACCCTGTTCCGTTACTTCGCCAGCAAGGAGGACCTGGTCCTGCACCGCTTCGCCGACCACCTCGGCGAGGCGGCCCGGGTGGTCCGTGCCCGCCCGGCCGGCGCCCCGCCGCTGGCCGCGCTGCGGCAGCACTTCCTCGACCGGCTGGCCGAGCGGGATCCCGTCACCGGCCTCTGCGAGCACCCGGAGGTGCTGGCCTTCCTCCGGCTCGTCCACGAGACCCCCAGCCTCAGCTCCCACCTTCGCGAATTCCTCGCCGCCGACACCAGGGCACTGGCTGAGGCGCTGGCCGAGGCGGTCACCGGCCGGGGCGAGCTGGCGCCTCGCCTGGTCGCCGCCCAGTACGTCGCCGTACGCCAGGAACTCACCTGGGCCAACTGGACCGGGCTCGCCGCCGGCGCCACCGAGGACGAGCTCCTCCCGAAGGCCGTCGCCGAGGCGGAGCTGGCCTTCGCCCTGCTCGGCACCGGCGCCGCCGGCCTGGGGTACGGCCCGGGCTGACGGCCCGGTGACCGGCGCCCCGCCCCGCCGCGCCGCTACCCGGTCGGGCAGCGGCGAGAGGGGCCCCGGACCGGAGGGGGCCCCGGACGTGCGAGGGCCCCGGCCCCGCCGGTGGGCGGGGCCGGGGCCTGGTGGCCGCCGTCCGTCAGGTCATGACGGTCAGGCGGCCGGGCCGACCTTCACGGTGGTCAGCCGGCCGTCGCGGGTCTCGCGGACGACCTCGATCCTGGTGTTGGTGTCCGGCACCCTGACGCCGAGCTCCGGGTTGGCCGGGTCGCTGTACACGCCGGTGCGGTCGTTGAAGACCGGCACGGCGGGCTCGGCGCCGAACCTGGTCGCCACCCCCGCGCTGTGCAGGGTGAAGGCCGTGGTGGGCTTCAGCGAGAACGGCGCGTCGTAGCTCTGCGCCCGGCCGTTGACCAGGCTGCCGCTGCCGAAGCGGATCGACGCGGGGTGCGCGTCGACCGGCAGGATCAGCCCGCCGCCCAGGTGGTCCCGGGTGTTGTTGTCCGCGTAGCCGGTGTCCCAGAGCCAGATCAGCACCCCCTCCTGGTACGGATAGGTGTCGATCACACCGGCCTTGCCGGCCACGCCGGAGTAGCCGAAGTTGTACGGGCCGGTCTTCAGGAAGGCGCCGTACCCGACGTAGCGGCGGTTCTCCACCAGGTACGCCCGGGGGTGCTCGCGGACGGCGTCCTTGCCGGTCACCACGCCGAACCCGGTGCTGGTCCAGCCCTGGCCGCCGCTCTCGGCGCCGTCCTCGACGAGGGTGGCGCCCCCGGCCGTGATCCGGACGGCGTCGATCAGCACGCCCTTGCCGTGGGTGTTGCCGTCCGACGTGGCGTGGAAGCGGACCCGGACCGCCCGGCCGAGGTAGGCGTCCAGCGGGACGTGCAGCTGGGTCCAGCCGGCCGAGGTGCCGCTCAGGCCCGGGGTGCGGGCGGGGGTGTCGCCGATGGGCGTGCCGTTCACCGTGCCGCCCAGCGGCCGCCAGGTCCGGCCGTCGTCGGTGGAGGCCTCGACGGTGAGGAAGTCGTAGTCCTGCTCGATGTCGTACCAGGCGGCGGCGTCCAGCGCGGCCGGGCCGCCGGCTCCGGTCAGGTCGAGCGTCCGGCCGAGGGAGGCGTCCAGGTTGTCGCCGGTGTCGCTCCACCACTGGGCGACGCCCTGGTAGGGCTCGGCCAGCGTGGTGGTGGTCCGGCCCGGTGGCAGGTGCACCAGGACGGCCTGCGCCTGGTCGGTGTTGTAGCCGCTGACGCCGAGTGCGTGGCTGGACCTGGTGCCGGCCTGCGCCTCGTCGTAGTTGAGCCAGCCGAACTGCAGCTTGCTCCAGGCGTCCAGGTCGCCCGGGTACTCGCCGGTGGTGTTCCGGCCCTTGCCCAGGTAGGAGGCGGAGGACATCAGCGACCAGAAGCTGACGGCGTTGTCGCCGCCGGTGGTCGGGTAGAGGTCCGGCAGGCCCAGGTTGTGGCCGAACTCGTGCGCGAACAGCCCGACCCCGCTGTTCTCGCCGGCCTGTACGTAGTCGTGGACGTACAGGCCGGAGTCCCCGACCGGGGTGCCGCCGATCCGGTTGCCCGCCGGCCCGGTCTGCCCGGTCGGATCGGGGAACGCCCAACTCCGGTGCGCCCACAGGGCGTCCGCGCCCTGGGCGCCGCCGCCCCAGGTCTCGTCCACGCCCGCGTGCACCACCACGACGTTGTCGAGATAGCCGTCCGGCTCCTCGAAGTTCCCGTCCTTGTCGTGGTCGTAGCGGTCGTAGACGTCGTACTGGGCCAGTTCGGCGGTGACGTCCGCCGCGTTGCGGCCCTTGGCGAGCTCCCCGTCGTACCAGGCCTTGGTGGCGTCCCGGACGAACTCCTGCGCCTGGGTCCAGGCGCCGCTGCCCTGCGGACCCTTGTTGCTGCCGTACCGGGCCTCGTTGTAAGGCACGGTCACCCAGTCGCTGACCGTCCCGTCGAGGTCGTACCGGCCCGAGGACTGGGTGCGGTAGTAGGTGCGCATCGAGTTGGCGCCGGGCGCGTCGTCGAAGAACATCCGCTGGTAGTAGTCGCGGCCGAAGTCGCTCTTCCAGAGGGTGTGGGTGTCGCTGCCGTCAGGCTGCGGGATCCGGTTGTGCCGGGGCCCCGGGGTGCCGCCGTAGCGCGGCTGCCCGTTGTACAGGGTCGAGTTGTCGACCTGGTCGCCGAACTGGGCCAGGATGACGAAGACTTTGTCCTTGCGCTGCTGCGCGAGCTGGACGTAGTCGCCGCCGACCTTGACCTTGGCGGGCGCCCGGCCGTCCGGTGTGCGGGCGACGGCGCCCTGGTTGAGCTGTTCCAGCGCCTTGGTGCGCAGCGACTGCCGCTCGCGCTCCGGCGGGGCGAGCGGCTGGGCGGGCGCTTCGGTGCCCTCGGTGCCCCTGGTGGCGGCGAGGGCGGGTGCGGGCTGCGGGGGTGCGGCCTGGGCGGGGGTGCCGAGGAGGGTGGCCGCTGTGGCGCCGGTGGTGAGCGCCGCCGCGAGTATCGCGGACAGTCTGCGCAACTGACCGGTCCTTTCCGGACGGTGGTGGTCGGGGGAGGGCGGTCCGGCGGGCCGGCCGGGGGAACGGGCGGGGGCGGGCAGACCTGGTGAAGGGTTGTAATATTTCACATGTCATGGGTCACATGGAAGACCTGTGCGCGGAAGGGGCCGGCCCGCCGCGGTCCCCGGTGGTCCCGCGCCCGGGGCATCGGGAGGCCCGGGGCCGGACCACCGGGAGGCCGGGGGCGGGCACCGCGAAGTGCCGGAAGCCCGCCCGGGGCGGGGCGCCCGGCCGTAGGCTGCCCGGATGACTGCTGAGGGCTTCGAGCTGGTGATCTTCGACTGCGACGGCGTGCTCGTCGACAGCGAGCGGATAGCCGTGCAGGTGGACGCCCTGGTCTTCGCCGACCTGGGCTGCGCGTTCACCGAGACGGAGATCGTCGAACGGCTGGTCGGCTCCTCCACCGAGGTCTGGCGGGCCGCGGTGGAGGAACGGCTCGGCCGGCCGCTGGAGGAGGGCTGGGAGGAGCCCTACCACTCCTGGTACCGGGACGCGCTCGACGCCCGGCTCACCGTCGTGGACGGGATCACCGAGGCGCTGGACGCGCTCACCCTGCCGTCCTGCGTGGCCTCCAACGGCGGGCACCGCTGGATGCGGCGCAACCTCGCCCGCACCGGGCTGTTCGAACGGTTCGAGGGCCGGATCTTCAGCGCCGAGGACGTCTCCCGGGGGAAGCCGGAGCCCGACGTCTTCCTGCACGCGGCCCGGACCATGGGGGCGGACCCCGCCCGCTGCGCGGTGGTCGAGGACAGCGCCTACGGCGTGCGGGCCGCCCGGGCGGCCGGGATGCGGGCCTTCGGGTACGCGGGGGGCCTGACGCCGGCCGCGCGGCTGGCCGGGCCGGGGACGGTGGTCTTCGACGACATGCGGGAGCTGCCGGGACTGCTGGCCGCGGCGGCCTGACTCCGGGCCGGCCGCGGGCGGGCGCGCCGGGTGGTGCGGCGGGTGCCGCGGCGCCGGGCCGTCAGTCGGCCGCGCGCAGTTCGGCGAGCAGGGTGCCCTGTTCGGCCAGCAGCTCGGTGAGGATCCGGCGGGCCGACCTGAGCAGGTCGGCGACGTCCGCGCCGGCCAGGGCGTACACCACGGTCGAGCCCTCGCGGCCGGCGGTCACGATCCCCGAGCGGCGCAGCACCGCGAGCTGCTGGGAGAGGCTGGACGGCTCGATGCCGAGGTCGGCGAGCAGGTCGCGGACGGGGGTCGGGCCGGCCTGGAGCAGTTCCAGCACGCGGATGCGGGTGGGGTGACCGAGCATCCGGAAGAACTCGGCCTTCGCCTGGTACAGGGGTGCGGCCACGTCTCTGCCCTCCTGCTGCCGCTGGGTGTGGCCGGGTGCGGCCGGGGTGCCGGGGCCGGGTGCTCCCGGTCCGTGGGCGGCCGGGTCAGATCTCCAGGCCGGCTTCGATCCGCTTCAGGTGGTGGCGGGCCATCGCCAGGTTGGCGCGGGCGCGGTTCAGCGCGAGGTACAGGAAGAGGCCGCGGCCGTTCTGCGTCGCCAGCGGCCGGACCAGGTGGTACTGGTTGGTGAGGCTGACCAGGATGTCCTCGATCTCGTTGTCGTGCAGGTTCAGCATCTCCATGGTGCGCATCTTGGCGCGGACCATGTCGGTGTTGCCGGCGGCCGCGACGTTGAGGTCGAGTTCCGCGCCGTCGCCGAGGCTGCCGAGGGCCATTCCGCTGCCGTAGTCGACCAGCGCGACGCCGATCGCGCCCTCGATGGTCATGGCTTCCTTGAGGGACGTCTCCAGATTCGCCATCGTGATCCTCCTGTGGGGGCGGGGCCCGTGCCGATGCGGCGGGGCTGCTGGGAACAGACTGTAGGGAGATCGTTACCGTCCGGACGGGGGATGACCGGAGGTGATCGCAGCTGGTCGCAGGATCGTCGAAGGGTGATCGTCCGGCGATCGGTTGAAGACATTTGCAACCAGGGAACTGCTAGCGAGCCGCCTCCGCCGATCGGCGCCTCGCCCGCCGTCCGTCCGCCGGACCTGGCCGGACCGGTCCCGGACCCGTCCCTGAATCCCGCACCGGCCCCCCGCACCGGACCCCGTCCGGCCCCCGTCCGGCCCCCGCACCGGACCGCCCCCGGCCCCGCCGAGGCCCGCTGCGCGGCCCTGCTTCGCACCCGCCCGGACCCCCGCCCCGGCAGCCGCCGGACACCTGCCCGGACACCCGCCCGGCCCGCAGCCGGCCCGCACCGGGCCCGCACCGTGCCCGCCCCCAGCGACCGGCCCGGGCGCCCGCTCCGGGCCTGCGGAAAAACGGTGCTATTGATGTCAGCCCTGACGGGTAATCTCTGGCTGAGATGCTCGATCACCACATCAACCACACCCCCAGCCGCGCCCCGTCGCCGGTCAGCACCGGCCCGGCCCCGCAGCCGCAGGCGTCGCCGTCTGCGCCCCCGTTCCGCCCGTCCGGGCCCCAGCCCCACGGGACGAAGCAGTCCTACGGGAAGAAGAGGTGACGCAGATGACCAGCACCCCCCAGCGTTCCGAGGACGAGGAACTCAGCCCCGCCGAGGCCTACGCGGCCTTCCGCCGGCGCGCCAAGCAGCAGGCCACCGCCCTCTACGGGTTCCAGCAGCTCTACGACTTCCCGCTGGACGACTTCCAGATCCAGGCCTGCGAGGCCCTGGAGGCGGGCGAGGGCGTCCTGGTCGCCGCGCCCACCGGCTCCGGCAAGACCATCGTCGGCGAGTTCGCGGTGCACCTGGCCCTCCAGGGCGGCCGCAAGTGCTTCTACACCACGCCCATCAAGGCCCTGTCCAACCAGAAGTACGGCGACCTGGTGAAGCGCTACGGCGCCGCCAAGGTGGGCCTGCTCACCGGTGACAACACGGTCAACGGTGACGCGCCGGTGGTCGTGATGACCACCGAGGTGCTGCGCAACATGCTCTACGCGGGCTCGCAGACCCTCGACGGCCTGGGCTACGTGGTGATGGACGAGGTGCACTACCTCGCGGACCGCTTCCGCGGCGCCGTCTGGGAAGAGGTGATCATCCACCTGCCCGAGTCGGTCACCCTGGTCTCGCTGTCCGCGACGGTCTCCAACGCCGAGGAGTTCGGCGACTGGCTGGACACCGTGCGCGGCGGCACCAAGGTGATCGTCTCAGAGCACCGCCCGGTGCCGCTCTGGCAGCACGTGATGGCCGGTAACCGGATGTACGACCTGTTCGCCAACCCGGACCGTGACGGCCGCCCCAAGGACGCGCCGCGCAACCCGGCCAAGCTGGTCAACCCCGAGCTGGTCCGCCTGGCCCGCTCGGAGCTGGCCGCGAACCCCCGCGGCGACCGCTTCGCCAAGGGCCGCGGCCGGTCCATGCCCACCGGCCGCCCCGGCCGGGTCTGGACCCCGGGCCGGGTGGACGTGATCGACCGGCTCGACTCCGAGGGCCTGCTCCCGGCCATCACCTTCATCTTCAGCCGGGCCGGCTGCGAGGCCGCCGTCCAGCAGTGCCTCAGCTCCGGGCTGCGCCTCAACAAGGACTCCGACCGGGCCCAGGTCCGGGCCATCGTCGAGGAGCGCTGCGCCGACATCCCGGACGAGGACCTGCACGTCCTCGGCTACTTCGAGTGGCTGGACGGGCTGGAGCGCGGCATCGCCGCCCACCACGCCGGCATGCTGCCGCGGTTCAAGGAGGTGGTCGAGGAGCTGTTCGTGAAGGGCCTGGTCAAGGCCGTCTTCGCGACCGAGACGCTGGCCCTGGGCATCAACATGCCCGCCCGCTCGGTGGTGATGGAGAAGCTGGTCAAGTGGAACGGCGAGACCCACGCCGACATCACCCCCGGCGAGTACACCCAGCTCACCGGCCGGGCCGGCCGCCGCGGCATCGACATCGAGGGCCACGCGGTGGTGCTCTGGCAGCGCGGCCTCGACCCGGAGGCGCTGGCCGGCCTGGCCGGCACCCGCACCTACCCGCTGAAGTCCTCGTTCCGGCCGTCCTACAACATGGCCGTGAACCTGGTCTCCCAGTTCGGCCGGCACCGTTCGCGCGAGCTGCTGGAGACGTCCTTCGCGCAGTTCCAGGCGGACCGCTCGGTGGTCGGCATCGCCAAGCAGGTCCAGCGCAACGAGGAGGGCCTGGACGGCTACCGCGAGTCGATGACCTGCCACCTCGGCGACTTCGACGAGTACATGGCCCTGCGCCGCTCCCTCAAGGACCGCGAGAACGACCTCGCCCGCGAGGGCAGCGGCCAGCGCCGGGCCGCCGCGATCGAGTCGATCGAGCAGTTGAAGCCGGGCGACGTGATCCACGTGCCGACCGGCAAGTTCGCCGGGCTCGCGCTGGTCCTCGACCCGGGCCTGCCGCCGGTCAGCCGCTCGCCGCGGACCCACCGCCATCCCGACTACCAGGACGGGCCGCGTCCGGTGGTGCTCACCTCCGAGCGGCAGGTCAAGCGGCTCGCGATGATCGACTTCCCGCACCCGGTGACCGCCGTCGACCGGATGAAGATCCCGAAGTCCTTCAACCCGCGCAGCCCGCAGTCCCGCCGGGACCTCGCCTCCGCCCTGCGGACCAAGGCCGGCCACCTGGAGCCGGAGCGGTTCCGCCGGGGCCGGGCGGCCGCCGCCGACGACCCCGAGATCACCCGGCTGCGCACCGAGCTGCGCCAGCACCCCTGCCACGGCTGCGACGAGCGCGAGGACCACGCCCGCTGGGCCGAGCGCTACCACCGCCTGCACCGCGACACCGACCTGCTGGAGCGCAAGATGCGCTCCCGCACCCACACCATCGCCCGGACCTTCGACCGGGTCTGCGGCCTGCTCACCGACCTCGGCTACCTGGAGGGCGACACCGTCACCCCGGACGGCAAGCGCCTCGGCCGGCTCTACGGCGAGCTCGACCTGCTCGCCTCCGAGTGCATCCGCGAGGGCGTCTGGAAGGACCTCGCCGCGGCCGAACTCGCCGCCTGCGCCTCCGCGCTGGTGTACGAGGCCCGGCAGGCCGACGACGCCGCCGCCCCCCGGGTCCCGGAGGGCAACGCCAAGGAGGCGCTCGGCCGGATGGTCCGGATCTGGGGCCACCTGGACGCCCTGGAGGAGCAGCACCGGATCAACACCGCCGAGGGCGTCGGCCAGCGCGAGCCCGACCTCGGCTTCGCCTGGGTCGCCTACCGCTGGTCGCTCGGCCACAACCTGGACTCGGTCCTGCGGGACGCCGAGATGCCGGCCGGCGACTTCGTCCGCTGGACGAAGCAGCTGATTGACGTGCTCGGCCAGATCCAGGACGCGGCCGGCGAGGACGCCAAGCTGCGCGCGACCGCCCGCAAGGCGGTCGACAGCCTGCGCCGGGGCATCATCGCCTACTCCTCGGTGGGCTGACCCGGCACCGTACGACGAAGGGGCCCGGCCGCCGGAGACAGTCCGGCGGCCGGGCCCCCTTCGCGCGGGTGCTCAGCCCGCCAGCACGCCGAGCACCCGCTCCAGCGAGCTGCCGAGGCCCCAGCGGGCGGACAGCTCCTCCAGGGTCATCGGGTCCAGCGGCTCGCGCGGCAGGGCCGGGTCGAAGTCGGGCAGCGGGGCGTCGGTGGCGACCCGGACGACGGTGGGGGCGACGTCGAGGTAGGGGGCGCCCTCGACGATGTTCTTGCGACGGGCCGGGGTGAGCTTGGAGAAGGGGTCGGCGGCGGCGGCGCGGATGCCCGCCAGGTCGCCGTACTCGTTGATCAGCTGGGCCGCGGTCTTCTCGCCGATGCCCTTGACGCCCGGCAGGCCGTCGCTCGGGTCCCCGCGCAGGGCGGCCATGTCGGCGTACCGGTCGCCGCGCACGCCGTACTTCTCCAGCAGCAGTTCGTCGTCGGTGATCTGCAGGTTGCCCATTCCCTTGACCGGGTAGAGCACCTGGACCGGCCGGGCGTCGTCGACCAGCTGGAAGAGGTCGCGGTCGCCGGTGACGATCTGCACCGGGCCCGTCCCCCGGGCGGTCAGGGTGCCGATCACGTCGTCCGCCTCGTAGCCGGGCGAGCCGACACGGGCGATCCCGAGCGCGTCCAGCACCTGCTCGATCACCGGCACCTGCGGCGCCAGCGTGTCCGGGATCTCCTCCTCGCCGTCGGCCCCGGCCTCGGCCAGCCGGTGGGTCTTGTAGGAGGGCACCAGGTCGACCCGCCACTGCGGGCGCCAGTCGGCGTCCATGCAGGCGACCAGCTGGTCGGGGCGGTGGTCCTGGACCAGCCTGGCGATGAAGTCCAACAGCCCCCGGACGGCGTTCACCGGCTCACCGGCGGGGGACTTCAGGGAGTCCGGCACGCCGTAGTAGGCCCGGAAGTACAGGCTCGCGGAGTCCAGCAGCATCAGTCGCGGTTCGGTCACAGCTCCGATCATGCCGTACCCGGCCGACAGTTCGGCGGCAGACGTCCCGACCGGCGGGCCGACCGCCCACGGGCCCGCCCACCGCCCACGGGCCCGCCCACCGCGCCGGCGACGCCGCCGGCCCGGGCGGGACGGGCGGTCCTGACGGGAACTCAGTGCTCGTGCGGGCCGCTGCGGTGGACCGGCCCGTGCGTGTCGCCGCAGTGCTCGTCCAGCACGGTCGTCCCCGCCGGGGTGATCTGCAGCAGCTGCTGGTCGTCGTCCTCGCCGAGGTGGTCGACCTGGAGGGTGGCATGGGTGATCCGGTACGTCTCGCGCAGCTGCCGTTGCAGCCCCCGCCGCACCGCGTGGCAGTCGCCGCCCGGCGCGACCAGGATGTGCGCCGAGAGCGCCGGCTGGCCGGAGGTGATCTCCCAGATGTGCAGGTCGTGGATCTCCACCACCAGGTCGGCGGCGACCATCCGGTCCGCCACCTCGTCCGGGTCGATGCCGGCCGGCGCCGCCTCCAGGAAGATCCGCCCCGAGTCGCGGACCAGCCCGATGCCGGCCCGCAGCATCAGCGCCACCACGACCAGCGAGGCGATCGCGTCCGCCTGGACGAAACCGGTGGTCAGCATCACCACGCCGGCCACCGCGGTGGCGACGAAGGCGTACAGGTCGGTGAGCACGTGCTGGAAGGCGCCCTCGACGTTCAGCGAGGTGCGGTTGGCCCTGGACATGCACCAGGTCGCCCCGATGTTCACCACGATGCCGGCCAGCGCCGTCACCAGCACCAGCGAACCGGCCACCTCCGGCGGGTCGATCAGGCGGCGCACCGCCTCGTAGCCGAGCCAGGCGGACAGCACCAGCAGCGTGACGCCGTTGGCCTGCGCCGAGAGGATCTCGGCCCGCTTCAGCCCGTAGGTGTAACCGCCCCGGGCCGGGCGGGCGGCCAGGCGCATCGCGACCAGCGCGAGGACGATCGAGGCGGCGTCGGTGAGCATGTGCGCGGCGTCCGAGATCAGCGCCAGCGAGCGGGCGGCGAAGCCGACCACCACCTCGCCCGCCATGAACACCACGATCAGGGTCAGCGCGGCGAGCAGCCAGCGGCGGTCGGCGTCGGCGGCCACCCCGTGCGAATGCCCGCCGTGGCCGCCCGACCCGCCGTGGTCCCCGTGCGGCTCGGCGCCGAGGCGGCCGTCGTGGCCGGGGGCGTCATGGCTGTGCTGGTGGACGGCCATCGAGATCCTCTCCTGGACGCTCAGCGGTGGGGTCTGGCAGCCCCGCACCCGAAGTGAACCGCAGATCGGACGAAGATCCAAAGGCTGCACTGGTGACCGTTGTCGTTGCCGTCGAGCTGTTCCCACCGGCCCTGCCCACCCTCCTGTTCAGCCGGGTGTTCACCCTGGCGTTCGTGTTGGTCCGGTAGGGTCCGGTCGCCCTGACGACGGGGCCGGGCGAGCAGGGTGAGGTAGCGGTGGAGCACGGCGGACAGGTCCGGCTGCGGACGATCGCGCGCGAGTGGGGGCGGATCGGCCTGGTCGGGTTCGGCGGCCCGCCCGCCCACATCCTGCTGCTGCGCCGGCTCTGCGTGGAGCGGCGCGGCTGGCTGGACCCGGCCGAGTTCGAGGACGGCATCGCGACCACCAACCTGCTGCCCGGCCCGGCCTCCACCCAGCTCGCGATCTTCACCGCCTGGCGACTGCGCGGCACCCCCGGCGCGCTGGTCGGCGGCCTCTGCTTCATCGCGCCCGGCCTGGTGCTGATCCTGGCCCTGTCGGCGCTGTTCCTGGCCGGCCACCCGCCGCTCTGGGTGCTGGGCGCGGCCGACGGCGCGGGCGCGGCCGTGCCCGCCGTCGCGGTGCAGGCGGCCGCCGCGCTGGTACCGGGCAGCCTGGGGCGCGCGAGCGCCGGCGCGGCCGACGGCACGGACCGGGTGCGCGGCGGCCGGGCGCGCTGGTACGGGTACGCGCTCGCGGGCGCCGGCGCGGCCCTCCTCACCGGGCCCTGGCTGGTGCTGGTGGTGGTGGCGACGGGCCTGGCCGAGGTGGCGGTCCGCTCCCGCGGCCGGCGCACCCCCCGGCCCGGGCTCCCGGACGCGACCGCCCGCGACGACGCGGGGGCGGTGGGGGCCGCGGGGGACGGGAGCGACGCGGACGACGCCGGGGGCCCGCCGCCCGGTGGCGGCCGTCGGGGCACGCTGCCGCTGCTCGCGGCGGTGCCCGCGGTCGGCGGGCTCGGCGGCCTCGGCGCGCTGGCGTGGGTGGCGTTCAAGGTCGGCGCGCTCTCGTACGGGGGCGGGTTCGTGATCATCCCGCTGATGCGGGACGACGCGGTGCACCGCTACCACTGGATGACGGACGGTCAGTTCCTCAACGCCGTGGCCCTGGGTCAGGTCACTCCCGGGCCGGTCGTGCACACCGTTTCGGCCGTCGGCTACGCGGCGGCCGGCACCCTCGGGGGGCTGCTGGCGGCGGCGGTGGCCTTCGGGCCCTCGTTCCTCTTCGTGATCCTCGGCGCGCGCCACTTCGGCCGGCTCCGGGCGGACCTGCGGGTGCAGGACTTCCTCACCGGCGCCGGCCCGGCCGTGATCGGCGCGATCGCCGGCTCGGCCCTGCCGCTCGCCGCCTCGCTGGCGCACGGCTGGCAGTGGGGTGTGCTGGCGGCCGCGCTGGCCGGGCTGACGGTCGCCCGCCGGGGCGCGGTCGGGGCGCTGCTGGTGGCCGGCGCGCTGGGCGTCGTCGCGGCCCTGGCGGGCCTGCCGGTGGCCTGACGGACCGGGCCGGGGCCGCGCCGGCCGTCCCGGTCAGGCCCGGCCCACGTGGTCAGGAACCGTCCCGGTCAGGCCCGGCCGGCGAGGTCGGGCCCACGCGGGCCCGGGACCGGAGCCCGGTCCGGGCCCGTCCGGGCCCGGGACCGGTCCGGGGGAGCGCTCAGCCGCCCACCCGGACCGGGGTCACCGTGCCGGTCCCGGCGTCGGCCGGCGCCGCCGCGGCCGTGCCAGCCGCCTCCGCGGCGGAAGCCAGCAGGTCGAGCGGTTCGAGCGGCAAGGTCCGGGCGGCCGTCGCGGCCCGGACCAGCGCCCGCATCACCCGCAGGTCCTCGCCCTGCTCCGGGTGCCACTGCACGCCGAGGGTGAAGCCCGGGCCCTCGATCGCCTCGATCGTCCCGTCGGGGGCGAGCGCGCCGACCCGCAGGCCGTCGCCCAGCCGGTCCACGGCCTGGTGGTGGAAGGTCGGCACGGTCAGCTCGGTCTCCGGGAAGAGGTCGCCGAGCAGGGTGCCCGGCACCGGGCGCACCAGGTGGGCGCCGTAGGCGCCGGGCGAGCCCGCGTGCACGTCGGGGTCGACGACGTCCGGCAGGTGCTGCAGCAGCGAGCCGCCGCACACCACGTTGAGCAGCTGCATGCCCCGGCAGATGCCCAGCAGCGGCATCCCGGAGGCCAGCGCGGCCCGGACGAGGGCGGTCTCCCAGTGGTCCCGTTCGGGGGCGTCCGCCTCGGTGAGCGGGTGCGGCGGCTGTCCGTAGTACGCCGGGTCCATGTCGGGGCCGCCCGAGATGACCAGCGCGTCCAGCCGGGCCAGCACCTCCGGCGCGCGCTCCGGCGCGTCCGGCGGCAGCAGCACCGCCACCCCGCCCGCGTCCCGGACGAACGCCGTGTAGCGCTCGGGCACCAGGGCGACCCGGCGGCCCCGCCAGTCACTCCAGCTCACGTCGACCAGATAGGTGCTGACACCGATGAAAGGCCTGCGATCCATGGCGGGAATTCTCCACCAGTCACCCTCGGTATCTCCTCAAACACGCCGCGCGGCGCGCCAGGGTCGCGCGCCCTCCCCGGACGCGCCCGCGGCAGGCCGTACGGTTCGCTGAGACCCGCGCCGCACCGAGGAGCAGGAGATCCGATGCCCGACACCCCGGTCTGCCGCCGCCTGGTGGGACGCACGGCGGTGGTCACCGGCGCGGGCGGCGGCATCGGCCTCGCGGCCGCCCGCCGGCTCGCCGCCGAGGGGGCCGAGGTGGTCTGCGCGGATTTCGACGAGCGCGCCGGCGCGGCTGCCGCCCGGGCGGTCGGCGGGCTCTTCGTGCACACCGACGTCACCGACCCGGCCATGGTGGAGGCGCTCTTCGACGAGGCCTACGAGACCTTCGGCGGCATCGACGTGGCCTTCCACCACACCGGGAGCGGGCCGCCCGGGGACGACTCGATCCTCACCGCCGACCTGGACGACTGGCGCCGGGTGCAGGACGCCGGCCTCACCTCGGTCTTCCTCTGCTGCCGGGCCGTGCTGCCGTACATGCGCCGGCACGGGCGCGGATCCATCATCAACACCGCGGGCTTCGGGACC
The DNA here is from genome assembly GCF_014655955.1 of Kitasatospora indigofera. Taxonomy (GTDB): domain Bacteria; phylum Actinomycetota; class Actinomycetes; order Streptomycetales; family Streptomycetaceae; genus Kitasatospora; species Kitasatospora indigofera. Next base: position 127,058 of record NZ_BNBO01000023.1, read on the forward strand.
GCCCCGGGCGCCGGGGCCCGGCCGATCTCGGCGGTCGCGGCCGAGGGCGCGGTGCTGGCGATGTCGCGCGAGCTGGGGGTGCGGTTCGCCCGCGAGGGGATCCGGGTGAACGCGCTGCGCCCCGGCCCGGTCGGGACCGCGCGGCCGGGGGAGCCGGCCGCCGGGGAGCGGGCGGCCGGGCGGGTGGACGTCCCGCTCGGCCGCTTCGCCGCGCCGGAGGAGATCGCGGCCGCCGTGGCCTTCCTGGCCAGTGACGACTCCTCGTTCGTCACGGCGGGCGAATTCCTGGTGGACGGCGGGGCCTCCTGGGCCCGTGGCACTCCGTTCCCGCCCCCGGGAAGCAGCTGACCGCGGGGCCGGAACGGGCCTCGGCCGGGCCCAGAACAGGCCCAGAACAGGTCCGGAACAGGTCCGGAACGGGCCCAGGACAGGCCTTGGCGCGGGTTCTCACCGTAATCTCATCCAGAACGGGCGAATGGGCGGTTCTGCTGATATCGCGTTTATCCGCCGCCGTTTAGATTTCTCGGCGTGAGCGAGACGATTCCCGCCGGGTGGTACCCGGATCCCCAGGACACCACCAGTGACCCCCGGCCGCAGCGTTGGTGGGACGGCAAGGCCTGGACCGCCGGCACCCGCCCGGCGCCCTCCGACGCGCCCGCGCCCACGGAGGCCGCACCGGCCGCCGACGCATCCGCCGCCTCCGACCCGGCCACCGACCCCGCCGCACCCACCGCACCCACCGCCGACCCGGCCGGTACCCCGGACGCACCGGCCCCCGGTGCCGAGGAGGAGACCAAGGTGCTGGAGGGCGAGGTGCTGCAGAACGGCGCCTCCGTCCGCTACCCCGAGCTGCCGCCGCCGATCGGGGCGGTGCCGGGCGGCGCCGCGGCCGGCGGCGGGAAGAAGTTCCGCAAGCCGTCCCGGGCCGTGGTCGTCGCGGCCTCCGTCGCTGCCCTGCTCGGCCTGGCGGTCGGCTCGGGAGTCACCTTCCTCGCGGTGGACGGCCACTCCGACACCCGGGCCGGCCACCGCGACGGCCGGAACTACCTCTTCAACGGGGAGAACGGCCCCCGGGGCGGAGCGCCGGGCCAGAACGGGCGCAACGGCCAGGGCGTCCCCGAGCTGCCGGGCCAGAACGGCCAGGGCGGCCAGAACGGCCAGGGCGGCCAGAACGGGCAGAACGGGCAGGGCGTGCCCAACCTGCCCGGCCTGCCCGGCCTGCCGGGCCAGGGCGGCGGCCAGGGGCAGAACGGCGGCCGGGGCGGCGGCAACGGGTCAGTCGACGGTCTCGCGCCCGGGACGGTCGCCGACCTGGTCAACCGGATCACCCTGCCGGTCCCGTCCGGCTGGGACGGCGGGACGGTCACCGGCGGCTACGCCGCGCTGACCGTCGGCTCCTACACCTGCGCCGGGACGGACAACGACAGCTGCTCGCTCGGCGGCGTGATCACCAGCCGGATCGACGGCACCGACGCGCAGGCGGCCGCCAAGGCCGACATCGCCAAGGCGGCCCAGGAGTCCTACGGGGACAGCCCCTCCCACGAGGAACTGAAGTCGGAGGCGGTGAAGGTGGCCGGCCGCGACGGCTACCTCGTGCGCTGGAAGGTGAAGGCGGCCAAGGGCAACGACGGGTACGTCGAGACGGTGGTCTTCCCGACCGCGGACGGCAAGGCCCTGACCGCCCTGCACCTCGGCTTCGACGTCGACGCCAAGGCCCCGGACGTCGCCCTGATGGACACCATCGTCAAGGGCGTCGCGGAGTACACCGGCAAGTCCCTGCCGGGCGGCACCGGCGACGGCACCACCACCTGACGCGCGGCGCGCGTCCTCCGCACGGCAGGACGGCCGGCTCGCCCCCGGCAGTACGGGGGCGGGCCGG
>NZ_BNBO01000024.1:0-70629 GCF_014655955.1 Kitasatospora indigofera
GACTGCGTCGGCCGCGGCGGGTCAGTCGCGGCGGATCGTGGGCTTCAGCTCCATGAACCGCGCGAGCAGGCCGTTGACGAACGCCGGGGAGTCGTCGGTGGAGAACTCCTTGGCGATCTCGACGGCCTCGTCCAGGACGACGGCGTCCGGGACGCCGTCCTCCCAGATCAGCTCGTAGGCGCCGAGCCGCAGGACGTTGCGGTCCGCGATCGGCATCCGGTCGAGGGTCCAGCCCACCGAGTAGGTGGAGATCAGCTCGTCGATGCGACGCGCGTGCTGGACGTACCCCTCGATCAGCTGCATGGTGTACTCGCCGATCTGCGGGGTGCCCTCGTCCGGCTTGGGCTCCCGGGCGCGGGCCACCCAGTCGGCGAGGACGCGCTGCGGGTCGACGTCCCGGTGGTCGGCCTCGAAGAGGATCTGGAAGGCTCGCGTACGGGCCTTGCTACGGGCGGCCGACACGGACTTACTTCACCCGGCCGAGGTAGCTGCCGTCGCGGGTGTCGACCTTGATCTTCTCGCCGGTGACGATGAAGAGCGGGACGGCGATCTCGGCGCCGGTCTCCAGCGTGGCCGGCTTGGAGCCACCGGTGGAGCGGTCGCCCTGGACGCCCGGCTCGGTGTGCTGGATGAGCAGCTCGACCGAGGCCGGGAGCTCGATGTACAGCGGGGAGCCCTCGTACATCGCCACGACGGCCTCGAAGCCCTCGAGCAGGTACTTGGCGGCGTCGCCGACGACGGCGGGCTCGATGATGACCTGGTCGTAGGTGTCCGTGTCCATGAACACGAAGTTCGAGCCGTCCTTGTACGAGAACTGCATGCCGCGCTTGTCGACGCTGGCGGTCTCGACCTTGGTACCCGCGTTGAAGGTCTTGTCGACGACCTTGCCGGTCAGGACCTCCTTGAGCTTGGTGCGCACGAAGGCGGGGCCCTTGCCCGGCTTGACGTGCTGGAACTCTACGACGGACCAGAGCTTGCCACCGTCGAGCTTGAGGACCATGCCGTTCTTGAGATCGTTCGTGGAAGCCACGGGCGCACTTACTCCTGGATATAGCTGTCAAGGAACCAAGGGGTGCGTCCTGGCCCCCGCCGCGTCGGGTGACGCGGCAACGGGACTACAGGGCGAGGAGCTCCTTGGTGGTGATGGTGAGCAGCTCGGGCCCGCCCTCTTCGAGGGGGCGCACCACGAGGGTGTCCTCGATCCGGACCCCGCCCTTTCCGGGGAGGTGAACCCCGGGGCCGACGGTGACCGGCACGCGATTGTCCAGTTTACCCATGTCTGCGGGACCGAGACGCGGCGCCTCCCGGATCTCCAGCCCGATGCCGTGCCCGACGGGGTGCGGAGAGGCCTCGGAATGACCGGCCGCCTGCAGGATCTCGCGCGCGGCCAGGTCGGGTACGCAGCTTTCGACCCCCGGCCCGAGGGCCTCCCGCCCGGCCCGCTGGGCGCGGAAGACCAGCCGGTGGAGCTCCACCTGCCAGGGCGCCGGGGAGGCGCCGATGACGAAGGTCCGGGCGGTGGAGACGCCGTAGCCGCGGTACTGGGCGCCGAGCACGACGGTCAGGAAGTCGCCCTCCTCGACCCGGCGGTCGGTGGGCTGGTGGTTCTCCTGCCCGGAGTGGCTGCCGGTGCCGACCGACACCGGGAAGGCCGCCTTGTCCGCGCCGTGGTCGATCATGCGGCGTTCCAGCTCCATCGCCAGGTGCCGCTCGGTCCGGCCGACCAGGATCGATTCGAGCAGTTCGCTCAGGGCCTGGTCGGCGATCTCGGCGGCGATCCGCAGGTCGGCGATCTCGTGCTCGTCCTTGACCACCCGCATCCGCTCGACCGCCCGGCCCAGGTCCGCCAGTCGTACGCCCTCGGCGAGGGCGGCCACCGCGCGGTGCCGGGTGACGGTCAGGTCGTGCTCCTCCACCACCAGGTCGCCCACCCGCAGCTGGGCGGCGGCCTCGGCGGCCGCGAGCGCGGTGTCGGCGCCGGCGGTCACCAGCAGTTGGCTGAGGTCCTCGCCGAGCAGGTGCTCGCCGGTGTCGTCCGGGGGCAGGTCGTCCGGCAGCGCGAGCAGCGCGCGCTCCCGGGTGAGCAGCAGGGTGGCACCGCACGGGCCGCATCCGGTGAGGTAGCGGACGTTCGACGGCCGGGTGATCAGCGCCGCGTCCGCCCCCTTCCCGCTGCAGTTCTCCCTCAGACGCTCCCGCCGGCCCGCGTACGCATCAGACATGGGTCGAGCGTACGGAGAGCGGCGGCGGTTCGCCCGGCGAGCGCTCCGGACGGCGGCACCCGGCGGCCTCCGGGCCGGGCGGACGGGACACCGGGGGCGGCCGGCGAAGGCGTCGGGGCACCGGGGAATGCACCGGGGGGCGGCCGTGTTGGAGGAGCCAGTGGTGGAAATGACATCCATTTTACTACTCGCTCCACGAGCTCCACGAGCTTCACGAGCTCCACGCACCACCAGCTCCACCGCGACACCGAAGGAGAGCCCCATGGCCCGCAACGAACTGCGCCCGGTCGTCCGACTCCGCTCCACCGCCGGCACCGGCTACACGTACGTGACCCGGCTGAACCGGCGCAACGACCCCGACCGGATGGCGCTGCGCAAGTACGACCCGGTCGCGCGGCAGCACGTGCTGTTCCGCGAGGAGCGCTGACACCGCCCGCGACACCACCGAACCGCCCCGGCCGGCCCCGCCCGCGCCCGACACCCCCGAGGAGCACTCCGATGCAGACCGGCATCCACCCCGCGTACCGCCCGGTCGTCTTCCGCGACCGCAGCGGCGACCTGGCCTTCCTCACCCGCTCGACCATCGGCACCGGCACCGGCACCGGCACCGGCACCGGGCGGACCGTCGAGTGGGAGGACGGCCGCAGCTACCCCGTCGTCGACGTCGAGGTCTCCTCGGCGAGCCATCCCTTCCACACCGGCCGGACCCGGGTGCTGGACAGCGCCGGCCGGATCGAGGACTTCCACCGCCGCTACGGCAGGCGGCACGGCTGACCCGATCCGACCCGACCGGACAGGACCCGGTACGACCTGACGCGCCTGCGCGGCGCCACCCCCTCGGCGGGTGGCGCCGCGCGGGCGTTTGCGGGCGGGCCTCAGCGCGGCGGCGGCACCGAGACGACCATGGTCAGCCGCACCGGCACGGCGCCGTCGTTGCGGTAGCCGTGGGCCTGGGAGGCCTCGAAGGAGGCGGTGCTGCCGGCCGGGACCACATGGTCGCGGTCGCCGTGCGAGAGGGTCAGCTCGCCGCTCTCCACCCGGACGATCTCGACCGTGCCGGCCGGGTGCGCCTCCGACGCGTACCCCTCACCGGGTTCGAGGTGCCAGGCCCAGAGTTCCAGCGGCCCCGGCGCCTCCACCCCGCTGAGCAGGGTGCCGCTGCCGCCGTCCGGGCCGGTCCAGAGCGGGACGGCCTGGTCGGCGGTGACGATCCGCACCGCGGCGCTCTCGTCGTAGTCGAGCAGCCGGGCGATCGAGGCGCCGAGCGCGTCGGCGAGGCGCACCACCGTGGCGACGCTGGGATTGGTCCTGGCCTGTTCGATCTGCACGATCATCCCCCGGCTGACGCCGGCCCGGGCGGCCAGCGCGTCCAGGGTGTGGCCGCGCTCGGTGCGCAGTCGCTTGAGGTTCCGGGCGAGCGCCTGGGTGACGAGATCGGGATCCGGCACGGGACAGTCCAATGAATTGATTCGGATAGTTCACTATGTTGCACTACGCTGCGGTCCGGGCAAGAAGTCCACCCGACTGTACTGCGGAGGCCACTGTGCTGTCCCACTCCCGTCCGCCGGCCGCTCCGGCACCCACTCCGCACTCCCCCGCCGGCCGGCCGGCCGTGGCCCGATGAGCGCGCTGCTCGCCCTGAGCGCCAGCCTGCTCTGGGGCCTGGCCGACTTCGGCGGCGGCGCCCTCACCCGGCGGCTGCCGGCCCTGGCGGTGGTGGTCGCCTCCCAGCTGGCGGCCACCGTGGTGCTGGTCGTCGCCGCCCTGGCGACCGGCGCCCTCGCCGACGCCGGCCCGATGCTCTGGTACGCCGTCGCGGCCGGGGTGATCGGCCCGTTCGCGATGCTGGCCTTCTACCGGGCGCTGGCCCTGGGCCCGATGGGGGTGGTCTCGCCGCTGGCCACCGTGGGGGTGGCCGTCCCGGTCGGCGTCGGGCTGGTGCTCGGCGAGCGGCCCGGCCTCGTCCAGGCGGCCGGGATCGCGGTGGCGGTGGTCGGCGTCGCGCTGGCCGGCGGCCCGGAGCGCGGCGGGCGGTCCGCCGGCCGGACGGTCCTGCTGCTCACCCTGGGCGCCGCCTTCGGCTTCGGCGCCGTGATGGCCCTGGTCGCGCACGCCTCCAGCGGCGGCGGGCTCCTGCTGACCCTCTGCGTCCAGCGGCTGTGCAACATCGCCGTCGGCGGCGCCGTGCTGGCCCCGACGCTGCGCCCGGCCGGGGCCGGCCGCGCCCTCGGCCGGGAGCTGCGCGGGCGGTTGCCCGCGCTGACCGCGGTGGGCGTGGCCGACGTGGCGGCGAACGGCGCCTACGCGATGGCCGCGCACAGCGGGTCGACCGCCGCGGCCGCCGTGCTCGCCTCGCTCTTCCCCGTCGTCACCGCCCTGATGGCGCGCGGTGTGCTCAAGGAGCGGCTGCGCCGGGTCCAGGTGCTGGGCGCCGGCCTGGCGGTGGCCGGGACGTTGCTGCTCGCCGCCGCCTGAGCCGGACCGGGCTCGTGCCCGGCCCGCGGCCCGGACCCGCACCGGGCGACCGCCCGGAGCCGGGTCAGGGCCGGGCGGCCCAGCGCTGCTCGACCCGGCCCAGCCGCCAGTACGCGATCGCCGCCGCCCAGACCACCACGAACAGGCCGACGATCACGTACCCGACGTTGTCGAGCGAGAGGCCGGCGATCCAGCCGCTGACCGGGTCGGTCAGGTCCAGCTTCTCGTGCAGCACCCCGACCAGTTCGATGGTGCCGATGATGAAGGCGACCGCGATCGACAGGCCGGTGATGGTCAGGTTGTAGTACACCTTGCGCACCGGGTTGGAGAACGCCCACTGGTAGGCGAAGTTCATGAACGTCCCGTCCAGCGTGTCGAACAGGCTCATCCCGGCGGCGAACAGCAGCGGCAGGCAGACGATCGCGTACCACGGCAGGCCCGCCGCGGCGCCGCTGCCGGCCATCACCATCAGGGTCACCTCGGTCGCGGTGTCGAAGCCGAGGCCCAGCACCATGCCGACCGGGAACATCTGGCCGGGCCGGGTGATCGAGCGGGTGGCCCGGTTCAGCACCCGGTTGAACAGGCCCCGGGAGTTGAGGTGCTCCTCCAGCTCCGCCTCGTCGTAGCGCCCGTCCCGCATCGCCCGGAACACCCGCAGGATGCCGAAGAGGGCGGCCAGGTTGAGGGCGCCGATCAGGTAGAGGAAGGCCCCGGAGGCGCTGGTGCCCAGCACCCCCAGCCACTGGTGGGTCACCGAGTCCTCGTCCATCAGGGTGGTGGCGAGCTGGGCGCCGCCCGCCACCAGGGCCGCCATCAGCACCACCATCGAGGAGTGCCCGAGCGCGAACCAGAAGCCCACCGAGACCGGCCGCCGGCCGTCCGCCATCAGCTTGCGGGTGGTGTTGTCGATCACCGCGATGTGGTCGGCGTCGAAGGCGTGCCGCATCCCCAGCGTGTACGCGGTGATGCCCAGGCCAACCCCGAAGACCTGGGTACCGACCGCGTACTCGTGCGGGGCGACCAGGAAGAACAGCGTCCCGAACGCCACCACGTGCATGGCCAGGATCACCGCCATCAGCCCGGCCGTCCGCACGGTGTCCTCGCGCCGCCAGCGGAAGGCGGGGAGCGCGGGGGCGTCCGCGGGCACCGCCGTTCGGGCAGCACCGATTTCGGGCAGGGTCATCCGGTCACGCTCCAGCACCTCGTGGATCACTTCGTGAGATGCCGTGGCCGGTCTCCTGGCTTTGGGGCACACCCGGCCGCGCGGTGGCGGCGGGTGCTGCGTGACCGCGCCAGGCCTTCCCGGACGCCTTAGCGTCCAGTGACCACCCGCCCGGGGGCGGGTACGGCACGGAGACTTCCCGTTCACAGTGGCGAGGGCCGCTCCGGGCTGGGACCTCTGAAGGTCCGTCACCGGTCTTCCCGAACACCACGGCGGGCCACACCGTACGGGGCGTCAGGTCATTTGTGCAAGGCTGCGCAGCTGCGCAGGTGTTCAGGATCACAGGCGGCCCCCGGACTGCGACAATGGCCCGCATGCATCTCGTACCGCCCGAGCGCGCGGAGCACCGGACCATCGACGGGCACCGGGTCTGCGAGGCCATCGCCGCCATCGGCGACCCCGCCCGGGTGCGCACCTGGGCCGAGCGCTTCTCGCTGCTCGCCGACCCCGGCAGGCTCGCGCTGCTGCTCGCCCTGCACCGCGCCGGGCCGCTCGCCGTCGGCGACCTCGCGGTGGCCACCGGCATGCGCGACCCGGCCGTCTCGCAGGCGCTCCGGCTGCTGCGCACCGCCGGTGTGGTGGCCGGGGACCGGGACGGCCGGGTGGTGCGCTACCGGGTCGTCGACCAGGAACTCGGCGCCCTGCTGGCCCCCTGCGTGGCGGCCGGGCACGTGGAGCCGGAGCCGGCCGTCGGCCGGCCGCGGGCCTGACGCCCGCCGGGGCCGGCCCGGGCGGGCGTCAGGCCTGCTGGCAGGTGGGGCACCAGAAGAGGTTGCGGGCGGCGTGCTCCTCGGTGCGGACGTCCGTCCCGCACACCAGGCAGGGCATCGCCGCGCGGCGGTAGACGTAGACCTCGCCGCCGTGGTCGTCCACCCGCGGGGGGCGGCCCATCGCCTCGGGGGTGTGCTCGGGGCGGACGGTGTCGATCCGGCCCGCGCCGACGCCCTCGTGCATCAGGCCCACCAGATCGGCCCAGACGGCGTCCCACTCGGCGCGGGTGAGGTCGCGGCCGGCCCGGTGCGGGCTGATGCCGAGCCGGAACAGCACCTCGGCGCGGTAGACGTTGCCGACCCCGGCCAGCACCTTCTGGTCCATCAGCAGGGCGGCGACCGTCGTCCGGCTGGCGGAGATCCGCCGCCAGGCCAGCACCGGGTCGGCGTCCGCGCGCAACGGGTCGGGCCCGAGGCGGGCGTGCACGGCGGCCTTCTCGGCGGCGGTGAGCAGCTCGCAGGTGGTGGGGCCGCGCAGGTCGGCGTACGCGTCGTCGTTCTCCAGCCGCAGGCGCACCACGCCGACCGGCGCGGGGGCCGGGCCCTCGCCGAAGGTGAAGCCGCCGTACAGGCCGAGGTGGACGTGCAGCCAGGCACCCTCCTCGAAGCCGAGGAAGAGGTGCTTCCCGGTCGCCTCGGCCGTGGCCAGCAGCTGGCCGTCGATCAGCTTGGCGCCGTCGGCGAACCGCCCCTGCGGGCTGGAGACCCGGACGGGACGGCCGCCGAAGGTCTTGAGGTTCTCGGCGGCGAGGCGGTGGATGATGTGGCCTTCGGGCACGGACTCGGCTCCCCCGGTGGATCAGCAGGACAGGTCCATCATCCCAGCCGGTACTGACAGCCGGCCCTGGCCGCCGGGCGTTGCCGGACCGGCCGGTGCCGGGCGGGCCGGTGCGCGCGTACGTACCGCACCGGGCGGCCGGGGGGAGCGTGCTCAGCGCACCGGGCGGCCCAGCAGCCGGGCCAGGATGACCTGGTCCAGGGCGGCGGCGGTGGCCGCGACGTCCAGCTGCGAGTTGTCGATGATCGGCAGCCCGGAGTTGTACCAGCCGGCCATCCGGCCGTGGATCCGGGCGACCTCCTCGTCGCTGAGGCGACGGTTGCCGCTGCGGCGGGCGTTGCGGGCGAGGACGGAGTCCAGGCCCGGGAGCAGCACCACGGGGATCATGCCGGGGCCGATGTGGCGCTTCCAGCCGCCGAGGCCGATCGCCGGGCGGTCGGGGAAGACCGCGTCGTCGATGATGCAGGAGATGCCGTTGGCGAGGTAGTTGCGACAGGCGAAGCCGCAGGTGCGGCGGGCCAGCCGGTACTGCGCCTCGGAGGCGTTGTTCCAGCCGGACTGCGGGTTGGCGAAGCCGGACTGCACCCACTCGCGGACGTCGTCCAGGCTGATGTGCGCGGTCGGGGACGGGCGGCGCTCGGCCCAGTGCCGGGCGACGGTCGTCTTGCCGGCGCCGGCCGGGCCGATCAGCAGGACGGCGATGGGGCCGGTGGGGGCGTGCTGCTGCGGGTGCGCCGGGAGCTGCACGGGCGCGCCGGACGGCAGCAGGAAGTGCCCGGTCGCACCGGCGGGCACGGGCCGGCCGGGCGGGCCGGGGGCGCCGTGCGCGCGCAGGGCCGGGTTGCCGTACGGGTGCTGCGGGGCGGAGTGGCCGGGGGGCGGCCCGGCCGCGTTGGTGCTGACGAGGAGCGGGGGCGCGGTCAGGGCGGCCGGCGCGGGGGCGGCGGTCCCGGGCACCACGGGCATGAGGGGGACGGTGGGTACGCCGGACGCGGCGGGCGCCGGCGGGTGCGCGACCGGTACGGGTCCGGCGGGCGGCCCGGCAGGTACGGCACCGGCGGGCGGCGCTGCGGGTACGGCCGGTCCGGGGGCGGCCGGTCCGGGGGCGGCGGCGGGACCGACGGGCGCGAATCCGGCGGCTGCGGGACCGGCGGGCGCGGCCGGGGCCGGCGGGGCCACCGGCCGGGGAGGCAGCTGCCCTCCCCCTGTGTACTGCGTCACGGTCACCTCCCGACACCGTCTCCGACGGGGACACTACACGTCGGCCCGGTGGCGGGCACAGTCCGCCACCGGGCCGATGATCTTGCGTCAGCGCGTGGTGAGCTGCTCCGCCAGGGCACGCAGGGCCAGCTCGTACGAGCCGAGGCCGAAGCCGGCGATGGTGCCGGAGGCCACCGCGGCGATCACCGAGGTGTGCCGGAACTCCTCGCGCGCGTACGGGTTGGAGATGTGCACCTCGATCAGCGGCGCCGTCCGCTGGGCGGCGGCGTCGCGCATCGCGTACGAATAGTGCGTGAAGGCGCCCGGGTTGATCACCACCGGCACCCGGCCGTCGGCCGCCTCGTGCAGCCACTCGACCATCCGCTGCTCGGAGTTGGTCTCGTGCACCTCGACCTCGAAGCCGAACTCCTTGCCGAGCGCGGTGCAGCGCTCGACCAGTCCGGCGTACGAGGTGGCGCCGTAGACGTCGGGCTCCCGGCTGCCGAGCCGGCCGAGGTTGGGGCCGTTGAGGACCATCACCCTGGTCACGCGGAGACCTCCGCGTAGGCGGCGGCCAGCAGCGACGGGTCGGGGCCCTCCAGCACGGAAGTCCTGGCCAGGCCGTCGAGGACGATGAAGCGCAGCAGGTCGCCGCGCGACTTCTTGTCGATCTTCATCGCGTCCAGCAGCTTCGGCCAGGCGTCACCGCGGTAGGTGAGCGGCAGGCCGACCGAGGCAAGCACCGTGCGGTGCCGGTCGGCGGTCTCGTCGTCCAGGCGCCCGGCGAGCCGGCCGAGTTCGGCGGCGAAGACCATGCCGACCGAGACGGCCGCGCCGTGCCGCCACTTGTAGCGCTCGTTGCGCTCGATGGCGTGCGCGAGGGTGTGCCCGTAGTTGAGGATCTCGCGGCGGCCGGCCTCCTTGAGGTCCCCGGAGACCACGTCGGCCTTGACCTGGATGGCCCGCCGGATGAGCTCCAGGGTGTGCGGGCCGGCCGGGCTCTTGGCGCCCTCGGGGTCGGCCTCGACCAGGTCGAGGATGGCCGGGTCGGCGATGAAGCCGGCCTTGATGACCTCGGCGAGCCCGGAGACGTAGTCGTGCCGGGGCACCGTCTCCAGGGTGTCCAGGTCGGCGAGCACGCCGGCCGGGGGGTGGAAGGCCCCGACCATGTTCTTGCCCTCGGCGATGTTGATGCCGGTCTTGCCGCCGACGGCCGCGTCCACCATGCCGAGCAGCGTGGTGGGCATGGAGATCCAGCGCACCCCGCGCAGCCAGGTCGCGGCGACGAAGCCGGCCAGGTCGGTGGTGGCGCCGCCGCCGAGGCCGACGATCACGTCGCTGCGGGTGAAGCCGGTCTGGCCGAGCACCGACCAGCAGTACGCGGCGACCTCGGCGCTCTTGGCGTCCTCGGCGTTGGGCACCTGAAGGGCGATCGCCTCGTAGCCCTCGGCCGCGAGGTCCTCGCGGATCGCCTCGCCGGTGGCCTCCAGGGCCTCCGGGTGGATGATCGCGACGCGGCGGGCCCGGGTGCCGATCAGCTTGCCGAGCTCGCCCAGCAGCTGGTGCCCGATCAGCACGTCGTACGGGTCGTGGCCGGCGCTGCCACCGACGTGGATGGTCACGGTGTCAGTCATGCGCCCCTGCTCGTTCATTTCGGCTGCAGCTCCAGTGCTTCGAGTACGGCGTCGGCGACCTGCTCCGGGGAGCGCCCCTCGGTGGCGACGACGGCGGTCGCCACCTCCAGGTACAGCGGCCGCCTGGCCTCCATCAGCTCGCGCCAGCTGGCCCGCGGGTTGACCGCGAGCAGCGGGCGCGGCGCATCCAGGCCGACCCGCTTGACCGCGTCGGCGAGGGCGACCTCCAGGAACACCACGGGCAGGCCCGCCAGCACGGCGCGGGTGGCCTCGGCCAGCACCGCGCCGCCGCCGAGGGCGAGCACACCGGGGTGGCTGGTGGCGGCGTCGCGGACGGCGGCCCGCTCCAGCTCCCGGAAGTGCGGCTCGCCCTCGTCGATGAAGATCTCCGAGATCGGCTTGCCGGCCAGCGCCTCGATGTCGGCGTCGGTGTCGCGGAAGCCGACCCCGAGCCGCGCGGCCAGCTCCCGCCCGACGGTGGTCTTGCCACTGCCGGGCGGGCCGACCAGCACGAGGACCGGTGCGGTCACCGGACGACCAGGTTGTCGAGGTAGCCCCGGACGTTGCGGCGGGTCTCGGAGACGTTGTCGCCGCCGAACTTCTCGCTCACCGCGTCGGCCAGCACCAGCGCCACCATCGCCTCGGCGACGATGCCCGCGGCCGGCACGGCACAGACGTCGGACCGCTGGTGGTGCGCCTTGGCCGGCTCGCCGGTGCGCACGTCCAGGGTCTGCAGGGCGCGCGGGACGGTCGCGATCGGCTTCATCGCGGCGCGCACGCGCAGCAGCTCGCCGGTGGACAGGCCGCCCTCGGTACCGCCCGAGCGGCCGGAGGTGCGCCGGACGCCCTCCGGGGTCGGGACGATCTCGTCGTGCGCCTGCGAGCCCGGGATCCGGGCCAGCTCGAAGCCGTCGCCGACCTCGACGCCCTTGATCGCCTGGATGCCCATCAGCGCGGCGGCCAGCCGGGCGTCCAGCCGGCGGTCCCAGTGCACGTGCGAGCCGAGGCCCGGCGGCAGGCCGTAGGCGAGCACCTCGACCACACCGCCGAGGGTGTCGCCGTCCTTGTGGGCCTGGTCGATCTCGGCGACCATCCGCTTGGAGGCGTCGGCGTCCAGGCAGCGCACCGGGTCCTCGTCCAGCCGGGCCTCGTCCGAGGGCAGCGGCAGCACGCCGGCCGGGGCCTTGGCGGCGGCCAGCTCCACGACGTGCGAGACCAGCTCGATGCCGCAGGTCTCCTTGAGGTAGGAGCGGGCGACCGCGCCCAGCGCCACCCGGGCGGCCGTCTCGCGGGCGCTGGCGCGCTCCAGGATCGGCCGGGCCTCGTCGATGGAGTACTTCTGCATGCCCGCCAGGTCGGCGTGGCCGGGGCGGGGGCGGGTGAGCGCCTCGTTGCGGGCGAGGCCGGCCAGGATCTCCGGGTCGACCGGGTCGGCCGACATGACCTGCTCCCACTTGGGCCACTCGGTGTTGCCGACCATGACCGCCACCGGGCTGCCCATGGTCAGGCCGTGCCGCACACCGCCGAGGAAGGTGACCTCGTCCTGCTCGAACTTCATCCGGGCACCGCGGCCGTAGCCGAGCCGGCGGCGGGCCAGCGCGTCGGCGACGAGCTCGGTGGTCACCGGTACGCCGGCGGGCAGGCCCTCCAGCGTCGCGACGAGTGCGGGGCCGTGCGACTCCCCCGCGGTCAGCCAGCGCAACGTACCCAACGGAGCTCCTTCGTCAGCGGACCGGCCGCTGCGCGCACCGCGCGGGCCGACCGGGCATTCTTACCGCGGGTCCCAGGTCGTGCCGGTCCCGCGTCTCTCCCCCGAATCCTTTCATGCCCGGGCGGCCACCGGACGCACGGTCCGCGTTGCGGACAGTGGCCGCCACCGGCCGGGACGGCACCGGGCGGGGCCGCCCGGCCGCCCGCGGCGCACCGGGAGGGGGCCGCGGCTCAGCCCGCGGCGAGGGCCGCCTCGCCCGCCTCGCGCATCGCGGCCAGCGGGCCCGGGGTGATCCCGGTGAACGCCTCGCTCTGCAGCACCGCCTGGTGCACCAGCAGGTCGAGCCCGCCCAGCACGGTGGCGCCGCGCTCCGCGCAGGCCGCGACCAGCTTGGTCGGCCACGGGTGGTAGAGCACGTCGAAGAGCGCGCCGGGCGCGGCGGGCAGGCCGGCGGTGAACCCGTCGGTGGCCCCGGCCGGGGTGGTGGAGACGGTCAGCGGACGCTCCAGCGCCTCGGCGCCGCGCTCCCAGTCGGCGGTCCGCAGGTCGAGGCCGAGCCGCTCGCCCAGTTCGGCCATCTCCCGGGCCCGCTCGGCGCTGCGGACGTAGACCGTCACCTCGCCGGTGCAGATCTGGGCCAGCGCGGCGAGCGCGGAGGAGGCGGTGGCCCCGGCCCCGAGCACGGCCGCGGCCGGGACGCTGCCGACGCCCCGCTCGCGCAGCGCGTTCACCAGGCCCGGGACGTCCGTGTTGTCGCCCGTCCGGCGCCCGTCCGGGTGGAACAGCACCGTGTTGACGGCGTCCACCGACCTGGCGGTGGCGCTCACCTCGTCCAGCAGCGGGATCACCGCCCGCTTGAGCGGCATGGTCAGCGAGAGCCCGGCCCACGCGGCCTCGTCCAGCCCGGCGAGGAACCCGGCCAGCCCGGCCTCGTCCACCTCGAAGCGCTGATAGCTCCACCGCTCCAGGCCGAGCGCCCGGAACGCCGCCCGGTGCAGCACCGGTGAGAGGGAGTGCGCGATCGGCGATCCGAGCACGGCCGCCCTGTGCTTGCTGTCCACGTTCCTTCGTCCTGCTCGTCCCGGGTGTCGGTGCCCGGTGCTGGGGCTACTTGGTGACGCAGTGGCCGCGGGCCTTGTCGAAGCCCTGGCCCGCCGCGGTGCAGTACTCCTGCACGTTGACCAGGTGCTGGGCATAGGTGTCGGCGAACCGGGTCTCGGTCGGGGACATCGCGATGAAGAACAGCCACTTCCCGTCCGGCGGGTTGAGCACCGCCTTCAGGGCGTCCGCGCCGGGGTTGGCGATCGGCGTCGGCGGCAGGCCCGCGTTCAGGTAGGTGTTGTACTTGTTGGACGCGTCGTCCATCTCCTTCTCGGTCAGGTTCTTGCGACCGAGGGAGTACTGGAGCGTGGTGTCCATGCCGAGGCGGTGCTGCGTCTGCGCCTCGTCGGCCAGGCGGTTCTGGATGGTGCGGGCCATCCTGCCGAAGTCCGCGGCGTTGTTGCCCTCCTTCTGGAGGATGCTCGCCTCGATGACCACCTCGTAGGCGTTCTTCAGGCCGATCTTCTGCGCGCCCGCGTCCAGGTTCAGGGCCTGGTACTGCTCGGTCGCCTTGGCGACCATCTGCTTGAGCAGCTCGACCGGCTTCATGTCCTTGGCGATGGCGTACCTGGTGGGGAAGAGGAATCCCTCCGGGTTGCCGCCCGCGAAGGCGGGCAGGCCGAGCTCGGCGACCTGGGCCTTGGCGACGCCGGCCGTGGTGCCCTTGGGCTGCTTCAGCTTGTCGTCGATCTTGGCGTAGATCTCCGCCGCGCTGAGGCCCTCCTGGAGGATCAGGTTCTCGCCGCCCGCCGAGTCGATCAGGATCTTCAGCGCGGCCGCGGCCGACATCTCCCGCTTCAGGGTGAAGAAGCCCGGCTGGATGCCCTGGGACTTCGGGTCCTTGCCGAAGGCGTCGGTGAAGGCCTCGACGCTCTTGACGACGCCCGCCGCCTTGAGCGCCTGGCCCATCTGGCCGCCCGAGGAGCCCAGCTTGATCTCGACCTGGACGGACGTGGTGCCGTCGCCCGCGAAGTCGGCGGGCGGCCCGAAGTGGCTCTGGTAGAAGCCGTAGCCCCACCAGCCGCCGCCGGCCACGCCGCCCATCAGCACCAGGGCCACCAGCAGGCAGGCACCGCCGTTGCGGCGGCCGGACTTCTTGCCCTTCTCCTTGCGCTTGCGCTTGGCCTCGCGGGAGTCGTCCAGGTCGCCGAGGAAGGAGCCCTGCTCCTCCTCCTGCTCGTCCTGGAACTCGTCCTCCGCGCCGTCCCACTGCTCGGCGTCGGGCTCGGCCCCGGCCGGCGCGGCGGCACCGGCCTCCAGTGCGGCGGCCTCCGCCTCCCAGTCGATGCCGTCCGGGCCGGGGCCGGCGGGCTCGGCCGGCTGCGGGCGGCGGCCCTGCTGGGCCGGCTGCTGCGGCCGGCCGAACGGCTGCTGCTGCCGGCCGGGGAAGCCCTGCTGCGGCTGGCCCTGCTGGGTCTGGCCCTGCTGCGGCAGCTGGCCCGAGGTCTGCGGCCCGCCCTGCTGCTGGTAGCCCTGCTGGCCGAACTGCTGCTGGCCCTGCGCGTACTGCTGCCCCTGCTGCGCGGGGTTCGGCTGCACCGGGTTCGGCTGCTGCTGGTAGCCCTGCTGGCCGAACTGCTGCTGGCCCTGGACGTACTGCTGCTGCCCCTGCTGCATCGGGTTCGGCTGCACCGGGTTCGGCTGCTGCTGGAAGCCCTGCTGGCCGAACTGCTGCTGGCCGTAGCCCTGCTGCCCGTACTGCTGCTGGCCCTGCGCGTACTGCTGCTGCTGGCCCTGCTGCTGGTGCGACTGCTGGGGGTAGCCGTGCTGGCCGTACTGCTGCTGGCCCTGGCCGAACGGATCGGGCTGCTGCACCGGGTTCTGCTGCCAGCCGCCGTCCTCCTGGCCGGGGACCGGCTGCTGCTGACCGCCGTACACCGGATCACCAGGGCGCCACGGCTCGGAGCCCTGGGAGCCGTAGCCCCGACCCAGATCAGTCATCGATCCCCTTATGCCGACGGAGACGACCGACGGATCCGACCGGTCGTCCGGGACGGCGTCCCGGCAAGTAACTCGAACCGGCGTGCTACCGCAACGCCTGAAGGGAGACGTTACCGTACCGCAGAACACCGAACGGCTCCCGGCGGGCCCCGTCAGTGCTTCTCGGCCCCCGGCGACGGACTGCCCTGCGCGGCCCGCAGTGCGTTGAACTCCGCGACGTTGCGGGCATGTTGCTCAAGACTGTCGGTGAACCGGGTGTCGCCGGGCTTGACCGTCACGAAGTAGAGCCAGTCCCCCGCCGCGGGCTCCGCGGCGGCCCGGATCGCCTGCCGGCCCGGGTTGGAGATCGGCGTCGGCGGCAGCCCCTGGTGCAGATAGGTGTTGTACGGGGAGTCGAGCTTGGTGTCGGTGACGGTGGTGTCGAGGGTGCTGCGCCCGAGCGCGTAGTTGATGGTGGAGTCGAGCTGCAGCGGCATCTTCTGCGCCAGCCGGTTGTAGATCACCCGGGCGACCTTGGCCATGTCCTCCGAGTTGTCCGCCTCGCCCTGGACGAGGCTGGCGACCGTCAGGACCCCGTACGGGGTCTGGCCCATGGCGGCCGCGACCGTCTCCACGTCCTCGCTGGCGAAGTCCTTGCCCGCCTGCTGGACCATCTGCTTGAGCAGGTCCACCGGCGTGGTGTCGCCGGTGACGCTGTAGGTGGCGGGGAAGAGGTAGCCCTCCGGCCGGCCGTTGGTGACCTCCGGCAGGCCCAGCTCGGCGACCTGCTCCTGGGCGGCCCGCTCGGTGGTGCCCTTCGGCAGCTTGAGCTTCTGGTCGATCGCCGCGAAGACCTGGGTGCCGCGCCAGCCCTCGGGGATGGTCAGGCCGTTGGCGTTCGCCGGGTCGATCAGGACGGCCAGCGCCGAGGCCGCCGACATCTTCAGCCGCAGGGTGTAGGTGCCCGCCTGGATCCGCCCGGCCGCCGACCCGCTGCCCGCCGCGGCCTTGGTGAAGGCCTGCGAGCTGGCCACCACGCCCTTGCGCACCAGCGTGCCGGCGATCTGGATCAGGCCGGCGCCCTGCGGGACGGAGATCTCCACCACACCCGTGCCGCCGCCGGCGTAGTCGGCGGTCGGCTGCTTGCGCTGGCCCTGCCACCAGGACCAGCCGGTCAGGGCCGCCCCGCCGATCAGCACCACCAGGGCCAGCGCGGTCAGCGCGCAGGCGAGGCCGGTGCGCAGCCGCTCCGGGTCCGGCGGCTCGTGCAGCGGGCCCAGGCCCGGCGGGCGGCCCTCCGGCTCGTTCGGGGGCGCCCCGAGGTGGCCGGGGGTGAGCCCGGGGGTGAAGTCCTGGTCGGTCATGGCGGTGCCCCCTCGGCTGTCCCGGACGGGCTTGCCGGACGAGTTGGCGGTGCCCGAACGCGCTTGGGAAAGGAAGAGGGGCCCGTGCGGACGCGTCCGCACGGGCCCCTCGTCAGGGACGCTAGTCCAAGCCGATCAGATGACCGGCTCGACGCTCTCACCAGGCGGTCTGCCGCTCACCCGTTCAGCCTCCAGGGCACTCTGCAGGATCACCACGGCGGCGGCCTGGTCGACCACCGAACGCCCCTTCTTCGCCTTCACGCCCGAGGCGCGCAGCCCGTGCGTCGCCGTGACGGTGGACATCCGCTCGTCCACCAGCCGGACCGGCACCGGCGCGAGCTTCACCGCCAGCTGCCCGGCGTACAGCCGGACCTTGGCGGCCGCCGGGCCCTCCTTGCCGCTGAGCGAGCGCGGCAGGCCGACGATCACCTCGATCGCGTCGTACTCCTCCGCGATGGCGAGGATCCTGGCCTGCGAGCGCCCGCCGGCCGGGACGGTCTCCACGGGCGTCGCGATCATCCCGTCGGGGTCGCAGGACGCGACCCCGATCCGGGCGTCACCGACGTCGACGGCGATCCGCCGGCCGCGGCGCCAGGGCGGGCGCGCCTCCGGCTGCGGCTCGGCCTCGTGCGAAACGTCCCGGTAGCGGTCGTTCATCAGGAGGCGCGCTCCGCCACCAGGGCGCGGACCGCGGCGATGGCCTCGTCCACGGCGGACGGGTCGGTGCCGCCGCCCTGGGCGACGTCGTCCTTGCCGCCACCGCCGCCGCCGAGGGTCTTGGCCGCGGTGCGGACCAGCTCGCCGGCCTTGACGCCGCGCGCGCGGGCGTCCTCGTTGGTGGCGATCACGGTCAGCGGGCGGTCGTTCGCCACGGTGAAGGCCGCGACCACGGCCGGGCGGGACCCGAGCCGGTTGCGGACGTCCAGCACCAGCTTGCGCAGCTCGTCCGCGCCCACGCCGTCGCTGACCCGGGCGGCGACCAGGGCGACGCCCCGGACGTCCTCGGCCGCGTCGGCCAGGCCGGCGGCGGCGGCCAGCACCTTCTCGGCGCGGAACCGCTCGATCTCCTTCTCGGCGTCCTTGAGCTTGGCGAGCATGCCCGAGATCTTCTCCGGCAGCTCCTCCGGGCGGCCCTTGACCAGCTCGGTGAGCTGGGCGACCACGGTGTGCTCACGGGCCAGGAACTTGTACGCGTCCACGCCGACCAGCGCCTCGACCCGGCGCACGCCGGAGCCGATCGAGGACTCGCCGAGCAGCTTCACCAGGCCCAGCTGGGCGGTGTTGCCGACGTGCGTGCCGCCGCACAGCTCCTTGGAGAAGTCGCCGATGGTGACGACCCGGACGGCGTCGCCGTACTTCTCGCCGAACATCGCGATGGCGCCGGCCTTGCGGGCCTGGTCCATCGTCATGACCTCGGCGGTGACGTCGAGTTCGCGGACCAGCACCTCGTTGATCTTCTGCTCGACGTCGGTCAGCACGCTGCCGGGCACGGCGGCGGGCGAGCCGAAGTCGAAGCGGAACCGGCCCGGCGCGTTCTCGGAGCCGGCCTGGGCGGCCGTCGGGCCGAGCGCGTCGCGCAGCGCCTGGTGGGTCAGGTGGGTGGCCGAGTGGGCGCGGGAGACGGCCCGGCGGCGGTCCACGTCGATGCTGGCGTACGCGGAGGCACCGAGCACGACCTCGCCGAACAGCACCCCGCCGGAGTGCACGGTCACGCCGGGCACCGGCTGCTGCACGTCACGGATCTCGACGACCGCGCCGGACTCCAGTCGGATCCGGCCGTGGTCGGCGAGCTGGCCGCCGCCCTCGGCGTAGAACGGGGTGCGGTCGAGGATGATCTCGACCTCGTCGCCCTCGGTGGCGGCGGGCGCCGGAACGCCGTTCACCAGCAGGCCCACCACGGTGGCCTCGCCCTCGGTGGCGGTGTAGCCGGTGAAGACCGAGGCGCCGGACCTGTCGGCCACCTCGCGGTAGGCCGCGACGTCGGCGTGGCCCATCTTCTTGGCCTTGGCGTCGGCCTTGGCGCGGTCCCGCTGCTCCTGCATGAGGCGGCGGAACCCGGCCTCGTCGACCTGGAGGCCCTGCTCCTCGGCCATCTCCAGGGTCAGGTCGATCGGGAAGCCGTAGGTGTCGTGCAGCTTGAACGCCTGGTCGCCGGAGAGCACGGCGCCGCCGGACTGCTTGGTCTCGGTGACCGCGGCGTCCAGCAGGTTGGTGCCGCTGCGCAGGGTCTGGAGGAAGGCGCTCTCCTCGGCGACCACGACGGTCTCGATGCGCTTGCGGTCGCTCTCCAGCTCCGGGTACTGCGGGGCCATCGCCTTGATGGTGATGTCCGTGAGGTCCTTGGCCACCGTGCCGGTGGCGCCCAGCAGGCGCATGTTGCGGATGGCCCGGCGCAGGATCCGGCGCAGCACGTAGCCGCGGCCCTCGTTGCCCGGGGTCACGCCGTCGCCGACCAGCATCACGGCGGTGCGGAAGTGGTCGGTGACCACGCGCAGCGAGACGTCCGACCTGTGGTCGGCGCCGTAGGTGTGGCCGGTGAGCTCGGCGGCGCGGTCGAGGATCATCCGGCTGGTGTCGATCTCGAAGAGGTTGTCGACGTCCTGCAGGATCGCGGCGAGGCGCTCCAGGCCGAGACCGGTGTCGATGTTCTTGCTCGGCAGGTCGCCGAGGATCTCGAAGCCGTCCTTGCCGTCGCCGTGGCCGCGCTCGTACTGCATGAAGACCAGGTTCCAGATCTCCAGGTAGCGCTCGCCGTTGACGGCCGGGCCGCCCTCCTCGCCGTAGGCGGGGCCGCGGTCGTAGTTGATCTCCGAGCACGGGCCGCACGGGCCGGGGACGCCCATCGACCAGAAGTTGTCCTTCATGCCGAGGCGCTGGATGCGCTCGGACGGCACGCCGATGACGTCACGCCAGATCTGCTCGGCCTCGTCGTCGTCCTGGTAGACGGTGATCCACAGCTTCTCCTTCTCCAGGCCGTAGCCGCCGTCCGCGACGGAGCCGGTGAGCAGCTCCCAGGCGAACTTGATGGCGCCTTCCTTGAAGTAGTCGCCGAAGGAGAAGTTGCCGCACATCTGGAAGAACGAGCCGTGCCGGGTGGTCTTGCCGACCTCTTCGATGTCCAGCGTGCGCACGCACTTCTGGACGCTGGTGGCGCGCGAGTACTGCGGCTTCACCTCGCCGAGGAAGTACGGCTTGAAGGGCACCATGCCGGCGTTGACCAGCAGCAGGGTGGGGTCGTCGGCGACCAGGGACGCCGACGGAACGACGGTGTGCCCGCGCTCCTCGAAGAAGCGCAGCCAGCGGCGGCGGATCTCTGCCGACTCCATTATTGGTCCTTCCGGTTCGGGGTGCTGCCCCGCGGCGAAAGCGGCCGGCGGGGCGTCGGTTCGATGGCTCTGGGGGTGGGACGGGCACTGCTGGACGGAGGCAGGGCGGCGGCCGGACTGCCGGGCGCCGCCGAGATAGCTCGGTACTCGGGCTCGCCGCGCAGCGCCCGGTGCCGGCGGGGCTCGACCACGGCGGTGCCGTCCAGGCCGAGGTCGGCGCGCAGTTGCTCCTCGCGCTCGGCCATGCCCGCGCGGACGTCGCCGGCGAAACGCTTCGCCACGTCGCCCAGGTGCAGCGCGCCGCGGGCGGCGGTGCCCGAAAGACTGTCAGGGGTGAGCCGGTGGACGGCCTCGTTGGCCTTGTTCATGGCCCAGACGGTGGCGCCGGCGCCGACCGCCATCCAGAAGATGCGCCGAACCATGCCGTCAGCCCCTCACCGCGCGCCGGACCCTGGAGAGCAGGCCGCCGCGCGGCGCGGTCGCGGCGCGCACCTCGGCCCGGACCAGCCGGGCCAGCGCCTCGCGCTCGGCCGGCTGCTGCGGCAGGCCCGCGGTGCCGTTCTGCTTGGCGACCGCCTTGCGGACGCCGTAGCTGAAGGCCGCGACCTTGACCAGCGGGCCGCCCAAGGTGGCGGCGACGGTGGAGGAGAGGGCGTTGGCGTTGGCGGCGGCGTCCTGCACGTTGGCGGTGATCTCGTCCACCCGCGCCAGCTGCTCGTTGGCGCTGCGGACCGCGCTGCCCGCGTCGACCAGCAGCGGGACGGCCTGCTCGGTGACGGCGGACACCAGGGCCGCGGCCTCCCTGAGCACCCGTGAGAGCCGGACCAGGACGACCGCGAGCAGGGTGACCAGGACCGCCCAGAACACGGCGACGAGCAGGCCGGCCAGCTCTCCCACGGACACCTTGCGCGCTCCCTCGCCTTGTCGGGTTCCCCCTCAGGGGGAACCCTATCGCGATCGCGGCCGGTTTCCGGACCGGGTTACGGGCAGGCGCGCGGCGCCCCACCTGCGGGCACGGGCACGGCCGGGCCGTCCGGCGGCGAACCCGGCCGGCCCGCGGGGCGGGCCCCGGGCGGGCGGACCCGGCCGGGACGTCCGCGCGTAACCTACCCGCCGGTCACCTCGTTGGGCCGGTGGGCCGGTCGTGCCGGCCCGCGCGGGCGCCCCGGCCGGTGGGCGCGCGGGCCACCGAGCGCGGACCGCAGGACGCGGACCGGGCGGCGCGGACCACGGGACCGCGGACCACGGAACGGGAGCGGCGGGTTGTCCAGCGAGTCAGCAGCAGGGCGGCGGGGGGCGGCGGCCGGCGGCCTCCCGGCCGAGGTGACCAGCTTCGTCGGGCGCCGGGAGGAGCTGACGGCGCTGGCCGGACTGCTGGCCCGGGCCCGGCTGGTGACGGTGACCGGCCCGGGCGGGGTCGGCAAGAGCCGGCTGGCCGTCCGCGCGGCCGCGCGGGCCGCCCGGAGCTTCCCGGACGGCGTCCAGCTGGTCGAGGTGGCCGAGGTCCAGGACGCCCTGCTGCTGGGCCACGCGGTGCTGGAGGCCCTGGGGCTGACCGACTCGACGGCCCGCCCGCCGCTGGACGTCCTGGTCGAGCAGCTGGCCGGGCGCCGGCTGCTGCTGGTGCTGGACGGCTGCGAACACCTGGTGGCCGCCTGCGCCGAGCTGGTGGACACCCTGCTGCGGGCGCTGCCGGGCCTCCGGGTGCTGGCGACCAGCCGGGAGTCCCTGCAGTCGGCCGGCGAGCACCTGCTGGCGGTCGCTCCGCTGCCGGTGGCGTCCGGCCCGGCCGGGCTCCCCGACGCGGTGCAGCTCTTCGCCGACCGGGCCCGGGCGGTGCTGCCCGGCTTCGCCCTCGGCCCCGCCGACGAGCCCGAGATCACCCAGCTCTGCCGGCGCCTGGACGGTATCCCGCTGGCGGTCGAACTGGCCGCCGGCCGGTTGCGCGCGCTGTCGGTGGAGCAGATCGCCGCCCGGCTGGACGACCGCTTCAAACTGCTCACCGGCGGCTCGCGCGGCGCCCTGCCGCGTCATCAGACCCTGCGGACGACCATCGGCTGGAGTCACGAACTCTGCACGGTGCAGGAACGTTTACTCTGGGCCCGCCTCTCGGTCTTCGCGGGGAGCTTCGAGCTGGAGGCAGCCGAGTACGTCTGCGCCGGGGACGGCATCGAGGCCGACGAGATGCTCGACCTGATCGGCGACCTGATCAACAAGTCCGTGCTGCTCCGGGTGACCGAGCCGGCCGGCCGGCCGGCGGGCCCCGGTACGCCGAGGCGGCCGGCCCGCTGGAGCACCGGCGCCGCCGCCGTGCGGTACCGGATGCTCGACACCCTGCGCGAGTACGGCGGCCAGTGGCTGCGGGCCACCGGCGACGAGCAGCGGCTGCTGCGCCGCCACCGCGACTGGTACCTGGGGGTGGCCACCTGGGGCGAGGTCGAGTGGTTCGGCCCGCGGCAGGCGGAGACCGCCGAGCGCACCGAGCTGGCGCACCCCAACCTCCGGGCGGCGCTGGAGTTCTGCCTGGCCGAGCCGGGCGAGGAGCAGATCGCGCTGCTGATGGCCGGCACCCTGTGGTTCTACTGGGTCGGCTGCGGGCACCTGGGCGAGGGCCGGCACTGGCTGGACCGCGCCCTCGCGCTCGCCCCCGAACCGACCGAGGCCCGGGCGAAGGCCCTCTGGGTCACCGGCTACATGGCCACCCTGCAGGGTGACCTGCACCGGGCCGGGCCGGCCCTGGAGGAGTGCCGGCGCCAGGCGCTGGCCACCGGCGACGACCGCGCCCTCGCCTACGCCCTGCACCGGCAGGGCTGCGCGGCGCTGATCGGCGACGAGCCGGGCCGGGCCACCGAGCTCTTCGAGGAGGCGCTCTGGCACTACAACACCATCGGCGAGCTCAACAGCAACGTCCTGATGGCGATGTTCGAGCTGGGCGTCGCCCACCTCTTCCAGGGCGAGACGGAGACCGGCGAGCTCTGGTTCGGCCGGGTCCGCGAGGTCTGCGAGGAGCACGGCGAGCAGTGGGCGTACGCCTACGGGCTCTACGCGATGGCGTACGCGCAGTGGCTGGCCGGGGACGTCCGGCTGGCACGGGCGTACGCGCGCGAGTGCGTCCGGCTCAACTACCTCTTCCGGGACCTGCTGGGGATCGTGCTGGGGGTGGAGGTGCTCGCGCTGCTGGAGACCGAGCCGGCGGGGCCGGGCGAGGACTGCGACCTGGTGGAGGCGCGGGTGCTGCAGGGCGCGGCGCACCGGATCTGGCAGGGCGTGGGCAAGCCGTTCTTCGGCTCGCGGACCTTCAACGGCGCGCACCAGGAGTGCGAGGCGCGGGCCCGGGCCGGGCTGACCGAGCAGGAGTTCCTGGAGGCCTTCGAGCTGGGCGCCGTCCTGGACCTGGACGCGGCGGTCTGCCGGGCGCTCGGGGACGAGGAGCGGCCGGGCGGGCCGGGCCGGCTGCCGGGCCCCCGGCCGTCGCCGCGCACGCCGTCGCCCTGGCCGGTGCGCAACCCGTGAGACGGTGCGGCCCGGTCAGGGGCACCGTCGGTGGCGGGGGGTCGGTGGCGGGGGCGTCGGGGGCGGTGGCGGTGGCGGTGGCGGGGGCGTCGGGGGCGGGTCGGCGGCCGCGAGGGCGGGCGCGGAATAGTTGAAGCTTCACCATTGCTGTGGGCGGCAGCACCCGCGAGAGGAGCACCTGCCATGACCATCACGACCACCCCGGCGATGACCGCCGGCCACGACAGCTCCAGGGAGTACGCCCTGGCGCGGTTCCACTTCGACGCGAAGGCGTACACCGACGCCGCCCGCCTGCTGGAGGGCGTACTGGCCGAGGAGCCGGGCAACCTCTCGGTCCGGCTGCTGCTCGCCCGCAGCCTGTACCACTCCGCGCAGCTCTCCCGGGCCGCCGACGAGCTGCGCCGCGTCCTGGAGCAGGACCCGGCCGAGGACTACGCCCGGCTGATGCTCGGCCGCACCCTCCAGCGCCAGGGCCGCCCCGACGAGGCCCGGGTGCACCTGCGGCTGGCCGCCGCGATGGGCGCCGAGACGGTCTGAGCGCGGCCGGCGGACCGGACGAGCCGGCGGACGCGTATGACCGGCGGACAAGAGAACGAGCCCCCACCGCCTCGAAGGGCGGTGGGGGCTCGTCCGGGTCCTGCTGCCGGCCGCACGGGGCGGCCGGCGCTCGCGGGTCAGCGCGAGTAGTACTCGACGACCAGCTGCTCGTCGCAGATCACGGGGATCTCACGACGCTGCGGGGCGCGGTCCAGGCGGAAGGCCAGGGCCTTGAGGTTGACCTCGAGGTACTTGGGGGTCTGGCCCTCGCCCGCGTAGCCACCCTCACGGGCGACCTGGAACGGAACCTTCTCCTTGCTACGGTCGCGAACGGTCACGACGTAGCCCGGCTTCAGCTGGAACGAGGGCTTGTTGACCTTGCGGCCGTTGACCTCGATGTGGCCGTGAACGACCATCTGGCGGGCCTGGTAGATGGTGCGGGCGATGCCCGAACGCAGCACCAGGGAGTCGAGGCGCACCTCCAGGTCGGCGACGAGCGCCTCACCGGTCTTGCCCTCGGCCTTCTTCGCGCGGTCGAACGCGCGGGCCATCTGGGTCTCGCTCAGGTCGTACTGCGCGCGCAGACGCTGCTTCTCGAGCAGACGGACCTTGTAGTCCGAGTTCTGCTTGCGGCCGCGGCCGTGCTGGCCGGGCGGGTACGGGCGGGCCTCGAAGTACTTGACGGACTTCGGGGTCAGCGGGATACCCAGCGCACGGGCAATCTTGACCTTGGGACGCTTCTGGTTCGCCATGAACCAAACCTTCCTTGCTCTTCCAATACGGCTTCACCAGGTGTTGACGGAGGTCGCTCCTCGCGACCCGGAGAAAAACCACCCCGAGGGGTGATCAGCCGCTCTCCGGAGCCGGGCACGGAAGTGCTTGCACACGAGTGGCCCACCGACGCGAACGTGGTGGGCTGCCCGCGACACCGAAACGGTGCGCGACGCTCCTGGAGGCCCCGTGAGGAACCTCGGGCCGATGCCCCGCTGGTGCGGCCGGTCAGATCAGGGTGACCCCTGCTGCCGTCCCGGGACATGGCACTCCGACCGAGTATACCCGGCGATCACTCGCTCTTTTCCCCGGTGCCCTTCTCCCCCGCGCCGCCCTCGGCGCCGCTCCCCTGCCCCGCCCCGCCCTCGGCCACCGCCGCCGTCGGCGCGGGCCCGGGGGCCGGGCCCTTCCGCGCCGGCTCCCGGGGGCCCTTCTCACGGGGCGGAGCGGCCGGTGCGCCGGACAGCCGGCCCCTGGTCCACTCCACCACGTCGGCGTAGCGGGCCTCGCCGCCGTGCCGGGTCGGCCGGTAGTAGACCTTGCCGTGGACCGTGTCCGGCGCGTACTGCTGGGCCGCGATGCCGCCGGGCAGGTCGTGCGGGTACTGGTACCCCTGGCCGTGGCCGAGCTTCCCGGCGCCGCCGTAGTGGGCGTCCCGCAGGTGCGGCGGCACGGCGCCGGCCAGGCCCTGCCGGACGTCGGCGAGGGCCGCGTCGATGGCCAGGTAGGCCGCGTTCGACTTGGCCGCCAGGGCCAGCGCGATGGCCGCCTGGGAGAGGATGATCCGCGCCTCCGGGAAGCCGATCAGCGCCACCGCCTGGGCGGCCGCCACCGCCGTCTGCAGGGCGGTCGGGTCGGCCAGGCCGATGTCCTCGCTGGCGGAGATCATCAGCCGCCGGGCGATGAACCGCGGGTCCTCCCCCGCCTCGATCATCCGGGCCAGGTAGTGCAGGGTGGCGTCCACGTCGCTGCCCCGGATCGACTTGATCAGCGCACTGGCGACGTCGTAGTGCTGGTCGCCGTCCTTGTCGTAGCGCACCGCCGCCTTGTTGACGGCCGTCTCGGTGGTCGCCAGGGTG
Organism: Kitasatospora indigofera; assembly: GCF_014655955.1. GTDB lineage: Bacteria > Actinomycetota > Actinomycetes > Streptomycetales > Streptomycetaceae > Kitasatospora > Kitasatospora indigofera. Next base: position 25,624 of record NZ_BNBO01000024.1, read on the forward strand.
ATGGCCGGCTCGGACTTCTCCAGGGCCGCCCCGGCCGCGGCCTCCAGGGTGGTCAGGGCCCGCCGGGCGTCCCCGCCGGCCAGCCGGACGAGGTGGTCCTCGGCCTCCGGGCTCAGCTCCAGCGCCCCGCCGAGCCCGCGCTCGTCGGCCACCGCGCGGTGCAGCAGGGCCCGGACGTCGTCGTCGGTCAGCGACTCCAGGGTGAGCAGCAGCGAGCGGGAGAGCAGCGGGGAGATCACCGAGAAGTACGGGTTCTCGGTGGTGGCGGCGATCAGGGTGACCCAGCGGTTCTCGACGGCCGGGAGCAGCGAGTCCTGCTGCGCCTTGGAGAAGCGGTGGATCTCGTCGAGGAAGAGCACCGTCTCCTTGCCGCTCATGCCGACCGCCCGGCGGGCCCCCTCGATGACGGCGCGGACCTCCTTGACGCCCGCGGTGATCGCGGACAGCTCGACGAAGCGGCCCTCCACGGCCTGGCTGATCACGTGCGCCAGGGTGGTCTTGCCCGTCCCGGGCGGCCCCCAGAGGATCACCGAGCTGGTCGCGGCCGGGCCGCGCGAGCCGCTGACCAGGCGGCGCAGCGGTGAGCCGTCCTTGAGCAGCTGCCGCTGGCCGGCCACCTCGTCCAGGGTGCGCGGGCGCATCCGTACGGCGAGCGGGGCCCGCCCGGGCTCCTTGGCCTGGCGTTCCTCGGCTGCTGCGGTGAAGAGGTCCGGTTCGTCCACACCGGCAGCCTATGCGAGGGCGCCGACAGTCCGGCGCCGGTGAGCGGGGCCGGGACGGCGGGGGCCGGGGCCGGGACGGCGGAGGCCGGGGCCCGGGGTCAGCCCGCCAGGGTGGCCGCGTGGTCGGGGACGTACTTCTGCAGGTCGCGCGGCGGCCGGCGGTACCCCTCGGACGGCGGGCGGGCCGGCAGCTCGATCTCGGGCCGGACCACGTCGCGGTACGGGACGACCGACAGCAGGTGGGCGATCATGTTGATCCGGGCCCGGCGCTTGTCGTCGCTCTCCACCACGTGCCAGGGCGACTCGGGGGTGTCGGTGTGGACGAACATCGCGTCCTTGGCCCGGGAGTACTCCTCCCACCGGGTGATCGACTCGGTGTCCATCGGGGAGAGCTTCCAGCGCCGCATCGGGTCCTCCAGGCGGCCCCGGAACCGGCGCTCCTGCTCGGTGTCGCTGACCGAGAACCAGTACTTGCGCAGCAGGATGCCCGACTCGATCAGCATCCGCTCGAAGGTCGGGCACTGGTTCAGGAACTGCCAGTACTCCTCCTCGGTGCAGAAGCCCATCACCTTCTCCACCCCGGCCCGGTTGTACCAGCTGCGGTCGAACAGCACGATCTCGCCGGCGGCCGGCAGGTGCTCGACGTACCGCTGGAAGTACCACTGGGTGCGCTGGCGCTCGGTCGGGGTGGGCAGCGCGGCGACCCGGGCGATGCGGGGGTTCAGGTACTCGGTCACCCGCTTGATCGCGCCGCCCTTGCCGGCCGCGTCGCGGCCCTCGAAGACGACCACCAGCCGGGCCCCCTCGGCGCGCACCCATTCCTGGAGCTTCACCAGCTCGGCCTGCAGCCGCAGCAGCTCCCGCTCGTAGGGCTTCTTCGCGAGGCGTTCGTCTGCGGCCCTGCCTGCCATCTGGGTGCCCTCCCGAGCGAAGTCCCGCCCGGCGAGGTCCGGGAGGTGCCGATGAGCACTCACGCTAGGCCGGATCGGGGGCGGGCGCAGGTCATGTCCGGGGCCGGCGGCGTGGCGCGGGCCGGCCGGGGCGTCACGGGCGGGCCGCACGGGCGGTCGCGTCCGGTGGGCCGGAGGACCAGGGGCCGGAGGGCCAGGGGCCCCGGGGCCCGGTGGGTGGGGGCGGGGCGGGGCGGGACCGGGCGTTGGAAACCGGCCCCCCGTCCGACTCCCAACGCCACCGCCCCCGTTCGCCCGGCGCAAGCCCCCCACGGCGCGCCGGGCAGCCGGCAGGCGGCCCGGATCCCCCCTGGCCGCCGTCCCCCGTCCGGCTGGCCAACTCTGGCCCAGACCCGCCCGACGGGTCCAATTCCTCGTTCCATAACCTGGCGGCATGGACATCGACACCCGCCTGCTGCGCTCCTTCGCGGTGGTCTGCGACGAAGGACAGCTCACCGCGGCGGCGGCCCGGCTGCGGGTGTCCCAGCCGGCGCTCACCAAGCAGATCCGGCAGCTGGAGGAGCGGGTCGGCGCGGAGCTGTTCCGGCGTTCGCGGGCCGGGATGACCCCGACGGCCGCCGGCAACGCGCTGGCCGCCCACGCCGCCGAGCTGCTCGGCTCCTGGGACGACGCGCTGCGGGCCGTCCGGGACGCGGCGGCGCAGGGCGGGGCGAAGCTCCGGGTGGGCTTCGAGGGCGGCACGATCAACCTCGTCGGCCGGCAGACCGTGACGGACTTCACCACCAGGATGCCCGGCTGGCAGGTCGAGATACGGCAGAACAGCTGGTTCGACCCGGCCGCCGGGCTCACCGCCGGCGAGGTGGACCTCGCGCTGTGGCACGCGCCGCCGTGGATGGCGGAGCGCTACGCGACCAGCCTGCTGGGGACGGACCGGCGCTGCATCGCCCTGGCGGCCGGCCACCGGCTGGCCGGGGAGGGTGTGCTCGACTTCGCCGAGCTGCTGGAGGAGCCGTTCGTGGCGATGCCCGCGGAGGCCGGCCACTGGCGGGAGTACTGGCTGGGGGCGCAGGAGCGCGGCGGGCGGCCGGCCCGGATCGGCGCGGTCGCGCACAACGCGGACGAGTGGCTGGCGGCGGTGGCCTGCGGCCAGGGCATCGGCATCGCGCCGGAGACCATCAGCCGGCTGAGCACCCGGCCCGGCGTGGTGTACCGGCCGGTCCGGGGGCTCGGCCCGGGCCAGGTCGGGCTGTACTGGCCCCGGGAGCGGCCGTGCACGCCCGCGATGACCGCCTTCATCCGCAGCTGCCGCGCGACGGTGGAGATCGGCGGCCCGGCCGCCGCCGGGCCTCAGACCGCGTCGAAGGGCTCCGGGTAGCGACAGAGTCCGCGCGGACCGCCGTCGTACGCGGAGAGGGTGAGTGCCTGGAAGTAGCTGTCCGGCACCTCGAACGGGCCGGTCAGGTCGTGCTCGACGGCCGGGGCGAAACCGAACCGGCCGTAGTAGTCGGGGTCGCCCAGCACCACCACCACCCGCTCGCCCGCCTCGTCGGCGGCGGTCAGCGCGGCCCGGACCACCAGCTCGCCGACCCCCTTGCGCTGCCACTCGGGCGCCACCGCGACCGGGGCGAGCGCCAGGCCGTCCCCGTCGCCGACCCGGAGCCGGGTCAGCAGTGCGTGGCCGATGACGAGTCCGCCCTTGTCGACCGCCACCAGGGACAGTTCGGGCAGCCAGGCCGGGTCGCGGCGCAGCGCGTCGACGAGGTCCGCCTCGTCCGGCCCGGGGAAGGCCGCCATGTGGACCCGCCGGGTGGCCGGGGCGTCCTCAGGGGTCTCAACTCTCGTACGCAGGGTCATTCCCCGCTCCTTCGGTGTCGCACGCCATTGTGGACCGGCCCCGGCCCGGACGCGTCGTCCGCGTCCGTTCCGGGGCCGTGAAGGTATACCAGACCGGGCGTCAGGCCTGCTGCTCGGTCTCGCCCTTGGGCTTCGCTTCCTCACGAACCTTGGGCTGCGCGTCGACGCCCGCCTCGCGGCGCTGCGCCGGGGTGATCGCCGTGGGGGCACCGGTCAGCGGGTCACCGCCGGTGGACGTCTTCGGGAACGCGATGACGTCCCGGATGGTGTCGTACCCGCCCAGCAGCGTGACGATGCGGTCCAGGCCGAAGGCGACCCCGCCGTGCGGCGGCGGGCCGTAGTTGAAGGCGTCGAGCAGGAAGCCGAACTGCGACTGCGCCTCCTCTTCGGAGAGGCCGATCGCGTCGAACGCCCGCTTCTGCACGTCCCGCTGGTGGATACGGATCGAACCGCCGCCCAGCTCCGAGCCGTTGAGCACCAGGTCGTACGCGTTGGAGAGCGCGCTGCCCGGGTCGGTGTCGAAGGTGGCGAGCGACTCGGCGGTCGGCGCGGTGAAGGGGTGGTGGACGGCGTGCCAGCCCTGGAACTGCCCCTTGTCGTCCTCGATCGGCTCGAACATCGGGAAGTCGACCACCCAGAGGAAGGCCCACTGCGACTCGTCGATCAGGTCGCAGCGGCGGCCGATCTCCAGGCGGGCCGCGCCGAGCAGCTCCTGCGAGGCGGTCTTCTTGCCGGCCGCGAAGAAGATCGCGTCACCGTTCTTCGCCCCGGCGGCGGCGGCGAGGCCGGCCAGATGCTCCGCGTTGAGGTTCTTGGCGACCGGGCCGCGCAGCTCGCCGGTCTCGGCGTCGATGACGACGTAGGCGAGGCCGCGGGCGCCGCGCGCCTTGGCCCAGTCCTGCCAGGCGTCCAGCTGCTTGCGGGGCTGCGAGGCGCCGCCGGGCATGACGACCGCGCCGACGTACGGGGCCTGGAAGACCCGGAACTCGGTGCCCTTGAAGTACTCGGTGAGGTCGGTGAGTTCCTGGCCGAAGCGGACGTCCGGCTTGTCGGAGCCGTAGCGGTTCATGGCGTCCGCGTAGGTCATCCGGGGCAGCGGGTTCGGGATCTCGTACCCGTGCACCTCGCGCCAGATGGCGGCGACGGTCTTCTCGCCGAGGGCCAGGATGTCCTCCTGGTCGACGAAGGAGGCCTCGATGTCCAGCTGGGTGAACTCCGGCTGCCGGTCGGCGCGGAAGTCCTCGTCCCGGAAGCAGCGGGCGATCTGGTAGTACTTCTCCATCCCGGCCACCATCAGCAGCTGCTTGAACAGCTGCGGCGACTGCGGCAGGGCGTACCAGTGGCCCGGCTGCAGGCGGACGGGGACGAGGAAGTCGCGGGCGCCCTCGGGGGTGGAGCGGGTGAGGTACGGCGTCTCGATGTCGAGGAAGCCGTTCTCCTCCATCACCGTGCGGATGACGTGGTTGACCTTGGAGCGCAGGCGCAGCGCGCGGGCCGGGCCCTCGCGGCGCAGGTCCAGGTAGCGGTACCGGAGGCGGACCTCCTCGTTGACCGTGCCCGGCTCGTACTCGGCGACCGGGAAGGGCAGCGGGGCGGCCTCGGAGAGCACCTCGATCTCGCTGACGACGACCTCGACGGCGCCGGTCGCGATCTCGGTGTTCTCGTTGCCCTCGGGGCGGATCCGGACGTCGCCGGTGACCTTGACGCAGTACTCGGCGCGCAGGCCGTGCACGGAGTCCAGGTCGCGCACCACGATCTGCACGGTGCCGGAGGCGTCGCGCAGGTCGATGAAGGCGACGCCGCCGTGGTCGCGGCGGCGGGCGACCCAGCCGGCCAGGGTGATGGTGGTGCCGGCGTGCTCCGCGCGGAGCGTGCCCGCGTCGTGCGTGCGGATCACTGCTGCTTCTCCTTCAGGGTGGTGACGAGTGCGTCCAGGGCGACGGGGTTCTGCTCGCCGGTGGTCATGTCCTTGAGCTGCACGACGCCTTCGGCGAGGTCGCGGTCGCCCGCGATCAGTGCGAAGCGGGCGCCGGAGCGGTCGGCGGACTTCATGGCGTTCTTGATGCCCTTGACGCCGAACGCCAGGTCGGTGGCGACGCCGGCCCGGCGCAGCTCGACGACCTTGGCGAACAGGACGTTCTTGGCCTCCTCGCCGAGCGCGACGGCGTAGACGGAGGTGGTGGCGGGCAGGTCGAGGACGATGCCCTCGGCCTCCATCGCCAGGAAGGTGCGGTCCACGCCGAGGCCCCAGCCGACGGACGGCAGCGCGGGGCCGCCGAGCATCTCGGAGAGGCCGTCGTAGCGGCCGCCGCCGCCGATGGCGGACTGCGCGCCGAGGCCGTTGTGCACGAACTCGAAGGTGGTGCGGGTGTAGTAGTCCAGCCCGCGGACCAGCTTGGGGTCGTCCACGAAGGCGACGCCGGCGGCGGTGAGCAGCTCACGGACCTGCTCGTCGTACGCCTTGCAGTCCTCGCAGAGGAAGTCGCGCAGCTTGGGCGCGTCGGTCAGCTGGGCCTGCACGCTCTCGCGCTTGTCGTCCAGCACGCGCAGCGGGTTGATCCCGGCCCGGCGGCGGGTGTCCTCGTCGAGGTCCAGGCCGTCCAGGAACTCGACCAGGGCGGCCCGGTAGACCGGGCGGCACTGCTTGTCGCCGAGGCTGTTGAGCAGCAGCGAGTAGTCGCGCAGGCCGAGCGAGCGGAAGGCGTCGTCGGCGAGGATGATCACCTCGGCGTCGAGCGCCGGGTCCTCGGTGCCGATCGCCTCGGCGCCGATCTGGGCGAACTGGCGGTAGCGGCCCTTCTGGGCCCGCTCGTAGCGGTAGAAGGAGCCGGAGTACCAGAGCTTGACCGGCAGGTTGCCGAGCTTGTGCAGGTTGGCCTGGAGGGCGGCCCGGACGACGGAGGCGGTGCCCTCGGGGCGGAGCGCGAGTTCGTCGCCGCCCTTGGTGGTGAGGGTGTACATCTCCTTGTTGACGATGTCGGTGGACTCGCCGACACCGCGGGAGAAGAGCTTGACGTCCTCGAAGACCGGGGTCTCGATGTAGCCGTAGCCGGCCCGGCGCAGCGGCGCGGAGAGGCGCTCGCGGATCGCCAGGTACGTCGCGGAGCTCGGCGGCAGCAGGTCGTAGGTGCCCTTGGGGGCGGTGAAGGTGCTCAACTTCTCTTCCGTCACATTCCTCGTCGCGGGAAGCCGGGCGCGCCCTGCGCACCGGCCGCCTGCTGGAGGTAGGGGTTGGTGGCGCGCTCGCGGCCGATGGTGGTCTGGGTTCCGTGGCCGGAGAGGACCACGGTGGCGTCGTCGAGGGGCAGGCAGACCCGGGCCAGCGAGCGCATGATCGCGTCGCCGTCGCCGCCCGGGAGGTCCGTGCGCCCGATGGAGCCGGCGAAGAGCAGGTCGCCCGAGAACAGCACCGGAGGGAGGTCCGCTGCCGCCGGCGTCCTGAAGGTCACCGACCCCTTGGTATGGCCCGGGGCGTGGTCGACGGTGAGCCGCAGCCCGGCCAGGTCGAGGACGCTGCCGTCCTTCAGCTCGCGGACGTCGTCGGGCTCGCCGACGGTGATGGAGCCCATCAGCTGCTGTCCGAGGGACCGGCCGAGCGCCCGCTCCGGGTCCGCCAGCATGTAGCGGTCCTCGGGGTGGATCCAGGCCGGGACGCCGCGGGCGCCGCAGACCGGCACCACGGAGGCGACGTGGTCGATGTGCCCGTGGGTGAGGACGACCGCGACCGGCTTGAGCCGGTGCTCGCGGATGAGGTCCTCGACGCCCTGGGTGGCCTCGTGGCCCGGGTCGACGATCACGCACTCCTCACCGGGAGCGGGCGCGACCAGGTAGCAGTTGGTGCCCCAGGCTCCCGCGGGGAATCCGGCGATGAACACGCGAGTCCTCTGTGGTCGGCCGTCGGTCGGATGGTGCTTCCGTACAAGTCTCCGTGCAGCCTACCGGCGCCGTGGCACCGGTTGCGAACCAGATAGGCGGCGCCGCCCCGGCTCGTCCACGGACCACCCGGGCGTGCCGGAGGGGCCGGCCGCGGCGCCTCACCTCCGTCTTACGCGCGAGGTCCCTACACTTGGCCGCCAATGGGTGCGATGATCCGCAGGCGGCACCCGCAGGCACAGCAGTCCCAGAGTCCCTCCTCGTCCGCCAGTGGGCGGGGGGCCCACAGCGCATATGTAGGAGACACGGCCGGTGGTCACCAGCGAACAGCGGCGGCGGCAGCTCGCCCGCGAGAAGTACGAGCGTCAGGCCGAGCGCCGGGCCGAGGCCCAGAAGAAGGCCCGTCGTCGCAACAGCATCATCGGCGCCGCGCTCGCGGTCGTCGTGCTCGCGGGCGGCGGCGCCGTGATCGGCGGGGTGTTCGACTCGGGCGACACGAAGGACAAGACGGCCCAGGCCGCCCCCACCCCGACGGTCGCCGACCCGACGGCGGCGCCGACCCGCAAGCCCGTCGAGGGCTGCGCCGCCCCGGCGGACGGCAAGCCCAACGGCAAGCAGTGGACGGCCGAGCCGGCCCTGACGGTCGACACCAAGGCCGCGTACACCGCGACCCTGGACACCAACTGCGGCAAGGTGACGATCGCGCTGGACGCCGCCAAGGCGCCGCACACCGTCAACTCCTTCGCGTTCCTCTCCGGGGAGCAGTACTTCGACCACGTGAAGTGCCACCGGCTCACCACCGACGGCATCTTCGTGCTGCAGTGCGGTGACCCGACCGGCAGCGGATCCGGCGGCCCGGGCTACAAGTTCGCCGACGAGAACCTGACCGGCGCCACCTACCCGGCGGGCACCGTGGCGATGGCCAACGCCGGCGCGGGCACCAACGGCAGCCAGTTCTTCCTGGTCTACAAGGACACCCAGCTGCCGCCGAACTACACCCCGTTCGGCAAGATCACCGGCGGCCTGGACACCCTCCAGAAGATCGCCGCCGCGGGCACCCTGGACGGTGGCTCGGACGGCGCGCCGATGGCCGACGTCACCCTCAACTCGGTGGCCACCGCCAAGGGTTGATCCATTCCGTGCCGCGCGGCCGGTACCCTGCGGGGGCCGCCGCGCGGCGCGTGGCCGAAATCGCCCGGCCGGGTATGCGGACAGCACCCGCCCCGGTCGCCTATGTTGGCGTTGTATAGGGTGCCCAGACCCGTCGGCCGTCACCCTCGGCATCAGTACACGACGGGCGGGACGGCGGACTCATCGGTCCGCCGCACATCAACTGTGGACGACGGACGCGTGCCGCCCCGGCGCGGGCGCGACGTCATGTGGAGGACGCGCTATGAGCAGCGACCCGTGGGGCCGTGTCGACGAGCAGGGGACCGTCTATGTCAGGACGGCGGACGGCGAACGCGTCGTCGGCTCCTGGCAGGCCGGCTCCCCCGAGGAGGCCCTCGCCTACTTCGAGCGCAAGTACCAGGGCATCGCCGTGGAGATCGGCCTGCTGGAGAAGCGGGTACGGACCACCGACCTTGCGGCCAAGGACGCCCAGGCGGCCCTGGAGCACCTGCGTGCCCAGGTCGTCGAGGCGCACGCGGTGGGTGACCTGGACGCGCTGGCCAAGCGCCTGGACGCGCTGGGTGCCGACATCGAGACCCGCCGTGAGGAGCGCAAGGCCGCCCGCGCCAAGGCGCAGGACGAGACCCGCGCCGCCAAGGACAAGCTGGTCGCCGAGGCCGAGCAGCTCGCCGAGTCCACCCAGTGGCGGGAGGCCGGCGACCGGCTGCGCGCCCTGGTGGACACCTGGAAGGCGCTGCCGCGCCTGGACCGCAAGAGCGACGACGAGCTGTGGCACCGCTTCTCGCACGCCCGGTCGGTCTTCTCCAAGCACCGCAAGGCGCACTTCGCGACCCTGGACGCCGAGCGTGACCACGCCCGCGCGGCCAAGGAGAAGCTGGTCGCCGAGGCCGAGGCGCTCTCCGGCTCGACCGAGTGGGGCGACACCGCGGCCAAGTACCGCGACCTGATGACCCGCTGGAAGGCCGCCGGCCGCGCCCAGCGCGACATCGAGGACGAGCTGTGGGCGCGGTTCCGCGGCGCGCAGGACGTCTTCTTCCAGGCCCGCTCCGCCGTGTTCAGCGAGCGCGACGCCGAGCAGGTCGAGAACCAGAAGCTCAAGGAGGTGCTGGCGGCCGAGGCGGAGACCCTGCTGCCGATCGGCGACCTCAAGGCGGCCAAGGCGGCGCTGCGTGACATCAGCGAGCGCTGGGAGGCCATCGGCCACGTCCCGCGCGACGCCCGCCCGAAGCTGGACGCCCGCCTGGGCACCGTCGAGCGCGCGATCCGCGAGGCCGAGGACGCCGAGTGGCAGCGCTCCAACCCGGAGGCCAAGGCCCGTGCGGCCGGCATGGCCGGCCTGCTGCAGGCCAAGGCCGACAAGCTGAACGCCGACCTGGAGAAGGCCCGCGCGGCCGGCAACGCCTCCCGGGTGGCGAAGCTGGAGGGCGAGCTGGCCGGCCTGCAGACCCTGCTCGACCAGGCCCAGAAGAGCCTGGAGGAGTTCAGCGGCTGACCTGCCGCTCCGCTCCACGTGCGAGGGGCCCCACCGCCGCGGCGGTGGGGCCCCTCGTACGTCCCGGCCTACTTGTTGCGGGCCGAGGTGACCCGGTAGACGTCGTAGACGCCCTCGACGCCGCGGACGGCCTTCAGCACGTGCCCCAGGTGCTTGGGGTCACCCATCTCGAAGGTGAAGCGGCTCATCGCCACCCGGTCGCGGGAGGTCTGCACCGCCGCCGACAGGATGTTGACGTGCTGGTCGGACAGCACCCGGGTGACGTCCGAGAGCAGCCGGGAGCGGTCCAGCGCCTCGACCTGGATGGCGACCAGGAAGACCGAGGACTGGGTGGCCGCCCACTCGACCTCGATCATCCGCTCGGGCTGCTGGCTCAGCGACTCCACGTTGACGCAGTCCGCGCGGTGCACGGAGACGCCGTTGCCACGGGTCACGAAGCCGACGATCGGGTCGCCGGGCACCGGGGTGCAGCAGCGCGAGAGCTTGACCCAGAGGTCCTCGACGCCCTTGACGATGATGCCCGGGTCGCCCTTGGCCCGGCGCCGCATGGTGCGGCCGCCGTCGTGCGTCGGGGTGGCCGTCTCGGCGAGGTCCTCGGTGGCACCCTCCTCGCCGCCGAGCGCCTGCACCAGCTTCTGGACGATGTTCTGGGCCGAGACGTGGCCCTCGCCGATCGCCGCGTACAGCGAGGAGATGTCGGGGTAACGCATCTCGTGCGCCAGCGTGACCAGCGAGTCCCCGGTGAGGATCCGCTGGATCGGCAGGCCCTGCTTGCGCATCGCGCGGGCGATGGCCTCCTTGCCCTGCTCGATCGCCTCCTCGCGGCGCTCCTTGGAGAACCAGGCCTTGATCTTGTTCCGGGCGCGCGGGGACTTGACGAAGCCCAGCCAGTCCCGGGAGGGGCCGGCGTTCTCCGCCTTGGAGGTGAACACCTCGACGGTGTCACCGTTCTCCAGGGTGGACTCCAGCGGCACCAGCCGCCCGTTGACCCGGGCCCCTATGCAGCGGTACCCGACCTCGGTGTGCACCGCGAAGGCGAAGTCCACCGGGGTGGCCTGGGCGGGCAGCGCTATCACGTCGCCCTTGGGGGTGAAGACGAAGACCTCGTTGTTGGAGAGGTCGAAGCGCAGCGACTCCAGGAACTCGCTCGGGTCCTCGGTCTCCTTCTGCCAGTCCAGCAGCTGCCGCAGCCAGGCCATCTCGTTGACGGCGCCGGCCTTGTCGTCCTTGCGGGTCTGCGAGGGCGTGTCGGTGCGGACCTTGGAGGCGCCGGCCACCGCGCGCTGCTTGTACTTCCAGTGCGCCGCGATGCCGTACTCGGCCCGGCGGTGCATGTCGAAGGTCCGGATCTGCAGCTCGACCGGCTTGCCGCCGGGGCCGATCACCGTGGTGTGCAGCGACTGGTACATGTTGAACTTGGGCATCGCGATGTAGTCCTTGAACCGCCCCGGCACCGGGTTCCACCGCGCGTGGATGGTGCCCAGCGCCGCGTAGCAGTCGCGGACGGTGTCGACCAGGACCCGGATGCCCACCAGGTCGTAGATCTCGGCGAAGTCGCGGCCCCGCACGATCATCTTCTGGTAGACCGAGTAGTAGTGCTTCGGCCGGCCGGTGACGGAGGCGGTGATCCGCGCGCCCCGCAGGTCGCCCTGCACCTGGTCGATGACGGTGGCCAGGTACTCGTCCCGCTTGGGGGCGCGCTCGGCGACCAGCCGCACGATCTCGTCGTACATCTTGGGGTAGAGGATCGCGAAGGCGAGGTCCTCCAGCTCCCACTTGATGGTGTTCATGCCCAGCCGGTGCGCCAGCGGGGCGTAGATCTCCAGCGTCTCGCGGGCCTTCGCCTCCTGCTTCTCCCGCTTGAGGTAGCGCATGGTGCGCATGTTGTGCAGCCGGTCGGCGAGCTTGATCACCAGGACCCGCGGGTCCTTGGCCATCGCCACGACCATCTTGCGGACCGTCTCGGCCTGCGCGGCCTCGCCGAACTTCACCCGGTCCAGCTTGGTGACGCCGTCGACCAGCAGGGCCACCGAGTCGCCGAAGTCCTTGCGCAGGGTCTCCAGGCCGTAGTCGGTGTCCTCGACGGTGTCGTGCAGCAGCCCGGCCATCAGCGTCGCGGCGTCCATGCCCAGCTCGGCCAGGATGGTGGAGACGGCCAGCGGGTGGGTGATGTACGGGTCGCCGCTCTTGCGCTTCTGCCCGCGGTGCCACTTCTCGGCCACCGCGTAGGCCCGCTCGATGTCCCGCAGCAGGGCCGGGTCGGCCTTCGGGTCGTTGGCCCGGATGCTGCGGAAGAGCGGCTCCAGCACCGGGTTGAGCACCGTGCTGCGCTGGCCGCCGAGCCGGGCCAGCCGGGCCCGCATGCCGCTCGCCGAGGTCGGGCGGGCGGCCGGGGCCACCGGTCGCGGCGAGGGTGCGGCCGGGCGTGCCGGGGCGGCCCCCGCGGGCGCGGGCTCGTTCTCGGGGGCGGCCGGTGCGGCCGTGGGCACAACCTCGTCGGGCAAGGACACTCCTCGGGGCGCGGGGCCGACCCCTCGCGCGAGCGGCAAGGGTGAATCTTCATGGTACCGAGCCTGGCGGGCCGGTGTTCCGCCGCGCCCCCGCACGTGTCGGCCCGGCACGCGCCGAGGGCGGTGGCCGCGACCGCGACCACCGCCCTCGACTGCTTGCGCAGGTGTCCCTCAGACCACGACCAGCGTCTCCAGCGGGGCGCCGTCGAGGTGCGCCGCCAGGCGCTCCCGGCCGTCCAGGAAGCCCAGCTCCATCAGGACGACCACCCCGGCGAGCTCGGCGCCGGCCCGCCGGACGAGGTCCAGCGAGGCGCCGATGGTGCCACCGGTCGCGAGCACGTCGTCGACCACCAGCACCCGCTCACCCGGGGTGAAGGCGTCGCACTGGACCTCCAGCGTCGCCGAGCCGTACTCCAGGTCGTAGGACTGCGCGTGGACCTCGCCGGGCAGCTTGCCCTTCTTGCGGACCGGCACGAAGCCGAGCCCGGCCGCGAAGGCCGCCGGGGCCGCCAGCACGAAGCCGCGCGCCTCCAGGCCCACCACCTTGGTCGCCCCGAGCGCCGTGGCCCGCTCCGCCAGCGCCCGGGTGAGGGCCGCGAAGGCCTCGGCGTCGGCGAGCAGCGGCGCGATGTCCTTGAACAGCACGCCGGGCTTCGGGTAGTCCGGAACGTCGCGGATCCTGCTGCTCAGCAGGCCGGCGAGGTCGGTGGCGGGGGAGGTCACGAGCAGTCCTTACGACGGGGAGGGGTCAGCGCTTGCCGGTCGGGCGGCCCTTGGCGCGCGAGCGCCCGGCCGCCTGGCCACGCTGCCCGACCATACCGGCCGGCAGGTCCTCGTCGGCGAACTCCTCGCCTTCGGGGGTGCCGTCACCGGCCGCCTCGGCGGCCGCCTTGGCCTCCGAGGCGCGCCGCTGCGCGACCCGCTTGGCCAGCGCCTTCATCTCGGGCTGCTCCTCCTTGAGCTGCGCGAGCAGCGGGGTGGCGACGCAGATCGAGGAGTAGGCACCGGCGGCGAGGCCGATGAACAGCGCGAGCGAGATGTCGTTCAGGGTGCCGGCGCCCAGCAGGCCGCCGCCGATGAACAGCAGCGCGGCGACCGGCAGCAGGGCGACCACGGTGGTGTTGATGGACCGCACCAGGGTCTGGTTGAGGCCCGCGTTGGCCGCCTCGCTGTAGGTGAGCTTGCTCTGCTTGGTGAGCCCCTTGGTGTTCTCCTTCACGGTGTCGAAGACGACGACCGTGTCGTAGAGCGAGTACCCGAGGATGGTCAGGAAGCCGATCACCGTACCGGGGGTGACCTCGAAGCCCACCAGGGCGTAGACGCCGATGGTGATCAGGAGGTCGTGGATGAGGGCGACCAGGGCCGCCACCGCCATCCGCCACTCGAAGGCGATGGCCATGTAGACCGTCACCAGCACCATGAAGATGACCAGGCCGAGCAGCGCCTTGTGGGAGATCTGCTCACCCCAGCTGGGGCCGATCACCTGGCTGTCGATCTCCGCGACCGGGACGTTCAGCTCCTTGGCGAGGCCGCTGCGGATGCTGTCCGGGGACTGCTCGATCTCGGAGCTGATCTGGATCCGGACCTTGCCGTTGTCCGTGGACTGCACCAGGGCGGTGGTGCCGTGGGTCACGTCGTTGACGGCGGTCTGCGCCTGGGCGACGGTCAGGCCGGACTTCTGGACGGTGTAGACCGAGCCGCCCTTGAACTCGATGCCCAGGTGCAGGCCCATGGCCAGGCCGATGGCCGCGACCAGCACGATGACGCCGGAGATGCTGTACCAGAGCTTGCGGCGCCCGACGAAGTCGAAGCTGACCTCGCCCTGGTAGAGCCGGTGGCCCAGATTGGAGAAGCGTGACATTGCGTCAGGCCTCCTTCGTGGCGGCGGGAGCGGAGTTCCGGCGACGGGTGCCGCGGATCGGCGGGCGGGCGCCCAGGCGCTTCGGGTCCAGGCCGGACCACGGGTGGCCGTCCGAGAAGAACTTCTTCCGGGCGAGCAGCGTGATCAGCGGCTTGGTGAAGAGGAAGATCACCACGACGTCGAGGGCGGTGGTCAGGCCGAGGGTGAAGGCGAAGCCCTGCACCTTGCCGACCGAGACCAGGTAGAGCACCGCGGCGCAGAGGAAGGAGACGAAGTCCGACACCAGGATGGTGCGCCGGGCGCGCGGCCAGGCCCGCTGGACGGCCGGGCGCAGCGGCGCGCCCTCGCGGACCTCGTCGCGGATGCGCTCGAAGTACACGATGAAGGAGTCCGCGGTGATGCCGATCGCGACGATGGCGCCGCAGACCGCCGGGAGGTTCAGCGCGAAGCCGATCCCGGCGCCCAGCAGGCTCATGATCGAGTAGGTCAGCGCGGCCGAGACCAGCAGACCGGCGATCGAGACCAGGCCGAGGCCGCGGTAGTAGACCAGCGAGTAGAGGATCACCAGGATCATGCCGATCAGGCCGGCGATCAGGCCCGCCTTCAGCTGATCCCCGCCGAGCTGCGGCGAGACGGTGACCACGTCGCTCTGCGCGAAGCTGAGCGGCAGGGCGCCGAAGTTCAGGACGTTGGCGAGGCCCTGGGCCTCGTCCTGGGTGAAGCTGCCGGAGATGACGGCGGAGCCGCCCGGGATCGACTCGCGGACCTGCGGGTGGGAGACCACGCCGCCGTCCAGGACGACCGCGAACTGGTTGGCCGGCGGGGCCTGGGTGGCCAGCTGGCCGGTGGTGGTCGCGAAGGCCTTCGACCCGTTGTCGTTGAACTGCAGCTGGACCTGCCAGCCGGCGGCGTTCTGGGTGTCGATGGTGGCCTGGGCCTTGGAGATGTCCGAGCCGTTCACCTGGACGGGGCCGAGGGCGAACTTGTTGTAGTAGCCCTGCTCCTTGTCGGAGCTGCAGGCGACCGTCGGCTTGGTGAGGTCGGACGTCTGGTAGTCCTTGCGCTGCGCGTCGACCGAGCAGTCCAGCGCGGCGAACTGCGCCTGCAGCTCGGCCGGGACGGTGCCCTGGGTCAGCGCGGCGGAGAGGTCCGCGGCGGACGGCGCGGTGGCGGCGGCGCTGGGGTCCGCGGCCGGGGCGCTCGCGGCCGGCGAGGCGGCCGGCGCGGTGGCCGTCGGGGACGGCGACGCGGCGTCGGCGGTCAGGGCCTCACCGAGGGCACGGCCGGCCTTGGTGCCGCTCGCGCTGGGCGTCGGGGCGGCGGCGGTGGAGCCGCCGGTGGCCGTCGCGCTCGCGGTCGGCGCCGGGGCCGCGCTGCCGGAGGCCGAGGCGCTCGGGCTCGCGGTGGGCGCCTGGGCCTGCACGCCGCTGGGGGCGTAGGCCAGGACCGGGCGGAAGAAGAGCTTCGCAGTCGTGCCGACCTGGTCGGCCGCAGACTCCTTGTCCCCACCCTTGGGGATGTTGACGACAATGTTCTTGTCGCCCTCGGTCTGCACCTCGGCCTCGGAGACACCCATCGCGTTGACACGCTTCTGGATGATCGCGACAGCGATGTTCATGTTGGACTTGTTGATCGCCTTGGGGTCGTCCGACTCGGCGGTCAGCGTGATGCTGGTGCCGCCGGCGAGGTCGATCCCGAGGCGGGGCTTGGTGTTGCCCGTCCCGAACATGAGGGCGACCAGTCCGACGGTGACCACCAGGATGAGGGCCAGGGCCCGTCCCGGGTAACCGTCGCGCGGACGCGACTTGGGTGTTGCCACCTTGCTCGTTTCTCCCTGTCCATGCCAGCGCCCGCCGGGCCCCCGTCCGGCGTGGGGCGGGACGGGGGGAAGACGTGACGAGCGAAGGCCCTGAGGTCCTGTGGGCGCGCGGCGGAGTGCCGCGGCGGCCGGATGAGCCCGACCGTACTACTTGCTCGCGGGAGCCCCGCCGTCGGCGTCGCCCTTGTCCGCGCCGTCCTTCGAGAGCGAGAGCGGCTTGTCGCCCTCCTCGGCCGACCCGGCCTCGTCCGCCTCGACGGACTCGGCCAGCTCGGCGAGCTCGTCCTCCAGCGGACGGCCGTTGATGATGGCGTCGTACTCCTGCGGGTCCAGCACCGCGGCGATCGCGCCCTTGGTGAAGTGGCTGACCACGCCGGGCGCGATCTCCAGCTCGACGGTCTCGTCGTTGACCGCCTTCACCTGGGCGTACAGGCCGCCGATGGTGCGCACTCCGGCTCCCGGCTCCAGCGAGGTCTGCATCGACTGCTGCTGCTGCTGGCGCTTCTTCTGCGACCGGAACATCAGGACGATCGCGATAATCGGGAGGAGAAGGATGATGAGGTTCACTGCAGCCAGGGTCCTTTACGGGCCGCCGCCCGGCGGCCTGTGGTGATGGTCGGCCCGTCAGGTGAGAGGGGCGGTCCGGCGGAGTCTAGGCGACCCGAACTGATCGGACAACGCCAAGCATCGCATCCTGCCGCCGAAAGTGGCGACCCTCCGCATGCACAGATTCCTCAGGGTTCCTCCACGGCCCCGAACAGGTCGGACTGCGCGGGCACCGGGCCGCGCGGGCCCTGGCCGGACGCCGCCCGGGCAGGACCGGTCTGGACCGGTGGGACGAGCCCGAGGTGCTGCCAGGCGGCGGGGGTCGCGATCCGCCCGCGGGGGGTACGGGCCAGCAGTCCCTCACGGACCAGGAAGGGCTCGGCGACCTCCTCGACCGTCTCGGCCTCCTCACCCACGGCGACCGCCAGTGTCGACAAACCGACCGGGCCGCCGCCGAACAGCCGGATCAGCGCGTCCAGCACCGCGCGGTCCAGCCGGTCCAGGCCCCGGGCGTCCACCTCGTAGACCTTCAGCGCCTGGGCGGCGATCGTCCGGTCCACCACGCCGTCGTGCTTGACCTGGGCGTAGTCCCGGACCCGGCGCAGCAGCCGGTTGGCGATCCGGGGCGTGCCCCGGGAGCGGCCGGCGATCTCGGCGGCGCCGGCCGGGTCGATCTCCACGTCCAGCAGCGCGGCCGAGCGGTGCACCACCCGCTCCAGCTCGGCGGGGGCGTAGAACTCCATGTGGCCGGTGAAGCCGAAGCGGTCGCGCAGCGGGGGCGGCAGCAGTCCGGCCCGGGTGGTGGCGCCGACCAGGGTGAACGGCGGCAGCTCCAGCGGGATGGCGGTGGCGCCGGGGCCCTTGCCGACGATCACGTCGACCCGGTAGTCCTCCATGGCCATGTAGAGCATCTCCTCGGCCGGCCGGGACATCCGGTGGATCTCGTCGAGGAAGAGCACCTCGCCCTCGGTGAGCGAGGACAGGATGGCCGCGAGGTCGCCGGCGTGCTGGATGGCCGGGCCGGAGGTGATCCGGATCGGGGCGTTCAGCTCGGCCGCGATGATCATGGACAGGGTGGTCTTGCCCAGCCCGGGCGGGCCGCTGAGCAGGACGTGGTCCGGCGCCGTGCCGCGCTTGCGGGCAGCCTGCAGCACCAGCGAGAGCTGCTCGCGGACCCGCTCCTGCCCGATGAACTCGTCCAGCAGCTTGGGGCGCAGCGCCGCCTCGACCGCCTGGTCCTCGCCGTCGGCGGCGGCGGTCACCAGCCGGTCTGCCGGTTCGGAGTCGTACGGGGTCATCGGGGCGGGCTCCAGTCTCGGCGGTCGGGCGGGCGGGCAGCGTTCGGGCGGTCAAGCAGCGGTCAGGCAGCCGGGCCGGCGGCCGTCGGTCGAGCAGCGTGCGGGCGGTCGGGTCACCGGTCGGACGGCCCGACCGGAAAGGTCGACACGTCGACCGGCCGGGGCCCGGGCCGGCGGCCCGGGAGCGGTCGCCGGACGGGGTTCAACGAGTCCGGTTCAAGGTCCGCAGCGCGGCCTTCAGCAGGGCGCCGATGTCCGGCGAGGACTGCATCTCGGCCTCCGGGGTGACGGCCGCGACCGCGTCCTCGGCCTCCCGCGGAGCGTAGCCGAGACCGACCAGGGCGGCCTGCAGCTGCTCGCTCCACGGCGCCGGGCCGGCCGCGAGCGGCTTCTGCGCGGGGACGCTGCCGTGCGGGGCCCCGAGCTTGTCCTTGTACTCCAGGAGCAGTTTCTGCGCGCCGCGCTTGCCGATCCCGGGCACCGCCATCAGGGCCTTCTCGTCACCGGTGGCCACCGCCAGGCGCAGCGCGTCCGGACTGTGCACGCCGAGCATGGCCTGGGCCAGCCGGGGGCCGACACCGCTGGCGTTCTGCAGCAGTTCGAAGGTGGCGCGCTCGTCCTCGTCGGCGAAGCCGTAGAGCGTGAGGGAGTCCTCCCGGACCACGAGCGAGGTGGCGAGCCGGGCCGGCTCGCCGAGCCGCAGCGCGGAGAGCGTGGTGGGCGTGCACTGGAGGGCGAGGCCCACGCCGCCGACCTCGACCACGGCGGTGCCCGTGGAGAGGGCCGCGACCTGGCCCTGGACGAACGCGATCACGGGCGGTGCTCCTGTCGGACGGCGGGGCGGGCGGCGGCCCGGACGACGGCGGCGGCGGACCGCGCAGGCGGCGCCTTGGCCACCGCGGCGGCGATCCGGCCGGCGGCGGCGCCGCGCCAGATGTGGCAGATGGCGAGCGCCAGGGCGTCGGCGGCGTCGGCGGGCTTGGGCGGGGCGTCGAGCCGCAGCAGGCGGGTGACCATGGCGGTGACCTGGGCCTTGTCGGCGCGGCCGGAGCCGGTGACCGCCGCCTTGACCTCGCTGGGGGTGTGCAGGGTGACCGGGATGCCGCGCCTGGTCGCGCAGAGCATGGCGACCGCGCTGGCCTGGGCGGTGCCCATCACCGTCCGGACGTTGTGCTGGGCGAAGACCCGCTCGACGGCGACCATGTCCGGCCGGTACTCCTCCAGCCAGGCCTCTATGCCCTGCTCGACGAGCAGCAGCCGGGGCCCGATCTCGGCGTCCGCCGGGGTGCGCACCACGCCGACGCCGGCCATCTTCAGCGGGCGGCCCGGCGCGCCGTCGACCACGCCGACACCGCACCTGGTCAGCCCGGGGTCCACTCCCAGTACCCGCACGTCGTGCCCGCCTCTCCAAGACCACCCGAAGGGTATCGGGCACCGCTGACAACGAACCGGCCGGACACACCCCGGGCCGGCCGGGACGCACTGCGCCCGGTGGTCCCACGGACCACCGGGCGCGGCTGCGGGGCCTTCGGCCCTACTCGGCGTCGAGCTCGGCGCCCACGGCGTCCGGGATGTCGAAGTTGGCGAAGACGTTCTGCACGTCGTCGCTGTCCTCCAGCGCGTCGATCAGCTTGAAGATCTTGCGGGCGCCGTCGGCGTCCAGCTCGACCTGCACGCTGGGCACGAAGTTGGCGTCGGCCGAGTCGTAGTCGATCCCGGCGTCCACCAGCGCGGTGCGGACCGCGACCATGTCGGTCGCCGCGCTGATCACCTCGTAGGTGTCACCGAGGTCGTTGACCTCCTCGGCGCCGGCCTCCAGGACGACCTCGAAGACCTTGTCCTCGTCCACGCCGTCGGCCTTGGGCACGATGATGACGCCCTTGCGGGTGAACATGTACGACACCGAACCCGGGTCGGCCATGTTGCCGCCGTTGCGGGTCATCGCGACCCGGACGTCGGAGGCGGCGCGGTTGCGGTTGTCGGTGAGGCACTCGATGAGCACCGCGACGCCGTTGGGACCGTAGCCCTCGTACATGATGGTCGAGTAGTCGGCCCCGCCGGCCTCGGCACCGTCGCCGCGCTTGACGGCGCGGTTGATGTTGTCGATCGGGACCGAGCTCTTCTTCGCCTTCTGGATGGCGTCGTACAGCGTCGGGTTGCCCGCCGGGTCGCTGCCGCCGGTGCGCGCCGCCACCTCGATGTTCTTGATCATCTTGGCGAAGAGCTTGCCGCGCTTGGCGTCGATCACGGCCTTCTTGTGCTTGGTGGTAGCCCACTTAGAGTGGCCGGACATCGCCAGCTCCTTTACGTCGCCAAAAGGGAAATGAACAGGAGAGATCTTACCGGTGCCGCAGTGCGGCGGGGGCACCGGTTCAGCGCGCGGCGGCTTCGACCATCCGCACGAAGTACTCGTGCACCCGGTGGTCGCCGGTCAGCTCGGGGTGGAACGAGGTTGCCAGCAGGTTGCCCTGACGGACCGCCACGATCCGGCTCTCCGGACCGTCCGCCGCCGACAGCTCGGCCAGCACCTCGACGCCCGCGCCCACGGCCTCGACCCAGGGGGCGCGGATGAAGACGCCGTGCACGGCCTCGCCGGCCGGGCCCTCGCCCTCGATGCCCTTGAAGGCGATCGCGGACTCGAAGGACTCGTTCTGGCGGCCGAAGGCGTTGCGCCGCACCGTCATGTCGATGCCGCCGACCGTCTCCTGGTCGTCCCGGCCGTCGAGGATCTTGTCGGCCAGCATGATCATGCCGGCGCAGGACCCGTAGACCGGCATCCCGGCGGCGACCCGCTCGCGCAGCGGCGCCATCATCCCGAAGGCGAGCGCCAGCTTGGACATGGTGGTGGACTCGCCACCGGGGATCACCAGCGCGTCGACCTCGGCGAGCTCCTCGGGGCGGCGCACCGGGCGCGCCAGGGCGTCGGCCTCGGCAAGCGCGATCAGGTGCTCGCGGACGTCGCCCTGCAGGGCCAGGACGCCGATGACTGGAGTACGGCTCGACACGGTTGCTACCTCTTCAGAATTCTCGTACGGACGACGCACGACGGCCCGCCGCGCTCCGTGAATCCGCGCGGCGGGCCGTCGGGCAGGGACTACCAGCCGCGGTTGGCGTACCGCTCGGCCTCGGGCAGGGTGTCGCAGTTGATGCCGACCATGGCCTCGCCCAGGCCGCGCGAGACGTCCGCGATGACCTTCGGGTCGTCGAAGAAGGTGGTGGCCTTCACGACGGCGGCGGCGCGCTTGGCCGGGTCGCCGGACTTGAAGATGCCCGAGCCCACGAAGACGCCCTCGGCACCGAGCTGCATCATCAGGGCCGCGTCGGCCGGGGTGGCCACGCCACCGGCGGAGAACAGCACGACCGGGAGCTTGCCCAGCTGCGCGACCTCCTTGACCAGCTCGTACGGCGCCTGGAGGTTCTTCGCGGCGACGAAGAGCTCGGTCTCGTCGAGGGTGGTGAGGCGCTTGATGTCGGCGCGGATCTGGCGCATGTGGCGGACGGCCTCGACCACGTTGCCGGTGCCGGCCTCGCCCTTGGAGCGGATCATGGCCGCACCCTCGGCGATCCGGCGCAGGGCCTCGCCCAGGTTGGTGGCGCCACAGACGAAGGGGGTGGTGAACGCCCACTTGTCGGAGTGGTTGACCTCGTCGGCCGGGGTCAGCACCTCGGACTCGTCGATGTAGTCCACGC
The DNA here is from genome assembly GCF_014655955.1 of Kitasatospora indigofera. Lineage (GTDB taxonomy): Bacteria > Actinomycetota > Actinomycetes > Streptomycetales > Streptomycetaceae > Kitasatospora > Kitasatospora indigofera. The sequence continues at coordinate 47,331 of NZ_BNBO01000024.1, forward strand.
CGAGCGCCTGGAGGACCTGGGCCTCGACGAAGTGGCCGATCCGGGACTTGGCCATCACCGGGATGGAGACGGCGTTGATGATGCCGTCGATCATGTCCGGGTCGGACATCCGGGCCACGCCGCCGTCCTTGCGGATGTCGGCGGGGACCCGCTCCAGGGCCATGACGGCCACGGCGCCGGCGTCTTCAGCGATCTTCGCCTGCTCGGCGTTGACCACATCCATGATCACACCGCCCTTGAGCTGCTCGGCCATGCCGCGCTTGACCCGGGCGGTACCGATCTGCGGCTGGTCTGCGGTGATGGGGGTGGTGGACACGTGAGACCTCACTCGAAGATGAAAGTGCTATCGCCTTATGTTAGGCGGACATGGGCCCGGCCCCATGCGCCACCAAGTCCATGCGGGCTTGCGGGATACGACAAACAGGCCGAAGCCAGGCGGGCCCTGCGGCCACCTAGGCGGGGGCTCCCTCGGGGGTCAGTGCGAGCGGAGGGGCGTCGTCCATTTCGAAGGCCATCGGGAACGGCGCCTTCCCCGCAAGGCGGAAGTAGCGCACCAACCGGTGCTCGCGCACCGCGCGGGCGGCCCGGACGGCGTCGTTGTGGAAGCGCCTGGCCATCGGCACCCGGCGGACGGCGGCCGTCAGATCCTTCACAGCTTCTTCACCGCCGGGGGCCGCGACCAGCACCGCGAGCTGCTCCGGCTCGGCGAACACCGCCCGCAGCGCCAGGCTCAGCTCGCTCTCCGCCACCTCGCGGTGCTCGTCCTCGGACTGCCTCGCCGAGTGCGAGGCCTCGTAGAGCAGCAGCGAGGCCGCCGGGTCCAGCAGGCCCGAGGTCGCCAGCTCCAGCGTCACCGAGGCCCGCCGGACCAACTGGGCGTCCAGCGCCGCACGGGCCGCGTCGATCCGGGCGTGCAGCCGGTCGAGGCGCCCCGCCGTCCAACTCAGGTACATCCCGCACAGCACCACGGCCACGGCCGCCCAGATCCAGGTAGTCACGGGGCGCAACGCTACCGGGTGCCCGCCGGTCAGCCGTCGAGCGTGGTGCCCCGGTAGCTGTCACTGTCCATGTCGACCACCTTCACCGCGGTGTGCAGGCGACGGCCCGGCGCCGCCGGCAGGTGCTCGGCCAGCAGCGCCAGCACCGCCTCGGTGAGCCCCGCCTTCGCCTCCGGGCTGCGCCCGGGGAAGATCTGGAAGTCCACCAGGACGAGGTCCTGGCCCTCGGCCCGCTCCCCCACCACGACGGTCTCGTCGGCCCGGCGGAAGCGCGTCTTGCAGCCGTCCGGGGCGACGGTGAGGAACTTCACCGCGAGCTGGTTCAGGGCCAGGCCGAGGGCCCGGCGGTCGAAGGCGTCCGCCAGGTTCGCGGAGTAGTCGACGGAGATCTGCGGCATCTGGGCCTCCGGGCTCGGACGGGCGTGGGTGACGGCGCCCGCCGTCCGACGGGCCCCCGGCACACCCTAACCAGCGCGCGGACCGGACCGGCCCGGGCCCCGCACCGCCACCGCCCGCCCGGTCCGTTCGGGCCGGCCCGCCCGGGCCGCGCTCAGTCCCGGGCCAGCCCCAGCCGGCCGCGCCAGCCCGTCCGCTCGTCCTCCACCCGCACCACCGCGGCCGTACCGTCGGTGACCGTCTCGTACACCGCCAGGATGTCCGCGCCGACCGTCGACCAGTCGAAGCGCCGCACGTGCCGCGAGGCCGCCTTGCGCAGCTCCTCCAGCCTGCCCGGGTCGCCCAGCAGCCGCAGGGCCGCGACGGCCAGCGCGTCGGCGTCCTCGACCGGGAACAGCTCCCCCGCGTCACCGCCGTCCAGCACCTGCTTGAACGCGTCCAGGTCGCTCGCCAGCACCGGCGCACCGGCCGACATCGCCTCGACCAGGATGATCCCGAAGCTCTCGCCGCCGGTGTTCGGCGCCACGTACAGGTCGACGCTGCGCAGCAGCCGGGCCTTCTCCCGGTCGCTGACCATGCCGAGGAACTCCACCTGGGCCCGGACCTCGGGGGCGAGGCCGGCCACCGCCTCCTCCTCGTCGCCCTTGCCGGCCACCAGCAGCCGCACGCCGGGGCGCTGCGCCAGGATCTTCGGCAGGGCCGCCAGCAGGGTCGGCAGACCCTTGCGCGGCTCGTTGATCCGGCCGATGAAGCCGATCGTGCCGGGCTCGCCGTCCGCCGCGCCGCCCGTCCAGCGGTCGTCCGGCTCGGCCTCGGCGAAGAAGCCGACGTCGACGCCGTTGGGGATGACCACCGCGTCGCCGCCCAGGTGCTCGACCAGGGTGCGCCGGGCGTACTCGCTGACCGCGATCCGGGCCCGCATCTTCTCCAGGCCGGGCTGCAGGATCGGCGAGGCCGCGATCATCGCCCGCGAGCGCGGGTTGGAGGTGTGGAAGGTCCCCACCATCGGGCCGGTGGCCGACCAGGCCGCCAGCATCGACAGGCTCGGCGAGGCCGGCTCGTGCACGTGCAGGATGTCGAAGCGCCCGTCGTTCAGCCAGCGCCGCACCCGGGCCGCCGACAGGATGCCGAAGCTGAGCCGGGCCACCGAGCCGTTGTAGGGCACGGCCACCGCTCGCCCGGCCGAGACCACGTACGGCGGCAGCGCCTCGTCGTCCTCGGCCGGCGCCAGCACCGAGACCTGGTGGCCCAGCGCGATCAGGTGCTCGGCGAGGTCCCGGATGTGGAACTGCACGCCGCCGGGGACGTCCCAGTCGTACGGGCAGACGATGCCGATCTTCACCAGGTTCCTCTCACGCTGCTTCAGGGCCCGGCCGGCTCGGCGGCCGGCTCGGTACCGGGGGCGGGCACCGGCGCGGCCGGCTCGGCCGGCTCGGCGGCGGCGGGCTCGCGGACCGCCAGGTCGGCCAGCCAGAGCCGTTGCAGCATGTGCCAGTCCTCGGGGTGCTCGCGGATGCCCTCGGCCCAGACGTCGGCCGTCGACTGGACCATCGCCGCCGTCCGCGCCTTCGGGTCGTCGCCGGCCGGCGGCAGCACCTCGGGGTGGATCCGGGCCCGCATCACCGGGCCGTCGTACCAGAGCGTCACCGGCAGCAGCGCGGCCCCCGTGCGCAGGCACAGCGCGGCCGGGCCGGCCGGCATCCGGGTGGCCTCCCCGAAGAAGGTCACCTCCACGCCGGCCTCCGAGAGGTCCCGGTCCCCGACCAGGCAGACCAGCTTGCCGGCCCGCAGCCGCCGGGCCAGCGTGCCGACCACCGACACGTCGCTGCCGGTCAGCGGCAGCACCTCCATGCCGAGGCTCTCCCGGTACGCCACGAAGCGCTCGAACAGCCGCTCCGGCTCCAGCCGCTCGGCGACGGTGGTGAACGGGTACCCCACGTGCGAGGCCACCCAGGCGCCGGCCAGGTCCCAGTTGCCCATGTGCGGCAGCGCTATCACCGACCCGCGCCCGGACTCCATCGCCGCGGTGAGGTGCTCCAGGCCCTCCACCGCCATGCTCCGGGCGATCCGCTCCCGGCTCCACACCGGCAGCCGGAACGACTCCATCCAGTACCGCAGGTAGGAGCGCATGCCGGCCCGGGAGAGCTCCCGCAGCCGGGCCTCGTCCGCGTCCGGGCGCACCCGCAGCAGGTTGGCCTCCAGCTGCAGCACCCGCTTGCCCCGCTTGCGCCAGGCCGCGTCGGCGATCTGGTCGAACAGCCCCGCGGCCGCCCGCTCCGGCAGGTGCTTCAGTGCCGCCCAGCCCAGCGCGTACGCCGAGTAGACCAGTCGGTCCTTCACGCCGTCCCCCGACTCCCCGCCTCCAGGCGGTCCGCCTCGAACGCCTCCCTGCGCACGGTCAGCATCCGCTGGAACACCGTCACCAGGCTCCCCGCGGCCACCACCCAGAGCGCGAACGGCAGCAGCCACTCGACGTACGGCACCCCGAAGGTGTGCAGCCCCGCGACACCCGCCGCGACCAGGCTGATCACCAGCCGCTCGGCCCGTTCCACCAGCCCCGACACGTCGCACGGCAGGCCCTGGCTCTCCGCCCGGGCCTTGGTGTACGAGACCACCAGGCCGCTCGCCAGGCAGAAGACCGCCACCGCGCAGAGCAGGTTGTTGTCGCCCTTGCCCGCGTACCACATGGCCAGTCCGCCGAAGATCGCCGCGTCCGCGACCCGGTCCAGCGTCGAGTCCAGGAACGCGCCCCACTTGCTGGTACGGCCCAGCTGGCGCGCCATGTTCCCGTCGACCAGGTCGGAGAAGATGAACAGGGTGATCGTGATGGTGCCCCAGAAGAACTCCCCGCGCGGGAAGAACACCAGCGCACCGGCGACCGAACCGGCCGTCCCGATCAGCGTCACGGCGTCCGGGCTCACGCCCAGGCGGATCAGGAAGGCGGCGAACGGGGTCAGGACACGTGTGAAGAAGGCACGCGCGTATTTGTTGAGCATGGCCTTCCGGACCGCTCCGATCTCACCGGTGTCCGCCGAGGGCCGCGATCCGCGGCAGGCGGCCGAGTGGATCAGCCCACCCGGCTGACCCATGGTATCCACGCCCGCCACGCACTCCCGCGCACCGCACCGGCGAGCAGGCTTTCGGCCCAACTGTCAACTACTCAAAGCTCTTCGGCGGGCACACGGGGTGATCGCCCGGCTCCACCGCACGCGCCCGCGCGGGTACCGAACCTAGACTTGGAGCCGTCCGTCGCCACGGGAGGAGAACCCCGATGCCCGACCGCGCCACGGTACGAACGAGGCAGGCGCCGCCCGTCGAACGCCCCGAGCAGCTGCGCAACGTCGTCCTGATCGGCTGCAGCGGCGCCGGCAAGACCACCCTCGCGGAGTCCCTCGCCCTCGCCGCCGGTGCCGTCACCCGGGCCGGCCGGGTCCCCGACGGCAACACCGTCTCCGACCACGAGGAGATCGAGCACAAGCAGCAGCGCTCGGTGCAGCTCGCCGTCCTGCCGCTCGAATGGCGGGGCACCAAGATCAACCTGCTGGACCCGCCCGGCCACCCCGACTTCGCCGCCGAACTGCGCGCCGCCCTGCACGCGGCCGACGGCGCCGTCTTCGTGGTCTCCGCCACCGACCCGGTCACCGCCCCCACCCGCGCCCTGTGGCGCGAGTGCGCCGCCGCCGGCATCCCCCGGGCCGTCGCCGTCGCCAAGTTCGACATCGCCCGCAGCGGCTTCGACGAGATCCTGACGGCCTGCCACGACGCCTTCGGACTGGGCCCCGACACCCTGCGCCCGCGCTACCTCCCGCTGCACCACGACGGCCGCCCCACCGGCTCCCTGGACCTGCTCACCGGCCGCGGCTACGGCGACGACGGCCCCGCCCCCGAGCCGACCCCGGAGAGCGCCGCCGCCCGGGAGAGCCTGGTCGAGGCCATCTCCGGGCAGGATGACACCCTGATGGAGCGCTACCTCGCCGGCGAGGAGCTGGACGCCGACGCCCTCGCCGACGGGCTGCGCCGCGAGGTGCTCGACTGCGCCCTGCACCCCGCGCTGGCCACCACCGAGAACGGCTTGGGCGCGGCGGAACTCCTCGACCTGATCGCCACCGCCTTCCCCGACCCCACCCACCGCCGCCCGCCGGCACCCGACTGCGACCCCGACGCGCCCCTCGCCGCCCAGGTGATCCGGATCACCGGCGACGCCTACGTCGGCCGGATCAGCCTGGTCCGGATGCTCGCCGGCACCCTGCGCCCGGACACCCACGTGGAGATCACCGGCCCGGACGGCCGCGAACCCGCCGAGGAGCGCGTCACCACCCTCACCAGCCCGTTCGGCAAGCAGCAGCACCCCGTCCCGCACGCCCTGCCCGGCGACCTCGTCTGCGTCGCGAAGCTCGGCTCCGCCCGGGCCGGCGACACACTCAACGACCCCGGCCACGGCGCGCCGCTCGACCCGTGGCCGCTCGCCGAGCCGCTGCTGCCGGTCGCCGTCGAGGCCCACAGCAAGGCCGACGACGACAAGCTCTCCCAGGCCCTCACCCGGCTCACCGCCGAGGACCCCGCCCTGCGGCTGGAGCAGAACGCCGACACCCACCAGCTGGTCCTGTGGTGCACCGGCGAGGCGCACGCCGAGGTCGTCCTCGACCGGCTGCGGGGCCGGCACGGCGTGCACGTCGACACCGTCCCGCACCGGGTGGCCCTGCGGGAGACCTTCGGCACCGCCGCCGCCGGGCACGGCCGCCTGGTCAAGCAGTCCGGCGGCCACGGCCAGTACGCCATCTGCGACCTGGAGGTGGAACCGCTGCCGGCCGGCTCCGGCTTCGAGTTCCAGGACCGGGTGGTCGGCGGCAGCGTGCCCAAGCACTTCATCCCCTCCGTCGAGAAGGGCGTCCGGGCGCAGCTGGCCAAGGGCGTCAGCACCGGCCACCCGCTCACCGACGTCCGGGTCACCCTGGTCGACGGCAAGGCCCACTCGGTGGACTCCTCCGACTCCGCCTTCCAGAGCGCGGCCGCCCTCGCCCTGCGCGACGCCGCCGGGAACGCGGTGATCCGGCTCCTCGAACCGGTCGCCGCCGTCAGCGTGCTGCTGCCCGACGACTTCCTCGGCGCCGTGCTCGGCGACCTCTCCGCCCGCCGCGGCCGGGTCCTCGGCACCGAGATCGGCGGCCCCGGCCTGACCCTGCTGCGCGCCGAGGTCCCCGAACTCGAACTCGCCCGCTACCCCGTGGACCTGCGCTCGCTCACCCACGGCACCGCCGAGTTCTCCCGGGCGCACCTGCGCCACGAGCCGATGCCCGCCGCGCTGGCGGCCAAGGTCGCCGCCGGGGAGCCGTAGGGCCTGTCCGGACGGCGACCGGCAGGAGGCCCGGCCGGACGGGGACCGGGCCGGAGGGGCGTCCTGGCGGGGCGCCCCTCCGGCCCGCCGCGGGCGGTACCGGCGGCCGTTCCGGGCGGTACGGGCGGCGGCTGCGGCGGGGCCGGGAGTCCGGTAGCGAAACGTTATGCCGGGGGTGTGACGCCTGGGGCGGCAGTGGCGCTGAAGGACGTGAGACGGCCCCGAACGGTCCCCCCGGACCGGCTCGGGCCCTCACCCCCACTCCTGACAGCGAACGGTAACCATGCGCGCTTCCTTCACCACCCGCGCCGCCATCACGGCGGCGGCGGCCGGTCTCCTGCTCCTCCCCGCGGCGCCGTCGGCCCTCGCGAGCACCGGCACCACCTACACCGTCCCCGTCCACCAGACCGTCCCCGTCACGGCCGCCGGGTTCGGCGAGCACGAGACGAAGTGCGGGACGATCGGCACCGACCAGGACGGCTGGCACTTCGTGCTTCCCGGCAACTCGACGGACTTCGTCAAGCTGACGGTCGCCTTCGACAACGGCACGCCGCAGGTCGTCACCGTGTTCGGGCCGCCCACCACCAAGCACGCCTACGTCGCCTCGGCTCCGGGCGCCAAGCTCACCTCGGCCAGCGCCGAGGTGAAGGGCGGCGAGGTGAAGTGGTTCAACCTCTCGCACACCTGCCCGGCCGTCAGCTCCTCCCCCAGCCCCAAGCCGTCCACGCCCGTGCCGTCCACCTCCACCTCGCCCGCGGCCACCTCCCCCGCGGCGACCGTGTCCCCGAGCGCCACCACCTCGGTGACGCCCTCGGGCTCCGCCTCCGCCTCCACCGGTGTCCCGTCCGGCCCGGCGGCCACCGCCGCCCCCTCGACCGGCTCGACGGTCGACGCGGCCGCCGGCGGCTCGCCCTCGCCCACCGCCTCCACCGAGGCGACCGGTTCCGGCAGCCTGGCCTCGACCGGCGCCAACGTCGGCCTGACCGTGCTCGCCGCGCTCGGGCTGGTCGGCGCGGGCTCCGTCCTGGTCATGCGCCGCCGTCAGGCGGGCCGGCACTGACCTGATCGCACCGGACGGTGCCGGCGGCACCGCCGCCGCCACCGCCGCCGGGGCGGGCCCGCGCGCGCAGCGCCCGGGCCCGCCCCCCGCCCGCCATCAGGCCGCGGTGCGCCGCCACCCAGCGGTACACCGCGGCCGCCACCGGCCGCACCGGCGCCAGCGCCAGCGCACCGCCCAGGTACGCCCACACCCCGCCGGAGCGCATCAACAGCCGCGCCACCGCCTGTGCGCCGGCGTGCACCCGCCCGTCCGGCGTCACCCAGAGCACCTCCCGCTCGGCCCGCTCCCGGGTCACCTCACCCCGCCCGCCGGCCCGGGCGTCCAGCTCCGCCAGCGCGGCGAACTGGAACGGCACCGCCTCCCAGCCGCCCGAGGCCAGGGTCTGCCGCAGATACCGCTCCGCCACGTTCACGCAGGTCGTGCAGAAGGCGCAGTCCCCGTCGAAGACCAGCACCGGATCCCTCGTCACCGCTCGGCTCATGACCCGATCGTCCCCCATCCGGACGCAGCCGGGGCACCGGAACCGCCGTCCGAGGATCGAAGCGGCCCGATCCGGGGAAACATGCCGGAACGGCCGGTACCCGACGTTGCGTGACAACTGTTCAGACGATCACCCGCGCGGCGGCACCGGGGCACGGTAACCTGCCGCTGACAAGGGGAGGAGGGCACACCACCCGTGACCAAACTCGACATGACCCCGGGCGCGCAGATACCCCGTACGGACGCGGGCCCGCAGACGGCGGTCACCCAGGCGCTCTCCTCGGTCGCGTACCGCGACTCGGACCTCACGGCCTTCGAGGACGTCCAGCCCGGCAAGATCAAGGGCGGCCGGTTCAAGCTGCTGCGGCCCAACCTGGGCGAGGCCTTCAGCAAGGCCGTCGTCTCGCGCACCCTCGGCGCCAAGCGCAATCCGCTGGTGCCCTCCTTCGGCGTCGACGCCCGGATGGTCGTCCAGCACTGCCTGGCCGCCCAGGAGCTGCGCGACGCCCGGGACCGCAAGCTCATGATCGTGACGCTGGTCAGCGGCCTGCTCTTCCTGCCGGGCACCCTGCTCTGGCTGGCCGCCTTCCAGATCCGGGCCTGGCTCAAGAAGGACGCCTCCGGCCGGCAGGACATCTACGGCACGCTGGTGCTGGCCGGCGTCGGCCTGATCGCCGTGCTGCTCGCCGTCCGGCCCCCGGTCACCGGCCTGTGGGCGCTGTACTTCCGGGTGATGACGCTCGCCCCCGTGGCCGGCTGGTTCATCGCCAAGCGGATCGTGCTGCGCAGCACCGAGGACCTCCGGGCCCGCTGGCTCGGGCTGGTCGAGGGCAACGGCCCCGCCGCGACGGTGCCCAAGGCGGTGCCGCGCGACGACATGGACAAGAAGGCCGCCACCCTCAAGGCCCAGCTGGGCCGGCTGGAGGCCGAGCAGGAGACCAACGTCCACCACTACGCCGGGCCGAAGGGCCTGCTCGGGGCCGGACGGCGCTGGGGCTCCTGGGACGTCAGCGCCGAGCTGAAGCCCGCCGAGGGCCACCCGGACTTCCGGACCTTCCACACCTGGGACCTCGCCCGCAAGATCGGCGAGCGGCTGGGCGGGCTGGGCCGCAGCGAGGTGGCGAACGGCGGCATGCCGGCCTACTCGGTGAACCACTGGGTGATCCAGCACATCCCGGAGGGCGCCGACGAGATCGGCCGTCCCGGCGGCGCCAGCATGGACGGCGACGGTTTCGTGATGCGCGACCACGCCGTCCAGGAGATCGCCAACAAGCAGACCTTCGGCCAGAGCGGCCCGCGCCACGCGGTGGCAACCCAGTTCGTGCTGCACCAGGGGCAGCTGATCTCGACCGTGCTGGTGGAGATCGTCGTACTGTCCAACATCCTGCAGATCACCGTCTCCGGGTACGCCCTGGGTCCGGTGCACGGCATCTTCACCGGCAAGCCCAAGCCCAAGGAGCTGACCCGCCAGAAGACCGGCAAGTTCTGGGAGGAGGAGACCGTCCAGCTGCCGCTCATCGACAACGACGAGGTCATCCGCCAGGCCCTGCGGGCGCCCTTCATGCGGGCCCCCGTGCTGCTCGGCTGGCTGGGCGGCGGGATGGGCCTGCCGGAGCCGTTCGGGCTGCGCTCGGCCTGGGTGACCAAGACCTGGGCGAGCCGGGACAAGAGCGACGACGTGCTCCGCAGCGCCACCCCGGTGGTCTCGGCGGTCACCGCGGCGCTGGTCGACTTCCTGGACGAGCACGACATCGACACCAGCCGGTTCAGCAACCGGGTGGGCATCCTGAAGTCCGAGCTGCAGAGCGTGCGGCCGTTCCTGTTCGACGAGTACCCGGCGGGCTGAGCCCGCACGACGGCGGGGCCCGTACCGGTGCGTCCGGTACGGGCCCCGCCGTCGTGTCCGGCCGACGGCCCGCAGGCCGGCTGCCGCGGCCGGGTCAGCCCTGCGGCCAGGCCTCGGCCAGCATCTTGCGGGTGTCGGCGAGCAGCTGCGGCAGCACCTTGGTGTGGCCCACCACCGGCATGAAGTTGGTGTCCCCGCCCCAGCGCGGCACCACGTGCTGGTGCAGGTGCGCGGCGATGCCGGCACCCGCCGCCGTGCCCTGGTTCATCCCGATGTTGAAGCCGTGCGCGCCCGAGGCGGCGCGCAGCGCGGTCATCGCCTTCTTGGTGAAGACCGCGAGCTCGTCGGTCTCGGCCGCGTCCAGCTCGGTGTAGTCGGCCACGTGCCGGTACGGGACGACCATCAAGTGGCCGCCGTTGTACGGGTACAGGTTGAGCACCGCGAACACCGCGGTGCCGCGGGCGACGACCAGCCCCTCCTCGTCGCTCAGCGAGGGGATCGAGCAGAACGGGCAACCGTCGTCCGGAGCCGGGCCGGTGGGCTTGTTCTCGCCCTGGATGTAGGCCATCCGATGGGGGGTCCACAGGCGGCGGAAGCCGTCCGGCTCCCCGACGCCCCGCTGCAGTTCCGGCTCACTCGTCATGCTGATCAGCATATTCGCCGAGGGCCGCTTGCAAAGCAGTGCGGGGCAGACTCGTGGAGTCCGCCCCGCACCGCTCACCGCGCCGGTGTCACCACCGGGCGCGTCACACCTGGATCCGGCGCTCCACCGCGTCCACGATCTCGGCGATCGCGTCGGCGACGGGCACGCCGTTCTTCTGCTCACCGTTGCGGTAGCGGAAGGAGACCGCGCCGGCCTCGATGTCCTCGTTGCCCGCGATCAGCATGAACGGGAACTTCTGCTTCTGGGCGTTCCTGATCTTCTTCTGCATCCGGTCGTCGGAGGCGTCCACCTCGACCCGGATCCCGCGCTTCTTCAGCTCGGCCGCGACCTCCTGGAGGTACGGCACGTGCTCGTCGGTGATCGGGATGCCGACCACGGTGACCGGGGCGAGCCACGGCGGCATGGCGCCGGCGTAGTGCTCCAGCAGGACCGCGAAGAACCGCTCGATCGAGCCGAACAGGGCCCGGTGGATCATGACCGGGCGCTGGCGCGAGCCGTCCGCCGCGGTGTACTCCAGGTCGAAGCGCTCCGGCAGGTTGAAGTCCAGCTGGATGGTGGACATCTGCCAGGTGCGGCCGATCGCGTCCTTGGCCTGGACGGAGATCTTCGGGCCGTAGAAGGCCGCGCCGCCCGGGTCCGGCACCAGCGGCAGGCCCTGCTTCTCGGCCACCTTGCGGAGGACCTCGGTGGCCTCCTCCCACGCCTCGTCCGAGCCGACGAACTTCTCCGGGTCCTTGGTGGAGAGTTCGAGGTAGAAGTCGGTGAGGCCGTAGTCGCGCAGCAGGTCCAGGACGAAGGTCAGCGTCGAGTCGAGCTCGTCCGCCATCTGGTCACGGGTGCAGTAGATGTGCGCGTCGTCCTGGGTGAAGCCGCGGGCCCGGGTCAGGCCGTGCACCACGCCGGACTTCTCGTACCGGTACACGGTGCCGAACTCGAAGAGGCGCAGCGGCAGTTCGCGGTAGGAGCGGCCGCGCGCGTCGAAGATCAGGTTGTGCATCGGGCAGTTCATCGGCTTGAGGTAGTAGTCCACGCCCTCGTCGAGCTGCATGGGCGGGTACATGCCGTCCGCGTACCAGTCGAGGTGGCCGCTCTTCTCGAAGAGCTTCCCCTTGGTGGCGTGCGGGGTGTAGACGAACTCGTAGCCCTCCTGCTCGTGCCGGCGGCGCGAGTAGTCCTCCATGGTGCGGCGGATGATGCCGCCCTTGGGGTGGAAGACGGCGAGGCCGGAGCCGATGTCCTCGGGGATGGAGAAGAGGTCCAGCTCGTTGCCGAGCTTGCGGTGGTCGCGCTTCTCGGCCTCGACCAGGAAGTCCAGGTGGGCCTTCAGCTCGTCCTTCGACGGCCAGGCGGTGCCGTAGATGCGCTGCAGCATCGGGTTCTTCTCGCTGCCGCGCCAGTAGGCGGCCGCGTTGCGCATCAGCTTGAACGCCGGGATCTGCCGGGTGCTCGGCAGGTGCGGGCCGCGGCAGAGGTCGCCCCAGCACAGGTCGCCGGTCTTGGCGTCCAGGTTGTCGTAGATGGTCAGCTCGGCGCCGCCCACCTCGACGTTGGAGCCGTCCTCGGCGGAGGCGGAGCCCTTGAGGCCGATCAGCTCCAGCTTGTACGGCTCGCCGGCCAGCTCCTCGCGGGCGGCGTCGTCGGCGACCACCCGGCGGGAGAACTTCTGCCCGCGCTTGATGATCTCCTGCATCTTCTTCTCGATGGCCTTGAGGTCATCGGGGTGGAACGGCTTCTCGACGTCGAAGTCGTAGTAGAAGCCGTCCTTGACCGGCGGGCCGATGCCGAGCTTGGCCTCGGGGAAGAGCTGCTGCACGGCCTGCGCCATCACGTGCGCGGTGGAGTGGCGCAGGATGTCCAGGCCGTCCTTGCTGCCGATCTCGACGGGCTCGACCTCGTCGCCGTCCTGGACGGCGTAGGCGAGGTCCTTGAGCGCGCCGGCGACCCGGGCAGCGATGATCGAGCGGTCGTCGGCGAAGAGCTCGGCGGCCGTCGTGCCCGTGGTCACCACGCGCTCTTCCCGATCGGGTTCGCGGTTGATGATTACCCGGACGTCCGTCACCGGTCTCTCCTGACGTGCTGGAAGCGTGAGGCGCAGCACTTCACTGCGCGTTCACGATGGTACCGAGAGCGGCGACCGCCTCGCGCACCCATATACCCGTTCCGGTGCCCGCGGCGGCCGCGACCGCCGCAACGGCTCGGGCCCGGGGCCCGCCGCTCAGTCCTGGCCGCCCTCCCCCAGCGTCTTGAGCAGCCGCTCGCGCTCGGCGTCCTCCAGCCGGACGAGCTCCAGGCCGTGCGGCCGGGCCAGCCTGCGGAAGCCGCCGCGCCGCTCCAGCCGGCCGCCGACCCGGACCGGGACCCCGGTCAGGTGGGCCTCGGCGGCCAGCCGGTAGTCACGGTCGTCCAGCCGGACCTTGACCTCGGCGACCTCGGCGCCGCTGAGCACCCGCAGCCGTACCGACCCGGGGCCGGCCGGGCCGCCGCGCTTGAGCCGCACCACCACACCGACGACGGTGACCGCCACCGCGGGCTCGATCCGCTCCAGCAGTTCGGCGGCCTCCTCCAGGGCCGGCAGGTCGCCGGGGGAGAACTCCAGCGCGATCCGCCGGTCGCCGAAGCCGCCCGGGGTGCCGACCGCGGCCGACCAGGCCACCGAGACCTGCGCGGCGGTGGCTCCGCGGACCAGCAGCTGGACGGCCTCGACCAGTTCGCGGCTGACGCCGCTCTGCACCGCGTTCTCGAAGGCCTCCAGCCCGCCGCTGACCCGCCGGTAGTCGACCGCGTCTCGCATCGCCTCCAGCGCCCGGACCAGCGTGGTGACGGCGGCCCGGCCCTCCGGGGCCGGGGTGTAGGCGGTGAGGCCGCCCGCCGTGGCGGGCCCGACCACCAGGGCCCGCTGCACGAAGTCGCCGGCCCAGCCGTCCAGCCGGGCGCCGAAGTAGGCGGCCCTGGTGCGGGCGGCCTTGGCGGCGGCGGAGAGCATCGCCCGGGCCGCCTCGTGCAGCCGCTCCTCGCCCTCCCAGGTCACCGCGCCGGGCACGCCGGGCTGTTCACGGCGCCACTGGATCTCGTCCCCGGGCACGGTGAGCGCCAGCAGGATCGAGCGGGCGGAGGGGGTGTGCGAGCGGGAGAGGGCGGTCACCGCGTCGGCGAGCAGGTCCACCGCGTCGTCGAAACCGCCGCCGGCCGGCACCAGCACGCTGGTGCCGGGGTCGCTGTCGCCCGGCGGGGTCCAGCGCCCGTAGCGGGCCGTCGGGCCGCCGCGGCGCACCCAGCCGTGCCGGGCGAGCAGGGTGGCCAGCACCGCCGGGTCGACCGCCGCGGGGTCCGGCAGCGCCGGCGCCCCGTCCTCGGACATCCGGGTACCCGTCATGTGTCGGTTCCTCCCAGCCGGGGGCGCCGGCCGGTCACGGGCTGCCGCCCGCGCCGACCCTCGCCATGATCTCGCACAGTGCGCGGTCGTCGAAGACCTTGGCCACCGGCACCCGCACGTTGGTCCGCCGCTGTCCGGTGACCGGGTGGCCGGCCAGGTTGACCCAGTAGCAGCAGTGCCGCAGCTCCAGGGCGTCCGGCCGGGCCTGCAGCCACTGGTCGACCTGGCGCGGCAGCAGCATGACCACCAGGATCTTGGGCACCGCCACCTGCGCGCGGGCCAGTTTGCGCAGGTGGGCGTTGTCGAGCGTGAAGCTGAAGTGCGGCCCGGCGGGGGCCGCCGCGATCTGCTGGGTGGCCTTCAGCTGGATCTTGACGGTGACCTCGTCGTCGACCGTGTGGGCCGGTGAGCCGTGGCTGACCTGCCAGTCGATCCCGTTGTCGGGGAAGGGCTGGGAGAGCGAGCAGCCGGCCGCCGCCGCGACCGCGTGCAGGTAGGCCACCTGCAGCGTCTCCATGCAGGCGGTGGTGGCCAGGTTGCCGCGCGGCACGGCCGGCGTCCCCCCGGGCCGGGCCGGGCCGCCGGACTGCGTCGTGTCCCCGGACTGCGGTTGCGTCAGCGCCACGGCTCCCGCCTCCCCCACCTCGGCGCGCGGCGTCCCGCCCCGTTCGGACGGACCACCACCGGGATCATCCCCGAGGAGCCCGGCGGCAAACGGGTTGAGGGCCCGTCAGAACGGGGTATCACCTGGACAGGACGAGACCGGGCGGGGCGAACCGCCGGTCCTCGGCGGTGCGCCCGCCCGGTCTCGCCGGCTCCGGCCGGCCGTCCGCATCTCCTGAGGGCAGTACCTGAGGGGCGGTTATGCAGCAGCAATGGTTCACGGGCCCGCTCGCCTCCTTCGACACCGAGACCACCGGCGTGGACGTCGAGACCGATCGCATCGTCTCGGCCGCCCTGGTGGTCCAACTCGCGCCCGGCGCCGTGCCGCAGGCCACGACCTGGCTGGCCGACCCCGGCGTGCCGATCCCGGACGGCGCCCGCGCGGTGCACGGCATCACCGACGAGCGGGTCCGCGCCGAGGGCCGGCCGGCCCGGACGGTGGTGGCCGAGATCGCCCGCGCGCTCGGCGAGCAGGCCCGGGCCGGCACCCCGGTGGTGGTGATGAACGCGCCGTACGACCTGACGCTGCTGGACCGCGAGTTGCGCCGGCACCGGGACGTCACGCTGGCCGACTGCCTGGGCCCGGCCGAGCTGCTGATACTGGATCCGCGGGTGCTCGACAAGCACGTCGACCGGTACCGCAAGGGGCGCCGCACGCTGACCGACCTGTGCGCCCACTACGGGGTCGAGCTGACGGGCGCGCACGACGCCGCGGCCGACGCGACGGCCGCCATGGGCCTGGTCCGGATCCTGGCCGCCCGCTACCCGGGGGCGCTCGGCGCGCTCGGTCCGGCCGACCTGCACCTGCGGCAGCGGGTCTGGCACGCGGCGCAGGCCCGCGGGCTGCAGAACTGGTTCGACCGCTCGGGCACCCCGGAACGGGTGGACCTGTCCTGGCCGTTGCGCCCGCTGCGGTGCGCCTGCGGCCGGCGGCTGTCGCCCGAGCACCGCTGCGAGGCGGCGGCGTGACGCCGTGCCCCTCGGGCGGCGGCGGTCCGGCGGCCCCGTGACGGTGCCGCCGCATGCGACAGGCCCCGACCGGAGAACCGGTCGGGGCCTGTGCGCTGCCGGTTGTCAGACAACCGTGCTGTCCGGGTGGGCGATACTGGGATCGAACCAGTGACCCCTTCGGTGTGAACGAAGTGCTCTCCCGCTGAGCTAATCGCCCGGGCAACGAGAAGAAGACTAGCACCATTCGAGGGCCGCCCCGCAACCCGCCCGCCCTCCGGCAGCTGTCGGACCCGCAGAACTCGGGCGCCGCAGGGAAGATGACTGCGCCTCAGCCGGATTCACCGCCGGCGGAACGGGATTATCGGTAAAAGACGTGGAGCCCCGGCCATTTAATGGCCGGGGCTCCACGTCTCACCAATGCATTCCGGTGGGCGATACTGGGATCGAACCAGTGACCCCTTCGGTGTGAACGAAGTGCTCTCCCGCTGAGCTAATCGCCCGGGTGCAGGGAAAACATTACCGCATCCCGAAGGCTGCTCCGAACACCCCTCGGCGGTCCGGCCGGGCGGACCGGTCAGCCCAGGTTCCAGGGCATGGTCAGCCCGTACTTCCAGAGGTACCAGCCGCCGAGCCCGGCGATCACGACCAGGCCGACGGCCGTCAGCGTGAGGTTGCGGCGCCGGACCCTCGGGTCCATCGCCTTCTGCGCCGCCTCGGACACCTTGCGCCTGGTCCAGCGAAGGGCCAGCTGGGCCCAGACGAACTCGGTCGCCCAGATGCCCATGCCCAGGAAGATGACCACCCAGCCCGGCCCGGGGAGCGGCAGCATGACCACGCCGAGCACCACCACGGCGAGGCCGACCAGGAAGATCACCACCTGCCAGCTCAGGTGCAGCGGCCTCGACCGCCGGATGAAGTGCGGGGCCCTGGACCCCAGCGGCCGGCCCCCGTCCTGCCCGTCCGGCGCACCCTGCCCGGCCCCCGTCCCGTCCTGCCCGTCCGGCGTGCCCCGCCCGGCCCCCGTCCCGTCCTGCACGGCCTCACCCGTTCCCGTGTTGTCGCTTCGTACAGCCATGCCAGGAAACTAGCCGAGACGACCGGCCGGTAATCGGTCGCCCTCCGCACCGAGCCGATTCCGCAATGCGCCGGAAGGGGTACGACTCGCCCTCGAATCGGGACAGAGGGGTTTACATCGGTCTTGGAGGTGGGATGGTCCGTTCGCCGACGTGCGATTCCCCGAGCGCACACTGAGCGAAAGGCCATGGCGCTTATGAACACCACGGTCAGCTGCGAGCTGCACCTGCGCCTCATCGTGTCCAGCGAGTCCTCGCTGCCCGTCCCCGCGGGCCTGCGCTACGACACCGCCGACCCCTATGCCGTGCACGCCACCTTCCACACCGGTGCCGACGAGACCGTGGAGTGGGTGTTCGCCCGAGATCTCCTTGCGGAGGGGCTGCACCGACCCACCGGTACCGGCGACGTCCGGGTCTGGCCCTCGCGCAGTCACGGGCAGGGAGTGGTCTGCATCGCCCTGAGCTCTCCGGAAGGAGAAGCCCTGCTGGAGGCCCCGGCCCGGGCGCTTGAGTCCTTTCTCAAGCGCACGGACGCCGCCGTGCCCCCCGGCACCGAACACCGCCACTTCGACCTCGACCGGGAGCTGTCGCACATCCTCGCCGAAAGCTGACCCCGCCGCAGGACGCCACCCCGCCGCATCGCGGGGTGACACCCCCCTGCCGTACCGCGGCCGTCCTACTCGGGGGCACGGCCGCACGACCCGCCGCGCACGTCGCGGCCTCGGGGCCGGGTCCCCGGTCCGTACCCTTCCAGGGGCGGACCGGGGCTCCGGAAGCACCCGGCACCGGCACCGGCCGCCCTCACGGGTGGCCGGCCGGTCTGCCGGGTGCCCGGGCGTCCGGGCGCGTCCCGGCCGCCGCCCGCTCCGCGGGAGCTCCCCCGCCGACGCCGCCGCCCGGTAAGGTCTGGGGTGACAGTCGACGCGGGTGGCCGAGCGCCGCCCGCCGCGCGAGGAGCCCCCACGTGCTGATCACCCATGACACCGAGTGCGCGCTGAGCATTCTGGTCGAGCTCCTCAACACCTCGCCGGACGCCTGCGGCAGCGAGCAGCTGACGGACGTGGCCGCGCTCGACGCCTTCGTGGTGCGCCAGGAGATCAGCGAGATCGACTCGCTCACCCCCGCCGACCTGCGCGCCGTCCAGCAGTTGCGCGCCCGGCTGCGGGAGGTCTTCTCGGCCGGTTCCACCGACGAGGCCGCCGAACTGGTGAACGCCGTGGTCGCGGCCGCCGGCACGACGCCGCGGCTGACCAACCACGACCACCACGGGTGGCACATCCACTACTTCGCGCCGCACGCGGCCCTGGGCGACCACCTGGCGGCCGAGCTCGGGATGGCGCTCGCGTTCATCGTGATGGCCGGCGAGCGGGAGCGGTTGCGCAACTGCGAGGCACCGGACTGCGCGCGGGTCTTCGTCGACCTCTCCCGCAACCGCTCACGCCGCTACTGCGACAGCCGGACCTGCGGGAACCGCCTGCACGTCGCCGCCTACCGGGCCCGCCAGCGCTCGGCCGAGACGGTGCCCAGCGCCTGAGCCCGCGCCCGCGCCCGCCGCGGGCTCCGGTCGGCGAGGCCCCGGGTTCCCGCGCACCGGGCCCGGCCGGCCGCTCAGATGCCGCGCCTGCGGAGAATCTCCTCGACGTCGGCGAAGTCGCCGAGGCCGTCGTCCGGCGCGGCCTGCTTCGGACGACCCGGTGCCTTCGCGCTCCCGCCCGCCGTCGGCCGGGCTCCGGCGACCGCCGGGCGGGCCGGCCCGGCGCCGGCCGCCGTGGGCGCGCCGGGCGCCGGCGCGGCGGCCTCAAGCCGGCGGCGGGCCACCCGGCGGCTGCCGAGCAGGAGGGCGGCGGAGAGGGCGAGCAGCGCGATCCCGGTCCACACCCGGGGGTCGAACACCAGCTGGGTCGCCCAGTCGGCGATCTCCCCGCCGATCGTCCGGGCGACCGGGAAGAGCCCGGTCAGGTAGAGCCCGGCCGGCAGCAGTGCCACCGCGAACCACCGGGTGGCCGCGAGGTACCGGCGCCGGTACGCGGTCAGGCCCGCGACGGCCACCCCCGCCGCCGTCAGCGTGAAGGCCACCGCCGCGGTCAGCACGGCTGCCCGGTCCCGCGCTCGTCGGTCCTGGACATCGGGGGCCTCCCGTCCGCGTCGCCCGGCGCGCACCGCTCCCTGGCGGGGCGCCCACTAGTGGAACACTGGGGGAATGATCGATGGTTCCCTCCCCCGGCTGGAGTTCTGGTGCGAACTCCAGTGCCCGGACTGCCGCACCGCCCTTGACGACGTCCGAGCCCTGCGCGCCGAGTACGGCGACGCCCTGCCGGTGGAGCTGCGGCACTTCCCCCTGGAGAAGCACAAGCACGCGTACGCCGCCGCGCAGGCCGCCGAGGAGGCGTTCGCCCAGGGCCTCGGCTGGCCGTACGTGGAGGCCCTGCTCGCCCGGGTCGACGAGCTGGGGACCCGCGGCGAGGCGCTGCTGGTCGAGGTGGCCCGGGAGACCGGCCTGGACGCCGAGGAGGTCGAACTCGCGCTGATCGACGGCCGGCACACCCTGATCGTGGACGCCGACCAGGCCGAGGGGAAGGCGATCGGGGTGAGCGGCACCCCGACCTACGTGATCGCCGGGCAGCGCCTGGACGGCGGCGCGAGCCAGGACGGCCTGCGCGCCAGGATCGTCGAGATCATCGGAGGGCGACAGGCCTCCTGACCCGCCGTCAGCAGAGCGGCTTGCCGAACACCCGGTTGGTGACGGCGTAGCCGAGCGAGGTGTAGAGGCCGACCGCCACCTCGTTGCCGCTGAACACGTTGAGGCCCAGGTCGCGGACCCCCGCGGCCAGGCACTCGCGCTCGGCCAGCAGCATCAGGGTGCGGCCGTGGCCCCGGCCCCGGCGGTCCGGGGCCACCTCCACGGTCATCACCCAGGCCAGCGGCCGGCCGTCCGGCAGGTCGCGCTGGCGCAGGGCCACCCAGAGGCTGCCGAGCAGCCCGCCGTCGGCGTCGTACAGCTGCCGCAGGGCCACGCCGGGAGTCGCGTGGCCCTGCGGCAGCAGGTACGCGTGGTCGGCGTCCGACTTGGCCCGGGCCTGCTCCTCGGTCAGCCCGGAGGTACACAGGTCGTGCAGGTAACCGGCCTTGGCCTCGGCCAGCCAGGCCGGGTAGCCCGCGGCGTCGACCGGACGCGCGACGAGCCCCGGCGGGAGCGCGACGCCGACGGTCAGGCTCTTGGCCATGTTCCGCATCCGCTCGGTGTACCCGAGCACCTCGGCCAGCCGGCGGGCCGCCGTCGCCGTCTCCGGGACGTCGGCGTCCACCCGGCTGCAGCCCCAGCCGCGGAGCACCTCCTCGGCGGCGAGCGCGCCGACGGTGGCGCGCCCGCGCCGGAGCCCCTCGCGGACCTCCAGCTCGGAGATGTTCCCCCAGGTCTGGTCGCCGCGCGGGGTCGCGGTGGTGCGCAGGGCGCCGACCGGCCGGCCGTTGGCACAGATCTGCCAACGCCGGGTGCGGCCGCCGCCCGGGGCCGGGGCTTCGGGGCTCTCCGGACGCAGCGTGGTGGTCATGCCGAGGCCCTTTCCCCGCCGCCCGGCGGTTGTACCCCGCGCGGCGCGCCGAGAACGCCGGGCCGGGGCCGACGGCGCGTTGCCGGGGCCCGGCGGCGCCCGCCCGGCGGCCGGGGGCGCTCGACCGGCCGGGTGCGCTCGGGCGACCGGGTGGGCTCCGGCGACCGGCGGGGCTCAGGCCGGGTGCGCTCGGGCCGGGTGCGCTCAGGGGTCAAGGTCGTCGGCGCTCCGCTCGGCGAACCGGATCATGGCCTTGGCGGTGACCGGGCCGGGGCCGGACAGCTCCCGGCCGTCGATCCGGGTGACGGCCTGGACGTCCCGCAGGGTCGAGGTCAGGAAGACCTCCTCGGCCTCCGCGAGCACGGACAGCGGGAGATCGGTCTCCTCCGCGTCGCACCACTCCACGACCAGCCGGCGGGTGATGCCCGCCAGGCAGCCGGAGGCGAGGGTGGGCGTGAGCAGCCGGCCGCCGAGGACGACGAAGACGTTGGAGCCGGTGCCCTCGCAGAGCTGCCCGGCGGTGTTGGCGAACAGCGCCTCGGTGGCGCCCTCGCGGTGCGCGGCGGCCAGGGCGACGACGTTCTCCGCGTACGAGGTGGTCTTCAGGCCCGCCACCGCGCTGTGCTCGTTGCGCCGCCACGGGACGGTGACCACGGCGGTGGTGTCGGCCCGGCGGGCGGCGGTGCCCAGCGCGACCACCAGGCTGGTGCCCTGGTCGCCGCGCTCCGAGCCGAGCGGCGAGGTGCCGCCGGTGTAGGTGACCCGCAGCCGGCCGAGCGGCATCGGGTTGGCGGCCACGACCTGCTCGCAGGCCTCCCGGACCAGGTCCTGGTCGGGGTCGGGCAGTCCGAGGCCGCGGGCGGAGCGGGCCAGCCGCTCCAGGTGGCGGGTGAGGGCGAAGAGCCGGCCGTCCTCGGCCTTGACGGTCTCGAAGACGCCGTCTCCGACAGTGAGTCCGTGATCGAGCACGGAGACGGTGGCGGCGTCGTTGTCGACCAGTGAGCCGTTGACCCAGATCATCGGTGGCTGCTCCTCGGGCAGGACGGGTGGGGGGTGTTGCGCTGCCGGGGCCGCCCGTGGGCGGCCCCGGTGGGGCACGGGCCCCGACCGGCCCGGATCGGCCGGAGCCGGCCGGCCGGGATCAGCCGGCCGGATCAGGGAGTGCCCTGGCCAGACGCTATCGCGACCAGGCGGGCGGCCTTGAGTTCGGTCTCCGCCCACTCCCGGGCCGGGTCGGACTCCCAGGTGATGCCGGCGCCGGTGCCGAAGCGCAGGACGGGCACCGCGGCGTCCGTCCGGTCGATCCAGAACGTCCGGATGCCGACCGCGAGTTCGCCCTCGCCGCGGTCCGCGTCGACCCAGCCGACAGCACCGCAGTAGGGCCCGCGCGGCGCCCGCTCCAGGGCCTCGATGATCCGCAGGGCGCTGGACTTGGGGGCGCCGGTCACCGACCCGGGCGGGAAGGTGGCGCCGAACAGCTCGGGCCAGCCCGCGCCCTCGCGCAGCCCGCCCTGGACGGTGGACACCAGGTGGACCAGCCCGGGGTGCTTCTCCACCGCACACAGGTCGGGGACGGTGACGGTGCCCGTCGCGCAGACCCGGCCGAGGTCGTTGCGGACCAGGTCCACGATCATCACGTTCTCGGCGTGGTCCTTCTCCAGCAGGTCGTGCTCGGTGCGGCCGGTGCCCTTGATCGGCCCGGAGGAGACGGTGCGGCCGTCCCGGCGCAGGTAGAGCTCCGGCGAGGCGGTGGCTATCTCGACGCCGTGCGCGGGCAGCCGCAGGGTGCCCGCGTAGGGCGCCGGGTTCCCGTGCGCGAGCAGTCCGGTGAGGGCGTCGACGTCGCTGCGGCCCGGGTCGGGCAGCGGCGCGGAGAGCACCCGGCAGAGATTGGCCTGGTAGACCTCGCCGGCCGCGATGTGGTCGCGGATCCGGCGCACGCCGGCCGTGTAGGCGTCCCGGTCGAGCGAGCTGTGCCAGCTGTCGGGGCTCGGGCCGCGCCAGCCCTCGGTGCGGGGCGGGGCGGGGGCCGGGCGGACGTCCTCGAAGCGGGCGCAGGTGAGCCGGCCCTCGAAGTCGTACGCGACGGCCCAGAACCCGGCGGAGTCGAGTGCGGCCGGGTCCGAGGTGACGTCACGCAGCCCGGTGGCGAGGCGGCCGCCGAAACGGGCGAGCGGGCTGAGGGGAAGGGCTGGGCCGGACACGGTGCTCCTGCGCGGATTCGGTGCTGTGCCGCGCGGTGGTGGAGCGCGGCGAAGAGGTGGTCTGCGGTGCCTGAAGTGTAGGTCGGGGGGCGCGCGGGGCGCGGGCGCGCCCGGCGGACCGGCGCCGGGCGCCCGGTGGCGCGAGCGGACGCGGGCGTCGGCCGGGAGGGTCCGGACGGGCTGACGGAGCACCACCTGGGGAGCATCCCCGCGGCACGCTGCGGGAACGGATTTTTAGCTGGCCCGGTAATCCGCTAGAGTTCAACACGTCGCCAGGGAGCGCAGCCGAAGAAAAGCGGTGAAGCCCCCGGGAGACAGGCGGACGTGGCTCAGTTGGTAGAGCATCACCTTGCCAAGGTGAGGGTCGCGAGTTCGAATCTCGTCGTCCGCTCGATGAAGGACAGTGTAAGATCGTCCTTCGAGTGTTGCCTGGTGGAGTGGCCGAGAGGCGAGGCAACGGCCTGCAAAGCCGTCTACACGGGTTCAAATCCCGTCTCCACCTCCAAGAGGTGCCCCTGGTTCGCCGGGAGCCCTCCCCGCGCGATTAGCTCAGCGGGAGAGCACTACCTTGACACGGTAGGGGTCACTGGTTCAATCCCAGTATCGCGCACTCGATCCCCTCGGGGTTCGCCGTAGTACCGCCTCACCAGGCGCGATTAGCTCAGCGGGAGAGCACTACCTTGACACGGTAGGGGTCACTGGTTC
>NZ_BNBO01000024.1:70729-123425 GCF_014655955.1 Kitasatospora indigofera
AATCCCAGTATCGCGCACAGTTCAGCCGAAGGCCGTGGTCCGTGAGGATCACGGCCTTCGTCGTGTTCCGGCGGCCACGGGCCGCGCCGGGAGCTGGCCCGGTCCCGCGTGCTGGTCGGCGGACGGCCCGGGCGGAGGGCCGGGTCAGGGGTGCCCCGGACATGGGAGAGCCGCGTACGGGTGCCCTCACCGGCATCCGTACGCGGCAACTCCGTCTGCCGAGGCGCTCAGCGCCCCGCTCCCCGCCCGTCCGCGTGTCACCGCGGGCGCGGCGCCTCGGCCGGCACCGACTCCCCGTCCCCAGGGGATCAGTGCCCGATCAGGTCGGCGACGGCCTGGGCCTGGGTCGCCATCTGCTCCCAGCCGCCGAACAGCATGACCAGCAGCACCGCGCAGGGCAGCGCCATCGCCAGGGCCACCGCCGGGTGCCTGGTCTGGGCGCCCGGGCGCCGGGCCGCAGCGGGCCGGCGGCGGGTTGGTCCGGTGACCTGCGGTGCCATCTGCCCTGCTCCTACCCGTTCCGGTGGTCGGTGGTGTGCTGTGCCGGCCGGGACCGGCCTGCCGTCGGTGCTGGTCGCGCTGTCGGTGCTGGTCGGTCCTCGGTGCTGGTCGTGCTGGTCCTGCCGTTCGTCCGGCCCGCAGCGCTCGCACCGGGTGCTCGCGGTGCCGCACGCGGGCCGCGGGTGCGGCCCGCGGCTGGCGCGGTGGACGGTCTACCTCGGGGGACGAGCCTCCCGCCCACCGCTAAAGGCAACGCTATGGCGCAGGGGGGTGGGCGCGCGTCATGCCCGCGTACGGTTCGCCGGGCATCCCGGAGGATGACGACCGGCGCGGCGGCCTACTACCGAAGGCGGAGATGACGGGGATCACACCCCCGAGGGAACCCTGAGAACGACCCCGAGGGAGCGCGCGGGGAGCCCCTGGAGCGGCCGCCCGGCGGTGCCCGGGCGATCATCGCGGAGCAGCTCCCGCAGCTGGTCAGCGCGGGTGCCGCGGCCGCGAACGGGGGAAGATCCGACAATCCCACGGGCCGTTGGGGTGTTGCGTATCAGCACACCGCAGCGGGCAGTCCGTAAGCTGTGCCGGACAGGATCTGACGATGCCCCAACCGACGGGGTCTCACCCACGGGCTGACGGGAACGAAGATGGCGATGATGCGGCTGAGGCGTGAGGACCCCCGCATCGTCGGACCGTACCGCCTGCACCGGCGGCTGGGGGCCGGCGGCATGGGCGTGGTGTTCCTCGGCTCCGACCGCCGGGGGCAGCGGGTCGCGCTCAAGCTGATCCGCGCCGAGCTGGCGGAGGACGCCGAGTTCCGGACCCGCTTCGCGCGCGAGATCGCGGCGGCCTCCCGGATCCGGGGCGGCTGCACGGCGCGGGTGATGGGCTCGGACATCGAGGCGGACCGGCCCTGGCTGGCCACCGCGTACGTCCCCGGGCCCTCGCTCTACAAGCGGGTCGGCGACGAGGGACCGCTCGGCTGGCCGGAGGCGGCCCGGATCGGCGCCGCGCTGGCGGACGGGCTGGTCAAGGTGCACGAGGCCGGGGTGGTGCACCGCGACCTCAAGCCCTCCAACATCCTGCTGTCCCCCAAGGGCCCGCGCATCATCGACTTCGGGATCGCCTGGTCGCGCGGCGCCAGCACGCTCACCCACGTCGGCACCGCGGTCGGCTCGCCCGGCTTCCTGGCGCCCGAGCAGGTGCGCGGGGCGGCGGTCACCCCCGCCACCGACGTCTTCGCCTTCGGTGCGACCCTCGCCTACGCGCTCACCGGGGACTCCCCGTTCGGCTCCGGCGCCTCCTCCGAGGTGATGCTCTACCGGGTGGTGCACGAGGAGCCCGACCTGTCGGCCGTGCCGCCGCAACTGGCGCCGCTGGTCAAGGCCTGCCTGGCCAAGGAGCCGACCGAGCGGCCCGGCGCCGCCGCGCTGCACGAGCGGCTCAGCGAGCTGGCCGCGCGGGGGGCCGCCGCGACCGGCGGCGGACGCACGGCGCCGGCCCGCCCGGCCGCTCCCGTACCGCCGGCCGTACCGGCCCCCGGGCGGGCCCCCGGACCGGCCGTCGGGGCCCGGGTGCGGGCCGGTGCGGAGCGCCCCGCGCCCGGCCGGCGGCCCTACGGCCAGCCGGACACCTCGCCGCTGCCCCGCGCCGACGCCGTGCAGCGCACCCGGCCGCTGAGGCCGCGCCAGCAGACCCCGCCGCCCGGCCGTGCCGGCGCCCCGCGGGACCGCCAGCACACGCCCGCACCCGGCCGCCCGAGCGGCTCCCGGCGGCGGCTGCTGCGGCAGCGGGTGATCGTCTTCGTCACGGTGACCGTGGGGGTGGCCCTGGCCATCGCCGCGGCCCAGGGCTGCGAGAACCGCGCGGACCAGAGCCTCGGCCGGCCCGGCGCGGTGCCGGCCGCGGCCTCCGCCCCGGCCGCCCCGGCCGGGCTCTCGGTGGACGTGGCGGCCACCCAGCCGGCCGGCGGCACGCCGTCGCCCGCCGCACCGACGCCCGCGGTCGCGCAGCCGCCCGCCGCGCAGTCCACGGCGGCCCTCGCCGCCGCGGCGCGCGGCAACCCGCCGGGCCCCGACGCCGGGCTCGGCCCGGCCGTCGGCGCGCTGCCCGCGGTGGACTGGCCCAACCGCAGCTTCCCCGACCCCGCGGGCGGCAGCGGCATCCGGCTGCGCGACGGCCGCTCGGCCGGCGACGGCCCGCAGGTGGCGCTCAGCGCCGTGCTGCCGGCCCAGTACCGGGGCGCGGCGGCGGCGCTGGTGGTGCTGCGGCGGGCCGAGGGGTCGGTGCCGGTCGACCTGGTGCAGCTCTTCGGCTTCAGCGGCGGCGCGCCCGTGGCGCTGGCCGCCCGCTCCTCCGCCGCGAACCCGCAGGCGGTGGCGAGCTGGCGGATCGACAGCGGCTCGCTGGTGCGCGAGGAGCGGGTCTCGCAGACCGGCGCGGTCTCGTCCACCCGCTACACCGTGCGCGGCGACGGCACCTGGGAGGAGTCCTGGCCGGGCGCCGGAGTCTCCGGCGGCACGGGCGGCTGAGCCCCCGTACCGGCCCCGGCCCGGCCGCGCCGGGCCGCCGCGCCCGGAGGCACGGAGCGGAGGGCCCGCGCGGTCAGCCCGCCGTGACGGTGTAGAAGGCGACCGCCGCCGCAGCACCGACGTTCAGCGAGTCGATGCCGTGCGCCATCGGGATCCGCACCTGGTGGTCGGCCGCCTCCAGGGCCCGGCGGGTCAGGCCGTCGCCCTCGGCACCGAGCATCAGGGCGGCCTTGGGCAGCCGGCGCGGCGCGGCGTCCGCCAGCGAGACCGCCGACTCGGCCGGGGTGAGCGCGAGCAGCTGGAACCCCGCCTGCCGGACGGCGTCCAGGGCGGCCGGCCACGGTTCGAGCCGGGCGTACGGGACGGCGAACACGGCGCCCATCGAGACCTTGACGGCCCGCCGGTAGAGCGGGTCGGCGCAGTCCGGCGAGAGCAGCACGGCGTCCATCCCCAGGGCCGCGGCGCTGCGGAAGATCGCGCCGAGGTTGGTGTGGTCGACCAGGCCCTCCAGCACGGCGACCCGGCGGGCGCCGGCCAGCACCTCGGCGGCGGACGGCAGCGGCTTGCGCTCCATCGAGGCGAGCGCGCCGCGGTGCACGTGGTAGCCGGTGACCTGCTCGGCGAGGCCGGCCTCGACCACGTGCACGGGGGCCTCGGTGCCGGCGATCAGGTCGCCCATCACCTCCAGCCACTTCGGGGTCAGCAGCATCGACCGCATCCGGTAGCCGGCCGCCAGCGCGCGGCGGATGACCTTCTCGCCCTCGGCGATGAACAGGCCCTCGGCGGGTTCGCGGCGGCGGCGCAGCTCGACGTCGGTCAGACCTGTGTAGTCGGCGAGGCGCGGGTCGGCGGGGTCGGTGATGGTGCTGGGTTCGGACACCCTGCGATCTTGCCCGGTCGCGGTGGCGAAGGCCAAACGGGCGCCCGGCCGGGGTGCGGCGGGCGGGCGGGCGGCTCCGGCGGGCACGCGCGGTGACCGGGCGGCGGGCCGCCGGGCCGTCCACCAAGGGGCCCGGGGCGCCTGTGCACAGGGCGTCACCGGTGAATGCGCGGTCCGGCGCGCCGCGGCTCCCTTGGCCTGCTCGCCGAAGGCAGTGTAGACATGGCGTATGGCCCGAATTCCGGGCCGGTCCGGGGTGCGCCCGGCCGCTGGCTCGGCCGGCGGCAACCCGTCGGGCCGGCCTGAGCAGCCCCGCGCGTCGCGCGATTCCTCGGGACGCCCGGGCGGAACGGGTCCGGTCCGGGCGACCAGGCGCTGGATCCGGTCGGCCCCGTCCCGGCTCAGCGTGGCCGGCCAGGTGTTCGCCCTCCAGGTGGTGGTGGTGCTGCTGCTGGTGGCGGCGGCCGTGGTGGCGCTGGTGGTGCAGTCCAACCGGGACAGCGTCGAGGAGGCCAAGAACCGCTCGGTGGCCGTCGCGCAGACCTTCGCGAACTCGCCGGGCATCGTCGCCGCGCTGCAGAGCCCGGACCCGACCGCCGTCCTCCAGCCGAAGGCGCAGTCCGTCCGGATCCAGACCGGGGTGGACTTCGTCGTGGTGCTGAACACCGACGGCATCCGCTACACCCACCCGCTGCAGGACCGGATCGGCAAGAAGTTCGTCGGCAACATCGAGCCGGCGCTGGGCGGCGGGGTGGTGGTCGAGCAGATCACCGGCACGATCGGCCCGCTGGTGCAGGCGATCGTCCCGGTGCGGGCGCCCAGCGGTCAGGTGGTCGGCCTGGTGTCGGCCGGCATCACGATCGACCGGGTGGTCAGCGCCTCGGACCGGCAGCTGCCGATCGTCCTCGGTGCCGCCGCGGGCACCCTGCTGCTGGCCACCGGGGGGACGGCGCTGGTCAGCCGGCGGCTGCGGCGGCAGACGCACGGCCTGGACCCGGGCGAGATGACCCGGATGTACGAGCACCACGACGCGGTGCTGCACGCCGTCCGGGAGGGCGTGCTGATCTTCAGCGGCAGCGGGCGGCTGGTGCTGGCCAACGACGAGGCCCGCCGGCTGCTCGGCCTGCCGCCGGACGCGGAGGGGCGGCCGGTCGGCGAGATCGGCCTGGACCCGGCGATGGCCGCCCTGTTCGCCTCGGGCCGGATGGTGACGGACGACGTGGTGCCGGCCGGCGAGCGGCTGATCGCGGTCAACATCCGGCCGACCGACCGCGACGGCGGACCGCCCGGCAGCGTGGCGACCCTGCGCGACTCGACCGAGCTGCTCGGCCTGGCCGGACGGGCGGACGTGGCCCGGCGCCGGCTTCGGCTGCTCTACGACGCCGGGGTCACCGTGGGCACCACGCTGGACGTCACCCGGACCGCCGAGGAGCTGGCCCGGGTGATGGTCCCCCGGTTCGCCGACTTCGTCAGCGTCGACCTGGCGGAGCAGGTGCTGGAGGGCGACGAGCCGCCGGCCGGCATCAGCCGGATGCGCCGGGCCGCGCTCGGCGCGGTGAACGCGGACGCGCCGTTCAAGCCGGTGGGCGCGCTGTTCGACGTGGTGCCGGACACCCCGCTGGCCGCCAGCCTCAGCGGCGGGCTGGCGGTGCTGGAGCCCGACCTGGCCGGGGCCGACCACTGGCGGACGCAGGACCCGGAGGGGGCCGCCCGGATCGTCGAGTACGGGGTGCGCTCGCTGATCAGGGTGCCGCTGCGGGCCCGGGGCGTGCTGCTCGGCGTGGTGCGGTTCTGGCGCCTGGAGCAGACCGAGGCCTTCGAGGGGGACGACCTCTCGCTGGCCGAGGAGCTGGTCGCGCACGCCGCCGTCTGTGTCGACAACGCCCGGCGGTACACCCGGGAGCACGCGATGGCCGTCACCCTGCAGCACAGCCTGCTCCCCCGCTCGCTGCCGCCGCAGAACGCGCTGGAGGTGGCGCACCGCTACCTGCCCGCCCAGGCGGGGGTCGGCGGGGACTGGTTCGACGTGATCCCGCTGGCCGGCACCCGGGTCGCGCTGGTGGTCGGCGACGTGGTCGGGCACGGCCTGCACGCGGCCGCGACGATGGGGCGGCTGCGGACCGCGATCCACAACTTCTCGGCGCTGGAGCTGCCGCCCGACGAACTGCTCGGACACCTGGACGAGCTGGTCAACCGGATCGACCAGGACGAGGCGGCCAACCTCGGCGACTCCGCGGTCACCGGCGCGACCTGCCTGTACGCCGTCTACGACCCGGTCTCCCGCCGCTGCACGCTGGCCCGGGCCGGCCATCCGCCGCCCGCCGTGGTGCACCCGGACGGCACGGTGGAGTTCCCCACCCTGCCCGCCGGGCCGCCGCTCGGCCTGGCCGGGATGCCCTTCGAGACGGCCGAGCTGGAGCTGGCCGAGGGCAGCCTGCTGGTGCTGTACACGGACGGGCTGGTCGAGGACCGCACCCGGGACATCGACGTCGGCCTGGACCTGCTGCGCGCCGCGCTGGCCCACCCGGGCCGCACCCCCGAGGAGACCTGCACGGAGGTGCTGGACGCGATGCTGCCCAGCCACCCCACCGACGACATCGCGCTGCTGGTGGCCAGGACCAGGGTGCTCGCCGACGACCACGTAGCCGAGTGGGAGGTGCCCTCGGACCCGGCGGCGGTGTCGGGGGTGCGGGCCGCCGTCAGCGGGCAACTGGCCGACTGGGGGCTGGAGGAGGCGGCGTTCGTCACCGAGCTGATCCTGAGCGAGCTGATCACCAACGCGATCCGCTACGCCACCGGCCCGATCAGGGTCCGGCTGCTCCGCGACCGGTCGCTGATCTGCGAGGTCTCGGACACCAGCAGCACCTCGCCGCACCTGCGGTACGCGGCCACCATGGACGAGGGCGGTCGCGGGCTCTTCCTGGTGGCGCAGTTCGCCGAGCGCTGGGGCACCAGGTACACGGGCTCGGGCAAGGTCATCTGGACCGAGCAGCCGCTGGCGTAGCGCCCCGCCCGGCGCACGGCGGTGGGGCACCCGCCGGGCGGGACCGGCGCGCGCCCCCGGCCCCCGCGTGGGGGGCCGGGGGGAAGGCTCAGAGCCGGAAGGCGTCCGCGAGGACGCCGACCACCTCGCCGATCACGATCACGGCGGGCGGGCGGACCTGCTCGGCGAGGACGGTCTCGGCGACCGTGCCGAGGGTGGCGTCGATCCGCCGCTGGCCGGCGGTGGTGCCCTCCTGGACGACCGCGACCGGGGTGTCGGCCGAGCGGCCGGCCCCGATCAGCCGGGCCGCGATGGCGCCGATCTTGTCCACGGCCATCAGCAGCACCACGGTGCCGGTCATCCCGGCGACGGCGTCCCAGTTGGTCAGCGAGCGCTCGTCCGGGCCGACGTGGCCGGAGATGACGGTGAACTCGTGGGTCATCCCGCGGTGGGTGACCGGGATGCCGGCGGCCGCCGGGACACTGATCGAACTGGAGATGCCGGGGACGACGGTGACCGGCAGGCCGGCCTCCGCGCAGGCCAGCAGCTCCTCGCCGCCGCGCCCGAAGACGTACGGGTCGCCGCCCTTGAGGCGGACCACGAACTTGCCGGCCTTGGCGTGCTCGATCAGCGTCCGGTTGATCGCCTCCTGGGCCATGTAGCGGCCGTAGGGGATCTTGGAGGCGTCGATGACCTCGACGTGCGGGGCCAGCTCGGCGAGCAGCTCGCGGGGGGCGAGGCGGTCGGCGACCACCACGTCCGCGTCGGCCAGCAGCCGGCGGCCGCGCACGGTGATCAGGTCCGGGTCGCCCGGGCCGCCGCCGACCAGGGCCACCCCGGGGAGGCGCTCGCGGTACTGGCGGGCGGCCAGCGAACCGTCCCGCAGGCCGTCCACGATGGCGTTGCGCAGGGCGGCCGAGTGGCGGGGGTCCCCGGTGAGGACCGCGACGGTCGCACCGCCGTCGTGGCCGGAGGCCGGGGTCCACGCGGTGGCGGCGGCGGCGTCGTCGCTGCGGGCGCAGAACACGCGCAGCCGCTCGGCCTCGGCGCTGACCGCGACGTTCACGGCGGGGTCGTCGGTGGCGACCAGCACGTACCAGGTGTCCGCCAGGTCGCCCGCGGCGTACGGGCGGGCGTGCCAGGTCAGCTCGCCGGCGTCGGCCATCGCCTGCACGGCGGGGGTGGTGGTCGGCGATATCAGCTGGATGTCCGCACCGGCGGCGATCAGGGCGGGCAGCCGGCGCTGGGCCACCTGGCCGCCGCCGACCACGACCACCCGGCGGCGGTCGAGGAGCAGGCCGACGGGGTACGGGGTGCGGCCCTCGGTGCCGGGGTGCGGGTTGGGCGCTGGGGTGGGCGCGGTCATGGGCGGGGCTCCTGGGTGGGAGGGAGGGTTTTCGGGTACGGCGGCGGGCCCCGTACCCGGCGCGCCCTCGGGCCGGGTACGGGGGACTGCGTCCGGGTCAGGCCTTCTCGGTGACCCCGGCGGAGTCGAACGTGGCTACATCGTGCATCGAACGGGCAGCACTCTGCACCAGCGGGAGCGCGAGCAGCGCGCCGGTGCCCTCGCCGAGGCGCAGGTCCAGGTCGATCAGCGGACGCAGGCCGAGCTTGGCCAGCGCGGCCTGGTGCCCGGGCTCGGCCGACCGGTGGCCGGCGATGCAGGCCGCCAGCACCTCGGGGGCGATCGCCTTGGCGGCCAGCGCCGCCGAGCCCGCGATGACGCCGTCCAGGACGACCGGGGTGCGCAGCGAGGCGGCGCCGAGCATGAACCCGGCCAGGGCCGCGTGCTCCAGGCCGCCGACGGCCGCGAGGACGCCGATCGGGTCGCTCGGGTCGGGCTGGTGCAGGGCCAGCGCGGCGCGGATCACCTCGATCTTGTGGGCGTGCATCGCGTCGTCGATGCCGGTGCCGCGGCCGGTCACCTCGGCCGGGTCGAGGCCGGCGAAGACCGAGATCAGGGCGGCCGAGGCGGTGGTGTTGCCGATCCCCATGTCACCGGTGATCAGCACCTTGTTGCCGGCCGCGACCAGGTCGCGGGCGGTCTCGATGCCGACCTCGATGGCCTTCAGCGCCTCCTCCCGGCTCATCGCCGGGCCCTGGGTCATGTCGTCGGTGCCGGGCTTGACCTTGCGCGGCAGCAGGCCGGTGGTGCGGCCGGACTGGATCGCGTCCGGCAGCTCGGTCTTCACGCCGACGTCGACGACGACGACCTCGGTGCCGATCTGCTTGGCGAAGGAGTTGATCACCGCGCCGCCGGCCAGGAAGTTGGCCACCATCTGGGCCGTGACCTCCTGCGGCCAGGGGCTGACGCCCTGGGCGTGCACCCCGTGGTCGCCCGCGAAGATGGCCACGCAGCCGGGCTCGGGGATCGGCGGCGGGCACTTGCGGGACAGGCCGCAGAGCTGGGCCGAGATGATCTCCAGCATGCCGAGCGAGCCGGCCGGCTTGGTCATCCGCTTCTGGCGGTCCCAGGCCTCACCGAGCGCCTTGGCGTCCAGCGGCCGGATGCCCCGCAGGGTGTCGGCGAGCAGGCTGTGCGGCTCCTCGCCGGGCAGCGCCCGGTTCCCGTACTGCTCCTCGTGGACCACCCAGGACAGCGGGCGCTTCTTCGCCCAGCCCTGCTGCTGCAGCTCCGGCTCGGCCGGGAAGGAGTCGACGTACCCCACGCACAGGTACGCGACCACCTCCAGGTGCTCGGGCAGGCCCAGCTCACGGACCATCTCGTCCTCGTCGAAGAAGCTCACCCAGCCGACGCCCAGGCCCTCGGCGCGGGCGGCCAGCCAGAGGTTCTCCACCGCCAGCGCGGCCGAGTACGGGGCCATCTGCGGCTGGGTGTGCCGGCCCAGCGTGTGCCGCCCGCCGCGGGTGCGGTCGGCGGTGACCACGATGTTCACCGGGGTGTCGAGGATGGCCTCGATCTTGATTTCCTTGAACTGCTTGGCCCGGCCCTTGGGCAGCGAGTCGGCGTAGGCCACCCGCTGGCGCTCCGCCAGCTCGTGCATCTTGCGCCGGGTCTTCGCCGAACGGATGACCACGAAGTCCCAGGGCTGGGAGTAGCCGACGCTCGGCGCGGTGTGGGCCGCCTCCAGGACGCGGATCAGCACCTCGTGCGGGATCGGGTCCGGGCGGAAGCCGTTGCGGATGTCCCGGCGCTCCCGGATCACCTGGTGCACGGCCTCCCGGCCGGCGTCGTCGAAGCCCTGGGCGGCCGGCGGGCGCGGGACGGCGGGGGCCTCCGGCTGCGGCTCGGCCACCGTCCCGGCGGCGGCACCGTCGACGACGGCGTCGGACGGCTCGACGGCGGGGTCGGCTACGGAGGCGGCGGGGTCGGTGCGGTCGGCGATGGCGGTGCCCTCCTCGGGCTCAGGGGCGGCCTCGGCCCGGGGCTGGTCGGCGGTCTGCTGCTCGGTCTGCGCCTGCGGGCCGGCCGGCCCCTCGGGCCCGGCCGGGGACTGTTCCTGGGACGGCCCGGACTGCTCCGACTGCTCGGCCGGCGCCTGCTCGTGGAGCTGCACCTGGACCGGATCGGCGGCGGCGTCCGGCGCCGGCAGCACGTCGGCGGCCTGCGGGTCGACGGCCTGCGGGTCGACGGTGGCGGGGTCGACCGGACGGCCGGACGGCATGTCGCCGGTCCCGGCGGCCGTCTCGGGGGCGGCCTCGGCGGGCTGCGCGGCAGCCGGCTCCGCTCCCCCGGCGGTCTCGGCGGTCTCGACGGCCTCGACGGCCTCGGCACTCGCGACGGCCTCGGCGACCGGGTGCGGCTGCCCGTCCTCGGGCTGCGCGGGCTGCCCGGGCAGCTCCTGCGCGACCACGACGGGGCCCTCCTGCTGCTCCGCCGGCGCCGCGACGACCGGCTCCGCCACGGGCTGCTCGGCGGCGGGCTGCACGGCGGCGGGCTCCGGGGTGGCCTGCTCCGTGCCGGCCTGCTCGGGCACGGCCTGCTCGGGGACCACCGGCTCGGGGGCCACCACAGGAACGGACGGCTCCGCCGTGGGCTGCTCCGCGGCCGGCTGCGGGGCGACCGGCTCGGCCGGCACCGGGGCGGCCACCGGCTGGGCCTCGACGGTGGGCAGGCCGTGCGGGGTGGGCGCGGCCAGGAAGGCCGAGATCCGACCCCGCGGCGGCGCGGGCGCGGCCACCGGCTGCGGCTCCGGCACCACGGCGGGCGCCGCCTCGGCGACCGGCTCGGGCGCGGCCACCGGCTGCGCCTCGACGACCGGCTGCGCCTCGACAACCGGCTCGGCCGGCTCGGGTGCGGCCGTCACCGTCCCGGCCTGCGGCGCGTCCGGCGCCGGGGCGGGCGCCCCGGCGGCGGCGCCGTCCAGGACGGGCGCGGCCGCGACGGGGGTCTCCACCACGACCGGCGTCTCGGCCACGACGGGGGCCTCGGCCACCGGAGCGTCCGCGACCGGGACGGCCTGCGCCACGGGCGGCTGCTGGGCCGCCACCGGCGCGGCGGCCGGCGGCTGCTCGACCGGAGCGACGAGCCGTACGCCGTGCGCCGGGGTGCTGCCCTGGGACGGGCCCCGGTCGGCGAGCGAACGGACCGGCACGTGGCCGGTCATCAGCGACGGGTCCGGGATCGGCGGGCCCGCGTGCAGGGGGCGGCGGGGCTGCTGAACCGCCGTCAGCTGGTCCTGGGCCTGGAGGGGCGCGGCGGCGGGCGCGGCCTGGACCGGCTCCGCGGCCGGCTCGGCGCCGGCCTGGGCGGCGGCCAGCAGCGCGGGCGCGGCGAGGTCCTGGCCCGGCGCGGCCATCACCGGCGGCGCGAGCGGCGGCCAGGAGGGCTCGACCGGCGTCCCGGCGGCTGCCCGGGCCGGCTCGGCGGCGGGCTCCTGCTCGCCGAGGGGACGCAGGGCGACGGTGTCCACCCCGGCCGGGACCTCGGCGGCGAGCATCGGCGGCTCGGCCGGGATGTGCGCGAGGGGCTCGCCCCAGGAGCCCTGGGGGCCCGGCATCAGCAGCACGTCGTCCTCGTCGTCGAGCCCGTCCTGCGGGTCGGGCTGGTCCAGGAAGGTGAAGCCGGGGCGCTGGAGCAGGCCCTCGCCGCCGGGCGGGACCGCGCCGTGCAGGGTCCCGCCGTGGAGCGTCGCGCCGTGCGCGTGCGCCGGGGCCGCCTGGACGGGGAAGCCGGGGATGCCCTGCTCCGCCGCTCCCGGTGCCGGGGCGACGGGTACCGCGACGCCCTCCGGCCGGCCGGCCGGGTGGGACCCGGCGAGCAGGTGCTCCGGCAGTCCCTCGCTGGGGACGTGGCCGCCATCGGTCATGTCAAAGCTCCTTCCAGGCCGCTGCCGCGCCCTCGGCGACGCGATCACCGACCGCAGCGCCCACATCCGCTCACGAGCCGGGCCAGGTTCCGGCCCGCCCCTCAACCACTCGCGGCCGCCGCGCCTGGGGCGCTGCGGCCGTTGATCTCCGGCGCGCTGCGGCACCCCGGCCTGCGCCCCACCCGTCAGGAGTGGTGCGCCATCTGAATTAACGACAACCCTGGGCAACCGGCACGATCGCACCGGACCCTACGGCATTCTCCCGGTCCGGCGCGCGACCCGTCGAATTGCCCACACTTCGAGCCACAGCGGGTTGCACCACGTCAAAAAGGCGACAAACGCACCAGATCGGGCATGGTGCGGCTGCCACGGCCACCCAGGACGCCACACTACCGGCCTGGGGCGGCCACCTCTCGAATCCGTGTCCGGATGCGACCGGGATCACCGCGCACCGGCCGGGATCACGCCCCCTGCTCGCCCCAGAGGAGCACCGTCTGCGTCCCCGCGCCGAGCACCAGCCCGGCCGCCGGGCCGGCCTGCTCCCTCACCGGCACCGGTCCGGACGGGGCCGAGCGGGGTGGGGCGGGCACGAACGAGCCGCTCCGGGCCACGGCCGGACGCACCGGCGCCGGCTGGGCGGGCGCCGACTGCAGCGGGGTCGACTGCAGCAGCGCGCCCTCCGTCCGGTAGCCGGCGCCGGCGATCGCCGCACGGATCTCCTCGGCCTCGGCGAACGTCCGGGCGACCGCGACGATCCGCTCCGGGCGGCGGGCCAGCACCGCCCGCACCGCCTCCGCTCCCCCGCTCTCGACCACCGCGGCGTCCGGTTCGGGCAGACCGCCCAGGGCCTGCGGGCCCGAGCCGTGCACCGTCTCCACCTCGACGCCGAAGCGGCGGGCGTTGACCGCGATCCGCGCACAGGCCGCGCTGTCCTCCTCCAGCGCGACCACGGCCGCGCCGAACCGCGCCACCTCCACGGCCAGCGCGCCGCTGCCGGCGCCCACCGCCCAGACCAGGTCGCCCGGGCCCGCGCCGAGCCGCGCGAGCACCAGCGCACGGACGTGCGCGGGGAGTGCGTCCGGCCCGCCCCCGCCCTCCCCCGCGCGCCCGGCGCCCGCGTAGGCGTCGGCGGGCAGCGCCCAGCCGCGCTCCGCGCCGGGGAATCCCACCGGGCGCCCGGCCAGCCAGCCGGCCGCCTCGCCGGCCGCGGCCTGCGGGCCGTTGCCGCCGATCACCAGCACCACGTTCGGGTCCCGCCAGAGGTGGTCGGCGACCCGGTCGGAGGTGAGCACGGTGACGTCCTCGTCGGGGGTGCCGATCCCCTCGCAGACCACGAAGGTGCGGTGCACGCCGCGCAGCATCAGGGCCAGCTCGCTGGGGCCGGCGCCGGCCGCGGTGAGCACCGCGACCTTGGGGTGGGCACGGCAGATGTTGGCGGCCCGGCGCAGCCGGCCGCCGTGCACGCTGACCACCTGGGCGTCCTCCCAGGGCATCCCGGCGCGGGCGAAGGCCGCGGCCACCGAGGAGACGGCGGGCAGCACCTCCAGTTCGAGCCCGTACTCGGGGCGGCGCAGGGTGCGGACGACGCCGAAGAACCCGGGGTCGCCCTCCGCGACCACGACGGCCGCGCCCCGGTGCTCGGCGATCCGACGGGCCGCCAGCTGCACGCTGCCGAGGGCGATCCGTTCGGCGCCGGCCGGCACCGGGAGGGCGTTGAGCTGGTAGGGCGCCCCGGCCACCAGGGTCGCCGCCGCGAGGGCCGCGCCGGCGGCCTCGGTCAGCGGTGTGCCGTCCCACCCGATGACCGTGATCCGGTCAGCCATCTGCGGCTGTTCTCCTCGACTCTGCGCACTGCGCGGAACGGGGTGGCCCACGGACCACCGGGACCCGGCCGGGTCCGTCCAGGAGCAGAGGCTACCCGGTGAGCCGGCCCCACCGGCGACAACTCGTACACATGTCCCCCTCGGCGGGGGCGGCCGGCGCCGGTCAGTCCCGCAGGACGTACCGCCCGGCCCGCGGGTCGGGCAGCTGCGGCACCTCTTCCATGTCCTCGGGGAGCAGGCTCCAGAGGATGAGGTCGCTGCGGCTCTCGCCCGTGGGGGCGGCGGCGGTGAGGGCTTCGTTCCCGCGCACTATCCAGGCGCTGCGCAGCACGCCCTCGCTGATGCAGCCGACCTTCTGGGCGACCTGCTGGGCGGCGGTGTTCCCGGCCGCGGTCCGCATCTCCAGTCGCTGGAAGCCGCGGTCCTCGAAGAGCCACTGGGCGACGCCGAGCACGGCCTCCCCCGCGTAGCCCTCGCCGCGTGCCCAGGGGGCGGTGACGTAGCAGATCTCGGTGGCGCGCAGCCGCCAGTCGGTGTGGCGCAGTTCGACCAGGCCGACCACCCGCTGGGTGAGGTGCTCGGTGACGGTGAAGCGGATGCCGTGCCCCTCGGCCCGGTGGGCGGGGGCGAGGGCGGTGGCCCACCGGACGGCGAGGTCCTCGGTGAAGGGCTGCGGGAAGTCCGTCCAGGCGTGCACCGGCTCGTCGGCCATCAGCTCGGCCAGCGCGGGGGCGTCGCCGACCTCAAGGGGGCGCAGCAGCAGCCGTTCGGTGCTGATGGCGGTCTCGGGGAAGCTCGCTGCCATGCCGTCTCTCCTCGCCGGGTCGTGGACACACCGTACGCCCCACCGGGTCCCGGGTGTCACGCGGTGCACGGACCGCACGACGGTACGTCAGAAAGGCCGTCCGTCACACCCTCACCCCCCGATACTGCCCGACCGGGCCCCCGCCGGCGTGCGGCGGGGGCCCGGTCGGGCGGGTGCGACGGCGCGGGGCCGGTCCGGTCAGAACGCCGGGATGACGGAGCCCTGGAAGGTGTCGTCGATGTACTTCTTGACCTCGGCGGAGTGCAGCAGCTCGGCGAGCTTCTTGACCCGCGGGTCCGCCTCGTTGCCCTTCTTCACGGCGAGGATGTTGGCGTACGGGTTGCCCGCGGCCTTCTCCAGCAGGATGGCGTCGGTGGCGGGCTTGAGGCCGGAGTCGAGGGCGTAGTTGCCGTTGATGATGCCGGCGTCCAGGTCGTCCAGGGCGCGCGGCAGCTGGGCCGCCTCCAGCTCCTTGAACTTGAGGTTCTTGGGGTTGGTGGCGATGTCCTGGACGGTGGCGGCGGTGCCGGCGCCGGCCTTGAGGGTGATGACGTTGTTGTCGGCGAGCAGCTTGAGCGCCCGGCCCTCGTTGGTGGCGTCGTTGGGCACGCCGACCTGGGCGCCGTCCTTGAGGTCGCCGACCGCCTTGACCTTCTTGGAGTAGACGCCGAGCGGCTCCAGGTGGACCGTCTCGACCGGGACGATGCTGGTGCCGTTCTTCTGGTTGAAGTCGTCCAGGTACGGCACGTGC
Organism: Kitasatospora indigofera; assembly: GCF_014655955.1. Taxonomy (GTDB): domain Bacteria; phylum Actinomycetota; class Actinomycetes; order Streptomycetales; family Streptomycetaceae; genus Kitasatospora; species Kitasatospora indigofera. The sequence goes on from NZ_BNBO01000024.1 coordinate 86,271, forward strand.
TGGAAGTAGTTGGCGTCCGCGGAGCCGTCCTGGACCGCCGTGTTCGGGGTCACGTAGTCGCTGACCACCTTGACGTCCAGCTTGAGGCCCGCCTTCTCGGCGAGGTTGTCCTTCACGTACTGGAGGATCTGGGCGTGCGGGGTGGGGCTGGCGACGACGGTCAGCGTCTTGTTCGGGTCCGCGGAGGCGCCGGCCGGCGAGGAGCCGGAGCTGCCGCAGGCGGCGAGCGAGAGGGCGAGGCCGGCGGTGGCGAGGACGGTGGTGGTCTTCAGGACGTTACGCACGAAAAGTGCCTTTCTGCGGGGTTGCGGTCGGCCGTCCGGGCCGTTGGTGACGGACGTGCGGCCGGTTCTCGCCGGGCCCTGGGTCGGGCCGCCGGCGGGGTCAGTGGGAGGCGAGCTCGTCGTCGGCGGCGCGGCGGCGGGAGCCGAAGAGCAGGCCGAGCGGGCTGGGGTACGAGCCGCGGTGGGAGAGGCGGCGGGCGATCCGGTCGCCGATCAGCTGGAGGACCGTCACGATGACGACCAGCTCGGCGACGATCACCCACATGAAGGTGGTCTGGAAGCGCAGGTACCCGTAGCGGTACGCCAGGTCGCCGAGCCCGCCGCCGCCGACGGTGCCGGCCATCGCGGAGTAGCCGATCAGGGCGATCACGGTGGTGGTGACGGAGGCGACCAGGGCGGGCAGCGCCTCCGGCAGCAGCGTCTTGCGGACGATCGTCCAGGTCGAGCCGCCCATCGACTGGACGGCCTCGACCAGGCCGCCGTCCACCTCGCGGACGGAGGTCTCGACCAGGCGGGCGAAGAACGGGATGGCGCCGACGGCCAGCGGCACGGCGGCGGCCTGCCAGCCGAGCGAGGTGCCCACCACCCAGCGGGTGAACGGGATCAGCGCCACGATCAGGATGATGAACGGGATCGAGCGGCCGACGTTCACGATCACGCCGAGCACCCGGGCGACCGGCACGTTCTGCAGCAGGCCGCCCTTGTCGGTGAGGACCAGGAACAGGCCGACGGGCAGCCCGATCACGATGGTGGCGGCGGTGGCGATGCCGACCATGCCGAGGGTCTCCCAGGTGGCGGGCCACATCAGGTCCTGCATCTGGTCCCAGGTCAGGGTGCTGCTCATGCCACTGCTCCGTTCGCCGCGTCGAGCACGTCCACCTGCAGGCCCTGCTCGCGCAGGAAGCCGATCGGCACCACGTTGTCCTGGTGGGAGCCGGACAGTTCGACGCGCATCCGGCCGACCATCCGGCCGGCGATGGTCTCGACGGCCGCGCCGAGGATGTTGATGTCGATCTGGTAGGTGCGGGCGAGCTGCGAGACGAAGGGGCGGGCGGAGGTGTCGCCCTGGAAGGTGATCTCCAGCACGGTCCGGCCGGGGTGGCCGGAGCCGAACTCGCTCAGCGGGAAGAGTTCGCGGGCGAGTTCGGAGCCGGGGGTGGCGAGCAGGTCGGTGAGTTCGCCGGACTCGACCACCCGGCCGCCGCGCATCAGGGCCGCCGAGTCGCAGACGGACTTGATGACGTCCATCTCGTGGGTGATCAGCAGGACGGTGAGCCCGAGCTGCTGGTTGAGGTCGCGCAGCAGCTTGAGGATGGAGCGGGTGGTCTCGGGGTCGAGGGCGGAGGTCGCCTCGTCGGAGAGCAGCACCTTGGGGTCGCCGGCCAGGGCGCGGGCGATGCCGACGCGCTGCTTCTGGCCGCCGGAGAGCTGGCTGGGGTAGCTGCGGGCCTTGTCGGCGAGGCCGACCAGGTCGAGCAGTTCGGCGGCCTTGCGGCGGCGCTGGGCGCGGTCCAGGCCGATGATCTCCAGCGGGAGTTCGACGTTCTCCTGGGCGGTCCGCGAGGCGAGCAGGTTGAAGTGCTGGAAGACCATGCCGATCCGCCGGCGGGCCTCGCGCAGGGCGCTGCCGGCGCGCTGCTCGTGGCCGCCGAGGGCGGTGAGGTCCAGGCCGTCGACGGTGACCGTGCCGGAGCTGGGCCGCTCCAGCATGTTCACGCAGCGGATGAGCGTGCTCTTGCCCGCGCCGCTGGTGCCGACGACGCCGTAGACCTCGCCCTCGCGGACGTGCAGGTCGACGCCGGCGAGGGCGGTCACCTCGCGGCCTTGCGAGCGGTAGACCTTCGTGAGGTCCGTGGTGGTGATCACAGCTGCTTCCGTGGGTCGGGGGCGGACGTCGTGGGGCCACCCGGCCGGGTCTCGGCCGGGGGCGGGCGGCGACGCGCCGGTGAGGGTGTTTCCGGACCTGCCATCCCTTGATCCTTGCGGCTGGGCGGGCGGCCCGCGCGGGGGCGTGACCCGCACGGGTCAACGGCAGCAGGGCTCCCGCCCGGTCGGGCGGTGGGACGGGCGGGCACGGCGGCGCTCCGCGACGGGAGCGGCCGGGGTTCTCGCTTCGGGGCGCGAGGAGGGGGCTACCACCGGCCGGAGGCCGGGGAGGACAGTGGCCCTCAGCGGTGACACATTCGACGGCACATGGCACTCTCACCTGCCGGCATGGTGCCGGTGGGGGTCCATTTCGTCGTCGCAGTCATGAGAGCCAGTAAATCAGATCAACCGAATTAGTCCCAGATATCAGGACCCCGAGTCCGAAATGCGGACACGACCCTTTGCTGCCAAGCACAACGGCGCCCGGATCCGTCACGCACGCGACGGATCCGGGCGCCGGGGAGACCTCACGCGCCGGGGAGACCTCAGGCGGAGGCAGCCAGCTCGCTGTGCACCTGCTTCTCCAGCGCGACGAAGCTCAGCTCGCCGCGGACCGCCTCGACGCCGGTCTGCCGGTAGCCCTGCCGGGCGTAGAGGCGCAGGTTGCCCAGGCTGCGGTGCCCGGTGAAGAGACGGAAGACCTGCACCGACCCGTCCTCCAGCAGGCGCCGCTCCATCGCGTCCAGCAGCCGGCCGCCCAGGCCGTGGCGCTGCATCCGGGGGTGGACCACCAGACGCCCTATCCGGCCGACACCGCCCTCGTCGACCCGGCCGCGGACGGTCCCGACGACCTCGTCGCCGAGCCGGGCGACCAGCACGTGCCGCTCGGCCAGCTCGGTGCGCAGGCTCTCCAGGGTCTGCGTCAGGGGCTCGATGCCCCAGTCGCCGTACAGCTCGGCCTCGCTCTGGTAGCCGAGGTACTGGAGCTTGAGGATCTGCTCCGCGTCTTCCTTGTCCGCCACCGAGATGATCACACTCATGCCCATGTACAGGGGCCTCCCCATCGTTGTTCTCCGGCGCGCGGGTTCGAGGGTGTCGCACCGGATGCTCTGCCGGAGATGTACCCGGCCGGGGATCGGTCCTGACCGGGGTATGGCGCACGAACGTACCAGCCCGGCAGGATGCACCACAGCCCGCCGGGCCGGGCCGCGCTCACGCTCAGTATCCGTGTGATCGCGACACCGTCAAGAGGTGCGTTCGCCACCGCTCTACCCCAGCGTCAGCTCCTCTCAACCTCCCGGACGCCCGACGTGTCGAGCATCACGTCCGCAGGCCGTGCAGCAGGGTGCGCAGACAGGACAGGCAGCGCGAGCGGGTGGGCCCGATGCTGCCGCGCGGAATCCCGAGCAGACCCGCCAGGTCACCGTAGGTGAGCCCGGGCGCGTCGGCGAGCGCGGCGAGCAGGCCGGGGCAGCGTCCGGGCAGGGCGCCGACCGAGGCCCACAGGGCCTGCCGGCCCCGCTCGGCGAGCAGCTCCGCCTCCGCCGAGGGAGCCGGCGCGGGGCGTTCGGCGCGCTCCGCCGCGAGGCGCTCCCGGTCGGCCGTCCGGGTGAGGCGCCGGCACTCGCGCAGGGCCAGCGAGCGCAGCCAGGAGCGGGTGTCGGCGGGCAGCCGGCCGGCGGCGGCGCGCTCGCAGGCCCGTAGCCAGACCGACTGCTCCAGGTCCTCGGCGTCCAGTCCGTGGCGGTGGGCCAGCGCCGCGACGAGCGGGGCGAGGGCGGGTCGCAGCCCGGCCACCGGAACGGCGGCGGGGCGGGGCGGTCCGGCCGCCGGGGGGCACGGGACGGCGGGACCGCCCGGGTCGAGCGGGACCCGCGGGGGCGCGGGACTGTACGGGGGCGCGGACGGGCGGCCCGCGCCGGGCGCGGACCGGGGCGTGGACGGGTGGGCGACAGCGGGTCGGTCGGTGTACACACCGGGTACTACCGGCGGCGGGCCCGTCCGGACACGGCCGGGCCTCGCCACGGGCGGGCCGGGAACAGCACGGAGGGGGCGCGACGGTCACCCGTCGCGCCCCCTCCGGTCGGGACGTCAGCCCTGGACCCACTCCTGCTGGAGGGCCAGGTCGGCCTTGAGCTCGGCCAGCTGGACCGCGACGGCGGACGGCGCGGTGCCGCCCCGGCCGTTGCGGGAGGCGATCGCACCGTGCACGTTGAGCACCGAGCGGACCTCGGGCGTCAGGTGCCCGGAGATCGCCGCGAACTGCTCGTCCGTCAGGTCGGACAGCTCGATGCCCTGGCCCTCGCAGACCTTGACGCAGGCGCCGGCGACCTCGTGCGCGACCCGGAACGGCACGCCCTGCTTGACCAGCCACTCGGCGATGTCGGTGGCCAGCGAGAACCCGGCGGGGGCCAGCTCCTCCAGGCGCTCGCGGTGCACGGTGAGGGTGGCCATCATGCCGGTGAAGGCCGGCAGCAGCACCTCAAGGGTGTCGCAGGAGTCGAAGACCGGCTCCTTGTCCTCCTGGAGGTCCCGGTTGTAGGCCAGCGGCAGCGCCTTCAGGGTGGCGAGCAGCCCGGTCAGGTTGCCGATCAGGCGGCCGGACTTGCCGCGCGCCAGCTCGGCGATGTCCGGGTTCTTCTTCTGCGGCATGATCGAGGAGCCGGTGGAGAAGGCGTCGTGCAGCGTGATGAAGCCGAACTCCTTGGTGTTCCAGATGATCACCTCCTCCGCGATCCGGGAGAGGTTGATGCCGATCATCGCCGTCACGAAGGCGAACTCGGCGACGAAGTCGCGCGAGGCGGTGCCGTCGATCGAGTTGCCGACCGAACCGCGCTCGAAGCCCAGCTCGGCGGCGACGGCCTGCGGGTCCAGCCCGAGCGAGGAGCCGGCCAGCGCGCCGGAGCCGTACGGGGAGACGGCGGTGCGGGTGTCCCACTGGCGCAGCCGCTCGGCGTCCCGGCCGAGCGCCTGGACGTGGGCGAGCACGTGGTGCGCGAAGAGCACCGGCTGGGCGTGCTGGAGGTGGGTGCGGCCCGGCATCGCGGTGTCGGGGTGCGCCTCGGCGAGTCCGACCAGGGCGTGCTGGAGGTCCAGCACCAGGCCGCCGATGATCTTCGCGTGGTCGCGCAGGTACATCCGGAACAGCGTGGCGATCTGGTCGTTGCGCGAGCGCCCGGCCCGCAGCTTGCCGCCGAGGTCGGCCCCGAGCCGCTCCAGCAGGCCGCGCTCCAGGGCGGTGTGCACGTCCTCGTCGGCGATGGTGCCGGTGAACGCGCCGGACTCGACGTCGGCGAGCAGCGTGTCCAGGCCGGCCAGCATGCCGGCCAGCTCCTCGTCGCTCAGCAGCCCGGCCTTGTGCAGGACCCGCGCGTGCGCCTTGGACCCGGCGATGTCGTACGGCGCGAGGCGCCAGTCGAAGTGCACCGAGGCGGAGAGCTTGGCCAGCGCCTCGGAGGGGCCGTCGGCGAAGCGGGCGCCCCAGAGTCGGACGTCTGCGGTGGGGTCGGACGACATCGCGTGTGCTCCTTGCCGGGCTTACGGGGTACGGGTAGCGGGAGGTCCCGGCTGCGGGGCGCAGCCGGGACCGTGCGAGCGGGGTCGCTCAGGCGAGGTCGCGGCGGGCGGCGATCTTCGAGGAGAGGCCGAAGATCTCGATGAAGCCCTTGGACATCGACTGGTCGAAGGTGTCGCCGGTGTCGTAGGTCGCCAGGTTGAAGTCGTACAGCGACTGGTCCGACCTGCGGCCGTTGACGACGGCCCGGCCGCCGTGCAGGACGAGCCGGATCTCGCCGGAGACGTGCTGGTTGGCCTCGTTGATGAAGCCGTCCAGGGCGCGCTTGAGCGGGGAGAACCACAGGCCGTCGTAGACCAGCTCGGCCCAGCGCTGCTCGACCTGCCGCTTGTAGCGGGCCAGCTCGCGCTCGACGGTGACGTTCTCCAGGGCCTGGTGGGCGGTGATCAGGGCGATCGCGCCGGGGGCCTCGTAGATCTCGCGGGACTTGATGCCGACCAGGCGGTCCTCGACCATGTCGAGGCGGCCGACGCCCTGGGCACCGGCCCGCTTGTTCAGCTCCTCGATGGCCTGCAGCACCGTCACCTTGCGGCCGTCGATGGCGACCGGGACGCCCGCCTCGAAGGTGATGACGACGGTGTCGGCCTCACGCGGGGCGGCCGGGTCCTGGGTGTACTCGTAGACGTCCTCGATCGGGGCGTTCCAGATGTCCTCCAGGAAGCCGGTCTCGACGGCGCGCCCGAAGACGTTCTGGTCGATCGAGTACGGGTTCTTCTTGGTGGTGACGATCGGGAGGTTCTTCGCCTCGGCGAAGGCGATCGCCTTGTCGCGGGTCATCGCGTAGTCGCGGACCGGGGCGATGCACTTCAGCTCGGGGGCCAGCGACTGGATGCCGACCTCGAAGCGGACCTGGTCGTTGCCCTTGCCGGTGCAGCCGTGGGCGACGGTGGTGGCGCCGTGCTTCTGCGCGGCGGCGACCAGGTGCTTGACGATGGCCGGCCGCGACAGCGCGGAGACCAGCGGGTACTGGCCCTGGTAGAGGGCGTTGGCCTTGAGGGCGGGGAGGCAGTACTCGTCCGCGAACTCGTCGCGGGCGTCGGCCACCTCAGCCTCGACGGCGCCGCAGTCCAGCGCCCGCTGGCGGATCGCGTCCAGGTCCTCGCCACCCTGGCCGACGTCGACCGCGACGGCGATGACCTCGGCGCCGGTCTCCTCGGCGATCCAGCCGATGCAGACGGACGTGTCCAGACCGCCCGAATAGGCGAGTACGACGCGCTCGGTCACGGCTTTCTCCTTCACAACTGTGCGAACGGGGTGTGCGGTACGCGGGGTGCGCCGGCGGACTCCGGACTGAGCGGGTCCACCGGGGGCCGGTCCCATGCAGTGCTAGGCATAAGTATGCATGAGTCCGTATGGATTTCAAAACACCGGCCCGGTGAGGGTGCCGGTGCGGTCCAGGAAGGGGCCGTGGCGGGACCCCCGCCCCCGGGCACCGGTGCCGGTGCGTGGGGGCGGGCCCCGGAGAACGGCGGTGCGGGCCCGCAGGGGCGCCGCTACTGCGCCTTGGCCTGCGCCAGCTGCATCAGATGGTCGGCGAGCGCCTGGCCGCCGGCCGGGTCGCGGCTGATCAGCAGCACGGTGTCGTCGCCGGCGATGGTGCCGATGATCTCGAACACCTCGGCCTGGTCGATCGCCGAGGCGAGGAACTGCGCCGCCCCGGGCGGGGTGCGCAGCACCACGAGGTTGCCCGAGGCGGTGGCCGAGACCATCAGCTCGCCGGCCAGCCGGGCCATCCGGCCCTCGCTGGCCGACTCCCCCATCGGCGCCCGCGGCGTGCGGTCGCCGCCCTCGGCCGGGACGGCGTAGATGAGCGCGCCGTCCCGGTTGCGGATCTTCACCGCGCCCAGCTCGTCCAGGTCCCGCGAGAGGGTGGCCTGGGTGACCACCAGTCCGTCGTCGGCGAGCAGCTTGGCGAGCTGGCTCTGCGAGCGCACGGGCTGACGGGTCAACAGGTCCACGATCCGCCGGTGGCGCGCGGCACGGGTCTGCGGGACCTGTGACGTCGGCCCGGCGGCGGGCTGGCCGGAGTGGGGTGCGGTCATATGAATGATTCTCCCGGACTACGCGCGGCCGTCGGCGGGCGGGGCGCTCTGGTGCACCGAGCGCAGGATCGCGGGCAGTGCGGCGAGGAACGCGTCGGCGTCCTGCTCGGTGAGCACCAGCGGCGGCGCGAGGCGCACCGCGTCCGGCACCGCCGCGTTGACCAGGAACCCGGCCTCCTGCGCGGCGGCCTGGACCTTGGCCGACACCGGCTCGGTGAGCACGATGCCGAGCAGCAGGCCGGCGCCCCGCACGTGCGAGACCAGCGGGTCGCCGATCGCCTCGACGCCCGAGCGCAGCCGGTCGCCCAGCTTGCGCACGTGCTCCAGCAGCCCCTCGGACTCGATGGTGTCCAGGACGGCCAGGGCCGCCGCGCAGACCACCGGGTTGCCGCCGAAGGTGGTGCCGTGGTTGCCGGGCTGCAGCAGGTCGGCGGCCGGGCCGAAGGCGAGGGTCGCGCCGATCGGCAGGCCGCCGCCGAGGCCCTTGGCCAGGGTGACCACGTCCGGCTCGACGCCCTCGACGGCCTGGTGGGCGAACCAGTGGCCGGTCCGGCCGATGCCGGTCTGGATCTCGTCCAGGATCAGCAGGGTGCCGGTGGCCCGGGTGATCTCGCGGGCCGCCCGGAGGTAGCCGTCCGGCAGCGGGACGGCCCCGTTCTCGCCCTGGACCGGCTCCAGGAAGACGGCGGCCGTCTCGGTGGTGACGGCGGCGCGCAGCGCCTCGACGTCGCCGAACGGGACGTGGGTGACGTCGCCGGGCAGCGGGCGGAACGGGTCCTGCTTGGCGGGCTGGGCGGTGAGCGCGAGGGCGCCCATCGTCCGGCCGTGGAAGGCCCCCTCCAGGGAAACCAGGTGGGTGCGCCCGGTCAGCCGGCTGATCTTGAACGCGGCCTCGTTGGCCTCGGCGCCCGAGTTCGAGAAGAACACCCGGCCGTCCCGGCCGGAGAGCTCGATCAGCCGCTCGGCGAGCTTCACCGTGGGCTCGGCGAGGAACAGGTTGGAGATGTGGCCGAGCGAGGAGATCTGCTCGGTGACGGCCGCCACGATCGCCGGGTGGGCGGTGCCGAGCGCGTTGACCGCGATGCCGCCGATGAAGTCGGTGTACTGCTTGCCGTCGGCGTCCCAGAGCTTGGCGCCCTCGCCGCGCACCAGCGGGATCCGCGGGGTGCCGTAGTTGTTCATCAGGGCGTGCTGCCACCGCCCGGTCAGCTGCTCGTTGCCGCTCATGCCAGTCCCCCGGTCACCATCATGTCGTCGTCCGGCACGACCATCGTGCCGATGCCCTCATCGGTAAAGATCTCAAGCAGCAGCGAGTGCTGCACCCTGCCGTCCAGCACGCGGGCGGTGCCGACCCCGGAGCGGACGGCGTTCAGGCAGCCCTCCATCTTGGGGAGCATGCCGCTGGCGAGCTCGGGGAGCAGGGCCTCCAGCTCGGTCGCGCTGAGCTGGCTGATCACGTCGTCGGAGTTCGGCCAGTCGGCGTACAGGCCCTCGACGTCGGTCAGCACGACCAGCATCTCGGCGCCCAGCGCCACCGCCAGGGCGGAGGCCGCGGTGTCCGCGTTGATGTTGTAGACGTGGCCGTCGGTACCGCGGGCGATCGAGGAGATCACCGGGATCCGGCCGTCCCCGATCAGCGCCTTCACCGCGCCGGCCTCGATGTTGACGATGTCGCCGACCAGGCCGATGTCGACGTGCTCGCCGTCGACCAGGGCGTAGCGCTTGACCGCCGTCATGGTGTGCGCGTCCTCGCCGGTCATGCCGACCGCGAACGGGCCGTGGCCGTTGAGCAGCCCGACCAGCTCGCGCTGGACCTGGCCGGCCAGCACCATCCGGACCACGTCCATGGTCTCCGGGGTGGTCACCCGCAGGCCGTTGGTGAAGCTGGACTCCAGGCCCAGCTTGTCCAGTTGGGCGCTGATCTGCGGGCCGCCGCCGTGCACGACCACCGGGTGCAGGCCCGCGTAGCGCAGGAACACCACGTCCTGCGCGAAGGCCGCCTTGAGCTCCTCGTCGACCATGGCGTTGCCGCCGAACTTGATGACGACGGTCTTGCCGTGGAAGCGCTCCAGCCAGGGGAGCGCCTCGATGAGGGTGAGGGCCTTGGGCAACGCGGTGTTGTTGCGGGCCTGTTCACCCTTGGGTGCGATCTGCACGGTGTACGTCTCCGGCTCGGTGGTGGGTTCGGGCGGGGGCGGTGCGGGACCGCCCCCGGGCCGGCGGGATCAGGTCGAGTAGGCGCTGTTCTCGTGCACGTAGTCGGCGGTGAGGTCGTTGGTCCACACCGTGGCCGAGGCCTGGCCGGCGTTGAGGTCGGCGGTGATGACCACGTCGCGGCCGCTCATGTCGACCAGGTCGCGGTCCTCGCCGACGCTGCCGTCCTTGCAGACCCAGATCCCGTTGATGGCGACGTCCAGGCGGTCCGGGTCGAAGGCCGCCGAGGTGGTGCCGATGGCGGCCAGCACCCGGCCCCAGTTCGGGTCCTCGCCGTGGATGGCGCACTTCAGCAGGTTGTTGCGGGCCACCACCCGGGCGACGTCGACGGCCTCGTCCTCGGTGGCCGCGCCGGTGATGTCGATCCGGATGTCCTTGCTCGCGCCCTCGGCGTCACCGATCAGCTGCCGGGCCAGGTCGGCGCAGACCGTCCGGACGGCCTCGGCGAACTCGGCCGCGTCCGGGGCCGCCCCGGCGGCGCCGGAGGCCAGCAGCAGCACGGTGTCGTTGGTGGACATGCAGCCGTCCGAGTCCACCCGGTCGAAGGTGGTGCGGGTGGCGGCGCGCAGCGCGCCGTCCAGGCCGGCGCTGTCGACGTCGGCGTCGGTGGTGAGGACGACCAGCATGGTCGCCAGGCCCGGCGCCAGCATGCCCGCGCCCTTGGCCATGCCGCCCACCGTCCAGCCGGCCGGGCTGGTGACCTGCGCGGTCTTGTGCACGCTGTCGGTGGTCTTGATGGCGATCGCCGCGGCCTCGCCGCCGTCCTCGCTCAGCGCCCGGGCGGCCTGCCCGACCCCCGGCAGCAGCAGGTCCATCGGCAGCCGCAGGCCGATCAGGCCGGTGGACGCGACCGCGACCTCACCGGCGTTGACCTTGAGCTCCTCGGCGACCTTCTCGGCCGTGGCGTGGGTGTCCTGGAAGCCCAGCGGGCCGGTACAGGCGTTGGCCCCACCGGAGTTGAGCACCACGGCGGACAGCCGGCCGCCCTTGAGGACCTGCTCCGACCAGAGCACCGGCGCGGCCTTGACCCGGTTGGAGGTGAAGACGCCGGCGGCGGCCAGCGACGGCCCGTCGTTGACCACGAGGGCGAGGTCCGGCGTGCCGGAGGCCTTGATCCCGGCGGTGACGCCGGCGGCGCGGAACCCCTTGGCCGCCGTGACGCCGATGGTGGGGTTGTTCGTCACGGTGCGACTCCGTTCAGGGGCAGGCCCAGCTCTTCCGGCAGGCCGAGGGCGATGTTCATGCTCTGCACCGCGCCGCCCGCGGTGCCCTTCACCAGGTTGTCGATCGCGCTGATCGCGATGATCCGCCCGGCGTGCTCGTCCAGGGCGACCTGGACCAGCGCGGCGTTGGAGCCGTAGACCGAACTGGTCTGCGGCCACTGCCCCTCGGGCAGCAGGTGGACGAAGGGCTCGTCCGCGAACGCCTCGGCGTACGCGGCGCGGAGGGCCTCGGCCGTCACCCCGGGCTTCGCCTTGGCGCTGCAGGTGGCGAGGATCCCCCGGGGCATCGGGACGAGGGTCGGCGTGAAGGAGACGGTGACCGGCTCGCCCGCGACCGGGGTGAGGTTCTGCGACATCTCGGGGGTGTGCCGGTGGGCACCGCCGACGCCGTACGCGCTGACGTTGCCCATCACCTCGCTGCCGAGCAGGTGCGTCTTCGCGGCCTTGCCCGCGCCGGAGGTGCCGGAGGCCGCGACGATGACCGCCTCGGGCTCGGCCAACTGCGCGGCGTACGCCGGGAACAGCGCCAGCGAGACGGCCGTCGGGTAGCAGCCGGGGACGGCGATCCGGTTGCTGCCCTTGAGCGCGGCCCGGTGGCCGGGCAGCTCGGGCAGTCCGTACGGCCAGGTGCCGGCGTGCGCGGAGCCGTAGAACTGCTCCCAGTCCGCCGCGGCCTTCAGCCGGAAGTCGGCGCCGCAGTCCACCACCAGGACGTCCTCGCCGAGCGCCTGGGCGACGGCGGCGGACTGGCCGTGCGGCAGGCCGAGGAAGACCACGTCGTGCCCCGCCAGCACCTCGGGGGTGGTGGGCTCCAGCACGCGGTCGGCCAGCGGAAGCAGGTGCGGCTGCAGGAGTCCCAGCTTCGTCCCGGCGTTGGAGCCGCCGGTCAGCGCACCGATCTCGACCTCGGGGTGGCCGAGCAGCAGGCGCAGGACCTCACCGCCCGCATAACCACTCGCTCCGGCGACGGCGACTCGCAATGCCATGACGTTCCCTCCTAGGACTTGGCATGAATATACGCAGCACGGAACATTCATGCAAGGAGCCTGTCCGGCGCCTCTCCCCGGTGATCACGCTCCCGTCCCCAGGCTACGGGCCGCGGGCCCGACCCCGGAACCGCGCCGGCCGGCCCCGGGAGCCGTCCGGACCACCCCCGCGGGGCGGGCCCGCCGGACTGCGCGACCACCCCCGCGGGCGGACCATGGAGGGAGAGGCCGACCGCCCGGACCGCCGGCCGCGTCGCGGGCCGGGCCCGACGAGGAGTGAGCCATGTTCGGTCGGAGCAAGGCGTTCAGCGGCTTCGCCGTGGACGACATCGACAAGGCCAGGAGCTTCTACGGCGAGACCCTGGGAGTCGACGTCACCGAGGCCGACGGGCTGCTGCGCCTGCACCTCGGCAGCGGCGCCGACGTGCTGGTCTATCCCAAGCCGGAGCACACTCCGGCCACCTTCACCGTGCTCAACTTCCCGGTGGACGACATCGAGGCGGCCGTCGACGAACTCGGCCGCCGCGGCGTCCGGTTCGAGCGCTACCCCGGGCTGGAGGCGGACGAGCGGGGCATCTACCGCGAGGCGGGCCCGGACATCGCCTGGTTCACCGACCCGGCGGGCAACATCCTCTCGGTGATCAAGGAGAACTGACTCCGGCGCCCCGGGCGACAACGGCCGCCGGCCTACCGCGAGGGCGGCCCCTCGCCCAGCCGCTCCGCCAGGGAGAGCAGCTCGGGCAGCCGCAGCACCCGGCCGCCACCACCCGGCAGGGGTACGTGCAGCGGCTCCGTCCAGTGCGCCGGGATCGCGTCGAACCCGTAGCGGGCGCCCGCGAGGGCGCCGGTCACCGCGGCGACCGTGTCGGTGTCCCCGCCGACGTCCACCGCGGCGCGCAGGGCGTCCGGGAACGAGGAGGTGCCGCGCAGGGCCCAGACCGCGGATCCCAGACAGGGCCAGACCGCACCGTTCGGCTCGGTCGCCAGACCGGGGTGCCAGTCCGGGGCGAGCACGGCGGCGTACCGCTCCCGGTGCTCGGCGTCCACCAGCGCGAGGGTCGCCGGCAGCGCGTCGAGCGGGTCGCCGTCGGCCAGGGCCACCCGGACGAGTTCGTGCAGGACGGCGGTGCCCTCCCAGGCCGCGCGGTCGCCGTGGGTGAGAGCCGCGATCCGGCGGGCCGCGTCCATGGTGGCGGCCGGCCCGGCCGGCGCGAAGTACACGGCGGAGCCGGCCGCCCGCATCAGTGAACCGTTGCCCGCCGCGCGGAGGTTGACCTGGAAGTGCACGGCGGCGGCCAGGTCCCAGGGCATGCCGTTGGTGAGGACGTCCTCGGTCTGCAGACCGATGTCCTTGGGATCGTCGGCCGCCCAGCGCCGGAAGCGGGCGAAGACGTCCGGCAGATCGAGCCCGCCGCGCTCCAGCAGGGACTCGGCGAGGTGCACGGCCATCTGCGTGTCGTCGGTGGCCTCGCCGGCGTCCCAGCCACCGCCGGCCCGCATCCCGCCGGGCCCGGCCGCCGGCGGGAACCGCTCGGAGAAGGCCCCGGCGGGCCCGAACTCGTAGGGGGCGCCCAGCGCGTCACCGACCGCCGAGCCGACGACCGCTCCGGCCGCGCGCTGTGTCCGGTTCATCCGGGCAGGCTACCGGCCGGCGCCGGGGAGCATCCGGCCGTTCCTTCAGCTGCGGACCGGCCGGGCCCGCCGCCCGGCCGCCCCGCTGCCCCGCTGCCCCGCTGCCCCGCCCGGAACGGTGTCGGGCCGCTCTAGAGTGGTGGCATGGCTCCTGACGAGGGGAGCGTACGGGTGGACAGCTGGGTCTGGTCCGTGCGGCTCACCAAGACGCGATCACTGGCGGCGGCCGCCTGCCGGGCCGGGCACGTGCGGGTGAACGGTGAGCGGGTGAAACCCGCGCACGCCGTCCGGGCCGGGGACGAGGTGCGGCTGCGCCAGGACGGCCGCGAGCGGGTCGTGGTGGTCTCGCAGGTGGTGCGCAAGCGGGTCGGGGCGCCGGTGGCCGCCGAGTGCTTCGTCGACAACAGCCCGCCCGCGCCGCCGCAGAGCGGGGTGCCGACGGGCGAGCGGGACCGCGGCACCGGCCGGCCGACCAAGCGCGACCGGCGGGACATCGAGCAGCTGCGCGGCTGGTGACCGGCGCCGGGCGGCCGGGTCGGCCGGGCCCGGGTGAACGGCGGCACGGGTGACGAACCGCCCAGGTGGACGGGCGGCCCAGGTGACGGGCGGCTCAGACCGGCACGCCGGCGTCGAGGACCTGGTCGAGGAAGCGGTCCACGTTGGTGACGGTCCGGGCGATCTGCTCCTCCAGCGAGAGCGACTCCTCGGGCCGGCTGACCAGCGCCGACTTCTTGAGGCCGCGCAGGTAGAGCGAGCAGGCCAGGTCGGCGCACATGTAGGTGCCGACCGAGTTGCCCTGCCGGCCGGCCGCACCCGCCCGCCTGGCGGTGAGCAGCGAGACGCCGGAGCCCGCGTGCGTGGCGATGCAGAACGAGCAGACGTTCGTCCTGCTCAGGCTGCGGCGGACGGTGGGCACCCGGAGGGTGACACCGACCGGCCGCCCGTCCCGCTCGGCGACCAGGTAGCTGCGGTCCGGTGCGCCCGGGTCGCGCCAGCCCAGGAAGTCCAGGGCGTCCCAGGGCAGTTCGGCCAGGCCCTTGGGGAGATTGAGCCTGCGGGCCTCGCCCTTGGAGCAGTTGACGAAGGACGTGCGGATCTCGGTCTCGTCCAGCGGGTTCATGGTTCCGGAAAATAGCACGCGGACGAACCGCTGTCGCCGGAATTTCTCCCCGCCCGGGTGGCCCGGAGGTGTCCCCGGCCCCGCCGGGAACGTCCCGCCGGGAAACGCCCCGCCGGGAACCGCCGGGGCGGCCCGCGGGGCCTGCCGCACCGTCCGGGGCCGAGCTGCCCCGGACCACCCCCGGGCTCAGGCCTTGACGGCCACGCCCGCGTACGCCGAGACCTGCTGCCAGCCCTCCGGCAGCCCGTCCTGGTCCGCGCGCCACAGCGGCAGCTGCACCAGACCGGGCTCGGCCTGCGCGAAGTCGCCGAAGAAGCTCTCCACCCGGGCCCGCTCGCGCAGCACCAGCGGCGCGCTCGCCCTGCTGTAGACCCGGGCGCCGGCGTCCGCCATCTCCTGGGGAACGAAGTCCGGGCTGCCGTGCGAGAGGATCAGCGCGCTGCCGGGGGCGAGCGCGTCGCGCAGGGTGGCCACGATCTCGTCCACCCCCTCCTCGTCCCGGACGAAGTGCAGGACGGCGACCAGCATCAGCGCCACCGGCTCGGCGAGGTCGACGGCCTGCTTCAGCCCGGGGTCGCCGAGGATCGCGGCCGGGTCCCGGAGGTCGGCCTGCATCACCGTGGTGTGCCCGGCCCGGTGGCCCGCCAGCAGGGCCCGGGCGTGGGTGGCCACGATCGGGTCGTTGTCCACGTAGACCACCCGGGCGTCCGGGGCGACCCGGTGGGCGACCTCGGTGGTGGAGCCGACGGCCGGGATGCCGGTGCCGATGTCGAGGAACTGCCGGATGCCGAGGCCGGCGGCGAAGGTGACCGCCCGGCCGAGGAAGGCACGGTTGGTACGGGCCAGCAGCGGCAGCGCCGGGTAGGCCGTGATGGCCGCCTCGGCGGCCCGGCGGTCGGCCTCGAAGTTGTCCTTGCCGCCCAGGTAGTAGTCGTACATCCGGGCCGGGTGCGGCACCTCGGTGTTCAGCTCGGTGGGGGGCTGCCAGTCCTCGGACCGCGCCCACTGCCAGCCGCTGCCGGTGGCCGCTCCCCACTCGCCGGCGCCGTCCCGGGCCGGCTCGCCGGAAGGGCCGTGCGTCGTGTCGTCCCCCGCCACGCCCCGTGCCACGTCCTCGCTCATTCCGTACGCCCCCTAGCGTTCCGAACCCCGTGTCGCCGCGATGCTATCCAATGCGCGGGAGCCGGCACACCGGGACGGCCGAGCTGCTCGAATCGCCCCGATAATCCGTCATACCTATGCTGGTGCCCGATGACTGCCGACCGACGCACCCTGCTGCGCACCACCGCGAGACTCGCCGCCCTGACCGCCTTCGGCGCGACGCTGGCCGCCTGCGGGAACGCCCACGCCACCCGGCGGTCCGACCCGGCCGACCTCGCCGTACGGGCCGACGGCCCGCCCTCGGCCGGCCCGGTCGACCCTCCCCAGGACCCGGTGACCTCCTCCGCCCGGCCCACCCCGCCGGAGCCGGCCGGCCCCGCCACGCCGCCGCCCGTCGTGCCCTCCCCGCCCGCACCGCCGCCGCTGGCCCCCGGCACCCCGGTGGAGGTGGTCAACGGCCCCCGGGACCGCCGGCAGGTCGCGCTGACCTTCCACGGCTCCGGCGACCCCCGGCTCGCCACCTCGGTGCTGGAGATCGCCGAGCAGCGCGGCGTCCGGCTGACCGTGATGGCCGTCGGGAGCTGGCTCGACCAGCAGCCGCAGATGGCCCGGCGGGTGCTGGCCGGCGGCCACGAGCTCGGCAACCACACCCAGAACCACCAGAACATCACCGCCATGAGCCCGGACCAGGCGCACGCCGAGATCGCCGAGTGCGCCGACCGGCTGCAGCGGCTGACCGGCTCGATCGGCCGCTGGTTCCGGCCCTCGGCCGCCCAGTACGCCTCCCCCATGGTGCGCGAGCAGGCCCGGCTGGTCGGGTACGAGCACGTGCTCTCCTTCGACGTGGACCCGCGCGACTACAACGACCCCAGCGCGGACACCCTGCAACGACGGGTGCTCACCGCGGTACGGCCCGGCTCGGTGGTCGCGCTGCACATGGGGCACCAGTGCACCATCGAGGCGCTGCCCACCATCCTGGATGGCCTGGGCAAGGCCGGGCTGAGCCCGGTGACGGCCAGCCAGCTCTGCGCGTAGCGGAGCGCGGCCGCCGCGGGGCACCGGGCGGCCCCCGGTCCGCCGGGCCGGGCCGGCGTGCCATGCTCGGAGCCATGCGCTACGTCATCATCGGGGCAGGGGCCGTCGGCGGCACGATCGGCGCCCGGCTGTTCGAGAGCGGTCACGAGGTCGTCCTGGTCGCCCGCGGGGCGCATCTGGCGGCCCTCCGGGCCGAGGGGCTGACCTTCACCACCCCGGAGGGCACCCGGACCCTCGCGGTGCCGGCCGTGGACGGACCGTCCGGCGTCGAGCTGCGGCCGGGCGACGTCCTGGTGCTCGCGGTCAAGACCCAGGACACCGCCGCGGCGCTGGCCGCCTGGGCGCCCCGGCCGGTCGAGGGCGGCGGCACCGCCGCCGAGCGGCTCCCGCTGGTCTGCGCGCAGAACGGGGTGGAGAACGAGCGGCTCGCCCTGCGGCTGTTCCGGGACGTCCAGGCGATGTGCGTCTGGCTGCCCGCCACCCACCTGGAGCCCGGCCGGGTGAGCTGCCTCGGCGCCCCGCTGAGCGGGGTCCTGCGGCTGGGCCGTTACCCGTCGGGCGCCGACGGGACCACCCGGGCGATCGCGGCCGACCTGGAGGAGTCGCTCTTCGGGGCACCGGTCAGCCCGGACGTGATGCGCTGGAAGTACGCCAAGCTGCTCGGGAACCTCGCCAACGCGCTCACCGCCGTGGCCGGACCGGAGCTGGACGCCCCGCGCTCCGCCGTCCTGGCGCAGGTGGTCGCCGAGGGCCGGGCCGCGCTGGCCGCCGCCGGCATCGGGCACGAGGACCCGCGGGAACAGGCCCGGGCCAACGAGGAGCTGGTCCGTCAGGTGCCGGTGGAGGGCGGGCGGACGACCGGCGGCTCGTCCTGGCAGAGCCTGGCCCGGGGCACCGGCTCGATCGAGACCGACTACCTGAGCGGCGAGATCGTCCTGCTGGCCCGGCTGCACGATGTCCCGGCACCGGCCAACGAGGCCCTGCAACGGCTGGCGGCGGAGTTCGCCCGGACCGGCCGCGCCGCCGGCAGCCTGACCGACGCCGAGCTGGCGGCCCTGGTGGCCGTCGCGACCGGCGGGCCGGCCCAGCCCTGAACGGCCCGGCGCTGAACGACCGACCGCCGATCGGCTGACGGCCGACCCGCTGAATCGCCGCCCGGGCTCCGGGCCCTCCGGCGGGCCTCAGGCCACCGGGTCGTCCGGGCCGTACGGCCGCAGCCGCAGCGTCCGGGCGTCCGACTCCCGGATCGCCTCGGCCCGGCCGACCAGCTCCTCCAGGTTGTCCCGTCCGACGTGGATGAACCGGCCGTGCAGCGCGTCGAAGCGCCCGCGGGCCGCGTCGACCGTGACGGCCACCATGTACGGGATGCTCCCCCAGGTCTTCATGTCCCTGAACATGGGCATCCCGGCGGTCATGTCGGTGGGCACCGCCCCGGGGCTGATGTCCAGCACCACCACCTGGTGGGCCGCGAGCGAGTCGGCGATGTTGTCGGAGAGCTGCAGCAGCGCGCCCTTGGAGGTGGCGTACGCGCTGTAGTTGCCGTCCGGGCGCAGCGCGAACCCGGAGTTGAGGTTGACCACCCGGCCGCGCCGGCGCTCGACCATGCCGGGCAGGACGCCGCGCAGCATGTTGAAGGGCCCGCGCAGGTTGGTCTCCACCACCTGCCACCACTGGGTGGGGTCGGCCTCCCAGACCGGCACCTCGGCGCGGTCGACCTGGCCGGCGTTGTTGATCAGCAGGTCGATCGGGCCGAGGTCGCGTTCGACCACCCGGACGGCCTCCCGGACGGCACCGAACCTGGTGACGTCCGCGGTCACCGCGACGCCCCGGGCACCGTGCCGCGCGCATTCCTTCAGGGTGTCGATCAGGGTCTGCTGGGTGCGGCCGAGCAGGCCCACCGACATGCCCTCCGCGGCGAGGCCGACGGCGAGCTCCCGGCCGATGCCCCGGCCGGCCCCCGTGATCAGCGCGACCTGGCCCACCAGCGATCCCGTCGGCATCCCTGCTCCCTCCTCGGCGTCACCGCATTGTGCCGCCGGGCCCGCGGCGCACCGCCCGGCCACACGGTCGGAGGTGATCCATCTCATCCGATCGGCCCAGTGCCGGAGCGGGTGGCTCACGCGGCCGTTCGGGGTAGTACCGTCGTCGGGGCGGCGCACCGGGCCACGACACCCGGTGGGCGGCCCGCTGAACAGGACGCTGGGCACCCCAGCACCACCGAAGGGCAAGTGAGTGAGCGACATCGCGCGCGTCGGAGTGATCGGCTGCGGTCTCATGGGTTCGGGCATCGCCGAGGTGTTCGCCCGGGCCGGACTGGACGTCCTGGTCGCGGAGGCGGGCAACGAGGCCCTGGAGCTCGGCCGGACCAGGCTGACCAACTCCCTGGACACGGCGGTCACCCGCGGGAAGCTGACCCCCGAGCAGCGCGACGACGCCCTCGCCCGGCTGGCGTTCACCACCGACCTGGCCGACTTCGCCGACCGCGACCTGGTGGTCGAGGCCGTCGCGGAGCGCGAGGACATCAAGGTCAAGATCTTCCAGACGCTGGACCAGGTGGTCGAGCGCCGGGACGCCATCCTCGCCTCCAACACCTCGTCCATCCCGATCGTGAAGCTGGCCGCCAGCACCTCGCGCCCGGAGCAGGTCATCGGCCTGCACTTCTTCAACCCGGCGCCGGTGCAGAAGCTGGTCGAGGTCATCCCGACCCTGACCACCTCCACCGAGACCACCGCCCGCGCCGAGGCCTTCGCCGTCCAGGTGCTCGGCAAGGAGCCGATCCGGGCCCGCGACCGGGCCGGGTTCGTGGTGAACGCCCTGCTGGTGCCGTACCTGCTGTCCGCGGTGCGGATGTTCGAGTCCGGGGTGGCCACCGCCTCCGACATCGACAAGGGCATGGAGGCCGGCTGCGCCCACCCGATGGGGCCGCTGCGCCTGTGCGACCTGATCGGCCTGGACACCATCGTCTCCATCGCCGAGTCGATGTACGACGAGTACAAGGAGCCGCTGTACGCCGCTCCCCCGCTGCTCTCCCGGATGGTCGACGCGGGCCTGCTCGGCCGCAAGTCCGGCCGCGGCTTCTACGACTACACCGCGAGCGCCTGACCCGCGCCCCGCTCACCCGCGTCCCCCGCGGACGCGAGCGGCCCGGCCGGACCGACGAGGTCCGGCCGGGCCGCTTCGGCGTTCCGGCGGCCGGCCGGCGGGGAGCGGGCGGGGAGATCCTTCCCGGGCCCCGCCGCGGAGCCGGTGAAACCCGTCGGACGGCGCGGCGTCCGGTTCTCGGTGGCGGCCAAGCCGCTGCCGCACCTCGCCCCCTCCGCCTGGCTGATGAGCGCGGCGGCGATCGCCCGGGGGCGCGGTGGCGGGCCGGGCGCTGGCCCGGCGGGTGCCGGAGCGCGGCGCGCGGCGGCTGGTGCTGCTGCTCGCGCTGGCCGGCGGGCTCGGCACGCTGGGCAAGGGACTCTGGGACCTGCGGCCCTGAGGCGCTCCGAACGGCCCCGGGCGGCGGCCCGCTCGGGCCGGGCGGCACGCGGGCCCCGGACATGGTGACGGGACCCGGGAGCGGTATCCGGCTCCCGAGCCCCTCGCTGCCACCCAATTGCTGTGCGCCAGCACGTTTAAGAGCGGTGGATCATTCTCATAGCGTCGTGCTCTGCCTTTGAACTACCGTGCCACGAAGAGGCACAGACGGGACTTGAACCCGCATCCGATGCTCTTGGTCCACCCTCGGTCGATCTGGCGCCCGGCGGCGAATACTGAGACTTGAGCGAGAATCTGAGTCTGATCGGGGCTGCCTCTACCCTTGGGCCACCCCGGCACGTGGTGCCAGGGGGAGGATTCGAACCTCCACCGTTACCCCTTCTTCAGCTTCAACGTCAGTTTCAGCTTTGCGCTTTCGCGCACCCCTCGCGCTCGACGAGGGGGGTTCATGGGGCTACCCGAAGAGGTAGCCGAACACCGCCTCGCCGACCCGCTGGTCGGTGACCTCGGTGCCGTTGGCCTCCTCGCGGGCGAACTGCACGGCCTGGCGGAGCTTCTCCACCCGCTCCACCAGCTCGTTCACCCGGCGGGCCGGCAGCGCGCCGGAGAACTTCACGGTCGTCCAGTACCCGACCGGGATGTCCTCGTAGTAGACCTCGACCTGGGCCGGGTGCTTCTCGGTGGCCTCGGCCTTCACGTGGTTGCGCGGGACCTTCTTGGTGCGGATGGTGCGCACCGGGTCGGTCTTCCAGGCGTCGGTGGAGGCGTCCAGGCTCCAGGCCTCGGAGGCGTCCAGGACCGGCAGCTTGCGGACGAAGGTGTGCAGGTCGGTGAGCTGCTTCTCCAGGAAGAGCAGGTACGTGACGGGCACGTCGGCCAGCAGGGTCCGGCCCTCCAGCACGACGTCGGCGCGGGCCGAGCAGTTGGCCCAGTCCTTGGTGGCCGTGACGTCGAACAGCCGGGTGAGGGTGGTGGCGGTGGTCCGCAGGATGTCCTCGGCCTGGGCCTGCACCCGGGTCGACTCGGGCGGCAGTTGCTCGCCCTCCTCGTCCTTCGGCTGGTACGTCCGGGAGATCCCGGCCAGCAGGGCGGGCTTCTGCAGGCTCTGGTGAGCCTGCGTCAATTCCTGGAAGGACTTGGACTTGACGCCCTTTTCGACGGCGATGATCTGATTCAGCTTTGCCACGCTCCGGAAGCTATCAGCCGGGAGCCGCGCTGTCGTTCGATTATCCGGAGCCGCCCCGGGGCGGGAGACTCGCCCCGGGACGCGAGGCCCGGCCCGGGGCGGGAACGACCGCGGGGGCGGCCCGTCCGGGCCGCCCCCGCGTCACAGCAGCCGGACTCAGCTGTTGATGGCGTAGCTGTCGCCGTAGACCTTCCACTTCAGCGGCGGGTTCAGGTCGAAGTTCTTGGCGTTGAGGAAGACCCGCTGCTCGGTGTCGACACGGCTGGTGTCGGAGTGCGCCTCCTCGGTCTTCATCGCGGCCTTGCGGGCGTCCAGGAAGGCGTTGAGGTAGGTGGCCTCGTCGCCGCCCTGGGCGGGGGTCTTGGCCTTCTTCATGGCGGCCTTGCGGATGCCGCCGAAGCTGACCGCGTCGGTGCCGGGGCCGTGCATCACGATGGCGTCGTAGTAGGCGAACTGGCCCAGCGCGCGCAGGCCGTCGGCCTTGGCCTGGCTGACCGCGGGGGTGAAGTAGACGCGGTCGCGCTCGTCGTTCTGGGCCGTCTGGAAGACGGTGTCCTTGGCGGCGGTGGCCCAGTCCTTCTCGAAGGCGGTGCCGAGGCCGGTGTGCGACTCGGTGCCGTTGACCTTCTTCAGCGCGGGGAGGTACTTGGCGAGGACGTTGCCCGGCTTGAGGTCGGTGTAGTGCTGGACCAGGTCGAGCATGTCGCCGGTGCCGGAGCAGAAGCCGATGATGCCGGCGGTGTAGCCTCGGCCGTCACCGATGTCCTCGATGTACTTGTACTGCGCCTTCCAGTCCAGCGAGGAGTTCTCCGCGCTGGACACCAGCTGCATGGCGATGTCCTTCTTGTGCGCGTCGTCGAGGCCGACGGCGGCGGCCGACACGACGGTGGCCGTGGCCGCCGCGTGGCTGACGCTCGCGGCGGCGATGCTGGCCGGCGCGGCGACCAGGATCGCCGCGAGGGCGATGCGGACGGTCCGGTTCTGGGGCTTCATGTGACGCTCCGTCTTCTGTCGACGCCGTCGGAGGTGCCGGCGCTTCGGGGGGAGGTCGAGGCGCGGGCATGGGGGTGCCCGATTGCTCTCGTTAGGAAACTTTCCTAACTGATTCAAGCGCTCATCTCCCCCGCACCGCAAGGGCCTTGCGGAGATCTTCTGCGGGCGGCCCCGGTGACGACCGGGCCCGGCGCGGCCGCGACGGGGGGAAAGGGCAGCTCAGGGCGGCCGGCGGGGGGTCACGGACGGCGATGCGGCCGACATCCGCCACCGTCACCCCTGCTCGACATGGCGTGAACCTGCCAGCATAGGTCCGCCGTCACCGCCACCGTCACCGGCGGCGCCCGCCGGCCCGCCCGCCCGGCGGATGCGAAAGGCCCCGCTCCCGGACCCTTGGTCCGGGAGCGGGGCCCCTGTCGGCCGTACCGGCTCAGACGCCGCGCAGCACGGCGCCCGTACGGGCCACCGCCTCGGCCACCGCGGCCTCGCGGGCCGCCGTCGCCTCGTCGGCGGTCAGCGTGCGGTCGACGGCCCGGAAACGCAGCGCGTACGCGAGCGACTTCTTGCCCTCACCGACCTGCTCACCGGTGAAGACGTCGAACAGCCGGATGGCCTCCAGCAGTTCGCCGGCGCCGGCCCGCAGCGCGGCCTCCACGTCGGCGGCCGGCACGGCGGAGTCGACGATCAGCGCGACGTCCTGGGTGGCCACCGGGTAGGCGGACACCGTCGGGCCGGTGACCCGCTCGGCGCCGTCGGCGGTCAGCAGGTCGAGGTCGATCTGCATCGCGCTGGTGCGGTCCGGCAGGCCGAGGGCCTTGACCACCCGCGGGTGCAGCTCACCCGCGTGGCCGACCACCCGGTCGGTGCCCGCGACCAGCAGCTCGGCGCAGCGGCCCGGGTGCCAGGGCATCAGCTGGCCCTGGCGGACGGTCAGTTCGACACCGGCCGCGCGGGCCACCGTGCGGCCCGCCTCGACGGCGTCCGCCCAGCCGGCCTGCGCACCCTTGCCCCACCAGCCGGAGGGCAGCCGCTCGCCGGCCAGCGCGACGGCGACCCGGCGCGGCTGGTCCGGCAGGGCGGCGTCCAGCTCGGCGAGCTCCGCCTCGGTCGGGCGGCGGTCCACGGCCGGGCGCGGCGCGACGGACAGCTCGTCCTTCGGCAGGAAGACGGTGCCCGTCTCGTAGATCGCCAGGTCGGTGTTGCCGCGGCCGACGTTGCGGCGCAGCGCCCCGAGCAGGCCCGGCAGCAGCGTGGTGCGCAGCGCCGGCTCCTCGTCGTTGAGCGGGTTGACCAGCTTCACCGTACGGCGGCGCCGGTCGTCCTTCTCCAGGCCGAGCGCGTCGAAGGCGGCCTCGCCGACGAACGGGTAGTTGTTGACCTCGACGTAGCCGGCGGCGGCCAGCGCGACGCCGACCCGGCGGTGCATCCGCTGGGCCTCGGTCAGGCCCTTGCCCGGCGGCACGGTGGGCATCCGGGCGGGGACGTTGTCGTACCCCTCCAGCCGGATGACCTCCTCGACGAGGTCGTACGGGTCGGTGAGGTCGGGGCGCCAGGTCGGCGGGGTGACCTCCAGGACGTCGGCGCCCGCGACGGAGCAGCCCACCTCCTGCAGGCGCCGGGCGACCGTCTCGCGGCCGTACACGGTGCCGGCCACCCGGTCGGGCAGGTCCGCCGCGATGGTGATGGTGCGCAGCGGGTGCGGGGCCGCGATGTCGGTGACCCCGGCCTCGGCGGTGCCCCCCGCGATCAGGACCAGCAGGTCCACGGCGCGCTGGGCGGCGGCGCGGGCGGCCTCCGGGTCGACGCCGCGCTCGAAGCGCTTGGACGCCTCGGAGGGCAGCTTGTGCCGCTTGGCGGTGCGCGCGACCGAGACGGAGTCGAAGTGCGCCGCCTCGATGATCACCTCGGTGGAGCCGGTGGACTCGCCGGTCTCCGGGTCCAGGACGGCGTCCAGGATCTCGGTGCTGGCCCCGCCCATGACGCCGGCCAGGCCGATCGGGCCGGAGTTGTCGCAGATCAGCAGGTCCTCGGCGGACAGCTTGCGCTTGACGCCGTCGAGGGTGGTGAGCAGCTCGCCCTCCTGCGCCCGGCGGACCTGGATCGGGCCGTCGACACGGCCCCGGTCGTAGGCGTGCAGGGGCTGGCCGACCTCCAGCATCACGTAGTTCGTGATGTCGACGGTCAGCGAGATCGGGCGGATGCCGGCCTTCTGCAGGCGGCGCTGCAGCCAGATCGGCGACTTGGCGCCCGGGTCGATGCCGACGACCGTACGGGCGACGAAGCGGTCGCAGCCCACCGGGTCGGCGACCTTCACCAGGTAGCCGTAGCTGTTGGCCGGCGGCACGTCCAGCAGCGCCGGGTCGGCGAGCGGCAGCCCGTACGCGGCGGCGGCCTCACGGGCGACGCCGCGCATCGAGAGGCAGTAGCCGCGGTCGGGGGTGACGGCGATGTCCAGCACCTCGTCGACCAGCTGGAGCAGCTCGATCGCGTCGGTGCCGGGCTCGTACTCCGGCGGGAGCACGATGATGCCGTTGTGGTCGTCGCCCATGCCCAGCTCGCGGGCGGAGCAGATCATGCCGGCCGAGGTGTGGCCGTAGGTCTGCCGCGCGGCGATCGGGAACGGGCCGGGCAGCACGGCGCCCGGCAGCACGACGACGACCTTGTCGCCGACGGCGAAGTTGGTCGCGCCGCAGACGATCTCCTGCGGCTCGCCGGTGCCGTTGGCGTCGCCGACGTTGACGAAGCAGTGCCGGATCGGCTTCTTGAAGCCGGACAGCTCCTCGATGGACAGCACCTGGCCGACCACCAGCGGACCCTTGAGGTCGCCGTTCAGCTGCTCGACGGTCTCGACCTCGAGGCCGGCGCGGACCAGCCGGGCCGCCACGTCACGGCCGGTCTCGCCCGCCGGCAGGTCGACGTACTCACGCAGCCAGGAAAGCGGGACGCGCATCAGATCTCCATCCCGAACGGGAGGGTGAAGCGCACGTCACCCTCGACCATGTCGCGCATGTCGGCGACGCTGTGGCGGTTCATCAGGATTCGCTCCAGGCCGAGGCCGAAGGCGAACCCGCTGTAGCGGTTCGGGTCGACACCGGCGGCGATCAGGACGCGCGGGTTGACCACGCCGCAGCCGCCGAGCTCGATCCAGCCCTCGGAGGAGCAGGTGCGGCAGGGGCGGTCCGGGTTGCCGATGCTCTCGCCGCGGCAGACGAAGCACTGCAGGTCGATCTCGGCGCTCGGCTCCGTGAACGGGAAGTACGAGGGCCGCCAGCGCAGCTCCAGGCCGTCGCCGATGAGCTTGGCGACGAGCAGCTCGATGGTGCCCTTGAGGTCGGCGAAGGTGATGCCCTCGTCCACCGCCAGGCCCTCCAGCTGCCGGAAGACCGGGGTGTGGGTGGCGTCCAGCTCGTCCGTCCGGTAGACCCGGCCGGGACAGATCACGTAGACCGGGGGCTCGCGGTCGAGCATGCTGCGGATCTGGACCGGGGAGGTCTGGGTGCGCAGCACCACGCCGGAGTCGGCGGAGCCGTCCGGGGCCTGGACGAAGAAGGTGTCCTGCATCGACCGGGCGGGGTGGTCCGGGCCCAGGTTGAGGGCGTCGAAGTTGAGCCACTCCGCCTCGACCTCAGGACCCTCGGCGACCTCGTAGCCCATCGCGACGAAGGTGTCCTCGATGCGCTCCGCGAGGGTGGTGAGCGGGTGCCGGGCGCCGCGCGGTGCGCGGTCGAACGGCAGGGTGACGTCCACCGCCTCCTCGACCAGCACGCGGGCGTCGCGCTCCGCCTCCAGCTCGCCCTGGCGCCGGGCCAGGGCCTGGTTGACGGCGCCGCGCGCCTGCCCGATCAGCTTGCCCGCCGCCGCCTTGGCGTGCGGCGGGAGGGCGCCGATCTCGCGGTTGGCGAGGGACAGCGCGGAGCGGTCGCCGGTGTGGGCGACCTTGGCCTGCTTGAGCTCGTCGAGGGAGCCCGCCGCGGCGAAGGCCGCCAGGGCCTCGTCGCGGGCCCGCTCGACCTCTTCGGGCTTGAGTGCCTCGACCTCTACCGGGTCGTACGACTTATTGGGTGCCGACATCTCTATCTTTCCCGTGCTCCTGCTCGTCCGTGCTCAGGTAATGGGGCTGTTCCCGCCTCTGCGGTACGCCCGGCGTGGCCGGGGCGCGGGCAGCCGGTCCCCGCAGGTGGAGGTGGGTGTCCGCGGCTCGGCCGCGCAGGGCGTCCCCTACGACGCCAAGGGTCGAGTGTAGTCGCCTGCCCACGGGGATCGGCTCGCCCGGGCGTGGGGCCGGGTCGCCCGGGCGGGGCCGCGTCGCCGGGCCGTCGGGCGCCGGGGGCTTGGTGTGGTGGCCCGCCGGGCCGGTCCGCCGATGCTGGTTACAGCATGAAGTCGGGGACGCCGGCGGGCAGGATAAATCGGAACCGGGCGCCGCCGCCGGGCGCGCGGTCCACCCGGATCGAGCCGCCGTGGGCCTCGACGATGCCCTTGACGATGTAGAGGCCGAGGCCGGTGCCGCCGCGCTTGCTGCCGCGCCAGAAGCGGGTGAAGACGCGCGGCATGGACTCCTCGGGGATGCCTCCGCCTTCGTCGCTCACGGTGACCGCTGTGCCTTCCAGGACTCGGGGCGGGGTGCCGGGGCGCTCCCAGACGGGTGCCTCGACGACCTCTTTGGCCGGTGCCACTTCGATCGTGACAGTTCCCTCGCCGTGGCGCACCGCATTTTCCAGCAGGTTGCCGAGCACCTGGTCGACCTTGTCGGGGTCGGCCCAGAGCTGGGTGAGCGGTTCGGTGATCCGGATGTCGAAGCGGTCCTCGGGGATGCCCGCCGCGACCTTGCCGTCCACGTGCCGGCGCACGGCGGCCGCGAGGTCGACCACCTGCTTGCGGACCTCCAGCCGGCCGGCGTCGATCCGGGAGATGTCCAGCAGCTCGGCGATCAGCCGGGTGACCCGGTCGGCGTCCGCGTCCACCGTCTCCAGCATCAGGCGCTTCTGGCCGTCGGTGAACCGCTCCCACTTGGCCAGCAGGGTCGCGGTGAACCCCTTGACGCTGGTGAGCGGGGAGCGCAGCTCGTGCGCGACGGTGGCGATCAGCTCGGCGTGGCTGCGCTCGGTGCGGCGGCGCTCCTCGGTGCCGCGCAGCGCGATCACCACCCGCAGCAGCGCGCCGCACGGGCGCTCGCGGACGTACCGGGCGGAGACCAGCACCTCACGGCCGCCGGGCAGCAGCAGGTTCCGCTCGGGCTGGCCGGTGCGGGTGGCCAGCCCGCCGTACGGGTCGGTGAGCTGCCACCAGCGGCGCCCGTCGAGGTCCTCCAGCGGGAGCGCGGCCGCCAGCGGGCTGCCGAGGGCGGCGCCCGGGGCGATGCCGGTGAGGCGCGTGGCGGCGCTGTTGAAGCACACCACCCGGCCGTCGGCGCCCGCGATCACCAGCCCGTCGGGCAGGTCGTCCGGATCGAGCTCTGCCCCGCTGCCGGCCATGGGTGTCCTCCCCGATTACCCACCGTGTACTTCCCCCCACCGGAGTGACCCTAGCGTCCCTACCCCTGTGCGCGACACCCTCCGGGCGAGCGCTGGGCCCGGGCGGAGGCATAGAGGCAGACGGCGGCGGCCGTGGCGAGGTTGAGGCTCTCGGCGTGCCCGTGGATGGGCACGCGCACCACCTCGTCGGCGAGCGCGCGGGTCTCCTCCGGCAGACCCCAGGCCTCGTTGCCGAACACCCACGCGCCGGGCGCGCCCAGGGTGCCCTCGTCGAGCTCCTGGTCGAGGTCGCGCTCCCCCGCGCCGTCGGCGGCGAGCACCCGCACGCCGGCCTCGCGGAGCCGTCCGACCGCCTCCTCGACCGGGACGCCGACGGCGACCGGGAGGTGGAACAGGCTGCCGACCGAGGCCCGCACGGCCTTGGGGTTGTACAGGTCCACCGAGGCGTCGGTCAGCACCACGGCGTCCGCGCCGGCGGCGTCGGCGGTGCGCAGCACGGTGCCGGCGTTGCCGGGGTCGCGGACGTGGGCCAGCACGGCGACCAGCCGGGGCCGGGCGCGCAGCACGTCCTCGAAGGGGGTGTCGATGAAGCGGCAGAGCGCCACGATGCCCTGCGGGGTGACGGTGTCGCAGATCTCCGCGATCACCTCGTCGGTGGCGGTGAGCACCGGCAGTCCCTCGGCGCGGGCGGCGTCGACGATGTCGGCGTGCCGGCCGGCGGCCTCCTGGGTGAGGTAGATCTCGACCACCGCGTGCTCGGACGTGCCCGGCAGCTGCCCGTACGCGACGGCCTCGCGGACGGCCTGCGGGCCCTCGGCGAGGAAGCGGCGCTCCTTGGTGCGCTGGTTGCGCCTGGCCAGCCGGCGGGCGGCGACGACGCGGGGCGAGCGCAGGGAGGTCAGCAGGGGGAGGTCGGTGCTCTGCATGGTCTCGTCTCCGGGCAGGGTTGCCGTGGGAGGCGCGCGCCGGGCGGGCGGGCGCCGTCGGATGCGGTCGGACGCCCCTCGGCGGCCCGTCTCCGGGCAGGGGTGACCCGCCCGCGGGCGGCGGTGGGCCCCGGGTGCGGCCTCGGGTGAAAGCGAATCGGACCCGCAGGAGCGTGCCTGCGGGTCCGATCGGTGAGCTACGCGGTGCCGGGGCACCTGATCCGGGAGGATCAGGCGGCGTCGGCGGCGGCCCGGGGGGCGTTGACGTCGGTCGGCAGCGCCTTCTGGGCCACCTCGACGAGCGACGCGAAGACGGCCGGGTCGTTGACGGCCAGGTCGGCCAGCATCTTGCGGTCGATCTCGACGTTGGCGGCCTTCAGACCCTGGACGAAGCGGTTGTAGGTGATGCCGTTGGCACGGGCCGCAGCGTTGATGCGCTGGATCCAGAGCTGACGGAAGTCGCCCTTGCGCTTCTTCCGGTCGTTGTAGTTGTAGACGAGCGAGTGGGTGACCTGCTCCTTGGCCTTGCGGTACAGGCGCGACCGCTGGCCGCGGTAACCGCTGGCCCGCTCGAGGATGACCCGGCGCTTCTTGTGGGCGTTTACTGCCCGCTTGACGCGTGCCACTTCATTACTCCTTGGATTGGACCACGGACTACTTCACGTGGTCCGTCTTTCGAATGGGTCGGGAAGGATCAGCTGGTCCCACGGCGTGGCCGCGGGAGGGCGATCACTTGCCGAGAAGCTTCTTGACCTTCTTGGCATCGGCCGGAGCGACCACGACCGTCCCGGCGAGCTTGCGGGTCAGGGTCGAGGGCTTGTGCTCGAGCAGGTGGCGACGGCCGGCACGCTCGCGCAGCACCTTCCCGGAGCCACTAATCTTGAAGCGCTTGCTGGCGCCGCTGTGCGTCTTTTGCTTCGGCATGTCGCCGTCTCTCCTCGTCGGTCCCGTTCCTGCCCGCGCGGTGATGCCGCGCGGGCAGGCACTGGATTGATCTGTGGTGGCCGGGCGGGTGCCCCGCCACCTTGGTGACCGGTCCTCCCGGACGGTCCCGAACCCTGGGGCTCAGGCGTCCTGGGAGACCTCGGTCGGCTGCTCGACCTCGGCGTCGGTCTCGTCCGCGTCCTCGGCGTCGTCGGCCTCGTCGGCCTCCGCCTCGGCTGCGGCGTTCTCGGCCTCAAGCGCTGCGTCGTCGTCCGCGGCGGCGTCGGGGCCGGTGTTGCGGCCCTGACGCTCGGCCTTACGGGCGTCCGCGATCGCGCGGGCCTCGGCCATCGCCTCGGTCTTCTTCTTGTGCGGGCCAAGCACCATGATCATGTTACGGCCGTCCTGCTTGGCCGAGGACTCCACGAAGCCCAGGTCCTGGACGTCGTTCGCCAGCCGCTGCAGCAGTCGGAAGCCCAGCTCGGGGCGCGACTGCTCACGACCGCGGAACATGATCGTGATCTTGACCTTGTCGCCCTGCTTGAGGAACCGGACGACGTGACCCTTCTTGGTGTCATAGTCGTGCGGGTCGATCTTCGGCCGGAGCTTCATCTCCTTGATGACCGTGTGCGCCTGGTTCTTGCGCGCCTCACGGGCCTTCATGGCCGACTCGTACTTGAACTTGCCGTAGTCCATGAGCTTGCACACCGGCGGCCGGGCGGTCGCCGCGACCTCGACGAGGTCGAGGTCGTACTCCTGCGCGAGCTCCAGCGCCTTGGCAAGCGGCACGATGCCGACCTGCTCGCCGCTGGGACCGACGAGTCGCACCTCGGGGACGCGAATCCGGTCGTTGATGCGGGGCTCGGTGCTGATGGGGCCTCCTTGGTTGCACCTTTTCCGATGCGGCCGTCGGACGGCGGTCGCACGTAGTGGACTCGACCACTGGGCGGGGCTTCATTCGTGCTGCGCTGCCCACTCGCTGGTTGGCTGCACGCACCGCGACACGAAAAAAGCCCCGCTCGGTACAAGCGGGGCTCCACACATCCGGGGGCGACGCCCTGGTGAGGGACGTTGCTGGCGACTGCACGCCCTGCGGCGTACGTCGCGGACCGGGACCCGTCGACCGCGAGGCCGATCAGGTGGGAGACTTTCGCGGTTGCCCTCTCGGGCCTCCTGGGTGGAGCCTCCACTTGCTGGCCGGGGACCCTTGCGGGTTCCTGGCCGGTCAGTCTCGAAGCATACAGCGTTTGCCCGGCCATGGGTATTCCGCCCTCCCCCGGCCGCCGCCGCGCGGTGCGGCCGGCCCCAGCCAGGGCCGCCCCGGAGCGCCCGCCGGGCGCCACCCCGGCCCGCGCGGGTCCCGCTCGCCCCCTTGTACGCTCCCTTGTGTACGTACACCGGCACGACGGAGTGAGTCCCCCTTGAGCAGCGAGCCCACCGACACCAACGCCTCCGAGGACGAAGGGGCGATCGGCTTCGACGACCTCACCCGTGACATCGCCGAGGTCCCGGCCGTCGAGGTGATCACCACCGTGGCGGTGCACCTGATGAGCGCGGCCGCCGTGAAGTGCGGCCTCGCCGAGGGCGGCGCCGCGGACAAGGACCTCGACGAGGCCCGCAAGCTGATCACCGCGCTGGCCGGCCTGGTGACGGCGGGCGCCCCCGAGATCAGCAACTTCCACGCCGCCCCGCTGCGGGACGGCCTGAAGTCGCTCCAGCTGGCCTTCCGCGAGGCCTCGCTGGTGCCGGACGCCCCGGGCGCCGGCCCCGGCGAGAAGTTCACCGGGCCCGTCTACTCCTGAGCCGCGCCCGGCCCGGACGCCGCGATGCCCCCGAGCGGTCCTGCCCTCGGGGGCATCGGCACGTCCGGGGGCGGCGCGTCCGGGCGCGGTGTCCCGGGCGCGGTGTCCCGGGCGCTGCCCGGGCCGGGAGGTGCGCCTCAGCGCCGGTAGAGGGGCTCCTGGGGCAGTTCCGCCCGCAGCAGCGCCAGCTCCAGCCCGCGGTCCAGGCGGACCCGCAGCACCGGGTCGCCGACCAGCGCCGCGACCAGCCGGTCGACCGTGGCCCGCAGCTCGCCCTCCGCGGTGTCCGGGGCCAGCACCAGCGCCAGCGTCCCGTCCCCCGCCCCGCCCGCGCCCAGGTACCCGGTGACCACCGACGGCTCCGCCGCCAGCACCCGGCGCACGGCCTCCCGCACCTCGGGGTCGGCCGGCGGCGGCAGGTACTCCCGGTTCTCCGCCACGGCCCGCATCCGCGCACCGGTCAGCTGGTACGTCACCGGACCCGCCGGGTCGATCAGCAGGGTGTCCGCCCGCTCCGCGTAGGCGGCGAGGACGGCCTGCGGCGCCGCCACCGGGGCCGGGCGGGCGTCCGCGCGCCAGCGGGCCAGGGTCTCCAGCGAGGTGAAGGCGGGCAGCGCCCGCCGGCCGTCGGCGGCCTCGATCACCGGGACGGCCATGTCGCTGGTCTTCTCGTGCCGCAGGCCCCGCTCGTCGGTCCCGACCTCGCCGAGCAGGGCCACGATCGGGACCATCAGGCGGCTGGGCGTCAGCGCGACCAGCACCTCGCGCTCGGCGGACGGGTCCGGCCGCTCCGCGGACCTGTCCCGCGACCAGCGGTCGAGCGCCCGGGTGAGGGCGGGGTCGGCGGTGCCGTCGTCGTCGGCGAAACCTGGGTTCGGAATGTTCTTGCGGTCCACCCGGCGAGCCTATGCCACCACCCGGTCGGCTCTCTCAGCGCGCGTTCACCGCGGGCTCATGCTTCCCCCAGCCGCGAGCGCCACCATGGAGGCATGAGCCCCCGACACCGCGCCCGCCGGCGACGGCACCGCCCGCTGCGGACCGGCCTGTTCACCCTCGTCGCGGCGGTCGCCGCCGCCGTCGCGCTGACGCTGGGCACGGGCGGCGGGCAGCTGGTGGCCCGCCCCTCCGCCACCGCGCCCGCGGTGGGCACCGGCAGTCCGTCCGCGACGGCCGCCGCCCTGCCCGGGGCGAGCACCCGGGCGGCGCGGACGGTCGGGCAGGCGGTGGCCGACGCCGGGGCGGACGCGGAGGGCGCGGTGGCGGTCTCGGTGCTGGACCTCGGCTCCGGGGTCACGGCCGGCTCGGAGCTGCCGGGGCCCGACGCGACCGGTGCCGCCGGTTCCGCTCCCGCGGCCGACGCGGAAGGCGACGCCACGGGCGGCCACGCGTTCATCACCGCCAGCATCGTGAAGGCGGACATCCTGGCGGCCCTGCTCCGGCAGTCCGGCACCGCCCTGGGCGCCGCCCAGCGGGCCCAGGCCGAGGCGATGATCGAGCAGAGCGACAACGACGCCG
Organism: Kitasatospora indigofera; assembly: GCF_014655955.1. Lineage (GTDB taxonomy): Bacteria > Actinomycetota > Actinomycetes > Streptomycetales > Streptomycetaceae > Kitasatospora > Kitasatospora indigofera. Next base: position 119,648 of record NZ_BNBO01000024.1, read on the forward strand.
CCGGCGAGCTCTACGAGGCGATCGGCGGGGCGGACGGGCTCGACGAGGCCAACCGGGCCTTCGGCCTGACCGGGACGACGGCCGGCCGCGACGGCTACTGGGGCCTCACCACCACCACGACCGAGGACCAGCTCCGGCTGCTCCGGGTGATCTTCACCGACGACTCGCCGCTCGACGCCGACGACCGCGCCTACCTCCAGGACCTGATGGGCCTGATAGCGCAGGACCAGGCCTGGGGGGTCTCCGCCGCGGCCGGCCCGGACGGCACCGCGAAGCTCAAGAACGGCTGGCTGTCCCGCAGCGCCGACGGCCTCTGGGCGGTCAACAGCATCGGCCTGGTCACCCGCGACGGGCACGACCTGCTGGTGGCCGTGCTGTCGGACGGGAACAGCACCGAGGAGAGCGGCATCGGCCTGGTGGAGTCGGTGGCGGTGGCGGCGGTGGAAGCACTGGTCGGCGGCGGCACGGATTGACCGCCCCATGGCCCTACCCACCGGTAGGCCCGGTGTGGCAGTCTGCGGCCATGGCCAAGCCCGAAGCCCCCGCCCGTACCGTCGCGCCCGCGAGCCCCGGGCCGGCGGGGCCGTCACCCACCGCCGACCGCGCCCGGTACGACCGGGCCACCGCCCACCTGGACGCCCCGGTGGCGATCGTCGACCTGGCGGCCTTCGACGCCAACGCCGACGACCTGGTCCGCCGGGCGGCCGGCAAGCCCGTCCGGGTGGCCAGCAAGTCGGTGCGCTGCCGGGCCCTGCTGGAGCGGGTCCTGGCCCGGGACGGCTTCGCCGGGATCATGAGCTTCACCCTGGAGGAGTCGCTCTGGCTCGCGCGGGCCGGCTTCGAGGACATCCTGCTCGCCTACCCGTCCGCCGACCGGGCCGGCTACGCCGAGCTGACCGCCGACGCCGCCCTCGCCGGCGCGGTGACCGTCCTGGTGGACGACCCCGCCCAGCTGGACCTGATCGACCGCTCCCGGGGCGGCACCCAGGAGGTCAGGGTCTGCCTGGAGCTGGACACCTCGTTGGAGCTGCTCGGCGGCAGGATCCGGGTCGGCGCCCGGCGCTCGCCGCTGCGCACCCCCGACGAGCTGGGCGCGCTCGCCGAACTGGTGCAGCGGCGCCCGGGGTTCCGGGTGGTCGGTCTGATGGCCTACGAAGGGCACATCGCGGGGGTCGGCGACAGCGTCGCCGGGCGCCCGCTGCGTTCGCGGATGATCCGGCTGATGCAGGCGAAGGCGCGCACCGAACTGGCCTCGCGGCGGGCCGCGGTGGTGCGCCGGCTGCGGGAGGTCGCGGACCTGGAGTTCGTCAACGGGGGCGGCACCGGCAGCGTGGAGTCGACCGTCGCCGAACGGGCGGTCACCGAGGTGGCGGCCGGGTCCGGCCTGTACGTGCCGCGGCTGTTCGACAACTACCGCGCCTTCCACGGCCGCCCGGCCGCGCTGTTCGCCCAGCCGGTGGTGCGCCGGCCCGGCCTCGGGGTGGTGACGGTGCTCGGCGGCGGCTACCCCGCCTCCGGCCCCGCGGGCGCGGACCGCTCCCCCGTCCCCCACCTGCCGGCCGGGCTCTCGTACGACCCGATGGAGGGCGCCGGCGAGGTGCAGACGCCGCTGCTCGGCGCGGCGGCCGACGACCTGCTGATCGGCGACCGGGTGTGGTTCCGGCACGCCAAGGCGGGCGAGTTGTGCGAGCGCTTCGCCGAGCTGCACCTGATCGAGGGCGACCGGGTGGTGCGCAGCGTGCCGACCTACCGCGGCGAGGGGAAGACCTTCCTCTGACCCGCCGCTCCGGTGGCCTCCGTTGCCCTACCGTGGTGCGGGTGCACACGGGCGAGGGGACGGGGGCTGCCGTGGAGGCGGAGATCGTGGCGTTGGCGACGTCGGGGGCGACGACGCTGGTCGGACTGATGGCCACCGACGCCTGGACCCAGGCGCGGAGCAGGTTCGCCGTGCTGCTGGGCCGGGGCCGCACCGACCGGGACGCCCTCGTGGGGGACTTGGACGAGGCCCGGGCGGAGCTCGTCCGGGCGCGGGAGGCCGGGGACGACGCGGCGGCCGGGGAGGCCGCCGCCGAATGGCGCGGCCGGCTGCGCCGGGTGCTCCGCGACGACCCCGCCGCGGTGGCCGAACTGCAGGAGATCCTGGCGGAGTTCAGCCCGCAGGCGGTGGAGCCGGTGCGCGCGGAGGTGCACAACTCGATCAGCGGCACCGTGGGCACCGCGGTGATGGGCAGGGACCTGAGCAACTTCACGATCGGCGCGCCCGCGCCGCGCCCGCGGCGCGGGCGGTAGCCGGTTCGAGCGGTAGCCGGGCCGGGCGCCGGGCGCGGTCACCGGTGGATGCGGCGCGGGACGGCCGGGCTGTCTGAAGCCGCCCTCAGCCGGGCATTAAGAGGACCTCAAGCGGGAACCGCGCGGACGCCGTTCCGGCCGCCCGCCGCAGGGCGCCACCCGCACCCGGCGCGGGCCGCCGGACCGCCCGGCGGCCGCCTCGCCGGCCCCGCCCGGCGCACCGCCCTGACGGACAACTCCGTTCACCAGCAGGAACGTTGGGCGAAGCTCCGGCGGTCCCGCCAGTCGTCCCGGCGCAGCTCCTCGCCGTGGAGCACCGGCCGCCGCACGGGCCGGCGCGGCCCCGCGGCCTTCTCCCGCCGATGGCGAACAACCGTCAGAAACTGTCCAGCGCTGGGCTATTGCCACCTGGTCCAGACCAATCATACGCTCGGGCCAAGGTCGCGACCTCGGGCAGACGTGCCCGTCCCCCACATCGTTCGACCTCGAAGCACCGTCAAGGAGTCCCCATGTCGCTCCACCGCAGAGCGCTCGCGCTCGGCGTCGTCGGATCCACCGTGCTGCTCACCGCCCTCACCTCGGCCGGCACCGCCGGCGCGCACGGCTCGATGTCCAACCCGGTCAGCCGGGTGGCGGCCTGTTTCGCCGAAGGCCCCGAGCACCCGCAGTCCCAGGTGTGCAAGGACCTCGTCGCGCAGAGCGGCACCCAGCCGCTCTACGACTGGAACGAGGTCAACATCGCCAACGCCAACGGCCAGCACCAGGCACTCATCCCGGACGGCAAGCTCTGCTCGGCCAACCGCGACAAGTACAAGGCCCTCGACATGGCCCGCACCGACTGGCCGGCCACCGCCGTCGCCGCGGGGCCGTACAACTTCAAGTTCCGGGTCACCGCGGCGCACATCGGCCTGATGACCGTCTACATCACCAAGGTCGGTTACGACCCGACCAAGCCGCTGAAGTGGTCCGACCTCGACCCGACCCCGGTCGCCCAGACCCAGGTGACCCGGACCGCGACGGACGGGTTCTACAACTTCACCGGCAACCTGCCGCAGCGCACCGGCCGCCAGCTGCTCTACATGACCTGGCAGCGCAGCGACAGCCCCGAGGCGTTCTACAGCTGCTCGGACGTGGACTTCGCCGCCGCGCAGCCGAAGCTCGCCGCCGCCCCGGCGGCCCCGTCGGACCAGCAGATCGCCGCGGCCGCGGCGAAGTCCACCGTCGACCACTACGGCCACGGCGGGGACACCGCCCCGGACGCGCCCGCCGTCCAGGCCCAGGCGGCCGCCGTCGGCGGCAGCTCGCAGGCCGGCCCGCTGATGCTGGCCGGTGCCGTCGCGGTCAGCGCCGGCTGGGGTGCGCTGGTGCTCCGCCGCCGCCGCGCCGACGCCGCCCGCACCGCGGCCTGACCTGGCCCGGCAGCGGGCCCTCGGGCACCTGCCGGACAGCGCCGGACGCCGGACGGCCGGCCCGCCCCCGTACTTCCGGG
>NZ_BNBO01000025.1:0-120023 GCF_014655955.1 Kitasatospora indigofera
TCTGGCGTTGACTTTTGGCACGCTGTTGAGTTCTCAAGGAACGGACACTTCCTTCAGGTCACTTTCGTGAACCCTCCGGGCGTTTCGCTCTTTCGTGTTCTCAGCTTAGCAGACTCGTTTACTCGGCTTTAACCGGAGTGTTTCGTGCCTGAAACCTGAAGTTCACCATCACCTCGCGGCGACCTGAGCAACGATAGCCCTTCGGACGGCCAGCTCCTAATCGAGCCGCACCGAGCGTCACCCGAGTGGCTCAGTCCGGAGGCACTCGGCCCTGCTCAGAGCGATGGTCCGGGCTCGCTCGAATGCCGTAGAGTGCGGCGCGTCGAGCAAGAGGACTAGACCACTTGCGGCCGCGGAGCCCGTCTCCCACCGCCCTCCGAGCCTCACCCTCCGTGGTGGTGATCGCGGGGAGGCCGGGATCCCGGGTCCGCCGATCGTGTGCTGGTATGTCATGAGATGTCCGAAGTTGACATGATTTAGGCTTCAGTCGATGTCCTGCCGCTGCGGCGGCCGCACGCTGTTCTGCGCATTTGGGAGGCTCCACCATGACCACTGTGACGTCGCCGCTGGCCGGCCGCGCCGTCGGGCTCGCCGCCGTGCCCGACCCTGTTTTCTCCGGCGCCATGGTCGGTCCTGGCACCGCCATCGACCCGGTGCGTGAGCCGACCGAGGCGGTCGCCCCGGTGGACGGCCTCGTCGTCTCCATGCACCCGCACGCGTTCGTCGTGATGGACGCCGACGGGCACGGTGTGCTGACCCACCTCGGCATCGACACCGTCCAGCTGAACGGCGAGGGCTTCGAGCTGCTGGTGAGCAAGGGTGACCAGGTGCGGCGCGGACAGCCGGTCATCAAGTGGAACCCGGCCGCCGTCGAGGCGGCCGGCAAGTCGCCGATCTCGCCGATCGTCGCGCTGGAGGCTTCCGCCGACGCGCTGAGCACGGTGGCCGAGAGCGGCGAGGTCGCCACGGGTGGCGACCTCTTCGTCTGGAACTGAGCACGGCCGCGGCCGAGCACGACACGGGCAGCGCTACTCCGTCCCCTCCGCCCAGGGCGGGACGGGGCGGCGCTGCCGGGCGTCCGGGGAGCCGGACGCCGGACTGACTCATGAGGGACACGCCCTGCCCGGCGGTGAAGGACCGGCCGAGCGCAGCGGTCCGTACTGGACCGGGTGAAAGGAATTTGGACATGGAACAGACCCTGCGCGGCGTGGGTGTCAGCCACGGAGTCGCCATCGGCCAGGTGCGGCACATGGGGACGGCCGTCCTCGAACCCCCCGCCACCCAGATCCCGACCGAGGACGCGCCGCGCGAGCAGGCCCGCGCGCAGGCGGCCGTGGACGCGGTGGCCGCCGACCTGATCGCCCGCGGCAACCTGGCGGGCGGTGAGGCGCAGGCGGTACTGGAGGCGCAGGCCCTGATGGCCCAGGACCCGGAGCTGATGGCCGACGTCCGGCGCAGGATCACCGTGGGCAGCAGCGCCGAGCGCGGTGTCTACGACGCATTCGCGGCGTACCGGGCGCTGCTGGCCGCCGCGGGTGAGTACCTGGCCGGCCGGGTGGCGGACCTGGACGACGTACGGAACCGGATCGTGGCGCGGCTGCTCGGCGTGCCGATGCCCGGGGTGCCGGACAGCGACGAGCCGTACGTGCTGTTCGCGCGGGACCTCGCGCCGGCCGACACGGCGCTGCTCGACCCGACCCTGGTGCTCGGCTTCGTGACCGAGGAGGGCGGGCCGACCAGCCACAGCGCGATCCTCGCGCGGGCGATGGGGGTGCCGGCCGTGGTGGCGCTGCCGGGGGCGACCGATCTCGCCGAGGGGGTCGTGGTGGCCGTCGACGGCAGCACCGGTGACGTGCTGGTGGAGCCGACCCAGGAGAAGCAGGACCAGCTGCGGCGGGTGGCCGCCGAGCGCAAGGCCGCGCTGTCCGCCTCCTCCGGGCCCGGGCAGACCTCGGACGGACACCGGGTGCCGCTGCTGGCGAACGTGGGCGGTCCGGCGGACCTGCCGGCGGCGCTGGAGAACGGCGCCGAGGGCGTGGGCCTGTTCCGGACCGAGTTCCTCTTCCTCGACGACTCGGCGAAGGCGCCGACCGAGGAGAAGCAGATCGAGGCGTACCGGAAGGTGCTGGAGGCCTTCCCGGAGGGCCGGGTGGTCGTCCGGGCCCTGGACGCGGGGGCCGACAAGCCGCTGGACTTCCTGACGCCGGCCGACGAGCCGAACCCGGCGCTGGGCGTGCGCGGTCTGCGGACGCTGCTGGAGAACCCCGAGGTCATGCAGACCCAGCTGCGGGCGCTCGCCAAGGCGGCCGAGGGCCTGCCCGTCCACCTGGAGGTGATGGCCCCGATGGTGGCCGACCGGGTGGACGCCAAGGCCTTCGCGGACGCGTGTCGCGAGGCGGGGCTGCAGGCGAAGTTCGGGGCGATGGTGGAGATCCCGTCGGCCGCCCTGCGGGCGCGCTCGATCCTGCACGAGGTGGAGTTCCTGTCGCTGGGGACGAACGACCTGGCGCAGTACACCTTCGCGGCGGACCGGCAGGTCGGGGCGCTCGCCCGGCTGCAGGACCCGTGGCAGCCGGCCCTGCTGGACCTGATCGCGTTCTCCGCGGACGCGGCGAAGGCCGCCGGCAAGAGCTGCGGCGTCTGCGGTGAGGCGGCAGCCGATCCGATGCTCGCCTGCGTGCTCACCGGGCTGGGCGTCACCAGCCTGTCGATGGGCGCGGCGTCCATCCCCTACGTGCGGACGGCGCTGGCCAAGTACACGCTGGCGCAGTGCAAGCGGGCCGCCGAGGCGGCCCGGGCGACCGACACCGCCGAGGAGGCGCGGGCCGCCGCGCACCAGGTGCTGTCCGGCGAGTAGCCCGGCCCAGGGGCAGAAGCAGCAGGGAACAGGGAGGGGCGCCGCCACCGGGCAACGGTGGCGGCGCCCCTCCGTGCATGTGCGCCGGTCCCCGGCCGTACCTGTGCGCCTGCCCCGGCAGGACGCCGGTGTCACCCGGTCGGGCGTCCGGACGCTCAGGCGCGGCGGTCCTGGCCGAGCTGCTCGAAGAAGCGCAGGTGCTCCAGGTTGTCGACCGAGCCGGGGTTGACGGCGCGCTCCAGCGGGGTGCCGGAGAGCAGGCGCTTCACCGGGACCTCGATCCGCTTGCCGGTGAGGGTGTGCGGCAGGCCGGTGACGGCGATGACCTCGTCCGGGACGTGGCGCGGGGAGAGCTGTTCGCGCAGCGAGCTGCGGATCCGGCCGCGCAGCTCGTCGTCCAGGGCGGCGCCCGGCGCGAGGACCACGAAGAGCGGCATCCAGTAGCCGCCGTCCGGCTCCTCCAGGCCGATGACCAGTGACTCGGCGATCTCGGGGAGGCGCTCGACCACCTCGTAGATGTCGGAGGAGCCCATCCGGACGCCCTGGCGGTTGAGCGTGGAGTCCGACCGGCCGTGGATGACCACGGTGCCGCGCCCGGTGACGGTGATCCAGTCCCCGTGCCGCCAGGTGCCCGGGAACATGTCGAAGTAGCTGTCCCGGTAGCGCTCGCCGTCCGGGTCGTTCCAGAACCCGGTGGGCATGGACGGCAGCGGCTTGGTGACGACCAGCTCGCCCACGGCGTCGGTCAGCGGGCGGCCCTGGACGTCCCAGGACTCGACGGCCGCGCCCAGACAGGGCGCCTGGATCTCGCCGAGGTGGACCGGGAGGGTGGGGACGCCGCCGACGAAGCAGCTGCAGACGTCCGTGCCACCGCTGACCGAGGCGAGCCAGACGTCCTCCTTCACCTCCTGGTAGATCCAGCGGAAGCCGTCCGGCGGGAGCGGCGAGCCGGTGGTGCCGATGCAGCGGACGGCGGACAGGTCGAGGTCGCGGCCCGGGTGCAGCTCGGCCTTGCGGCCGGCCATCACGTACGCGGCGGAGGTGCCGAGGACGGTGGCCCGGGTGCGGGCGGCGACCGACCAGAACGCGCCGGTGTCGGGGTGGCCGGGGCTGCCGTCGTAGGTGACGACGGTGGAACCCACCAGCAGGCCGGCGACCAGGAAGTTCCACATCATCCAGCCGGTGGAGGTGTACCAGAGGAAGCGGTCCTCCGGCCCCAGGTCGAGGTGCAGCGCGGCCTGCTTGAGGTGTTCGACCAGGATGCCGCCCTGGCTCTGGACGATGGCCTTCGGCAGGCCCGTGGTGCCGGAGGAGTAGAGCACCCAGAGCGGGTGGTCGAACGGGACCTGCTCGAAGACCGGCTCGACGTCGGCGGCGACCAGGTCGTCCCAGTGCAGGGCGCCCTCGGGGGCCGGCCCGCCGAGCAGCGGGACGTGCACGACCGCGCGCAGGGTCGGGAGCTCCCGGCGCAGCTCGGCGACGACGTCCGTCCGGTCGTGGTCCTTGCCGCCGTAGTGGCAGCCGTCGACGGCGAACAGGACGACCGGCTCGATCTGCTGGAGGCGGTCCAGCACGCTGCGGGCGCCGAAGTCCGGCGCGCAGGACGTCCAGACCGCGCCGACCGCGGCGGTGGCCAGGAGGGCCACCACGGCCTGCGGGATGTTGGGCAGGTAGGCGCCGACCCGGTCGCCGGGGCCGACGCCCCGGGCGCGGAGCGCCGCGGCCAGCGAACCGACCTGGCGGCGCAGCTCCGACCAGGTGACGGTGAGCGGGCGCTCGGCGGTCTCGTCCAGGTGGAGGACGGCCGGCTTGTCGGCGTTGGCCGGCTCCTCGCCGAAGCGGAGGGCGTGCTCGGCGTAGTTCAGGCGGGCGCCGGGGAACCAGCGGGCGCCGGGCATCGCCGGGTCGGCGAGGACGGCGTCGGGCGCGGCGGAGAAGCGGACGTCGAACCACTGGGTGACGGCCGTCCAGAAGCGGTCGAGGTCCGCGGTGGACCAGGCGTGCAAGGCCGCGTAGCGGGCGGCCGCCTGCTCGTCGTCGGTGCAGGGGGCGAGCGGGGCGGCGGGGGCGCCGTGGTGCTCGGCGGCCCAGTTCTGGAAAGCGACGATCTTGGTGGCGGCGGCGCTTGCGGGGTTGGGCCGCCAGAGCGGCTGGTCCTGGGGTGGGGTGCTCACGGTGGTGGTCTCCCGGCCGAAGGATGGGGACGGGAGTGCTGGTGGCAGGGCCCGTCCGGGTGGCACTGACGGTGCAGACCCTGCCACGTGATCGTCGCCGGCGCCAGGGCCGGGCCGGCGGGTCAGAGGTGCGCGTACTCCCCGGTGAACCAGGAGTTCGAGACCCGGGTGTGGAAGGGGAAGGCGAGCTGGGTACCGGCGGTGGCGAGCTCCCAGCCCTCGGTCTCGTCGGTGGGCACGGAGGGCGGGAGCTCCGCCAGATCGCGGGCGGGCAGCAGTCCGAAGAGGCAGAGGAAGCCGCCGGAGGCGTCGGAGTCGGTGGACACCAGGGTGATGTCGGAGGCCTTCGCCTCGATGCCGGTCTCCTCGCGCAGCTCGCGGACGCAGGCCTGCTGCCAGCTCTCGCCGTAGTCGATGTAGCCGCCGGGGAAGGCGAGCCGGCCGTAGCCGGGCTCGATGGTGCGGCGGATGACGACCAGTTGCCGGTCGCCGTCCGGGAGGTTGACGGGGAGCAGGGTGACCACCACGGGCAGCGGGTTGCGGTAGCTGATCTCGGCGCAGCCCGGGCAGGTCCGGGGCCAGGCGACCGTGCCGGGCGGGTAGGCCGTCCCGCACCAGTGGCAGTGGGAGTGGGGCCCGAACGTCGCCTTGGCCGCGGCTTCGTGAGTGGTCATGGAGTGGATGGTAGCGGCCGGGGTGGGCAGCGCCCGGAGGAGTTTGTGATCGGCCGTCGGGCCGTAGGACTCCATCAGGACGGGCGTCCGCAAGGTGTGGGCGATGGCCTCGGCCCAGGAGTCGGGGTCGGGCCCCGGGTCGGTGAGAGGGCCGGGGCGGGCCCGGAACAGCGCGGCGGTGAGCTGCGCCTGGGCGGTGAGGCCGCCCGGCCGGCCGGTGGTGAGTTCGGTCAGGCGGGCGCCGTCCAGCTGGTAGGACTCGGACAGGCGCAGGCCGGGGTGGCGGGCCGGGGCGTCGAGGTGGGTGAGGGCGAGGGCGTCGGCGCCGCCCGCGGCGGTCAGCGCGTACCGGTGGGCGACGGCGTCGAAGTGGCCGAGGCGGAAGGCGCCCTGCCAGCTCCCGGTGGTGTTGTGCGGCTCGGGGACGTCGAGAGCGGTGTCCTCGGTGGGGAGCGGGCCGGGGCCGTGCCGGGTGGTGTAGCTGCGCAGGACGCCGAGGCGCAGCGCAGCGCCGGGTGCGCCGGACTCCGCGAGCAGGGTCTCGGCGTTGGCGAAGGTGGTGGTGGACCAGGTGGTGTAGGGGTGGAAGCCGTGCCGTTCGTCGAGCAGGACGCCCTGGGCGCCCTCGAAGACGACCGGGCCGGTGCGCAGCAGGCGGCCGAGGTGGGCGGCGTCGGTCTGCCGGACGCGTTCGGCGAAGGCCTGGAGGGCGGGCAGGCAGTCGGCGGGCGGCGGGGCGGGAAGGTCGGCCGGGGTGAGGCCGAGTTCGGCGGCGAGGTGTTCACGCAGACGGGTGAGTTTGGCGAGCAGTAGGGCCGGGCTGGTGCAGTCGGCGGCGGTCGGGGCGTCCTCGGGGTGCAGCAGGGCGTAGCGGGCGGTCTCGCCGATGCCGAGCCCGCAGGAGCCGTGCCGGGCCTCGCCGCGGCGTTGCTCGCGGAGCCGGTTGGCGGCCGCGTGGTACGGGGTGGTGAGCAGGGCCCGGCGGTCGACGGTCAGCAGGGCCAGCGGGTCGGGGACGCCGAGGTGCGCGAGGTGGGCGGCCTCGGCGGCGAGGGCGAGCGGGTCCACCAGCATGAAGCGGGAGAGGTGGGTGGGGACGCCGGCCAGGGTGCCGGAGCCGAACTGGGCGAAGGTGTGGTGCCGGCCGTCCCGGGTGACCACGTTGTGGGCGGCCTGCGCTCCGCCGTTGTGGCGGACCACGGCGTGCACCGGCCGGCTGCCGGGGCCGACGGGGCCCCGGCAGAGCCGGTCGACGACGGTGCCCTTGCCGGCGTCCCCGAAGCCGAGGTCGCAGACGATCACGTGCTCGGCCTGCCGGTCGAGGGCGTGCTCGGGCGGGACCGCGGAAGCCCTGGCGGGTGCACCGGCGGAACGTGCGGCGGCGGAGGGTACGACGGTGGAGGGTATGGCGGCGGGTGCGCCGGACGGCCGGTGTCCGGGCGCCGGGTGGCGCCCGTCGACGGGCCGGCGCGCGTCGGGGGTCGTCCCGTCGACGGGCCGGGGCCCCTCGGCGTGCCGGGGCCCGTCGGGGCCGTCGTGGGCGGCCGAGGGGTGGCGGGTCATCCGGGCGGCCGTCAGAGCCGGCTGGTGCCGGTGGCGGCGCGGTCGCCCGCGTCGAGCAGCGGCGCCCCGGGGACGGCGGCCTCGGTGCTGCGGCGGGCCAGGGCGCCGAGGGCCCGTCCGACGCTGGCCGCGGAGGCGGAGCCGATGTCGGCGAGGTCGTCCAGGCCCTCCTCCAGGTCGATGGCCTCCTCGCCGAGGCCGACGGTGAGGGCGATGGTCTCGCAGACGGCGCCGAGGTCGTCCAGCTCGATGACGTTCTGGCCGAGCAGCTTGCGCCAGGTGCCCAGCACGTCGGCGCTGCCGGCGTGGGCGGTGCCGGCCGGGAGGATGAAGTAGACGTCGTAGAGGCGGCGCAACTCGGCCAGGACGGTGGTGATCGGGATGTCCTCGGTGATCTCGTCACCCAGCACTTCCCGTACCTCGCGGGCCTTGACCTTGCCGTAGGGCTTCTCGTCGCCGATCAGGAAGAGGTAGCCCCGGCGGCCGCGGCGCTCGATGCTGTCGAGTGCGGTGTGCCGGGCCATGGCGTACATGGCGAGCTCGTACGACTCGGTCATCTGGCCGCCGCCACCGCCCTCCAGCAGGATGTTGCCCAGGTCGTCGTCCATCCGGTTGTCGGACTCGAACTGGCCGAGCTGGAGCGGGACCCGGTCACAGGTGGCGTCGCCGACGGCGCCGAAGAGGATCTGCGGGTGCTCGGTGTACCCCTTGCGCAGCAGCAGGCCGAAGAGCTCGGGGAGCTTGGTCTGCAGGACGCGCGGGACGGACTGCATGGAGCCCGTGACGTCGAAGAGGACGGCGATGGGGAGCGAGGCGGGGTGCTCGGCGGAGTCCCGGCTCTCGCGGACGCTCAGGCCCTTGGGGGCGAGCGAGGGATGGGCCTGCCAGGTGTCGCGGGCGCCGCGGGTGGCGCGGTCGCTGTAGTCGAAGGCTCCGGCGCCGGTGGCGGCGCGGTAGTGCGCGGCGGCGTCGTAGACGTTGGTGGACCAGCTTCCACTGCCCATGGCTGTGCTCCTCGGATCGCGGTGCGGCGGATGACGGTACGGCGGGCCGGTGGCGCGGCGGGCCGGCCGGGACGGACGAATGGGTGCTCGGACGGGCGGGCTACCCGGGCGTGGGCGGACGCGGTGGCAGACGGAACGGCCGGAAGGTGCGGGGGCCGTACAGCCGCTCCAGCACGTCGTCCAGCTCGGCCAGCAGCCGCCAGGCGTCGTGCGGGCGGCGGGCCTCGGCCGGGAGGGTGCAGCCGGCGATGAAGGCGCACAACGCCTTGGGGGCCCGCTCCCCCATCAGCTGCTCCACGCAGCGGCTCGCCAGGTGGATGTCGGTGGCCTCGGTGACCGGCCGACGGGCCGGTACCTCGGGCGGGTACCAGGCGCGGTGGCGCTCGACCAGGGCCGGGGCCGGGCTGTGCTCGCCGGTGCCGGCGTAGCACCAGTCGACCAGGACCAGGCCGTGCTGCGCCGGGTGGATCAGCACGTGCTCGGGCAGCACGGCGCCGTGGCGGACGCCGGCACGGTGGGCGTAGCCGAGGGCGACCAGCAGCCGGCGCCAGATCCAGGCGGCGTCGCGCGGGTCCAGCCCCTCGGGGTGGGCGTGGTGGACGTCGGTCAGCGGGTGGAAGCCGTCGAGCCGGACCAGGGCGTTGACCCGGCGCGGCTCGGCGCCGGGGTCGGCCTCGTCGTGGTGGCGGAAGCTCTCCAGCAGGGTGGGGGCGTAGGCGTGGTGGCGGCCGTCCCCGTGGGTGGTGAGCCGGGTGAGGGCGGTGGCCTCGCGCTCCAGCAGGTCGTTGTCGGCGGCGGCCCGGGGAATCTTGAGCACGGCGTCGAGCGAGGGGCCCCGGTAGGCGGGCCTGGGCTCGCAGCGGGCGGCCCGCAGGACGGCGATGTCCCCGGTGGCCACGGTGGGACCCAGCCGGTACAGGTGGCGGGTGGTGGTCAGGACGGGATCGGCGGTGGGCGCCCCGCCGCCCTGGTGCAGTTGCCAGAGCAGGGCGAGGGCGGCGAAGGCCACGCCCGCCTCGTCGCGGTGGGCCTCGGGCGCGGTGTCCGGGTGGAGCAGCCGGGCCAGGCGGCGGTAGCGGCGGGCCGCGGCCGTCTGCTCGGCGGGGAAGACGTCCTCCGGGCCACGGGCCGCCCCGACCGCGGCGAGCGCCTCGGCGAAGGTCCGCGCGCCGGCCGGCGGACGGGCCGCGCGCGGGCCGCTCACCGGATCTCGTCCTCGTGGGCGGGCCGCAGCAGGGCGGGGTGCAGCAGGGCCGCGTCCCCCGAGCGGTAGTTGCGGGCCCGCGGGCCGCCTCGGCTGCCGCCGCGCTCGGCGGTGGTGCCGGTGCTCTCGACGAAGCCCGGGACGGACAGCACCTTGCGGTGGAAGTTGCCGGGGTGGAGCTTCTCGTCCCAGACCGCCTCGTAGACGGCTCGCAGCTCCGGGATGGTGAAGTCGTGCCGGAGGAAGGCCGTCGCCAGCGGGCTGTACTCGATCTTGGCGCGGGCGCGGTCCAGACCGTCGGCGAGGATCGTGGCGTGGTCGAAGGCCAGGGCCGTCCTGGGCCTGGCCGGCTCCGGCGGCGCGGTGCCGTCGGAGCCGGGCGGGACCTCGCCGCCGGCGTGCCCGTCGAATCCACCCCCGTGGGTTTCGTCGGGCGCGCCGGCCGGCCGCTGACCGGCCGCGGGCCGGAGGTCGAGCGAGGACACCGGGTGCCAGGCGGCGGCCGCCGCGTCGGTACCGGCCTGCGGGTCGGGCAGGTCCGGGGCGAAGGCGAGGTAGGCGACCGAGACGACATGCATCCTCGGGTCGCGCTCCGGGGCGCCGTAGCTGCCGAGCTGCTCCAGGTGCACCCGGGAGAGGGCGGCCTCGGCGTCGGCGGTGCCGAGCAGGCCCGTCTCCTCGGCCAGCTCGCGGGCGGCGGCCTCGGCGAGCCCCTCCTGCCCGGCGCGCAGGAACCCGCCCGGCAGGGCCCAGTACCCCTGGTACGGCGGGGCGGCGCGCTCCACCAGCAGGACGTGCAGGCTGCCCTGCCGCAGGGTGAGGGCGACCACGTCCACGGTGACCGCGACCGGGGTGTAGGCGTGCGGGTCGTAGGAGGCGAGCCACTCCTGCTCGGCCGCCTGGTCGTACGGCTGTGGTGCGGGCATGGCCGGCTCCTCTCCCTCCGGGCGGGCCGCTCGGGCCCCGCCCGCCCCCTCCACCCCGAGTCATTCTCGGACTGAGAACAACGTAGCGCACGGCGCTGACAGCGGCCAGCGAATTTCGCCGGCCCTCTGCGGCGGGCCGCAAGGGACGGCGCGAGGGACGCCCCCGGCCCGGCGACGGGCGCGCGACACTGGGCCGTGAAGGACATCGGCCCTCGGCGGCGGCCACCCCCACCCGCCGTCAGCCGTCAGCCCGAGGAGACGTCCGTGCCGGCCACCGACCCCACCGGCCCCGCCGACCCCTCCGGCCGCCGCTCCGGCTTCGCCGGGGCGCTGTCGGCCGGTCCGCTGGTGCTCGACGGCGGGATGTCCAACCAACTGGCCGCGGCCGGCCACGACCTGTCGGACGCGCTCTGGTCGGCCCGGCTGCTCGCGGACGACCCGGAGGCGATCGTCGGGGCGCACCGGGCGTACTTCGCGGCCGGGGCGGAGGTCGCGATCACCGCCGGGTACCAGGCGAGCTTCGAGGGCTTCGCCCGGCGCGGCATCGACCGGGCCGGGGCGGAACGGCTGCTGCGGCTGAGCGTGGAGCTGGCGCGCGAGGCGGTGCGGCGGGCCGGGACGGACCGGCGGCGCTGGGTGGCCGCCTCGGTCGGCCCGTACGGCGCGGTCCTGGCGGACGGCTCGGAGTACCGGGGCCGGTACGGGCTGAGCGTGGCCGAACTGGAGGCGTTCCACCGGCCCAGGCTGGAGGTGCTGGCCGGGGCCGGCCCGGACGTGCTGGCGCTGGAGACCGTCCCGGACACCGACGAGGCCGCGGCGCTGCTGCGGGCGGTGCGGGGGCTCGGCCTGCCGGCCTGGCTCTCCTACAGCGTCGAGGGCGGCCGGACCAGGGCCGGGCAGCCGCTGGCGGATGCCTTCGCGTTGGCGGCCGACGCCGAGGAGGTGGTCGCGGTGGGCGTGAACTGCTGCTCGCCGGCGGACGCCGACGCGGCGGTCGCCCTGGCGGCGCGGGTGACCGGCAAGCCCGTGGTGGTGTACCCGAACAGCGGCGAGCGGTGGGACCCGGCCGCCCGCGACTGGCGCGGGGAGCCCGCCTTCGGGCGGTCCGGGGCGCCCGCCGAGGACCGGGCCGCGGGCGGCGACCGGGCCGCGGCGGGCGAGCAGGGAGAGGAGAGGGGACGGGTGGCCGGGTGGCTGGCGGACGGCGCGCGACTGCTCGGCGGTTGCTGCCGGGTCGGTCCGCGCGAGATCGCCGAACTGGCGGACGCGGTGGCCCGTGCCACGGGGGCGGACGCCGGCACCCGCAGCGCCGGCCGGCCGCCCGCCGGGCCGGCCGCCATCGGGTGGCGGGTAACGGGCGGGTAGCGGCGGCCGCCACCGGGGGGATCGGCCCCTGCCCGTACGGACCCGCCGAAGGGGCCGGACCCGGCCACCGCGGGAACCGTGCCGAGGATCACGGGCGGCCCCCGGGACGGACCGGATCCGGCCGCCGAAGGCCCCGCCGGACCGGGCCGGCCCCGGGAGAGGGCGAGACCGAGGGCCACCCCCGGCAGGTGATCGGTGCCGGGGAAGGTGCACATCACGGCTCCGGCCTGGCAGACTCTTGCCGTTACCACTGCGGTCGACAATGTCGACCGCCTGTCCGTGGAGGTACTGAATGCCCGGCCCGATCCAGTCGCTCTCCCGGGCCGCCGCGATCATGCGCCTGCTGGCCGGCGGCGAACGCCGCCTGGGACTCTCGGAGGTCGCGACCGCCCTCGACCTCGCCAAGGGCACCGCGCACGGCATCCTGCGCACCCTCCAGCAGGAGGGCTTCGTCGAGCAGGACCCGGAGAGCGGGAAGTACCAACTGGGCGCGGAGCTGCTGCGGCTGGGCCAGAGCTACCTGGACGTCCACGAGCTCCGGGCGCGCGCGCTGGTCTGGGCCGACGACCTGGCCCGGGCGGCCGGCGAGACGGTCTACCTCGGCGTCCTGCACCAGCGGGGCGTGCTGATCGTGCATCACGTCTTCCGCCCGGACGACACCCGCCAGGTGCTGGAGGTCGGCTCGATGCAGCCGCTGCACAGCACCGCGCTGGGCAAGGTGCTGCTGGCCTACGACCCGGTGGCGCGCGGCGAGCTGGGCGAGGAGCCGCTGGAGTCCTACACCTCACGCACCCTCACCGGCCTCGCCGACGTCGACACCGAGGCGGCCCTGACCCGCGAGCGCGGCTGGGCGGACGCGGTCGAGGAGACCTGGGAGGGCGTGGCCTCGATCGGCGCGCTGATCCAGGACCGGCGGCGCAACCCGGTCGGCGCGGTCTGCATCAGCGGCCCGGTGGAGCGGGTCTGCGAGGACGGCTTCGTCCGGCCCTCGCTGGTGGCCTCGGTGCGCAGCGCTGCCCGGGCGATCTCCCGGGACCTCGGCGCCGGGCGGTTCTGAGCCGGGCACCGCGGCACGGGCACCCCGGCGCCGGAGGCCTCGGCACAGCGCACCGCAGCACCGAGCACGACGAGCACCCAGGGCCCGGCTCCGGCACCGCCGGGGCCGGGCCCTCCGGCTTCGGCGGGCCCCCGCGGGCCCCGCCCCGCCCGCACGGCCCCGTAGGCGCCCGCACCGGCCCGCGGGCCCGCACAGGCGCGCGCAGGCCCCCGTACGCCCTCCCACTCCGGCCGGCCCCGTCCGCCGCGGTGGCGGCCTGCCCCGGCGTCCGGCAGCGGCCCCGCGACGGCGGGCCCGCGGCAGCAGCTCCACGACGGCGTCCCGCACCCCGCCGAGCCCCTCGCGCACCTGCGCCCCGTGGACACGCTCCCGTCACACGGGCGGGCCTCGACCGGCTCGCAGCCTGGCGTTTTGTCAGGTTTTTGCGCCATTTGAGTGTTAGCTTCGCCGAAGGTTCCTGATCACCGAGAGTCCTGGGTCACAGGTGTGTCACCTGCCTTGACGCGAACCCGAGCAGGGAGGGAAGCTTCCGCATGACGGTCGACATTGTCGAACGGTGGCCGCAGCCAAACGGTCGCCATCGTCAGGCCGCGACCTCGGGACGGGGAAGCGGCCGCACACGGTGACCCACCACCGTGCCCCTCCCCCACCTGCTCCGGGCCTTACGGACAAAGGAGTCTTTGTGTCCGCGTTCTCCAACGGCGACATCTTCGTCGGCGAAACCCTCGGCACCGCCGCCCTGATACTCCTCGGCGGTGGCGTCTGCGCCGCCGTCACGCTCAAGAAGTCGAAGGCCCTCAACGCCGGCTGGCTCGCGATCACCTTCGGCTGGGGCTTCGCGGTGATGATCGCCGCGTACATGTCCGCCTCGAAGTCCGGTGCGCACCTGAACCCGGCCGTCACCCTCGCCATCGCCGTCGACACCGGCGACTGGAGCAAGGTCCCGGTCTACCTCGGCTCCCAGCTGCTCGGCGCGATGATCGGCGCCGTCCTGGTCTGGGCCACCTACCTCGGCCAGTTCCAGGCCAACGAGGAGCCGACCCTGGGCATCTTCTCGACCGGTCCCGAGATCCGGAACCCGATCCAGAACCTGCTCACCGAGATCATCGGCACCATGGTGCTCTGCCTGGCGATCCTCACCCAGGGCCTCAACAAGGATCTCGGCATGTCCGGCGTCGGCATCCTGATCGTCGCCTTCACCGTCGTCGGCATCGGCCTCTCGCTCGGCGGCCCGACCGGCTACGCCATCAACCCGGTCCGCGACCTCGGCCCGCGCATCGTGCACTCGCTGCTGCCGATCCCGAACAAGGGCGGCTCCGACTGGGGCTACGCCTGGATTCCGGTCGCCGGTCCCGCCATCGGCGGCCTGCTGGCCGGCGTGCTCTTCAACGTCGCGTTCTGATCCACCCAGCTGGTTTGCCTGCCGCGTCCCCCCGGGGACTGAGACAGCGTCAGGCAAACCGGTAGCCCCGACCCCCAATCCCCTCCTCAGAGCCGAGGCCCCAGACATGACCACAGCTCCCGTCTCCACCACCGGCAGCTACATCGCCGCGATCGACCAGGGCACCACCTCCAGCCGGTGCATCATCTTCGGCGCGGACGGCCGCATCGTCGCCGTCGACCAGCAGGAGCACCGGCAGATCTTCCCCCAGCCGGGCTGGGTCGAGCACGACGCCGCCGAGATCTGGACCCGCGTCCAGTCCGTGGTCCGCGGCGCTCTGGAGAAGGCCGGCCTGACCAAGGACGACATCCGCGCGATCGGCATCACCAACCAGCGCGAGACCACCGTCCTCTGGGACAAGAACACCGGCGAGCCCGTCCACAACGCGCTGGTCTGGCAGGACACCCGCACCGAGGCGCTCTGCCGCGAGCTCGGCCGCAACGTCGGCCAGGACCGCTTCCGCCGCGAGACCGGCCTCCCGCTGGCCAGCTACTTCGCCGGCCCGAAGATCCGCTGGCTGCTGGACAACGTCGAGGGCCTGCGCGAGCGCGCCGAGGCCGGCGACATCCTGTTCGGCACCATGGACACCTGGGTGATCTGGAACCTCACCGGCGGCGTCGACGGCGGCCACCACATCACCGACGTCACCAACGCCTCGCGCACCATGCTGATGAACCTCGCCACCCTGGAGTGGGACGAGAAGATCGCCGAGTCGATGGGCGTGCCGCTCACCGTCCTGCCGGAGATCCGCTCCTCCGCCGAGGTGTACGGCACCGCCGTCGGCGACCTGGAGGGCGTGCCCGTCGCCTCCGCGCTCGGCGACCAGCAGGCGGCCCTGTTCGGCCAGACCTGCTTCGACGAGGGCGAGGCCAAGAGCACCTACGGCACCGGCACCTTCCTGCTGCTGAACACCGGCGAGAAGATCGTCAACTCCTACCACGGCCTGCTGACCACGGTCGGCTACCGGATCGGCGACCAGGCCCCGGTCTACGCCCTGGAAGGCTCGATCGCCGTCACCGGTTCGCTGGTGCAGTGGCTGCGGGACCAACTCGGGATCATCTCGACCGCCGCCGAGATCGAGACCCTGGCCAACACCGTCGAGGACAACGGCGGCGCCTACTTCGTGCCGGCCTTCTCCGGCCTGTTCGCCCCGTACTGGCGCTCCGACGCCCGCGGTGTGATCGCCGGCCTCACCCGGTACGTCACCAAGGGCCACCTGGCCCGCGCCGTCCTGGAGGCCACCGCCTGGCAGACCCGCGAGGTCGTCGACGCCATGCAGAAGGACTCCGGCGTCGAGCTGACGGCCCTCAAGGTCGACGGCGGGATGACCTCCAACAACCTGCTCATGCAGAACATCGCCGACGTCCTGGACGCCCCGGTGGAGCGCCCCTACGTGGCCGAGACCACCGCGCTGGGCGCCGCCTACGCGGCCGGCCTCGCGGTCGGCTTCTGGCCCGACCTGGACACCCTGCGGGCCAACTGGCACCGCGCCGCCGAGTGGACTCCCCGGATGGACGAGGCCACCCGGGACCGCGAGTACAAGAAGTGGCTCAAGGCCGTCGAGCGCACCATGGGCTGGGTGGAGGAGGAAGAGCAGAGCTGACCGGAGGCCGGTCGGGGCCGCACCGGCCCCGACCGGCACCTCGCGTTCCCCGGGCCACCACCGGCTCCGCACCAGCGGGCCGCGACCGGCCCACGGCACCATCGGGCCACGACCGGCCCCGCTGTTCCCGGGCCACGACCAGGGCCCACCCGGCCTCCCCCGCGAGGCCGGACCGCACACCGAGAGGAGAAACGGCGCGCCGCCCGCACCGGACGCCGTAAACAACACCATGGCAACCATCCCGACCCTGGGTGCCGAGCGCACCGCCGGCCACACCGCCTCCCGCGCCGAGACCCGCGAGCTGCTGGGCAAGGCCACCTACGACCTGCTGGTGATCGGGGGCGGCATCCTCGGCACCGCCGTGGCGTGGACCGCCTCCCAGGCCGGCCTCAAGGTCGCCATGGTCGACGCCGGCGACTTCGCCGGCGCCACCTCCAGTGCCTCCTCCAAGCTGGTCCACGGCGGCCTGCGATACCTGCAGACCGGCGCGGTCAAGCTCGTCGCCGAGAACCACAAGGAGCGCCGGGTCCTCGCCACCGACGTGGCCCCGCACCTGGTCAACCCGCTGACCTTCTTCGTCCCCGTCTACAAGGGCGGCCCGCACGGCGCCACCAAGCTCGGCGCCGGCGTCTTCCTGTACTCCGCGCTGTCCGCGTTCCGCGACGGCATGGGCCGGGTCTCCACCGCCGCGCACGCCGCCCAGCAGGTGCCCGCCCTGCGCACCGAGGGCCTGCGCTCGGTCGCCGTCTACGGCGACCACCAGATGAACGACTCGCGGGTCGCCGTGATGACCGTCCGCGCGGCCGTCGACGCCGGTGCCGTGGTGCTCAACCACGCCGAGGTCACCGGCCTGCGCTTCACCGGCAGCCGGGTCACCGGCGCGGAGCTCAAGGACCGGCTGGACGGCACCGAGTTCGGCGTCAGCGCCCGCCTGGTGCTCAACGCCACCGGCCCCTGGGTCGACCACCTGCGCAAGATGGAGGACGCGGGCGCCGCGCCCAGCATCCGGCTCTCCAAGGGCGCGCACGTGGTGGTCAAGCGCCGCTCCCCGTGGCGCGCCGCGCTGACCATCCCGATCGACAAGTACCGCGTCTCCTTCGCCATCCCGTGGGAGGACCACGTCCTGCTCGGCACCACCGACGAGGAGTACACCGGCGACCCGCAGGACGTCCGCGCCACCGAGGCCGACATCGACCAGATCATGGGCGAGGCCGGCCACGCGATCCGCGACGAGCACATCGACCGTGACCTGATCACCTACGCCTTCGCCGGCCTGCGGGTCCTCCCCGGCGGCCCCGGCGACACCTCCGCCGCCAAGCGCGAGACCGTGGTGACCGAGGGCCGGGGCGGCATGCTCTCGGTGGCCGGCGGCAAGTGGACCACCTACCGGCACATCGGCCGGACCGTGCTGGAGAAGCTCGCGCACGTCCCCGGCACCACCCTCGGCGAGGACATGTCGCCGATCGCCAACACCGTGCCGCTCCCGGGCGTCGGCGCCCCGAACGCGGTGGCGCACCGCCTGCTGATCGACCGTGAGCCCGGCTCCCGGATGGAGCCGCTGGTCGCCAAGCACCTGGCGAGCCACTACGGCACGCTCTCCTTCGACATCGCCCGCATGATCGACGAGAACCCCGAGCTGGGCCGGCCGATCCACCCGGACGGCCCGGACGTCTGGGCCCAGGTCGCCTACGCCGCCGACAACGAGTGGGCGTACACCACGGACGACGTGCTGCGCCGCCGCACCACGATGACCGTGCGCGGGCTGGCCACGCCGGAGATCGAGCAGGAGGTCGAGGCCTTCCTGGCGAAGCGCGGCGAGAAGTAGCGGCGCCGGACAGGGCGGGCACCCCGGGGAAGGGGGTGCCCGCCCTTCGCGCTCCCGGCCGGCACGTCAGGCCGGCACGTCCAGACCCCGGTCGTGGGCCGGGTCGTCGGCGAGGCCGGGCCGGCGGACGTCGGCGGGCGGGGGGACGTCGGCGGGCGGGGGGCCGGACCCGTCGGCGACCGGGCGGTCCGCCGGGAGCTGCCGGACGGACGGGAGGCAGAGCAGTGCGAGGGCGGCGGGGACACCGAGCACCGTCATCGCGAACAGGGTGGGCCGGAGCCCGAGGGCGGCGGAGACCGGGCCGGCCAGGACGAGGCCGAGCGGCATCAGACCGGCCGACAGCAGGTGGTCGTAGGAGCTGACCCGGGAGAGGGAGTCCTCCGGGACGTGCGTCTGCAGCGAGGTCTCCCAGAGGACGAAGAAGAGGGACACGCCCACACCGGTGACCGCTTCGAGGGCGGCGATCAGGACGACCGGGCCGCCGGAGCCGATGATCAGCGCCTGGCAGGAGGCCACCGCCAGGGCGGCGGCCGCCAGCGCCATCGGGCGGGCCGGTTTCAGGCGGTACGCGCAGACGTCGCCCGCGACGGCGCCGACGCCGAACGCCGCCGTCACCAGGGACCAGCTCGCGGCGCCGCCCCACTCGCGGTCGGCGATGACCGGCCCGAGGACGAACACCGAGGGCAGGACCACCACGTGGTACACCGCCATCGCCGCCATCCCGGACCAGACCCAGGTCCGCGACCGCACCTGCGCCCAGCCGGCCCGCAGTTCGCCGAGGAAGGTGCCGCCCGCGCCGCCGGTCACCGCCTTCTCCCGCGGCCGCAGCCGCAGCAGGAAGGCCGCACTGGCCGCGAAGGTCAGGGCGTCGAAGGCCAGCGCCCCGCCCGGGCCGGCCAGCGCCACCAGGAGGCCGGCCACGGCCGGCCCCACCACCAGGCCCGCGGACTGCACGAGTCCGCGCAGCGCGTTGGCCTCGCGCAGCCGCTCGGGTGCCACCACCAGCGGGAGCAGCCCGGTGGAGGCCGGCATGAAGAAGGCGTCCGCCGTGCCGAACAGCAGCATCAGCAGGGCCAGTTCCGGCACCCCGGCGAGCCCGGCGAGCAGCAGCCCGGCCGCCGCGCCCTGCACCACGAACCGCGCCAGGTCGGAGGCGAGCATGATCCGGTGGCGGCGGAAGCGGTCCGCCCAGACCCCGCCGACCAGGGTGAAGACCAGCATGGGAACGAGCCCCGCGGCCGCCACCAGGCCGACGTCGGAGGCGGAGCCGCCGACCGCCAGTACCGCGAAGGGCACGGCGACGAAGGACACCCGGTCCCCCAGCACGGACAGCGACTGACCGGCGAACAGGCGGGCGAACTGCGGTTCCTCGCGCAGGACCGCGGGGATCAGGGCCTTCATGGTGAACCGATCGGCAGCGGGGACTGGAGGCAGCCCGATGCTAGGGATCCCACCGCCCGTTGTCGCCCGAGTTTGTCCGGGCCCGCGCCGCCGGGCCGTCCCCCGGGCACCGTACGGCCGTCCCCGGGCCGGCGGGCCGCACGGCCGTTCGGCGGACGCCGCCCGGCCGGGAACGGCGGAGGGGCGGCACCCGGACCCCGGGTACCGCCCCTCCTCGCGCCGTGCGCCGTACGGCCCGCCGGCTGCGGTTCACCGGGTCGGCTAGATCACCAGGCTGAGCGGCATGATCAGCGCGATCGCGACGACCGAGATCACGGTCTCCATCACCGACCAGGACTTCAGCGTCTGGCCGACGCTCATCCCGAAGTACTCCTTGACCAGCCAGAAGCCGGCGTCGTTGACGTGCGAGAAGAACAGCGACCCGGCGCCGATGGCCAGCACCAGCAGCGAGGCGTGGGTGGTCGACATCTCGGCCGCCAGCGGGGCCACGATGCCGGCCGCCGTGATGGTGGCGACGGTGGCCGAGCCGGTGGCCAGCCGGATCAGGACGGCGATCAGCCAGCCGAGCAGCAGGGCCGAGATGTGCCACTTGCTCGACCACTCGCTGACGGCGTTGCCGACCCCGACGTCGATCAGGGTCTGCTTGAAACCACCGCCGGCGCCGACGATGAAGACGATGCCGGCGATCGGGCCGAGCGACTTCTCGACGGTGGACGAGATCCGGGCCTTGCTGAAGCCGGCCGCCCGGCCGAGCGTCAGCATGCCGAGCAGGACGGCGGCGAGCAGGGCGATCAGCGGCGAGCCGATGAAGTCGAAGACCCGCTGGGGCATCGCCTTGGGGTCGTCGATCACCACGTCGACCAGGGCCTTGCCGAGCATCAGGATGACCGGGAGCAGGATCGTCACCAGGACGGCGCCGAAGCTCGGGGTGTGCTCCCGCTTCTCGCTCTCCTCCGTCGCGGCCGGGGCGATCGCCTCGGGGACGCTCAACGGCCCGACCCAGCGCTCGGCGACCCGGGCGAACAGCGGGCCGGCGACGATCAGGGTGGGGACGGCGATCAGCAGGCCGAGGGCCAGCGTGACGCCGAGGTCCGCCTTCAGGGCGTCGACGGCCACCAGCGGGCCCGGGTGCGGCGGCACCAGGCCGTGCAGCACCGACAGGCCGGCCAGCGCCGGGATGCCCACCCGCATCAGCGGCAGGTTGCCGCGGCGGGCCACCAGCAGCACGATCGGGATCAGCAGCACCACGCCGACCTCGAAGAAGAGCGGCAGGCCGAGCACGGCCGCGATCAGCGCCATCGCCCACGGCAGGGCCTTGCGGCCGGTGCGCGCGAGGACGGTGTCGGCGATGATGTTCGCCCCGCCGGAGTCCGCGAGCAGCTTGCCGAGCATCGCGCCCAGGCCGATCAGCAGTCCGACGCCGGCGACGGTGGCGCCGAAACCGGTGGAGAAGCTGGTCAGCAGCTTGTCGAAGGGGGCGCCGGCCACCACGGCGAGCAGGCCGGAGCCGATCGTGAGGGCCAGGAAGGGGTGCAGCTTCAGCTTGGTGATCAGCAGCACGATGGCGCCGATGCTGAGCAGCACCGCCAGCAGCAGCCGGCCGTCGCTGCTGGTGTGCGGGAGCGCCGTCGGCGCGGCCGCGAGGAGAGTGGGGGACAGGCTCACGCGAGGTCTCCATTGACAGGCCGCAGGAGCTCCACGGCCATCTCGACGAGTTGTTCGGGGGCAGGACCGACGTCCAGCACGGCGCCGCGCTCGTCACCCTGGAGGGGCTCCAGGGCGGCGTACTGGGATCCGAGCAGGGACGCCGGCATGAAGTGACCGGTGCGGTGGGCGAGCCGGTCCTCGACCAGCTCGTGCCCGCCGCTGAGGTGCAGGAAGAAGGCACCCGGGCAGCTCGCGCGCAGGATGTCGCGGTAGTGCCGCTTCAGCGCCGAGCAGGTCACCACTCCCCCGGTGCCGGCCTCGGCGCGTTCGCCGAGCCAGCCGCCCAGGGCGCGGAGCCACGGGGCCCGGTCCTGGTCGTCCAGGGGGGTGCCGGCCGACATCTTGGCGATGTTGGCGGGCGGGTGGAAGTCGTCCGCCTCGGCGTAGGGAAGCGCGAGGCGCTCGGCCAGCAGGCGGGCGACGGTGGTCTTGCCGACGCCCGAGACGCCCATCACCACGATGGTGGGCGGCTGGTTCTCGACGCTGAGAGCCATGGGTGGTGCTCCTTCTCTGCCAGGCCACTGATGCCTGTGGGGATGCCTGTGGGCGGGGCCAGGGCCTGCGGTCGCTGGCAACTATCTCCCCAAAGGTATGACCTATTCAAGGGGAGGAAACCAAATCGTCATACTTTTATGCCCGGCGGTGCGCAGGACGGCCTTCGACCGTTCGGCGAGCCTCCGGCCTGCTCCCGCACCCGCACCCGCACCGCGGTGGCCGGATCGGTGCACGGCGAGCGGGGCGGTACGGAGCCGGACCGGCACCGGCGACTAGGCTGGCCCGATGGACATCCAGGGCCTGCCCGGCCGACTCCTCGCCGATCTGGGACCGGCCATCGCCTCCGGTGAGATCCCGGAGGGCGCGGTGCTCCGGGGCGAGGAGCTGGAGGAGCGCTTCGGGGTGTCCCGCACGGTGGTCCGCGAGGCCGTCCGGATCCTGGAGTCGATGCGGATGGTGGAGTCGCGCCGGCGGGTGGGCATCACCGTGCAGCCCAAGTCGGACTGGGACGTCTTCGACCCGCTGGTGATCCGCTGGCGGCTGGCCGGCGCGGACCGCCCGGCGCAGCTGCGCTCGCTCGGCTCGCTGCGGGTGGCGGTGGAGCCCGCGGCGGCGGCCCTGGCGGCCACCCACGCCACCGACGACGACTGCCGCGCGCTCAGCGCCCTCGCCGTCGAACTGACCGTCACCGCGCGGGCCGCGGACCTGGAGACGTTCCTGCAGCACGACATCGCGTTCCACGCGACCGTCCTGAAGGCCTCCGGCAACGAGATGTTCGCGCACCTGGGCGACACCGTCGGCGCGGTGCTGACCGGGCGGACGGAGTATCATCTGATGCCGCATCAGCCGGAGTCGTACGCGATCAGGCTGCACCGCGAGGTGGCGGAGGCGATCTGCGCCGGGGACCCGGAGCGCGCGGAGCGGGCCATGCGGACGATCGTGACCGGGGCGCTCGACGAGCTCGACAAGCAGCTG
Source organism: Kitasatospora indigofera (assembly GCF_014655955.1). Lineage (GTDB taxonomy): Bacteria > Actinomycetota > Actinomycetes > Streptomycetales > Streptomycetaceae > Kitasatospora > Kitasatospora indigofera. The sequence goes on from NZ_BNBO01000025.1 coordinate 22,272, forward strand.
GCCTGACCCGCCAGGGGCGGGCGCGGCGGCCGGGCCGGCGTCGCGGGGCCCAGCAGGGGCGCATCAGCCGCACATCACCCGAATTCCTGACAGACCAGGGGAATCGGACGCATACTTCCGGTCGGCCGGGGCAGGGTGGTGCGTACGGGCGCAGGGTGCGCCCGCGCACGCCGCCCTGTTCCCGCCCCGGGGGTCGCCGATGTCCGCCAAGCGCCGCCGACTGCCCGACGAGGTGCGTTCCGCCGCCGTCCGGGCCGTGGTCTGTCTCGCCTGCACGCTCGTCGGCCTGATCGTGGCGGTGCTGGCCTCCTACGCCCACAGCGGGGCGCTGACGCCGGCCCTGATGGCGATGGGGCTCGGGGTGTTCGGCACCGCCTGGTGCCTGCTGGAGATCCTGATCTCCCGTCAGATCGCCGCACAGCGGGCCCGCGGGCCGCATTCCGCCTCGCCGATGGCCGGCGGGCGCGGGCCCGCCGCGCTGCCCCCGGCTCAGTCGCAGGCCCGCACGCCCCCGGTACGCGCCGGACACCCCGGCCCGTACCCGTACCCGCAGACCGGGGCGTCCGGCGGCGTGCCCGGGCCTGGCGGCCCCGGCCGTCAGCCCCGGCTGCCCACCGCGTAGCCGTACTGCACCGGCCAGCGGCGCTCGGCGCCCAGCTCCCGGGCGGCCTGCTGCGGCCAGTACGGGTTGCGGAGCAGCTCGCGGCCGAGCAGGACGGCGTCCGCCTGACCGTCCACGACGATCCGCTCGGCCTGCTCCGGCTCGGTGATCAGGCCGACGGCGGCGGTGGCGAGGCCGGTGGCGGCGCGGACCTGCTCGGCGAACGGCACCTGGAAGCCGGGGGCGACCGGGATGACGGCGTCCTTCGCGGTGCCGCCGGTGGAGACGTCGACCAGGTCGACGCCGACGTCCTTGAGCTGCTTGGCCAGCAGCACGGTGTCCTCGGGCGTCCAGCTCTCCTGGCCGTCCAGCCAGTCGGTGGCCGAGACCCGGAAGAACAGCGGCAGGCCCTCGGGCCAGACCGCGCGGACGGCGGTGGCCACCTCCAGGGCGAACCGGGTGCGGTTGGCGAAGGAGCCGCCGTACTCGTCGGTCCGGTGGTTGGCGACCGGGGACAGGAAGGCGTGGATCAGGTAGCCGTGGGCGCCGTGGATCTCGACCACCTTGAAACCCGCCGCGAGCGCGCGCTCGGCGGCCGCCACGAAGGCGCGGACGATGTCCTGGATCTCCTCGACGGTGAGTTCCAGCGGCTGCGGGTTGGTGCCGAAGGGGACGGTGGACGGGCCGCTCGGCTGCCAGCCGTTCTCCCCCGCCGGGACGGGTGCGCCGCCGAGCCAGGGGCGGTCGGTGCTGGCCTTGCGGCCGGCGTGGCCGAGCTGGATCGCCGGGACGGCGCCGAACTGCTCGACCTGGGCGGCGATCCGGGCCAGGCTCTCCTGCTGGCGCTCGTTCCACAGGCCCAGGTCGTAGGGGGAGATCCGCCCCTCGGGGCTGATCGCCGTCGCCTCGACCATCACCAGGCCGGCGCCGCCGGCGGCGCGGGAGGCGAGGTGGGTCAGGTGGAAGTCGGTCGCCACGCCGGCCTCCGGACCGACCGGCTGTGCCGAATAGGTGCACATCGGAGCCATCCAGACCCGGTTGGGCACGGTGAGCGAACGCAGGGTGATCGGCTCGAACAGGGCGGACACGGGCGACTCCTTCGACGTAACGGCCGGCCTCGGGCACCGGGCATCGTTGTACGAGATTCACCGTACTACGAGAAATGTCGAACTACGAAAGTCGTCGTACGATGGCCGCATGACCGGAGGAACCGAGCTGCCGACCCGAGAACGGCCCGCCCCCGCACCGACGACGGAGACCACCGCGCCCCGGGCCGACGCTCCCGCACCGACGACGGGTACCGCCGTCGCCGACGGGCCGACCGCGGCACCCTCCCCGGCGCTGCCCGAGCCGGCGCTCGACGAGATCCGGCTGGAGGCCGTCCTGCACGCCCTCGCCGACCCGGTCCGGCTGCGGATCGTCGGCGAACTCGCCGCCGGCCACAGCGAGATGTCCTGCATCGCCTTCGGCCTGCCGGTCACCAAGTCCACCAGTACGCATCACTTCCGGGTGCTGCGCGAGGCCGGGGTGATCCGCCAGCACCGGCGCGGGACCTCACGGATGAGCGCCCTGCGGCGGGAGGACCTCGCCGCGCTCTTCCCCGGGCTGCTGGACAGCGTGCTGGCCGCGGTCGGCCGGCAGCCGGCGGGCCCGCCGCCGGCCTGACCGCGCCCGGCCGCCGGAACGGCGTCAGACCACCACCCGGTAGTGCGTGGTGAGCCGGTTCGCGTCGTCCAGCACGTGGAAGGCGACCATCGGCGGCTGGTCGAACGCGATCCCGCTGCCGCCCTCGCAGGGCAGCGTCACGGTGGAGACCACACCGGGCGCCACCAGCAGCGGCCGGCCGGCGAAGGTGGTCGCGGCCCCGGTGTGGGCGTGCCCGCAGAGCAGTGCGGCGACCCTCGCATGGCGGGACAGCACCTCCGCCAGCCGCTCCTCGCCCTGCTGCCGGATCCGGTCCACCCACGGCAGGTGCAGCGCCACCGGCGGGTGGTGGAAGGCCACCAGGGCCGGCTCGTCCTGCGGGCCCTCGCCCAGCGTCCGGTCCAGCCAGTCGAGGGTCCCGTCGTCCAGCAGGCCGTCGTCCCGGCCCGGGATCGAGGAGTCGCAGAGCAGGAAGGTCACGCCGGGGAGCCGGCGGACCTGGTTGACCGGCCGGTCCGGGTCCTGGCCGTCGTCGCCGGCCGCCGGGCCGAGCAGGCCCCGCCGGAAGGCGGCCCGCCGGTCGTGGTTGCCCGGGCAGGTCAGCACCGGGTGCGGCGAGACCAGCAGCTTCGCCGCCTTCTCGTACTCGGCCGGAGTGCCGTGGTCGGCGATGTCGCCGGTCACCAGGACGGCGTCGAGCGGCCCCGGCAGGCCGTTCAGGTACTCCATGACGCGTTCGGCCCGGACGAGCGCCATGGCTCCGCCGTCCCGGCGGCCGAGCCGTCCCGCCCGCTCCTGGCCGATGTGGATGTCGCTGAGGTGAGCGATGGTCAGCATGGCCGCCACCCTAGGACGGGACGCGGATCCCGGGAAGGCGTCCGGGAGGCACGGGGCCCTGCCCGCCGGCCGCCCCGCACGGCACGGCACGCCCGCTGGAGACCGGCGGCCGGCGAGGCGGCGGACAGGGCGGCCGACGGGCAGCGCGGCCGACGGCGGTGGTCAGGACGGGGAGGCCGGAACCTCGGCCGGGCGCTTGAACATCCGGGTGGCGGTGATCTCGCCGTGGATGGCGGGGCCGTCCGGGTCCTGCGGGGCGGGCAGGCCGGGACGCAGGTGCTCCTCGACCGAGATGTACTTCAGCCCGGCCCGCAGGTCGGCGTCGTTGCGCAGCCGGATCACCAGCGGGAACTCGGCCAGCGCCGTGGTGTCGAACAGGCCGGTGGTGTAGATCAGCTGGACGCCGAGCGCGTCCGCCACCGCCCGCTGGAGCTCCAGCAGGTACGTCGCGTTGGCCCGGCCGATCGGGTTGTCCAGGAAGAGCGTCCCGGCGTGCCGCAGCTGCGACTGGCCCCGGTCGTTGGCGCGCAGCGCGGCCATCGTGCAGTAGAGCGCGATGGCGGCGGTGAGCAGCTGGCCGCCGGAGAAGACGTCGGACATCTGGCCGACGCTGACCCGCTCGGCGCGCAGCACCGCGTCCGGCTTGAGGATCTCGACGCTGACGCCCTTGGGGCCGATCGCGGCCGCGACGCCGCGCAGCAGCAGGGACATGCCGTCCCGGCGCAGGTCGCTGTTCTTGCGGACGGCGGCGCTGGTGGCCTCGTCGATGACCTCGCCGAGGCGCTCGGCCAGGACGCTCTGGTCCGGGTCCTCGAAGCGGATCCGGAGGAACTCCTGGCCGGACCACTCCCCCAGGCCCTCGGGCAGCCGGGAGAGCCGCTGGGCGGCGCGCAGGGTGGCGAGGGCGCTCTCGACCAGGCCGCGCAGCCGGTCGACGATGCTGCCGCGGTTGCGCTCCAGCTGCTGCAGCTCGTCGGTGAGCACCCGCAGGCGGGGCGCGAAGGCGGTGGCCCAGGCGGCGGCGTGGTCGGGCAGGGCGGCCGCGGGCAGCTCGCGGATCTGCTGGCGGGCCGGGGTGCGGACGGCCTCGTAGCGGGCGGCGTTGGCGTGCCGGATCAGGCCGTCCGAGGCGTCGCGGACGGCGAGTTCGGCGGCGGACAGCTCGGTGGCGGCGGTGCGCAGCGTCCGGCGGGTCTCGGCGGCGGCGGCGCGGGCCTCGGCGAGGCTGCCGAGGTAGGGCTCGGCGTGCTGCTCGGGCTCGTCCGGGTGCTCGCGCAGGCCGTCCCGGAGCTGGGCGGCGGCCTCCTCGAAGTCGGCGGCTCCGGTCTGCGAGGCCTGGTGGGTGCGCTGCAGGTCGGCGAGTCCGGTGCGGGCGCTCTCCAGCCGCTCGCGGCGCTCGGCGAGGCGGGTGGTGGCGGTGCGCAGCAGCGTCTGGGCGTGCTCGGGGTCGGTGGGGACGAGGTCCTCGGGCAGCTCGGTGTGGGCCTCGCCGGTGGCGGGGGCGGAGCGTTCGGCCTCGCCGCGCAGGCGGCCGAGCTGCTCGCTGGCGGTGGCGGAGCGGGCCTCGATGGTGGCGACCAGCTCCTCGGCGCGGGCGGCGGCGGCCTGCCGGGCCGGGCCGTCGGCGCCGTCGGGGCTGGCGAGCAGCTCCTCGGCGCGGGTGCGGACCTTGTTGGTGAGGCGGTCGAGTTCCTTGGCGGAGGCGGCCTCGTCGCTCTCGGCGCGGGCCTGCTCGGCGCGCAGGTCGGCGCCGACGCCGACCTTCTCGTACAGCTGGGAGGCGGCGCGGTAGGCCTCGCGCAGCGCGGGCAGCGAGGCGGGCGCGCGGTCGGCGCGGTCGCCGGCCTCGGCGGCGTCGGTGGTGGAGAGTTCGGCGCGTTCGGCGCGCAGGGTGCGGGTGGTGCGGCGGGCGTCGTCGGCGGCGCGCTGGGCGGCGCGGCGGTCCTCGTCGCAGGTGCGGGCGCGCTCGGCGCAGACGGCCTGGCGGCGGTCGCACTCGGTGGCGTCCTCGGCGAGTTCGCGCAGGCTCCTGGTCCAGTTGGCGCGTTCGCGCAGCCGGAAGGCGAGGCCGGACAGCGCGTCGGCGCGGCGGCGGGTCCGCTGGGCGGCCTCGCGGTGCTCCTCGTGGGTGGCGGCGGCGGCCGCGTGGTCGTTCTCGGCCTCGGCGTGCTCGGCGCGCAGGGTGGCGAGTTCGGCGGCGGCGGCCTCGGCCCTGAAGGCGGACTCCTCGGCGGCGGCCGCGAGTTCGGCGAGGGTGCCGGGCGGGCACTGGGCGTGCCAGGAGGCCAGGCGGGCGGCCAGCGCGCGGTCGCCGCCGAGGCGGGCGGCGAGTTCGCGGATGTGCTCCTCGCGGGCGGTGGCGCGGGCGCGCAGTTCGCGGCGCTCGCCGTCGGCCGCGCTCTCGTCGTGCATGGCGGGGTTCGGCGGCACCAGGAAGAAGGCCGGCTCGCCGGTGATCGGGGCGATCAGCGCGGCGGCGGTGCCGACGGCGACGGTGGAGCGCGGCAGCAGGGCGGCGGCCTGCAGGGCCTCGCGGGCGCGGTCGAGGGCGCCCGGGTCGGTGACGACGACGCCGTCGACGAGTTCGGGGCGGGCGGCGAGGATGTCGTCGTGGTCGGCCGGGTCGACGGACTGGGCCAGGTAGCGCCAGCCGGGCAGCGCCGGGACGCCGTGCTCGGCCAGGAACTCGACGGTGGCGAGGACGTCCGGGCCGGGCGGCAGCAGCCCGCCGTCGCCGAGGGCGGCGAGGATCCGGGAGTCGTCGGCGGCGGCGGTGCGCAGGTCGAACAGGGTGCGTTCGGCGGTGGCGACGGACTGGTCGAGCAGCTCGCGCAGCGCCTCGGCGGAGCGGTCCAGGACGGCGGGGGTGAGGAAGCCGTCGGCCTCCTCGGCGCCCTCCTGGTAGGGCTGCAGGGAGAGCAGCTCGGCGAGCCGGGGTTCGGCGGCGAGCAGGGCGGCGGTGCGGCGCTCGGTGGCGAGCGCGGCGGCGGCGGCCTTGCGGGCGTCGCCGGCCCGGGAGGCGGCGAGGTCGGCGCGGGCCTCGGCGGCGGCCGTCTCGCGGACCAGCGCGGCGGCCTGCTCGGCGGCCGTCCTGGCCTTGGCCAGGGCGGCGGTGGCGGCCTTCTCGGCGTCGGCGGCGTTCAGGGCGGCGCGGGCCGGGTCGGCCTCGCCGTCGGCCATCGTGTCGGTGTCCGCGTCGATCCAGCCGGAGGCGACGGCGGCCTGGGTCTCCTGCTCGACCTCGGCGAGGCGCTGGCGCAGGTGGTCGACCTCGCTGCGGGCCTTCTGGGCGGCGGTGGCGGCGGCGGTCGCGGCGGCCTGCGCCTTGGCGCCGTCGTCCTGGAGCTCGCCGGCCCGCAGCTCCTCCTGGTCGGCGCGCTCCTCGGCGGCGAGGGCGGCGCTCTCCAGGGCGCGGGCGAGGGCGCCGGCGGCGCGGGCCCGGGCGGCGAGGGCGGGGGCGGCGTCGAGTTCGGCCTCGCGGATGGCGGCGGCGACCCGGGCCGCGCGGTCGGCGGCGGCGCGGTGGCGCAGCACCGCCTCGGCGGCCTGCCAGGCGGAGTGCAGGGTGCGGGCCTCGATGAGTTCGCGGCGCAGGGCGGCGGCCTCGGTGGTGGCGGCGGCGAGCCCGAGGGTGGCGTGCCGGTGGGTCAGTTCGGCGGTGATCAGGCTGTGCCGGGTGCGGTCGCTCTCGGCGGCGGTGACGGCGCTCGCGGCGGCGGCGACCTCGACGGCGAGGTCCTGGGCGCGGTCGCGTTCGGCGGCGCCGCGGGAGGTGAGGGCGTGGGCGAGGCGGCGGGTGCGGCGCTCGGCGCCCCGGTGGGTCTCGCGGACGGATTCGCGGGCGGCGGTGGCGTCGACGATGCGCTGGAGCAGGTCGAGCGAGCCGGCCGTGAAGTCGCGTTCGGCGGTGAGTTCGGAGCGGCGGCCGAGCTTGGCGGCGAAGCCGTGCACCAGGTCGGCGAGGCCGTCGGTGTCGCGGGTGTCGGTGACGGCGCGCAGCAGCAGGTCGGTGAAGTCCGAGTCGTGCTTGACCGCGAAGAGGCCGGCGGCCTCGCCCTCGTCGGCGTTCATCTCGCGCTGGTAGCGGAACAGTTCGGGGTCGAGGCCGAGGTCGCCGAGGTGTTCGGTCCAGCGGTCGTGCCCGTCCTCGAAGGTGAGGTCGAGGTACGGGTGGGCCTTGCCGGCCTCGGTGAGGGCGTCGCGGAAGCCCTTCATGGTGCGGCGGCGGCCTCGGGCGCGCTGGTCGCCGCCCAGGCTGACGCGTTCGGCGACGGGGAGCGAGTCCAGGGTGAGGCCGGGGCCGGGGCGGAAGGAGTACCAGGTCTCGGCGAACTTGCGGGGGTCGGAGGAGACCTGCCGGCCGCGCCATTCGCTGACCTTGCCGACCACGATCAGCTCGCCGGTGACGGTGTGCTGCCACTCCAGGGCGACGTGCCCGCAGTCGTCGGCGAGCAGGAACTTGCGCAGCACGCCGGAACTGGCGCCGCCGAGGGTGTTGCGGTGGCCGGGGAGCATCACCGAGAAGATCAGCTTGAGCAGGACGGACTTGCCGCCGCCGTTCTCCAGGAAGAGCACGCCGGCGGGCGCGGGGCGGCGCTGCGGGCCCTCCGGCTCCTCGCCGAAGAGGCCGGGCTGCAGGGGTGCGGGGTCGGCGACCGGCTCGCCGACGCCGCGCAGGTCGAGCACCGTGTCGGCGTAGCGGGCGCCGGCCGGTCCGATGGAGTACAGGCGGACCCGGTTGAGCTCGTACATGTGCGGCGGTTCTCCAGTGCGGGCGGATCGGGAGGTGCGGGCGGTTCGCGGGTGACGGCGGGTTTCGAGGTGCCGGGGGCGGGCGGTTCGCAGGGGCCGGGCGGCTGCCGGGCCGGTGGGGTCAGAGCGAGTGGAAGGGCAGGCCGGCGTCGGCCACCAGCTCCTCGCTGTGGTCGGCGGGCAGCAGGGTGGCGCTGCCGTCGCTGACCGGGACGACCCCGAGGTCCAGCAGTTCGGCCATCGCACCGCTGGCCGCGAGGTCCCGCACCTGGAGCTGGTAGCGGGCGGTGGTGCGGTAGGTGCCGCCGGCGTCGTCGGCGGTCTTCTGCAGGAAGCCGGAGTCGACCAGGAAGAGCACCGCCTTGCCGGTGATGCCGATGGTCGAGCCGGAGAGCCGGCGGGCGTCCTTGGTGGCGCCGGTGGCGGTGCGCCGGGCCCAGACCCGCCAGGCGGCCTCCAGGCCGGGGGCGTCGCTCTGCGGGTCGGTGTTGTCGCCGGCGGCGTCGGCCTGCTCCTCCAGCCGGCGGCAGGCCTGCCGGACGAAGGCGTCGACGCCGTTGACGGTGATCCGGCCGAGGTAGCCGTCGTCGGCGAGGTCCTCGGGGCGGGGGAAGGCCATCGCGGCGACGGCGAGGTGCGCCAGGCCGTGCAGGAACCGGTCGGTGGACTCGGAGGCGGCCCGGCGCGAGTAGTCGCCCATCCGGACGGCGAACACCGAGTCCTCGGCGGCGGCGACCGCCATGCCGGCCCGCGCGGACACCTCCAGCACCACCAGGCCCATCCCGGTGGCGACGGCGTCGGCGAGCCGGGCGAACGGCGGGTCCTCCCGGTGGCGGCGGACCAGCTCGGCGTACTCGGCGTCGCGCGCCGGGAGCAGCTTGGCCTGCAGTCCGAAGGAGACCAGCCGGGCGGCGTCCGCGACGTCGGCCGGGGTGAGCGCGGCCGGGGCGGGTTCGGCCTCGGGCGCCCAGGGTGCGTCGTGGTGGGTCGTCACGGGCGGTGCTCCTCGGGGTGGTTCTGCGACTGGCGGTCCGTCATCAGCCGGCGTCCTTGCGGTCGGCGGCCATGCCCGCGGCGTCGAGCAGGGCGTTGCCGACGATCAGGTCGGCGCCGCCGAACTCGACGTCCCGCAGCGGGGTGCCGTCGTCGACGGCGAAGAGCAGGCGCTCCTCGCCCTGCCGGTAGGCGGTGCCGACCGGGGGGCTGGCCGCGTGCACGGCGAGCAGGGCGACCAGGTACGGGAGTTCCGGGTCCTGCCTGCGGGCGTCGGCGAGCAGGCCGGAGAGCCGGCGCGGGGCGTCGCTGGGCAGGTCGAGCAGCTCCAGGGCGGCCTCCAGCTGGGCCTCCGAGAAGCGGCTGTCGTCGGGGGTGGCGACGAGGTCGGGGTCGGGGAGCTCGGCGCCGAGGTGCTCGCGCTCGACCGGCGGGGTGAGCAGCAGGTCGACCAGGTCGGTGACCCGGACCGCGGTCGGGGTGCGCAGGCCGGTGCCCCGGGCGAAGAAGGCGTCGGTCGGGCGGACGGCCTGCTCGACCGGCAGCCGCAGCAGCGGGGCGAGCAGCTGCCCGTACAGGTCGATGCCGGTGCGGACGCCCGGGGAGGCGAAGGCCTGGCGGTCCTGCTCGGCGCGGAACAGCGGCCCGGCCTCCAGCAGGCGGGTCTGCAGCTGGGTGTGGCGGCGGATGCAGTCCTTGACGATGTCGACCAGCTCGGCCGCCCGGCGCTTGTGCTCGGCGCCCTCGGGGGTGTGCGGCTCGCTCTCGTCGCGGACCTTGCGGATGTTGGTGAGGATCGCGTTCTCGTGCCGGTAGCGGTCGGCGATGTGGTCGAGCGCCTCGTCGATCAGGTCGGGGACGGCCTGCATCCAGTCGACGGCGCGGACGTTGCGGCGGGTGGCGTCGAGCGCCCGGCGCAGCGTCTCGGCGTACTGGACGGTGCGGTAGCGGGCCTGCTCGGCGGCGAGCTGGGCGTCGGCGAGGCGGCCGCGGCGGATCAGCACCTCCAGCTTGACCTCGGCGGCGATCTGGGCCGAGGTGACGTCCGTGTCCAGCGCCCCGACCAGGACGTTCACGGCCTCGTCGGTGGTGCGCAGGTAGACGCCGCCGTCGGGGCCCGGCACCTCCTCGATCAGCTTGAAGTCGTAGTCCCGCCGGACGTACTCGCCGTCCGGGCCGAAGGTGCCGTAGACGGCCCGGAAGCCCCGGTCGACGCTGCCGACGTTGATCAGCGACTCCAGCACCCAGCGGGCCACCCGCTCGTGCTCGGCGGCCGGCCGGGGCGGGTTCTGCGCGGCCACCCTGGGCAGCATCCGGCCCAGCACTATGTCGCGGTCGGCGCCGGTGTCGAAGTCCATGTGGAGGGTGACCAGGTCGATCGCGGCCAGGCCGACCTCCGCCATCGCGTACCCGCCGTACTCGCCGGCCAGGTTCACCTTGCGGTTGTCGAGGTCGTGCAGCGGCGCGGTGCAGGCCAGCGCCTTGAGCCGGCGGGCGAGGCCCTCGTCGGCGGCGGGGCCGGGCGCGGGCCGGGCGGCTCCGGCGGGCGGCCGGAGCCCGTAGTCGGTGGGCTGGTCTGCGATGGCGGTCACGGAGGACAAGATTAGGGGTTCGCACCGACAACGACCGAAACGGGCCTTCCGGGAGGAGTCGGACGGCCTGCGGCGGGGCGGTCCGGCGGCGGGCGGCGGGGCGGTCGGAGGGCGGACGGCCGGCCGGCGGCGGAGCGCCCGCGACGGGCCCGTCGACCGGGCCCGGCCGCGCCGCACGGGGCTCCGGGAGGGGGCCGGGCGGGTGCCGGGAGGGGGCCGCGGGCCGGTCCGCCCGCGTCGATGCCCGCGAGCGGCCCCGTTCGCCCCCGCGACGGGCCGTGCCGCGCATACGGTGGGCCCACCGGCCGGCAGACGGCCGACGGCCCGGCCGGTGCGGTCCGCTCCTCCGTCCGGCTCCGGGCCTATTCCGCCCGTTCCGCAGGGAAGGAGGCCGCCATGGCGGTCCACGAATCGGTCGTCGACGCGATCGGCGGGACGCCGCTGTTCCGGCTGGCCCGGCTGGGGGCCGGGATCGCCGCACCGGTGTACGCCAAGGCGGAGTTCCTGAACATCGGCGGGAGCGTGAAGGACCGCGCCGCGCTGTCGATGATCGAGGCGGCCGAACGGGACGGCCTGCTCCGGCCCGGCGGCACGATCGTCGAGGCCACCTCCGGCAACACCGGGATCGGGCTGGCGATCGTCGGCCGCGGGCGCGGCTACCGGGTGATCGCCGGGGTGTCCGACCGGTCGGCGCGGGAGAAGTCGGACATCCTGCGGGCCTACGGCGCGGAGGTGGTGACCGCCCCGACGGCGCTGCCGGTCGAGCACCCGGACCACCTGTTCAACGTGGTGCGGCGGCTCACCGAGGAGATTCCCGGCGCCTGGCTCGCCAACCAGTACGACAATCCGGCCAATCCTGAGGCCCATCTGCGGACCACCGGCCCGGAGATCTGGGAGCAGACCGGCGGGCGGGTGACGCACTTCGTGGCCGGCGTCGGCACCGGCGGCACGATCAGCGGCACCGGGGCCTTCCTGAAGCAGGTCTCCGGCGGAGCCGTCACCGTGGTCGGGGCGGATCCGGAGGCGTCGGTCTACGGCGGCGGGGACGGCAGCCCGTACTTCGTGGAGAGCATCGGCCACTTCGTCCACCCCGGCACGGCGGAGGACCGCTGGCCGGAGTCCTACCGGCGCGAGGTGGTGGACCGCTTCGAGCGGATCCCGGACCGGGAGTCGCTGCTCACCGCCCGCCGGCTGGCCCGCGAGGAGGGGCTGCTGGCCGGCCCGTCCTCGGGCACGGCGGTGGCGGCCGCCCTGCGGCTGGCCCGGGGTCTCGGCCCGGAGGACCTGGTCGTGGTGCTCCTCCCCGACTCGGGGCGCTCCTACCTGTCCAAGGTGTTCAGCGACGACTGGCTGCGCCGGTGGGGCTTCCTGGAGGAGCCGCAGGACGACGGCCCGACCGTCCGGGCCGCGCTCGGCGCCGCGCCGGACCCGTCCGGCCGCCGGCTGGTCACCGTCCCGTCCGACGCCTCGCTGGCCGAGGCGCTGGTCCTGCTGCGCGGGGCCCCGGGCGGGGTCGCGCCGGTGGTCACGGCCCGGCGGGCCCGGCCGTACGGGATCAGCGCCACCGAGGTGCTGGGCTCGCTCTCGGCCGCGGCGGTCGGGCGCGCGATCGCCGAGGGCCGGGCGCTCCCGGCGGACCTGGCCGGCGACCGGCCCGGCCCGGCGCTGCCGACGGTGGGCGTCGGCGAGTCCGTCCGGGCCGCCTCGGCGGCGCTGGGGGCCGGGCACGAGGCCGCGGTGGTGCTGCTGGACGGGCGGGCCGTCGGCCTGGTCCACCGCTCCGAGCTGGCCGGGGCGGGCGCCGGAGGGCCGGCGGCCGGTGACGCGCCCGCCGGCACCCGGCCGGTGGCCGGGGAGCCGGTCAGCAGTACGTCCGGGCCTTCTTGACGGCGGGTTCGGCCTGGTGGGCGTCGAAGGTCACGGAGATCTGCTGCTGCGCCTCTCGCAGGGCGTCGGCGAGCGGCTGGAACTTGGCGTCCGCCAGGGCCGCCGCCCTGGCCAGCTCCTCGGCCCCGGCGAGCCGGGCCAGCGCGATGTCGAAGGCCTGCTCGCCGTCCGCCTTGCTGTCGGGCATCGGATCCGGCAGCCGGTGCACGGCCGCACAGGCCAACTCGGCGTCGGTGCCCTGGACTTTGCCGGTAGCCGCCCCCGACTGGCAGGCCGCCAGGGCCAGCAGCAGTCCGGCTGCGGCGGTTCCTACGATCGGACGCCTCATCAGTTCTCCCCCGTTCGACGACTTCCGGCCATCCTAGGGAGCTTCGCCCAGGGGGCGCAGGTCCTATCCCGGCCAGCTTGCGCGAAGCGGCAGCCCGTCACTCCGGCCGTCACCATGATGTCGATATGATCATCAAACTGGCAAAGGCAGGTCTCGCCGCGGCGCTGGCCCTCACCTCCCTCAGCGCCGCCGGAGCCACCACCGCCTCGGCCGCGGGCCCCGTGCAGGGCCCCGACCTGGCGGTCTCCCAGAGCGGCAACTACCCGATCTTCCCGATCGACAACACCAACATGGGCGTCACCTGGAGTTCGGCGGGCACCGCCGACGTCACCGGCGCCACCCACCTGACGGTCGAGCTGCCGCCCGGCGTGACCACCGACGGCGCGCTGATGTACTCCGTACCGCCGGACTTCACCTTCACCCAGACCGTCTCGGCGGACCGGCGCCGGCTGGAGGCCACCTTCGTGGGCACCCGCCGCCCCGGGCGCAGCGACTTCATGAAGGTGCAACTGGGCACCCACGGCACGGTCCGCCCGTCCGGGACGATCCGGGTGACGGCCTCCAACCGGGACGACGCCGACCTGTCCGACAACGTCAGCAGCTACGCGATCGGCGTCGGCCCGATCGCCTCGGCGGCCCCGGCCGCGCCGGCCGTCACCGCCATCGACACCACCACCGGGCCGGCCGCCGGCGGCACCGCCGTGACGGTCACCGGGACGGCCCTCGACAACGGCTTCGTGCTCTTCGGCGACCGCCCCGCCACGGGTGGCTGCACCAGCACCTCGTGCACCGTGACGGCGCCGGCCGGCGCCGGCAGCCTGCCGGTCACCGTGGTCACGCCGGGCGGGCACGCCGACGCACCGGCCGCCTTCGGGTACGTCGGCACGCCGCCCGTCCCGGCGGCGCCGGCGGTGACCTCGATCGGCACCGCGACCGGTGGCCCGGCCGCCGGCGGCACCGCCCTCACCGTCCTCGGCTCCGGCCTGACCTACGGCACGGTGGCGTTCGGCGGCGTCCCGGCGACGCACGTCTCGTGCGGCCCGACCGCCTGCACCGCCGTCTCCCCGGCGGGGACGGGCACGGTGGACGTGACGGTGACGACACCCGGCGGCACCAGCGCGCCGGTCACCGCCGACCGGTTCACGTACACCGCCTGAGGTCTCAAGCTCTCCACCCCCCGGTGCCCGGTCGGCCGCCCGCCGACCGGGCACCGGCCTGTCCGGGCCCGTCCCGCCGCAATGTTGAACACGTTCAATTCTAGGTCTAGAGTCAGCGCTGCACGGGTGAGGAGAATCGTCACCCGTCCTTCCACCTGGGGGTACGCAGATGAGCAGGACGCCGAACGAGACCGAGCGGACCGCACTGCGCACGGTCCGCCGCTGGCTCTGGATCTTCGTGGTCTGCCTGGTGCTCAGCGGCCTGACCGCCTTCCCGCTGGAGACCGAGACCCGCTGGCTGGCCGACCTCGCCACCGGTCCGGCCGCGCCGGTCAGCGAGCACTTCCCCGGACTCCTGGCGAAGCTGTTGCAGGTCCGCGACGGCATCGCCGACACCAACCGCCGGTACCCCTTCCTCGCCTACGGCACCGACTGGCTGGCCTTCGCCCACCTGGTGATCGCGGTGGCCTTCTGGGGGCCGATCCAGGACCCGGTCCGCAACGTCTGGGTGATCCGGTGGGCGACGATCGCCTGCGGCGCGATCATCCCGCTGGCGCTGATCTGCGGGCCGCTGCGCGGCATCCCGCTGTACTGGCGATTCGTCGACATGTCGTTCGGTGTGGTCGGCGTGGTCCCGCTGCTGATCGTGCTGCGCGGCATCCGCTCGATCGAGCGCGGCGCCGCCGGGCGCAGCACCCGGCGGGACGCGGGGCACGACACCGGTGACGACACCGTGCACGGCACCGGGCGGCGCGCCGCCGGCACCGCCGCCACCGCCTGACCGGCCCGCCGGAGGGCGTCCCGCTGAGCCAACCGGGGGAACCTCCCCAGTGCCTGCCCCGGCCGCCTCCCGGCGTCCGGGTCAGGTGCGCCCGGCGTAACGAGCAGGCCCTACCATCGCCCTGAAGAGCTGACGGGAGGCGGAACGGGCGTGGCCGATACGGTGATCGATCTCAATGCGGACCTCGGGGAGGGCTTCGGTCGCTGGACACTGACCGACGACGAGGCCCTGTTGTCGGTGGTGACCAGTGCCAACGTCGCCTGCGGGTTCCACGCCGGGGACCCGTCGACGATGCGCCGGGTCTGCGCCCTGGCCGCCGAGCGCGGCGTCCGGATCGGCGCCCAGGTCTCCTACCGCGACCTGGCCGGATTCGGCCGGCGGGCGATGGACGTCCCGCCGGAGGAGCTGGCGGACGAGATCGCCTACCAGATCGGCGCCCTCCAGGTGTTCGCCCGGGCGGCCGGCTCACGCGTCTCGTACGTCAAACCGCACGGCGCCCTCTACAACCGGGTGGTCGCCGACTCGGAGCAGGCCGAGGCCGTGGTGGCCGGGATCCTGCGGGCCGGGGCGGTGTGCGACGGCCCGCTGCCGGTGCTCGGCCTGCCCGGCTCCCGGCTGCTCGCCGTGGCGGAGGGCGTCGGGCTGCCGGTCGTCGCCGAGGCCTTCGCCGACCGCGCCTACACCTGGGCCGGCACGCTCGTCCCCCGCCGGGACCCGGACGCCGTGGTGCACGACCCGGAGGCCGTGATCTCCCGCGCGGTCGGCATGGCCCGCGACGGCCTGGTCACCGCCATCGGCGGCGAGCCGGTCGCCATCGAGGCCCGGTCGCTGTGCGTGCACGGGGACACCCCCGGCGCCGCCCAGCTCGCCTGGCGGGTGCGCGGGGCGCTGGCCTCGGCCGGCATCCGGGTGGAGGCGTTCAGCTGAGCGCCGGCCACCGCCGGCAGCTCCCCGGCGGCGCGGACCGCCCGGGACCTACCGTCCGCCGGGCCGGCCCGGGCGCCCTGCTCGCCGAGGTGGCGGACACCGCGGAGGCCGGCGCCCTGTACGCCTGGCTGTCCGCGCTGCGCGCCGCCGGGGAGCTGCCGGCGGTGGCCGAGATCGTGCCGGCCGCCCGGACCGTCCTGCTCGACGGCGCCGAGGACGTCCCGGCGCTGACCGCCCTGCTGACGGCCTGGCGCCCGGCGGCCGGCACCGGACCGCAGGGCCCGCTGGTGGAGGTCCCGGCCGTCTACGACGGCGCCGACCTCGCCGAGGTGGCGGCGCTCTGGGGCGTCTCCCCCGAGGCGGCCGTCCGGATCCACACCGAGCCGCTGTACCGGGTGGCGTTCTGCGGTTTCGCACCCGGCTTCGGCTACCTCACCGGCCTGCCCGAACGGTACGAGGTGCCCCGCCGGGCCACGCCGCGCACCGCGGTGCCCGCCGGGTCGGTGGCGCTGGCCGGCCCCTGGACCGGGGTGTACCCGCGGTCCTCCCCCGGCGGGTGGCAGTTGCTCGGCCGGACCGCCCTGACGCTCTGGGACACCGGGCGCGAGCCGGCCGCCCTGCTCGCGCCGGGTGTCCGGGTGCGGTTCACCGCGGTGCGGCCCGGATGAGCGCGCTGGCGGTGGTCCGCCCCGGGCCGCTGACGACGGTTCAGGACCTCGGGCGGCGCGGCGTCGCCCACCTCGGCGTGCCACGGGCCGGCGCCCTGGACGAGCCCGCCCTGCGGGCGGCCAACCGGCTGACCGGCAACGACCCGGGCGCCGCCGTACTGGAGACGACCGTCGGCGGGGTCGCCCTGCGGACGCTCGGGCCCGTCCTGCTGGCGGTCACCGGAGCCCCCGCGCCGGTCCGGGTGGACGGGCGGCCCGCCGCCTGGGGCGCCGCCGTCGCCGTCCCCGCGAACGCGCTGGTCGAGGTCGGGCCGGCCACCCACGGGGTCCGAAGCTATCTGGCCGTCGCGGGCGGGATCGCCGTCCCGCCGGTGCTCGGCAGCCGCTCGGCCGACCTGCTGTCCGGCCTCGGCCCGCCGCCGCTGGCCGTCGGCACCGTCCTGCCGGTCGGCCCGCCGCCGGCCCTGCGGCCGCGCCCCGAACTCGTCCCGCTGCCCGCTCCCCCGGCCGGGCTGGTGCTGCGCCTGCACCTGGGCCCCCGGGCCGACTGGTTCGAACCGGGGGCGGTGGCCCGGCTGGCCCGCGACCGGTACCGGGTCGCCGCCGCCAGCAACCGGATCGCGCTGCGGACCGACGGCCCGCCGGTCGGCCGCGCGCGCAGCGGCGAGCTCCCGAGCGAGGGGATGGTGCTGGGCGCCGTCCAAGTCCCGCCGGACGGCCGCCCGGTGGTCTTCCTCGCCGACCACCCCACCACCGGCGGCTACCCCGTGGTCGGCGTGGTGCCGCCCGCGGACCTGGCGGCCGCCGCCCAGGCCCGGCCGGGCACGCCGCTGCGTTTCGTGCTGCTGCGCGGCTGAAGCCCGCCCGGAGGGGCGGACCGTTCGTCAGTGGGCGAGCGCCCCGGCGACCGCCCGGACGAAGCCCTCGGGGTTGTCGATCATGATGTTGTGCCCGCAGTCCGGCACCGCGGTCACCTGCACGCCCGCGCTCCGCAGCCGCGCGGCGCCGGCCGGCTCGCCGTCCGCGGCCGGGTGCAGGAAGGTGCGCGGGAGCGGCAGGTCCAGCAGCAGCTCGCGCACGCTGCCCCGGGCCAGGTGGACGGCGCTGCGGTGCAGCGCCTCCGGGCCGGCCAGCCGCATGGTGGCCCACCAGAACGGGCTCACCGACTCCCGCACCTCGCGCCGGCCCCCGTTCAGGAACTCCTCCTCCGTGAAGGTGGCGATGCCGCTGCTGCCGGACCGGCGGGACGGGCTCACGGGGTCGAGGTTGGCGTCCACCAGGACGAGGGCGGAGACCAGGTCCGGATGGCGGGCGGCGAGGTGCACGGCGACGGTGCCGCCCATGCTGTGGCCGATCACCTCGGCGCCGGCGACACCGGCGGCGCGCAGGGCGGCCGCCAGGGCGTCCGCGTGCGCCTCCATGGTGTACGGGAAGTCGGTGGGGCGGTCGCTGAGGCCGAAGCCGAGCAGGTCGGCCAGCAGGGAGCGGCGGCCGGACAGCACCGGGTGGGCGGCGACGGCCGCGAAGTAGGCGGGCGCGGTGGCGCCGAGACCGTGGACGTACACCCGGGCCGGGTCGGCGCCGGGGAGTTCCACCCAGCGCAGCCGGTCGCCGTTCGGGGTCACGGGGGTGTGCCGCATGGCCGTCTCTCCTTCAGGTGCGGGACGGAGGGTCCGGTGGTGGGGACCGCCTCCGCACCATACATCGATGCCGAGGTATCTCGTAGTCGATATATGGGATCCGGTGATCTGGAAGAGTGGAGCCATGCTGAAGCTCGCGATCCTCGGACTCCTCCACGAGCGGCCGCTGCACGGCTACGAGCTGCGGCGCCACCTCGCCGCGCTCACCGGCCACGTCCGGCCGATCAGCGACGGCACGCTCTACCCCGCGATCAAGCGCCTGGAGGCCGACGGGCTGCTCGTCCGCGAGACCGAGCCCGGCACCACCGCCGCCCCGCGGCACACCCTGCACCTCACCGAGGACGGCCGGGCGGCCCTGGCCGACCGCCTGCGCACCCCCGAGGACCTCGACATCAGCGACGAGAACCGCTGGTTCACCGTGCTGGCCTTCCTGCGCCACCTGGACGCGCCCGCCGAGCAGGCCGCCGTGCTGCGCCGCCGGCTCGCCTTCCTCCAGCAGCCCGCCAGCTTCTTCTACGACGGCGAACGCCCGCTCGGCGCCGAGGAGTTCGAGGACCCGTTCCGGCGCGGCCTGCTCCTGATCGCCCGCACCACCACCCAGGCCGAACTGGCCTGGCTGGAATCGACCCTCGCCGAACTGGACGCCGGGGCCGGGAGCGCGCGGCCGGCCGGCTGAGCCCGGCACACGGCCGGGGCCGTGCCGTCCGGGCGCGGGCCCGACGCGTCGGCCCGACCCGGGCCGACACTCCCGGCACGGGTCCGACCCGACCCGGGCGGGCCGGGTCGGGTCGGGCCAGGGGACTCCCGGACGCGCCACCGGGGGTCAGTGCCGGTGATGGGCGTGCACCACGGCGTGACCCCGGCCGCGGGCGATCATCCAGCGGTTCACCGGGACGGTCAGCACGAAGGCGAGCGCCAGCGAGCCGGCCAGCGCGGCCCAGAACAGCGCGTTGCCGAGACCGGCGTCCATCGCACCGGGGACGGTGACCATCACGGTGTTGTCGATCAGCTCCATCACCAGGATGGACACCGTGTCGGCGGCCAGCGCGACCTTGACGGCCCGGCGCACCGGCAGGCCGGCCCGCAGCACGCCGCGCATGGTGAGCGCGTAGCCGAAGACGAAGGCCAGGGCGACCGACAGGACCACGGTGGCGCCGTTGTGCAGGCCGAGTGCCGTGCCCAGGATCATGCCCAGCACCTCACCGATCGCGCAGCCGGTGAGGCAGTGCAGGGTGGCCTGCACCGCCGTGCGCCAACCGCCGTCCCGGGCGGGACCGTGACCGGCGTGGCCGGCGTGGGCACTGTGGCCGGCATGGGCTTGACCGCCGCCCTGGGCGCCGTGCCCGCCGTGGGCGGTGTGAGGTCCTCCGGCGCCGTGGGTGCCGGTTGCGTGGTGCGCGGGGTCTGCCATGTCGTCCTCCGCCGGTACTGATGCCGATGCCGATCCGCCGCCTGTTCCGCGGTTCGTCGGTGCCAACGTTATACCCCCAGGGGGTATTCCCGCATCGTCATTCGCCCGCGTCGGGCCCGGCCGCCCCGATCGAGGACAGCGGCGTCCCGGCCAGTAAGGCCCACCCCGTCCGGCCCGAGCGCCCGCCGTCGATCTCCGCCCCCGGCCGCGCCGGGCCCGTGCCGCAGCGGACGGCGATCGGCCTGAACCAGCTCTCCTACGACAGCGCGCAGGTTGACATACCGTCAGCATCGCGGGCGGCACCGGCCGTCCGGGTACGACCGGAAAGCATCCTCACGCCTTCCCGGCACCCCTCCGGGCACTTCCCGTCGGCCGGCCGCCGTGCTCCGATGGGGCCATGAGCGAAGAGCGACGCAAGGGCTATCGGGGGACCGGCCCCGGGGCGATCACGCCGGACGGCTGTGCGGTGGAGGTGTGGGAGCGGCTGCCCGTCGGGGACGAGCCGGAGGTGATCGCCCGGGCCGCGCCGGCCGGGGCGAGCATCCTGGAGCTGGGCTGCGGGGCGGGCCGGGTGACGCACCCGCTGGTCGGCCGCGGCTTCGCGGTCACCGCCGTTGACGAGTCGGCCGAGATGCTGGCGCGGATCCGCGGCGCCCGGACGGTGCGCAGCCCGATCGAAGCGCTGGACCTGGGTGAGCGGTTCGACGTGGTGCTGCTCGGGTCCTTCCTGGTGCACGCGGGCGATCCCGAGGTCCGCCGTGGCCTGCTGCGGTGCTGCCTGCGCCACGTCGCCCCGGGCGGTGCCGTCCTGATCCAGCGCGAGGGCGCCGGCTGGCACAGCGGGCTGCCCCGCGAGCGCAGGATCGGCGACGGGCTCTCCCGGGTGGTGTCCGCGGAGCCGGCCGGCCCCGGGGTGAACTCCGTCCACGTCGAGTACGTCTTCCCCGACGCGCGGTGGACCCAGACCTTCCTCTCCCGGCCGCTCACGCCCGAGGCCTTCGAGCGGGCGCTCGCCGAGTGCGGGCTCAGGGTGGACAGCTACCTGACGGCGGACGGGACCTGGGCCCGGGCGGTGCCGCTGGGCTGAGCGGCCGGACCGACCGTCGGCGCCGGTCGACCGGGCCGGTCGTCCGGGGCCGGCCGGCCGGGTGGAGGGGCTGCCGCCGCCCGGCGGCCGGCCGCAGGTCGTGCGGCGCCGGGGGGACGGCGGGGCCGCCCCGGGGGCGAAGGATCTCCCGACACCTTCACCGCGTACTATCGGGCCGCGCCGGGCTGCGCGCGGCGCCTGCGCCGGGCGGCAGGTCCGGCCCCGGCATGCGCGGAGACGCACCACGTACGCGCCGCCGTCCGCCGGTACGCCCCCCGCCCGCCTCTCAGCACGACGAAACGGACCGCTCATGCGCATCGACCGACTGATACCCCGGGCGGGTAGCCGGTGATCGACTGGTTCCACGGGGCCGTGCTCGGCCTGATCCAGGGGCTGACCGAGTTCCTGCCGGTCTCCTCCAGCGCCCACCTGCGGGTCTTCTCCGCCCTGCTGGGCTGGGACGACCCCGGAGCGGCGTTCACCGCGGTGACCCAGCTCGGCACCGAGTCCGCCGTGCTGATCTACTTCCGCCGCGACATCGCCTCGATCGTGAAGACCTGGACGCTCTCCCTGTTCCGGCCCGCACTGCGCTCGCACCAGGACGCGCGGATGGGCTGGTTCGTGATCATCGGCACGCTGCCGATCGGCATCCTCGGCGCGACCTTCCAGCACACCATCGAGAACTCGCTGCGCGACCTCCGGGTGATCGGCACCACGCTGATCCTCTTCGGCGTCATCCTGGCCGTCGCCGACCGCACCCGGGCCGTCCGGCACGCCAGGCCGATCAGCGACCTGACGCTGCCGCACGCGATCGGCTACGGCTTCGCCCAGGCGCTCGCCCTGATCCCCGGGGTCTCCCGCTCCGGCGGCACCATCAGCGCGGGCCTGCTGCTCGGCTACAGCCGGGAGGCCGCGGCCCGGTACTCCTTCCTGCTCGCCATCCCGGCGGTGCTGGCCTCCGGCGTGCTGGAGGTCTTCAAGATCGGTGAGGGCCCGGCGCCCGCCTGGGGCCCGACCCTGCTGGCCACCCTGATCGCCTTCGTGGTCGGCTACGCGGCGGTCGCCTGGTTCCTGAAGTACATCTCCTCGCACAGCTTCACGCCGTTCGTGGTGTACCGGATCCTGCTCGGCGTCCTGATCATCGGCCTGGTCACCTTCGGCGTGCTCGAACCCGACGCCGGCGTGGTCGTGGCGAAGTAGTCGCGCTCCCGCAACAGACCCGGAACGCCCGCCGGACGCCGTCGGCCCCGATCGTCGAGACGATCGGGGCCGACGGCGTCGGTACGGGTGCCGTTCCTGCCGGTGTGCGACGACGGCCCGACCGGAGCGGACCCCGCCAGGGCGCGGATCCCCGGTGGGGCGCGTCGCCGTACGGCCGGGCGCCGAGGACCGGACGCGGCGGGCGCCGGGCGCGGCGGTGCTAGCGGCCGCGCTCGCGGGCGGTCAGCCGGCCCCGGACGGCGGCGTGGACCTCGGCCTCCTCGGCCGGGTCGGCGGCGAGGCGGCGCAGCCGCTCCAGCACCCGGGCGTCCCCGGTGGTGGCGACGTGGCGGGCGGCCAGCTCGCGGGTGGCCTCCTCGCAGTCCCAGAGGCATTCGACCGCCGGGCCCTCGGGGAAGTGCCGGTCGGTGGCGGCCAGCGCCCGGGCCGCGCGACCGCGCAGCTCGGAGGAGGCGGCCTCGCCGTAGACGTGGCGCAGGGCCGGGACGGCAGCGGCGGCGGCCAGCCGCCCCGCGCCGTCGACCAGCGTGCCGAGCCCGACGCCGGACACCCCGCGGACGGAGATCCAGCGGCGCAGCGCATCGACCACGACCGGGCCGTCGGCCGGTTCGCCGGCGTCCGCCAGCAGCTGGACGGCGGCCTCGCCGAGGGCGCTGTCGGCGCCGCCGGTGGCCGGGTCGGCCCAGCGGCGGGCGTGGGCCAGTGCCTCCGGGCCGCGCATCCGGCCGAGGACCTCCAGCGCGGCCCGCACGACGCGCTCGTCGACGTCCGCGGCGGCGGCCTCGATCAGTGCGGGGACCGCCTGGTCCCGCACGTCCACCAGGTGGCGCAGGGCGGCCCGGCGGGCGCCGGGCAGCCCGGAGCGGGCGGCTTCCAGCAGCGTGTCGCGGTCCTCGGGGCGGACCACCGCGCTGAGGCAGCGGGCGGCCGCGGCGGCCCGGCGGGCGCCGGCGTCCGGCTCGGAGGGCTCGGAGGGGTCGTAGCGGTGGAAGGCGGCGGCGCCGTCGAACGGATCACCCTCGTCGGCCCAGGCGAGCACGCCGGCCACGCTCCAGCCGGGCGTGACCCCGCCGCGGTTCAGCTGGCGCTGCCACAGGTCGAAGGGCGACTGCTCGCTCGCGGTGGCGATTCTGGGGTGGTGCGCGGCCCACAGCCGCCAGGGCCGGGGCTCGTACGCGCCGCGGACGGCGGCCCGCAGGTCGGCGTCGCCCTCGGGGCCCTCGGGGAAGCGGTCGAGGATCGCCGGGCCGAGGACCAGCAGGCCCAGGTCGTCGTCGCGCATCGCGAGCTCGTCCAGGGCCCAGGCCCAGTTGGTGCCGGTCGCGGCGTACTCGCGCAGCATCAGCAGGGCGTCCCGGCGCCCGTAGGCGGCGAGGTGGCCGAGCACGGAGAGGGCCAGGCCGGTGCGGTTGTCCTCGTGGTCGAGCAGGTCGTCCGGGGCGTGCAGGTGGTCCTCGATGCCGTCGAGCGGCGCTTCGAGCTCCATGTAGAGGCGTGCGTAGTAGAGGGAGCGGTTCTCGACCTGCCAGTCGGCGCGGGGGTCGTTGGTGACGCACTCCTCCAGGGCGGAGATCGCCTCGGTACGGTCGGCCGCCAGCGCATGGAGCTGCCCGTCACCGCGGCCTCGCTGGAGGAGGCCGAGGAGGCTGGCACTGGGCGCTATCACTGGCTCGAACATG
The DNA here is from genome assembly GCF_014655955.1 of Kitasatospora indigofera. GTDB lineage: Bacteria > Actinomycetota > Actinomycetes > Streptomycetales > Streptomycetaceae > Kitasatospora > Kitasatospora indigofera. The sequence goes on from NZ_BNBO01000025.1 coordinate 45,477, forward strand.
AGGTCAGCATCCGTTGCGGCGGTCGTAGTGGCAACGGGATTTCCGTCGCCGGGGGTCATTTGTCGGTCTTGCGGTGGGCGCCCGGGCGCCGGAATCACCGAAGGTTACCCCTTGTACGGGCCCCGCGCACACAGGGCGTGGGACGGCGGGGCCGGCCCTGCCCCGCGGCGGCCCGGCGGCGGCCCGGCGGCGGCGCGGAGCGGCCCGGGGCGGCCCGGGGCGGCGGTCCGTCCGGCGACGGGCGCCTGCCGGACCGCTGCCCGGGGGTACCGGGCGGGCGGCTCCCGCCGGGCGGGCGCGGCCGGACGGCCCGCGGGCGACGCTGCCTGCGGGTACGGGCCGGGCCGCCTGCGGCGACGCGCGGCCCGGCCGGCCCGGACGGCGGTCGGGCGCCTGCGGGGCCCGCCCGCTCCGGCATATGCCAGGGACATTGCCGCGAATTTGCCCAAATCCCTCACAGGGCCGGTACCGCTGTGCGACAGTCGTCTCACAACCTCACCGTCACCGACCAGGTGGGACCTTCGGATGAGCCTCCCCTCCCCCGCCGCCTCCGGGCCCGCCGTGGCGGCCGCCGCCGTCGGCGCCGCCGAGTGGGACCTGCTCACCGACCAGGTCCGCTGGTCCCCCGAAGCCTTCCGGCTGCTCGGCCGCGATCCGGGGCTCGGCCCGCTCAGCCTCGACCAGCTCCCGGCCCGGCTCCCCGAGCAGGACCGCCCCGCCCTCCGGCGGATGATGACCGACGCCCTGGTGCACGGGCGCACGCCGGCCGGCACCGTCCGGATCCTGTGCCCGGACGGCCACCGGGTGCTCGTGCACTGTGCGGGCGTACCGGTGGTCGACGAGGACGGGCAGGTCACGGCGCTGCGGATGCTGCTGCGAGCGGTCTGAGGCCCCTGCGGCCACCGCCCGTTCCCGCGACCGGCCGGACCGCAGCGACCTGACCGGCCGACCGGACCGGCCTCGGGAGACCCGCCGCGACTACCGGCCGACCCGGGCCACCCGCCGGGATCGGACTTCGGGATCGGACCGTCGGGATCCGGCCACCGCGGGCGCCCGCCCCGGGCCGGGGCGGACCGGCCGCGCTCAGGCCAGCCGGGGCCGCTGCTTCGCGTCCGCCACCCGCAGCTCCTGGCGCAGCTCGTCGCGCAGCTCGTCCACCTCCGGCAGGCCCTGGTAGCGGCCGGTCAGCCGGTACATCTCGCGCAGCCGGTCCCAGGTGCGGTGCGAAGAGGTCTGGCCGATCGAGGCCATCGCCATCTTGGCCTGCACATGGGCCTCGTCCGGCTCGCCGGAGAGCCAGTGGACGGAGGCCAGGGTGATCCGGTCCAGCAGCGCCGAGCGCTCCCGGCCGTTGCGCGAGCGCAGGTCGATCGCCAGCTTGGCGTGCCGGACGGCCAGCGGCGCCGCGCTCGGGTCGTGCTCGGCGAGGGTCCGGTAGACCAGCGCCTGCATGCCGTGCAGCTCGGCCTCGTTGAACAACTGCATCCAGGACGGCAGGGCCTCGCCGTTGTCCCGGACGAAGAGGTCCTCGGCCTCGCCCAGCACCCGCCGGGTCGCCTGCGAGCGGCCCAGCGCGGCCTGCGCCCAGGCCTCCACGGTGTGCAGCATCGCCTGCGTCCTGGGCAGCGTCTCGCCGCCGCCGCTGGCGTTGGCGGCCTGCATCAGGTCGAGCGCGTCGTCGGCCCGGCCGAGGTGCATCATCTGCCGGGCGGCCCGGGAGATGGCCTCGCCGGCCCGGGGGCGGTCCTCCGCCTCCTTGGCCGCCTGGGCGGCGATCACGAAGTACTTCTGCGCGGTCGGCTCCAGGCCGACGTCGTGCGACATCCAGCCCGCCAGCACCGCGAGGTTGGCCGCGACGATCCACAGCCGGCGGTCCAGCGCCGGGGCGTGGCGGTGCGTCAGCAGCCCGCCGACCTCGTTCAGCTGGCCGACCACGGCCTTGCGCTGCAGGCCGCCGCCGCGCGAGGCGTCCCAGGCGCGGAACACCTCCACCGAGCGCTCCAGCGCCTCCACCTCGTCGAAGCCGACCTGGCCGGACTCGTACACGTCCACGACGGGCCGCGCGCCCGCCTGGGTGACCACCTGCCTGGGCCCCGGCCGGCCGGCCGCGTACGCGACCGCCTCCCCCGTGAGCCAGCCCTGGAGGGAGTCGGCGACGACCGCTCCCGCCGTGAGTGCGGCGCCCGCACCCACCAATCCGCGTCGGTTGAGCATGAGGTCCATTCCCGTGAACTCGGTAAGGACCGCGGCCGTTCGATCCGGCTCCCAGGGTTCTGCCGACTGCGCTGTCGTGGACCTGGAGGGCCGGTGTCGTTCCAGACCGAGGTCCTCAGTGGTGACGACACGGCCGAGCCGCTCGGTGAACACGGCTGCCAGCACCCGCGGCACCGGATCGCGGGGGATCTCCCCCTGCTCGATCCAGCGGCGCACCCGCGAGGTGTCGGTGGACAGTTGCTGCTGTCCCATCGCCGCACCCCGCCGGTTCACCAGCCGCGCCAGCTCGCCCTTGGACCATCCGGTCAGGGCGAAGAGGTCGGCCAGTCGTGTGTTGGGTTCCCTGCTCACGTGAAGCCCCCAGGTTCCTCGGCTGGTTCGACCCTAGTGCGGTGTCATGTGCCAAGCGAGCATTCGCCAGGCTTCGCCAGGGTCCGCCACATGGTGTGCCAGTGGCATCTCGGTGTGATGTAGAGGTGCGCCACCCCGCCCTCGGGGTCGGGGGCGCCGCCGGCAGGCCAGGGGCGCTCCCCCGACCACTCCGGCGGCGCCCCCGGGACCTCTCCCGAGGGGGTGGCGCGGCCGGGTGGCGCGGGGGCGCCGGGCACGGCAGCGGCAGTCGGACCGACCACGTTTCCCCAGGACGCGGACGGACCCCCGGCGGCCGTCCGGAAGGGTCCAGGCCCTCCGTCCGTGCCCGGCGCCCGCGCTCCAGACGACCGCACCGAGCGGGGCAGGCGACGCACCAGGAAGCGCACCGCCAGCCCTCCCCCGCGAGAGCGGGGGCCAGCCCGCCGACGGCAAGGAAGGGATCACCCACCCCTCATGTACTCCTCAGCGACCTCGCCCGCCCCGACCGCCACCCGCCCCGCGCTGCGTCCCCCCACCGCGGCCGGCACCCGTCCCGGCCCGAAGCCGGTGCCGCAGAGCCGCCCCGCGGCCGCCCGCGGCACCGACGGCCGCTCCACGGACGCCCGGGGGCAGGCCGGCCGGACGGCTCTGGGCCTGCGCGCCCCCGACTCCGCCCTGAACGGCGGGGTCCCGCGGCAGGCCCCCGTCCGGCCGGGCGAGCGGATGCTGCGCGGCCGGCCGGTCCAGCCCCTGGTCGCCGAGCGGATCGACCCGGCCGCCCTGCAGACCCCGGCGGTCCGGGCCGCGCTGGCCAACATCGCGCGGATATGTCCCGCGTTCACCCCGCGGCAGGTCCTGCGCGAGGGCAGCCGCCACATCCTGGTGGCGGGCACCATCGGACGCGCTCCGGTGGTGGCCAAGTGCCTGGCCCCGCAGGCCGTCCGGGGTGACCAGTTCGACCAGCTGGTGGCGGACTTCCACCACGAGGTCGCGGTCTACCGGGCGTTCGTCCGGCACCGCCCGCCGGTCCGGCTGCCGCGGCTGGTGGCCGCCGACCACGACCGGTGCGTGCTGGTCGTGGAGCGGGTGCCGGGCCGGCCCGCGGCCCGCGAGCGGCACCCGGTCAACGCGCCCACGCCGGGCGAGATCCGGGCGATCCTCGGCGCGGTCCGCACCCTCAACCTGTGGCGGCCGCCGACCGACGTCTTCCACACGCCGCTGGACTACCAGATGGAGATCGCCCGCTTCCACTCCGTCGGCCAGCTGACCGACCGGGACGCCGGGGACCTCCGCGGGCTGCTGCACGGTCTCAGCCACACCCCGCTGCAGCTCTGCCACGGCGACGCGCTGCTCAGCAACATGCTGCTGGCGCCGTCCGGCCCGGTGCTGGTCGACTGGGAGCAGGCCGGCTGGTACCTGCCCGGCTACGACCTCGCGGTGCTGTGGAGCGTGCTGTCCGGGGACACCGCGGCGCGGCGTCAGATCAGCCAGCTCGCGCAGTCCGGCGGGACCCTCGCCCGGGACGCGTTCCTGGTCAACCTGGTGCTGGTGCTGATGCGGGAGATCAGGCTCTACGACGTGCCGGGCGCCGGCGAGGAGCAGCGGATCATGATCCGCCGGCTGTACGACGACGCCGCGCTGGCCCGCCGGGCCGTCCGCGCCGCGGTGGGGACCCGCTGACCGCGGGCGGACCGGCCAAGCGCCGGACACCGGCGGACCCGTACCCGCGGGCCGGAGCGACGGGCGGAGCACCGGGCAGGCCGTCGCCGTGGCGGCCGCCGGGCCGGTCCGCACCGGGCGGGCCCTCGTCGGGCCGCCCGCCGCCCGGCCGGCCGTGCTCAGGCCCGGGCCGGGCCGCGGTCCAGGGCGGACCGGCCGGCAGCGTCGAGCACCGCCTCGTCGGGGGCGAAGTGCACCCGCCCGCTGAGCACGTCGCGCAGGTAGCGCTCCAGCGGGTGACGCCGGCTCAGACCCGGGTTGCCGGTGAGCGAGACGGCCTGCTGGACCGCCGAGATCGCCGCGCGGGAGGCCAGCAGCTGGGCCGGCCCGGTCCGGGCCACGGCGTCCGGCTCGGCGAGGTCGACGCGCGGGGCGAGGCCGCCCACCAGCTCCTCCGCGCCGATCAGCAGCGCCTCTATCTCGCCCAGCGCCGCGCGGTAGCGCGGCAGCGCGGCCAGCGGCTCGGTGAGATTGGCCGGAGTGCGCTGGTTGAGGAACCGCACCAGCCAGTCCTGGGCGGCGCGCGCCACTCCCAGGTACACCGCCGCGAGCGCCAGGTCGTGCCAGGCCCGGGTGAGGGCCGCCTCGGCGCCGGCGGCCGGATTCTCCCGGCCGCCGAGGCCGAGCGCGAGGTCGGTGGGCACCCGGACGCCGTCCAGCAGGACGTCGTGGCTGGCGCTGGCCCGTAGGCCGAGCTGGTCCCAGGTCGGGTCCACCTCGATGCCGGCGCTGTCGCCGCGGACCAGGAAGGTGCCGATCCGGGGCACCGGCTCGTCGGTGCGGGCCGTCACGGCCATCCAGGCGAGCGCCTCGGCGCCGGTGCAGTAGGTCTTGCGGCCGGTGATCAGCCAGCCGTCGCCGTCCCGCCGGGCGACGGTCGCCGGCAGCCCGGCCGGGTGCCCGGGCTCCGCTCTCAGGGTGTTCACCAGCGCCGGGCCGCGACGGGATTCGGTCAGCAGCCGCCGGTAGCCGGCCGCCGGCCAGCCTCCGCTGCGGGCCTGTTCGGCGTGCTGGAGCAGGGTGAACGCGGTGACCACCGCCACCGAGGCGTCGCCACGCCCGAGTTGGGCCAGCACCCGGACGATTTCGGCCAAGCTTCCGCCGGGGCCGCCGAACCGCCGGCCGACCGTCAGGGTGAGCAGCCCGGCCTCGTGAACCGCCTCGATGCCCTGGTAGGGGAAGGTCGCGTCCCGGTCGTGCTCCTCGGCCCGGGCGGCCAGCAGGTCGACGACCCGGGGCAGCCGGGCGAAGGCCTCGGCCACCGGGGAGGGCCCGTCGGCGGGTGACTGGTCGGCGGTCGTGGTGGTCATGATGGGGTGCCTCCGGGCGGCAGCGTGGCTCGGCAGAATGCGGGCGGCACGCTCTACGCGCGTGCGGGAACCGGATGCGGCGGCCCGGGACGGCCTCGGCACGAGGATCCCCGGAAGGTCAGGGCCGACTGGTCGATTCCAGCCGGTCTTGAGCCGCCGACGGGGGACGAATCCCCCTCATCTGCCCGGACACGCCGCGCTGGCGGTTCGCCGCAGGTCGAGATGCCTGCGACGGGTCAGCAGCAGGGGACGGCACGACATGTTCGCGACTGTACGAAGCGATGATCGAAACCGTCAAGCACACCCCGGCCCACCGGCCGGCGCGGAGGCGTCCCGCGCGGTCAGCCCTGCTGGAACATGTCGGCGGGCAGCGGCTTGAGCAACTGGTAGAGATCGTCCGAAATCGGCCGGTCCCAGGAGGCGATGGTGACCTGCACGCCGTCGCTGCGCCCGAACTGCGAGCAGAACACCCGCTCCTCGCTGACCTTGACCTTCTTCACGATCAGCAGGTCGTCCCCGAGCATCACCGGGAAGTCCTCGGCCGAGACGAAATCCACCGGCTCGTTGTTCTCCAGGGCCGCGAGCAACTGGCGGACCTCGAAGGGCACGCTGTCCCCGGTGTCGCGGGCCGGCGAGTTCTCCGGCAAATTCCCGATGAACATTGCGGGGCCCCGGCCGCCGAACAGGTCGTAGCGAAGGAAGATCCCCTGGCAGGAGCCGTCGGGGCCGGCCATCATGGCGGCGCCGAAATCACCGGGCCAGTCGCCCGGATCCATCGCGAGCACGTCGAAGTCCGGGCCTGCGGGCTGGCCGGAGCGACGGCGGAGAAAAGACATGGCAACATCGTACGTGCCCGGCACACCACGTTCACGAGGTGGGTCGGACAGCATGTGGAGATCCACGCTCAGAGACCAATGTTGACTCTGAGCAACCGTCCGGGCTACGTTCGGTTCAGCACGACAGCCGTTCTGGGTTCCATCCTCCGGGGGGCGGCATGTCGCCACGCGACCCCACACGCGTATCCCTCACTGTGCACACCGTCGTGCCGAACAGCAGAGCATCCAGCTTCGCCGGTCGCCGCACACACCAGCTGCACTCACAAGCCAACAGCTCGAACAACACACGAACCAGGTTCGCGGGGCCCAGGCCCGTCGCACTCGCGGATCTGCCCGGGACTCCGCCGCGTGGGGGCGTGCGGGCCCCGGGCAAACCGGAGCCGTACTTCCGAGTAGCTCTCGGATGTCCGGTTCCATCCTCCCAGCGACTGCCGACCCTTAGCGGGGTCGGGACCGGCCGACGCACCTTGGTGTGATGGGGATTCATCGGGAGGAGCCCGGCGTCGCCGCCGGGGAGCACAGCAGGCGCCGTGTCTGGCCGCGTGGGGGCGGTGGGCACGGCGTCTGCCTGCTCTCACTCTGAATCGACTTTGTCGAACAGTCAACGGAAAATATGACGTGTCGGCATCAACCGGGCCGCAGCTCGGTCACGGCCCCGTTCCGGCGCCGTTCTCCGCCAGTTTTGGGAGATTTTGCGACGTGTTCGCGCGCCGCGCCGAGCGGGACGGCCGGACCGGAGCGGTCCGTTCCGGGGCAGCCGGCGGGCGACGGCCCTTCCGGAACCGGCCGCTCCGGCGGTTCGCGCCACCCGGCCGGCCTGGGCCCCTGGCGCCTCCCGGGACCCCTCGCGCCGCGGAGCCCCGGCCTTCGAGCGGCCGGGGCCCAGGTGGGGGGCGGGGCCTCAGGTCAGGTCGAACTCGCCGTCGCGGGCGCCGAGCACGAAGGCCCGCCACTCCCCCGGGGTGAAGACCAGCACCGGCCCGTCCGGCCGGCGGCCGTCCCGCATCGCGATGTACCCGTCCACGAAGGCGATCTGCACGTCGCCGACCCCCTGGCTGCTGGACTGCCAGACGGCCCCCGCCAGGTCCGGCCGGGGCTTCTGCCCCTGCGCGAAGACCTCCGTCGAACCGGCCGTGTCCACGCTGGTACCGCTGTTGGCTGTCACTGCGTCTCCTCCCGACGTCGTCCGGAGGCCAGCGTAGCCAGACCACCCGGCCCGGACGCGGTTCCCGGTCAGGACGCCCCCGCCGGGGGGCCGCAGGCCCGACCCGGCCACGGCGGCGCACCGACTGTGCTAGGCGTCCGGCGCCGGTCGCGGCCGGCCGGCAGCCGTGCGGCGGCCGGGGGGACGAGCGCCGACGGGCCGTCAGGGTGCCTCGGCGAGGCGAACACACGGGCCCGGTTCAGCCCGCGCGGCCCGGCCGACTGACAGAGTGAGACCGGACCGGGGCCGGCAGGACCTGCCCCGGCTCCCCGCCCTCGCACGCCAGCCCGCTCACCCGTTTCCCCAGGAGCAGCCGATGAGCCGCCGGGACGGCACCCGCGCCGACGTCATCCCCATTTCCGACGCGCCCTCGGCCCACACCCCGGCCCCCCGCGCGCCGTCCTCGCCCGCCAAACTCCCCAAGCCCTCGGGCGGCCGCCCCCCGGCGCACGGCAGGGTCGGGGTCGTGCTGGTCTCGCACAGCGAGGAGTTGGCCGCCGCGGCCGGTGCGCTGGCACGGTCCCTGGCCGGGCCCGCCGACCCGGCCCCGGTGGCGACCACCGGCGGCGGCCTCGCGGACGGCCCCGGGATCAGCGCGGTGCTGGTCGCCGCGGCCACCCGGCGGGTCGACCAGGGCCACGGGGTGGTGGTGCTCGCCGACCTGGGCGGCGCGGTGGGCACCGTCCGCGCCCTGCTCGCGGCGGCGGACGAGCACGGTCTGCCCTTCCCCGTTCGGTTCGCGGACGCGCCCTTCGTGGAGGGGGCGGTCGCCGCGGTGGCGACCGCCACGGCGGGCGGGGACCTCTCGGCGGTGCTCGACGCGGCCGAGGAGGCCTACCGGCAGCGCAAGGACTGACCCGGGCGGGCCCGGACCGGCCCGGACGGCTCGCGAGGGCCCGTCACGTCCGGCCGGGTGTCACGTCCGGCCCGCGGACGGGATCGGCGCCGGGCGCGGCGGGGCCGGGCCGGGCCCCGGCGCTCAGGGGCGATGAGCCGTCGTTCTCGGCGAACCACCCCACCAAGGGTGACCGCGCGGCTACTATCGGCTGCAGAGACCGGCTCCCCGCCGGACTCCGGCGGTCGAGGGGGGTTCCTCAGCCATGCGCGTCGTCGTCACCGGCAGAGCCGGCTCCACCCGCACCGACCCGGCCCAGGCCCCGCCGGGTCGGACCGCGCCACCACGGCACCGGGCTCGGGGCGCCACCGCGGTTCTTCACCGTGCGGCACCGACCGCGGGCGGGATCGGGCCGCCGGACGCTTCGCCGCGCCCGACGGCCCTGCGGGTCAGTCCAGCCGGCCCGCCAGTACCTCCGGGGCACCGTCCAGGACGAAGGCCGTCTCGCCCTTGCAGTCCAGGGCGTGCCGGAGCCGGTTGAGGATCCGCGGCTCCAGTTCGGGCAGGGCGTCCGGCTCGAACCAGCGGATGTCCAGCGACTCGTCGTCGTTGACCCGGGCCTCGCCGCCCACCATCCGGCAGCGGAAGGTGAGTTCGAGGTACTGGCTGTGGTCGCCGTTGGGGTACTCGACCACCGGCGAGACGGTGACCGAGGCCAGCACCTCGGGCACGACCACCACCCCGGCCTCCTCGAACACCTCCCGGACCAGCCCGTCGGCGGGCTGCTCGCCCGGGTCGAGGATGCCCCCGATCATCGACCACCGGCCGTCGTCCGCGCGCTGACCGAGCAGGATCCGCCCGTCGTCGTCGACGATCGCGGCCGCGACGCCGTTCAGCCAGAGCAGCCGGGTGCCCACCACCGAGCGGAGGTCCGCCAGAAACTGAGGAATAGCCATGCCCGAACCCTACGCCCGGGCCGGCGCACGAGGGCCCGGCGCCGCTTCGAGGGCAGGGGCCGGGCCGGGTGCTCGGGCGGCGCCGGGTTGACCTGCCGTCATGCCCGGCCCTCCGTTCCACCGGCCTGGGCCACCCGTCGGCCGGACGTCGGCGGGCCGGCGCCGGCCCGCCCGGCAGCGTCGGACCGGGTCGGCAACGGGCCGGGTCAGCAGCGGGGACCGGCGCTCTCCTCCGACCGGTCGGCCCGGGGCACGCGTGGCCCGGCGGCCTGCCGGGACGCCCCCGGGAGCGGTGGCACGGTGACGGACCCGGTTGCCGTTGCGGGTGGGGTGGCTGCCGGTGGGGTGGCTGCGGGTGGAGTGGCTGCCGGCGGGGTCGCGGGGACGACCACCGGGCCGCCGCCCGGTCGCAGCAGCAGCTTCACGGTGCGGGCCAGGATCCGCAGGTCGAGCCGCAGGGAGCGGTGCTCGACGTACCAAAGGTCGAGGGCGGCACGCTGCGACCGGCTGACCGCGGCGCGGCCGCTGACCTGGGCCCAGCCGGTGAGGCCGGGCCGGACGTCGTACCGGCCGTACGGGCCGGGTGACCGCCCCGGGGCCTGCCCCGGCGGGTCGGGCCGGGGACCGATCACCCCCATCTCACCCCGGACGACGTTCCAGAGCTGCGGGAGCTGCTCCAGGCCGGTGCGGCGCAGCAGGGCACCGAGACGGGTGGTGCCGGAGGCGGCCGGCCCGCCCGGGACGCGCGCCGCACGGGTGGTACGGAAGGCCAGGACCTCGAACGGCCGGCCGTGCCGTCCCGTCCCGGGCCGCCGCACGAGTACCGGGCCGCCGCAGGTGCAGCGGATCAGCAGGGCGATCAGCAGGCCCAACGGGATGGCGGTGATCCCGGCCAGTGCGGTGATCGCGAGGTCCGCCGCCCGCCTCATCGGCCGGTCCGGACGGAGCGGGCCGTCCCGGCCAGGGGGCGGGCGGCGGCCTGGCGGGCGGCGCGGGGCCGGACAGCCCGGGGCCGGACGGCGCGGGCGTACGCGCGGCGGTCCGGGGCGTACGCCCGGGAGGGGTGCGCGGTCAGGGGTACGGGCCCGGGCTGCGGCGCCCGGCGCCGGCCCGGCCGGTCAGACACGGGGCCCGCCGGCTCGGAAGCGGTGGCGGTGGCCGTCCGGAGGTGGCGGCGCCCGGGAAGCGGGTGGCCGTCCGGCCCGGTCGTGCCCATCGCGCTCCCCCTTCGCGGTGCCCGCCCCCGCGCCGTCGGCCGGTCGGCCCGACGGTGGTCGGTGCGCGGGAGCGGTTTCACCGTAGGGGGAGGCGCGGCGCCGAGGCCGAAGGAGAGGGCAGAAGGGCGGAGACCGTCCGGAATCCGGCCGGTTCTGCTGCCTTCCCGGCGATCCCGCCCGCCTGGTGCGAACAGAACGTCCCCGGCCGGCCGTCGGCCGTCCCCGTCGGAGTGGCCCGCGGGGAGCCGTCGGAGCAGTGGGGTCAGAGGGTCACGCCGCGCCCGTGGCGGAGCACCGTGAAGGCGATCCGGCCGAGCAGCAGCACGCCCGCGGCCAGGCAGCCGGCGACGGCCATCACCCAGGCCGGCCCGTCGGTGTCGGGGACGGCCACGGCGACCACGATCCCGACCGCGAGGCAGGCCAGGCCGACCACGGTGAGCGGGAGCTGGTGGCGGTGCAGGGCCCCGCCGCTCCAGAGCCGGGCGGCCCGGGAGAGCGGCTGGGTCAGGGAGTGATCATGGTCCGCGTCTGCCATGAGACCCAAGGTACATCCGCCCGGCCCCGGGAGCAGCCCCTGCGGGCGCGGCACTCCCGCACGGGTCCGCCCGCGTCACGACGGCCCCGCCGGACCCGTCCGAAAATCGGGCCCCGGACGGTACAACCATCCTCGGCCCGTATCGGTCTCCCCTACATCGAGCGATCCAGGAGCCGTCCGCGGTACGGGTTGGGAGTCCCCGCCGAGGACCGGAGAACCAGGGGGCGGAGCCGCCGCGCCCAGGTGTCGGAGGCCGGGCTCAGTCCTCCGACGGTACCGCCACGCCGCGTGGGCGATCGAGGGGGAACCGTGTCGTATTCCGAGACCACGAGGGTCAGAGGCCTTCCGTCGGCGTTCGCGCCGCTCGGCCTCTCCGGGCTGACCGGGCTGACCGGGGCGCCGGGCCGGTCACGGCCGGCCGGCCCGACGGTCGGCGCTCCGACGCGCCCCGAACCGGCCGGCCCCGATCCGGTGCGCCCCGCCGGGGCCGGCCGGCCCGTCGCCGTGCCCGACCGCCCGGACGGGCACCGCCCGCACCCCGGCCGGCCCGGCGACTGGCTGCGCTTCGCACCCGTCCAGCCGCTCTACCGGGCCCGGGCGGCCCAGCGGCTGGCCGTCCTCGCCTACCACGGGGTGACGGACCCGCGGTCCTTCGGCGCCCAGCTGGACCGGCTGCGCCGGCTCGCCGTGCCGGTGTCGCTGGAGGCCGTCCAGCGGGCCGTGGCCGAGCAGCGGCCGCTGCCGCCCCGCAGCGTGCTGATCACCTTCGACGACGCCGACCGCAGTGTGCTGACCCACGCCCTGCCCGAACTGACCCGGCGCGGCATCCCGGCCGCGGCGTTCGTGATCTCCGAGCTGATCGGCACGGACCGGCCGTTCTGGTGGCACGAGGCGGCCTTCCTCGCCCGGCACGGCGGCCGGGCCCGCTCGATCTGCACCGACCGGCCGTCCCAGCTGCTCCCCCGGCTCAAGTCGCTGCCCGACCCGGACCGCCGGCGCAGCCTCCAGGAGCTCCGGGTCAGCGCGCACCGCCGGCCCCCGCGGCAGGAGCAGCTCACCCCGGAGGACCTGCTGGCCCTGCGCGACGCCCGGGTGGCGATCGGCAACCACACCCAGGGGCACCCCTGTCTGGGCCGCTGCGACGCCGCGACCGTACGGGCCGAGATCACCGGTGCGCACGACGCCCTGACCCGCTGGCTCGGCGAGCCGCCGGTGGCGTTCGCGTACCCCGACGGCGGCCACGACCCGCGGGCCGAGGCGGTGCTGGACGAGCTGGGCTACCGGCTCGGCTTCCTCTCCGACCACCGGCTCGGGCCGCGGCTGCCGGAGCACCCGCTGCAGATCAGCCGTCTCCAGGTGGACTCCACCACCAGTGCGCGGCGCTTCGACACCATCCTGTCGGGGCTGGAGCCGGCCTACCGCCGCTGGCGGGGGCAGTCGGTGGCCTGAGGGCGGCACCGGGCCCGGGCCGGCGCCCGGAGCCCCGAGGCGGGTGCCGACGGCCGGGCGCACAGTGCCGGGCCGGGGCCGGTGTTCGACGCCGGTGATCCGCGCCGGTGACCGGTCAGGCCCGGGCGGGTGCCTGGGCCTCGGCCCGGGCCTGGGCGGCCAGCAGGCGGCCCTCGGCGTAGTGCGCGGCGGCGGGGCTCAGGCCGGCCGGGCGGCCGCTGTGCAGCACCGTGAGCCGGCCGGTGCCCGCCCCGGCGGCGCGGCCGAGGTCCGCGATCCGGCGCAGCGCCTGGGCGGCGACCGCGCCGGCCGAACCGTGCAGCACCAGGTCGGGGGCGGCGGCGGGGGCCACCGCGGCCCGGATCCGCTCGGCGACGAGCTCGTAGTGGGTGCAGCCGAGCACGATCGCCGCCGCGCCCGCCGGGGTCAGCGCCGCGGCCGCGGCCACGGCGGCGTCGATCGCCGCGTCGTCGGCTCGCTCCACCGCGTCGGCGAGGCCCGGGCAGGCCACCTCGGTGACGGCGGCCCGGCCGGCGAAGTCACGGATCAGGCCGCGCTGGTACGGGCTTCCGGTGGTCGCCGGGGTGGCCCAGATCGCCACCGGCCGGCCGGCCGCGGCGGCGGGCTTGATCGCCGGGACGGTGCCGATCACCGGCAGTCCGGGCTCCAGCTCCGCCCGCAGCGCCTCCAGCGCGTGGACCGAGGCGGTGTTGCAGGCGACCACCAGTGCGTCCGGCTCGTGCGCCGCGGCCGCCCGCGCGCAGGCCAGAACGTGCGCCGTGATGTCCGCCGGCGTACGCGGGCCCCAGGGCATGCCGTCCGGGTCGGAGGTGAGCACCAGGTCCGCGTCGGGCCGAACGGTGCGCAGTGCGGCGGCGGCCGCCAACAGGCCGATTCCGGAGTCCAGCAGTGCGATCTTCACGGGGAACGACTCTAGTCGATCCACCCCTGGCGCCCCCCGGTGCGGCAGACTGCCCGGGTGACGGTCCTGCTGTGGGTCTCCCTGCTCTCCCTGCTGGTCTGGCTCTGGCTGACCTGCTGCCACGGGTTCTTCTGGCGCACCGACGTGACCCTGCCGGAGCGCCGTGCGCCCGACCGCTGGCCGGACGTGGCGATCGTGGTGCCGGCCCGGGACGAGGCCGACGTCCTGCCGCTCACCCTGCCCGGCCTGCTGGCGCAGGAGTACCCCGGCCGGGCCCGGGTGATCCTGGTCGACGACCACAGCGGGGACGGGACGGCCGGGCTCGCGGCCGCGCTGGCGGACTCCGGCGCCCTGCCGCTCACCGTCACCGCCCCTCCCCCGCTGCCGGCCGGCTGGACCGGGAAGCTCTGGGCGCTGCGCCACGGCGTCGAGCTGGCCTGCGCCGGGCCGCCGGCGGACCGGCCCGCCTACCTGCTGCTGACCGACGCCGACATCGCGCACGGTCCGCGGTCGCTGGCCGCGCTGGTGTCGGCCGCCGGGAGCGCCGGCCTGGACCTGGTCTCGCAGATGGCGCGGCTGCGGGTGAGCACCCGGTGGGAGCGGCTGATCGTGCCCGCCTTCGTCTACTTCTTCGCCCAGCTCTACCCCTTCCGCCGGAGCAACCGGCCGGGCAGCCGGACGGCGGCGGCCGCCGGCGGCTGCTCCCTCGTCCGGACGGACGCGCTGGAGCGGGCCGGCGGGGTGGCGGCGATCCGCGGCGCGGTGATCGACGACGTGTCCCTCGCCAAGGCGGTGAAGGCCACCGGCGGGCGGATCTGGCTGGGCCTCGCCGAACAGGTGGACAGCGTCCGGCCGTACCCGGGGCTGGCGCCGCTGTGGCGGATGGTCTCGCGCAGCGCGTACGCGCAGTTGCGGCACTCTCCCGCGCTGCTGCTCGGCACGGTGCTCGGCCTGGTCCTGGTCTACCTGGTGCCGCCGGCCGCGACCGTGGCGGGGCTCGCGGCCGGGCGGCCGGACGTGGCGGCGGCGGGCGCGGCCGCCTGGGCGCTGATGGCCGGGACGTACCTGCCGATGCTGCGCTACTACGGCCGGCCGGCCCTGGCCGCGCCGTTGTTGCCGTTCACCGCGTTCCTGTACCTGCTGATGACGGTCGACTCGGCGGTGCAGCACCGGCGCGGCCGGGGCGCGGCCTGGAAGGGCCGGACGTACCAGGGCCTGCCGGACAACTGACCGCCCGGCGGGTGCGCGGCGGCCCGGTGCCGGTGTCCGGCAGCGGCGTCCCGATCGGTCCGGGAGCGGCCCGGGGCAGCTCCGGCCCCGGGCCCGGCAGGGGCGTACGGACGGGGCGGGAAAAGCCAGGACGGGCGGGGGCCCGGTGGGCGACACTGGCCGGATGGACCGCCGAACGATCTCCCGCATCGCCCACACCGACCATCCGATCGCCGCGCCGGTCGCGGACGAGGCGGTGGCCCGGCTGATCGGCCGCGCCGCGCGGGCCGAGTCCGGGCGGGCGCTGGACCTGGGCTGCGGGGAGGCCGGCTGGCTGCTGCGGACGCTGGCGGCGAAGCCCCGCTGGCAGGCGGTGGGGGTCGACCTGGACCCGGCCGGCCTGAACCGGGCCCGGCAGACCGCGCAGGCGATGGGGCTGGAGCGGCGGATCGGCCTGCACCACCTGGACGCCACCGGGTTCACCGCCAAGGAGCCCTTCGACCTGGTGCTGAGCATCGGCGCCACGCACGCCTTCGGAGGGCTGGCGGCCACCCTGGCGGCGGCCGGCCGGCACCTGGCGCCCGGCGGACGGCTCCTGGTCGGCGACGCCTTCTGGGAGCGGGACCCGGCGCCGGCGGCGCTCGACGCGCTGGGCGCGGCCCGCGAGGACTTCACCGACCTGGCCGGCACCCTGGACCTGGTCCGGGCCGAGGGCTGGACACCCGTCCACGGTCATGTCAGCAGCGTGCAGGAGTGGGACGACTACGAGCTCTCCTGGACGGGCTCGCTGTCCGAGTGGGCCCTGGACCACCCGGAGCACCCGGACAGCGCGGCCGCCCTGGCGGCGGCCGACGTGCACCGCGCCGAATGGCTGCACGGCTACCGGGGGACGCTCGGGTTCGTCACCCTGCTGTTGCGGCGCACCTCGGCGCCCTGACGGCTCCGCCGGCCGCACCGGCACCGACGGGCGCCGGCCGGCCGCGCGTGCGTACGCGGCCGGGCGGCACCCGTTCGTGGCACCCGTCCGTGGCACCCGTCCGTGACGGCCTGCCGCGGGGGCTCAGCCGGCGGCGACGGCGAGCAGGGCGTCGCCGGCCGTGATCCGGCGGGTCTGCTCGGCGACCCGGCGGCCGAGGTGCTCGGCGGTGGCGAGGTCGGAGGGGTGCATCCCCTCGGGGCCCTGGTCCCCGTTGGACTGGGCGGCCGCGCCGAGCCAGAAGCCGAGCCGGTTGAGGTCCTGGTCGGAGGCGGTGCTGCGGTTCCAGCCGGGCAGCAGGCCGAGGCTGACCCAGGTCATCCCGTGCTGGGCCGCGACGATGGTGAGCGACTGCAGGGAGTTGAGCTTGTCGCCGCTCATCGAACCGGAGTTGACGAACCCGGCGGCGATCTTGTCGCGCCAGGCCTGCGCGGCCCAGCGGCCGCTGGTCAGTTCGACGAAGGCGCGGAACCCGGCGGAGACGTCGCCCAGGTAGGTGGGCGAGCCGAAGACGATGGCGTCGGCGGCGTCCAGGACCGCCCAGTCCTGCTCGGTGATCCCGTCGACGGCGATCAGGCTGACCGTGGTGCCCGGCACCTCGGCGGCGCCGCGGGCGACGGCCTCGGCCTGCCGTCCCGTGTGGCCGAAGCGGCTGTGGTAGGCGATGGCGACGGAGATGTCGTGGGACATGGCGTTCCTTATTTCTGCGTGCGGTCGAGGAAGTCGGCTATCAGCGGCGCGATTTCGGGGAGGTTCTCCTCCAGCGCGAAGTGGCCGGTGTCGAAGAGGTGCAGTTCGGCCTGGGGCACGTCGCGCAGGTAGGCGCGGGCGCCGGGCTCGGTGAAGAAGGCGTCGCCGCGGCCCCAGACGATCAGCGTGGGCGGCTGG
Source organism: Kitasatospora indigofera (assembly GCF_014655955.1). Classification (GTDB taxonomy): domain Bacteria; phylum Actinomycetota; class Actinomycetes; order Streptomycetales; family Streptomycetaceae; genus Kitasatospora; species Kitasatospora indigofera. The sequence continues at coordinate 62,098 of NZ_BNBO01000025.1, forward strand.
GCGGTGCGCAGCCACTCCTGCCAGGCGGGGTAGTGGCCCAGGTTGGAGTGGTAGTCGAGGGCGAGCTCGACCTGGATGTCCTTGCGGCCGGGCAGGTCGAGGAAGTGCTGGTCGAGGGTCCAGCTGTCGGGCGCGACGGCCGCCGGGTCGGTGGTTCCGCCCTCGTACTGACCCCGCGTCATGTCGAGGGTGAGCAGGCCGCGCACCCGCTCCTCGGCGCCCTCGACGCCGGGCCGGTTGGCGATGAAGTCGAGGGCGAGGCCGGAGAGCCCCTCCTCGTAGGCGTTGCCGTTCTGGACCACCAGGCCGGTGATCCGTTCCGGGTGGCGGGTGGCCAGTCGCAGCCCCACGGGGGCGCCGAAGTCGAAGATGTACATCGCGAACCGGTCCAGCCCGAGGACCAGGCAGAAGTCCTCGACCACGTCGGCCAGTCCGTCGAAGCTGTAGCGGAAGTCGGCGGGTGCCGGGCTGTCGCTGAAGCCGAAGCCGGGGTAGTCCGGGGCGATCAGGCGGAACCGGCTGCCGAGGGCGTCGAACAGCCGGCGGAACTGGTGCGAGGCGGACGGGAATCCGTGCAGCAGCAGGAGGACCGGGGCGTCGGCGGGCCCCGCCTCGCGGTAGAAGATCCGCAGTCCGCCGGCCTCGGCGTAGCGGTGTCTGATGTGCGGGAGTGCCAGTTCGGTCATGTCACACGCTTCCCCTAAGCGGACCCGAGTTGGATTAGCCTGATGGTGGCAGACCCCTCATACAAAGACAACGGGAGTTTCGTTTGTCTCACGCCCCGGAAGGGAAGCCCGGCACCGTGCGCCCCGGCGGACGGACCGCCCGCACCCGCACCGACGTACTGGCGGCCACCCGGGCGGAGTTGACCGACACCGGTCTCGCCCGGATGACCGTCGAGAAGGTCGCGGCCCGCGCCGGGGTCGCCAAGACCACCGTGTACGCCCGCTGGCGCGACATCTCCGGCCTGATCGTCGACCTGCTCTCCGAACTGACCGTCCGGACCGTGCCGGTGCCCGACACCGGATCGCTGGAGGAGGACCTGCGGCAGCTGGCCCGCAGCCTGCTGGAGCTCTTCCGGTCCACCGAGGACCTGGTGATGTTCGAGGCGATCTTCGCCACCGCGCTGCACGACCGGGAGGCCAGGGAGGCGCTCTCCGCCTTCTACGCCTTCCGGCTGGACGCCAGCGCCGCACTGGTCGACCGCGCCGCGGCCCGCGGCGAAGTCCCGCCCGGCACCGACCGGTTGGAGGTGATCCGGACCTTGTCCTCGGCCTTCTACTACCGACGGTTCATCAGCGGCGAGCCGGTCACCGAACGGGACGCGGACCGCGCGGCGGCGGTGGCGGCGCACTCGGCGCGGGCCGGACTGCTGGTGGTGCCCCCGGCCTGACGCACGCCCCACGGGCGCACCACCGCCCCCTCCGGCCCGGGCGCTGGAGCCCGGTCAGCCCGCCTCGACCAGCCGGTCCAGCACCGCCGGCATCTCGCGGACGCCGCCCGCCGCGGTCGGCGAGGTGCGGTAGCGTCCGCCCACGACCACGCTCGGCAGCTCGTCGATCTCGTACCGCCGGAACAGCTCGGCGGCCTCCGAGGTCTGCCGGCCGACCTCCGCCGACCGGTAGGCCGCACGGAACGCCCCTCCGTCGACACCCTGGCGCACGGCCCAGGCGGTGGCGGCGTCCTCGGTGGTGACGTCCTCCTTCTGCTCCCGGACCGATCGGTAGACGGCGAGCTGGAGCCGCTCCACCTCGCCGAGCCGCTCCAGCGCGTAGTAGAGCCGGGCGTGGCCGAGCTGCCGGCCCTCGCCCGGGCTGCCCTGCCAGACGGCCGGGACCCGGCGCAGCACCACGTCGGCACCGTGGCGCCGGGCCCAGTCCTGCAACGGCTGCTCCAGCTGCTGGGAGTGGACGCAGTCGTACCAGAAGAACTCCACCGCCTCGGTCGCGGCCGCCTCGCGAACCGGCTGCGGGTGGTGCAGCTGCACGTAGGGGCGGCCCTCGGCGGGCGGCTGGTGGGTGGCGGCGCCGGCCTGGACCGGGCAGGCGGCGAGGCCGGTGGCGACGACGAGCAGGACGGCGGAGCGCAGCAGCGGTTTCACGCGGGCAGTCTGGTGCCCACCCGGTGTTACCGGACAGTCACTCCCGGCTGTCCGGCCGCCGGTTCGCCCGGACGGCCCAGCGGCGGCGGTCCGGGGGGCGGTCCGGGGGTGGGCCGCCGGTGAGCGGCGGTCCGGGGGTGGCGAGCGGGCGGACGGGCGGGCGGACGGGCGGACCCGCGGGCCTGGCCGGCCCGCCGTCCCGTGCCGCCCGTCCCGCGCCTTCCGTACAGACATGTCCGGACATCGCCGGCCGCTCTGTGGACGATCCGCCAGTGTCCCCGGCCCGGCCGGACCCGGATCATGGCTGGGTCGGCGGACCCCACCGAGGCAGCACCCACCCCCTGCCCGCACCGCCGGACCACCGGCGGCCGTGCACCGACGCGCCGCCGCGTCGAGCCCCAGGAAGTGCCGATGCCCCACTCCCCCGCACCCGCCGCGCCGTCGATGATCGAACAGCACGGTGTGGACACCATCCCCGAGGCCGAACGCACCAGCACCCCGCGCGACGTGCTCTCGATCCTGGTCGGCTCCAACCTCGCGTTCGGCGTGGTGGTCTTCGGCTGGCTGCCGGTCTCCTTCGGCCTGTCGTTCTGGGCGAGCGTGACCTCGGTGGTGCTCGGGACGGTCCTCGGCATCGCGCTGACCGCACCGCTGGCGCTGGTCTCACTGCGGACCGCGACCAACCTCTCGACCAGCAGCGGCGCGCACTTCGGCGTACGCGGGCGGCTGATCGGCTCGGTGGTGGGGCTGCTGCTCTCGCTCGGCTACACCGCGCTGTCGCTCTGGGTCGGCGGGGACGTGGTGGTGGGGGCGCTGAACCGGCTCCTCGGCCTCCCCTCCGGCGGCCCCGCGTACGTGGCGACGTACACCGTGCTGGCGGCGCTGAGCGCCACGGCGGCGGTGTTCGGCTACCGGCTGATGCTGAAGCTGGAACGGTGGCTGATGTGGGCGATGTCCGCGCTGCTGCTGGCCGGCCTGGTCGCCTTCGCGCCGCACTTCGACCCCTCGGGGCACGGCAGCTACCTGCTGGGCGGGTTCTGGCCGACCTGGCTGCTGTCGGTGGTGGCGGCCGGGCTGAGCGGGCCGATCGCCTTCATCACCCTGCTCGGCGACTACACCCGGTACGTCTCGCCGGCCCGGCACAGCGGGCGCAAGGTGCTCGGGGCCACGGCGCTGGGGCTGCTGATCGGCCTGCTGGTCCCGCAGCTGTTCGGGACCTTCACGGCGATCGCGACCGGCGCCGGCGAGGACTACGTCGGGGGGCTGGTCTCCGGCGCGCCGGTCTGGTTCCTGGTGCCGCTGCTGCTCAACGGGCTGCTGGGCAGCGCCGGCAACACCGGCCTGATGCTCTACAGCATGGGCCTGGACCTGGACGCCATCCTGCCCCGGGCCACCCGTCGGCAGGCCACCTACGTGGTCGGGGCGGTGGCCGTCACCCTGGTCTTCCTGGGGCACTTCGTCTGGAACGCGCAGTCGGCGGTGACCTCCTTCGTGCTGGTGCTGACCGCGATCGGCGCCCCCTGGGCCGTGATCACCCTGATCGGCTACCGGCGCTGCCGCGGCGACTACGACCGTGCCTCGCTGCAGGTCCTCAACCGGCGCACCCGCGGGGGCGTGTACTGGTACCGCTCGGGGTGGAACGTCCCGGCCACGGCCGCCTGGGCGGCGGGCAGCGCGGTCGGCCTGTGCGCCGTGGACACCCCCGTGTACCGGGGCGTGCTGCTGCCGCTGACCGGCGGGATCGACCTGAGCTTCGTCCTGTCGGGGGCGGTGGCGGCCGTGCTGTACGTGCTGCTGTCCCGCTCCTCCCGGGGGCGCGCGGGCACCGTCCGGCCCGTACCGCTGCCCGCGGACGCACCCGTGATCGAGCCGGTGGGCGACCGGGCCTGACCCGCCGGGACCGACCGTCCCGACCCGGGGACGCGACGGGACGGGACGGCGTACCGGCCGGGCCGCCCCGGCCGGGCCGCCCCGGTCAGTCCGCCCGGGGCGCGTGCTCCGGGCGCGGCGGCGGCAGGACCGGCGCGGCCGGGGCCGCGAGCTCCGGCGCGGACTCCGGCCCGGCCGGCGTCCCGGGTTTCGCCTCCGCACCGGGCCCGGCCTCCGCCGTGGGCCCGCCCCCGGCACCGCCGGCCGCCGCCCGGGCGCCCCGGGGCGTGGCGCCCTCGAAGAAGCGCAGCAGCTCCACCGGGAACGGCAGCACCAGCGTCGAGTTCTTCTCGGCGGCCACCTCCACCACCGTCTGGAGCAGCCGCAGCTGCATCGCGGACGGCGTGTCGTCCATCATCGCGGCGGCCTGCGAGAGCTTGGCGGCGGCCTGGAACTCGCCGTCGGCGGTGATGATGCGGGCCCGCCGCTCACGGTCGGCCTCCGCCTGGCGGGCCATCGAGCGCTTCATCGAGTCGGGCAGCGCGACGTCCTTGATCTCCACCCGGTCGATGTGCACGCCCCAGCCGACCGCCGGGCTCTCCAGCATCAGCTCCAGCCCGCGGTGCAGGTTCTCCCGGCCGGAGAGCAGGTCGTCCAGCTCGCTCTTGCCGATGATGGAGCGCAGCGAGGTCTGCGCGACCTGGGACATCGCGAAGGAGTAGTTCTGCACGTCCACGGTGGCGAGCACCGGGTCGACCACCCGGAAGTAGACGACCGCGTCGACCCGGACCGAGACGTTGTCGCGGGTGATGCCCTCCTGCGCGGGCACGGGCATCGTGATGACCTGCACGTTGACCTTGCGCATCCGGTCCACCAGCGGGATCAGCAGCGCCGGGCCCGGCTGGCGGACCCGCCCGCGCACCCGGCCCAGCCGGAACACCACCCCCCGCTCGTACTGCTGCACGACCCGGAATCCGGTGGCGAACCACGCCAGTCCGAGAACCACGATGCCCACGAGTACCGCCATGTCGGCCGACCTCTCCCGCCGGCGGCGCGCCCGGGCCGGGCCCTGCCGGCCTGGCGCGGCGGGTGCGGGGCCGCGACGAAAGTATGCGCCGTCGGACGGCCGGTGCCTATGCCCCGGTACCGACTTGACGGGCCTTCGGCCGGCGGCCGCACCGGCACCCGGCGGCCCGCACCACCACGGCCGGCCCCGGCCCGGCCCGTCCGGCTCTCCCGGCCCGTCCGGTCAGGCCTGTCCTTCCGGTCAGGCCCGCCCCGGCCGGGCGACCTCGGCGAGCAGGCCCTGCCAGGCGTCGGCCACCGCCCCCAGCTCGAACCGGGGCAGCAGGTGCGCCCGGGCGGCCGCGGCGAGTGCGGGGCCCTCCCTGGCCAGCACCTTGGCGAGCGACTCGGCGAACGCGGCCGGGTCCCCCGGCGGGGCGAGCACGCCCGTCACGCCGTCCTGGACGGCGGCGCGCACCGGGCCGGTGTCCGGGGCGACCACCGGCAGCCCGGCCAGCCCGGCCTCGATCAGCACGCCCGGCACGCTCCGGACGTCGCCGGTCAGCACCAGCGCGTCGGCCGCCCGGTAGAGCGCGGCCGGGTCCGCCAGGTCGCCGAGGAAGATCGCGCGGGCACACGCGTACCGGGACTCCAGTGCGGCGCGCAGCGGCCCGTCGCCGGCCACCGCCAGCCGTACGTCCGGCATCCGGCCGACCGCGTCCAGGGCGAGGTCCAGGCGTTTCTCCCGGGTGATCGCGCCGACCCAGGCGACCAGCAGGCCTTCGGCGGGCAGGCCGAGTCCGGCCCGGGCGGCCCGCCGTTCGGCGGCGTCCCGGGCGGGCGGATAGCGTTCGGCGGAGCGGCCGTTGGGAATGGTGCGGACCACCGTGCCGGGCAGCCGGAAGCGGTCCAGCAGCGCCGTTCGGGCCTCGTCGGAGAGGGCGGTGACGGCGGCGGCGCGGTGCAGCAGGGCCCCGGTGTGCAGGCGCCGGGCGGGGCCCGCCGTCCGGCGGCCGGGCTCGCCGGAGCTGACGTGGACGAAGGGCGTACGGGTCCCGGCCAGTGCGAGGGCGCAGGCGGACAGGGTGCCGAGGCCGTGCGCGACGACGACGTCGGCGGTGCGGGCCGCGGCGCGCAGGGCCCGCAGGGTGCGCGGGTGCAGGCGGCCCGGCCCGAGCACGCCGGTCGGGGCGGCGCCCGCCGGGGGCCGCGGGCCGGGGAGTGCGCCGGGCGGCCGGGCGGCGGCCGGGCGCTCGGGGGCGCCGGGGTACCGGCCGGCGTCCGGGGACCGGCGGTCGTCCGGGTGCGGGGCCAGGGCGCGCAGGGCGGAGGCCTGTCCCCGTCGGCGCAGCTCCCGGTCGAGGTCACGGGCGAAGCTCTGCGCGCCCCGGCGGCGCGGGTCGGCGATGACGTGCAGGACCCTCGGACGGGCTCCGGCGGGCAGATGTGACGCTGCGTCGGACATGGCACCGACCTTGGCACAGGGCGCGGGGGCCGTACAGCGCCTGAACGGAAAACCGTACGGCTTCCGTCCGGTTCGGCGCTTCCGGTGCATTCGGCGCAGGAGCCGGGTAGGGTCCGCGAGTTGGGCCTGCGGGCGCGGGCAGGACCGGCGGCGGGGCGGAGCTGTCGGCGGGCCGGAGCCGGCGGCGGGGCAGGACCGTCGCGCGGCACCCGGACGGACGCGCGCACCCCGCGCGGGTCCCGGGCGCCCGGGTCCCGCGCGGTGCGCGCCCGGCCCGCACCGGGCCGCACGGCACACCAGGAGAGTCGCGCGCCCCCGTATGCGCCCCCGGCCGCCCCTGCCCGCGCCGCCCCGGTGCCCCCACTGCCTCCCCCGGGCAGGCCCTAATCCCTGGCGGGCGGCGCGCCCCAGCTGCGATGCTGATCCACACTCAGGGCGCCGGCCGGCACGGGAGACCGGCCGCGCCCCGGATCCCCGGGGGTTGGCCAGTGCACGTGCTCTATGTGATCGACAGCCTGGAGCGGGTCGGCGGCGCCGAGCAGAGCCTGGCCGCGATGGCCCCGCAACTGGTGCGCTCGGGCGTGCGGTTGGACGTCGCGTACCTCGGCGAGTCGCCTGGCGGACTGCAGGCGGAACTGACCCTGGCCGGCGCCGGGGTGTTCGGCGTGCACCACGGCACCGGCGCCGGGACGGCCGCCGCGCTGCGCAAACTCGTCCGCGAGCGCCGCCCGGACCTGGTGCACACCACCCGGTACCGGTCGGACGTGCTCGGCCGGGCGGCGGCGCTGGCGGCCGGCACCCCGGTGGTCTCCAGCCTCGTCGACTCCGTGTACGGACCGGAGCACCTGCGGACCCGCGGCCTCAGCCCGTGGAAGGTCCGGGCCGCCCAGGCGGTCGACGCCGCGACGGCCCAGGGCACCCGGCGCTTCCACGCGCTGACCCGGCACGTGGCCGCCGCGATGTCCCGCCGGCTGCGGATCCGGGCGGACCGGATCGACGTCGTCCCCCGCGGGCGGGACCCGGAACTGCTCGGCACCGTCACGCCGGAGCGCCGCGGCGCCGTCCGCGCCGGCCTCGGCCTCGCGGACGACGTGCCGGTGGTGCTGGCGGCGGCCCGTCAGCAGTACCGCAAGGGACTGGACATACTCCTGGAGGCCTGGCCGCAGGTACGCCGGGAGGTGCCGGGGGCGGTGCTGCTGCTGGCCGGTGACGAGGGCCCCGAGAGCGCCCGGCTGCGGGCCCTCGCCGGGAGCGCCGGGGACGTCCGCTTCCTCGGCCCGCGCGGGGACGTCTTCGACCTGATGGCCGCCGCCGACGCCTTCGCCGTGCCGTCCCGCCGGGAGGGCCTGGGCGGCACCGCGATCGAGGCGATGGGCGTCGGCGTGCCGCTGGTCTGTGCCGACGTGCCGGCCCTGCGCGAGACGGTCGGCTCGGGCGACTACGCCCTGCTGGTCGCCCCCGAGCGGCCGGCCGCGCTGGCGGCGGCGCTGGCGGAGGCGCTGGACGACCGGGCGGCGGCGGGGGTGCGGGCCAAGTCGGCGAGAGCGCGGTTCCTGACCGCCTTCACCCTCCATCAGGTGACCGGTCAGATGGTGCAGTTCTACGAGCGGTCGCTGCGGCTGCGCAGCGTCTGAGCCGGGCACCGGACGTCCGCCCCGGGCGGAGCGTTCGAGCCGGGCCGACGATGGTCCGGGCCGGGCCCGGCAGGGCCCACGGGGGCGCCGGCACGTCCCGTCGCGGGGCGGCCGCCGCCCGGCCGGTTGGCATGCCCAGGACGGTCTGCCGGCCCGGCGCGCCGGATGCCCCAACGCGCCCTCCGAGAATCGCCAAAGCGGTTGCGCCCCACCGCGCGGACGGCAAGCATCGCAGAGGGATCCGGACGGCCGACAGGGGTGGACCGACCGGCGGGTGGGGGTGAGGGCCGCGGCGTTCCGCGCGCCGGGGCATGCCCGCCCACGGGTCGGTCCCGCGCGGCCGCGCCGGGCTGTCCGGGCACCGACGCCCGCCGGCAGCCCCCGGCGCCCACCGGCCCGGGGCTCCGCCGCGGCACCGGTACCACCGCTCCCGGCGCGGGGTTCCGCTGCGCCACGGCACCACCAACGCGAGGGGATCCCATCGGTGGAACCGGCCAACCACCCGACCGCGCCGGATCGTGACGACCGCCGGCCGGCCGGCCACGCACCCGAGGGGGGTCGCCGGCCCGCCGCCGCCGTCCCGGCCGGCACCCCGCTGCCACCTGCCGCCGCCGGCCGCCGCGGGCGCTCCGGGCGGCCGGCGGGCGGACGCGCTCAGCGGCCCGCCCGCCCCTCACCCGGGACGGGGCCCCGGTGAGCCCGCGCCGCACCCGGATCCTCTGGCTGGCCAGGGACCTCGGGGCGGACGGGGCCGCGCAGGCGCTGGCCGACCGCGCCCGGCACGCCGACACCGCCCGCTTCGAGATCGAGGTCGCGTACCTGCTGCCGGGCCGGGACCCGCTCGTCCCCGCGCTGGAGCGGGCCGGCCTGCGGGTGCACCACCTGGCCGGCGCGCCCGGCTCTCCTCGCACCCCCGGCACCACCGGCGCCACCGGCCGGACGGACCCGCGCTGGCCCTGGCACCTGCGCCGGCTGCTCGCCGAACGCCGGTACGGGCTGCTGCACACCCACACGCCCGTCCCGGCCGCCGCCGCGCGGCTGCTCGCCCTCGGGCGCAACGCCCCCCGGCTGGTGCACTCCGAGCAGAGCCCGTGGGGCCCCGGGCGCCTCGTCACCAGTTGGGCCGACGCCCTGACGTACCGTCGCAACGACGCCGTGATCGCCGGCTCGCGCGCCGTCGGCCGGTCCGTCCCGGCCGGGCGGCGCGCCGGCGACCGGGTCACCGTCGTCCTCCAGGCCCCGGACCTCACGGACGCCGGCGCCGGCCCGGCCGCCAGGGCCGCCGCCCGGGCCCGACTCGGCCTGCCCGCCGACGCCCTGGTGATCGGCACGGTGTCCGGCCGCACAGCCGGCGAGGACCAGGCCACTTTGCTCACCGCGTACGCCGGGCTGCGCCGCACCGGGCCGGACACCCGGCTGGTGCTGATCGGCGGCGGCCCGTCGGAGCCGCGACTGCGCGACCTGGCGGCCGGACTCGGCCTCACCGACGTGGTGTTCGCCGGCTTCCGGCCGGACGTCCCGGCCCTGCTGCCCGCCCTGGACGTGTTCGCCCTCGGCTCCCCGCAACCGGGCCCGCCGGCCGCCCTGCTGGCGGCCATGACCTGCGGACTGCCGTCCGTGGCCGCCCGGGCCGGTGCGACGCCCGAGGTGCTGGACGACGGCGCGCAGGGCCTGCTGGTGCCGCCCGGCGACCCGGCCGCCCTGGGCGGCGCGCTGGCCTGGCTGCTCGCCGACGCCGCGCTGCGCGCGCGGCTGGGCGCGGCCGCCCGTGAACGGGCCGCCGGCTTCGGCGCGGCCGCCGCCCAGCGCGCGGTCGAGGCGGTCTACCGGCGGGTGTTACGACCCTGACCGGGCGCGGCCGCCAGGCCGCACATCCCATCATCGAGATCCCGAACGGCCTTCCCCCGGAAGGACCCTCCCGCGAAGGAGTTGTGAGCCGGACGTGAGCGCCCTGCCCACCCCCGCCGTGCCCGCCCCTGCACCGCCCAGCCCCGCCCTGCCCAGCCCCGCCCTGGACGCCCCGGACCTGGACACCCCGGACCTGGACACCCCGGACCTGGACACTCCGGACCGGACCCCGGCGGACCGGACGCCCGCGCCCCCGACGCCCCTGGCCGAGATGACCGTGCGCCCGCTGCGCGACGCCGACACCCCGGCGGTGCTGGAGCTGCTGGCCGCCTCCACCGCGGGCGGCCCGACCGGTGGCCGCGGCGCGGACTTCTTCGCCTGGAAGCACCGGCGCAGCCCGTTCGGGGCCAGCCCCGGCCTGGTCGCCGAGGCCCCCGACGGGCGGGTGGCGGGGGTGCGGCTGTTCCTGCGCTGGGAGTGGTACGACGCGGCGGCCGGCCGCACGGTCCGCGCGGTGCGGCCGGTGGACACCGCCACCCGTCCGGGCTTCCGAGGGCGCGGGATCTTCCGCCGGCTCACCCAGGACCTCCTCGAACAGGTCGCCGGCGAGGCCGAGTTGGTGTTCAACACCCCGAACGGCAGCAGTCTGCCCGGCTACCGGGCGATGGGCTGGAGCGAACTCGGCCAGGTCCCGGTGGCGCTGCGCCCGGTGCACACGGCGGCCTTCGCCCGCGGCGCCCGGGCGGCCCGGGCCCGGCGGCCCACCGACCGGGAGGTGCCGGTGCGGTGCTCGCTGCCGACGGCCGCCGACTGGTTCGCCTCCCAACCCGACTGCACGGCAGGGCCGTTGGCCGAACTGCTGGCCGAGCGGGCGGCCGCCGACCGGTCCGACCCGCGGCTCGCGGTGGCCCGGACCCCGGAGTTCCTGCGCTGGCGGTACGGTGACGCGCCCGGCCTGGACTACCGGGTGCTGACCTGCCGGCGCGGCGAGGAGCTGACCGGGCTGGCGTTCGGGCGGCCCCGGCGGCGCGGGCCGCTCACCGAGTTCACCCTGGCCGACATCCTGGTCCGCCCCGGCGACCGGGTCACCGCCGCGCGGCTGCTGCGGGCCGCCGCCCGCTCCGGCTGCGACCACGTCGCCACCCACCTCTCCCCCGGCACCGAGGCCGCCCGGACGGCGCTGCGCAGCGGGTACCTGACCGCCCCGCGGACCGGGATGACGCTGGCGGCGCGCGGCACCGCCGGCCCGCTGCCCGCCGGGCTCACCCTGGCGTCGTGGCGGTTCAGCCTGGGCGACCTGGAGGCGTTCTGACCGTCCGGCCCGACCCCCGGCGCCTCGCCCCCGGGAGGCCGCAGGGCACGCGCTTTCGAGCCCCGGACCTCGGTGCGCCTGTTACGCGGATCGGGTGAACTCGGTTGGACCACAAGCATGTTGAGTGGGCAGTATGACGCTCCGGAGGGCCTCGGCCCACCACCCTCACCAGGTCGGCCCGCCGGGACCACGCATCGGAACCGCCGGAACGCCGCCCTCAGCACGGATTTGGAGTCAGCCCGGTGTTCAAGGGATTCCGCAGCTTCCTGCTGCGCGGGAACGTGGTGGACCTCGCGGTCGGCATCGTCATCGGCGCGGCCTTCACCGCCGTGGTCACCGGCTTCGTCACGGCCTTCCTGACCCCGCTCATCGGCGTCGCCACGGGTGCGGTCGGCGACTTCACCAAGAAGACCTTCGAGGTCGGCGGCACCAGCTTCCCCTACGGCGTTTTCGTCAACGCCCTGATCAGCTTCGTCCTGGTGGCGGCGGTGATCTACTTCGTGGTGGTGGTCCCGGTCGGCCGGCTGCAGTCCCGGTTCGAGTCGGCCAAGCCGGTGCCGGTCGCCAAGGCCGACTGCCCGGAGTGCCTGAGCCCCGTCCCGACCGCGGCGGTCCGCTGCTCCTTCTGCACCTCGGAGCTGGCCGGCCGGACGGGCTTCCCGGCGCAGCCGCTGCAGCGGCACTGACCGCGCCCACCAGCGGGCTTTCCGTCCGGGCCCCCGCCTCCGGCATCCGCCGGGCCGGGGGCCCCGGCCGATGCCGGCCACACCGCACGGGAGGGGCACTCCCGGTCGAACGGGTGGTCGAGTCCCAGGGGGCGGACATTCGGCCACCCGAATCGTGTTCGAGCGGTCGCTCGGCGTGCCCGGCTGGCCTGAAGTCGACGCCGATATGTCGGATCTTCCTACTTTCGAGACCTTTGTGCGAGCGAAGAGTGTGTAAACACTTGAACTGCCCGCCCTCCCACTCTCCTCAGCAGGCACATTGTGGGCTTACCGTATGCCCCATGACCTCGCCCCGCTCCTACGACGGAGTCGGCTACCCCTCTCCGTCCTTCTCCTCCGGCACGCCCATCTACGACAGCCTCGTCGCAGAACGCGGTGTCCCGCAGATCGCGCCCATCAACGTGCCGGCGGCCCTGCCCCCGGCGCTCTCCACCGGCTACGGCTCGGGTCTCGGCCCGTCCTACGAGAGCCGGTACTCCACCGGGTACGAGAGCTCCGGCAGCAACCTGCCCGCTCTGCCGCCCGCCCGGCTCGCCCTCGGCCCCGGGCCGAGCAGCAGCCCGGGCGCCGGCCCCGCCACCTCCTACATCCCGGCGCAGCCCAGCTACGCCTCGGTGCCGCAGCCGCCGGTGCCGGGCTACGGCGGCCCGCCGCAGCCGTTCCGGCCGCAGGCCCCGATGCCCGGCGGCTTCCAGCAGCCGGCGCCCGCGTACCAGTCCGGCGGCCAGAGCTTCGGCGGCCAGAACACCTTCGCCACCGCCCCGCAGGGTGTCGGCGGCGGCCAGCCGTTCGGCGCGCAGGCCCAGCAGGGCTTCAACGGGCAGGGCTTCGGCGGGCAGTCGTTCGGCGGGCAGCAGTCCTTCACCGGGCAGGGCCCGGCCGGCCAGGGCTTCCAGAACCAGTCCGACCAGAGCTTCGGCGGCAACCAGCTGCGCCCCGCCGTCTCCCCGGTCGCGCCGGTCCGCCCGATGCAGCCGCAGCGCCCCGCGCCCTACGGCGAGCAGGGCCAGTACGCCCAGCCCGGCTACCAGTCCCAGGGCCAGGCCTACTGAACCCAGCCCCTGGTCCCACCCGCACCACCTGAGCACACCCCGGCGCGACGAAGAGCCGGGCGTACGGAGAAACGGGTCATCCACGGACCGTCCGGACCACCGCCACCGCGGTGTCCGGACGGTCCGTGCGCGTTTTCCGGCCGCGCCGCGCCGCGCCGCCGCAGAGCACCGCCGCCGCCCGTACCCCGCACGACCCGCCCCCGCCCCGCGCGCCCCCGCCCCCGCCCCGCGCGCCCCCGCCTCCGCCCGCTACCGACCGCCCGGACCCCGCTCCGCCCCGGCGCACCGCTCCGCGCCGCACGCTGGCAGGATGGTGGAATGCCACAGTTGACCGGACTCCACGTCTACCCCGTCAAGTCCACCTACCGGTTGAGCCCGGACAGTGCCCGGGTGGAACCCTGGGGCCTGGCCGGTGACCGGCGCTGGATGCTGGTGGACCCCACCGGCCGCTTCGTCAGCCAGCGGGAGCGGCCCGAGCTCGGCCAACTGCGCACGCTCCCCGCCGAGGACGGCACCCTCACCCTGCGGACGCCCGACGGCGCCGGCGTCGAGGTGCCGCCGCCGTCCGCCGCCCGGCAGGACCGGCTCGCCGAGGTCGAGGTCTGGGGCACCCGGTTCCGGGCCGCCGAGGCCGACGACAAGACGCAGGCCTGGATCGCCGAGAACATCGGGGACTTCCGCCTGGTGCACCTGGACGACCCGCGCCGGCGGCCGGTCGACCCCGAGTGGGCCGGGCCGGGCGAGACGGTCTCGATGGCCGACGGGTTCCCGCTGCTGCTCACCGCCACCGCCTCGCTGGCGCGGCTGAACGAGCTGATCGCCGCCGAGAACCCCGAGGACGGCGGGCAGCAGCTGCCGATGACCCGGTTCCGCCCCAACCTGGTGGTCGACGGCACCGAGGCCTGGGAGGAGGACACCTGGCGCCGGATCCGGATCGGCGAGCTGACCTTCAAGGTGGTCAAGCCCTGCGGGCGTTGCGTGGTCACCACCACCGACCAGGAGACCGGCGTCCGGACCGGCAAGGAACCGCTGCGCACCCTGGCCCGGCACAACCGGCTGCTGCAGAAGGCCTCCTTCGGGCAGAACCTGATCCCCGAACGACCCGAGGGGGTGCGCGGCGACGTGCTCGGCACCCTGCGGCTGGGCGACCCGGTCACCGTGCTGGAGACCGGCCCGCGCTGGCCGGCCGGCGCCCTGACCTGAGCGGATGCCCCCGGTCCTGCCGCCCGGCCCCGGGCCGGGGCCGGCTCCGGCGGCGCCCGCCGGCCCGCCCGGAACGGAAACTCCCCGGGCTCGTTGACCTCAGGGACGCGCGGTCGGCCCGGCCGGACCGCGCGAGCGCGCTACGGTGGGCGGACGCCCGCGCGCCAGGTCGCGCGCCGGCTCGACAACAGCTCGACAACAGCGGGCCCGACGACAGCCGGGCCGGGCCGTGGTGGGCCCGGCGGGATCGCGCCCGGTGAGCCCGGGCCCGGTGACCCCGGGCCGACGAAGGTGGGCCGACGAAGGTGGGGATGGCGGAGCGTCATGGCTGAGCACAGGGTCCGGGTCACACAGGACAGCGCCTCCCGGTGGCGCCGCCGCGCCGGGGAGTACGAGACGCTCACGGAGGCCCTCGCGGCCGCCGAACCGGGCGACACCGTGACCGTCCGGCCCGGCACGTTCCGGGAGAACCTGGTGCTGGACAAGGCCGTCACCGTCGTCCCCGCCGAGGGCCCGGGCAGCGTCCGGATCGACCCGCCGTCCGGGGTGCCGCTCACCGTCACCGCCGCCGCCACCGTGCGCGGCCTGGTGATCGAGGGCAACGACAGCTCCGCCCCCGCCGTGCTGGTCACCGGCCTCGGCGCGGCCGCGCTGCTGACCGGCTGCCGGGTGGACACCCGCTCGGCCGTCGGCATCGAGATCGTCGACGGCGCCCGGCCCGCACTCAGCGGCTGCGTGGTCAGCAACCCGTCCGGCCTCGGCCTGCGGCTGCGCGGCGAGGGCACCGCCGCCGTGTTCGAGGACTGCGAGGTGGCCGACGCCGGCCAGGCCGGGCTCGCCGTGCTCGGCGGCGCCACCGCGGCGCTGCTGCGCTGCAAGCTGCACCACGCCGGCGGGGCCGGGGTGCTGCTCACCGACCCGGGCAGCGCGGCCGAGCTCACCGGCTGCGAGATCTACGAGATCCGCGGCAGCGGGGTGCAGGCCGAGTCGCACGCGGACGGCCGGCTCACCGACTGCGACATCCACCGGGTCACCGGCAACGGCCTCACCCTGGACGGCGAGGCCGAGCTGACCCTCACCGGCTGCCGGGTGCACGACCTGCCGGAGAACGGCGCCGACCTGCGCGGACGGGCCCGGCTGACCATGACGCACACCACCGTCCGGGACTTCGGGCGCGGCGCCCTGTCGGTCTGGGACCTGGGCACCACGGCGGTCGCCGAGTCCTGCGAGATCCACAGCAGCGGCGGCGACTACCCGGCGCTCTGGGTCAGCGACGGCGCCCGGCTGACCCTCACCGACTGCTCGCTGCACGACCTGCCGGACGCGCTGTTCGTGCTGGACCGGGAGTCCCGGGCGACCGCCGAGGACTGCTCGTTCAGCCGGATCCGGAGCTCGGCGGTCTCGGTCAGCGGCGGCGCGACCGTCGCGCTGTCCGGCTGCCGGGTCCAGGAGGCCGGTACCGGGTTCTGGTTCCGCGACCACGGCAGCGGCGGAGTGCTCACCGGCTGCGAGATCTCCGAGGTCGCCACCGGGGTGATCGTCACCAAGGGGGCCGACCCGGTGCTGCGCGACTGCGCGGTCCGCGGCAGCGCCGAGGCCGCCGTCTACATCTCCGCCCAGGGGCGCGGCACCTTCGAGGACTGCCGGGTCTCGCACGGCAAGGGCTTCGGCTTCCACATCATCGACGGCTGCCGGACCGCCCTGACCCGCTGCCGGGCCGAGCAGAACCAGCGGGCCGGCTTCGAGTTCTCCGAGCCGGGGCCGGTGGTCGAGCACTGCACCTCGGACGACGTCGCGCCGGCCCACGCCGCACCGCCCGCCGCCGCCCCGGCGACCGCGCTGCCGCCGCCCCGCACCGCCCGGCTGACCAGCGCGGCGCCGCCCGCCGAGGCCGCCGTGATCACCGCGATCCCGGACTGCCGCCCGGCCGACGAGGCGCTCGCCGAGCTGGACGCGCTGGTGGGCCTGGCCACCGTCAAGCAGGAGGTGCGCACCCTGATCGACCTGATCGCGGTCGGCCGGCGCCGCCGGCAGGCCGGCCTGAAGGCGCCCTCGCTCCGCCGCCACCTGGTCTTCACCGGCGCCCCCGGCACCGGCAAGACCACCGTCGCCCGGCTGTACGGGGAGATCCTCGCCTCGCTGGGCGTGCTGCAGCGCGGCCACCTGGTGGAGGTGGCCCGGGTGGACCTGGTCGGCGAGCACATCGGCTCGACCGCGATCCGCACCGCCGCCGCCTTCGACCGCGCCCGCGGCGGGGTGCTCTTCATCGACGAGGCGTACGCGCTGTCGCCCGAGGACGGTGCCCGGGACTTCGGCCGCGAGGCGATCGACACCCTGGTGAAGCTGATGGAGGACCACCGGGACGAGGTGGTGGTGATCGTGGCCGGCTACACCCTGGAGATGGAGCGCTTCCTCTCCGCCAACCCCGGTGTCTCCTCGCGCTTCTCCCGCACCATCACCTTCCCCGACTACACCGCCGACGAGCTGCTGGAGATCGCCCGCTCGCAGTGCGCCGAGCACGAGTACGCCCTCGCCGAGGAGACCGAGGGGGCGCTGCTCGTCCACTTCGCCGGGCTGGAGCGCGGCCCCGGTTTCGGCAACGGCCGCACCGCCCGGCAGGTCTTCGAGACGATGGTCGAGCGGCACGCCATGCGGGTGGCCCACCTGGCCGACCCGTCCACCGAGGAGCTGCAACTGCTCGTCCCGGCCGACCTGCCGGGGGCCGGCGGCCGGTAGCCGCCGCGGCCGGCCGGGAATTCGGTCGCCCGGGCGGCGGCGGTCCCGTACGTTGCGGCCATGTCAGAACTTCGCACCGAACGCCTCCTGCTGCGCCAGTGGCAGGACACCGACCTGGGCCCCTGGGCGGCGATGAACGCCGACCCCGAGGTCCGCGAGCACTTCCCCGAGGTGCTCACCCCCGAGCAGAGCGCCGCCTCGATGGCCGCTTTCCGGGCCGGGCTCACCGAACGCGGCTGGGGCTGGTGGGCCGTCGAGGTGGCGGCCACCGGCGAGTTCGTCGGTTTCGCCGGCCTCGACCCGGTGGACGAGGGCCTGCCCTTCACCGGGGTGGAGATCGGCTGGCGGCTGACCCGCCCGGCCTGGGGGCACGGCTACGCCACCGAGGCGGCCCTGGCCGTCCTGGACTTCGGCTTCCGGACGCTCGAACTGCCCGAGATCCTGGCGGTGACCACCGCCGGCAACCACCGCTCCCGGGCCGTGATGCGACGGATCGGCATGACCTACGACCCCGCCGACGACTTCGCCGACCCGGAGGTGCCGTCGGGCCCGCTGCGCGACGCCGTGCTGTACCGGATCCGCCCGTAGGGCCGGCGCCGGTGGGCCCGGCGCGGTCCTTCGCCACGCCTCCGGCGGCGCGGACCGGCGCCGGGCCCACCGGGGCGATCCGGTCCACCGGCCGGTGAACGCCCGTGCGAGGATGGCCCGAACACCTGACCCACCACGGAGAGGCGGACGCGGGCGGATGGCGGACAACAGCAATCTGCTGGCCGAACAGCGGCGGGCGCTGATCCTGGACGAGGTCCGGCGGCGTGGCGGGGTGCGGGTCAACGAGCTCACCCGACGGCTCAAGGTCTCGGACATGACGATCCGGCGGGACCTGGACGCCCTGGCCCGGACCGGCGTGCTGGAGAAGGTGCACGGCGGCGCCGTGCCGGCCGAGGCCGCCCGGACGCACGAGCCCGGCTTCGAGGCGAAGTCCGCGCTGGAGCTGTCCGCCAAGGAGGAGATCGCCCGGGCGGCGGCCGCCCTGGTGGCGCCCGGCTCGGCCGTCGCGATCTCCGGCGGGACGACCACCCACGCGCTGGCCGCGCACCTGACCGGTGTCGAGCGGCTGACCGTGGTGACCAACTCCGTCCCGGTCTCGGAGATCTTCGAACGGGCCCGGCGCGCCGGGGAGGGCGCCGGTGCGACGGTGGTGCTCACCGGCGGGGTGCGGACGCCGTCCGACTCGCTGGTCGGCCCGGTTGCCGACCGCACGATCCGCTCGATGCGCTTCGACCTGCTCTTCCTCGGCACGCACGGCCTGTCCGCCGAGGCGGGCCTGTCCACCCCGAACATCGCCGAGGCGGAGACCAACCGGCAGTTCGTGGACTCGGCCGGCCGGGTGGTGGTGGTCGCCGACCACACCAAGTGGGGCCTGGTCGGCCTGTCGACCTTCGCCGAACTCGCCGAGGCCGACACCTGGGTGACCGACGCCGCGCTCCCGGCGGACGCCGCCCGGACGGCCCGCGAGCACGTCCGCGAAGTCCTGGTGGCCCCGGCCGGCTGAGCCCGGCCGCCCCGCTCCGCCGCCGTCCGCCGGCGCGCGGTCATCCGGCCGGCGGCGACTCCCGCAGCAGCCGGCGGACCAACAGGTCGAGCCGCTGCTCCTGGAGGCCGGGACGCAGCCGCCCGCCCCGGGTGAGCATCACCAGTCCGTGCAGGGAGGCCCAGGCGATCTCGGTGAACGCCTCCGCCTCGGCGGCGTCCGCCACCCGCCCGAACACCTGGGCCAGTTCGGCGAAGGCGGCCTTCAGCGCGGCGGGCGAATCGGCGGTGCCGAACGGCAGCTCGCTGGCCATGGTGAACATCGCGTCGTACCGGGCGGGGTTGGCGTAGGCGAACGCGCAGTAGGCGCCGGCCAGGGCGGCGAAGGCCCCGGGCGGGTCGCCGGCGGCGGCGCGGGCCGCGGCCAGGCGGGCCGCGAGCTCGGCGAAGCCCTGCTCGGCGACGGCCGCCACGATGGCGTCCTTGCCCGCGAAGTGGCTGTAGAGGACGGGTTGGCTGTACTCGATCCGCTCGGCCAGCCGCCGGGTGGTCACCGCCTCCCAGCCCTCGGCCTCGGCCAGCTCCCGCGCGGTGTCGATGATCAGCTGATGGCGTTGGGCTCGGTCGCGCTCACGGCGCTGCTGGATGGACACGAGCTGAATCCTAGCACCGCTAGACATCAGAGCAATGAATGCTCTAGCGTCGTTCTTGTTCCTAGCGATGCTAGATACCACCGGCCAGGACCGGACCACCCGGTCGGACGGCCCGAGCAAGGGGAGACCACCATGTCCGTCAAGCGCGCCCTCGCCACCGGCATCACCGTCCTGACCGGCCTCGGCATCAGCTACGTCGGCCTGAGCTACCTGCTGGACCCGGCCGCCACGGCGCCGGCCTTCGGGCTCCCCGACTGGCCGCGCGGCGGCGACGCCACCGGGTTCCTCAACGTCAAGGGCGTCCGCGACCTGGTCTCCGGCCTGGCCGTGCTCACCCTGCTCGCCACCCGGCAGCGCCGGGCCCTCGGCTGGCTGATGCTGGTCGAGTCCCTGACCCCGCTCGGCGACATGCTCGTCGTCCTGAACCACCACGGCTCGGCGGCCACCGCGTTCGGGGTGCACGGCCTGACGGCCGGCGCGGTCGCCGCGGCCGGCGTGCTGCTCCTCGGCGAGCCGCTCCGGCGCCCCGAGCCGGCCCGCGCCGGCACGGACCGGCCCACCGCCGCCGTGACGGCCTGACCCACCGAACGACGGCGGGCCGCCCCTTCGAAGGGGCGGCCCGCCGTTCGCGGTGCCGGCTTCAGCCTCGGAGCCGGTCCGCCGGATCAGTGCCTGCGGCGACGCCCAGCGGCGGAGAACAGCCCGCCGATCAGGATCAGCAGCCCGGCGGCCACCACCAGCAACACCACCGAGAACCCGGTGTGCGCCAGGCCGGCCGTGGCAGGCGCCCCGGCGGGACCGTCCGACGGGCTCACCCGGGGCTCCCCGGCCTCAGCCGCGTCCGGCCCGTTCCCGCTCGGCGCACCCGTCGGCGCGGCCTCCGGAACCTCCACCGGCAGGGCCGGCGGCAGCGCCCGGGCGCCCGGACGCAGGCTCGGCGCGGCGTGGTGACCGGGCCAGCCACCCGCTGCGGGGCTGGAGCAGTCGTCGGACGGGCTGGGCTCCGGGCTGTGGCTCGGGCTCGGCTTCGGGCTGTGGGTGCGGGTGGGGCTCGGCGACGGCTTGGGACTGTGGGTGTGGGTGGGGCTCGGCGACGGCGACGGCGACGGGCTCGGGCTCGGGCTGGGGCTCGGCGACGGCGACGGGCTTGGGCTCGGGCTCGGGCTCGGGCTCGGGCTGACGTTCCGCACCAGCACCTCGGCCGAGGCCTCGTTGTTGCCGGGCACGGAGTCCGCCGGCTGAACCGTCGTCAGCGAGGCGCTGTTGGTGAGCAGGCCGGTGCTGGTGGCCACCACGGTCAGCGTCAGGGTCGCCTTCTCCCCCACCGCGAGGCCGCCCACCGTCCAGATCCCGGTGGTCCGGTCGTACGCCCCGGTCGAGGGCGTGGCCCGGACCAGGGTGAGGCCCGCCGGGAGGACGTCGGTCAGGGTGACCCCGGTGGCGGCGGCCGGGCCCTTGTTCTCGGCCCCGACCGTGAAGGTGACCTGCTGCCCGATCTGCGGGCTCGCGACGTCGACCGACTTGGTGACCGCGATGTCGGTCCGCTGCACCGGCGTGACCGTCGCGGAGGCGGTGTTGTTCTCGGCCACCGGGTCGGTCTGGGCCGCGGAGACGACCGTCGCGGTGTCCGTCACCGGGTCGGTGCCGTCCACCCGCACCACGAAGGTGAGCTGCGCGGAGCCGTTCAGCGGCAGGGCGGGGATGGTCCACCTCGAGGTCGCCGGGTCGAAGGTGGTGCCGGTGCCCGGGGTGGCCGAGACGTACGTCGAGCCGGCCGGGACGGGGTTGGAGATCACCACCGAGGAGGCGTCGTCCGGGCCGTGGTTGGTGGCCGTGACGGTGAAGGTGACCGTCCCGCCGACCAGCGGGGCGGTGGGGTCGGCGGTCACCGTGACCCCGATGTCGGCCACCTGGCCGACCGTGGCGCTGGCGGGGGCCGAGACCACGTTCTGTCCCAGAGCGGTCTGGCCCTTGGCGGTCGCGGTGTTGGTGAAGGTGCCGGTCGCCACCAGGTCCGACTCCTTGAGCAGGTAGCTCGCCGTGCAGACGGTCGACTCACCGGGCTGGAGCACGGAGACCGGGCAGGAGATCGGGTTGGACCCGTCGGACGGGCTGATCAGCGGGTCCTGGACGGTCACGGTGGAGAGGGTGGAGCCACCGGTGTTGGTGACCGTGAACGCGTAGTCGATGCTCTGGCCGGCCGTCTGCGGCGCCGGCGTGAGCACCGTCTTGGTCAGGCCGACGGAGGAGACCAAGGGGACGGTCACCGTGGAGGGCGGCGCGTTGACGGCCGATCCGTTCTCCGCGGTCGCGGTGGCGTTGGCGGTGTTCACCACCTGCCCGGCGGCCACGTCGGCGGCGGTCACGGTGTAGCTGCCGGTGCAGACCACGGTGCTGCCGGTGGCCGGCGCGGGCGGGAGGCTGGTGGCGGGGCAGCTGACCGGCGCGAGCCGGTTGTCCGTCACCTGGAGCCCGGTCAGGGTGTCCAGGCCGCCGTTGGTCAGCACGTACTGGTACGGGATGACCGTGCCGGCCGTGATCTCGGCGGGCAGCGGGGCGCCGGTCCGGTCGACCTGCTTGACCAGGTCGAGGCGGCTGAGCGGCACGATGGTGGCGGCGTTCACGCCGCGGATCAGGTGGACGTCGGTGCTGCCGCCGGTGGAGGCGCTGAAGCCGAACTTGTAGGTCGGCGGCAGGCCGGCCGGGGCCGGCTGGTTGAGCACCTCCTGCCAGCCCGCGCCGTCCTGGAAGTCCAGCTGGACGATCACCCGGGGCGCGGGGGCCGGCGTGATCTGCACGTTGACCAGGCGCTTGGCGACCGCCGGGTCGGTGACGCCGAAGGCGGCGCTGAGCGTGCCCGGCAGCGTCGAGGCGTACCGGGTCGGGTCGGCGGTCGGGGTGGTGGTGGAGGCGAGGTAGCAGTAGCCCGAGATGCCGGCGCCCGGGCCGCGCAGGGTGATCACGTTGGGCGCCACCGGCCCGTCCACCTGGACGGGCGACTGCTGCCCGGCCGGGCAGCCGGCGCCGCGGGACTCCCCGTCGTTGAAGAAGTTCCCGTACGCGTCGAGCCCGACGCCCAGGTAGCCGCCGACCACGCCGGGCGAGAGGTTCCGCTGGGCGTAGCCGAGGCTGCCGCCGTCCGCGCCCTGGCTGTCCAGCGGCGTCGACCCGTCGACCAGGTAGAAGCCGATGCCGTCGCCGGGCGCGGCCGTCCCGGCGTACTGGTACTGCTCGAAGGTGACCGAGAGCCCGGCCGAGGCGGGCACCGGGCGCCGGTACAGCAGCGAGCCGCCGACGAAGCCGCTCGCGTCGTTGAGCTGGAGGTAGCCGGGGGTCACGCCCGGGGTGGGGGGCGGGCCCTGGCCGGCCGCCGGGCAGGCGGGGATCTGGGCGGCCCCGGACGGCGGCGTGCTGCCCACCGGCGCGCCGGTCAGGCAGGCCCGGCCGAGCGGCTCCCAGGCCGGGTCCGGCACGGTGTCGCCCTCGAAGGTCTCGTTCACGATCACCGTGCCGCCGGTGGGGAGGCCGGCCGGGACGGCGGGGCCGGCCAGCGGGCCCGCCGTGAGGCCGCCGAACGCCAACGCGCTCAGTACCAGGACGCTGGTCCTGCGTAGTGTCCGCCCGTGCCAGGCCATCGCAACCGACTCCTCGAACCTTGTCGCTGGGGTGCTCCACCCGGCGACTCAGGCGTCCGGGGGTCCCAGCTTGGGCGGGGAGGGTGCGACGGGCCGGTGAGTGCGCCGCCCGTGGGCGTGTCCAGGTCAGGCCGGCCGGGGACGGCATCCCGCCGGTCCGTACGCCTGTCGGTCCGCCGGTCCGTCAGCGGTCCGGCGGGCGGGCGGCGCAGGTGTCAGTCCAGCCCGGCGGCGCCGGCCAGGAAGGCGGTCAGCCGCTCGCGGTACGGCTCGATGTCGATGCCCTGGCCGGCCAGCCACTCGTCCGAGTAGTACTTGTCCAGGTAGCGGTCGCCCGGGTCGCAGATCAGGGTGACGACGCTGCCGTGCCGGCCGGCCGCCCGCATCTCGGCGACGATCCGCAGCGCGCTCCACAGCCCGGTGCCGCTGGAGGCGCCGGCCTTCTTGCCGAGCACCTGCTCCAGCACCCGGACGGTGGCGATCGAGGCGGCGTCCGGCACCTTCATCATCCGGTCGATGGCCCCGGGCACGAAGCTGGGCTCCATCCGGGGCCGGCCGATGCCCTCGATCCGGGAGCCGCTCTCGCAGGAGGCGTCCGGGTCGTGCTCCACCCAGCCCTCGAAGAAGCAGGAGTTCTCCGGGTCGGCGACGCAGATCCGGGTGTCGTGCTGGCTGTAGCGGACGTAACGGGCGATGGTCGCCGAGGTGCCACCGGTGCCGGCGGTGGCGACGATCCAGTCGGGTTCGGGGTGCGGCTCCAGCCGCAGCTGGGCGAAGACCGACTCGGCGATGTTGTTGTTGCCGCGCCAGTCGGTGGCCCGCTCGGCGTAGGTGAACTGGTCCATGTAGTGGCCGCCGCTCTCCTCGGCGAGCCGGGCGGCGGCCTCGTAGACCTCGCAGGCGCTGTCGACCAGGTGACAGCTGCCGCCGTGGAACTCGATCAGGTCGATCTTGGACCGGCTGGTGCTCCTGGCCATCACGGCGATGAACGGCACCCCGATCAGCCCGGCGAAGTACGCCTCGGAGACGGCGGTGGAACCGCTGGACGCCTCGATCACGGGCTTCCCGGGGCGGATCCAGCCGTTGCAGAGCCCGTAGAGGAAGAGCGAGCGGGCGAGCCGGTGCTTGAGACTGCCGGTGGGGTGGGTGGACTCGTCCTTCAGGTAGAGGTCGATGCCCCAGTCCGCCGGCAGCGGGAAGCGCAGCAGGTGGGTGTCGGCGGAGCGGTTGGCGTCGGCCTGGACCTTGCGGACGGCCTCCTTGAGCCAGCCGCGGTAGGCGGCGTCCGAACGGTCCACGTCGACGGTCCCGGTGGTCGTCGCGGCATTCCCGGCGGTCATCGCCACTCTCCTCAGGCAGGCACATCCGTCGCAGCAGGGATCCTGCTCCACATCCGCACCCAGTGTAACAGTCGACTACAATAAGTAACTGCTACCGGCATTCCAGCTTCCGCTTATCCCGCCGTAACACTCACGCGGCCCGCCGGTAACGCCCGGGGCCGGACGTCCACCCAACGGCCACCAGATCGAGACCCGCCTGCAAAACTGCCGTCATGACGGCACGTCACCCTTGAGGTCAGAGGATGAAGACCGAAAGGAACCCTGAAATGAGCGACTACTTCGCACTCGTCACAGCCCTGACCCAGCTGCACACCGACGCCGACAGCGGCTCGGGGCCGCCGCCCCGGCTGACCGGCCACCAGGCCGACCGGCTCGCCGGGATGGCCGGCCGCGAGGAGGCACCGGCCGCCGGCCGGCCCGTCACCCGGGTGCGGCGGCGCCCGTTCGGCCGGCGGCCGTCCTTCGCGTAGCACCGCCGGCCGGCGGCGCAGGTGCGTCAGCCGGTCGTGAACCAGACACAGGTGTCGCCCGGGACCACCCGTTGGCCGGGGACACCGCCGACGAGCGGGGAGCTGCTGAGCAGGACGACGGAGTCCGCCGGCAGCCCCACCGGCTCGTCGGAGAAGTTGACCAGGCAGTGGAACCCCCCGCCCCGCGTGAAGCACAGCGCCCCGGGCCCCGCCGCCACCCAGTCGAAGCCCTCGCCCAGCGGCACCAGCCGCTCCCGCCGCAGCGCCAGCGCCGCGCGGTAGAGCGCCAGTGCCGAATCCGGGTCGGCGTGCTGGACCGACACCGCGACCTCCGCCCAGTCGGCGGGCTGCGGCAGCCACGGCCGGGCGTCCGCGCCGGCGGGCGAGAAGCCGAGCGAGCCGCCCTCCGCCGACCAGGGCAGCGGCACCCGGCAGCCGTCCCGTCCGCGGTCGAGGCCGCCGGAACGGACGAAGGTCGGGTCCTGCACGAGGTGGTCGGGAATGTCCTGCACCTCCGGCAGTCCCAGTTCGTCGCCCTGGTAGACGTACACGCCGCCGGGCAGGGCCATCGTCAGCAGCGCGGCCGCGCGGGCGCGGCGCCGCCCGAGCACCGGGTCGCTGGGGTCGCCGAGGCGCTTGTCGCCCATGTCGAAGGACGTGTCGGCCCGGCCGTAGCGGGTCACGTGCCGGATGGTGTCGTGGTTGGAGAGCACCCAGGTCGGCGGCGCGCCGACCGGGCGGTGCGCGGCCAGGGTGGTGTCGACGACCGAGCGCAGCGCGTCCGCCTCCCAGGCGCAGCACAGGAACTCGAAGTTGAAGGCCGAGTGCAGCTCGTCCGGGCGCAGGTAGCGGGCGAACTGGGTGGGCGTGGGCAGCCAGACCTCGCCGACGAAGGCCCGCTCCCCCGGGTACGAGTCGGAGATCTTGCGCCAGCTGCGGTAGATGTCGTGGACGGCGTCGCAGTCCTGGTAGGGCAGGTCGGTGACGTCCGGGTCGGGGCCGACGTCGGGCAGGCCGGGCTTCTTCGCCAGGCCGTGCGCCACGTCGATCCGGAACCCGTCCACGCCGCGGTCCAGCCAGAACCGCAGGATGGACTCGAACTCGGCCCGCACGTCCAGGTGTTCCCAGTTGAGGTCCGGCTGCTCCGGCGCGAACAGGTGCAGGTACCAGGGGCCGGGGGTGCCGTCGGCCTCGGTGATCCGGCTCCAGGCGTTGCCGCCGAAGTACGACTGCCAGTCGTTGGGCGGAAGTTCGCCGTTCTCGCCCCGCCCGGGGGCGAACCAGAACCGCTCCCGCTCCGGCGAGCCGGGCCCGGCCGCCAGTGCCTGCCGGAACCAGACGTGCTGGTCGGAGCAGTGGTTGGGGACGAGGTCGACGATCACCCGCAGGCCCAGGCCGTGCGCCTCGTCGATCAGCCGCTCGGCCTCGGCGAGGGTGCCGAACATCGGGTCGATGTCCCGGTAGTCGGCCACGTCGTAGCCGCCGTCGGCCATCGGCGAGAGGTACCAGGGGTTGAACCAGAGCGCGTCCACGCCGAGTTCGCGCAGGTAGGGCAGGCGGTCCCGGACGCCGGCGAGGTCCCCCGTGCCGTCGCCGTTGCCGTCGGCGAAGCTGCGGACGTACACCTGGTAGATCGCGGCGTGCCGCCACCAAGCGGTACCGGTGGGGGCGTTGCTCTCGGACACGGTGGTCCCTCTCCTGGATCGTTGGGAAGCCGGCCCCCGCGAGGGGCGGGGGCCGGAGCGCGGGGCCGGTCCACCCCGGCGGTCGGGGCGGGGTGGACCGGATGCTGCGGGGCGGCGTCACCAACCGGTGTTGCCGGTCCCCCGGTCGACGGTGAAGGTGCCGCTGGTGCTGAGCCCGCCGGAGGCGGTACCGGTGACGGTGACGCCGGAGAAGCTCCCGGAGCCGTTGGAGATGATCTCCACGCCGTAGGCGCCGGTGTTCTGGATCCGCACGTTGCGGACCGTCAGGTTGCTGATGGTCCTCTGGTACGAGAGCAGGAGCCCGCTGTAGGTGCTGTCCAGGATGTCGAGGTCCTGGACGAGCACCGGGGCGGTGATGTCCGAGCTGTCGGCGTAGATCCACAGCGCGCCGAACCGGCTGTTCCAGTTGGGCTCCAGGCCACCGGTGCGCAGCAGGGTGTTGCGCTGCACCGACGTGGTGCCGCTGAACGGCACCGGCGCGAAGCGGCTGCTGATCGCGATGCCGGCCGAGCCGGTGACGGTGTCGGCGAGCAGGTTGTCCTCGGCCCGGTTGGCGTTGCCGCCGTAGATGCCGATCGCGTTGGCCAGCAGCGGGGACTGGACGGTGTCGAAGCGGAACGCCGAGTTGCTGACGGCCTGGCCCTCGGAGAACATCGCCAGCCCGTCGTCCCCGGTGTTGCGGACGCTGGTGTGGCGGACCTCGGTGTTCGCGGTGCCCTTGTGCAGGTTGACGCCGTCGGCGAAGGTGTCGCGGATCCGCAGGCCGTGGACGAGCAGCCCGTCGGTGGGCGCGTCGATCCAGAGGCCGACCTTGGTGTGCTCGATCCAGACGTCCTGGACGGTCGAGCCGCTGCCGAAGTCGCCCTCGATCCCGGCGTCGAAGTTGGCGTCGTCGCGGTAGGAGACGTCGCCGGCGATGGTCAGGTCCTGGACGGTGTTGGTGCCGCCCTGGCCGAACAGGCCGCCCTTGCCGTTCAGGCCCTTGAGCGTGGTGGCCCACTCGCCGGCGCCGCGCAGCGCGATCCCGGTGAGGTTGACGTGGCCGGAGATGTCGAACGTCCCGGCCGGCAGCCAGAGGCCCTTGCCCTGGGACTTGGCGGTGGCCACCGCGCTGTTCAGCGCGGCGGTGTCGTCGGTGCCGTCGTCGGCGGTGGCGCCGAGGGCGGCGGCGGAGACGAACCCGGTGGCGGGCATGGCCGCGGCCGGCGCCACCTGCTCGGTCTCCAGCAGGTCCAGGGTGTAGGAGGCGGCGGTGTCGCCAGCGTCCTTCTGGAACTTCAGCACCGTACCGGCCGGGAAGTCGCCGACGATCTGCCGGGTCTCGTCGAAGAAGTGGTGCCCGGCGCCCTGGGAGGGGGTGTTGGTGTACGGGTAGGAGCCGTACACCCAGCTGTACTTGGAGCTGAGGTCCAGGTCGCGGACCTGGCTGCCGTTGGCGTACAGGCTGAGCGTGGCGGCGGTGCCGGTGCCGGCCGCGTCGTCCGGGATCGAGTACCGCAGGGTGAGCGCGTTGGCGGGCCTGGTCAGGGTGAACTGGACGTACTCGCCGGTGCTGTCGAGCACCACGGCCTTCCGGCCGGAGGCCTCGGCGGCGACCGTGAGGTAGGTGCGGTCAGGGCCGACGGTGGCGGCGTTGGTGGTGCCGCTCTCCGCCTCGTAGGTGGTGTACGGCACGGTGGCGCCCCGGCCGGCGTTGGCGGCCGATCCGGTGACGGTGATGCCGTCCAGGTCGGGGCTGCCGCCGTCGCCCGCCTCGGTGCGCAGGGTCACCGTGTTGAGGCCGGCCCGCAGCGGGGCGTCGACGGTGACGGTGCTCCAGGCGCCGGCCGTGGCGGGCAGCGCGACCTGCCGGACCTTCAGGCCGTTGGCAGCGAGGGTGATCGAGGCGGCGGCGGTACCGGCGGTGCGGTAGCGCACGGCGACCGGGTAGGGCGCGGCGGCGGGGGTGTCGACCGAGAAGACGACGCGGGCGCCCTGGGCGGCGAAGCCGGTGAGGTAACCGGTGCCGGTCGAGCCGGTGGCGGCCGTGCCGAGGGCCGGGCCCCCGGAGAAGAAGGCGTCCTCCGCCTGGTGGGTGGGGCTGCCGGCCGGGGGCGGTGTGGTGGGCGGGGGCGTGGTGGGCGGGGTGGTGGTCGGCGGTGTGGTCGGGGCGGCGGGGGTGGTGACGGTGATGTTGTCGAGGTTGACGTTGCCGCTGTCGGCCGTGGTGAAGCTCAGCGCCACCGTGTCGGCCCCGGCCGCGAAGGTCACCGCCTGGTCGCTCGTCCCCCAGGTGTCCCAGTTCGCCGTCGCCGGCAGACTCACCTGCCGCACCTTCGCGCCGTTCACCAACAGGCTCAGCGTCATCGCCGAACCCGTCCCGTTCGCGTAGCGGATCCGCACCGACCCCGCACCGGCCACCGCCGACTGCACCGCGAACGACGTCGACGCACCGCCCTTGTTCGCATCGGTGAAACCACCGACGAAACCCGAACCCGTGAAACCCGCGTGGTCCGAGGCGAACGAAGCACCACCCGACAGCGCCGCCGACTCCGCCTCCAGTTGACCGGAGACCGGCGGCGGGGTGGTGGCCCGGTCGGGGGTGACGGCGGTGATGTTGTCGAGGTTGACGTTGCCGCTGTCGGCCGTGGTGAAGCTCAGCGCCACCGTGTTGGCCCCGGCCGCGAAGGTCACCGCCTGGTCGCTCGTCCCCCAGGTGTCCCAGTTCGCCGTCGCCGGCAGACTCACCTGCCGCACCTTCGCGCCGTTCACCAACAGGCTCAGCGTCATCGCCGAACCCGTCCCGTTCGCGTAGCGGATCCGCACCGACCCCGCACCGGCCACCGCCGACTGCACCGCGAACGACGTCGACGCACCGCCCTTGTTCGCATCGGTGAAACCACCGACGAAACCCGAACCCGTGAAACCCGCGTGGTCCGAGGCGAACGAAGCACCACCGGAGAGCGCCGAGGACTCCGCCTCGACGACGGTGGTGGCGGCGTGGGCGGTGGGAGTGACGCCCCAGAGCGCCACGGCTCCGATCATGGACATCAGGACGGGCAGCGCCAGCTTGGCGCGTCTGCGGGGGTTGTTCATGAGTGATGACACGGTTTGTCCTTCCCGGCATCGTTGCCGAGTTCGGGTCTTGCCATGGGTGGGGGACCCGCCGCGCGTGGGGCGCGGCGGGGTGGTTCGGCCGGACGGGACGGTGCGGTCGGGCCGGGTGGTTCGGCCGCGCGGGGTGGCGCAACGGGGCAGGGCGGCCCGGCCCGCGGGGGCCGGTGCCTGCGTGACCTGGGCCGGCACCCCGGGAGGAGAGGCGTGGGGGGAGCAGCGTGGGGGAGCAACGTGGGTGCGGCCGGGCGGCTCGCCGGGCGGTGCCCCGGGGGTCAGCCCTTGAGGCTGCCGGCCGTCAGCCCGGCCAGGATGTGGCGCTGGAAGATCAGGAACAGCACCAGCAGCGGGATGCTGGCCATCACCATCCCGGCCAGCAACTGGTTGGCGGGCATGTCGATGGCGAGCCGGTTGAGCGCCACCGTGATCGGCTGCTTCGCCGGGTCCGGCAGGACGAGCATCGGCCAGAGGAAGTCCTTCCAGACCCCGACCACCGCGAAGATCGACACCACCGCCAGGACCGGCCGCGACAGCGGCAGCACCACCGAGACCAGCACCCGGACGGGGCCGGCGCCGTCGATCCGTGCGGAGTCCAGCAGTTCGGCCGGGATCTGGTCGAAGAAGCGCTTCAGGACGAAGATGTTGAAGGCGTTGGCGGCGGCCGGCAGCCAGACCGCGAACGGCGTGTTGATCAGGTTGACGTGGATCAGCGGGACGTCGACGACCGTGAGGTACGTCGGCACCAGCAGCGCCGAGACCGGCAGCATCAGCGTGGCCAGCATCATCCCCAGCACCACGTTGCCGAGCGCAGGGCGGAGCTTGGACAGCGCGTAGGCCGCGGACACGTCCACCACCAGCTGGAACGCCCAGGCCCCGGCCGCCAGCAGCAGGGTGTTCAGGAAGTAGTGGCCGAGCCCGACGCTCGACCAGGCCGCCGAGTAGCTCTCCGGGTGCCAGCTGTGCGGGGTCAACGTCGGTGTGGAGCGGGCCAGTTCGGCCGAGGACTTGAGGGCGCCGCTCGCCATCCAGTAGAGCGGGAAGACGAAGGCCAGGGTGAAGCTCACCAGGGTGGCGGTCAGGACGAAGCGGTGGATCAGGCGGCCGGCCCGGCGGCTCATCTCGGTCGGTGCGACAAGGGTGCGGACAGCGGTTCCGTCAGCCATGGGATTTCCTCTCAGCCCTTGGTCCGGGTCAGGCGCAGGTAGATCCCCGCGAAGAGCCCGAGCACCACGAACAGCACCGTGCTCATGGCGCTCGCCAGGCCGAAGTCGTTGTAGACGAACGCGTAGCGGTAGAGGAGCAGCAGGACGGTCACGGTGGCGTCGTTCGGCCCGCCGCCGGTGAGCACGAAGGGCTCGACGAAGACCTGCATGGTGCCGATGACCTGCAGCAGCAGGGTGATCATCAGGATGAAGCGCATCTGCGGGACGGTCACGTGCCACAGCCGCTGCCGGATCGAGGCACCGTCGAGTTCGGCCGCCTCGTACAGCTCGCCGGGGATGCCGCCGAGGGCGGCGAGGTAGACCAGGGTGGTGGTACCCATGTTGGCCCAGGTGGAGACCAGCACCAGCGAGACCATCGACAGGTTCTGGGACTCCAGCCACTGCTGGGCCGGCAGGTGCAGGACGTCCAGCGCCCGGTTGAACAGGCCCGGTCCCGGGTCGTAGAACCAGCGCCAGAGCAGCATGGTGACCACCGGCGGCAGCATGACCGGCAGGTAGACCGTCATCCGCAGGTAACTCCGGCCGCCCCGCAGCTCGTTGAGGACCACGGCGGTGGCGAACGGCGCCGCGAAGCCGAAGACCAGCGCCAGCAGGGTGAACCAGCCGGTGTTCCGCCAGGCGGTCAGGAACAGCGGGTCCTCGAACAGCCGGCGGAAGTTGTCCAGCCCGACCCACCGGGCCGGCTCGGCGAAGTTCACCTGCTGGAAGCTGAGCAGCAGGCCCCGCACGATCGGGTACCAGGAGAACAGCGCGAAGCAGAGGATGCCGGCGGCGAGGAAGAGGTGGGCGACCAGGTTGTCGCGGACCTTGCGGCGCAGCCGGCCGGCGGGGGCGGCGGGCGCGGGAGCCGTGGGCCCTGCGGGTCCGGGCCGGCCGGCCCGGACGGGCCCGGGTGCGGGTGCGGCGCCGGGGGCGGGGGCGGGATCTCGGTGTGCGGTGAGGGGTTCGGCCGTCATGGCGGGCTCGTTTCCTGCTCTGCGTGGTTCCTGGGGTGGTCGGGCGCGGGGGCCGACGGGGGCCGGACGGCCGGCCGCTGCCGGACGGCCGACGGGCGGGCCGGGGCCGCCGGGCCGGGACCGGCCCGGCGGCCCCGGCCCGGCCGGCTCACTTGACCGTGGCGAGGATGGTGTTGACCTTGCCCTCGGCGCCGCTCAGCAACTGGCCGAGGTCGGCGTCCTTCTCGGTCAGGACGGCCTGCATCACGGCGTCCAGCACGGTGTAGATCTGCTGCGCGTTCGGCGGCTCGACCTTGACCTTGACGGAGTCGCTGCGGTCGGTGAAGGGCTTGAAGTTCTGCACCGGCACGTTGGCGTACTGCTTATGGACCGCGTCGACCTTGGCGGCGGAGGCGCCGGACCAGAGGTTGGGCTGCGGCAGGCCGATCGGGATCGAGCCGCCGACCGACTTCTTGGTGATCTCCTCCTCGCGGTCCGGGTTCAGGTACTTCCACTGGAGCCAGGTGAGGCCGGCCCTGACCTTCTCGGAGGAGATCTTGGGGTTGAACATGAAGCCGTCGCCGCCGCCGAGGGTGGCGGAACCGGGCAGGGCGGCCAGGCCGTAGTCGTCGTACTTGCGCTCGAACTGCTTGACGATGGTGGGGATGTTGTCCGGTCCGGCCATGTACATCCCGAGCTTGTCGGAGCCCATCATCTTCTGGACGTCGGGGATCTCCAGCAGCTGCCGGGTGCCCATGCTCTGGTCGGTCCAGCGCATGTCGTGCAGCATCTGCAGCGCCTTGCGGCCGGCGTCGGAGTTGAACGCGGCCTTCCAGCCGCCGTTCTGCTGGGTCGCCACGTCGCCGCCCATGGAGTAGATCCACGAGGTGAGGTGCCAGCCGCCCTGGTTGTTCTTGCTGTAGTCGGCGTAGCCGGTGACCCCGTCGCCCAGAGCAGTGATCTTCCCGGCGGCGGTGCGGACCTCCTCCCAGGTGGTCGGCGGCTTGTCCGGGTCCAGGCCGGCCTTGGTGAAGAGCGCGCGGTTGTAGACCAGGCCCAGTGAGTAGTTGCCCTCCGGGACGCCGTAGATCTTGCCGCCCGAGTCCCGGAAGACGTCCTGCAGCGCGGGGCGGATGTCGGCGAGGGCGGGGAAGTCCTTGATCTCGGCCGAGATGTCCTTGGCCTGGCGGCGTTGGATCAGGCCGGCCGGGTCGGTGAAGTAGACGTAGAAGACGTCCTCCAACTGACCGCCCGCCAGCTTGGCGGCGAAGGTCGTCGGGTCCATCTGGCCCTCACGGGCGTCGATCTTGATCTTCGGGTGGCTCGCCTCGAACGCCTTGACGTCGTCCTCGAAGTTCTTGCGGTCGACGGTCTGGGTGGCGGCCGGCATGCCGTTGACGCTGATCGTCACCACACCGTCCGCGGCGGCGCCGCCGGAGCCGGATCCGCCGCAGGCGGTGAGCCCGAGGGCGAGGGCGGTGGCGATGCTCAGCCCGAGGGCCTGGCGGGTTCTGATGCCGTCCATGGGGATCAGGGCCTTCCTGGGTACGCGGCAGGGCACCGCCCGGGACGGGCGCGGCGCTGCAAGCGGCTTGCGTGATGGGGTGGGATCCGCCGGTGTCGACCGCCCGGCTTCGCGCCGACAGTAGAAGTGGCTGCCGCAAGATGTCAATCAATGCGCGCAAAATATTAATCGCCGAAGCCCATGCTCGTAACACTGCGTCACTATCGGCCGGCCTCGCCCACCCCGGGAAACGCCGAGGGGTGTGGTGCCGTCGTCCGGCCGGACGACGGCACCACACCCCTCGCGAACGCGGCCCGCTCAGCCCTCCCGCGGCACCGGGCAGACCGCCGTCGACTGCCGGACGATCAGCTCCGGCTCGAAGACCATCAGCTCCTCGGCGGTCTCGCCGCCGTCCATCTGCGCGACCAGCGAGGCGATCGCCGCGGCGGCCATCGCCTGGATCGGCTGCCGGGCCGTGGTGAGCGGCGGGTCGGTCACCGCCATGTACAGCGAGTCGTCGAACCCGGTCACCGAGAGCTGCTCCGGCACCGCCGTCCCGCGCCGCCGGGCGGCCCGGATCGCCCCCAGCGCCAGCGCGTCGCTGGCACACACCAGCGCGGTGATCCCCTGCCCGGCCAGCCGGCCCAGCGCCATCGCACCGCCCTCCATGGAGAACATGGAGTGGGCCACCAGCGGGCGCCAGAACTCCGGCCCCCGGCCCTGCCCCCGCCAGTAGGACGCGTACGCAGCAAGCTTGCGGGCAGAGGGGACATGGCCGACCGGCCCGAGCGCCAGGCCGATCCGCCGGTGCCCGAGCGCCGTCAGGTGGACCAGCGCCTGCTCCACCGCCACGGCATCGTCGGCGGAGACCTGGGGCACCCCGAGGTTCTCGTCGGCGGCGTTGATCAGGACGATCGGCACCTGCCGTTCGCGCAGTGCCCGGCCGTGCTCCGGCCCGGCGTCGGCGTAGCTGGAGCCGACGAAGATGATGCCCCCGATGTTCTGCTCCAGCAGCATCTGGATGTAGTGCGCCTCGGAGACCCCGTCGGCCGTCCGGGTGCACAGCACCGGGATCAGGCCGCGCTTGTTGAGGGCCCCGGCGAGGGCTTCGGCGAAGGCCGGGAAGACCGGATTCTGCAGATCGGGGACGACCAGGCCGACCAGCGGCGCCCGGTTCCCGCGGAGCTTGGCCGGCCGCTCGAAGCCGAAGACGTCGAGCGCGGTCAGCACCGATTCCCGGGTCGACCGCGCCACGTCGGGCCGTCCGTTCAGCACGCGACTGACCGTCGCCTCACTGACGCCGGCGAATCGGGCAACTTCGGAGAGTCGTTTCGTCACGGGAATCAACCTACAGGATGGTTCGCAAAAACAAAGATCATTTACGCAAAAACATGACGATCTGCGCAAGGTTCCGGCTGCCGGAGCGGCCACGGGACGGCAGCCGGGCCAGCGCGCACTAGGGTCGGCGAGGCGGCCGGCCCACGGCCGACGGGACGGGACAGGACGGCCGCACGGGACGGCCGCCGATTCACCGAGGAGGCGCGGGATGGGGACGGTGCGCGGGGCGGTGGCGCCGGAGCTCTGGGAGGGTGTCGTCCGGGCGGCGCTCGGCGGCGGGCGCAGGCCGGTGGCGGTCGAACGGCTGCGGGGCGGCAGCAAGAAGGGTGTCTACCGCCTGCGGCTCGACGACGGGTCCAGCGTGGTCGTCTACCGCTGGGCGGCCGCCGAGAACTACTGGCCGGGGGCGGGCGACGAGCCCGGAGCGGGCGCCGGCGGCACCGGCGGGCAGCAGGACCCGTTCTCCCCCGCCTCCGGCCTCGGCCTGTTCCAGGCCGCCCACCGCCGGCTGGCCGCCCTCGGTGTCCGGACACCCCGGCTGTACCTGGCCGACGGCGGCCGCACGCTGCACCCGGCCGACCTGGCGGTCGTCGAGGACGTCCCCGGCGAGAACCTGGAGACCCTGCTCGGGCGCGATCCGCGCGCCGCCGAACCGGTGCTGGCCCGGCTGGCCGACGCCCTCGGCCTGCTGCGCGAGCACCGTGCCCCGTACCTCGGCCGGACCGCCCCGAGCGGTGCCGGGGCCTTGCCCGCGAGCCCTTCGTCCGAGCGGCTGGTGGTCGAAAGGGCGCTGGCCGACCTGGCCGAGGGCGCCGCCCGGGACGCCCGTCTGGCGGCGGCCGAGGAGCAACTGGCGGCGCTCGTCCAGGCGCACGGCGCGGCCGTCCGCCCGCGCGCCGAGTACGGGCTGGTGCACGGCGAACTCGGCCCCGACCACGTCCTGGTGGACCGGCACGGGCACCCTGTCCTGATCGACATCGAGGGTCTGATGCACTTCGACGTCGAGTGGGAGCACGCCTTCCTGCGGATCCGTTTCGGCGAGCACTACCGGTGGCTGGACCACGACGGCCTGGACGAACAGCGGCTCGCCCTGCACACCTTGGCGATGCGGCTCGCCCTGGTGCCCGGCCCGCTGCGGCTGCTGGACGGGGACTTCCCGGACCGCGGGGCGATGCGGGGCATCGCGGAGCACAACCTCCGGGCGGCGCTCGCCCTCCTGCGGTAGGCCGGTCGGTCCCCTGGCCCGGCACCACTGCCCGGCACGGCCCGTACGCCGGCACCCCTGCCCGGGTACCGGCGTACGGACCGCGGCCGGGCGCAGCCCCGGGCCGCGGCCCGGGCCTCAGTCGGCGGCCACCGCCTGCGGGTCGGCCAGGTAGGGCAGCCAGGCGAGTTCGGCCGCGCCGACCAGGGCGCCGTGCTCCAGCGCGGCGCCGACGATCGGCACCCGCCCGCTGCGGCCCCACAGGCAGCGCTCGGCCACCACGGCCCGCAGCCGGTCCGGATCGGCCTCCCAGAGGTCCTTGTGGAGGCCGCTGAGCACCACCCGGTCGGGGTTGAGGATGTTCGCGACCCCGGCCAGGCCAAGGCCGAGCCGGTCGATGACGTGGTCCACGGCCGCCCGGGCGCGCGGGTCGTGGGCGGCGGCCCGGGTCAGCTCGCGGGCCTGGTCGAGCAGCGGGCGGGCCGGGTCGGGGGTGAGTCCGGCGGCGGCGAACAGGGCGTTGGGGTCGGTCTCGGAGTTGAGGCAGCCGCGGTTCCCGCACTGGCAGAGCCGGCCCTGCGGGTCCACCGTGAGGTGGCCGACCTCCAGGGCGAGCCCGGCACTGCCGGTGTGCAGCTTGCCGTCGATGACCAGCGCGCCGCCGACGCCCCGGTGCCCGGAGCTGACCAGCAGCAGGTGCCGGGCGCCCCGGCCGGCGCCGTGCCGGTACTCGGCCAGCGCTCCGAGGTTGGCGTCGTTGGCGACGAAGCTCGGCAGCGCGGCCGGCGCGTGCGGGCCGTGGTCGGCGCGCCGCACCTCCACGTCGTAGAGGTCGGCGACGGGGGTGCCGCTGGGCCAGGCGAAGTGCAGGGCGGCGAGCGCGGTGCCGTCCGGTTCGGTGACGGGGTTGGGCAGCGCGAGGGCGGCGCCGAGGCAGCGGCGGGTGGTGGCGCGGGCGAGTTCGGCGCCGGTCTGGGCGACCGCGCGCAGCATCCGCACGGGGTCGGTGGCGGCCGGCAGCGGCCGGTGCACGGGCGGCTCCAGCAGGCCGCCGAGCCCGGCGAGGGCGACGCTGAACCCGTCCGAGTGGATCTGGCCGGCGACCACCACGGGGCCGGCCGGGTCCACGGCGAGCCGGTGCGAGGGGCGGCCGCGGCCGCCGCCGGCGGGGCGGGAGTCGACGGTGATCAGCCCCAGTGCCTCCAGTTCGCCGGTGACGGCGCCGGCGGTGGCTCTGGTCACGTCGAGGGCCTTGGTCAGGGCGGACCGGGTGGGCGCCTGGCCGGTGTGGATGAGGGTGAGCGCCGGGCCGAGCAGCGTGCGTCCGCGGTCGGGCGCGGCCCGGCGGCTGGGGTCCGGTGCTGGCTTCGGGCTTGTGGGTGAGTGCTGCACACGCCTATTCTTACTTTGTGCCGCTCCTAAACAAAACCCGCGCCCGCTCGGAAGCCCCCTACCAGTCTCCCAGCAAGCGGAGCGCCTGGTCGCCCGCCCGACTCGCCCTCACCGCCTTCTTCGCCATGGACGGCTTCCTGTTCGCCGCCTGGGTCGTCCGCATCCCGGACATCCGCGGCCAGGTCAGCGCCACGCACAGCGCCCTCGGGCTCGCCCTGCTCTGCCTCTCCGCGGGCGCCGTGGCCACCATGCCGGTGGTCGGACGGCTCTGCGTCCGGTACGGCTCCAAGCCGGTGACGATCGCCTCGGTCGCCCTGCTCAGCCTGGCCGTCCCGCTGCCGGCGCACACCCACTCGGTGCTGTCGCTCGGCGCCGTCCTGCTGCTCTTCGGAGCCGGCTACGGCGCCGCGAACGTCGCGATGAACAGCGCCGCCGTCGACCTGGTCCGTGAGCTCCGCCGCCCGGTCATGCCGAGCTTCCACGCCGGCTACAGCCTCGGCGGGCTGCTCGGCGCGGGCATCGGCGGGCTGCTCGCGGGCGCCCTCAGCACCACCTGGGCACTGGCGCTGAGCGGCGCCCTCGGCCTCGTCGTCACCGCCGCCGCCGGCACCGCCCTGCTGCGCGGCCGGCCCGGCCGCCCGGCCCAGGCCCCGGCCGCCCGGCGCACCGCCGGGGCCGGTGCCAGGGCCGGTGCCGACACCGGTGCCGGGACCGCCGGGAAGGCCTCCGCCACGCCGGCCCCGGGCGTCGCCCGGTCGGTCCGCCTGCTGGTCGTCCTGCTCGGCCTCACCGCCCTGCTCGACGCGTACGGCGAGGGCGCGATCGCCGACTGGGCCACCCTGCACCTCACCGACGACGTGCACGCGACCGCGGGCCTGGCCGCCGCCGGCTACGCGGCGTTCGCCTTCGCCATGACGGCCGGCCGGGTCGGCGGCACCTGGCTCTCCATCCGGATCGGCCAGACCAGGCTGATCGCGACCGGCGGCCTCACCGCCTGCGCCGGCATGCTGGTGGTGGCGCTGGCGCCGTCGGTGGCGGCCGCCCTCGCCGGGCTGGTTCTGGTCGGCCTCGGGCTCGCCAACATCTTCCCGCTGGCGATCGCCCAGGCTGGCGCGGCGGGCGGCCCGCGGGGCGTGGCCACCGCCTCCACCCTCGGCTACGCGGGCATGCTGATCGGCCCGCCGGTGATCGGCTTCCTGGCCGACGCCGTCGGCCTCCCGCTGGCCCTCACCACGGTGGCCGGCGCGGCCGCCCTGGCCGGCCTGCTCCCGTTCGCGGTGCGCTCCCGCCGCCCCGTGGCCGCGAGCCACTGACCGCGAGCCGCCGAACCGGGCACGGAACCGCCCGGCGGACCGGGTCACGACCGGGCAGCAGCTCCGCGGCCCGGCCGTTCCCGGGGCAGTGCTCCCGTCCCGACCGGGCCGGGAGCACTGCCCTGCCGTCCCCGGGAGCACTGCCCCGGAGGTCGGCCGACCGTGCCCCCGGGACACCGACGGCCCTGCCCGAACGGTTCACCGGACGGGGCCGGGCGCCCGGCCCCGTCCGCCGTCCGGCCGGGGCGCCGGTACGTGCGAGGATCGCCTTGACCGGTACCAGGGGCGACGGGACGAGGCACGGCATGGCGGTACGAGTACTGCGGGCGGCCGGGCGGCCCGCGACGGCCTGGCTGAACGGCGGCGGCGTCACCCGCGAGGTCGCGGGCGCGCCCGAGGGCTCCGGACTGGCCGACTTCGACTGGCGGGTGAGCCTCGCGGACGTCGGGCAGGGCGGACCGTTCTCGGTCTTCCCCGGGGTCGACCGGGTGATCACCCTGGTGGACGGCGCCGGCATGGCCCTCACCGTGGCGGGCACGGAGCACGTCCTCGCGCAGCCGTACCAGCCGTTCGCCTTCCCCGGCGACGCCGACACCGGCTGCCGGCTGCTGGGCGGCCCGGTCGTCGATTTCAACGTGATGACCCGTCGCGGCCGCGCGACGGCCGAGGTCGCCACCGCCGGCCGGGAGGGCTCGGAAGGACGGGGACCGGCGGGCCGGCAGGAGCCGGAGGGCGGACCGGGACCGGCGGGCGGGCGTGCGGTCGAGGTGCCGCCCGGCGCCACGGTCCTGCTGGTCTGCCTCGACGGCGGCGCCGAGCTGGACGCGGCCGGTGTCCGGCTCGGCCGGTTCGACGCCGCACTGCTGGACTCCCCCGGCCACGACCTGCTGCGGGTGGACGGCGTCGCCGCGGTGGTCACCCTCCACCCGGCCGGCTGAGCCACCGCGGGCCGGACCGGCGGGGCGATCGCGCCGCCGCACCCCCCCGCTCGCTCCGGCGCCCGGTCCGCACCGCCGCTCGGTTGACGCCGCCGCCCGGTTGACGCCACCGCTCAGAAGGGCCGCCGGACCCGGACCACCCCGTCCGGGTCGAGCAGCACCGCGGAGAGCAGCGGGTCCGCCGCGTCCTCGCCGTACCCCACGAGGGAAGCGGCCCGGGCACCGGCCGGCACCCCGGGCAGCAGCCGGTGGTCCCGCTGCTGGAAGCGGGCGGCGAAGATCCTCGATCCAGCCTCCTGCCAGACCGGTCCGGCGGACTGCCGGGCGAGCCCGGCGGCCGGCACGCCGGGCAGGTCGGTGGAGAGGTCCGGCCGGACGTGGAGGACGGCGCGCGGCGTGAGCCGAGCCCGTACGCCGGGCACGTCGGCGGCCCGGAGCCGGTGCCGGCGCGCCGAGTTGCCCGCGTGGACCTCCTGCAGCAGCACCGCGCGCCGGCTCGCCGCGAGGCCGGCCACCTCGGCCCAGAAGGCCTCGCCCCCGTGGTAATCGGGGTCACGGACGGTCAGTTCGGTGATCCCCGCCTCCTCCGCGAAGGACGCGAGCGCCGCCAGGTACGCCGCCTCGACCGGGCCGTGGTCGCAGTCGCTGTCCTCGGGGCAGTGCAGCAGCCGCGCTCGTCGCGGTCCGCCGGGTCGTCCTTCGTCGCCCGGTGGACGTACGGCAGGCCGGTGGTCACTGCGCGGCGCCCTCGCCGGGCAGCCGGAGGTCCCAGCCGACCAGGGCGCGCAGCTGCTCGGCGGTGACGCCCTCCGGGATCGGGCTCGGGGCGTCGTTGCGGAAGGGCGGCTGCCAGCCCTCGTCCGGCGTCCAGCTGCGGACCACCTTCGCCGGGGCGCCGGCCACCACGCTGTGGTCGGGCACCTCGCCGCGGACCACCGAGCCGGCCGCCACCACCACGTTGCGGCCCAGCCGCGCGCCGGGCAGGATCACCGCGCCGGTGCCGATCCAGCTGCCCGCGCCGATCTCCACCGGCTCGTTGCGCGGCCACTGCTTGCCGATCGGCAGGTCGGTCGCGCGGTACTCGTGGGCCTGGTCGGAGATGTAGACGCCGGGGCCGGTCCAGACGTCGTCGCCGAGCACGATCGACTGGTGGCCGACGATGTGGCTGTCCCGGCCGATCACGCAGCCGCCGCCGATCCGGACGATCGGCTCCGGGCCGAGGTCGAGACCGGGCAGGAAGCCCGCGCTGATGGTGACCCGCTCGCCGATGATCGAGAACGGCCCGATGGTGATCCACTGCTCGTTGAAGACCGCGCCGAGCGGGAAGGCCAGCTTGGTGCCGTCCCCCAACTCGCCGAAGCGGTAGGGGCCGGGGTTGTCGTTGGAGACGGCGCCGGCCCGCTGCACCCACCGCCATCCGCGGTGCACCAGCCGCCCGGCGGCGCGACGACCGGTGGCCCGGGCGGCGGAGGACAGCGAACGGATGATCGACATGCGCTCACGTTACCGGCCCGTACGGGCCGCCCGGCCGACAGGGCGGCCAACGTCACACCGCCGCCCTGCCACACTGACGCCCCATGGAGATCAACGAGCACATCGAAGCCCTGGGCCGGGAAGGCAGGCTCCTCGCCGACGCGGCCGCCGTCACCGACCTCGGCGCGCCCGTCCCGACCTGTCCCGGCTGGCTGCTGCGCGACCTCGTCCTGCACACCGGCCAGGTGCACCGCTGGGCCACCGCCCACGTCGCGCAGGCCCGCACCGAACCCCTGGACGACGCGGGCCAGGAGGCGGCCTGGGGGCCCGTCCCGGCCGACGCCGAGCTGGTCGGCTGGTTCCGGGCCGGCCACGCGAACCTGCTGGCCGCGCTCCGCGCCGCGCCCGCCGGCCTGGACTGCTGGACCTTCCTGCCCGCGCCCTCGCCGCTCGCCTTCTGGGCCCGCCGGCAGGCGCACGAAACGGCCGTCCACCGCTTCGACGCCGAGGCGGCGGCCGGCCTGGCCGGCCCGCCGGCCGGCACCGGGCCGGCGCTGGACGGGATCGACGAACTGCTGCGGGCCATGCTGGTCCGCCCGCGTGCCAAGCTGCGCAGCGAGCGCCCCCGCACCCTGGCGGTCCGGCCCACCGACGGGCCGACGTCCTGGCTGGTGACCATCACCGGCGAGCCGGTCACGGTCGCGCTCGGGGACGGCCGGTCCGGGCCCGCCCCCGCCGACCTCACCCTGACCGGGCCGGCCCGCGACCTGTTCCTGCTGCTCTGGAACCGGCTGGGGCCCGCGGCGGTCGGCTGCGAGGGCGACCGCACCCTGCTGGACCTCTGGCGGGAGACCGCGGTCATCACCTGGAGCTGACGCCGGACCCGGCCGGCGGCGGCCCGGCGACCGCGGGGGAAGCCTTCACCGGGCCGACGGCACCACCTTGGCGGCCGGCGTCACTCCGCCCAGGGCGCCGGCCGGCGCTCCAGGAACGCCCGCATGCCCTGCTGTGCCTCGGCCGAGCCGAACAGCCTGGCCGAGAGCGCGACCAGCTCGTCCGCGTCCCGCTCGAAGGAGCGGACCACCTCGGCGTTGGCGAGCCGCTTGGACTCGGCGAGGCCCCGGGGCGAGCCCAGCCGCAGCGCGTCCAGCAGCGTCTTCAGCGCGCCGGGCACGTCCTCGGCGGCCTCGGTGACCAGTCCGATCCGGGCCGCCTCGGCCGCGTCGAAGGTCTCCCCCGTGAGGTAGTAGCGCGAGGCCGCGCGCGGCTGCAGCTTGGGGCGCAGCGGCAGCGAGATGACGGCCGGCGCCAGCCCGAGCCGGACCTCGGTGAAGGCGAAGGTGGAGGCGGGCCCGGCGATCGCCAGGTCGGCGGCGCCCACCAGGCCGAGACCGCCGGCCCGGACGTGCCCGTCGATCACCGCGATCACCGGCTTGGGGCAGTCCAGCAGGGCCCGCTGCAGGTCGACCAGCCCGCGCGGCCCGACCGTCGGGTCGGAGCCGGTGGCCTCGGACAGGTCGGCGCCGGCGCAGAACACCTTGCCGGTGTGGCCCAGCACCACGGCCCGCACCGCCGGATCGGCCGCCGCCGCGGCGAGCCCGGCGGTGAGTTCGGCCATCAGGCGGGTGGAGAGCGCGTTGCGGTTGTGCGGGGAGTCGAGTTCGAGCGTGGTGACGGCGTCGGCGGTGCTGACGCGGACGAAGGGTACTTCGCGGGTCATCGGCGGTGGCCTGCTTTCCGGCTGAGGGTGGGTCGGATTGCCCGGACGGGCGGCGCGCGGAGACGGGTGTCCCCCGCCCGCGTCGCCGGTCGGTCCAGGGAGGACTCTGGCACGCCGAAGGGTGCGGTCACCAGATCCCCCGGCGAAAACCACTGGTCAGCCGTACTCCCGGCGGGGCAGCATCGCCTCTCATGACCACCAGTCCCGCCGACACCGTCACCACGGCCCGCACCGCCAAGGCCCGCTCCGCCACGGCCGGCAGCCCGGCCGCCGCCACCGCGGCCGGCCCGGCCGCCCGTCTGCTCCTGCTGGCGCCCCGGATCAACGAGACCGGGCTCCAGCTGCGCACCACCGCGCAGCGGCGGGGGCTGGCGGCCCGGACGGCGCCCGCGTACCGGGTGCCCGAGGACGTGCCCGCGTCGGCGGCCGTCCACCTGTACGGCGGGCCGCTGTTCGCCGACGCGGTCGGCCGCGAGCTGGGCCTCGCCCTGCTGGACGCCGCGCCGGACTGGCTGACCACCCTGCCCGCCGGGCTGACCGGGCGGCGGATCGAGTGCCTCGCGCTGGCCGACGCCCGCCGGCTGCGCCGCCCGGCGTTCCTCAAGCCCCCGGTGGACAAGCTCTTCCCGGCCCGGATCTACCCGGACGGCAGCGGCCTGCCCGGCCCGGACGCGCTGGACGACGACACCCTCGTCCTGGTCAGCGACATCGTCACGTTCGAACGGGAGTACCGGCTGTTCGTCCTGGACGGCGCGGTGCACGCGGCGAGCCGGTACGCGGTGGACGGCTCGCTGTCGGTGGCGCCGCTGGACGCCGACCCCCGTCGCGACCAGGCCCTGGCCTTCGCGGCCGAGGTGCTGGCCGCCTGCGCCGGCAGCCTGCCGAGCGCGGTCGTGGTCGACATCGGCCTGCTCGCGGATTCCGGTGCCTGGAGCGTGGTGGAGGCCAATCCGGCCTGGGCCAGCGGCGGTTACGCCTGCGACCCGGACGCGGTGCTGGACGTGGTCCTGCGCGCGGCCGGCCCGGCCGCCGACCTCCGGGACGCCGACCGCCGGTTCTGCCGGGACCTCCCCCGGGTGGTCCGCTGACACAGCTCCGCCCGGGGTGCGGATCGCATCCCGGGCGGAGGGAAAAAATTGGAGCGCCGGGCCCGATTCGAACGGACTCTTCCTACTGAAAGTAGGACGTGCTCCACCAGCACCACCGACGCATGTGCGGAGATCTCTCTCCGACGGGATGAACATTACCAGAATGATCACCCCGCCCCGCACCGGGTGCCCGGCGGCCCGCAGCCCGGCGCGGCTGCGCACCCGCGCCCTCGCCCCTACCCGCACCCGCACCCGCACCCGCACCCGCACCCGACGGGAAATTGCCGCGCCCCCGGGCCCGGACCCGGCTACCGTCGGCGCCATGACCGACCATCTGACCATCCGTCCCTACACGCCGGCGGACGAGGACGCGGCCGTCCGGGTGTGGGCCCGGGCCGCCCGGCCCGCACACCCCTTCGTCCCGGACGAGGGGACGGGCGTGCGGGAGCGGAAGATGCGGGAGGTCTACCTGGTCCACGCGGACAACTGGGTGGCC
Organism: Kitasatospora indigofera; assembly: GCF_014655955.1. Lineage (GTDB taxonomy): Bacteria > Actinomycetota > Actinomycetes > Streptomycetales > Streptomycetaceae > Kitasatospora > Kitasatospora indigofera. Next base: position 106,099 of record NZ_BNBO01000025.1, read on the forward strand.
GAGATCGACGGCCGGGCCGTGGGGGTGCTCGGCCTCCTGCACTCCGGGACCGCCCTGCCGGACGGGAGCGGGACGGAGGCGGCCGCGCCCGGCACTGAGACCGGCGCGGAGACCCGCACGGAGACCTCCGCCGGGTCAGGCCCGGAGGCCGGCGCCGAGATCGGCGGGCTGTTCGTCGCCCCCGAGGCCCAGGGGCGGGGCGTCGGACGGGCGCTGGTCGCGCACGCGGCCGCCCGGCACGGCGCGCTGACCCTGGAGGTGTACGAGAAGAACACGGCCGCCCGGGAGTTCTACGCCCGGACGGGTTTCACCGAGCAGGGCCGGCGCGACGACGACGAGTACGGCGAAGTCCTGCTCAGGCTCGTCCGGCCGGCGGCGACGGCCTGACCGGCGGCGGGCGTCCGACGCGCGGCCCGGCGCCCCCGACCGGGCGTCAGGCCGTCGCCGGCACAGTGGCCCGGGCGCTCCGCCGCGCGGCCCAACGGACCGCCGGCGCCATCGCCAGCCCGGCCGCGGCGAAGACCGCGCCGAGGACGGCCCAGCCGGTCAGGCCGTACCCGATCACCGCGGTGCTGACCAGTGCCGGGCCGATCATCATCGCGGCGGAGGTCCCCGCGTTGAAGACGCCCTGGTACGCGCCGTGCGCGCCCTCGCCCGCGAGGTCGTAGCCGAGCGCCCAGCCGCCCGCCTGGCTGAGCACCTCGCCGAGGGCCTGCAGGGCGATCCCGGCCAGCACCACCACGGCGGCCGCCACCGCCGGCAGCCCGTGGGCCAGACCCAGCACCACGCTCGACCCGGCCAGCAGCAGTCCGCCCCGGCCGCAGGCCCGGGCCGCCAGCTCCGGGCGTTCGGTGCCCCGGGTGGCGCGCACCTGGAGGGCCACCACCAGCACCGTGTTCACCACCAGGGTGCCGGCCACCACGATGCGCGGCGCCTGCGTCTCCTTGACGATCCACAGCGGCACCCCGACCTCCAGCATCGCGAACTGCAGGCAGAGCACCGCGTTGAGCGCCGTCACGGCGAGGAACGGCCCGTTGCGCAGCGCCGGGTTCGGCCCGCGCCCACCGGTCGGCCCACCGGTCCGCGCGCCGCTGACCGCGCCGCCCTCCGCCCCCGCCGCCGGTCCGGTGCCCGGCGCGGGGTGCGCGCCGGCGGGCGGGGCGATCCGGATCCGGCCGTAGAGGACGGCCACCACGGCGAAGGAGAGGGCGTCCAGCAGGATCGCGGCGACGTACGCGGCGCGGGTGTCCACCTGGAGGACGACGGCGCCGAGCGCCGTGCCGAGGCACATCCCGACGTTGGTGACCACCCGGAGGTACGCGCGGCCGGCCACCCGGCGGTCGGCCGGCAGGACTTCGGCGTACAGCGCGTTGCGGACCGCCGAGGAACCCCGGTCGGCGGCCGTCACCGCGCAGGCCAGCAGCACGAAGGCGGCGTAGCCGTGCACCAGGGCGTACCCGGCCGTGCCGACCGCCTCCAGGGCGACCAGGACGACCAGCACCCGCCGGATGCCCCAACGGTCGGCGGCCCGCCCGGCGGGGATGCTCGCCGCGACCCCGCACAGGCCGGCGGCGGTGAGGCCGAAGCCGAGCTGGGCGGCGGAGAGGCCGAGCACCCGGGTGAAGAAGAGCACCGCGACGGCGAGCGAGAGCCCGTTGCCGAGGCAGTTGAGCAGGGTGAGCCGGGCGAGCCGGCGCACCATCGGGTCGGGGTGCAGCAGCCGGGACGGACCGCGGGCGGGGACGGCGGCGGGGGTACCGGATCCGCTCACGGCGGCCGGCACCCCGGTGGGTGTGGTGGTCATGTCCCGATCCCACCGCGCCCGCTGCCGCAGCAGAACTGATTTAGGGTGAGCCTCAAACGTCGTCGTCGGCACGGAGGCCCAGGTGCACCGGTTCCGGCTCGGCACGGCGGACCTCGCCGCGACCTCGTTCGCCCTGTCGCCGCTCCAGGAGACGGTGCTCAGCCTGCGGATGTGGACCCATCCCGGGGTGTACGTCTGGCAGACCCCGGGCTTCGAGCGGCTCCGCCCGGCCTTCGAGCAGCTCGACTGCGGGCCTTTGCTCTGCTCCCTGATCGCGACCAACCGCTGGGTGCCTGACTTCCTGACACCGCGTCCGCCCAACCCGGCCCCGGACTTCCGCTCCGAGCTGGCGGTGCTGCGGGCCACCCCGCCCGGGCGGCTGCGGACCGAACTGGAGCAGGCCTACCTGCCGCACGACCGGGTGATCCCCGAGCCGCTCGCCGCCGGACTGGACGACCCGGCCCGGCTGCTGGCGAGGATCGCCGACGCCGTCGAGGAGTACTGGGAGCGCTGCCTGGCCCCGCACTGGTGGCCGCGGGCCCGGGCGGTGCTGGAGGCCGACCTGGTGCACCGCTCCCGGGTGCTGGCCCACTACGGGGCGGCGGCGCTCTTCGCCGAACTGGACAGCCGGCTGCGCTGGGCCGACGGCGTGCTGGCGATCCACCGCAAGTGGGAGGCCGTCGACGGGGACGTGCCGGTGGACGGCCGGGGCCTGGTGCTGGTGCCGACCTTCTTCGCCCGCGGCGCGATCACGTCGATCAGCGACGACCACCCGCCGATGATCAGCTACCCGGCCCGCGGGCAGGCGACGATGGCCGGTGCGCCCGCCTCCCCGCCGACCTCGCACGCGCTGGAACTGCTGCTGGGCGCTCCCAAGGCCCGGCTGCTGGCCCTGCTGGCCGAGCCCGCCTCCACCACCGAGCTGGCCGGCCGGCTGGGCGTGACCCCCGGCGCGGTCAGCCAGCACCTGGCGGTGCTCTTCGACACCCGTCTGGTCACCCGCGCCCGGCACGGCCGCTCGGTGCTGTACGCGCGCAGCGCGCTCGGGGACGAACTGGCGGGACGCTAGGGCGCGTCGGACCATTCCCGCCGGGCGCGCGACGCCGGGCGCCGATCCACCGCGAATCGTCGGACCCGGCCCAGGGCGGGTCGGACACCGCCCCGGCTCGACCCGGACCGCCCCGCCGGGCCCTCGCGCCTTCGGCGACACCACCGCTCCGTCCACCAACTCCCAAATGGTATGGACCTGTTGACGCATTGGTCCAGTCCTCCTACAGTTCCCATGCCCCCACCCCCACCACCGGGGGCGCCATGCGCAAGGTTCGGAACCGCCCTGTCCAACCCCACTGCCACAGGGAGAACCATGTCCGCACAGCACCGCGCCGGCCGGCGCAGAACGCGCCGCAGGGTAGCGTCCCTGCTCACCGCACTGCTCCTGCCGCTGGCCGCGATCACCGCCCTGGCCGCCCCGGCGCACGCCGCCGGCAAGCTCACCGCGGCCTTCACCAGCGCCGACAACGGCTCCTGGTGGAAGGGCACCTACATCGTCCGCAACGACAACGCCACCGCCGTCCCCGGCTGGACGCTGGAGTTCGACCTCCCGGCGGGCGTGACCATCAGCGGCAGCTACAACGGCGACGCCACCGTGAGCGGCCGCCACGTCACCGCGAAGAACGCCTACTACAACGCCAACGTCGCCGCGCACGGCACCACGGAGCCCTACAGCTTCTGGTTCGTGGCGAACGGCCCGATCGGCGTGCCGACCGGCTGCCGGATCAACGGCGACAAGTGCGACGGCAGTTCGGACGTCCTGCCGGGCGCCCCCGGCGCCCCGCAGGTCACCGAGGCCACCGCGCACAGCCTGGCGCTGAGCTGGCCGGCCGCCACCGCCGGGGACTTCCCGGTCGCCTCCTACGAGGTGCTGGACGGCGCCACCGTGCTGGCCACCTCCACCGCCACCTCGGTCCTGGTCACCGGCCTGACACCGGCGACCTCGTACACCCTGGCCGTCCGGGCCAAGGACACCCGGGGCAACACCGGCCCGCTCGGGGCGGGCGTCACCGCGCGCACCGTCGACCCGGCCACCGACACCTCCCCGCCGACCGCGCCGGGCGCCCTGCGCAGCACGGCCGTCACCTCCTCCACGATCACGCTCGCCTGGACGGCGGCCACCGACAACCAGCGGATCTCCGCCTACGACGTCTACCAGGGCGCCACCCTGGTGCAGACCGTCACCGGCGCCACCACCTCGGCGACCGTCGCCGGCCTCTCCCCGTCCACCGCCTACACCTTCACGGTGAAGGCCCGTGACCCCGCCGACAACGCCTCGCCCGCGTCCAACGCGCTGACCGTCAGCACCGGCGACCTGGTCGGCCCCGGCAAGTACGCCCGGGTCGGGTACTTCACCCAGTGGGGCATCTACGGGCGCCAGTACTTCGTGAAGAACCTGGACACCTCGGGCAGCGCGGCCAAGCTCGACGTCATCAACTACGCCTTCGAGAACATCGACCCGGTCAACCTGACCTGCCTGGCCGGCGTCACCAAGGGCACCACCGCCGACCCGCAGGACCCGGACCAGGGCACCGGCGCGGGCGACGCGGACGCCGACTACGCCCGGCCGATGAGCGCGGCGCAGTCGGTGGACGGCGTGGCCGACGACGGCTGGGGCCCGCTGCGCGGCAACCTCGGCCAGCTGAAGAAGCTCAAGGCCAAGTACCCGAACCTCAAGGTGGTCGTCTCGCTGGGCGGCTGGACGTACTCCAAGTACTTCTCGGACGCGGCCGCCACCGACGCCTCCCGCAAGAAGCTGGTCTCGTCCTGCCTCGACATCTGGATCAAGGGCAACCTGCCGCTCTACAACGGCGCGGGCGGCCCGGGCGTCGGAGCCGGCATCTTCGACGGCATCGACCTGGACTGGGAGTGGCCCGGATCGGCCGACGGCCATGCCGGGAACCACTGGAGCGCGGCCGACAAGGACAACCTGACCCTGCTGCTGGCCGAGTTCCGCAAGCAGCTGGACGCCCTCGGCGGCTCGCACAAGCTGCTGACCGCCTTCACCCCGGCCGACCCGGTCAAGATCAACCAGGGCTGGGACCTCTCCAAGATCTTCAACTACCTGGACATCGCCAACGTCCAGGGCTACGACTTCCACGGCGCCGGCAGCGACAACTCCTGGGAGCCGAACCGCGCCGGCCACCAGGCCAACCTCTACGCCGACGCCCAGGACCCGTACCCCTTCCACTTCAGCGTGGACGCCGCCGTCCAGGCCTACCTCTCCGCCGGGGTGAACCCGCGCAAGCTCACCATCGGGTTCCCGTTCTACGGCCGCGGCTGGCAGGGCGTCACCGCCGGCGGGGCGAACGGCGAGTGGCAGGCCGCGACCGGCGCGGCGCCGGGCCAGTTCGCCGAGGAGGCCGGCACCAGGGGGTACAACAACCTGCTGGCCGGCGTCCCCAACCTGACCGTCTACCACGACACCCAGTCGGTCTCGACCTACGGGTACACCGGGGCCGGCGGCCAGTGGTGGACCTTCGACGACCCCTGGTCGATCGGCCAGAAGACCGCCTACCTGAAGTCCAAGGGCCTGCTGGGCAGCATGATCTGGGAGATGTCCGGCGACACTCCCACCGGCACCCTGATCACCGCGCTCGACAACGGCCTGAAGTAGGGGCCCTCCGCACCGCCCCGCCCGGACCGGCCCACCGCCGGCCCGGGCGGGGCTTCGTCACTCCTGGGGCTGCTGATACCCGTGTGAATAGGCTGAATTGATGGCCCGTCATCTCATGGACCATCAGGAGACAATGACATCAAAGGGCGCTACGCTGATTCTGCGCACCTCCCCATCCTGACCGGGCCCGGTACAGGACTGGGCCCTCGATCCCGGGACGACCGGGATCGGACCTACCGGGGAGGGACGTTGAGAAGGCGCCTGTTGCCGCCCGGCGGCTTGCGCGGCAAGGCCCGCGAGACGGGAAAGCACCTGCGTTCGGCACACCGCGTCACCGCGAAGTGGTTGGCGTCGCCCGCAGGGAAGGGAACCGTCAGGATCGCGGTCGAACTCCTGAAGCTCGGTCTGCGCTTCAAGGGGATCGACATCGATCTGCTCGGTGACGATCCCCTCAAGCGGTGAGATGAACACGGCCCGCCCTGGAGATTCGCGCCTCGGGGCGGGTTCGTGCTGCTCGGCCTTCCACTGTACGCGCGCCCACCTGACCACGCCATGCTCCGGGTTTGTTTCACGGAACGGGCCGGGAAGGCTGACAGCGGACGATGTTGTCCCAAGACAAAGTGCACCGGCGGGAGAGGTGGAGGAACCGATGCTCGAAGAGCCACCGCGTCACACCCGGCGCGGCCGCCCGTGGGCGCCTCCTCAGGGCTCGTCGGCCGAGATCAACCAGCTCGCCGAGATGCTCCGCACGCTGGTCGACGAGAGCGGCCTCACCGTCGGCGAACTCCAGCACCGGCTGCTGCCCGAGCACTTCCGGGAGGGCCAGCCGCCCAGCCGGGCCACCACCGCGCGCCGGCTCGCGGCGGAGAACCTGGAGAACGACTGGGAGTTCGTCGAGGCGGTCATCGACGTCACCTCCCACGAGGAGAACGAACAGCGGCTGCGGATCGGCTCCGCCCGCCGGCTGTGGGAGCGGGCACGGCGCGCCCCGACCCCGCCCGACCCCGCCCCGCAGGACGAGCAGCCGCAGGACGAGCAGGGTGCGGGACCGGAGGCGGAGTTCGTGGCGAACGGCGGCGGCGTCGTGCTGAACGACGCCGTCTTCAACGGCGGTGTCACCTTCACCACCCACGTCCGGAACGGGGCCGCGGGCACCGCCTCGCAGGAGCAACTGGTCGAGTCGCAGCAGCAGGTCATCGCGCTGATGGCCGAACTCCTCGACGCCCAGCGGCAGCTTCGCGAGCTGAAGGACCAGCTGTACCGCTCGCACACCGCGCTCGACACCGTCCTGCGGCTGGTCGACGAGGAGCCCGCCGGCGAACGGCTGCGCAGGGCGGTCGCCCGGGCCCGCGACCAGGGCGTGCTCCCGGCCGGGCGCTCGCCCCGGGAGTGAGGCCCGGGCGTCCAGGGTCACGGTCGCGGGCACCCCTCGGCGCCCGCGACCGGGCCGCTCAGCGCGAGGCGAGCGCCGAGAGCCGGCGCGCCGCGCGGTACTGGCGCAGCACCTGGGCGAAGGTGGTGTGCCCCTGGGTGGTGCGGGCGAAGGCCCGCCAGGCCGGGTCGACCAGGCAGACGGCCGCGTGGAAGAGGTGCGGACGGCGCTCGAAGGCCGCCAGCATCTGCTTGCCGGCGCGCATCTCCACGCCCAGGCCCGCCTTGATCGCGAAGGCGTAGTTGAGGGTCTGCCGGCGCACGTCGGTGCTGCCGTTCGCCTCGGCCACCTTCACGGCCCACTCCCCCGCGAGCCGGCCCGAGCGCAGCGCGTACGAGATGCCCTCCCGGGTCCACGGCTCCAGCAGCCCCGCGGCGTCGCCGGCGACCAGCACGCGGCCCCGGCTGAGCGGCGAGTCCTCGGCGCGGCAACGGGTCAGGTGCCCGGACTCCACGCTCGGGGTGAACCCGGCCAGGCCGAGCCGGCGGATGTAGTCGGCCAGGTACTGCTTGGTGCGCTCGCCGTCGCCGCGGGCCGAGATGACGCCCACGGTGAGGCTGCCCGACTCGGTCTTGGGGAAGACCCACCCGTAACTGCCGGGCAGCGGCCCCCAGTCGAGGTGGATCCGGCCGGCCCAGTGCCGGGAGATCTCCGCCGGGACGGGGATCTCCGCCTCCAGCCCGAGGTCGATCTGGTCGAAGGTCACCCCGACGTGGCGGCCGACCCGGCCGGCGCTGCCGTCCGCGCCGACCACCGCGCGGGCCTCGAAGCGGCGCCCGTCGGTGGCGGTGACCACGACCGTCCGGTGGTCGCCGCCGCGCTGCTCCACGCCGCTGACGGTCACTCCGGTGACCAGCACGGCGCCGGCCTGCTTGGCGGCCTGCACCAGGCGCAGGTCGAACTCGTCCCGGTTGACCAGGCCGAACAGCATCCGCTTGGAGCGCCGGGTGCGGGTGAAGCGCCCGTCGTAGGCGAAGGTGACGGCGTGCACGCGGTCCTGCAGCGGCAGGACGAAGTCCGGCGGCAGGCTGTCCCTGGAGGGGCCGATGATGCCGCCGCCGCAGGTCTTGTAGCGGGGGTGCTCGGCCTTGTCGAGGAGCAGCACCCGGCGGCCCTGCGCGGCGGCGGCGTGGGCGGCGGAGGATCCCGCCGGACCGGCGCCGACCACCACCACGTCCCAGATGCCGTCGAGCGGTTCGGGCCCGGGCCCGGCCCCGGGGAGTGCTTCGGCGACCGGGCTGTCTGCACCCGCCGGGCGGTCTGCACCGAGCGGGCTGCGGGAAACGGAGCTACCGGAGTCTGTCACGTCGAGCAATCCTATGCGTCCACCGGCCCGGTCGGCCGCCCACCACCACGCTCGTGTCAGATTCCCCTCCCGGGGGCGGCCGGCGCACCCCTATGATCATGGCCATCCCCCTGTCGTGTTCACCCGAACCACCCCCTCGGAGAACCTGGAGCCCCCGATGCCGCAGTTGTCCCTGGCCGACGCCGTCAGTTCGCTGATGGGACGGGCCCGCACCGACCTCGCCGAGCTGGTGGCCTTCCCCTCGGTGGCCGACCCGCGCCAGTTCCCGGTCGAGGAGTGCGACAAGGCCGCCCGGTGGGTCGCCGACGCGTTCGCCGCCGAGGGCCTGACGGGTGTGCGGCTGCTGGACACCCCGGACGGCACCCGGTCCGTGTACGCCGAACTGCCGGGCCCGGCGGGCGCGCCGACGGTGCTGCTGTACTCGCACTACGACGTGCAGCCGCCGCTGGACGAGGCGGCCTGGGCGAGCCCGGCCTTCGAGCTGACCGAGCGGGACGGCCGCTGGTACGGGCGGGGCGCGGCGGACTGCAAGGGCAACATCCTGATGCACCTGACGGCGCTCCGGGCGCTGCGGGCGGTGGACGGCTCGTACCCGGTCGGCCTGAAGGTGATCGTCGAGGGCTCCGAGGAGCAGGGCACCGGCGGCCTGGAGCGGTACGCCGAGGCGCACCCCGAACTGCTGGCCGCCGACGTCATCGTGATCGGCGACACCGGCAACTTCGCGCCGGGCCTGCCGACCGTCACGGCCTCGCTGCGCGGTATGACCGTGGTCGAGGTGACCGTCAGCACGCTGGCCGGAAACCTCCACTCGGGCGCCTTCGGCGGCGCCGCCCCGGACGCCCTGCAGGCCCTGGTGCGGGCGCTGGCCTCGCTGCACGACGAGCAGGGCGCGCTGACCGTCGAGGGTCTCGCGGCGGACCAGGCCTGGCCCGGCGTCGAGTACCCCGAGGCGCAGTTCCGGGCCGACGCCAAGGTGCTGGACGGCGTACGCCTGGTCGGGACGGGCAGCGTCGCGGACCGGCTCTGGGCCCGGCCCGCCGTCACGGTGCTCGGCATCGACGCCCCGCCGGTGATCGGCGCCACCTCCTCCGTCCAGGCGAGCGCCAAGGCGCTGGTGAGCCTGCGGGTGCCGCCGGGCATGGCCACCGCCACCGCCCAGGACGCCCTGGTGGCGCACCTGGAGGCCGCGGTGCCGTTCGGCGCCCGGGTGCGGGTGGAGCGGCTCAGCGGCGGTGAGGCGTTCAGCGCGGACACCTCCGGCCCGGCCTACGGGGCGATGGGCGCGGCGATGCTGGAGGCCTTCGGCAAGGAGATGGTCGCCTCCGGCGAGGGCGGCTCGATCCCGCTCTGCAACACCCTGCGCACGCTCTACCCGCAGGCGGAGATCGTCCTGATCGGGGTCGAGGAGCCGACCACCCAGATCCACGCGGTGAACGAGAGCGTCGACCCGCGGGAGCTTGAGCTGATGGCCCTCACCGAGGCGCTCTTCCTGCGCAACTACGCCGAGGCCCGCCGGGCCTGAACCGGCGTCCGCTCCCCCGCGCCGTCCGGCGCGGGGTGCGGCGGACCCTGCCGACGGCCGCGCCGCTGCCGGAGCCGCGCGGCCGTCGCGTACCCGGCGGCGCCCACGGTCAGGCCGGCGCCGGCGCCGAAGCAGAATTCGGCGATCAGCTGGCGTTCGGTGCCGGCCAGCCGGTGCGCCACCCCGGCCGCCGTCGCCGCGACGATCAGGGCGACCCCGGTCCGCCGCACCGCGGCGGGCGGCCGGTCGACCGGGACCCCCGGCCTGGCCCGGTCCGCCTCGCGCACCACGAACCGGGCCAGCACCCCGAGGGCGACGGCCGAGGAGCCGTACTGCAGCACGGTGTAGAGCGGGAGTCCGCCGGGCACCCGGGCGTTCAGGACGGGCAGGACGGCCCCGAACCGGCCGCCGTGGGTGAACGCGTCCCAGCCGACGTGGGTGGCGGCGCCGAGGGCGGCCGAGGCCGCGAACCAGCCGGCCCTGGCCGCGCCGGGCCTGTCGGGGCCCGGCGCGGTGACCGACTCGACGGCCCGGGCCCAGCGTTCCGGCAGCAGCGCGACCAGCGGCCCGCGCAGCAGACCGTGCCACCCGGCCACCAGGGCGGCGGCGAGCACCACGTCCACCGTCGGCACCGCCCACCACTGGTGGGTCAGGTCGCCCCGGCCGTACACCCCGGGCAGCAGGGAGTCGGCGAAGAACAGCACGTCGGGGGCCATCGACCCGGCCACCAGCGCCGAGGCGACCAGCGGGCCGCGGGCTCTGGCGCCGTCCAGGAACGGCAGGACGGCGGCGACGTGGCTGAGCGTGAACGGCATGCCCCCATCCTGCCCGGTCCGCTCCGCCGGCGCCGCCGAACGGGCCGCCCGGACCTGCGGGGGCGGGCCTGCGGGGGCGGACCTGCGGGGGCGGCCGCCGAGGTCCGGCCGGGAGCGGGAGCGGGCTCTCGGCTGGCGCGTCACCGGACGGCGGGTGCGTCACCGGACGGCGGGCCGGAGGACCGGCGGACGGGCCGTCAGGCGGACACCGCACGCGGCCGTCCCGAAGGGGGCGGGGCCCGGCGTGGACGACTCCGCGTGGACGCCCGCGACAAGAAAGGGACCGGCGCGCGAAGGCCCGGCGTGGACCGGCTCCGCCGCCGGCTCCGGGAACGGCCGCCCCGCGGCTCAGGCCGCGTCGACCGCGCCGGCCGGGCCGCCGGCCCGGCCCCCGGTGGGCAGGCTCCCCGCCGGCAGGCTGCCCGCCGGCAGGCCCTCGGCGGCCGGCAGCCCGGCCTCCAGGTAGCGCAACTCGCCCCGCCGGCGGGCGTCCAGGGCGGCGGCCAGCCGGCGGTGCCGGCCGGGGGTGAGCAGCCCGGCGGCCTCGTCCAGGGTGACGAAGCGCGAGCCGCGCAGCTCGTCGGCCGGCAGCCGCAGGCCGTGCCGGGCGGCGGCGTCCAGCCGGCCGCCGTCGTAGACCAGGCGCAGGCCGCCCCGCCGCGGGCCGGTTCTGGGCTCCCAGTCGACGGCGAGCAGGCGCAGGTCGGAGGCGTCCAGGCGCAGGCCCAGCTCCTCGGCGGTCTCCCGCAGGGCGGCGTCGGTGGGGGCCTCGCCGCGTTCCACCACACCGCCGGGGAACTCCCAGGCGGGTTTGTACACGGGGTCGACCAGCAGCACCCGGTCCTGCTCGTCGAAGAGCAGCACGGCGGCGGCGACGGTGTCCCCGGTGCTGTCGGTGCTCTGCACGATCGGACAGCGGGCCGCGCCGTCCTTGACCAGCTCGGCGAGGCGTTCGGCGGTCTGGCCCGGGGTCAGCGCGCCGGTGTCGATCAGCTCGGCGTCGCGGCTGAGCCAGCGCCGGGCGGCGCGGTAGCGGGGCAGGTGCTCCAGGCCCCACTCCCGGACCCGGGCGCTGCGCTCGGGCTGGCCGGGGTAGGCGTCCCGGCCCTCGATCCGGTCGCGCAGGATCGTTTCGGCAGGGTCGAGGACGAAGTGGTGCACCGCGAGCCCGCGGGCGGCCAGGCCGCCGAACATCTCGTCCCGGTACTCCTCCCGCAGCACGGTCATCGGGACGACGAGCGGCCCCGGCACCTCGCTCAGCAGCGCCGCGGCGTACTCCGGCACCAGCCGCCGCCAGGACGGCAGGTCCTGGAAGTCGGACAGTTCGGCGGCCCGCTCGGCCGGCAGCATCCGGGCCAGCCCGTAGCCGACCGCTTCGGGGTCGAACAGCAGGCTTCCCGGGAGCAGTTCCACCAGCTCGCGACAGGCGCTGGTCTTGCCCGCGCCGAACGTGCCATTGACCCAGACGATCACGACGTCCCCTGCCCTAGATCCGCCCGGCGACGATCGCCCCCGGGCGCGCGGCCCGGCGATCCGCGGCCCGCGCCAGTGAAGGTGGTACCCGCTGCGGAGCGGTCCCCATGCCTGCCCCTCGCTCCGGCCGTCACTTACCGGCCTCGGCCGTTGTCAGCGGCATGTGCCCGGCCGAGGGCCCCGGCGGCGGCCCGGACGGTCCGCCCGGGGCCGCCCGCGCGGGTCAGCGCCCGGCCGCCCGGATCGCGGCCGCCGCCGCGCCGACCAGGCCCGCCTCGCCGCCGAGCAGGGCCGGGCGGACCTCCAGCCCCTGGACGAAGGAGAGGGTCGCGTACGAGCCGAGCCACCTGCGCAGCGGGCCGAACAGCACCTCCCCGCTCTGCGCCACGCCGCCGCCGATCACCACGACCTCCAGTTCGACCAGGGCGGCGGTGGCCGCGATCCCGGCCGCCAGGGCCTGGGCCGCCCGGTCGAAGGCCGCCAGCGCGATCGGGTCGCCCTGGCCGGCGGCCGCGGCGACGGCCGTGGCGGAGGCGTCGTCGCCGGCCGGCCGCCAGCCCGCCGCGGCCGCCCGGGCGGCGATCGCGGTACCGCTGGCCAGGCCCTCCAGGCAGCCCCGGCCGCCGCAGGGGCAGGGGGCGCCGTCCAGGTCGACGCTGATGTGCCCGATGTGCCCGGCGTTGCCGCTGGGCCCCGGGTGGAGCGCCCCGTCGAGCACCAGGCCGCCGCCGACGCCGGTGGAGACCACCATGCAGAGCGCGTTCCGGTGCCCGCGGGCCGCGCCCCGCCAGTGCTCGGCGGCGGTCATCGCGACGCCGTCGCCGGTCAGCACCACCGGCAGCCCGGGCACCAGCTCCCGGACCCGGGCGACCAGCGGGAAGTCCCGCCAGCCGGTGATGTTCACGGGGCTGACCAGCCCGCGGAGGCCGTCCACCGGCCCGGCGCTGCCGAGGCCGACCCGCTCGACCCGGGCCCATTCGGGAGCCCCGGCGAGTTCGGCCAGCACCTCGGCGACGGCGGCGAACACCGCCTCGCCGGGCTCCGCGGCCGGCGTCGGACGCCGGGTCCGCCGGGACAGCCGGCCGTCCTCGGCGCCGACCAGCGCCCCCGCGATCTTCGTACCGCCGATGTCGACGGCTGCCACCAGGGCCTGCTCGCTGCTCACAGCGTCCGACCCTACTCCGGGCCCGGGCCGGCGCGGCCGCCGCAGGCCGAGGTGCCGCCGGCGCAACGCCGACGGCACCTCGGGGCCGGTTGTGTGCGGAGGGGTCAGGGGCGGCCCATGTAGTTCGGGTAGTAGCCGCTGCTGATGCCCGAGACCCGGATGTCGGTCCCGGGGCGGGCGGCCTCCACGTACTGGTTGCCGCCCAGGTAGATGGCGACGTGCTCGATGCCGCGGGCGGTGCCGTCCTCGGACCAGAACAACAGGTCGCCGCGGCGCAGCTCGCTCGCCCGCACCGGGGTGGTGGCCGCGTACTGGTCGTTGGCGACCCGCGGCAGGTCGACCCCGGCGCGCCGGAAGGCCTGCTGGACCAGGCCCGAGCAGTCGTAGCCGTCGGGGCCGTTGCCGGCCGTCTTGAACGGCTTGCCGAGCTGGTCGAGCGCGAAGGCGACCGCCGCCTCGAAGTCGCCGCTCTCCGCGGCCGAGGCCGGCACGGTGTCCGAGGAGGCCGGGACGGCGGCGCCGCCGGCGCCGGTGCGCTGCTGGTAGACGTCGTAGTGACTGGTCCACCGCCACTGGCCCTGACTGTTCCTGAACCAGTAGACCGAACCGTCCCAGCCCTGCGTGATCCCACCCGCCGACGAGGCCTTCACCGCCGAGCCGGCGGCCGCACCACCCGTCCGCGACCGGTAGACGTCGTAGTGACTGGTCCACCGCCACTGGCCCTGACTGTTCCTGAACCAG
>NZ_BNBO01000025.1:120120-122364 GCF_014655955.1 Kitasatospora indigofera
GGCGGCCGCACCACCCGTCCGCGACCGGTAGACGTCGTAGTGACTGGTCCACCGCCAGTGACCCTGGGTGTCCTTGAACCAGTACTTCGAGCCGTCCCAGCCGGCGTGGGCCGGAGCGGGCTCGGCGGCGGCCGTGCCGACGCCGGTGCCGAGGCCGATCACGCCCGCCCCGGCGGCGACGAGGGCGACCGCCCCCAGGCCGCGGCGGATCCGTCCGCCGCGGGCTATCCCACCGGACCGGGTCCGCTCGGCGGTGGCGGCGGTGTAGGCGGTGGTCGGCTCGCTCTGCGGGGCGCTCGGCGCGCCGGTGTCGACGGTGTTCATTCCTTGCGTCTTCCTCTGCTGACGTGGGGCCCGGGCGGCTCGCGGCGGTCGTCCGCCACGAGCGGGTGGCCGCCTGGTCCGGATGTCACTTCCGGAGGAGCCCGCCGGACGGAGTCCGGCGGGGGCGCGGCGACCCGGGTTTCAGTTCTGGGGGTCACGTTAAGCACGCCCGCGCTCACGGCGCGCAACGAGCGGCGCCAACGGGTGGTTCACCCTCGGTGACTGGGCGTCAGCAGAAGCGCCCTCGGCACCGGAGGGTCCGTCAGGCCGGCCCGGGCCGGGCGGACCGTCAGGAGTGCCCGGAACCGCCCGTCGTCGACTCCTGGAGCAGCAGTTTCTTCAGCACCTTGCCCATCGCGTTGCGGGGCAGTTCGTCCACCAGCACCACCCGCCGGGGCCGCTTGTGGACGGACAGCCGCTCGGCCACGAAGGCGGTGAGCTGTTCCCCCGTCACGGCGCCGTCCGGGATGACGTACGCGACCACGGCCTGGCCGAGATCCTCGTCCGGCGCGCCGACCACGGCGGCGTCGGCCACCGCCGGGTGGTCCCGCAGGGCGGCCTCGACCTCGCCGGCGCCGATCCGGTACCCGCCGCTCTTGATCAGGTCCACCGAGGCCCGGCCGACGATCCGGTGGAACCCGTCCGCACCGATCACGGCCACGTCGCCGGTGCGGAACCAGCCGTCGTCCGTCCAGGACTCGGCGTCGGCGTCCGGCCGGTTCAGGTACCCGGCGAACAGGGTGGGCCCGGCCACCTGGAGCTCGCCGACGCTCTCGCCGTCCGGCGGTACGGGCGCGCCGTCCTCGCCGACCAGCCTGGTCCGGACGCCCCGCAGCGGCAGGCCGACGCTGCCGGGGCGGCGTTCGCCGTCCGCGCGGGTGCTGACCGTGATCAGCGACTCGGTCATGCCGTAGCGCTCGATCGGCGCCTGCCCGGTGAGCCCGGCGAGCCGCTCGAAGACCGGGACGGGCAGCGGGGCGCTGCCGGAGACCAGCAGCCGGGCCGTCCGCAGGCCGGCCGCCGCCGCGGGGTCGGCGGCGATCCGCGACCAGACGGTGGGGACGCCGAAGTACAGCGTGCCGCCGGCCCGCGCGTAGCCCTCCGGGGTCGGACGGCCGGTGTGCACCAGGCGGCTGCCGGTCCGCAGGGCGCCGAGCACGCCGAGGACCAGGCCGTGCACGTGGAACAGCGGGAGTCCGTGCACCAGGGTGTCCTCGGCCGTCCACTGCCAGGCCTCGGCGAGCGCGTCCAGGTCGGCGGCGACGGCGGCGCGGCGGATCACGGCGCCCTTCGGCGCGCCGGTGGTGCCGGAGGTGTAGAGGACGAAGGCGGTGGCGTCCTCGCCCGGCTCGGGGTACGAGGTGGCCGAACGCAGCGTCAGGTCCACCGGGAGGGTGTCCAGGCCGGGCAGCGCGTCCAGGCCCTCCGGGGCCCGCTCCCCGGCCGGCAGCGCGAGCAGGGCGGCGCCGGAGTCCCGCAGGATGTGCGCGCGCTCCTTGGGCCCGGAGTCGGGCGGCAGCGGCACCACCGGGACGCCGGCCAGCAGGCCGCCGACCACCGCGGCCACCGTCGCGGCCGTGGGCCGGGCGAGCACCGCGAGCGCCGGTGCCCCCGCCGCCCGGTCGGCGACGGCGGCGGCGGCGCCGAGCAGCCGCTCGCGCGAGAGCGCGACCCCGTCGATCCGCAGGGCGTCGGCGCTGTCGCCGTGCCCGTCCTGAAGCGCCGTCAACAGACTCATGAGCCCCTCCGCGTCGGTCCTTGGCGCCGACTCTACGGCCCGGGGTACGCCGGAGGGCGCGGCGGCCCTGTTCGGCCGTCCGCGCCCTCCGGGCGGATCGTTCGGATCAGCCCTTGCGGCTCTGCACCTCGGCGGTGAGCTGCGGGAGGACGGTGAAGAGGTCACCGACCACGCCGTAGTCG
>NZ_BNBO01000026.1 GCF_014655955.1 Kitasatospora indigofera
CGCCCGGCCCGGCCGGCCCGGCGCACCGTCAGGCTGCGGCGTCCCCCGGGGGGACCTCCGGAGGAGCCTCCGGGAACGGCTGCTCCGACCAGATCGTCTTGCCCGAGCGGGTGTAGCGGCTGCCCCAGCGACTGGACACCTGGGCGACCAGGAACAGGCCGCGGCCGCCCTCCTCGGTGGCGAGCGCCCGGCGCATCCGGGGCTGGGTGCTGCTCGGGTCGGACACCTCGCAGATCAGCGCGCCCGCCCGGATCAGCCGCAGGCCGACCGGGCCGCCCGCGTACCGGACGGCGTTGGTGACCAGCTCGCTGACCACCAGCTCGGTCGGGAACACCAGCTCGTCCAGGCCCCAGACGGCGAGCTGGCCCCCCACCAGCTGCCGGGCCCGGGAGACCTCCTGCGGGTCGGCCGCCAGCTGCCAGGTCGCGGTGTCCGCCGGCTCCACCGTGCGGGTCCTGGCCAGCAGCAGGGTGACGTCGTCCGGCAGCCGGCCCGGCGTCAGCCCGGCCGTGACGTCCCGGCCGACGTCCTTGAGCGGGCGGCGCAGCACGTCCGCCTTCAGCAGGCGGTCCCGCAGGTCGGCCATGCCCTCGTCCAGGTCGCCGTCGCCGCACTCGACCAGGCCGTCGGTGAAGAGCGCCAGCACGCTGCCGCGCTCCACCTCGAACTCCACCGGCTCGAAGGGCAGGCCGCCCACCCCCAGCGGCGGGCCGGGGCTCAGCTCGACGTACTCGAAGCTGCCGTCCGGGCGGACCACGGCGGGCGGCGGGTGGCCGGCGCTGGCCAGCACGCAGGTGCTGGAGACCGGGTCGTAGACGGCGTAGAGGCAGGTCGCGCCGACCGCCCCGGGGGCGCCGAGCTCGACGTCGTCCCGGACGGACTCCTCGTCCGGTTCGCCGAGCGCCTCGACGGTCAGCTGGGACACCAGGTCGTCGAGGTGGCTCAGCAGCTCCTCCGGGTCGACGTCGAGGTCGGCGAGCGCCCGGACGGCGGTGCGCAGCCGTCCCATCGTGGCGGAGGCCTGGAGGCCGTGGCCGACCACGTCGCCGACCACCAGCGCGACCCGGGCGGAGGAGAGCGGGATGACGTCGAACCAGTCGCCGCCGACCCCGCCGGCGGCCGCGGTGGGCAGGTAGATGCTGTCGGTCTGGGCCGCGACGGTGTCGCTCGCGGCCGGCGGGAGGAGGCTGCGCTGGAGGCTGACGGCGGCCCGGTGCTCGCGGGTGTAGCGGCGGGCGTTGTCGGCGGCCAGGGCCGCACGGCTGGCGATCTCCTGCAGCAGGGACAGGTTCTCCTCGTCGAACGGGGGGCGCTCCGGCCCGCGCCAGACGGTGACCGTCCCGAGGTAGCTGCCCCGGGCCCGCATCGGGGCGCTGATCGGTGGCCGGCCGCCCGGCCCGGGATCGGTCCCGGCGGTGGCGGTGCGGCGCAGCGAGGTGGGGCGCTCGTGCTCGGCGGCGGGCTCGTCGCCGGTGAGCACGGCGGTGGTGATGTCGATCGCGGCGGCGTCGGCCAGGGCCGGCACCAGGACGCCGACCAGGTCCTCGGTGATCCGGGTGACGGACAGCGAGCCGCCGAGGGCGACGGTCGAGGCGTGCAGCACCTCCAGGCGGCGCCGGGCCCGGTCGAAGTCGGTCATGTCGGTGAAGGCGATGGTGACGCCGAGCGGCGGCCCCTGGGGCTCCTGGAGGCGGAAGGCGGTGAACATCATCACCCGGCCGTCGCCGAAGTCGTCGAGGGTCCGCACCCGGGTCTCCATGCCGAAGCGCGGCACCCCGGTGTCCAGCACCTCCCGCAGGTGGGTGTTGATCGAGTGCGCGTCCTCGGGCTGGAGGAGGTCCTCCATCCGGAACCCGGTCAGGTCCTCCGGGATGCCGGTGTAGGGCAGCAGGTGGGAGTTGGTGCGCAGCAGGCGCAGGTTCTCGTCGAAGACGGCCAGGCCGATCCGGTCCTGGAGGAACAGCTCCTGGGTGAAGGCGTGGTCCTGCCGCCACTTGGAGACCAGCGCGGTCGGCGCGCCGAGGACCAGCAGGCGGCCGCCCTCGGCGCGCCGCCCGCCCGCCGGGGCCGGGCCGTCCGCCCGGCCGGCGCCGTCGTCCAGCGGCATCACCCGGAAGTCGACCTCCAGCTCGCCGTCCGTGCCGTGCCGGAGCAGCACCCGCCCGACCCAGGACGGCCCGTCGTCGCGCTGCGCGAGCACGGCGGACCACTGCGCCGGGTCGGACAGCAGCTCGCGGACGGGCCGGCCGCACACCTCGGGGGCGGCGAGCCCGAGCATCCGCTCGGCCTCCGCGGACCAGCCCAGCACCGTGCCGTCCGCCGCGTCGACCAGGACACCGGCGGTGCTCTCGGTGGCGAAAGGCGACTGGTAGCCGTCCGAGCCGCGCATATGTTCACCCCTCACTCCGCACCGGATACCCCCATCATCCGATGCTTCGCGGCTGTCAGCACGGTGTGACCGGGACGGTGCCGCCCGCCACGGTGCGTGCCCGGCCCGGGGCCGGAGCCGGGCACGCACCCGGGAGGCGCACGGCCCGCCTCCCGGGGACCGCCGCCGCTCAGCCCGTCGGCACGCCCTCCCGGACGGCGGGGCGGGCCGCCCCGGCGCCGCCGCGCCGGCCGCGCCCGGCGTCCTGGCCGAGGGCCGGTTCGCGCTCCCGGAGCGGGTGGGCCCGGCGGACCCGCACGGGGCGGGTGAGCCGCTGGTGCGCGCCGGTGGCCAGCATCCGGGCCTCGCCCCGGTCGCTTATCTCGGCGCAGACGATGCCGGTGGCGTCCAGGTAGACGGGGTGCCCGCCCGGGCCGGTGAGGGCGCTGCGGCGGACCACCACCACATCCGGCGCGTCGCCGGGGGCGGGCGCGGCGAAGACGAGTTCGAAGCCGTCGTGGTCGTACCGGTCGTTGCTCAAGTGTTCTCCCTGGGGGCTGGGCCGGTCGGAACGGCGGGCCCCTCCGCCGCCGGGCGGGGGCCTCTGCCGCGGCCCCGCCTACCCCGGATCACCGCGGCCATGCCCCCGACCGGCGGAAATCCCCCGCCCGGCCCCACGCGGGCCGGGCCGGCCCCCGGGGTGCCGACCGGGTCACGGCCCGACGACGCGTTCGACCGCGGCCGTGACGAGCCGCTCGCGCTCGGCCTCCGAGAACACCCCGGGCAGGGTGAGCTGCTCGACGATGAGCCAGTTGAACGCCAGGTACAGCAGCCGGACGGCGGTGGCGTCGCCGGGCAGGCCGGACTCCTCGTGGTAGGCCACGTTGGCGTCCACGTCCGCCCGGACCCGCTCGGTCAGCACCGCGCGCAGGCCGGGGCGCCGGGTGGCTTCGAGGCGCAGTTCCAGCAGCGCCAGGTAGCCGGTCCGGAAGGCGCTGATCCGGCCGACCGTCTCGCGCATCAGCAGCGCGTACGTCTCCCGGTCCGCCCCGGCCGCCCGCTGCCGCGCGATGGTCTCCTCGTCCGGCTGGAGCCGCTCGTAGACCCGGGCCCCGGCCTGGGTGAGCAGGTCGTCGCGGTTGGCGAAGTAGTTGGAGGCGGTGCCGGCGGGCACCCCGGCCTCCGCGTCCACCGCCCGGAAGGTCAGCCCCCGGGCGCCCTCCTCTGCCAGCACCTCGATCGCGGCGTCGACGAGGGCGGCCCTGCGCTCGGCGTTCCTGCGCGCCATTGACACCACTCCATTCGTAGTACTACGGTCAAACCACTTCAGGCAGAGTACTACACATGGAGTCATCTGAATGCGAAAGCTCGTCTACTACGTCGCCGTCACCCTCGACGGCCGCATCGCCGGCCCCGGCGGCGAGTACGACTTCTTCCCGCTCGGCGACGAGCAGCAGGCCGCCGCCTACGCCGAGTGGACCGACGCCCGCTACCCGGAGACGGTGCCCGGCTTCCTGCGCGCCGCGAAGGGCCTGGCGGACACCCCCAACCAGCGCTTCGACACCGTCCTGATGGGGCTCGGCAGCTACCGCCCCGGCCTGGACGCCGGCTTCCCCAGCCCGTACCCCCACCTGCGGCAGTACGTCGTGTCGAGCACGCTCGCACCCGACACCGACCCGGCGGTCACCGTGGTCGGCGCCGACCCGCTCGCCCTGGTCCGCGACCTCAAGCGGGAGGAGGGACAGGACATCTGGCTCTGCGGCGGCGGTGTGCTCGCCGGGGCGCTGCTGCCCGAGATCGACGAGCTGATCATCAAGAGCTACCCCGTGGTGGCGGGATCCGGGATCCCGGTCCTCCAGGGGGGCTTCAGTCCCACGCTCTTCGAGGTCACCGACCGCGTCTCGTTCGACAACGGCGTCGCCGTGACGTGGTTCGCCCGCCGGTGAGGGGGCCGGCCGGCCGGGCCCGTCACCGGCCGGTGGGGGCGGCGGGCCACCCCCCCACCACCGTGACGGGCGCTACCGGCCGTCGGCCCGGCCCGCCCGGGACCGGGGACGTCCGGCCGGCGGCCCCTCGGGCGCACCGGCCTGCGGGCCGACGTGCGGGCGGGCGTGCGGGCGGGCGGGGAGATCACCGGAGCGGGCCGCCCCGCCGCTCGGACCGGGGCCGTCACCGGCCTCCCCGGCCTCCCCGGCCTGGTCGTCCGCGCGCCCCGCGGCGGTGGCCAGGTTCACCCTCGGCAGGGCGTACGGGTGCTGCTCGCGCAGGTAGCCGATCAGCTCCTCGCGGGCCCAGCAGCGCAGTTCGAAGGCGTCCTCGCCGTTGCGCGCCGTCATCAGCAGCCTGACCACCACGGTCGTCGCGGTGGTGTCGACCACCTGGAGCGCCCAGCCCTCGCCGTCCCAGCGCTCGTTGCCGGCCAGCCTGCGCGCGAACTCCGCCCGCAGCTCGGCGACCGGCGCGCTGTGGTCCAGGTGGAGAACGGCCGTGCCGGTGATCCCGGAGCCGCCGCGGGACCAGTTCTCGAAGGGCTTGCCGGCGAAGTAGGAGACCGGCATCACGATCCGCCGCTGGTCCCAGGTGGCGATCACCACGGAGGTCAGGGTGATCTCCTCGACCGTCCCCCACTCCCCCGCGACGACCACCACGTCCCCGATCCGGACCATGTCCCCGAAGGCCAGCTGGATCCCCGCGAAGAGGTTCGCCAGCGTGCTCTGGGCCGCGACGCCGACCACCAGGCCCACCAGGCCCGCCGAGGCCAGCAGGCTGGTGCCGACCGCCCGGACGGCGGGGAAGGTCATCAGGACGGCGGCCAGGGTGACCACCGCGATGCCCGCGTCGCAGATCCGGCCCATCAGCCCGGCCTGGGTCCTGACCCGGCGGATCCGGGCCGGGTCGCGCCGGTCGGTGGCGTAGCTGCGCAGGCCGGTGTCGATCAGCAGCGAGACGACCCGGGCCGTCAGCCAGCCGCAGGTCACCAGGACGGCCAGCAGGAGGGCGTGCCGCACCACCGGGCGCAGGCCGTCCGCCAGCCGCATCGCGGGCTCGCCGGTGAGCAGCAGGACGGCGACCGCCGCCGCCAGGAAGGGCATCCGGCAGCGGCGCAGCAACGACAGCAGGACGGAGCCCGGGCGTCTGACGGCGAACCGCCCGAGGGCCCGGTCCATCAGCCGGTCGAGCCCCAGGACCAGCACCAGGACCATGACCACCACGGCCAGCGGGCGCACAACACTCCAGATCTGCACGGGTCGGTCTCCTCCGGTCCCCTCGTCACAGCCGCCAGGCCCCGGGGAGGGGACCCGGGGCCTGGGCGATCGGCCGCTGCTCGGTGACGCGGCCGCACACCCCGCGTCTGCCCCTGTCCCCGCCGGTAAACCTCGGACGGCGCGGCGGCCGGCCCGCGTCAGCGCCCCGCGGGCACCCCGAGCAGGTCGAGGATCAGCTGCGCGACCCGGGCCGGCTGCTCGGTGACCAGCATGTGGCCGGAGTCCGGCACGGTGATCAGCCGGATGTTCGGGCCGGCCTCCAGCGCCCGCCGCTCGTCGTCGGTGAGCCCGATCTCCGTGCGGTCCCCCCGGACGATCCAGGCCCGGGCCCCGGACTCGCGCAGCCGGGCCGCCAGCGAGCCCTGCCGGTCCAGGTACGCGAAGTACTCCCGGACCAGGCGGCGGCAGACCCCGGGGGCGTTGTTGCGCAGGTCCGCGGAGAGGGCCGCGCGCCGCCCGGGCGGGAAGCTGTCCTCCATCGTCCGGGGCACCAGCCTGAGCATCACCGCCCAGGCCAGGGTGCCGAGGCCGGGCACCCGGCCGATCCGGTCGAGCTGCGCCAGGTCCTGGGCCTCGTCCTCGCGGGAGAAGCTCGGATCCAGCAGCAGCACCGGACCGCCGAACCCGCCGGTGATCGCCAGCTCCATCGCGACGTTCGCCCCGAGGCTGTGGCCGGCCACCAGGTCGCAGCCGAGGCCGGCGGCCAGGCCGCCCACCAGCCGGGCGTAGTTCTCGACCGAGAGGTCCTCGGGGGTGGCGGTCCGCCCGAACCCGGGCAGGGTCACGGCCAGCACGGCGACGCCCGCCTCGGCCAGCGCCGGCTGGGACGTCACGTCCTCCAGGAACGCCGTCGTGCAGAGCGCGCCCGGCAGCAGCAGCACCCGGTGGGCGGCGCCGGCCGGGCCGGACCGGTGGATGTCCCAGCCGTCGAACTCGCTCCTCGCGCCCATCCGCCAGCCTTTCGTCCCGGTGCCGGGCCCGCCCGCGGTCCTGCGGCGCGGTCCTGGTCGGAAGTCAACCCAGACCGGTCCGGATCCGCATCCGGGAGGGGCCGGACGGGCCTGGCCCGGGAGTCCCGGCGGCCCGGCCCGCCCCGCCGGGTCCGGCGGATCCGTTACGGGCCCGCGCCGCCCGGGTAGGCGCCTTGGTGAGAGCCGCGGACCGGCCCGCGGACCGGCCGGCGGCCGCAGGAACCAGGAGGGACCCGCGATGAGCACGCACGCCCCCTCGGGCCCGGACGCCGGGCCCTTCCCCGCCTCCGGCCCGCAGCCGCGCCCGGACCTGCCGGACCCGCTCCCGCCGCCCGTCCCGCCGAGTCCCGACCCCGACCCGGCGCCGCCGCCCACCCCGTAGCCCGGGGTGGCCCGGGCGCAGCGGCCGGGCAGCCGGGCAGCCGAAACACCTGTACACGAATAACCGGCCGGCGCGGCGGCGCATGGAACGGGGGAAGCCGGGCAGGCGCCTCCCCGGGCAGGTGGGCCGGCTCGGCCGCCGCCCGTCGAGAGGAGAACGCCATGGGTATCAAGGACAAGGCCGACAACCTCGCCGAGAAGGCCGGCGGCAAGGCGAAGGAGACCGTCGGGAAGGCCACCAGCGACCGCGGTCTGGAGGCCGAGGGCAAGGGAACCCAGGCCAAGAGCGACCTCAAGCAGGCGTTCGAGAAGATCAAGGACGCCGGCAAGCACTGAACCGGGAGCGCCGACGGGCGCCGGCCGGCCACCGCGGGGACGGTGACCGGGGCCGGCGCCCGTCCTCGTGGTGCGGCCCGTCCTCGCGGTGCGCCGGGTCCGTCCTCGGCCGGCGGGTCAGCGCTCCTCGCGGCGCCCCCGGCGCGCCGTCGTGCGGTCCTTGGCCGAGCGGACGGCGGCGGACAGCGTGGCGATGTCGTACGCACCGTGGTGCCGCCGCCCGTTGATGAAGAAGGTGGGCGTCCCCGAGACGCCGCTCAGGTCGGCCGACTCGACGTCCCGGGCGACCCGCTCGGCGCCGCGGCCGGCCCGCAGCGCGTCGCGGAAGCGCTCCACGTCCAGGCCCAGCTCGTCGGCGTAGCGCAGCAGGTCCCTCGGCTTCAGGGCGTCCTGCCGTTCGAGCAGGAGGTCCCGGACGGCCCAGAAGGCGCCCTGTTCGGCGGCCGCCTCGGCCGCCACCGCGGCCAGCTGGGCGTGCGGGTGGACGTCGGTGAGCGGCAGGTGGCGCCAGACGTAGCGGACGTCGCCGAAGTCGGCCAGCAGGTCGCGGACCACCGGCTCCGCCTGGCCGCAGTACGGGCACTCGAAGTCCCCGTACTCGACCACGGTGACCGGGGCGTCGAAGGGGCCGCGCACGTGGTCCTGGGCCGGGTCGACCGGGGTGGCCAGGTCGACGATGCCCTCGGCGGTGCCCAGCAGGGCACGGGCCCGCAGCGGCTGCGGGAGCCGGCCGAGCACCCAGGAGATCAGCCAGGTCGCGGTGAAGGCGCAGAGCACGGCGGCCAGCACCCCGGCCTTGGCCTCGTCCAGCTGCTCGCCCTCGAAGGCCAGGGTGGCGATCAGCAGCGAGACGGTGAAGCCGACGCCGGCGATGGTGCCGCCGGCCGCGACCGAGCCCCAGCCGATCGGCGGGCGGGTGCGGCCGCCGCTCATCCGGGTGGTCAGCCAGGAGACCCCGACGATGCCGAGCGGCTTGCCGAGCAGGTAGCCCAGCAGGATGCCCAGGGTGACGGGCGAGGTGGCGGCCCGCCCCAGCAGGTCGCTGTCCAGGGTGATGCCGGCGTTGGCGAGGGCGAACAGCGGGACGATCACGTAGCTGCTCCACGGGTGGATGGCCCGCTGCAACCGCTCGTTCGGCGAGATCGCCGAGGCGATCCCCCGGCGGGCGGAGCGCTCCAGCTCGGGGGTCGGCTGCTCGCGGAAGGACCGGAAGAGGCCGCTGGCGCGCTCCAGGTCGTCCCGGGTGGCCGGGTACGCCAGGGTCAGCAGGCCCAGCAGCAGTCCGATCACGACCGGGTCCACCCCGGACTTCAGCAGTGCCACCCAGGCCACCACGCCGAGCACCGCGTAGGCGGCGCCGCTGCGCAGGCCCTGGGCCCGCAGCAGCAGGACGAGCACCAGCACCCCGCCCGCGACCAGCAGGGCCGGCAGGACGATCCGGTCGCTGTAGAAGACCGCGATGACGCCCAGCGCCACGAAGTCGTCCACCACGGCCACGGTGAGGATGAAGGTCCGCAGGCGCCCGGGGAGCCGGTTGCCCAGCAGGGCGAGCATGCCGAGCGCGAAGGCCGTGTCGGTGGACATCGCCGCACCCCAGCCGTGGGTGGACGGGTGCCCGGCGTTGACCGCCAGGTAGATCGCCACCGGGGCGACCATGCCGCTGAGGCCGGCGAGCAGCGGCAGGGTGAGGTGCCGGCGCTCGCGGAGTTCGCCCATGTCGAACTCGCGGCGTGCCTCCAGCCCGACCACGAAGAAGAACAGCGTCATCAGGCCGCTGTTGACCCACTCCCGCAGGTCCAGCGCGACGCCGCGGCCGCCGAGGTCGACCGCCAGGTGGGTCTCCCAGAACGCCCGGTAGGACCCGGGGGCGGCGTTCGCCCAGATCAGCGCGGCGATCGTGGCCACCAGCAGGACGGCCGCGCTGCCGGCCTCGGTCCGCATGAACTCCCATCGGGCCGTACGCGCTTCGCCCTCGCTCTCGCCGATGCTCTGGCCGGAGAGGGAGTGGTCGTCCGTGGGTGCCATGCCGTGTGTTTCTCCATGCGTCGGTGCGGGCCGCCGGGTCCGGGCCCGTACCCCGTCCGGCGAGCGTGAGCCGGGCCACCCTACCCAGAGCGGCAGGTGAACCGCCCGACCGCCCGCCGCCGCGCGCGCCGGGGGGGGCGGGGCACGCGGCACCGGGGCGGGCTACCGCGGACCGTGCGGCCCGCCCGCGCCCGTACCCCGGCCGGTGCGCGCGGCGGCCCGCGTCCGGGTGCGGGTGGGCGTCCTGGTGCGGGTGGGCATCCGGGTGCGGGCGCGGGTGCGGGTCCGGGTGCCCGACGGAACAGCAGGCGTCCACCGCCGGGCGGCGGCCCTCAGGACGCGCCCGCCCCCACCCGGCGGACGCCGGCCCCCGCCGCCGACCGGGCCGGGGCGGGCCCGGCCGAGGCGGGGCTGACCCCGTGGGCCCGCCAGATCCGGCTGATCGTCGAGGCGGAGAGGCCCGCCTGGGCCGCCATCAGGTGTTTGGTCCAGCGCGGGGCGTCCGGCGGGGTGTCGTGCAGGGTCCTGGCCAGGACGTCGGCGACCTGCGCGTCCGTCACACTGCGCGGGCGGCCCCGGCCGCGCCTGGGCAGCAGTCCCTCCACCCGCTTCTCCAGGAAGCGCCCGTGCCACTCCTCCACCGCCGCCTTCGAGGACCGCACCCGGCGCGCTATCGCGCCGGCGGCCACCGGTGCGCCGCCGGCCGCCGCGTCGTCGCAGGCCAGCACGATCCTGGCGCGCTGGGCCAGCGACTCGCTCCGGGCCCCGGGCTGCAGCCAGGCCAGCAGCGCCGCCCGCTCCTGGCCGGTGAGGCGCAGCGGTGCGAGCGCGTCGGCGGCGCGGACCGGCGCCGCCGGCCGGGGGCGGACCTGCTGCGGGTCCAGCGGCGAGGTGCAGTACTCCAGCTCGGCGTGCGCGGCCACCACCCGGAAGTCCGTGATCGCCAGCGGGCGCCCGATGTGGTCGTGGACCACCCGGCGGACGGCGAGGTGCGGCACGTCGCCGTCGCTCGGCAGGACGTTGATCCGGTCGTAGCGGGTCGGCCGGAGTCCGGCGCCGAGCATCCAGCCGTAGAGGCCGGTCAGGTCGCTCTCCTGGCCGGTGCCGGCGGCGCGTTCGAGCTCCGGCAGTTCGGCGATCAGCTCGGGCGCGAAGTGGGAGCGGGAGTCCTGGAGCAACTGGCCGGCCGCGTCGTGCACGCGCTGCTGGTGCGCGAGCACCGGTTCGTCCGGCGGGATGCCGAGCACGGCGGCGACGTCGCCCGCCGGGGTGGCGAAGTGGGTGCGGAAGACCGTCACCACGTCCTCGTGCGGGACGACCATCGAGCCCGGGAAGGTCATCCCCGGGGGGTTCGGCGAGTCGTCCGCGCCGGCCCTGGCGTAGGTCCCGGTGGGATGGCTCTCCACCAGTCCCTGGTCGCGCAGTTCGCGCAGCGCGGCACGGACGGTCTGGCGGTTGACGCTCCAGGTGGCCGCGAGGGTCCGCTCGGCCGGCAACCGGGTGCCGGCCGGGATCCGGCCGCTGTGGATGTCGGCCCGTAGCTGCTGGGCGATGACCTGGTAACGGTTCTTGCCGGACGTGCCGTCGAGTTCGGATGTTTCGAGCATGGCAGAGCGCCTCCCCACCGGTGGCTTCTACGCAGTGCGAGCACTTCGCTGCGCTCCGTCAGCATAGAGCATTGGTCTGGACCAATTGCATGTTCCGTCAAAGCGTCATATGCCGCTGCCGCGCCGGGAGTGGGCCTCCCGGCCCGGGGCCACTGTAGCGTTTTGCATCGTGAAACGACCCCGGTCGGAGCGTCCGGGACAGGACGAACACGGACGGCCCGCCACCGGCCACCCGGCACCCACCCAACCCCCACCCGGCCGCCACCCGGCCCTCACTTCCGACCCCGCCCCAGGGCCCCGCCCGGCCACCGCGCAACCTTCGGTACGGCCCTCGCCTCAGCCCTCGCCGCGGGCGAACCGCCGGAGCCGGCCCAGCCGGGTGAAGCGCTCGCGGTTCGCGACCGAGGCCCGGTCGAGCTCCTCCATCAGGCGCCGGCCGCGGTGCTCCAGGTCCAGTTCGTCCAGGATGCGATCGATCTCGGCCAGCAGCGAGCCGTGCAACTGCCAGGCCTCCGGGTGCTCCTGGACCCGCCGCAGCAGCATCTGCGCGACCCGCTCGCGACTGGCCCAGGCCGCCGACAGTTCGGCCGCCAGCCGCTCCTCGGCCTCCTCGGCGTTGCTGCTCACCTGGGTCGACACCAGCACCGCGAAGCTCACCAGCGCCCCGCCGATGTGGGTGAGCAACTCCTCCAGGGCCAGCGCCACATCCGGCGGGAACAACCGCTCGTCCTCCCCCCGGCGCTTCGCCAGGTCGGTCAGCGAGCGGGCCAGCACCCGCACCACGACCACGCAGATCTCCAGGGTGTCCAGCCCCGTCCGGAGCACCAGCCGGGAGAGCAGGCCCTCGGAGATCCTCGGGTTGAGCCGCAGGCTGTCCTCCGCCTGCCGCAGGGCCGCGTCCACGTCGGCGATGGCCTGGTCGAGCCGGCGGGCCTCGTGCAGCCGGGCCGCGGCCCGCTCGACCGGCGTCGGGCCGCCCAACTCCTCGGCGATCCGCAGCAGCAGGTGGCGGGCCCGGCGGGCCAGGTCCTCGATCGACTCGCCGGCCGTGTCCACCCAGACCGGCGGGGCGAACACCAGGTTGAAGAGCAGTCCCACCCCGGCGCCGATCAGGGTCTCCAGCACCCGGTCCCAGGCCTGGGTGGCGAGCCGGGTCACGCCCAGCACCAGCATGGCGCTGATCGCCACCTCGTTGACGAACTCGTCGACCCGGACGAACTGCCCGATCGTCAGCGAGGCCAGGATGATCAGGCCCAGGCTCCACCAGGACAGGCCCATCACGGAGCTGAACCCGATCGCGATCAGGACCCCGACCACCACCGAGTTCACCCGCCGGATGCTGGTGGTCAGCGTGGAGTAGAGGGTGACCTGGACGACCAGCAGGGCGGTCAGCGGCGCGGTCAGCGGCGCCGGCTCGCTGCTCAGCTGCAGCGCGACGGCGTAGGAGAGCGTCGCCGCCACCGTCGCACGGACCGTCAGGACCACCACCGGGTCCTTGAGCCGCCTACGCAGGTACGCCGTCACCGAAACGCTGTCACCGAACATCCCCTCCTTCTTCCCGCCCGGCCACCGCCGCACCGGCACGGCCGGATTCCTCACCAGGATGCTCACAAAGACACCGGCCGCCCGCCACGTCCGGCCCCGCCGAGAACGACCTGACAGGCCCGGCGGCCGCCCGCCACCTTCGGCGACGAGTTGGTGCGGCCCGGAGCGCGGTCGGGCCCGGGTCCCTGGGGCTGCCCGCAGGGGGGACACCGACCACCGGGACACGGTTCCGGCCCTCTTCGGCGGTGGCTGCCGGGGGCGTGCAGGGCCGGGAGCGTGCCGGGGGCCGCGCCCGCGGCCCGGGCCGCCGAAGTCGCGCGGCCCCCGCCGACCGGCAACGATGGGTGCATGGACAGGCCTGCGGGCCCGGCCGTCCGGCCGCGCCGCGGGACGCGCCCCGGAGGCGGGTGACAGCAACGATGGAGAACGCCGACGGCGCTCGGTCGAGGCAGGCGTCACAGGAGCGGAGCTCACGGGACGAGGCGCCACCACGACCGGCGCCGGAGCAGCCGTCGCCCGAGCAGCCGGCCCGGCAGCCGGCCCGCGAGCAGTCCTCGCCGCCTCGCTCCGCGAAGCAGCAGACCGCTCAGCAGCAGGCCTCGCAGAAGCAGCAGGCCTCGCAAGAGCAGCAGACCTCCCAGGAGCAGCAGGCCTCCCAGCAGCGACCGGCCTCACAGAAGCAGGCCGGGCAACAGCCCAAGCAGCAGAAGCAGCCGTCCGAGAAGAAGGCCGGCGCCCCGCCGGAGGCCGCCCCGACCGGGGCCGGCCGGCTGCGCGGACGGGCCGTGGCGCTGGTGACCCGGCTCCCGTTCACCTGCGGGGTCTGCGTGGCCGTCCTGCTGGTCGCGCTCGCCAGCGGCACGCTGTGGTCCTCCGCCGAGGACAAGTCCTGGTACCCGCAGGTGGCGTACGGCACCCCCTCGCTCACCGCGGGCCGCCTGTGGACCTTCGTCACGGGTGCGTTCTTCGCCTCCGACCCCGTGGTCTACCTGCTGGTCGTCATCGGGCTGGCCCTGCTGGTCGGTTACACGGAGTGGCGGCTCGGCACCGCCCGCGCGGCGCTGGTCTGCTGCGCCGGGCAGCTGGCCGCCACGCTCGGCTGCGCCGCCCTGCTGCTGGCGCTGCGCCAGAGCGGCTGGGACTGGGCCGAGGCCCTGTCGCACGACCTGGACACCGGCTTCTCGGCCGGCGCGCTGGCGGCCGCCGCGGCGGCCACGGCGGCCATGCGGGCACCGTGGCGCAGCAGATTGCGGGCCGCCCTGATCGCGTTCGCGGTGATCTGGCTGCTGTACTCCGGCACGGTGAGCGACGTCGAGCACTTCCTGGCGGTGGTGCTGGGCCTCGCCGTCGGGCGGCGGCTGGCCGGGGACCGGGCGGCCGGCACCGGCCCGCCGAGCCGGCGGGAGTGGCGGCTGGGGGCGGTGACCGGCCTGGTGATCGTGGCGGTCACCCAGATCGTGGTCTGGCTGGCGCCCGGCTACGGCCCGCTGGGCGACACCCACGGCCTCTCGGACTCGCACCTGGGCCTGGCCGTCAGCCTGGTGGTGATCGCGCTGCTGGTGAACGGGCTGCGCCGGGGCAGCCGGCTGGCCTGGCGCTGGACGGTGGGGTTCGCCGTCCTCAACGTGCTGGTCGGCCTGCTGGCCGCCGTGGTGCTGGTGCTCTCGGTGACCACCGACGCGGACGTGGAGGTGACCGGTCTGCCGGTGCTGCTGCCGCAGGCGGTGGTCTGGACGATGGAGCTGGTGCTGCTGATCGGCGCCCGGGACGCGTTCCGCGCGCCCTCGCGGCGCAAGCGGCGCAAGGCGGCCGCCAAGGGCGGCCTGGACCGCGCGGGGGCCACCGAGCTGCTGAAGCGGTACGGCGGCAGCAACCTGTCCTGGATGACCACCTGGCGGGACAACTCCTACCTGTCGGCCGCGGACGGGCGGGCGTACGTGGCCTACCGCACGCACGCCCGGGTGGCCGTCGCGCTGGGGGACCCGGTCGGGCGCCCGGAGGACCGGGACCGGGCGCTGACGGAGTTCGCGGGCATGTGCGACGCGTCCGGGGTGGTGCCGTGCCTGTTCTCGGCCTCCGAGCGCACCGCGCTGGCCGCCGAGGGGATGGGCTGGCAGCACGTGCAGGTGGCCGAGGACACCGTGATCGAGCTGGAGGGGCTGGAGTTCCGCGGCAAGTCCTGGCAGGACGTCCGGACGGCGCTGAACCGGGCCAAGAAGGAGGGCATGGAGTACCGGCTCGGCGCGCTGGCCGACGAACCCGCCAAGGTGGTGGCGCAGGTGCGGGCCATCTCCGAGGAGTGGGTCAGCGACATGGGCCTGCCCGAGATGGGCTTCACCCTCGGCGGGGTGGAGGAGGCGCTGGACCGGGACGTCCGGGTGGGCCTGGCGATCGACCCGGACGGGCAGGTGCACGGGGTCACCTCGTGGATGCCGGTGTACGGCGAGGGCGGCACGCCGGTCGGCTGGACGCTGGACGTGATGCGCCGGCGCAAGCAGGGGGCGTTCCGCCCGGTGGTGGAGTTCCTCATCGCGTCCACCTGCCTGGCCGTGCGGGAGGACGGCGCGACCTTCCTGTCGCTGTCGGGAGCCCCGCTGGCGCGCGGGGCGAGCACCGCGGACAGCCCGCTGGAGCGGTTCCTGGACCAGCTCGGGGCGGCGCTGGAGCCGTACTACGGGTTCCGTTCGCTGCACTCCTTCAAGGCCAAGTTCCAGCCCGTCCACGAGCCCATGCACCTGGTCTACCGGGACGAGGCGGACCTGCCCCGGATCGGCGTGGCGCTGACCCGGGCATACATGCCGCAGGCCGGGCTGCGGGACTTCGGCCGGATGCTGGTGCCCGCCGGGGAGCACTGACCGTCCACCGCCCGGGCCACCGCCGCACCTGGGCGGCGGTGGCCGGGGCGGCGCCGGGTCGACTCGGCGGCGGGTCAGCCGAGCGGGGGCGCGGCCCAGCGGCAGGTCAGCCCAGCGGCGGCAGGTCCTCCGCCTCCAGCGCGGTGAGCTGGCCGGGGGTGGGGTTGCCGAGTTCCGCCATCCGCTGGGCCTGCCGCTCGGTCATCTCCTGGAAGGTCTGCCGGGCCGAGCGGCCGTTGCCGAAGCCGGCGTCGCGCGGGACGGTCTCGAAGTGCCGCAGCAGCCGCTCCCGGGCGGTCGCGGTCAGCTCGTACCGGTGCTCCTGCGCCTGGTGCTCGACGATCGCCACCAGGTCGGCCGCCCGGTAGTCCTCGAAGAGCAGGGTGCGGGTGAAGCGCGAGGACAGGCCCGGGTTGGAGCCGATGAAGCGGGCCATGTCGGCCGGGTAGCCGGCGGCGATCACCACCACGTCGTCGCGGTGGTCCTCCATCAGCTTGACCAGGGTGGCGACGGCCTCCAGGCCGAAGTCGTGGCCGCCGGCGGCGGGCACCAGCGAGTACGCCTCGTCGATGAAGAGCACCCCGCCGAGCGCCCGGTTGAAGGCGGCGGCCGTCCGCGGCCCGGTGTGGCCGACGTACTCGCCGACCAGCGCGCTGCGGTCGACCTCCACCAGGTGGCCCTGGCGCAGCAGGCCGAGCGCCTTCAGCAGCCGGCCGTAGAGCCGGGCGACGGTGGTCTTGCCGGTGCCGGGGTTGCCGGCGAAGACCAGGTGGCGGCTGAGCGGCGGGGCGGGCAGGCCGGCCTCCTGGCGCAGCCGCACCGCCTGCATCAGCTTCACCATGGAGTGCACGTCGTGCTTGACCCGGTCGAGGCCGACCAGGGTGCCGAGCTCCGCCAGCAGGTCGTCCAGGTGCTCCTCGGCCGGCTCGGGCGGCGGCCCGGCCGGGGCCAGGGCGGCGGGCGGGAGCGCGGGGGCGCCGGCGGGCAGTCCGAAGGGGGCCGGCGCGGCGGCCGGCGGCGCCGGGCGGTCGCCGAGGTCGCACTCCTCGAACACGGGCGCCGCGCCCTCCTCGCCGCCCAGCGCCTCGGCGCAGTCCAGCACCCGGCAGCGGCGCAGCCGGGGGCCGGCGCCGGCGGCCAGGTGCAGGGCGGGGAAGGCGGAACGCACCACGTCGCAGGAGGTGAGCAGGCCGCCGGAGTCCTGGGCGAAGTAGATGCCGTTCTTGCCGGCGCCCTCGATCCGCAGGCCGCCGACCACCGGGCGGGCGCCCGTCCACACCACCAGGCCCGAGCCGGCGC
The DNA here is from genome assembly GCF_014655955.1 of Kitasatospora indigofera. Classification (GTDB taxonomy): domain Bacteria; phylum Actinomycetota; class Actinomycetes; order Streptomycetales; family Streptomycetaceae; genus Kitasatospora; species Kitasatospora indigofera. The sequence continues at coordinate 16,654 of NZ_BNBO01000026.1, forward strand.
TGTCCTCGACCGTGCCGCCCTCCACGGTGACCTCGGAGCCGGTGTCCAGCAGGATCCCGGCCGCGCCGGCGCCGGACACCCGGTTGCCGACGAGTTCGGCCTTGGCGCCCGGGCCGATCTCCAGGCCGCTGCGGACGGTCGCGGTGACGGTCGAGTGGGCGATCCGGGAGCCGGCCGGCGAGGAGACGGTGACCCCGGTGTCGGCGGCCGAGATCCGGCAGCCGGTGACGGTCGCGGCCGACTGCTCGGTGACCGCCACGCCGGCCATGGTGACCCCGCTGACGGCGCAGTCGGTGAGGGCGGCGCGGGCCCGGCCGGCCAGGTGCACGCCGTGCTCGGCGCCGCCGCGGACCCGGCTGTCGGTGAGGGTGCCGTCGGCCTCGCCGGAGAGGTGCAGGGCGCTGAAGGCGCAGTCGTCCAGCCGGCAGTCGGTGAGTTCGGCGCGGGCGGAGCCGGTGGCGAGCAGCCCGTTGGCGGCCGGCTCCCGGACGGTGCAGCCGCGGGCGACCAGGCGGCCCTCGTCCTGCACCACCAGGGCGCTGGCGCCGGCGCCGCCGATCCGGCAGTCGGCGAGTTCGGCCCGGGCGGAGCCGGTGACCTGCACCCCGGCGGCGCCGGCCGACTCCACCCGGGTGCCGTCGGCGCCGGCCCGGGAGTCGTCCTCCAGCAGCAGTCCGGCGCGGCCGGTCCGGTGCAGGACGGAGTCGCCGAGCCGCAGCCGGGACCGGCCGCGCAGCCGGATGCCCGAGCCGGTGGTGGACTCCAGGCGCAGCCGGACGGCGTCCAGCCGGGCGGTGCCGGACAGCACCACGCCGGTGCCGTCGACGGTGGTGATCACGGTGTCCTCGGCCCGGACCCGGGCGCCGCCGGACAGCCGCAGCGCGGCCAGCCGGGCGCCCTCCAGCCGGCAGTGCCGCAGCAGCACGGCGGAGGTGCCCTGCGCGTCGTCCTGATCGCCCGGTCCGTCCTGCTCGGCCCGCTCCGGTCCGCGGACCTCGATCCGGCCGCCGCGCACGGTGCAGTGGGCGAGCACCACGCCGGCGCCGGGGGCGACGCTGACCGCGGGCTCGCCCGGGTCGGCGGCCTCGATGTCCAGGCTGCGGACCAGGCAGTCCGGTCCCTGGACGGTGAGGGCCGGGCCGGCCCCGGCAGGGGCGGCCAGCACCACGGTGCCGGAGCCCTGGCGGGCGACCAGCACCACCCGGCGCTCCAGGACCACCGCCTCCTCGTAGCGGCCGGGGTCGACCACCACGGTGTCGCCGGGGACGGCGGCCCGCAGGGCGTCGCCGATCAGGCGGTGGGCGCCGCGCCCGCGCGGGCCGACGGCGTGGATCCGGGTGGGCTGCTCGGCCGGCCGGGCGGCGCTCTGACGGGTGGTCCGACGATCCATCAGGGGTTCTGTCCTTGCTGCGGGCCGGGGGCCGGCGGGAGCGGGTTGCGGTACCACGGGGGGTTGATGCTCGCCCGGTAGGCGTTGGTCAGCCAGAGCGAGGTGACGGTCTTCTCGAAGATCTTGAAGGGCAGCTGGAGCCAGAACTCGCCGAAGCCCTGCCGGTGGAAGAACCGGCTGCCGCCGCCCATGATCACGGCGTTCTTGGCCAGCGCGGCGCTGCTCGCGGTGGTGAGCCCGGCCAGGCCGGCGATGCCGCCGTCCAGGAAGGCGTCCATGCCGCTCAGCACGTGGGTCTTGCCGTCGGCGCCGGTGACGCCCCAGACGGCGGCGTTCATCGAGCCGTTCACCCAGCCGACCACGCCGCCGAGGGCCGCGTTGTAGAAGAAGTCGTAGGTGCCGCCGCGCCAGCGGGTCGGGGTCTCGTTGCCGGCCCACTCGTTGGCCCAGTTCTTGTCGTGGTTGTTGGGCCGGCGCATCTCGTGCTTACCGCCGTCCACGTTGCCCCAGACCGACTTCGGGCCGCCGGTGAAGGAGCCGCGGATCTCGTGCATGCCGGTGCTGACCAGGCTCTTCACGCCCGCGCCGACCGCCGCGTTGGCGAAGGCCTTCAGCGCGTCCTTGCCGGTGAACGGCTTGTTGTTGGCCGCCGCCACGATCCCGTTGACGGCCAGGTTGGCGCCGAACTCCAGGATGAACTCCTGGCCGAACTCCAGCGCGACCTTCTTCGCCAGCACCTTCCAGTACGGCTGGTAGAGCGCCTCGCCGAGCGGCACCCGGCCGCCGGCCGCGGCGGGCAGCCCCGGAACGCCGTCCAGCGCGTTCTGCATCCGCGGGACGCGCACCGAGACCGAGTCGCCCCAGGGCAGCCGGTTGGCCTCGCGGACCCGCCGGCCGAAGCCGCGGATCTCGGTGAGCGGGCCGCGGAAGTCGTACTCGTTGCCGGTGACCCGCAGGCCGCCGCCGGGGGTGCTCTCCCAGACCAGGCCGCTGTCGGTGCGCTGGGCGACGATCCGCCCGGTGCCGTCGTAGCGGCGCCACTGGCTGCGCCAGGCGTCCTTCTCCAGGAAGGTGCCGTCGCCCAGCGGCTTGCGCTCCCGGACGACCGCGCCGTGGTCGAACTCCTTCCAGGCGCCCGCCGGGTGCGGCGCGCCGCCGCCCGGCACGTACTCGCGCACCCGCAGCGGTCCGTCGCCGAGCGCCAGGTGCGGGGGCACCTCGCGGACGGTGAGGGCCGGACCGCCGCCGGCCGGGCGGAACTCGTCCCGGAAGTGCCGGGCGCCGGCCTGCCGGCCGTCCTCCCAGGCCCGGGTGGTGCCGTTCCACCAGCGGCGGACCTGCTGCCCGGCGCCGTAGTCGACGACGGCGCCGCCCGGCCCGTACTTCTGGGTGAACCAGCGCTCGCCGCCGCCGGGCGCGGTGCCCCGCCAGGAGTCGGTCCACCGGCCGCCGTCCAGCATGTTCCGCTCGCGGACGAGGGCGCCGGCGCCGTCGAAGTCGCGGAAGGAGTCGTCCCAGGGCAGCCGCGGGTCCGCGGAGCCGCGGAAGAACGTCCGGTTGCCGGTGGTCACGTTGCCGAGGTGGTCGGTGGCCGTCCAGGTCCAGCGCGCGGAGTCCGGGCGGCCGGTGCCGGTGATCCGCGCCGGGTTGCCGTGCGCGTCGCTCCAGGTGTCGTGGGTGCCGGTCAGGTTGCCGTGCGCGTCGCGCTGCACCCAGGGGTTGTCCAGGCGCCCGTTGACCTGACCGGTCGCCGGGTTCACCTGCGGCGGCACCCGGTACTCGCGGACCGAGCCGTCCGCGAAGCCCTCCCGGGCCACCACCCAGCCGCCGGCCGGGTCCTGGAACCGGTCCTGCCAGATCGGCCGGTTCGCGCCGCCGCCGGGCGCCGGGGGCAGGTCGGCCCGGTAGCCGCGGCGGCCGGGCTCCTCCCAGGGGATGTGCGCGGGATGGGTCGGCGGGTGGCCGGGCGGGGCGGCGTGGTCGCCGACCTTGAGGGTGTTGCCGCTGTGCAGTTTGACGGTCGAGCGGACGAAACGGCCGTCGGCGCCGAGGTCGACCAGCGCGCCGTCCATGGCGACGTAGCGCACCCCGCCGACGGCGTTGACCCCGCCCGCGTTCACCCCGCCGGTCTTGTTCCAGTGGAAGGTCTGGAAGCGGGTGTCGGTCGCCAGATGGGCGGCGGCGCCCTGCGGGGTACCGGCGTGCACCAGCCGGTCGCGCACCCAGACCGGCGGCCGCTGCTCGGACCACCGGGAGGTGACCAGGACGCCCTGGTCGGTGGTCAGCACCTCGCGCTTGCCGACCTCCTTGCCGTGCGGGGACTGCCGCTCCCAGGTGTGCTGGACGCCGGCCCGCCAGGTGTGCTCCTGGAAGTGGCCCGCCTTGTCCGGGCCGTGCGCCATCCCGTACTGCTTCTGGACGAGGGTGTTGTCGGCCAGCCGGTCGGTCCAGCCGCCGTCCCGGTGCGGGGTGCGCGGGCCGTGCGCCAGCTCGGTGCCGGCGCCGTCGAAGCGGTGCCAGGTCCAGCGGCCGCCGGCGCCCCGGACGGCGAAGGTGTGGCCGGCCACCCCGCCGGTCTTCTGCAGGCCGTCGCGGTACTCGTGCACGGTGGTGCCCCGGTGGTCGACGTCCCGCCAGCCGAAGCCGGAGGTGTCGTAGCGGCGGGTGCCGTGCCCGGCCAGCGCGCCGGTGTCGTCCCAGTGGGCCCAGCCGGTCCGGCGGTTGAGGTCGCCGAAGGCGATGGTGTCGGTGCGGCGGTAGGCGTCCAGCACACCGCCGCCGGGCAGCACCCGGCGCTCGAACACCTCCACCGGCGTGTACGTCGAGCCGAGCAGCCGGATCCGGCCGCCGTCGCCGGTGATCTGGACCCGCCCGTGGTGGAAGGCACCGGTGCCGGCGGCCGGCGCGGGGTGCGCGGCGGCCGGGTGCGGCTGCCGGCTCCAGGTGGCCCCGGCGGCCGGGGTGTGGTCGATGACGTACTGGTGGTCGGTGCGTCGCCCGCCGTCCAGCACGTTGACGCCCTGGTGGGTGACGGCGCCGCCGTTGGGGTCGTACGCGGTGAACTCCCCGTCCCGGGCGCCGCCCGGGCGGTCGAAGGTGACCTGGAGGCCGCCGTCCGCACGGACGGTGACGACCCGGTGCGGCACCGCCGTGCCGGCCGCGTCCTCCAGCCGGCCGGGTGCCCGGACGCCGGCCGGGTTCGGCTCGGGGACGACCGCGAAGGTCCCGTCCGGGTTGCCGTCCGGGCCGCGCAGCGAGGTGCCGGCCTCCAGCCTGCTGCCGTCCGCGCCGTGCCGGACGAAGTCGCCGCCGGCCGTGGTGTCGGTGATCTGGCGGACGCCGCCCGGCCGTTCGGTGACGGTCAGGTGCGGCAGCGGGGCGTCGGTGGCGTCCACCACGGTCAGGGTGCGCGGACCGCCCTGCGGGGTGTGCGCCACCACCCACCGGTCGGCCGGGGCGCCGCCCGGGCCGCGCAGCCGGGTCGCGTCGTCGGTGAGCCGGCCGGCGTCGTCGAAGACCTGGTGGCCGCCGTCGAGGTCGCCGACCCGGAACCCGGTGCCGTCCGCGGTGACGACCCGTCGGGGGTCGGGCCGGAAGCCGCCGTCCAGCCAGTGCGGGGCGGGGGCCGGCGGGTGGGGCGGTCCGCCCACCGGGTGCTCCAGGTGGCCGACCTGCACCCCGCCCGCGTCCAGCAGCTGCTGCCCCCGGGCGTCCAGCGTGCCGTCCGCGCCGTGCCGCTCGTAGCGCAGGCCGCCGCCCGGGGTGGTGGGCGGCCGCTCGACCCGGAACCCGCCGCCCGGGTGGGCCACCACCCGCTCCGGCAGACCGGCCCCCGTGATGTCGGTGAGCAGGTGGCCGCCGGCGCCGTCCGGCACCGCGAACCGGGCCCCGCGCAGGCCCCCGGCGTCGGCCAGCGACAGGCCGGTCTCCACCCGCAGGCCGTCCGCGCCGTGACGGACCGAGACACCGGTGGCGGCGTCGGTGATCCGGACCGTGCCGTCGGGCAGGGTGGTGACCGGCTGCGCCAGCCGGGTGCCGGCCGCGTCGGTCAGCACATGACCGCCCGTACCGTCCGGCACCGCGAACCGGGCCCCGCGCAGACCCGCGCCGTCGCCGAGCGCCAGGCCCTGCTCGGCGAAGCCGCCCTGCGGGGTGTACCGGGTGGAGGCACCGGTGTGCGGGTCGGTGACCCGCCAGCCGCCGCCCGCCAGCGGGTCGGCGGTCAGGCCGTTCGGCCGGCCCGCGGCGTCGGTGATCCGGTGCGGGGCACCGTCCACCAGGAAGTGGCCGCCCCGGGCTCCGGCGGCGTCGGCCAGCGACAGGCCGGTCTCCACCCGCAGGCCGTCGGCCCCGTACCGGACCGAGACACCGGTGCCGGCGTCGGTGATCCGGACCGTGCCGTCGGGCAGGGTGGTGACCGGCTGCGCCAGCCGGGTGCCGGCCGCGTCGGTCAGCAGATGGCCCCCCGCGCCGTCCGGCACCGCGAACCGGGCCCCGCGCAGACCCGCGCCGTCGCCGAGCGCCAGGCCCTCGTCCAGGAACCGGCCCTGCACGTCGACGTGCACGGACCGGCCGGTGACCGGGTGGGTGACCCGCAGGCCGGCGCCGCCGGGAAGCACGTCCAGCCGGTGCCCGCCGGGGCCGGCCAGGGCGTGGGTGAGCGTCCCGTTGTCGTGGGAGAGCACCAGGACCGGGCCGACCCGGACACCGCCGGCGTCGAGCAGCGGACGGCCCTCCTCGACCAGCGCGCCGCCCTGGTCGAAGCCGCGGTGCCCGCCGGTGAGCGGGTCGCGCAGGTCGAAGCCCCCGCCGGGCCGGGCGGTGACGTTCAGCGGCAGCCGGCCGGTGGCGTCGCGCACCTCGTGGGTGGGGGCGCCGTGCCCGTCGAAGTCGGTGTGCACCCACTGGCCGGTGGGTGCGCCGTCCAGGCCGCCCAGCGGGATCTCCTCGGCGACCAGTCGGCCGGTGCCGTCGTAGCTCTGGGTGCTGCCCAGATGGGCGTTGTGCACGTCGAAACCGCCACCGGGCCGGGCCACCGGCTGCAGCAGCGGGTCCGGGACGTTGTGCGCGTCCAGCATCCGGTGGACCGGCCCGCCGGGCGTGACGGTGGTCTCGATCCGCCAGCCGTTCGGGCCTGCCGCCGCGCTGTCGGCCAGCGGGAGCAGCACCGGCGGCGGGGGCGGGGCCTGGACCAGGACCTGCGGCACCGGCTGCGGGTTGAGCTGCGGCATCGCCTGGGAGCCGCCGGAGCCGCCGAGCAGCCGGGGGCGCTCGCGCAGGCTGTCGGCGCTGAGCCGGGCGAGGTCCTGGTCCATCCGGGCCGGGTCGACACCCAGGGCGCCGAGCCGGTCCAGGCTCTCGTCGAGGCGCTGCGCGGCGAGGTCCGCCGAGGCCTGGGCGTGGATCCGGACGGGGCTCGGCCGGGAGCCGGAGCCCGGACGGGCGTCCAGGTCGGCGAGCAGCCGCTCGGCCTTGCCGAACTCGTGCCGGGCCAGGGTGAGTTCCTGCCAGGCCTGGAGCTTGGCGGCGCGGGCCGGGTCGTCGGCGGCGCCGAACAGGGCGACCACCCGGTCGCTCTGCTGCCGCCAGAGCTGGTCGAGCTGGGCGCCCGTCAGCCGGCCCGGGCCGGCTCCGGCGCCGTGCGGGGCCGCGCCGGCCGCCGGCGGGTGCACCGGCGGGGCCTGCACGAGCGGGGCCTGGACCAGCGGCGGCGGGGTGTGGACGGCCGGGCCCGGGGTGTGGACGGCGGGCGGCTGCACAACGGAGCTGACCGGGGGCGGGGTGAGGGACCGGCCGCCGTGGTCCAGCAGGCCGAGGGCATCGTCGACCCGGGTGACCGTACCGGCACCGGCTCCCGGCGCGTGCACGCCCGGCAGCACGGCGGGAGGCGCTGTGACGGTCCGGGGCGGGGCGAACTCCGACAGGTGGATGTTGACCTGATGGGCCGTCAACGCCTGGGTGCTGTGCTCGCCCAGGTGGCCGCCGGTGCTGAAGACCGGCGCGTCGGCCCGGTTCAGCGGCGATCCGGTGGCCAGCAGGTCCAGTGCGCCGTGCAGTTGCGCCCCTGGCGAGCCGATCTGGCCGAGGCCGTGCACGGTGCCGGCGGGCGCGGTGGTGACCGGGGTGAACGCGCCGCCGGGGTGGACGCCCGCGCTCGGGTTCAGGGCGGTGGCCGGGTGCAGGGTGGCGGCCGGGTGGACGCTGTTCGCCGGGGCGAGCAGGTCGGCCGTGTGCACCGCCGGGACGTGCGGGGCGGCGGTGTGCAGCGCGCCCGTGCCTGCGGCGCCGACGGTGCCGAGCCCGTTCACGGCGGTGCCGGGCTGGTGCAGCAGGCCCACCGTCTGGGTCTGCAGGGCCGGCAGGTGGACGGTGCCCGTGCCGGCGCCGAGGCTGTCGGTGAGGTGGGCGGCCGGGGTCACGGGGTGCGCGCTGCCGAGCGTCCCCGGCAGGTGCAGGGTCCCGGGGCTGCCGGCGTGGCCGGCCAGGGTGCCGGCGCCGACGGGGGTGTGCGCGCTGACGCCGAGGCCGGTGTCCAGGTGCAGGCCGCTCGGGGTGACCGTCAGGTTGGCCCAGTCACCCATCCGGACGGCGTGCAGCTCGCGCACCGGGGTGTCCAGCAGCGCGTCCAACTGCCGTACCGCGTGCGGGGCGAGCGAGAGCTGGTCGGTGAAGCCGCTGTGCACGCCGAAGGCCGGCGGGCGGGAGAAGCCGAGACCGAGGCCGCCCGGCTCCAGGTGCGGCAGCTCCAGGCCGCGCGGGCCCGACCAGTCGCCGAGCCGGATCTTGGCGAGGTCCGCGCGCGGCAGGTCGACCAGGGCGTCCACCTGGTGCAGCGGCGGCGGCACCGGGATCGCCGCCGCCGTCCGCCCGGCGGTGCCCAGGATCGGCGCGCCGAACCGGAACTTGCCCAGCACGCCGCGCTCCACGAACCCGATCCGCAGCGCGCCGCGCAGCCCGTACTGGCCTATCTCGGCCGCGTCCACCGGGAGCACCAGCCGCAGCCACTTGGTGCCGCCCAGTTCGGCGCGGGCGAAGTTCCAGGAGGCGGTGCCGAACCGGCCGAGCCCGGCGGGCAGGCCGCGGACCAGCCCGGGGATCGCCTTGATGCCGTTGATGACGGCGAGGCCGCTGCCGCGGAAGGTCATGCCGGCCCAGTTGGGCAGCTTGGTGACGGAGTTCAGCACCCAGAGGCCGCCGGACTTCACCCAGTTGCCGGTCAGCGAGGCGAAGTCGCGCAGGCCGGGCAGGAAGGCGAAGCCGTGCATCCCGCCGCCGGTGAACATGCCGCGGAAGAAGTTGGCCACCGCCTGGCCGACGCCCTTGATGCCCTTCCAGGTGAACTTGGCCCCGGCGCTGATCAGTTTGAGCAGCGGCAGGCCCTTGGTGGTCGGCGCGATCATGCCGAGGCCGGAGAGGAAGAGGTCCAGCGCGCTGGCCTTGCCCTGGGCGAAGTCCACGGCGGTCTTGACGAAGATCGCCAGGTTGACGCCGATCGCGATCAGCGCGATCGGGCCGCCGAAGATCAGGGCCGGCAGGATCAGCGCGATCGCCAGCCACTGGAAGGCCTCCCAGAACAGGTCGCAGTCGGAGACCGGCTGCTTGATGCCCCGGGCGGCGCTGCTCAGCGCGCTGCCGGCCGTCCGCCCGGCCTCGTCCTGGGCGGTGCCGGCCGCCCTGGCGGTGCTCGCGAGTTCGGTCAGCCGGGTGTCGTCCTTGGCCAGGCCGCGTCCCTGGGAGAGCGCGTTGTCGGCGCGCCACTGCTGGTCGCGGACCACGCCCGCGTAGGTGGTGATCGCCCGGGCGGAGTTCTCGAAGGCGTCGGCGACGGACTGCACGAAGCCGCGCAGCGGACCGCTGATCTTGTCCCGGAGGGCGTCCGCGGTCTGGCCGACGAAGGCGCCGTCGCCGGTCTTGTTGAGCACCGCGTCCAGCGCGTCGTCGATCTCCCTGGCGACCCGGCCGAGGTCGGCCAGCGAGCGCTGCACCTCGTCCATCCGCTCCGGGTCCCCGGGGGTGGGGTCGGCGGTCAGGCCGATCGCGTTCCAGTCGGTCGGACGCTGGGCCATCTCGGGTCCTCTCCGTACGCGGCCTGGCGGGCGGGGCCCTCCCCCGGCGTGCGCACAGCACTCCCGGCCTGACCACGTGCGAGGCCCCGGCGCGGTTCACCGGGTGGCGGCGGGCCGGCTCCCCGGGCCGGTTCCCCGCGTCCGGACGGCCGGCACGCCGGGGCGCGGTGAACCGCGGCCCCCTCCCGCACGTGGTCAGGCCGGAGCAGCACGGCTACCCGACCGGAGGGACCTCTTGCCCGACTTCGCGATGGACTACGGCATCCTCAACGAGGCCCGCAAGGACCTGCACGACCTGGCCGACCGGATCTCCCCCACGCTGTCCAACAGCATCTTCTCCCAGCTGGGTTCGGGGAATCTCGGCGACGCCCAGGCGGTCTTCGGCGACCCCAACGTGACCAACGGGTTCCGCAGCCTCTACCGGCTCTCCAAGGACCCGATGAACCGGGCCGTGGACCACCTCAAGCAACTGGGCGACGTCTTCGGGGCCGTCGCCGACGGCTACTTCGACGTGGACGCGCAGATCTCCGACGGCCTGGGCGTGATGGGCGCCAACATGGGGCTGGACGCCTGGCGCGGCCGGAAGTCCGCCTGGGACTACCGCAACGCCCACGCCGACCAGTGCACGCCGGACGAGCACGGCAAGGTGCCGGAGTTCTGCAGCGCCACCGACCCCGGCGCGCCGCCGGTCGACCAGACCATCAACACCGCCAACGGCTCGGTCCACACCCATCTCACCCTGGACGGCAACAACAACGTGGTGAAGGAGGAGACGACCGTCACCCACGACGGCCAGACCTACACCTCCACCACCAGCTACACGGACAACGGCAAGTCCTTCACCACCGACACCGTGTACTCGGACGGCACCAAGAACCACGCCGAGACCCATCTGCACGACGACGGCACCGGCGACATGACGGTCACGGACAACGACGGCGTGAAGACCGAGTACCACCGCGGCGGCCCGGGCCAGGAGTGGCAGCAGACCGGCGGCGGCAAGCCGGAGGACTCCTCGGACGACAGCTCCTACCCGCCGGTGTTCTGACCGCACGCCGACGCCGACGCCCACCGGGCCCGACGCCCACCCGGCCCTCGCACCCGCACCCGCACCCGCACCCGCACCCGCACGATGCGAACACCCGTATCGACCATCCCCGTTGAGAGGACGACCATGCCCAACATCTCCCTGGACTTCGACAAGATCGAGGCCACTTCGGCCCGCCTGGACTCGGCCAGCGACAACATCGTGCCGATGCTCAACGACCTCAAGAACGACGTGAACAACCTGCTCGGCGACGGCATGGTGTTCCAGCAGTCCAGCCCGGCGATGCAGGAGGCCTACGACAAGTTCAACACCAGCCTGCTGGCCGCGATGGACGGTATCAAGGGCTTCGCCAAGCAGTTCCGCCAGATCAAGGACCAGATGCACCAGATGGACGCCGACATGGCCAGCAGCCTGCGCGAGGGCAGCTGACCGCAGGACGCCGAGGGGCCGGGACACCCGTCCCGGCCCCTCCCGCGTGCCCGCCGCCGTCAAGGCCCGGCCGGCCCCGGCCGGTTCAGCCGTCCGCCCGCAGCACCGTCAGCGGCACCTGCACCGCCATCGCCTCGCCGGCCCGGCCGGTGGTCCAGCCGCGGCCGGTGACCGGGGTGGCGCGGATCAGGTGGACCGGGAGCCGGATCCCGATCATGTCGCCCTCCTGGAGGCTCTTCGGTGCCAGCAGCAGCCCCCGGCGGGCCCGCTTGGCGGCGGTGACCCAGCCGCCCATCGCCACCTGGAGGGCGTCGGCCGGGCCGGCGTAGAGCAGGCCGAGACCCCGGTCGCGGCCGAAGGTCGCGGTCTCCTTGAGGACCCGGTCGCAGGCCGGCATCGCCAGCAGGTCGGCGTCGTCGACCACGATCACCCGGGGGCCGCCCAGGTCGTCCAGGGCCGCCTGGACCAGCTCGGCGGCCGGGTCCGGCTCGGTGAGGACCCGGGCCAGCGGGTGCCGGGCGAGCGCCCGCAGCGGGGAGTGGCGGGGGGTCAGCACCACCAGGGAGGTGCCGCCGGCCAGCAGGGACACCGCCAGCGAGGCCAGCACCGTGCTGCGGCCCGATCCGGGCGGGCCGAGCACCGCGAAGGCGGCGGACGGGCCGGCGAAGTCCACCCCGACCGGGCCGGCGTCGTCGCCGCCCATGCCGAGCAGGCCCCACATCGGGCGGCGCAGTCCGGCGTCGACCGTCTCGTAGGCCTCGGCGAAGTCCACCGACCTCGGCAGCGAGGCCACCGGGAAGGGCCGCCGGGCGTCCGGCACCGCGGCGTCCCGGCGGGTGGTCTCGATGCCGATCGCGGCGAGCGCCTTCGCCTGCTCCTGGCCGCCGTCACCGGGGGCGAGCAGCGCCACCTGGGTCTCGGTGCCGCTCAGCGCGTGCCAGCCGCGGCCGGGCGGCACCGCCGCGGGCACCTTGCCCGGGGAGAGCCCGACCAGCTGGTAGTCGTTGCGGTCCCCCTGGCGGAGCAGCAGCTTGTGGTCGTTGTGGGCGGCCAGCCGCCCACCGAGCAGCGAGCGCTCGGAGCTGGCGATCACATGGATGCCCGCCGCCGCGCCCTCCCGCAGCAGCCGGGTGACCAGGTCCACCAGCCGCCCGTTGTCGTGGTCGTCGAGCAGGCCGGAGAGCGCGTCCCAGCCGTCGATCAGCAGCAGGATGTGGGCCGGCCGCTCGGCCCTGGGGAGCAGCGCGCGCAGTTCGTTCAGCCCGGCCGCGCTGTGCTCGCTGCAGCTCTCCTGGCGGGCGGTCAGCTCGGCGGTGAGCCGGTGCAGCAGGCGCTCCAGACGCTCCAGGTCGTGCCGGGAGACCACCGCGCCGCAGTGCGGCAGGGCGGACAGCGCGGCCAGGCCGCCGCCGGCCGCGTCGATGCCGTAGATGTGCACGTCGGCCGAGGACGCGGTACGGGCGGCGGAGCCGGCCAGGGTGCGGAGCACCTGGGTGCGGCCGGAGCGGGGCGCGCCGATCACGTACAGGTGGCCGAAGGTCGCGAGGTCGGCGGTGGCCACCCGGCGTTCCTGGAGCTGCGGGACGTCCTCCAGGGCGTACGGGATCGGCGGCAGGGGGCCGGCGTGGTCGGGCAGCAGCGCGGTGAGGTCGTCCAGCAGGACGTGCTCGGCCAGGGCGGGCAGCCAGGGGCTGGGCTGCGGGACGAAGTCGTCCAGGCCGGCCGCCGCCTCGCGCAGGGCCGCGACCAGGGCCTGGAGGTCGGTGGGGGCCGGCGCGGCGGGGGCGCCCGGGTCGCTGTCGCCGAGCGGCATCGCGACGGGCCGGCCGAGCCTGGCCCAGGAGAGTTCGGCGGCGCGGACCGGGGCGCCGGCGGGCCGGGCCGGGCCGCTGCCGGTACCGGGCCGGGCGGCGCCCGCCCAGGCGCCCTGGAACGGCACGGTGGATCGGTGCCCGAGGCGCACCAGGGCCCGGCCGGGGGCGGAGGCCGGGATGTGCACGGCCTCGGAGGTGTCGATGATGTCCTGGCTCTCGGTCGAGTCGGTGACCCGCAGCGCGATCCGGAGGTTGGTGTTGGCGCGGATGTCGCTGGTGACGGCGCCCGAGGGGCGCTGGGTGGCGAGCACCAGGTGGATGCCGAGCGAGCGGCCGCGCTGGGCGATCCCGATCAGGCCGGGCACGAAGTCCGGCACCTCGCGGACCAGGGTGGCGAACTCGTCGATGACCAGCAGCAGTCGGGGCAGCGGTGCGAGGGTGGGGTCGGCCAGCCGCTTGGAGCGGTACTCGGGGTGGTCCTTGGCCGCCACCTCGGCGAGCAGCCGCTCCCGGCGGCGCAGTTCGGCGCCGAGCGACTCCAGCGCGCGCTCCACCAGGTGGGCGTCGAGGTCGGTCACCATGCCCAGGGTGTGCGGGAGTTCGGCGCACTCGCGGAAGGCGGAGCCGCCCTTGTAGTCGACCAGCACGAAGGTCAGCTCGTCGGGCCGGTTGGCAGCGGCCAGCGAGGCGACGAAGGACTGCAGCAGTTCGGACTTGCCGGAGCCGGTGGTGCCCGCGACCAGCGCGTGCGGGCCGTCCCGCACCAGGTCGAGGGTGAGCGGACCGTCGTAGCCGGTGCCGAGCAGGAAGCCGGTGGACGCGGGCCGGCGGCGCCAGCGCGCCAGCAGCTCGGCCGGGGCGGGCGGCTCCAGGCGCAGCAGGTCCAGCAGTTTGACCTGTTGCGGCAGCCCGGCGTCGTGCTCGGGGCTGACGTCCCTGACCGGGGCGAGCGCGCGGGCGACCTGCTCGCACCAGTCGGTGTCGACCAGGTCGGCGCGGACGTCCGTGATGTCCGGCGCGCCGGTCCGGCGCACCGTCAGGCGGTGGCCGGCGGCCAGCACCACGGCGGCGCACTCCTCCGGCAGCAGCCGCTCCTGCTCGTCCAGGCAGACGCTGAAGACCCGCACCCGGGGGCCGTCGGTGAGCACCTGCACCATGCCGGGGACGTCGCGCAGCTGCCGGGCCCGGTCGGCGATCACCAGCACGTCCGGCTCGTTGAACATCGCCTTGCCCATGGACGAGCCCAGCGCCCGCTGCCGGGCCTGGATCTGGGCGACCAGCTCGGAGATCCGGTTGGCGGTGGACTCCGGGTCGTTGCCGATGCTCACCACCGGTCCGCCGGCGGTGGCCGGCCGCAGGTGCGGCAGCCACCGCACCCACTCCCACCCCTCCGCCCCGGCCCGTTCGGTGAGCACCACGATCCGCAGGTCGCGCGGGCTGTGCAGGACGGCCGACTGGGCGACCAGCCAGCGGGCCAGCGCCTGGACGGGCTCACCCGCGCCGGCCACGCCGACCACGCCGTACTCGGCGATCTCCACCCCGATCGGGACGTCCGGGATGTTCCAGCGCACCGTGCGGTGGTTCTCGTCGCGGGCGGGATCGTCCAGCTCCTTCACGGACGGCTGGTCGACCGTGCCGAGCCGCAGGACCAGGTGGTCCGGGTCGCGGCGGCGCCGCTCCCAGAGCCGGCTGCCCGGGCCGACGGCGGTCAGGCCGACCGTCGCCGGGTCCGGCCCGGCGAGGCCGCGGACCACCCGCTCGCGGTCGGCCGCCGTCCGGATCTCCCCCTCCAGGGTGCGGCGGCGCTGCCGGTAGCGGGCCTCGGCCAGTTCGTGCGCCTTGCGGTTGCCGCGCCGCCCGACGATCCAGTTGGAGAGCGCCATCAGCGGGCTGAACAGGATGAACACCAGGTAGAAGTAGGAGTGGAAGACCGCCACCATCACCATGCCCAGCACCATCGGCGCGACCATCAGCAGCAGCGGGAACGGCCGCCGGGACGGCGCGGTGGGCGGCATCGGCAGCCGGATCCGCTCGGCGTCCAGGTGCGGGGCGATCCGGGGCGGGCGGTTGTAGTCCACGCCGATGCCGTCCGCGGAGGGCACCACGGCGGCGTCCGGTTCGACCGGTTCCACCAGGCGCAGCAGCGCGGCGCCGGCGGCCACGTCGCCGCCGAGCGGCCAGGGGGTGGCGCCGGGCGGCAGCGCCTCGGCGGGCGGGAGCGTCCCGGCGGTGGGCCGGGAGGCGGCGGGACCGTCCGTCGCGGCGGGTGAGGCTGGTGACGCGGACGGGCGGGCTGATGCGGCTGATGCGGTGCCGGGGGCGGGCGGATCGGCCGGTGCGCTCCCGGGCGGGCCCGGGACGCAGGCCCTGACCTCCACGGAGGAGCCGCCGGAGCGCTGCCAGAAGGCCGAGCCGTCCTGGCCCACCGTCAGCCAGAGACCCCCGGCGGGGACGCCGGCGCCGGACAGCCGGACGGCGCAGTCCGGGTCGGAGCCGATCTCGTGGCTGCCGGGCCCGAGCCGCCAGCTGCGGCCGGCGCCGGGGCCGGAGACCAGGTGCAGCTCCAGTTGCGCCGGGCCGCCGGGCCGCCCGTCCGGGGCCGGCACCCGTACCCGGTCGTGGTCGTCGACCGGCGCGCCCAGCCCGAGCACCGCCCCCTCCAGCACGCCAGCCCCGCTGACCGGGGCCGCCGGGTCCAGCACCGCCGGGCCCAGGTGCAGCGCACGCGGGGCGGCCGTCGCCGCCTGGCCGGCCGCGAACGCCGCCGCGCCGCCGGCCGCGCCGGCCTCCCCGCGGGGGCCGTGCGCGTCGGACGGGGGCCGGTCGACGGCGGCGGCCAGGTCACCGACGGTCGCGTACGGCGGCAGGTCCAGCACATGGTCGCGGCGGCGGGCGTCGGCGCTGTCGACGAGCGTGACGGTGAGCTTCACCGGGTGGTCTCCAGGGGTCGGGCTCGGGTGTCGGGTGTCGGGTGTCGGGTGTCGGGTGTCGGGAGGGTGGGGGCGCGGGGCCCGGGGCCCGGTGGCGCCGGCCGGGGGTGGGCCGGCGCCGGGACGGTCAGGTCAGGGCGGCCAGTTCGGGACGGTCAGTTCGGGACGGTCAGTTCGGGACGGTCAGTTCGGGACGGCGGCGGAGACCCCGGGCGGGCCCGAACCAGGGTCCGGCTCCGGCTCGGCGAGGTCGTCGTCGACCGGGAGCTGGGCGGCCGGGACGCCGATCCGGGCGGCGGGCGGAGCGGGGACGGCGGCGAGGACCGGAACGAGGGGCGGGGCCGCCAGGGCAGCCGTGAGCACGTCCGGTCCGCCGGCCGCCGGAGCCGGACCGCTCCGGCCGGCCTCCGGGCCACCGGGCACCCGAACCGGGCCGAAGGTGTCCTGGTCGCCCTGCGGCGCGGCCGGCGGTGCCGGCAGCCTGAGCCGCCCCCGGACCCCGGGGGCCGCGGGAGCGCCGCCGGCGGGCGGAGCGGTGATCGGACCGGCGGGCGAAGCCGTGATCGGACCGGCCGGGTCCGGCGAGCCGGGTGTGGCCGGGGCGGCCGCGGCACCGGGCGGGCGGAGGCCGGTACCGGTGGCCGGGGCGGCCGCGCGGGCAGGGCCGGAGAGCACCGGGCCGGTGGCGGCCCGGCCGGGCACCAGGGGGTACCGGGTGGCCGGATCGGGCAGCACGGGCCCGGGCGCGACGGGCGCGGGCTGCACCGGCCCGGGAGCCGGGCCGTCGCCGGCCGGCGGGCCTGGGCGCTGGACGAAGCGTGGCCGGGCCGGCGGCGTCAGGCCCGTGGGCCGGGGCGCCCCGGGCGGTGTCGCCCGGCCAGGGACGATCACCGGGCCGAGCACCAGTGGGGGCGGGCCCGGCTCCGGCTCCGGCTCCGGCTCCGGTGCGGCCGGAGCGGCCGGAGCGGTGGGGCCGACTGCGGTGGTCACCGGGTCGACCGCCCGGCCAGGCTCCGGGCGGCCGGGCGTGGGCCGGCCCGGTACGGACTCGTCCGGCGTGGGCCCGTCCGGTACGGGCTCGGCCGACACGGGCTCGGCTGGTACGGGCCCGTCCGGGTGCGGCGGGGCGAGGGCGGACCGGCCGGGCAGCTCGGCCGAGCCGGGCCGGGGCCCCACCGGCTCCCCGGTCGCCGGGCGGGCCGCGTCGGGGCGGGTGCCTCGCACCGCGGCGGGACCGGCGAGCGGGCCGGCCGACGGGCCGGTGGAGCCCCCCGCCGGCGTCGGGCCCGCCACCGTCGCGCCCGCCACCGTCGCGCCCAGCGCGGACCGGCCGGGCAGCCCGGCGGGCGCCGGCCGCTCGATGGCGACGGGACCGCCGGGGCCGGCAGCGGCGCCGGGCCCGCCGGGGCCCTCCGCGTCGAGGGCCGGCTCGGACAGGTCGCTGTCGTCCGTGGGGCCCGCGTCGTGCGCGGGGTACGGCGGCAGCAGCGGGAGGCTACGGGCGGTAGCCCTGGCCAGCGGGACGGCGTCCACCCGCAGGCCGGTGCCCAGGACGCTCAGCCCGGCCCGGTCCGCGGTGAGCAGTCGGGCGGAGCCCCTGGCGCCGCTCAGGGCCAGCAGTCGGGAGCCGGCGGCGGGGCGGGCCCCGGCCGGCAGTTCGGCGCAGACCGCGAAGGCCGGGGCACCGCCGGTGGCGGCCCGCTCGGCCAGCGCCAGTGCGGCGGCCGGCTCGGGGCCGGTGTGGCGGGGGTTGACGCCGTCCGCGACGGTCACGGCGCCGGCCGGCAGCCGGGCGTCGAGCTGGGCCGCCAGCGCCTGCAGCACGGCGCGGGCGGTGCCCTTGTCGCCGCCCAGCACCGTGACGGCCGGCCCGGTGGCCAGGTCCAGCAGGACGGCGTGCCGCCCGTCGGTGCCGAACGCCGCGAGCAGCGGCGCCGGGCGGCCGCCGGTGGCCACCCGGGCCGCGTCCGCGCGGTCGAGCCACCAGAGCCGGGGGTCGGTGTCGTCCGCCGCCCAGGGCTTGGGCGGCTGCGGCGGCGCGGCGGGCCCGCAGGCCACCAGCACCCCCACCACGGTCCGGCCGAGCAGCACCCCGTACGGCTGGACGCCCGGGACCCGCCCGGCGCCCAGCGCGGCCCGTTCGGCGTCGGCCCAGCCGGACCGGTCGCCGAGCAGGCGGAGCAGCAGCCGCAGGTGGCGGCGGTAGCGGAGCTGGGCGCGGACGGGTGCGGCGAACGCGGCGGCGGTGGCGGCCGCCTCCCGGCGCAGGCGGCGCCGGACGACCCGCCAGCCGCCGGCGCGCCGGGCGCCCAGCTGGGCGAGCACGGCGAGCAGCAGGAGCAGACCGGCCAGGCCGAACAGGGTGGCCGTGCCGCCGGGCACGGCGGGCAGGGCGCTCACGAGGCGATCCCGTGCGCGACCACGCCGCGGTCGGCGAGGTTCCGGCGCAGGGCCTGCACCCCGTAATGGGTACGGGACTTGAGGGTTCCGCCGGGTATCCCGAGGTGTTGGGCGGCGTCCGGGCCGGCCCGGCCCAGCAGGTGGACGTGCACGACGGCCTCCCGGTGGATCGGGTCCAGCGAGCGCAGCGAGTCGACCAGCACCTGGCGGTCCAGCACCTGCGCCGTCTGGTCGGCGACCGGCGCCTGGTCCGGGAAGCCCTCGGCGGCGATGCCGACCGGGACGGCGCGGTCCTTGCGCCGGCCGTCGATCAGCAGATGGCGGGCGACCCGGAACAGCCACATCCGGATCGGCAGGTCGCTCCAGTCCAGCCGGTCCGACAACTGCCAGGCCCGCAAGAGGGTTTCCTGGACGATGTCCTCGACCTGGTGCGGGTCGTGCCGGGAGAGGCTGGTGACGAACCGCTGGAGCCGTTCGCGCTCGGCCAGCAGGAGTTCGGCGCGCCGCTCCGGGGCGGGCGGCGCGGCCACCGCTCTGCGGCGGACTGCACCCGGGGGCTCGGACTGGCTGGCGGACGCCCGGTGGGTCGGGCCGGCGGTGCGCTCCATGACACTGCTCTTCCTGATCGTACGGCGATCTGCAGCGGCGGAGACCCCCATGTCATGTGCGCGCAGGTCGCGCATCCCCAACCGGCGGCCACGGTACTGACGCAAGTCGTCCGAAAGTTCGTGCCAGGGTGAACAGCAGGCCAAGTCATGTCGTTCAACCAGCCAACCGGCAGCACATCTTGACTGTCCGCCACCTCCGGAACGGCAACTGTTCACCCGCCCGTGGTGTGTGCGGAGGAAGGTGTCGCCCACACCCTCACGCCCCCTGGAGGCCCGGTGCCCCCGTCCGACCCGCGGCCGGCGCGGCCCGCCGGCCCGCCCGCCGACCGCTTCGCCGACACCTTCGCCCGGCACACCCCCTCGCCGCCGCGCGGGCTGCTGCCCGGCGCCCGGGCCTGGGGGGCGACGGCGGCGGCCGCCACCCTGGCCGGGGTGGCCGTGCTCGGCGCCGCGCAGCTGCCGGAGCTGCTCCGGCAGCCCCCGGGCGGCGGCGCCGGGCGGCCGGTGGCGGCCGCCAACGGCGGGCCGTCAGCCGCGGGCGGGGCGGCCTCCCCCGCCGGGTCCGCACCGGCCACACCCGGGCCCGCGCCCACCGTCACCGTGCAGGCCGCCAACCAGGCCGTCGCCGATCCCGCGGACCCCGCCCCGGCCGGGCAGCCCGACGGGGCCGCCGCGCCGCCGGCCGCAGCGGGGTCCGGGGCCGGAGCCGGGTCCGGGGCGGCGGGGGCCGCGCCGCAGAGTGCCGACCGCGCGCCCGGCCGGACCCAGGCGCCGGCCCAGGCCGCGTCCGCACCGGCCGCCGCCGCTCCCCCGGCGGCGGCACCTGCGCAGTCCGCCGCGCCGGCGCAGGCCACCCCGCCCGCCCCGGCCGTCGCCAAGCCCGTACCGGCGCCCGTACCGGGCCGGCCGGTGGCGGGCCGGGCGTCCGGCCGGTGCATCGGCGTCCTCGGCGGGAAGGGCTCCGACGGCACCCCGCTGGAGCTGCAGGACTGCAACGGCTCGGCCGGGCAGACCTGGGACTTCCGGGCCGACGGCTCGGTCCGCGCGCTCGGCCTCTGCATGGACGTGGCCTGGGCCTCGGTGGCCAACGGCGCCGCCATCCAGCTGGTGAACTGCAACGGCGGGCCGGCCCAGCGCTTCGTGCTGAGCGGCGCCGGGGACCTGGTCAACCCGCAGGCCGACAAGTGCGTGGACGCGAAGGACCAGGGCACCGCGAACGGCACCCGCCTCCAGCTCTGGAACTGCGCCGGCACCGCGAACCAGAAGTGGTACCTCCGCTGACGTCACCTCACCGCCGGACCGGGCCGCCGGGCGGGTCCGGCGGGCGGCCGGTCCGGCGGCCCGGAGGCGGGCCCACGGCGGCCGGCGGCACGGACCGGCAGGCCAGGGGCCGGACCCCGCCCGCCCGCGGGGCCGGGGCGACCACCTGCCGGACTGGACCTGAGGGGCGAGTTCACGGCAATATGGTCTAGACCTCTCTCTGTCGCTCCAGAAATGGCGGACCCTGTATGGAAATCGTGATCGTCCCCGACGCCGCCGCCGGCGGCGAGCTCATCGCCGCGGCGATCGCCGATCTCCTGTCCGCCAAGCCCGACGCCCTGCTCGGCGTCGCCACCGGCTCCACCCCGCTGCCGATCTACCAGGCCCTGGCCGCCCGGGTCCAGGCCGCGACGCTGGACGCCTCGCGGGCCCGGATCTGCCAGCTGGACGAGTACGTGGGCCTGCCCGCCGGCCACCCCGAGTCCTACCGCTCGGTGGTGCTCCGCGAGGTCGTCGAGCCGCTCGGCCTCACCGAGGAGTCCTTCCTCGGCCCGGACGGCAACGCGCAGGACATCGCCGCGGCCGCCATCGCCTACGACCGCGCGCTGGCCGAGGCCGGCGGCGTGGACCTCCAGCTGCTGGGCATCGGCACCGACGGGCACATCGGCTTCAACGAGCCGTGCTCCTCGCTCGCCTCCCGCACCCGGATCAAGACGCTGACCCGGCAGACCCGGGAGGACAACGCCCGCTTCTTCGACAGCCTGGACGAGGTGCCGCACCACGTCATCACCCAGGGCATCGGCACCATCCTGGAGGCCCGCCACCTGGTGCTGCTGGCCACCGGCGAGGCCAAGGCCGAGGCCGTCGCGCTGGCCCTCGAGGGCCCGCTGTCGGCCGCCGTCCCGGCCTCCGCGCTCCAACTGCACCCGCACGCCACCGTGGTGGTCGACGAGGCCGCCGCAGCCGGCCTCAAGCTCGCCGACTACTTCCGCGACACCTACGCGGCCAAGCCCGCCTGGCAGGGCCTCTGATCACCGCCACCCGGGGGCGGCGGTGACGGTGCCGCCCCCGGGGTGGGCGCCTCCCCGCGCCGGCACCTGAACGGGCACCCCAGCGGCGGCCCCGGAGCGTACGACCGCTCCGGGGCCGCCGCTGTGTGCTTCCACACCCGGGGCGGAGGGAGCACGACCCGGGTGCCCGCACCGCCGACGGGCCCCGCCCCCGCGACGCGGGCACCGCCAGAAGCACAGGCATCCCTCGCACCTCAGACACCCGAGTACCTCAAGCGCCCCGAGTACCACAGGCGCCACAAGCACTCCAGGAACCTCAAGCACCAACAGCCCCACCAGCACCGTCAAGGCCATCAGCACCGCCACCACCAGGCCCGTCACCGTCCGGCCGGCCGTAGCGCCCCCACCCCCGCCCCGCCCCGGCGGGCCGCCGCCGGCCGGCCTCGACCGCCCGGCAAGAGGCGCGTCATGTGGCCTGCATCACTTCTCCGCCCGCGAGCCGGTGCGGACCGTGACCACCGGCATCCGGAGCGTGGCCCGATCGTCGCAGGCCAGCGCCTGCCACCAGGGCCGGCGGAGCGAGCCCGGAGCCCCCGCCGGGGCGGCCCCTCCCGCAGGGGTAGTCCTTGATTGACGCCACGTCATATGACTACGGTGAATTCACCCCTTGAACGGCCGGAGGTCACCCGGACGCCAGGTCAGACCTGGCGCGCCCTCCGGCGGCACGCCCCGCACGGCCGGCCAGTGCTGCCCTGCCTGCGAGAGCCTCACCTCCTTCGAACGACACCATCGACCACAGCACCCTGTGGCTCGTCCGCCCTGTCGCGAAGTCCTGACGGCGGGTGTCGTCACCTCTCACAGTTGAGGATCAGGCCTTGAACACAGCAGCCCAGTCCCGAGAGCCCCTGCGCTGGACGATCAGGACCCAGCTCCCCGTCGCCTACGAGATCGTCGAGACGCCCGGCCTGCTCGACCCCGCCAACCCGGAACTGCTCAGCCTGCCCGGCGGCGGCACCGGCACCGAGACCCGCCTGGTGGTGCTGGACCACTCGGTCTCCGACCTGTACGGCGAGCGGATCCGCGCCTACTTCGACGCCAACGACGTGCCCGTCACCTACCTCTCCATGCCGGGGGACGAGGAGAGCAAGTCGATCGGCAACGTGCTGGACGTCGTCGCGAAGCTCAACGAGGTCGGCACCAACCGCCTCAGCAATCCGCCGATCGTGATCGGCGGCGGCGTGCTCGCGGACGTCGTCGGACTCGCCGCCAGCCTGTACCGGCGCGGCATCCCCTACATCCGGGTGCCCACCACCCTGCTCGGCCAGGTCGACGTCAGTGTCGCGGCGAAGACCGGCATCAACTTCGGCGGGTACCGCAACCGGCTGGGCAGCTACAGCCCGCCGCCGCGCACGCTGATCGACCGCGAGTTCCTGGCGACGGTGCCGCGCCGGCAGATCCGCAACGGCATGGGCGAGATCTTCAAGATGGCCCTGATCAAGGACGTCCGGCTGTTCGAACTGCTGGAGGAGTACGGCGCCGACCTGATCGAGGCGCGCTTCCAGGCCTCGGGCGGCGACCGTCCGCTGCCGGCCGGCGTCCCGGACGAGGTGATCGGCCGCGCCATCGCCGGCATGGCGGAGGAGCTCCAGCCCAACCTCTGGGAGAAGGACCTGCGGCGCAGCGTCGACTACGGGCACTCCTTCTCCCCCCTGGTGGAGATGCGGGCGCTGCCGGAGCTGCTGCACGGCGAGGCCGTGGCGATGGACTGCGTCTTCTCCGCCGTCCTGGCGGCGCAGCGCGGCCTGATCGGCGAGGCCGTGCTGGAGCGGATCATCGCCGCCGCGGCCCGGCTCGGCCTCAGCCCCTCGCACCCGCTGTTCTGCGACGTCGACCTGTTGACCGAGGCGCTCGCCGACACCGTCCGGCACCGCAACGGCAAGCAGCACCTGCCGATGCTGACCCGGATCGGCGCGGTCTGCTTCCTCGACGACCTCACCGTCGCCGAGATCGCCTCGGCCGCCGACCGGATGGGGCGGCTGCTCGGCCCCGCCGCCGTGCCGGTGGCCGCCGGGCGGCTCGGGTGACGGTGGCGGACGACGCCGGCCGGCCGGTGCCCCCGGGCCCGGCCGGCCGGGTGGTCGTCGTCACCGGCGGCAGCACCGGCATCGGCCGGGCCGCGGCGCTGGCCTTCGCGGAGGCGGGGATGCGGGTGGTACTCGCCTCCCGCCGGGCCGAGCAGGGCGAGGACGCGGCCGCGGAGATCAAGGAGGCGGGCGGCGAGGCGCAGTTCCTGGCCTGCGACGTCACCGACCCCGAGCAGGTGCGGGAGCTGTTCGCGACGGTGCGCTCGACGTACGGCGCGGTGCACCACGCGTTCAACAACGCGGGCGTCCCGGGTGACGGCCGGCTGGTCGACCTGACGCCCGAGCAGTTCGACGCCACCTTCGCGGTGAACACCCGCGGCCTGTGGCTGTGCATGCGGGAGGAGCTGCGGACGATGGCGGCGCAGGGCTTCGGCAGCATCGTCAACAACACCTCGGTGCACGGGCTGCGGACCGTCTTCCCCGGCATCGGCGCCTACGTGACGTCGAAGCACGCGGCGATCGCGCTGACCCGGATCGGCGCCCTGGAGCACGCGCGGGACGGGGTCCGGGTGAACGCGGTCGCCCCCGGGCCGATCGAGACGGAGATGCTGGCCGCCTCGGAGGCGGCGGTCGGCGGCGCCACCACCTGGCGGGGGCTGATCCCGTCCGGCGTGATCGGCACCCCCCGGCAGGTCGCGGACGTGGTGCTGTGGCTCTTCTCCGAGGCGTCCGGCTACGTCAACGGCCAGGTGGTGGCCGTGGACGGCGGCTTCCTCGCCGTCTGAGCACCGCCCGGCCCGCCGTACCGGCCCCACCGGCCGGCGGTCCTCCTCCCGAGGCCGCCGGCCGGCCCCTGACAGACCCACCCGAACGCAGGATGAGAGGTGTCCATGGAGATCCCGGCCCGGACGTACGACTTCGTGGTGATCGGCGCCGGAGCGGCGGGGTGCGTCCTCGCCGCCCGGCTCAGTGCCCGGCCCGAGCAGAGCGTCCTGCTGGTGGAGGCCGGCCCCGCGGACCACGACCCGCGGATCGCCCGCCCGGTGGCCTGGCCCGGGCTGCTCGGCGGCGAACTCGACTGGGGGTACCGGACGGTGCCGCAGGCCGCGCTGAACGGCCGGCGGCTGGCCTGGCCGCGCGGGCGGGTGCTGGGCGGCTCCGGCGCGATCAACGCGATGGTGCACATCCGCGGCGCCGCCTCGGACTTCGACGCCTGGAGCCGGTGGGGCGGCGAGCTGTGGAACGCGGAGGCCTTCCTCCCGTACCTGGAGCGGCTGGACGCTCCGGCGGACGCGCCCGTGCCCGGGGCGGTACCGGTCGCCGAGAACACCGACCCGCACCCGTTCGCGGCCGCCTTCGTCGCCGCCGCGCAGAAGGCCGGGCTGCCGGCCAACTCGGACTTCAACGCGGCCACCCAGGAGGGGGTCGGCCTGTACCGCACGACCGTCACCGCCGGCACCCCGCAGGAGCCGGCCCGGCGGGCCAACACCGCCTTCACCCACCTCGGCCCGGTGCTGGACCGGCCGAACCTGACCGTGCTGACCGACGCCACGGTGCTGCGGATCGAGGTCACCGGCGGCCGGGCCCGTGGCGTCCGGGTGAGCCACGGCGGGGAGGTCCACAGCATCGGCGCCGGCACCGAGGTGGTGCTCTGCGCCGGCACGGTGGCCAGCCCTCAGCTGCTGCTGCTCAGCGGCATCGGCCCGGCCGACCGGCTGGCGGCGCTCGGCATCGCGTCCACCGTGGACCTGCCGGGCGTCGGCGAGAACCTGCACGACCACGTCCAGGTCTCGCTGGCGTACGACACCACCGAGGGGCACCCGGTGGCCGACCGCTCCAACCTCGGGGAGGCGGGCGGGTTCGTCACCGTGCTGCCGGGCTCCCCCGCACCGGACATCCAGCTGTCGTTCGCCCCCATGAAGGACCTGAACAACGCCTCCCGGCTCGGCTGGGGCTTCACCATCGGCCCGGCGCTGACCCGGCCGCGCAGTCGCGGCCGGCTCACCCTCGACCCGGCCGGGCCGCTCGGGCACCCGCTGATCGACCCGGCCTACCTGGACGACCCCGCCGACCTCGACACCCTGCTGGAGGGGGTGAAGCTGGCCCAGGAGATCGCCGCCACCGAGCCGCTCGGCTCGCTGCGGTCGTCGCCGGTGCCGCCCCCGTTCACCGGCCGGGCCGAGCTGGCGGAGTTCGTCCGCCGCAACGCCCAGACGCAGTTCCACCCGGTCGGCACCTGCCGGCTGGGCGCGGACGACGACGAGTCGGCGGTCGTCGACCCGTGGCTGCGGGTGCGCGGTGTGGCCGGCCTGCGGGTCGCCGACGCCTCCGTCATCCCGAGCATGATCACCGGAAACATCCACGCCGCCGTGGTCGCGGTCGCCGAGCGCGCCGCCGATTTCATCCAGGAGCCCACCCGATGACCACGCCGACCCCCGCCCGCCCCGCCGGAGCCGAGCTGCGCTGGGGCGCCCTCGGCGCGACCGCCTACATCAGCGGCCTCCTGCTGCCCGCGATCGCCCGCACCGACGGCTGCGTGCTGACCGCCGTCGCCAGCCGCCCGGAGCGGCACGCGCAGGCCGTCGAGGTGGCCAAGCCGTACGGCGCGACCGCGCACGAGGACTACGCCGCGCTGATCGCCGATCCCGACGTCGACGCGGTGTACATCGCCCTCCCCAACACCGACCACGTCGAGTGGACGGTGCGGGCGCTGGCCGCCGGCAAGCACGTCCTGGTCGAGAAGCCGATGGCGATGGACGAGGACGGCGTCCGGCGGATCGAGCGGGCCGCCGCCGACGCCTCGCGGATCGCGACGGAGGCGTTCATGTACCGCTTCCACCCGCAGCAGCAGCGGGCCGCGGACCTGCTGGCCGCCGGGACGATCGGCGAACTCCGTTTCGTCCGTACCGCGTTCGCCTTCGAGATCCCGACCGGCAGCGGCAACATCCGGCTCGACCCGGCCCTCGGCGGCGGCGCCACCTGGGACGTCGGCTGCTACGCCGTGGACGTCCCGCAGTTCTTCTTCGGCCGGGCGCCCGACCGGGTCGGCGCCCGGTTCAGCAGCCGCCCCGGGCACCAGGTGGAGACCAGTGCCTTCGGCTGGATGGACTTCGGCGAGGGCCGCGGCGCCGTCCTCGACTGGAGCATCGACTACGGGCCGCGCGCCTGGTACGAACTGCAGGGCACCAGCGGCACGATCAGCGTCCGGAACGCCTGGGCGATGTCCGGCGAGGACGGCGTCCTGACCGTCCGCACCGCCGACGGCGTCCTGACCGAGACCGTACCGGCCGCCGACCACTACCAGCTCCAGGTCGGCGCCTTCGCCCGGGCGGTGGCCGAGGGCCGCCCCGGACCGTACCCGATCGCCGACTCCCGGCGGGCGGCGCGTGTCGGTGCGGCGCTGGTGGCGTCGGCGGCGGCCGGTGGCACGCCGGTGGCCACGGCGGACGGCCGGGCCGACGAGCCGGTCGGTGCCGGGCCGGCGCGGACATGACGGACAGTCAGGTGACGGACGCCGGCGCATTGGAGGCCCGTGCCATGGACGTAAGTGCTTTGGAGGCACGTGCCCTGGAGGCCCGTGCCCTGGAGGCCCGTGCCCTGGAGGCCCGTGCCCTGGAGGACGGCGTCATGAAGGACGGCGTCATGGCGGCCGAGGCCGTGGAGGCCGGCGCGGGGACGGAAGGCCGCGAGGCACCCGACGGGGCCCGCGGGGCCCGCGGCCGGGTCCTGGCGGTGCTGATCCCGTCCACCGGCGGGCTGCTCTTCGGCTACGGCACCGGCGGGATCGCCGGGGTGCTGCCGCTGATCGGCGAGCAGTACGGCCTGTCGGCCTGGACCCAGGGGGTGGTGGTGTCCGCGGCGCTGCTCGGCGCGGCCCTCACCGCCCCCGTCAGCGGCCGGCTCACCGACCGCTTCGGCCGCCGCCCGGTGATCGCGGCCGCCGCCGCGGCCTTCGCCGCCGGCACGGCCGTGTCCGCGGCGGCCGGCGGCCCGGCCGCCCTCGTCCTCGGCCGGTTCCTGGTGGGCCTGGCCCTCGGCGCGATCTCCTTCGCGGTGCCGCTCTACATCGCCGAGATCGCGCCCCCGGCCCGCCGCGGCGCACTGGTGACCCTCAACCAACTGATGATCACCATCGGCCTGCTGCTCGCCTACGCGGTGTCGTACGCCCTGCAGTCCGACGGCGCCTGGCGGCTGATGCTGGCGGCCGGTCTGGCCCCGGCACTGGTCCTGCTGGTCGGCATGGCCGGTGTCCCCGAGTCGCCGTCCTGGCTGGAGAGCGCGGGCCACCGGGCGCGGGCCCGGGCCGCGGCCGCGGCGCTCGGACTGCCGCCGGCCCCGGAGCGGCCGGCGGCCGCCGGGCCCCAGGGAGGCGGGCCGCAGGGAGGCGGGCCGCAGGGAGATGGGCGGCGCGGCGGCGGGGCCGGATTCCGGGAGGCGCTGGCCGAGGCCGGGCCCCGGCGGGTAGCACTCGGCCTGGGCATCGCCGTCCTGGTGCACCTCACCGGCCTCAACACCGCCATCTACTACGCCCCGACGATCCTCGCCGCCTCCGGCCTCACCCCGTCCGGCGGGGTCCTGGGCGCCGTCCTGGTCGGCGTCTGCAACGTCGCGGCCACAGTGGTGACGATCGCCCTGCTCGACCGGGGCGGCCGGCGGCCGCTGATGCTGGGCGGACTCGCCGCGATGGCCGCCGCGGCCGCCGGCATCGCCGCCACCCAGTGGTCCGGCGGGCACGCCGGCACGACCGCGCTGCTCCTCTGCGGGTTCATCGTCGCCGGCGCCGTCGGCCCGGCCCCGGTCTTCTGGGTCTTCGCCGCGGAGATCTACCCGCGACGAGCCCGGGGCGCACTGATGAGCCTGGCCACGGCGGCACACTGGGCGGCCGACTTCGTGGTGGCGGCCACCTTCCTCCCGCTCGTCAAGGCCCTGTCTCTGGGCGGGGCGTTCGCCCTGTACGGCGCCGTCACACTGGCCGCCGCGCTCGGCCTGGCCAGGTGGATGCCCGAGACCAAGGGCATCAGCCTGGACGACACGCGCGCGGAACCCGTCCGGGTGTGACAGCGTCGACCGCAGATCCTCTCCGGGGCCCCGGCCCCCGCCGATCAGGAAGGCCGCCGCCACCTTGCTCCCCGAACTCCACCCGGGCCACGCCGAAGCGCTCCTCTTCGACTGGGACGGCACGCTCGTCGACAGCCAGTACGCCAACTACCGCGCGATGGCCGACGTCCTGGCCCCGCACGGGGTGACGCTCCAGCAGGAGTGGTTCGACGCCCGGACCGGCCTCTCCTCCGCCGACCTGATCCGGACGCTCGCGAAGGAGGGCGGGGCCGGGCCGGACCTCCCCGTCGAGGAACTCGTCGCAGCCCGGGACGTGCTGTTCCTGGCCAACGCCGACCGGATCGAGGTCCATCCGGAGGTCGCCGAGGTGGTGCACGCCCACCACGGCACGCTCCCCATGGCGGTGGCGTCCGGCGGCGCCCGCCTGATCATCGAGACCACCATGCGGCACCTCCCCTACCAGGGCCTGTTCACCGCCCTGGTCACCCGGGACGAGGTGCGGCGCGGCAAGCCCGCACCGGACATCTTCCTGCGGGCCGCCGACGCCCTGGCCGTCCCGCCCGCCCGATGCCTGGTGTACGAGGACAGCGACGAGGGCATCGAGGCCGCCCGGGCGGCCGGGATGGCGGTCATCGACGTCCGGCCGGTCACCCGCCGGGCGCCCTGACGGCGGGTGCGCCAAGTTCGACAGGCTGAGGCGACCGTGCCATGGGTGACCGCGCCGACGGTGGCCGCCGAACGCGGTGCTGCCGGAGGGTCGCGCCGGGCGGTTGGCCGGGCGGTCGGCCGGGTGGCCGCCCGGGTGGCCGCCCGGCAGCGCCTGGCGCCTGGTCGGACCTGCTACGCCTGGCGGCCGGCCACCTCCGGGTCCCGGCCGTCGCCCTCCACCACCGGCGCGGGCACCGCCCCGCCGTCCCGGTGCTCCGGCCCGACCGGGTCGGTCCGGTGGATCACGTAGTGGTGCGGAGCCATCGCGGTGTCCCGGCCGGGCAGCGCGTCGACCACGGCTCGGTGCACGGTGAGCGGGGTGAGCGCCGGGCCGCCGGAGATGGCGGCATCCGTCCACAGGTGGGCGATCAGTCGGCCGTCGGTCAGCTCAACACGGGCGGTGACCTTCGGAGCGGGCACGGCCATGTTCCGAACGATCGCGTTCGTCACGATCGCGTTCGTGGCGATCTCATTCGTGGAGATCGCATTCGTCCCGATCGCGTTCGCGGCGTCCTTGTTCGCCCCGACCGCATTCGGGCCGTCCACGTTGGCAGCGGACGCGTTCGGGACGAACGCATTCGAGACGGGCATGTTCGCCGCAACCACGTTCGACCCGTCCACGTTCGACCCGTTCACGTTCGTAACGGACGCGTTCGCAACGGACGCGTTCGCAACGTCCACGTCCGTAACGGACGCGTTCGCAACGTCCACGTTCGCAACGGACGCGTTCGCAACAGCACCCGTGGCCACACCCGCACCCAGGACGTCGGCGAGCAACTGGCGGACGGCGTCCAGGTCGATCCAGGACCCGTCGACCTCGTGCCAGTCCCCCTCCCGTACGCCCGGGCGGACCGTGGTCAGCGCGTCCAGTCCGGCCAGCGGGACCGGGCCGGTCGCGGCAGCCCTGACCACGGCCAGCAGTCCGCGGGCGAACTCCTCGATCTCGGTCCGGTCCAGCACCTGCGGGCAGGCCAGCAGGGCGAGTTCGAGCGAGCCGTTGACCCGGAGGATGTTGAACATCAGCCGGACCGGCACCCGCTGGTCGGGGAACCAGCTGATCTCGGGGTCGGCGACCGCGGGCGGCCGCGCGTCCGAGGCCGATTCGGGGATCGTCAGACTGAGATCGTTCACCACCACGTGCCGGGCGTACCGGGAGCCGCGCAGGTGGGCGACGTCGTCGATCATCCGCCAGATCTGCTCGGCGTCGAAGGTGCTGTGCCAGTAGCCGGCCAGCGAGGCCGCCTTGGTGTGGCCGATCACCTCGTCCAGGTCGCGCAGGCCGGTGTCCACCGCCATGAAGGCGTCCTGGGCGAGGGTGCCGATGTGGTCGGCCATCACCGGGCGGTGCCGGTTCGCCGAGAGCGCAGCGATCACCAGCCGGGGCTGGTCCGCGCGGTGCGCCACCAGCGCAGCGAAGGCCGCCAGCAGCACCACGGAGGGGCTGGCCCCGGTCCGCAGCGAGGCGGCCGTGAGGTGCTCCGCCGCCTCGCGCGAGCGGAGGATCAGCGTCGAGACGACGTCCGGCGGCCCGGTGATCCGGGAGTCCGCGAAGACGGCCTGCGGGCCGGTGCGCAGGATCCGTTCCCAGTGCCGCAGCGAGGCGGTGGCACGACGGCGCCCCAACGCGGAACTCTCGAACGCGGCCACCTCCAACGGTGTCCGCGCGGTGGCGGGCGGCAGTTCCTTTCCCGCCGCGAGCAGCAGCCACTCCTGGATCAGCAGGGCGGTGGCCGCGCCGTCCGCGCCGGAGTGGCAGATCACCACCGGCATCCGGACCGGCCGGTCCTCCGCGGTCACCAGGGTGCAGCGCAGCGGGAAGTCGGCGGCCAGGTCGAAGGGAACGGCGTTGTCGGCGCGCGCCAGGTCGTCGGCGAGCCGGTCGAGTTCGCGCTCGCCGAGCAGGCCCGCCTCCACCACCCGGACGGTGAACTCCCCCTCCCCCCGGACCTCCTGGCGGGCCGGGAAGCCGTCGGGGCCGGACGGGAAGACCGTCCGCAGCGAGGCGTGCCGCTCTGCCAGGGTGCGCAGGGCGGCCAGCGCGGCGGGCAGGTCGGTGCCGGCCGGGACCGGCCAGACGGCCTCTTTGTTGATCTGCTCCGGATCGTCGCGCCGGATGCAGCGGATCATGTTGTCCTGGCCCATGGTGAGCGGCCCCGAGCCGCCGCCCTCGGCGCTGTAGCGGACTGTGATCCGCCTGGTCGGTGTCACGTCGCACGCGTCCTTCGGCCGGCCCGTCTCAGCGGGTGTGGATCGGGACGCTATCAGCGCCCCCGGTCATTGGTCCATACCAAACCGGTCATCCGGTGACACTTGCTCAGTTGTCGCCGCGGATGGCGTCGATGACGGACCGCGGCCACTCGGCGGGGCGCCCGCCGTGGGCGTGCAGCAGCGCGAGAACGATCCGCTCGATCCCGAACGCCATGCAGGCGGTGTTGCCGGGGGCGCCCTCGCCGGTGAACCCGAAGACCTCGCCGAAGTGGTCCTTGTGGAAGTTCGCCGAGGCGATCGCCTGCACCAGCCCGTCCGCCACCGGGACCTTGAGTTCGTACTTCAACTCCTGGGCCCGCTGGGCCGCCTGGAACAGCCGGCGGGTCGGGCCGAAGAACGGGTCGTCGGCCACCTCGATCTCCACCTTGAGCGACATCCCGCGCAGCCAGCCGGCCACCGTCTCCAGCCAGGACGCCCGCCAGCCCAGGCAGTGCGCCTCGGTACCGGCGGTGACCAGCTCCACCATCCGGAAGCTGCGCAGCCGGCCCGGCTCGCTGGTCGCCTCCTGCCGGAAGCACTGCCCCTCCACGGCGAAGCGTTCGGGCTGCGCCAACTCCCTGCCGGCCAGCCCCGCGTAGACGGGGTAGCAGGCGGCGGGCAGCAGCACCAGGTCGCCGGCCCGCTGCGCGGAGTCCCAGGCGCCGCCCTCCACGGCGTGCGGGGCCAGCTCCTTCCACTCCGCCGGCGTCCCGGCGAAGCTGTGCACGGTGCCCAGCAGTTGCGGGAACGCCTTCACGTAGCCGGCCCGCTCGACCAGGGCTCGCGGGACGACCGGGGGGATCGCCAGCCGGGGAAAGCCCTCCTCCGCGGCCAGGGCGTCGATGCCCTGGCGCAGCAGGGTGACCACCGCCTCGAAGGGCGCCGGGTACAGCTGGACGCCGGGCGCTCCGGCCGGAATCGGGGCGGCCTCGCCGTCGGGCATCGTGAGATGAGTACTCGTCATGTCCTGTTCTTCCCTGCTCGGTTCGGAGACGGCTGCGGCCCGGCGGACGGCCAGGGGTCGCAGCCCGGCGGACGGCCGGGAGGCCGTGGCTCAGCGGACGGCCGGGAGGCCGTGGCTCAGCGGATCGCCGGAAGGCCGGCGGCGGTCCACCGACGGCGGTGGACCAGGAACGGGCGGTCGCCCTCGACCGCAACGGCTGCGCGGAACGGCCCGGGCACGGGGACGTCCCGTACCCAGCACGGCCCCGGGTCCAAGGGGCCGGCGTCCGGCAGCCACAGCGGGGCGGGGCCGGCCAGCGGCAGACCGAGGCCCTGGGCCAGCCGCCCGCCGTAGGCCTTCACGACGGCCTCGCGGCGGCACCACAGGCGGGTGAAGCGCTCGGCCCGGGCGCCGGGCGAGCGGGCCGCCGCCACGAACCGCACGTCGGTGTCGGGGAAGTACCGGCCGGCGACCCGGGCCGCCACCCGTTCGTCCCTGATCTCCTCGACGTCCGCCCCGACCCGCCGCCCCTCGGCGAGGGCCAGCACGGCGAGCGCGCCGGAGGCCGACCAGCTGAGCCGCAGCCGGGCGCCGGCCGCCGAGCCGTCGGGCACCGGCTCCGGTTTGCCGTGCGGGCCGCGGCGCCAGGCCAGGTCGACGGGGGCCACCCCGAGCCGCTCGGCGGCGAGCAGCCGGACGACGCCGTGCACCACGGTGAACCGCTCGGTCCGTTCGGGGTCGTGGCCGGCGCCGGCCCGGTGGAGTTCGGTCCGGTCGAGCAGTTGGCGCAGCCGGTGGACGACGGGCGCCGGCTGGTCGGTGCGGATCACCCACAGGTCCACCGGGTCCGGTTCGAGGTCGGGCGCCGAGGGGCGCGGGCCGGCGGGGCGGGGATCTCCGGAGCCCTGGCCGGCGCCTTCGCGCGGCGGCGGATCGGCGGTCACGGCGCGGGCTCCGGCAGCAGCGTGAGGGTGCTCAGCCGGCCGAGCCGCCGGTCGAGGTCGGCGACCAGCACCGGTCGTCCCTCGGCGCGCCAGCCGGGCAGCCGCTCGGCAAGCGCGCTCCAGACGCCGGTGAGCGGCTGCCCGCCCCTCGCCTCCGCCGTCCGGTCGCAACCGGTCACGCCGGACAGTGCGGTGAGCCCCGGCGGTGCAGTGGGCCCGGACGGCACGGTGAGCCCGGGTCCGAGCACGACGGCCGCCGCCGGACCCAGCGCCGCCCGCTCGGCCCGGACGAGGTCGGGGGCCGGGTCCGCGGCCGGCCCGGAGGACTGACGGACCACCGCGCCGCCGCCCTCACCGCCGTCCGCCTCGCAGACCAGGAGGACCGCGCAGTGCCGCTCCGGCAGTGCCACCGGGCCCGCCGGTTCGTGGTGCAGGTGGGCCGCCTCCATCACCAGGACGACCGCCCGGCGGCAGGCCCCCGTCCGGGCGTAGTCGGTGGCGATCCGGAGCGCCGTGAAGGGGGCGGCCGAGCCCTGGTCGCAGACGGCGAAGGCCAGCGGCGAGCCGGGGCAGAACCGGCTGAGGTGCAGGGCGGTGGAGCGGCCCGGCCGTACGTCGGGGGACGAGAAGGCCAGGATCAGCAGGTCCACCGGCTCGTCCTCGGGCAGGACCTCCCGCAGCAGGCCCTCGGCCATTTCCCCGTAGGAGTGCCCGACGCCCTGCGCCAGCAGGTCCTCGCGGAGCGGGACGCCGTAGGGGCGGGCCAGGTCGGAGACGAAGACCCGCAGGTCCGGGTCGAGCGAGGTTTCCGACCGGCCGCCGAAGTCCCTGGTCAGCACCCGGGCGACGCGCAGTCCGGGCCCCGCCGGGGCGCCCGGCCGGACTGCGCCGGAGACGGGGGCGGGGGCGGTCGCACCTGGCATCCGGTCAGTCCTCGGGGATGACGTGTCCGGCGACGAAGTCGGCCAGGCTGGCGACCGAGCGCAGGTCGTCCTCCCCGATCTCCTCCACGTCGACCTGGATGTCGAGCGACTCCTCCAGCTCCAGGATGAGTTCCAGGGTGCCGGCCGAGGTCAGGCCGAGGTCGTCGAAGAGGCAGGCGTTCTCCGGCACCTCGGCGAGTTCGCGCTTCAGGACGCGCGGCAGCAGGTCCCCGATGCTTCGGAGGACCTGGCCGCGCAGTTCGGCGTCGGTCCGTACCGCGGAGTCTGACATGGCTATCCCGTCCCGTCGTGCGTGGAGGAGTGGACTTGTCCGGGCCCGGCCCGGGAGTTCGCCGGCCCGCGGCCCGGTGATCGCGGGCAGCGGTCCGGGGGCCGGCGGGCGGCAGTGGCTGAGGTTCCTACGGGGTGGCTCGGCTGACGGTCCGTCAGTGCGTGACGACCATGGCCGAGAAGGTGGCTCCGATGCCGGCGGCGGCGATCAGGTAGCGGTCACCCTGGTGGAGCAGGCCCCGTGTGGTGGCGGTGTGCAGATTGATGAAAGCGTCCGCAGCGAAACTGTGCCCGACCGATGGCACGTTGTCCAGCACCACCTTGTCGAGCGGATAGCCGATCCGACGGCAGATCGCCCGCCAGGAGACCTGGTTGACGTTGTGCGGAAGCAGCAGCGCGATGTCCGACAGGTCTAGTCCTGCCTGGTCCAGCGCCGCCTGGACGGCCTCGGCCATCACCTCCGGGTAGTCCCGCTGGTAGCGCGCCAGCAGATCCGGATCCTCGGCCAGCCGGCCGTCGAACTCCGGACGCTGCCGGACGGCGTAGGCGAGCACGCGGTCGCGTTCGCCCTCGGCCCGGACCAGGCAGGCCGCCGCGCCCTCGCCGAAGACGGACGTCTCCGGCACCAGTTGGGCATCCCTGGTGAAGGTCTTCTCACCGGTCAGCACCAGCGCGAGCGCCTCCGGGTCGGGCTCGCCGGCCAGCAGCCGGCCGGCCAGGTCGACCGCAAGCAGTCCCACCGCGCAGGCGTGGTGGGTGACGGTGAAGGCGTTGGCGCCGCTCAGGCCGAAACGGTCGAGCAGGTCGTGCAGGGGGTTGAGCGGGTAGGGCACGGCCACCGGCATGCTCCGTGCGTGCAGCACGAAGCGGACCAGGTGCTCGCGCCCGCGCAGTTCCGGCAGCGCCTCCAGCGCGCCGGTCAGCAGGTCGAGCAGCGTCCCGTCCGGATCCAGGCGCACCTGGTCCAGGCCGTGGAAGCGGCGGAAGAGTCGAAGTTGACGTGGGGTCAGGCCGATCCGGGCCCCTACCGCCTCAATGGGAACGGTGTGGCGGGGCAGGTGAACGGCCACTGCCTCCAGTGCGGTCACCCGGGCTAGTATTCCGACGCCCGCCGGGTCGCACAAGTGATCACGGGCTGTCGCCGCATTCCCCGCCCCCGTGCCGTCGAGCAGGTGGAGCCCCCCATGGAACACCCCCGACCGTCCCCTGCCCAGGCCCCGGGCCGGGGTGCCGAAGTGCACCCCGACCTGGTGTCGCTGCTGGTGGCAGCCGCCGAAGCACCGCCGGAATGGGCCGCGCTGGTGACGCCGCAGGCCCGGCTGGACGGCGACCTGATGCTGGACGAGTGCGAACTCGCCACCCTGGCCGTCCTGCTGCGCGAACGGTTCGGAGCAGGTGCCGACCTTGCGGCGCTGCGCGCCGGACTCGACCTGGCCGGCCTGGAGTCGCTCACCGTCGGCGCCCTGGAGCGCGCCCTGCTGCCCGGGCGGGTGTCCGGATGAGCCGCTTCCTGCTGGTGGTTCCCCCGCTCACCGGGCACGTGTACCCCGCGGTCGGCATCGCCCGGGAGCTCACCGCCCGTGGCCACGAGGTCGCCTGGACGGGCTCGGAGGCCGTCCTGCGGCCGCTGCTCGGGCCCGGGGAACAGGTGCTGGGGACGGGCAGCCGGCTGTTCCGGGCCCAGGGCGGGCACGGTCTCGCCGCGCTGCGCTCGCTCTGGGAGGGCTTCATCGTCCCGTACGCGCGGTTCACCGCGAAGCCGCTGGACGCGGTGGTCCGGGCGTTCCGACCGGACGTCCTGCTGGTCGACCAGCACACTCCGGCGGGGGCGCTGGTGGCCCACCGGCACGGCCTGCGCTGGGCCAGCCTGGCGCCCGGCGCGATGGAACTGGGCCGCCCGCTACGGGCGTTGCCGCAGGTCGAAGCGTGGATGCGCGAACTGCTCGGCGACCTCTGGCAGCGGGCCGGCCTGCCGCCGGAGGAGTTCACCGACCCCCGCTTCTCGCCGGACCTGGTGCTCGCGCTGACCGGGCCCGCACTGACCGGCCCGGCGCCCTTCCCGGAGCAGTACGCCCTGGTGGGGCCGGTGCTGTCGGAGCGTCCGGCCGATCCCGGGTTCCCCTGGGAGCGCCTGGACCCGGGCCGGCGCACCGTCCTGGTCACCATGGGCACGCTGGCCGGCGACATCGGCGCGGACTTCCACGCCCGGGCGGCCCGGGCGCTGGAACTCTGCGGGCCGGGAGTGCAGGCCGTCGTCACCGCGCCGCGCGAGCTGCTGCCGGCGGCACTGCCCACCGGGACGGTGGCCGTGGACCGCGCTCCGGTCGTCGAGTTGATGGCCCGTGGGCAACTGGACGCGGTGCTCTGCCACGGCGGGATGAACACCGTCGGCGAGGCCCTGATGCACGGGATTCCGCTGGTGGCGGCGCCGATCCGGCACGACCAGCCGTTCGTCGCGGCCCAGCTGGTGGCATCCGGCGCGGGCGTACGGGTGCCGTTCCCCCGGGTCGCACCGGCGGCGCTGGCGGCCGCCCTCGGCACGGTGCTGGACGGAACGGCGCACCGGGAGGCCGCCGTTCGGGTGGGTGCGGCCCTGCGGGCGGGCGGCGGGGCCGGCCGGGCGGCGGACCACCTGGAGGCGCTGGCCGCAAGCATTGGCAGAACTCGATCAAGCTGATTTCCAATGGTCTAGGCCATTGTTTTCGGTACGGCCGGAGCCCTAGGGTGGCGCGCAGCACCGATTCCCAGGTGCCCCGGCAACCCATCCCCTCCCGGGAGTTCTGGTTGATCGAGACCAAGGGACTGCGCAAGTCCTACCCGTCCCGGAAACGCAGCAAGGCCGCCACCGTGGACGCCGTCCGCGGCATCGACCTCTCGGTGGCGGCAG
The DNA here is from genome assembly GCF_014655955.1 of Kitasatospora indigofera. Lineage (GTDB taxonomy): Bacteria > Actinomycetota > Actinomycetes > Streptomycetales > Streptomycetaceae > Kitasatospora > Kitasatospora indigofera. The sequence continues at coordinate 53,694 of NZ_BNBO01000026.1, forward strand.
GTGAGATCTTCGGCTTCCTCGGCCCCAACGGCGCCGGGAAGACCACCACTCTGCGCATGCTCGCCACCCTGATCAGGCCGGACGGCGGCGCCGCCCGGATCGCCGGCGCGGATCTGCTCACCGACCCCGGTGAGGTCCGCCGCCGGATCGGCTACGTCGCCCAGGGCGGCGGCACCGCCGACGCCGTCAGCGCCCGCGAGGAGTTGGTGCTGCAGGCGCGGATGTACGGCATCGGCAAGTCCGAGGCCAGGCAGCGCACCGAGGACGCGGTGAAGTCCTTCGACCTCACCGAGTTCGCCGACCGCCCCTGCAGCAGCTACTCCGGCGGCCAGCGCCGCCGGCTCGACATCGCCCTCGGGGTGATCCACGGGCCGAACGTGCTGTTCCTGGACGAGCCCACGGTGGGCCTCGACCCGCCCAGCCGCAGCCAGGTCTGGGACGAGATCCGGCGCCTGCGCACCGAGGGCATGACCGTCTTCGTGACCACCCACTACCTGGACGAGGCCGACGCGCTCTGCGACCGGATCGCGATCATCGACCACGGCGGAACGGTGGCCGAGGGCACCCCCGAGGAGCTCAAGCGCGAGATCGCGGGGGACGTGGTGCTGGTCGGCCTCGAACTCGGCGACGGCGCGGCCGACCGGTCCCAGCGGGCCGCCGACGCCCTGCGCGCCGAGCCCTACCTGCACCGGCTCGAACTCCAGGGCGAGGACGGCCTGCGGCTCTACGTGGAGAACGGCGCGGCCGCGATCCCGCAGCTGCTGCGGACCCTGGAGGGCGCGGGCCTGGCGCCCGGCACCGTCCAGCTCCAACGGCCCAGCCTGGACGACGTGTTCCTGGCCCGGACCGGACGGTCGCTGAAGCAGAACTGACTGCGGCGCCGATTGCGGCACCGACTGCGGCGCCCGGCGGGCCGGGGCGGCCCTGGCGCCGAACGCCGGGGCCGACCACGCCCGTCCCGCAGACAGGCCGACCGCGCACCACAGACCGACACAGCCGCAGAGCCGCAGAGCCACAGACCGACCGGACCACCGACCGACCGAGGCAGGGACACCGTTGAAGCTCGCCCGCGACACCTGGCTGGTCTTCCAGCGGCAACTGCTGCTGATGGCCCGCACCCCGGTCTGGATCGCCGTCGGGGTCATCCAGCCGCTCTTCTACCTGCTGCTGTTCGCCCCACTGCTCAAGCCCGTGTTCGCCCCGATGGGAGCCACCACCTACGCCGAGACCTACCAGATCTACGTGCCCGGCCTGCTGGCCGTGCTGGTCATCTTCGGCGGCCTGTTCACCGGGTTCAGCCTGCTCGGCGAGCTACGCGCCGGGATCATCGAACGCTCGCGGGTCACCCCGGTGAGCCGGCTGGCCCTGCTGCTCGGGCGGGCCCTGCGGGAGGTGGTGGCGCTGCTGGTGCAGGCCGTCATCATCACCCTGCTGGCCCTGCCCTTCGGCCTCCAGGTCCGCCTGCTGGACCTGCTGCTCGCCTACCTGCTGCTCGCCCTGCTGGCGCTGATGACCTCCGCCATCTCGTACGGCATCGCTCTGCTGGTGCCGAGCGACTCGGCACTGGCCCCGGTGGTCAACACCATCGCCCAGCCGATCGCCCTGCTCTCCGGGGTGCTGCTGCCGCTGGCCCTGGCGCCGCACTGGCTGCAGGCGGCCGCCCACTGGAACCCCTTCTACTGGGCCGTCGAGGGCATGCGGGCGCTGTTCTCCGGCCACCTGGGCGACAACGCGGTGTGGCAGAGCCTGCTGATCGTGGCTGCCATGACGGTGGCCGCCGTGTTCTGGTCGGCCCGGCTGTTCTCCTCCCGGGTGCGGTGAGGGGACGGCTCCGGCCGGCCCGCCCGGAACGGACCCGGCGGACCAAGGAAGGACCCGGACGGACCTCGACGGACCCACGTCGCGGTCCGTCCTGGCGTGCGCGCCGGCCGCGTGCGAACCCGGCCGGCGGGCCCGGAGCCGGCCCCCCGGGCCGCGATGTGACCTGGGCCATTCCGGCGGCCCGCGCCGGGGCCCGGAGCTTCGGCGGAACGTCCGCACGGGGTCACGCTGGGTCGACAATGTGGCCGAGGTCACCCGCCAGGGGCGGTGACCGGGGCCACATCCGGGCCGCCCGACCGGGCCGGATCCCCGTGAACTCGGCGCCCCGCCATGCCGAATACCGCTGGTAACCAAGCCCTGACCTGGGTCTTTCCTTCGAAACCTTGATGCCCTCGGCCGAGGTCCGTAACTTCGAAACCAGTGCGGCGAGCACAACGGCCACTCGGCCGGGAGCACCGCCGGCGCACTCCCCCAGTACCGAACGGGCCCTGCCGGGCCTGCTCACACCTGCCCGTGCCAGGGCGCCCGAGAGGATATACATGACCTTCCGTAACGAGACCGCCGCTGCCACCACCAAGACCGCCACCAAGCGCAACCGCGTGCGGACGGCCCTGATGGCGGGTGCCGTGCTGGCCCTGCCGGTGGCAGGCCTCGTCACGGCCACCTCCGCCTCCGCCGCGCCGGCGTCGACCTGGGACAAGGTCGCGCAGTGCGAGGCGACCGGCAACTGGGCGATCAACTCCGGCAACGGCTTCTACGGCGGGCTGCAGTTCACCTCCTCCACCTGGGCCGCCTTCGGCGGCACCGCGTACGCCCCGCAGGCGCACCAGGCCACCAAGGCGCAGCAGATCGCCATCGGCGAGAAGGTCCTCGCCGCCCAGGGCCCCGGCGCCTGGCCCGTCTGCTCCGTCAAGGCCGGCCTCACCAAGTAACACCCCGGCGACAGCCGACACAGAGGCCCTGTGCCCGCTCCCACGAGCGGGCACAGGGCCCCTTCGGCATGCCCGCGGCCGGGCCGCCGCCTACCGCGCCTCGTCCCGGACGAAGCGGGCCAGCCCGGCGACACCCGCCACGATCTCGGGCTCGGTGAGCGAGCTGATCGACAGCCGCAGCCGGCGTTCGCCGCCGCCCGCCGGGTAGAACGGCGCCATCGGGGTCCAGAGCACCCCGTAGCCCCGGGCGCAGCGCTCCATCGCGGCCTCGTCCGCCGTGAACGGCACGGTGAGGACGGCGAAGAAGCCGCCCTCGGGGCGGTTCCAGTCCAGCCCGAGCCGCGCCCGCTCCGGCGCGGGGAAGTGCCGTTCGAGCTCCCTCAGCAGGGTCTCCAGGTTGGCCGCGTAGAAGGCGGTGGCCGGGGCGTTGGCCCTGCGCAGCCGGCAGTCGTTGCGCAGCAGCATGCCGCCGATGACGGCCTGGCTGAGGGCGGGCGTGTTGACCGTCGTCATGCTCTTCAGCCTGGCCAGCTCGTCGGCCAGCAGGGACAGCCGCCCGCCCGGGCCGGCCACCTGCTGGTCGGCGACCACGTAGCCGAGCCGGGCCCCGGGGAAACAGGTCTTGGCGAAGGAGCCGAGGTAGACGACCTGCCGGCGCCGGTCGAGCGCCTTGAGCGTGGGCCTGGCGCCCGGTTCGCGGGTGAAGAAGCCGTACGGGTTGTCCTCCACCACCAGCAGGCCCTCGGCGGCCGCCACGTCCAGCAGCCGGATCCGGGCCGGCGTCGGCATGCTGGCCCCCGAGGGGTTGGCGAAGTCGGGGACGACGTAGAGCGCGCGGGGCCGCCGGCCCGCCGCCCGGGCCTCTCGGGCCGCGGCGGCCACGGCCTCCGGGTCGGGGCCGTGGTCCGGCCCCTCCGGCACCGGCACGGTGCTGAGGCCGAGCAGCCGGGCGGCGCCGGTGACGCCGACGTAGCAGGGCGAGCTGACCAGCAGGACGTCGTCCTGGTCCGCGCAGAGCGCCCGGAGCACCAGCAGCATCCCCTCCTGGGCGCCGACGGTCAGCACCAGGGACTCCGCCGGCACGTCCAGCCCCTCGTCGTTGGCCAGGGTGCGGGCCACCAGGTCGGTGATGATGCCCTTGGTCGGCCCGTACTGGAACAGGGCCGTGCGGACGGCCGCGCGGCTCAGCCCGCGCTCGGCCAGGTGGGCGAGGTAGGCGTCGAGGTGCTCGTGCACCTGCTCCGGCTCGAAGAAGCCCTCGTAGGGGCGTCCGGGGGCGAAGGAGACGGCGTCGGGGTAGCGCTCGGTGACCTCGTTGAGGAAGGTCATGGCGTCGAGCAGCGGGTCGGCGAGCGAGCCGTGCAGGTCGGCGATCGGGATCGGGGCGACGGGGGGCAGGACGGGCGCGCCGGTGGTCGGGGCGACGGGCGGGACGGGGTTCGGTCCGTCGTCGCGGGCCGTCGCCGAGGCGCCGCCGCGGGCCGTGTCCCGGGCGGGCGCGGCCGTCACCGGAACGCCTCGCGCAGCCGCTCGGCGGCGTACCGCTGCGCCTCCTGGGCCGCGTCCAGGACGCCCGCCATCGCGAAGAAGCCGTGCGGCATCCCCTGGTAGCGGCGCAGGGCGACGGGCACGCCGGCCGCCCGCAGCGCGTCGGCGTAGCGCTCGCCCTCGTCCCGCAGCGGGTCGTACTCGGCGGTGATCACGGTGGCCGGGGGCAGGCCCGCCAGGTCGGCGGCGCGCAGCGGCGAGGCCAGCGGGTGGCCGCCGTCGGCGGCGTCCGCCAGGTAGTGGTTCCAGTACCAGCGGACCGAACGGCGGTTGAAGAGCGCCGGGTCGTCGTTCTCGCGCAGCGAGGCGGTGTCGGCCCGGTGGTCGGTGTTGGGGTAGACGAGCAGCTGGTGCACGAGGGCGGGGCCGCCCTCGTCGCGGCAGAGCAGGGTGACGGCGGCGGCCAGGTTGCCGCCCGCGCTGTCGCCGCCGACGGCCAGCCGCGCCGGGTCCACGCCCAGGCCGCCGGCGTGCCGGGCGAACCACCGGACGGCGGCCCGGCAGTCCTCGACGGCGGCGGGGAAGGGATGCTCGGGCGCGAGCCGGTAGCCGACGGAGGCGGTCACGCAGCCGGCCGTGTTGGTCAGCCGGCGGCAGATCGCGTCGGAGGTGTCGGGCGAGCCGAGGGTCCAGCCGCCGCCGAACAGGTAGAGCAGCCCGGGGAGCGGGCCCGGCGGCGCCGCCGGCCGGTAGAGCCGGAGCACGAGCGGGCCGCCGGGCCCGTCGATCCGGTGCTCCTCGACCGCCGCCACGGGCTCCGGGGTTCCGGCGGCGGCCCGGATGTCGGCCAGGTCGGCGGCCCGGGCCTCGGCCAGGGTCAGCGTGTAAAGGGGTGGCGCCCCGGAGCGCGCGCGGCGGTCGCGCAGGTCCTGGGCCTGGGGGTGCAGTGGCATGGGTGTCCCGTCGGTCTGTGCGGGGAGTCGCGGTCGGGTACGCGGTCGGGCGGCCACGCCGGTCGGGGCAGGTGCGCCAGAAGAGGCCGGTCGGGGCCGGTGGGGCCGGTGCGCCAGAAGAGGCCCGTGGGGCTGGTGGGGCCGGTGCATCCGTCGGCCCCGCGAGGTCAGCGGTCGGCCTCGACGTAGATCGTCTCGTCGGTGCGGAAGGCGGTGTCGAGGTCGGCGACGTCGGGGCGGACCCCCTGCCGGTAGGCGCACTCCCGGACCTGGCCGGTCTCGAAGCCGGCCCTGGTGAGCACGTGCCGCAGCTCGTCCAGGTCGTAGATCCACTGATGGCCGTAGTAGCGGAAGATCTGGTTCACCAGGAAGGCCGGGCGGGCCGGCATCGGCGGGCCGAAGCCCAGCATCCCGAGCCGTCGGCGGTGCCGGGCCAGGAAGCCGTCGTCGTTGACGTAGCCGGCCAGGTAGCGGGCGAGGTCGGGGGTGGTGATCCGGAGGACGCCGCCGGGCCGGAGGACCCGCCGCGCCTCGCGCAGCCAGCCGACCGCCACCGGCATGGTGACGTGCTCGATCAGGTGCTCGGCGTAGACCCAGTCGACGCTGCCGTCGGCGAAGGGCAGCGGCTCGGAGATGTCCAGCTGGGTGAAGACCCGGTCGCCGTCGACCCGGTAGAGGGTGCCCGGCTCACTGGTGAGGCCGGGGCCGCGCAGGGCGGCGAGGTCGGTGCCGAGGCCGCCGGGGTGGGCCGTCCGGAAGGCGGCGAACTCGATGCCGGTGAGCCCGAGTTCCAGGAAGTCCGCACGGTCGTGCGGCAGCTCGGAGGCGATCGGTTCGAGCTTCCCGCAGCCGGCGACCTGCTCGCTGAAGTCGTCGAGGAGGACGGCGAGGGCGTCCGGATCGTCCCAGTCCCAACCGGGAAAGGAGGCCTTCTTTGTCATGTCCGCTGCTCCGCCTTGTCTTTCTTTGGTGCGCCTATGACCGTTCATGTCAAAAACTGTCGAAAAGATTGTTCGCCGACATACCACCGTCCGTTCTCGCGGCCTGCGGGCGACGCTCCGGGCCGCACCGGCACAGCGGGATATCGGGCGGGCCGGACGCGTCCTACCGGTCGGGGCGGTGGCCGGCCGGCACCCCGGGCCAGGGCGCCAGCGTGGTCCGGTCCAGGTCGCGCAGTGCGGGGCGGCCCAGCAGGGCCATGGCGTCCTCAAGTTCGCTGCGCAGCAGGCCCAGCACCGCGTCGACCCCCGCCTCGCCGCCGGCGGCCAGCCCCCACAGCACCGGGCGGCCGACCAGGACGGCGCGGGCGCCGAGGGCGAGTGCCACGGCGACGTCCGCACCGGTGCGCACCCCGCCGTCGAACAGCGCCGGGATCTCCGGCGGCAGGGCGCCCACCACCTCCGGCAGCGCGGCCAGGCTCGGCAGGGCGCCGTCCAGTTGCCGGCCGCCGTGGTTGGAGACCACCACGGCCGCCACCCCGTGCTCGGCCGCCAGCCGGGCGTCCTCCGCGGTGAGGATCCCCTTGAGGACGAGCGGCAGGCTGCTGCGCTCCCGCAGCCAGGCCAGGTCCGACCAGCTCAGGGCGGGGTCGAACTGCTCCCGGGCGTGCGACTCGATGCCGGACGCACCCGCGGCGCTCCGGTGGCTGGCGGCCATCAGGCCGGGGTCCAGGTTGACGGCGCGGATCCCCGCGGGGACGGCGAAGCCGTTGCGGGCGTCCCGCAGCCGGCGGCCGACCCGGGGCGCGTCCACGGTGAGCACCAGCGCCCGGTAGCCGGCCGCCTCGGCGCGCTCGACCAGCGCGGCCAGCGCGTCCCGGCGGCGCAGCCAGTAGAGCTGCAGCCAGAGCGGCCCGGTGGCGGCGGCCGCGATCTCCTCCAAAGTCCGGCTGGCGAAGATCCCGGCGACCAGCAGTGCGCCGGCCCGGCCCGCGGCGCGCGCCGTGGCGGTCTCCCCCTCGTCGTCGGCCAGCCGGTGGTAGGCCATCGGCGCGACCCCGACCGGCAGCTCCAGGGCCGATCCCAGCAGGTCCAGCCCGGTGTCGCAGGCCGAGACGTCGACCAGCGTCCGGGGACGCAGGGCGTAACGGCCGAACTGGGCGGCATTGGCCGCCAGGGTGCGTTCCGACCCACTGCCGCCCTGGATGAAGTCCCAGACCTCGGAGGGAAGTCGGGCACGCGCTTCGCGCTCGACATCCGCGAGTGTGAAGGGTCCCACGGGCATCCTCGGGCTTCCTCTCCCGGACGGCCGCGCTCGGACCAGTCCCGGATCGGCAGCGTAGGAGGTCCAGACCTGATTGGTATAGACCTTGATTTGACGATTCGTCTGTGCGATTGTCTGGATTCGGAATTGACCGTACTGCTTGTGAACCGACGTCCATATCAACCTCCTCTGTGTGGAGTGGCGTTGACCGGCTTTCCCTCCTCTTCACATCCGCACGCCGAAGCCCCGCAGGACTGGGTGGAGCACGTCCTCCTGTCCGGTCCCGAGGACGAGGAGTGCCTGCACTTCGGTGCTCCCGTCGACCGGCGGGCCCTGCGCGGCCTGGTCGACGGACAGGCCACGCAGCTCGCGGCCGCCGGCCTGGCAGCCGGCGGCACGGTGGCGCTCCGGCTGCCGCCCTCGCTCGGATTCGTCACCACCCTGCTGGCCGGCTGGCGGCTCGGGGCCCAAGTGGTGCTGCTGGACCATCGTCTGACCGACCATGAGATCGGCCTCGCGGTCGAGCGGCTGCGGCCGCAGGTCCTGGTAGGTTCGCGGCACCGCCCCTCGGCGGCGCTGCGGGGCTGGGCCGAGGTCGAGCCGGTCGCCGAACCGGTGGCGGGCGGGCGGCCGGCAGGCACCGGGCACGCGCTGGTGCAGCTCAGCTCCGGCTCCACCGGACCGTCCAAGGTGATCGCCCGGACAGCAGGCGACCTGATCCGCGAACTCGACTGCTACGCAAGCCTCGCCGGCTTCCCCCGCGCGGGTGAGCGGGTGGTGCTGCTCTCCTCCGTGGTGCACGTCCTCGGACTGGTCGGCGGGCTGCTCAACAGCCTGCACGCCCGGGCCCCGCTCTGCGTCCCCGAACGGATGACGGCGGCCGGCATCCTCGCCGCCGTCGCCGCCGACGAGCGCCCCACCACCGTGATCGGTGTCCCGTTCCACGCCGAGCTGCTGGCGGCGGCCTCGGCACCGCCGCGGCTCCCGCAGCTGCGCCGGATGATCGTGGCCGGCGAACTCGTCCGGCCGGGGCTGCCCGCGGCGTTCACGGCGCGCTACGGCGTGCCGCTGGGCACCATGTACGGCATGACCGAGCTCGGGGTGATCGCCACCGACCTCAGCGGCGCCCTGCATCCGCAGGCGCGGCCGGTGCCCGGCGTCGAACTCCGCGAGGAGGGCGGCGAACTGCACATCCGGACGGCCGCCTCGCCCTACCCCGGGCTGCTGGACCCGGGCCGCTGGTCCGACGGCTGGCTGCACACCAGGGACGCGGGCCTGCTGGACGCCGGCACCGGGCTGGTCACCGTCCTCGGCCGGCGGGACTCGCAGGTCTCCATCGGCGGCCTCAAGGTGGACCTCACCGAGGTCGAGCAGACGCTGGCCGCGCTCCCCGAGGTGCGCGAGGCCGTGGTGGTCTTCGCAGGGGGAGCAGTCGAGGCCTTCCTGGCCGCGGACGAGGCCGCCGACGCGGACGCCATCCGCGACGGCGTCACCCGCCTGCTCGCCTCCTACAAGCGGCCGCGGCGGCTCTCCTTCCTCGCCGCCCTCCCCCGGACGGCCACCGGAAAGCTCCTGCGGGACCCGGCGGCCCTGCACGCGGCCGTCGCGACGCCTCCCGCGCCCTGACCCTCCCGCGCCCTGAGCCCTCCACCGCGCCCGAACCCCTGCCCCTCCCCAAGCTGCCCTCCCCCGACCTGGCTGCCGCCGAACCGGCTCGTCCCGGACCGGCCCGCCCAGGGCCCGCATTCCCCCGAACCCGCGTTGCCCCCCGACACCGTGCCCCGGCGCACAGCACCCCCCAAGGAGCCCACCATGCAGGACCGGATCCGTGAGTTCGTCCTCGCGGCACTGACCGAGATGCAGTACGACGTGTCCGAGGTCACCGGCGACACCGACCTCGGCCCGGCCGGGCTGGACCTGGAGTCGCTCGCGCTGGCCGACCTGTCGGTGCAGGTCGAGGACGAGTTCGGGGTGAAGTTCGACCTGGACGAGATGGAGGGCACCGCGCTGATGACCCTGGACGAGTTCACCGCCGACGTGGCCGCGCGGATCGCCGCCGCCGCGACCCCGGCGACCTCCGGCAGCCCCGCATGACCCGGCTCGCACCGCCGGACCGGACGGACGTCCTGGCGATGCTCGCCACCTTCGCAGAGCGGTCCCCCGGAGCCGTCCAAGACACCCTCGGCTCGCTCGAACTGACATGGCTGATAGCGGAGTTCGAGCAGCGCTTCGACATCGAGCTGGAGCTGTCGGACGAGCGCTTCGAGACGATCCGGACGGTGGACGACGCCACCGAGGTGCTGCGCGCGGCCGTCCTCGCCGCCGGCCCGGCCGGCTCGGGCCCGGCGCACTCCGAGGCTGCCGGCCGCAAGGCGTCCGGCTCCGGGGCGACCGGCCCCGGGGCGACCGCCGAAGCGCCGCCCGCCGGGGCCGCCCGGCCATGAGCGCCAACGTCCCGCCCGCCGCCCGGCCGGTGATCACCGGCCTCGGCGTGCTCAGCGCCTGCGGCCCCGGCCCCGGCCCGCTGGCCGCGGCGGTCACCCACGGCCGGACCGGCTTCACCGAGGTGCGCCGCTTCGACGCCACCGGGCGCCGGACCCGCCGGGCCGCCCTGCTGCCCGACCCGTTACCGCTCGGCGTCGCCGTGGCCGGTGTCATCGCCGACGCCTGCCGGCAGGCCGGCCTCGACGACGTACCCGGCGCATCGGACCACCCGGACCCGCACCCGGTGGCCCAGGACGGCGCCGCCTCGCCCGACGGCACCCCGATGCCGCTGCTGCTGGCCCTGCACAGCGACCTCCGCACCACGGAGGTCGCCGCGCGGGTCGCGGAATCGGTGGCGGGCCGCTGGGGCGTCCCGGGCGTCACCCGGGTGTACACCGGCGCCTGCGTGGCGGCCGGCACCGCCGTGGCGGACGCCGCGGCCCTGATCGCCTCGGGCCGGCACGCCCGCGTGCTGGTCGCGGCCGGACACCTGGTGGAGCCCGGGGTCTTCGCCGCCTTCGACGCCGGACGGGCGCTGGCCCGGGACGGCGAGCTGCGGCCGTTCAGCGCCGGGCGCAGCGGCACCCTGCTCGGGGACGCCGCGGTGGCCGTCGTGGTCGAGGCCGAACAGTCCGCCGAACGGCGCGGGGCACCCGTGCTGGCCCGGCTGGCCGGCTGGGGCCGGTCCGGGGACGCGTACCACGTCTGCCGTCCCGTCCCGGACGGCGAAGGGCTCGCCCGGGCCGTCGGATCGGCGCTCGCCCGGGCCGGCGTCGACCCGGCGGAGGTCGGGTACGTCAACGCCAACGGCACCGGCTCCCCGCTCGCCGACCGGGCCGAGGCCCTGGCCCTGCGCCGGGTGTTCGGCCGGCACCTGGAGCAACTCCCGGTCAGCTCCAGCAAGTCCGTCCACGGGCATGCGCTGGAGGCGTCCGCCCTGCTCGAACTCGCCGTCACGGTGGGGGCGTTGCGCGACGGCCTGCTGCCGGTGAACGCCGGCTGGCTCGGCCCGGACCCGGACCTCGGCCTGGACCTCGTGCTGGACGGCCCGCGCGAGACCGCCACCCGGTACGCGCTCAGCCTCAACTCCGCCTTCGGCGGCGCCAACACGGCGCTCCTGGTGGCCGCCAGGTGAGCCGGCTGCACATCCTCGCCGAGGGCCGCTGGCCGGGCCCGGAGGCCCTGGACGACTCCGGCCGGGCGGCCGCGCCGGCGCTGCCCCCGCTCCCGGGGTTCGCCGCCTCCAGCTTCAGCCCGCTGGTCGCCGAGACCGCCGAACGCTGCCTGCGGGCCCACTTCGGGCCTGCCGACGCCCCGGACCGGCCCCCGAGCCGGACGGCGCTGCTGCTGGCCAGCGGCGGCGGCGACCGCGCCACCGCCCGGGCCATCGACGCCGCCGCGGCGTCGGGGCGGCGGGTCCCGCCGCTGCTGTTCTTCCAGTCCAACCCCAACGCCGTGCTCGGACTGGTCGCCGCCCGCTGGAAGCTGACCGGCCCGGTGGTCGCCGTCAGCCCACCCGGGAGCGTCCCGGGCGAAGTCCCGCCGGACGCCCTCGAACTGGCGGCGCTGCTCCTCTCGGACGGCGACGCCGACCAGGTGCTCGTCATCGCCGCCGAGCAGGCCGACGAAACCGCACCGCCCGAAGGAGCCGAGCAGCCCGGACCTGCCGCGCGGCCCGGACCACCCCGTCCGGACGAGCAGCCCCACCCGGGCGGCAGGTCCTGGCCCGCCGCACCCCCGCCGCACGGCGACACGGCCGTCGCCCTGCTGGTCACCCTCGCCTGACCCGCCCGAAGCCCCGGCCCCCCAGCCCGGGAAGCCCAGCCCGAAGCCCCTGCCCGCGCACCACCGCCGGCACCGCAGCCACCCCGTACCGAGCCGCACACCCGTCACCCGCCCCGAGCGGCTCCCGCACGCCGCATCTCGCACCAACATGGCCCGCGCCATGGGAGGGATCCATCACCGTGAGCATCCGCAGCATCCGCAGCCTCCTGGCGGACGATCCGCAGGTCGGCGCCGGCAACGTGCTGACCAGCAGGATCGCCCTGGGCGTGGGCCTGGACGAGCCACTGCTGACCTTCGACACCCCGGTGGACGACCACGCCGCCTGGCAGCCCTTCACCCTGCGCGAGCTGGACCGCGCCGTCCGCGCCAGGGCCGCCGCGCTGCACGCCCTCGGCGTCGTCCCGCGCGACCCGGTGGTGGTCTACGCGACCGACGCCGCCGACCACGTGCTGTCCTTCCTGGCGCTGGCCCGGCTGGGCGCGATCCCCGCGCTGCTCAACCCCAACCTGGACGGCGAGCGGGCGGCCCGCTACATCAGCCGGCTCGGCGCCACCGGCGTCCTCGCCGACGCGGAGCACCTGACGGCGCTCGCCGGGCACGAGACGGGCACCCCCGCGCTGCCGGAGATCGCCACCCTGGGCGCCGGCGACCCGGACGCGGCCCCCGAGCCGTACCGCCACTGGTCCGGTGACCCGGTGGCGATCACCCACTCCTCGGGAACCACCGGTATGCCGAAGGCCGTCGTGCACTCGCACGCGAGCCTGTACGCGGCGATCCGCCACCGCCTCTCGCTGCCCCGCCCGCAGGGCTCCGACCGGATGCTCAGCGCGCTGCCCGCGCCGCACGCCGCCACCCTGATCGCGGTGAACCTCGCACTGAGCACCCAGGCCGAGATCGCCCTGCTGTCCCGGCAGGCCGGCGCGGGCGTGCTCGACGCGATCGAGAGCTGGCAGCCGCGCGGCGTGATCGGCTTCGCCGCGACCTGGTCCGAACTGGCCCACCACGACCTCGCCGAGCGCGGGCTGGACTCGGTCGCCCTGTGGTGGAACACCGGGGACTGCGCCCACGAGGTGCACATCAGGCGGCTGATCGCGACCGGCTCGCGGGAGACCGTCACCCGGCAGGGCCGCGGCCGCACCCCGGGCTCGCTGTTCGTGGACGGGCTCGGCTCGACCGAGATGGGCCACTCGCACTTCTTCATCACCCACGGGCCCGGCACCGAGCGGTACGGCCGCTGCGTCGGACGCCCGCACGCGTTCGTCGACTGCGCGGTGCTGGGCCCCGACGGTGAGCCCCTCGGCCCGGGCGAGGTGGGCGAGTTGGGCACCACCTCGCCCACCCTGGCGCTCGGCTACTGGAACGACTCGGCGACCACCTTCCGGACCAGGGTGCGCGGCTACTTCCTCACCGGCGACCTGATGTACCGGGACGAGGAGGGCTACTGGTACCACGTGGACCGGGCCGTCGACTCGGTCGAACTCGGCGACGGGAAGCGACTGTTCACCGCCATGTCGGAGGAGCGGGTGCTGGCCGCCTGCCCCGAGGTGGTGGACTGCACGGTGGTCGCGGTCAAGGACGGCGAGCGGGTGGTCACCGACATCCTGCTGCAGCTCACCGCCGGCGCCGACCCCGCGACCGACCGCACCAAGGAGGTGACGGCCGCGCTCGACGAGCACAGTGCCGCCACCGTCCGCCAGGTCCTGGTGGTCGACGGCGACCGGATCCCGCTCGGGCCGACCGGCAAGGTCCGCAAGGTGCTGCTGCGCCGGCAGTACCTCGACTCGGTGGCCGCCCGGTGACTCCCGTACCCGGGCGGGCCGCCCCCGCCGCCGACTCCGCGCGGGCCAGGCCGGGCGCCGTGATCACCGGCATCGGCCTGGTCACGCCGGTCGGCCGCAAGCCCGCCGAGGTCTTCGAGGCGCTGGCCGCCGGCCGCTCCGGCATCCGGGCCCTGCCGGAGGGCCACGCCGCGCACGGCTGGCTGGAGGCGGCCGGCACCGCCCCCGCGATCAACGGGCGCGAGGTGCTGCCGCCGACCGAGACCCGCTGCGTGGACCGCTTCGTCCTGCTGGCCCTCGCCGCGGCCGACGACGCCCTCGCCGACGCGGGCCTGGTGGTCGGCCGCGACGCCGACCCGCGCCGGGTCGCGGTGGTGCTGGCGACCGGCGGCGGCGGCCTGGAGACCTTCGAACAGCAGTCGCACAAGCGGCTGGAGCGCGGGCGGCCGGGCGTCAGCCCGTACCTGCTGCCCGGGATGCTGTCCAACATGGCGGCCGCCCGGATCGCCATCAAGCACGGTGTGCGGGGCTACAGTTCGGCCGTCGTGACGGCCTGCGCGGCCGGCGCCCAGGCCGTCGCGGAGGGCCTGCGGCTGATCCGCGCCGGGGACGCCGACGTGGTGGTCTGCGGCGGCAGCGAGTCCTCCCTGCACCCGACCATCGCGGCCGCCTTCACCAACGCCCGTGCCCTGGCCCACGGCTGGGAGGACCCGGAGCGCTCCAGCCGGCCCTTCGACGGGAGCCGCAACGGCTTCGTGCTCGGCGAGGGCAGCGCCGTCCTGGTGCTGGAACGCACCGCCCACGCCGACGCCCGGGGCGCGGCCGGCTACGCCGACCTGATCGGCTGGGGCGCGTCCACCGACGCGCACCACCCGACCATGCCGCGCCCCGACGGCGAGGGCGCCGCCGACTCCATGCGCTCGGCGCTGGCCAACGCCGGCCTGGCCCCCGCCGACATCGGCTACGTGAACGCCCACGGGACGGGCACCAGGCTGGGCGACCTCGCCGAAGCGACCGCGCTGCGCACCGTCTTCGGCGACGACCAGCCCGCCGTCAGCTCCACCAAGGGGTCCACCGGCCACCTGCTCGGCGCCGCCGGAGCCGTCGAGGCCGCGGTCACCGCGCTGGCCGTGGCCCGCGGCCTGCTGCCGCCGACGGCGAACCTGGAGAGCCCCGACCCCGGCTGCGACCTCGACCACGTGCGCGGCCGGGCCAGGGCCGTCCCGCTGCGGGCCGCGCTCAGCAACGCCTTCGCCTTCGGCGGCCACAACATCAGCCTGATCTTCGGCCCGCCGTCCACCTGCGCCGCGAAGTAGCGGTCCACCAGTCAGACCTTCAGTCCGGGGAGATCCGTTGTCCATCCAGGCCATCACCCATGTCGAGTACCACTGTGCGGACGCCACCCGGTCCGCCGCCGACCTCGGCGCGGGCTTCGGCTTCACGCCCGACGCCGACCAGCCGGCACCGCAGCCCGGCCTGCACACCGTCCACCTGCACCAGGGCGCGATCCGGCTGCGGCTCAGCTCGGCCGGGCACCCCGACCACCCGGTCGCGCGGTTCGTGGCCCGGCACGGGGACGGCGTCGCCGTGATCGCGCTCGGCTGCGCCGACCCGCAGGCCGCGCTGGAGCGCGCCGAGCGGCACGGCGCGGTCGTGCTGGACCGCGCGGGCGGGCTGGTCGCCGGTTTCGGCGACGTCGCCCTGCGGTTCGTCGCCGACGCCCCGGCCGAGGCCGGAGCGGCCCCGTCCGAGCACCTGCTGGAGGCGCTCGACCACGTCGCGATCTGCGTCCCGGCCGGCGAGCTGGCCCCCGCCGTGCAGTTCTGCGAGGCCGCGCTGGGCTTCCACCGGATCTTCGGCGAGTACATCTCGGTCGGCGAGCAGGGGATGGACTCCAGTGTCGTGCAGAGCGGCTCCGGGGCCGTCACCTTCACCCTGATCGAGCCGGACACCACCCGCCGGCCGGGTCAGATCGACACCTTCCTGGAGGCGCACGAGGGCGCCGGCGTGCAGCACCTGGCCTTCCGCACCCGGGACATCGCCGCCGCCGTCCGGACCTGCCGGGAGCGCGGCGTCGAGTTCCTCAGCACCCCGGCCGCCTACTACGACGGCCTCACCGCGCGCCTCGGCGGGACGGCGATCCCGGTCGAGACCCTGCGCGAGCTCGACGTCCTGGTGGACCAGGACCACGGCGGCCAGCTCTTCCAGATCTTCGTCCGCTCGGTGCACTCCCGGCGGACCTTCTTCCTGGAACTCATCGAGCGGCAGGGCGCCGGGACCTTCGGCACCGCCAACATCAAGGCCCTGTACGAGGCCGTCGAACGGCAGAACGCCACCGCCTCCGTCTGACGGCGCCCGTCCGGCCCACCACGGCACTCCGGCCGGACAGCCCGTCCACGCACCGCCCGCACACGCGCCATCCGAGCACGCACCGACCGAACGAGGAGGCCCGGCCCATGACGAGCCCGCACGTGACGACGACCCCGCACGCAACCTTCCGGCTCACCGACGCCGAGCGCGCCCTGCTGCCCACCCCCGAGGAGGTGGCCGGCTACCTGGAGCACGGCTGGTACCTCTCCCGCCGGCTGTTCTCCGACGAGGAGCTGGACACCCTCCAGGCGGCCACCGATAAGTACTACGAGGGCCACCGCGACCGCACCCTGGCGGTCCGGCCGCCGAACCTCGCCGCCTGGGAGCCCTCGCACGGGCCCGTCCAGCGCCACAACGACTACGTGCACCACGAGAGCGACGCGATCGGCGAGATCCTGCGCAAGCCGCTGCTCGGGGCGGTCGCCGCGCTGCTCGCCGGGGCCGAGGAGATCCGGATCTTCCAGGCCACCCTGATCTACAAGCCGCCGGTGCCCGAGGAGCCCAGCAACCAGGTGCCCTGGCACTTCGACCGGCACTACTGGCAGACCAGCACCTCCGAGCGGATGCTCACCGCCTTCATCCCCTTCCACGACTGCGGGGAGGAGAACGGCACCATCACCATGGTCGACGGCAGCCACCGCTGGCGCGAACTCGACTCCGGCGAGGACTCCAGCCGGCACTTCGCCCAGCGCGACCGCTCCGAGCTGGAGGAACTGCTGGCCGAGAACGCCCGGCTCAACGGGCAGCAGGTGCGGAAGATCCCGATGCTGATCCCGCGCGGCCACGTCAGCTTCCACCACTGCCGCACCTACCACGGCAGCGGTCCCAACCTCGCCGCCGACCCCCGCCGGGCCGTCTCGCTGCACCTCCAGGACGGCGCCAACGAGTACCGCGGGCACACCCGGCCGGACGGCAGCCCGGTGGTCTACAACCACGACGTGGTGGTCCGCCGCACCCCCGACGGGCGGCCCGACTACGCAGACCCGGACATCTGCCCGCCGATCTGGCGGGGCGCACTGTGACAGACCGTCACCTGCCGGACCTCGCCGACCCCGAGGGCCGCTACCGGATGCTCCGGCTGATCCGCGGCTTCGAGCAGCTGGCGCTCGGCCTGGTGAAGTCCGGGGCCATCACCGGCGGCATCCACCCGTACATCGGCCAGGAGGCCGTCGCGGTCGGCGTCTGCGCGGCGCTGCGCCCGCAGGACCGGATCACCAGCACCCACCGGGGCCACGGCCACGTGCTCGCCAAGGGCGCCGACCCGGGCCGGCTGCTCGCCGAACTCTGCGGCCGGGTAGGCGGGTTGAACCAGGGCCGGGGCGGCTCCATGCACGCCGCCGACCTCTCGCTCGGCATCCTCGGCGCCAACGGCATCGTCGGCGCCGGCGCACCGATCGCGGTCGGCGCCGCCTGGGCCGCCCGGCAGGCCGGCGAGGACCGGGTCGCGGTCAGCTTCTTCGGCGACGGCGCGCTCAACCAGGGCGTCCTGCTGGAGTCCCTCAACCTGGCCGCCGTCTGGCGACTGCCCGTCCTCTTCGTCTGCGAGAACAACGGGTACGCCACCACCCTGCCCGCCGCGACCGCGGTGGCCGGCAGCGGCACCGGCCGGGCGGCCGGCTTCGGGATCCCGGCCGTCGAGGTGGACGGGATGGACACCGAGGCCGTCCGGGAGGCGACCGAACTGGCCGTGCGCCGGGCCCGGGAGGGCGGCGGCCCGGCCTTCCTGGAGTGCCGGACCTACCGGTTCGAGGGGCACCACACCATGGAGCGGCGGATGAAGCTGCGCTACCGCTCCACCGAGGAGATCGAGCACTGGCGCGCGCGGGACCCGCTGGAGCGGGCGGCCGCCGGCCTGGCGGACGGCCGGCGGGCCGGCCTCGACGCCGCGGTCGACGCGGAGCTGGCCGAGGCCGAACGGTTCGCCCTCGCCTCGGACCACCCCGACCCCG
Source organism: Kitasatospora indigofera (assembly GCF_014655955.1). Classification (GTDB taxonomy): domain Bacteria; phylum Actinomycetota; class Actinomycetes; order Streptomycetales; family Streptomycetaceae; genus Kitasatospora; species Kitasatospora indigofera. The sequence continues at coordinate 71,456 of NZ_BNBO01000026.1, forward strand.
CCGGCGCCTGCGACCACCTGTACGCCGACGGGCTGCGGCCACGGGCGGGGGCGGTGGCATGAGCAAGCTCTCGTACACCAAGGCGCTCAACCGGGCACTCGGCGACGCCCTCGCCGAGGACCCGGCGGTCTTCGTGCTCGGCGAGGACATCGGCGCCGGCCTGGCCGGCCCGACCCTCGGCCTGCTGGACCGCTTCGGGCCCGGCCGGGTGGTGGACACCCCGTTGTCCGAGCAGGCCTTCACCGGCATGGCGGTCGGCGCCGCGCTGGCCGGGCGGAAGCCGGTGATCGAGTTCCAGATCCCCGCGCTGCTCTTCCTGGTCTTCGAGCAACTCGTCAACCAGGCGCACAAGTTCTCGCTGATGACGGGCGGCCAGACCGGCGTCCCGCTGACCTGCCTGGTGCCCGGCTCGGGCTCCCGGGACGGCTGGGCCGGCCAGCACTCCGACCACCCGTACAGCCTGTTCGCGCACGCCGGGGTGAAGACCGTGGTGCCGGCCACCCCGACCGACGCCTACGGCCTGCTGCTGTCGGCGGTCCGGGACCCGGACCCGGTGGTCGTCTTCGCGCCGGCCGCCGTCCTCGGCGTCCGCGAGAACGTCACCTGGGAGCTGGCGCCCGTCCCGCTGGGCTCGGCCCGGGTGCACCGGCCGGGCACCGACGTCACGGTCGTCGCCGTGGGCCACCTGGTGCACGAGGCGCTCGCGGTGGCCGAGGAGCTGGCCGGCGAGATCTCGGTCGAGGTCCTCGACCCGCGCACCCTGCACCCCTTCGACTGGGCGGCGCTCGCCGCCTCGCTGGAGCGCACCGGCCGACTGGTGGTGATCGACGACTCCAACCGCAGCTGCGGCATCGGCGCCGAGATCCTGGCCACCGCCGCCGAGGAGATGCGCCTGACCGCCCCACCGCGCCGGATCACCCGGCCGGACGGAGCCGTGCTGCCCTTCGCCCCGGCCCTGGACCGCGCGCTCCAGCCCGGACGCGAGCAACTCCTGCACGCCGTCAGGTCAGTTGTGAAGAATCCGTGGCGCTGACTCACCGGTCCTGCCAGAATCGGCGCTCCGCACCGCACCGGACACACCCCCCACGCCCGCCCGCACCCGAGCCGGGCCTGCCCCGAGGAGCCCTCAGATGTCCAACAACCGCTACCACTGGGACCGTTCGCACCCCGGCCTGTCCGGCCTGCAGCAGGCCATCGAGCCGCTGCGCCGCGAGGTGGTCGAGCACACCGTCTACGGCGGGCTCGACAGCCTCGACCGCGTCCGGGTCTTCCTGGACCGGCACGTCTTCGCCGTCTGGGACTTCATGTCGCTGCTGAAGAGTCTGCAGCGCGAACTGACCAGCGTGGACGTGCCGTGGGTCCCGTCCGGCCCGACCGCCAGCCGCCGCCTGATCAACGAGATCGTGCTCGTCGAGGAGAGCGACGAACTCGGCGAGGGCTTCATCAGCCACTTCGAGCTGTACGTGGACGGCATGCGGCAGGCCGGCGCCGACCCCGCACCGGTCGAGGCCTTCCTGGCGCTGCTGCGCTCCGGCACCCCCGTGCCCGAGGCGCTGCGGGCGGCCGGTGTGCCGCAGGCGGCCGTCGACTTCACCAGCACCACCTGGGGCATCATCGAGAACGCGCCGGTGCACTGCCGCGCGGCGGCCTTCGCCTTCGGCCGGGAGGACCTCATCCCGGACATGTTCGCCCAGGTCATCAAGATCGACGACGCCGACGGCGTCCTGACCACCTTCAAGGACTACCTGGCCCGCCACATCGAGGTGGACGGCGAGCAGCACACACCGATGGCGATGCAGATGCTGATCGACCTCTGCGGCGACGACACCGCCAAGTGGGAGGCCTGCGCCGAGACCGTCCGCACCGCGCTCCGGGCCCGGGTGCAGCTCTGGACGGCGATCGAGGCGGCCTTCGCCGGCTGACCCGCCGCCCCTTCGCCCAGCCCCGACGGGGCCGGCCGCCCACCCCGGGCCGCCGGCCCCGTCAGCCGTTCCACCGCGCCCACACCTGTCCGACCGCACGACAGATCGACGGCCGGCAAGCGACCTTCGGGACCTCGACGACCACCAGGGATGGCGGCCGTGCGGCTCGGCACTCACTTGCGCGGACCCCCCGGCGCTCGCCCCGGAAGGCGGCCGGGCAGACCTGGCCCCGCCGCACCCAGGACCACAAGGCCCTTACTGGGTCTTGTGTTTGATTGATCGTCACGTCTTCCCAGCATCACCACAGGAGCAGCAGAGTACCCATATATGTTCACATCCTCGAATAATGCTCGACATCTTGAACTTTTCCAGTCGCAGCACCCGTGACGATCGAACCGTCGAATACGGCTTGAGCCGTAGGATTTACTGCCTACTGGCTTTTTTGCAGGAAAAACATCCTTGTAGTCCCACCAAGACCGTACGGCAAGGTCATCCGGGAGAGGACGGCACAAATTCCATATGTGACCAGAACCTTGTCAGTCCGTCAGACCCGGACCTACGCTCGCGGACAGAGACACTTCCCCTCGCAAGCCACGTTCCGGTTGGTGCGGCCGTCACGGCGTCGACCGCGACTTCCGCATGGGCCGATGCCGGTGCGGGGCTCGGCGCAGGTGGTCGACCCGCTACGGAACGAAGGGTGCACGTCATGCCGAAGACGCGACGCACCGTCCGTTGCCGCTGCCGCGGCGCCGGCCGCGGTGACCGGCGGCGGTGACCTTCCGTAGTGGTCTCCGGCCTCGCGGGGCCGGGCTCCGGCGGAGACGCCGGCCCGGTGGCGTCGGGGAGCGCGCTCACAACGGGGACCTGTACGGGCCCGCCCGGCGACGGGCCCGTGGTCCCGGCGGTCCGTCGGCAGGGCCGTCGCACGTACGCAGCACCATCACTCGGAGTCGGACAACGGATCTGGAGACGGATATGAGACGACCAGTCGCCCTGCGGCTCTGCGCGACGCTCGCCACGGCGGCCCTTGCGGCCACGACCGGTGTGCTGGTGGCGATGCCCTCGGCATCGGCCGCGGCGACCGGCAGCGCCACCGGCTACGCGACCCAGAACGGTGGGACCACCGGCGGCGCGGGCGGACAGACCGTGCGCGCCACCACGGGGACCGCGATCCATGCGGCCCTGTGCGGCCGGGCCAGCGCCAGCACCCCGATCGTCATCGAGGTCGAGGGCACCATCAACCACGCCAACACCGACAAGGTGTCGGGCGCCTCCTGCAACACCGCCGCCGGCGTCATCGAGCTCAAGCAGATCAGCAACGTCACGCTCGTCGGCGTCGGCAGCGGCGCCGTCTTCGATCAACTGGGCATCCACATCAGGGAGTCCAGCAACATCATCATCCAGAACGTGACCGTCAAGAACGTCAAGAAGTCGGGTTCGCCGATCTCCAACGGTGGTGACGCCATCGGCATGGAGACGAACGTGCGCAACGTCTGGGTCGACCACGCCAGCCTGGAGGCGTCGGGCGGCGAATCGGCAGGGTTCGACGGGCTCTTCGACATGAAGGACAACACCCAGTACGTGACGTTGTCCTACAGCACCCTGCGCAACTCCGGCCGCGGTGGCCTCATCGGGTCCAGCGAGACCGAGCTCTCGAACAGCTTCATCACCTTCCACCACAACCTGTACGAGAACATCGACTCCCGCGCGCCCCTGCTGCGTGGCGGCACGGCGCACATCTACAACAACTACTACGTGAAGCTCAACGAGTCCGGGATCAACTCCCGGGCCGGGGCCCACGCCAAGGTGGACAACAACTACTTCAAGGACTCCAAGGACGTCCTGGGCACCTTCTACACCAGTGCGGCCGGATACTGGCAGGTCGCCGGCAACATCTTCGACAACGTGACCTGGTCCAGCCCCGGCACCGACAACAACCCCGCCGGGCCCGACGTGAAGTCCACCGCCACCGTCAGCGTCCCCTACTCCTTCAGCCTCGACGCGGCCACCTGCGTGCCGGACGTCGTGACCCAGACGGCCGGGGCCAACAAGGGACTGAAGGTGTCGAACGGCACCTGCACGCCGCAGACGCCGTCACCGACCCCGACCACCCCCACCTCCAGCCCCACCACCACCCCCACGTCCAGCCCCACGTCCACCCCGACCCAGCCCGGCGGGACGAACCTCAGCATCGGCGCCGGTGCCGACGGCTCCAGCAAGGCCGCCGGGACGAGCTACGGCAACGTGAAGGACGGCAACCTGAGCACCTTCTGGTCGCCGGCCGGCGCCACCGGTTCCGTCTCGGTCAAGTGGTCCTCCCCCACCGCCGTGGCCGGCCTCAACATCCGGGAGGCGGCGGGCTCCGCGGGCAGCATCGGATCCTGGCGGGTGCTCAACGGTGACACCGGCGCCGTTCTGACCTCCGGCAGCGGTGCGGGCGCCATCACCGTCCCCCGCACCTCGCTGAGCAAGATCACCTTCGAGATCACCAGCTCGACCGGGACGCCGAAGGTCGCCGAGTTCGAGACCTACGCAGGGTAGCGGCGCGGTCCCGTAGCACGGGACCGGCCCCGTCGGGGATCTCGGAAGTCCCGGGCGGAGGGGCACGGTGACCGAGCAGGCACGGCCTGGGTCCTCAGGTCGTCCGCCTGGCACGAGGTCAGCCGGCGCCCCTCCGTCCCTCTGCGTTGCCGTGAGCATGTTCCGGATCGAACAACGATCCTGACGTTGATTCAGACGACCTTGGGAACGGATCCGGCCGCCGCCGGGAGCACGTCGGCCGGATCGCGGAACCGGTGCAGCACGGCCCGGCCCTCCGCCCCGCGCAGGCGCCCGGCCAGCTTGGCGGGCAGCACGACGGTGAAGAGGTACCCGCTGCCCTCGAAACCCTCGACCATCCAGGACACCCAGGGCAGCGGGAGGTTGGCGGCCGGGCTGAAGAACACCGGGCGCCGCCCTCCGAACTCGACGTCGTACGCACCGAACCGGCTCCAGTTCGAGAAGGTGAACCTGCGCCGCTCCGGGTCGAACCCGAGCGGCACGCAGTCGGCGAAGCGCTCACGTCCGATCGACTCCAGGAACCGGAGGTTGGCCCGGAGGTTGAGGTGCTCGGCGGTGAACTCCTCCACCGCCCCGCGGAGCGCCTCCGCGAGCGCGGCCGTACCCTCCTTCGGCGCCCAGGGCAGGTGGATCTCGCTGAGCAGGTTGCCCACCAGACCGGCGGACAGCCCCAGCGGACGCCGGACGTTGACCGGCACGGTCAGCCATCTGACCTCCGCGTCGGCATCCAACTCCCGCACGGAGGAAACCACATGGGCACAGAGAACGTCGCCGGAGGAGAGCCTCCGGCCGGCCTGGGCACTGAGCTCCTGGCGCATCCGGTCCACTTCGGCCTGGCCGAAGTACACCTGGACCGTCCGGTTGGCCCGCAGCGCGCCGGCCACCTCCCGCCCCAGCAGCGCGGCCTCCTCCGGGCCGGGCAGGCGGAATCCCGGGCGTCCGCAGTCCCCGGCCGGAAGCACCTCGTCGAGGAAGGCGTCCTGGTCCTGGACGAGTTCGGCCGGCGGGAGTTCCGTCCCCTCGACCGCCGCGGACCAGGTCCGCATCAACAGCATGAAGGTCTGCACGTCGCCGACCGCGTGGTGCCAGGAGCAGCCGAGCGCGGTGCCCCCGCCCGCCAGGCGGCTGACCCGGACGGTGAACAGCGGCAGGCCGCCCGCCCGGGCGGCCGAGGCCTCGACCGGGTCGACCAGCCGCGCGGTGGGCATGGTGACCCGGCCCATCGCCTCGGCGAGTGTCTCGTCCAGGTCGTAACTGTCCACCGGCACACCGGAATCGTCGCAGACGATCTCCAGCCGTCCGTCGGCCGTCCGCAGCCGGCCGCCGAAGACCGGCAGCCGCTCCAGGGCGCGGGCCAGCCCGGCGGTGAGGCGTTCCTCGTCCAGGGCCTGCTCGAAGAAGTACACGACCGAGACCGAGAGGTCGGCCAGCATGGTGTCGACCAGCCCGCAGCGCACCACCGTGCCCGGGGCCTGCCCGGCGCGGACGGTACGGGACTCACGCAACTGTGGCCAGGCGCTCATGGTGCGGGGCTCCACTTCGGGGCATGGGTGCCCGGCGGCGGCCGGGTCCGGGGCGCGCCAACAGCCGTACCGTGCCGGGGGGGACGGCGCCTCGACGGGCCGCCGGGCGGGTGGGTTCCGATCACCTCGAACGATAGGGCAGCGGTCACCCGCAGGGCCAGTGGTCTAGGCCTTTTCCCTGCCGGCTGCCGGGGAGGTCCGGCAGCCGGCCGGCGGCCCTGGGCTACGGCGGGGCGCACCGGTCGGGCGGGGCCCGGCGCGTGCCGGGCCGCCGGCGGTTCGGCGGACCAGCGGCGGCACCCCGGCTCAGCGGCCCTCCGGCGGCACCCCGAGGAAGACCGGGTTGGTGAGTGCCGCCATCGGGCCCCAGGGCAGCTCGGGGCCCATGCTGTTCCCCCGCCCGGGCGTGCCGTCGGCCCTGGGGTGGCGGACCTCCGCGCGGACGTATCCGGCCAGCGAGGCCGTCGTGCGCCAGACCACCGTGCCCGCACCGTCGGCCGGCAGTGACTCCTGGTGCATCTGCCCCTCGTCGGTGAGGAACCGCACCGTGCCGCCCGGCACCCCCGACACCGTGAGCCGGACGTCCACCGGCGCGTCCGCCGGCACCGCGAGCCGCTCACCGACACCCGCCTGCCGGCCGGCCCCGGTCGCGGTGAACTCCAGCCGGACGGCGGCGGATTCGGCGATCCAGCTGCGACCGGCCCGGATGCCGGCGAGCACGTCGTCCCGGGTCAGGTCGTCCGCCAGCACCACGGTGTGCGGGGTGCCGACGACCTGCGGCGCGCTGTGCGCGTCGCTGTTGCCGACGGCCGGCAGCCACGACCGGCCCTGCCGGAGGGCCTCGGCCAGCCCGGCGTCCCAGCCGTCGACGGCCGACTCGTCGTCGTACGTCCACGGGCCGTTCCAGACCTCGACGGCGTCCGCGTCCTGGTAGCCGAACTTCCACTGGCAGCCCACGTACGGGCAGTACGGGTGCGCCGGCACCACCAGGCCGCCGTCCCGCCGGACCTGCCGGGCGAGCCGCGGGAAGGCCTCGTCGCGGGACCGGTAGCGCCAGTCCACGAAACGGCCGGCCGGCAGGCCCAGCGCCAGCCAGTGCCCGTTGCGGGTGGTGACCTCCTCACCGGTGATCACCAACAGGTCGGGCCCGGCCGAAGGGCCCCAGCTGCCGTGCGCGGAAGGCGTGTTGTGGTCGGTCGAGACGATGAAGTCCAGCCCGGCCTCGCGCGCGGCTGCCGCCACCTCGGCCGGCAGCCGCCGCCCGTCGGAGTGCACCGTGTGCAGGTGGCAGTCCCCCCGGTACCAGGCGCGGCCGCGGCCGCGGGCCCGCTCCGGCGGGTAGGCGGGCTTGAACTCCGGCCCCGGCGCCCCGAACCGCAGGGTCACCTCCACCCGGTACTCCAGCCCCTGCGGCGCCACCTGGTACGGGCCGAGGACGACGTGCCAGCGCCCCGGCCGCACCGGGCCCGGCAGGTAACCGGGGGTGGCCTCGGTACGGCTGATCGCGAAGGACGTCCGGAACCCGCCGGACCAGCCCCGGAACCCGCGGCCGCCGAGTTCGGTGCCGCGCTCGTCGAAGATGCCGATGTCGCAGGAGTTCCCCGGCGTCCCGGCCGGGACGGGCGGCCGGTCGTAGGAGTAGGAGACCGCGATCTCCCGGACCCCGGCCGGGACGTCGAAGGGCAGGTGCACGAAGTCCGCCGCGCCGGTGTCCAGCCGGCCGGTCAGCACGACGGCCGCCTCGCCACCGGCCGGCCCCGCGTCGCCCGCGGCGCGGGCGGCGCCGCCGGGTTCCGCCGCGGCCGCGGCGGCGGTCACCCCCGATGCCAGGGTGACCGCGCCGGCCAGCGCGCCCGCCCGGAGCAGGCCCCGGCGGTCGATCGCCGGCCCGTCCCCGGCATCGTCCCGTACCCGTTCGTCGGTCATGGCGGCCCTCCCGGTCGTCCCGCCCTCTCCCTACCCCGGCCGGTGAACCCCGGGCGAGGCGGGGCCGGCGGGAGTCGGTCGATCGGGTGACCGAGGGCACCCGGGCCGGCACCGCGCGAGGGAGCCGGGCGACGTCGTTCCGGGCCCCGGCCGGGCTCAGCCCGTCGCCACCGGGCGGCCCGTCCGGGCCTCCTCCAGGGCGAGCCAGACCTTGTCCCGCAGGAACGGCGCTTCGGTGAAGCGGATGCCGGTGGCGTCGCGCAGCGCGTTGGCGAAGGCCGGCGGGACGGGGTTGAACGGGCTCTCGCTCATGGACTTGGCGCCCAGCGGGCCGATGGCGTCGGAGGTCTCGCTGAAGTGCACCTCGGTGCGCGGCACGTCGGCGAAGGCCGGCAGCCGGTAGCGGCGGAAGGCGGCCGTGGTGACCTGGCCGTCCTCGTCGAGCAGCACCTGCTCGAAGAGGGTCGCGCCGAGCGCCTGCGCGACGCCGCCCTCGACCTGGCCCCGGCACTGCATCGGGTTCATCACCTTGCCCGCGTCGGCCCCGTGCACGCTGCGCAGGATCCTGATCTCCCCGGTGTCCGGGTCGACCGCGATCCGGAACCACTGGGAGTTGAAGGCGATCGACCGGGGCGAGCCGCCGAAGTACCCGTCGGCCTTCAGCTCGACGCCCTCGGCGCGCGCGGCCGCGAAGATCTCCTTCAGCGACACCGGCCGCCCCTCGCACTCCACCGAGTCGGCGGTGAGCCGCAACAGGCTGCGCGGGGTGCGGGTGTACTCGGCGGCGAAGGTGAGGAGTTGCTCGCCGAGGGCGTTGGCGGCCTTCATCACCGCCTTGCCCGCGACCACCGTGCCGGCCGAGCCGAACGCGCCGGTGTCGTGCTTGACCACGTCGGTGTCGGACTGCCGGATGCCGATCCGGTCGACGGTGGTGCCGAGCGCGCCCGCGGTGATCTGCTTGTGCACGGTGGTGGTGCCGTTGCCGAACTCCGCGGTGCCCACCGCGATGTCGTAGGTGCCGTCCTCCAGCAGCTTCACCGTGGCGTCGGCGATGTGCCCGCCGGGCGGACCGCAGGCGATCGCCGCCATGGCGAAGCCCTGACCCACCAGCCATCCCTCGGGGGCGAGTTCGGCACTGCTGTCGTCGGCGAGCGCGTCCCGGACGACCTGGAGGCACTGGTCCAGGCCGTAACTGGCGATGTGCAGGTCCTCCTCCTCGCCGAGCGGGCCCTCCATGTGCTCGCCGGGGCCGATGACGTTCCTCTCGCGCAGCACCAGCGGGTCGATCCCCAGCCGGCGGGCGAGTTCGTCCATCGCCGACTCCAAGGCGAAGGTGACCTGGCCCAGCCCGTAACCGCGGAAGGCACCGGCGGGCACGCAGTTGGTGTACACGGAGTAGGCGTTGACCTTCTTGTTGGGCGCCCGGTACACGCCCATCGACTCGCCGACGCTGTGGAACATCACCGCGGGGCCGTGGTTGCCGTACGCCCCGGTGTTGGCGACCACCCGGAACTGGATGGCCGTCAGGGTGCCGTCGCTCCTCGCGCCGAGCTTCACCGTGATCTTGAACGGGTGCCGGGTGGTGGCGCCGTAGAACTGCTCGGGGCGGGTGAACTCCAGCTTGACCGGGCGGTGCAGCTTCAACGCGGCGAGCACCGCGATGTCCTCGGTCAGCATCTCCTGCTTGCCGCCGAAGCCGCCGCCGACCCGGCCCGCGACCACCCGGACCTGCTCCATCGGCAGGTCGTACAGGTCGCAGAGGGCGCGCCGGGTCAGGAACGGCACCTGGGTGCTGGAGCGGACCACGATCCGCTCCTGCTCCGGCTCGCCGTCCTCGCCGGGGGCCGGCTCGAACCGGACGAGGCACCCGTGGGTCTCCAGGCTGGCGTGCTGCACCCGCTGCGTCCGGAAGGTCTCCTCGTAGACCACGTCGGCCTCGGCGAAGCCCTGCTCGACGTCGCCCATCTCGCCGTGCACCTCGCCGCAGACGTTGTCCTGGGCGCGGAAGATGCGGGACTCGGGGCCCTTCGGGTGGATCACCGGCGCGCCCGGCAGCATCGCCTCCTCCGGGTCGACGACGAACGGGAGCACCTCGTAGTCGACGACGATCCGGCGGCAGCCCTCCTCGGCGGCGCCCTCGGTGTCGGCGACCACGGCCGCGACCCGCTGGCCGGCGAACCGGACCACGTCGTCCAGCACCCGGGTGTCGTCCGGGTCCTCGGTGGGGTGCTCGTGGCGGGCGGAGGAGTAGAGCTTGGCCGGCGCGTCGTGATGGGTGAGGACGGCGTGCACGCCGGGCACCCGCAGCGCGGCCGTGGTGTCGATCGAGCGGATCCGGGCGTGCGGGTGCGGGGAGCGCAGCAGCTTCATGTGCAGCAGGCCCTCGACCTCGACGTCGAAGGTGTAGCGGGCGGTGCCGGTGACCACCTGCGGGCCGGCCGGCGCGCCGAGGCTGCGGCCGACCGCCTGGCCGGCGCACGGCTCCTCGGCGTGCTTGACGCCCCGGATCGCGTCCTCGATCGCCCGGTAGCCGGTGCAGCGGCAGAGGTTGCCCTTGAGCGACCGCGGCAGGTCCGTGAGCTGCTCCTCGTCCAGGGCCGAGGTGGTCATCAGGAAGCCGGCCGTGCAGAAGCCGCACTGGAAGCCCTGGGCGTCGAGGAACCGTTGCTGCATCGGGTGCAGTTCGCCGCCCTCGCGGGCGAGGCCCTCGACGGTGGTCACCGCGCGGCCGTCGGCGCGGACCGCCGGGTAGATGCAGCTGTGCACCGGCCGCCCGTCGACCTGCACGGTGCAGGCGCCGCAGTCGCCGGCGTCGCACCCCTTCTTGACGCCGAACCAGCCGCGGTCGCGCAGGTAGGTGCGCAGGCACTGGCCCGGTCGCGGTTCTTCCTCGAACGGCTGGTCGTTGACGCGGATCGAGAAGCTCATCGTCCGGCCCCTTCGCTGGTCTCGGACTCGGTCAGTTCGCGGCGGATCTCCTCGGCGAACCGGAAGGTCATGTGCCGGCGCCAGGCGGGCAGCCCGTGGATGTCGTCGAAGTACTCGTCGGGGCGGACGGCGTACTCGACGGCCTCGCGCACCGCCTCGGCGTTCGGCGCCGTCGCGAACCGCAGCTGGACCGGCCGCACCGTGGAGGCGGTGACGGTGAGCGTGAAGGTCCCGTCCACCGGGTCGAGGGTGCCGGTGATCAGCGCGGCCGAGCGGCCCAGCCCGTACAGCGAGGCCTGCCGGAAAGCCGTCCGGCAGGCCAGGGCCCGGGCCGGCAGGGTGACCGAGCGCAGCAGTTCACCGGGCTTCAGCAGGTTGCGCCCGGCGCCCACGACGAAGTCGGCGACCGGCACCCGGCGCAGCGCCCCGGTCTGGGCGCGCAGCAGGGCGACCCCGTCCAGCCCGGCGGCCAGCGAGATCATCGGGCCGGCCGGCAGCGAGTTGCACAGGTTCCCGCCGAAGGTGGCCATGTTCCAGATCTTCCAGGAGGCCAGGAAGGCCCGGCAGCACTGTTCGAACAGCGGCCGGGCCGTCCAGGACGCGTTGCGGGCGAACCGCGAGAGCTGGGCGATGGTGCAGGTCGCGGCGATCTCCAGGCCGCCCCCGGGGGTGATCTGCAGCGGCTCCCAGCCGGTCCGGCTGAGGTCGATAAGCCGCCGCAGGTGCGGCTGCGGCTCGGAGAACAGGTAGGTGCCGCCGCCCAGCCAGGCGTCACCGGGCTGCCACGCGCCGCCGCTGCGGGCGTCGCGCACCTCCAGCACCGTGTTCAGATCCACGTTGTCCCACCGTCCTCGGCAGCTCGGTAGCGGCTCGTTACGGCGATTGAAGCAACGCCCGGCAGCGGGAACGAGTGGTGTCGAGCACCAGTGATCCACCGCCCGGCTGGAGGATCGACCAGCTGGGACGGACCGCCGGTGGCCTCGCATCTGCGATGTGGCCACTCGCACTAACCTTGCTCATGCAAGGCGTGCGGCGTGATCGGCCCGGCGTCCGGCATCGGGCGGCGCGGCGCGGGCGGGCACGGCAGGGGGGACCGGACGGCACGGCGCGGACGGGCGCACCCCGGTGGCGGACGGCACCGGAACCCACCGGACGCCGGGGCGACGCACCCCGCACGCGGGGTCGACCGGCCCACCACGGTGGGCCGGTCGACCCGTTGTACGCCCAGGCCCAGGGCCTGTCCGCCCCTAGAGCAGGTCGGCCACCGCGTACAGCAGGTTGGCGACGGCATCGGCCACGGGCTGGAGAAGGCCGAGAAGGCCACTGTTGAGGATCATGATCTGCGTTCCTTGTCGGTGAGGCCCCCGGGCGGGGGCGTGCTGCGCCCCCCTGGCTGGTCACCCCCGGCTCATTGACTCAGCGCCGCGCCGGACCGGCAACCCCGGTTCCGCCCGGCCGGCTCCCGGCCATCTGCCCGAACGGGCGACGGGGAGCCATCGCCGCCCGCCGGGCGGACGCACCACGGCCGTGGCCCGCAGCCCGGGCGCGGGGGTCTCCTGCCCCGCGCGGGCTCCGGTCCGCACCGGGCGGGGCGTTGCCCCCTCCGGAGCAACGCCCCGCACCGGCGTCCGAGGCGTTCGGGTGCACCCTCCCGGAGTACGGCCGGGCCGGGGCCGCGGTGTCGGCACGCTAGGCGCGCCGGGCCGCCCGCGAGCCGCCGGCTCCGAGGGGCGGAGCCGCCGGGGCCGGCCCGAGCGTGGTCGTCCCGGGGGCGGCGCGGTGTCCGAGGCCGGTCCGGTAGACGTCCAGCGCCGCCTCGACCCGGCCGGTCCGGCGCAGCAGGTCGCCCAGCAGCCGGCAGAGGTCGGCCAGGTCGCCGGCGGCTCCGGCGCGCTCCAGCAGCGACAGGGCGTTGACGTAGTGCTCCTCGGCGGCCTCGGCGTCGCCGCGGTCCTCCGCGATCAGCCCGAGCAGGCGGTGCGCCCCGGCGGCGTGGACGGCGCCGCGCTCCGGACCGATCCGGCCGAGCAGGCTGCCGAGCAGTTCACCGGCCTCGTCCGTACGGCCCCGGCGGCGCAGCACGTCCGCCAGTTCGACCTCGACCTGGTCGGTGAACAGGGCCGCCTGCCGGGAGGCCAGCATGGCCCGGGCGGTGCGCAGTTCGCTCTCCGCCCGCTCCAGCTCGCCGGCCTGCGCGTGGACGTATCCGCGCATCCAGTGGCACTTGGCGAGGTCTGCGCTGAGCCGCAGCCCCTGGTAGAGCTCCTGGGCCTTGGCGAGCGAGACGTCGGCCTCGGCGGTGCGGCCCTCGGCGATCAGGGTCCGGGCGACGCTGCGGTGCATCCCGGCGACCAGCGCGGGGTCGGTGGCGCCGGGCGCCAGGGCGAGGGCCAGTTCGGCGGCCTGGGCGGCGCGGGCGTGCGCGCCCATGTCCATGTAGGGCCCGATGGCGGCCGAGTAGAGCAGCAGCAGGGCGTCCGGGTCGTGCAGTCCGCTCTCGTTGAGCCGGTCGATCGCGGTTTCCAGCAGGTAGCAGGCGTAACGGAGTTCACCCGCCAGCAGGTGCGCCACGGCCCGCCCGCGGACGGCGGCCGCACGGCGGGGCAGCGGCTCGCCGGCCTGCAGCCGCTCGGCCTCCTCGAAGTGTTCGCGGGCCAGGTCGAGCCGGCCGCTCTCCAGGGCGCACTCGCCGAGGCCGAGCAGGGCCGCGGGCTGGACGGCCGTCAGGCCGTGCCGGCGGGCCCGGTCCAGGCAGTCGGCGAAGCGTCCGGCCGCGTCGGCGGTGTCCCCGGCCGCCAGGACGCCGTGCGCCTCGGTCAGGGCGAGCCGCAGTTCGGTGGCCAGGTGGGCGGGGCGGCCGGTGGCGAGTTCGTCGTAGGTGACGCCGAGCCGTTCGGCGAGGTGCCGCAGGGCCGGCTCGGAGGGTTTGACCCGGCCCGCCTCCAGGGTGGAGACGTAGGCGGCGGTGTACGCGGGTTCGGCCAGTTTCCGCTGGGTGAGGCCCCGTTCGCGGCGGAGCCGGAGGACCCGGGCCCCGATGGCGGCCGCGTCCCGCCGGTCGGCCGGTGACTCCTCGTCCACCGCGGCCGCGGCCGTTCCGGCACCGTCCGTCCCGGTCCGCTGGGTCATCGCCGCCTCCTTCGTCGTTCGCTCGCATTCTTCCCCGCACCGTTGCCCGACGCGTAGGGGTGCCCTACATTAACCCCGCGCTTAAGTCTGATTAAGCGTCAAGTTAACATCAGCCAGGAGGTTGCTCCAGTGCGCAGAGCCCCTTTCACCGCCATGGCCCTGGCCGGCCTCACCGCCCTGGCGGTCCTCGGTCCGGCCGGTGCGCCGGGCGCCGCGGCCGCCCCCGCCGGGGCGGGCCCGTCCGCCGCCGTCGCCCACGCCCCGTCAACAACCGGGCCCATCCACCAGGTCGAGGTCTTCGGCGAGGACGGCAGCATCGGCCGGACCCAGGTCCGGACCGCCTCCCCCGTCGCGTCCGGCCGCCCGGGCAGCCTGACGCAGGGCCTCGGCGCACCGGAGGGGGCGGCCTCGGACGACGGCACCGTGACCCCGATCGTGCAGAACGGCGGCACCGACGCCAAGCTCGACGTGGTCGTCGTCGGCGACGGCTACACCGCCGCCGAGCAGGGCCGGTTCCGTGCCGACGCGGCCGCGAAGTGGCAGGAGATCACCGCGGTGGAGCCGTACGCGACGTACCGCGCGCTGTTCAACGTGTGGGCCGTGGACGCCGTCTCCGCCGAGTCGGGCGTCTCGGGCGACCCGGACCCGGCCACCGTGCGGAGCACCGCCCTAGGCTCCTGGTTCTGGTGCGAGGGGGTGGAGCGCCTGCTCTGCGTGGACACCGGCGCCGTCGAGCGGTACGCGGCCAGGGCCCCGCAGGCGGACCTCGTCATCGTGGTCGCCAACAGCGCCAAGTACGGCGGCGCGGGCTACAACGACGTGGTGTCGCCGCTCGGGTACTCGGGCATAGCCACGGTGGCCGGCGGGAACGCCAAGTCCGGCCAGATCGCGGTGCACGAGACCGGCCACTCGCTCGGCAAGCTCGCGGACGAGTACTCCTACGAGGACGGCGGCGCCTACCAGGGCGACGAACCGCCGGAGGCCAACCTCACCGAACTGACGGCGTCCCAGCTGCGGCGCACCCACAGCAAGTGGTACCGCTGGCTCGGCCGCACCTCGCCGGACGGCGGCACCGTCGGCACCTACGAGGGCGGCGGCTACCACCCGCTCGGGCTCTACCGGCCGACCGACAACTCGATCATGCGGTCGCTGGGCCGGGAGTTCAACCTGCCCGGCCGCGAGGCCATGATCGGCGGCTTCTACCGGTACGCCTCGGTGCTGGCCAGCACCACCCCCGTCGGCTCCCTCCTCGGCCGGACCGACCCGGTCACGGTCGGCCTGGCGACCCCCGCCACCCGGGTGCGCTGGTTCGTCGACGGCCGGGAGCTCCCGGCCCTGAGCGGCCGGACCACCGTCCGCCCGGCCGACCTCGGCCTCACCGGGCCCAAGGGCCTGCGGCACCGCCTCACCGCGGTGGCGACCGACCCGACCCCGGACGTCCTCGATCCGGAGCTGCGCGACTCGCTGACCGACTCGCTGTCCTGGCAGGTCACCCGCTGAACCGTCGGGCCCGACGCCCACCGGGGCGTCGGGCCCCGCTCGCGGCGGTCCGGACGACCGGCGGGAACGGACGACGGGAGGGGCGGGACAGGCGGCGGGAACGGACAGGGACCGTACGGACGGGCGGCGGTCCGGACGACGGGCGGGGGCGGACGACCAGCGGGAACGGACGACGGGAGGGGAACGCGCCCGAAGACGGCACCTTCCGGACCGGCCGCCCCCGGCGGGCGGAGAATGGACCGGCCGGCCGTCGCACCGCAGGCCACCGCCCCCTCCCCCGGCCGGCCCCGGAGGAAGCCTTGCGCATCACCGACGCCCGCACCGGCCGCGGCACCGAGATCCGCCCCCGCCGCGCCGGACTGCTCCGGGTCCGCACCCTGGCCGGCCGGCCCGGCCGGCCGTTCGACCTCTCCGACCTGCGCGCCCTGCTGGTCACCGACCTGCTGCTGCGCACGGCCGAGATCCGCCACCTCCAGGTCACCACCTCCCTCGGCCACCCGGCGAGCACGCCGCAGCAGGTCAAACTGCTCCAACGGGACGCGGGCCTGCTGGGCATCCATCCGCCGGCCGACGAGGACGCCGGCCCGGCCGACCTGGAGGTGCGGGCCCACCGGGCGGGGCCGGCCGGGCGGCCGGCCACCGCGGAGCAGGCGCCGGGCGCGGACGGGCCGCCGCCGTGCATCGAGGTCGGACCGGTGACGGCGCCCTTCCTTCCGGACGAGGCCGGGCTGCCGAGCCCGCTGGCCGCCCTGTCACCGGCCGGGCCCGAACCGCTCGCCGTCCGCCTCGCCCTGCTCGGCACGCCCCACCACGCGCCCGCCGACCTCACCGCCGAGTCGCTCGCCGAGGCGCAGGCCACCCTGCACCGCTGGCGCCGGGTGGTCGCCGAGGCGGCCCGGACGGTCTCCAGGCCGCCGTTCGCGGACGCCGTGGGGCTCGCCTTCGACGGCTTCGCGGACGACCTGGACCCAGCACCGGCCCTGCGACTGCTGGACGAACTGAGCACCCGTCCGGAACTCCCGACGGGCGCCGTGTTCGAGACCTTCGTCCGGGTGGACCAGGTGCTCGCCCTGGAGCTGAGCCGCGACGTCGGCTGGTCACCCCGGTAACGGCGGGCGCCGACCCTGCGCGGCGGGCCGTCGCAGGAGGCGACCGCCCGGCGGGCCGTCGCAGACACGACCGTCCGTCGGGGCAGCCGTCCTGCGGGGCAGCCGTCCGGTGAAGCGTCCGTAGGAGTGAGAACAGGTCGCGCCGTGACGTGATGTGGTCAAGCCACCACCTAGCGTGACAGCATGAATGTACATCGCTCTCTCGGCGCCGCGGGCGGGCCGGGCATCTTCGAGATGCCCCGGCGCAGCAGGTTCGCAGCGCTCTTCGTGCTGGCTCTGGCCCTGCTCACGTTCATCGCGGCGATCACACCCGCCGCGGCCGCGCGCCGGGCGGGCGGCACCGTGACCGTGTTCTTCGACAACAAGAGCGACCGCGACGTGACGGCCGCCAGCGCCAACCAGCCCGACGGCTGCGTGATCCCCTTCGTACCGTCCACCATCCCGGCCGGCTCCTCGGCGAGCTGGACGGTCGCGCCGTGCGACTCCACGTACGGCGCCCGGGCCACCGTCAACCTCTTCGTCCAGGGCGAGGGCAACGCGACGCTCCAGGTGGGCTGGGACCTCCCGCTCACCGGCCAGAACACCTTCACCGAGTCGGCGCCCACCGGCTACGTGATCAGCCACACCGGCGGCACCGACCCGGAGACCCCGGTCCGGTTCGCCTTCGACTGCAACTC
This sequence comes from Kitasatospora indigofera, assembly GCF_014655955.1. Classification (GTDB taxonomy): domain Bacteria; phylum Actinomycetota; class Actinomycetes; order Streptomycetales; family Streptomycetaceae; genus Kitasatospora; species Kitasatospora indigofera. The sequence goes on from NZ_BNBO01000026.1 coordinate 88,729, forward strand.
CAAGACCTGTGACGGCATCCCCGACGCGTGGAAGCTCAACGGCGTCACCCTCAACCCGGGTGACGGGAGCCCCGCGAAGTTCATCGACCTGAAGAAGATGGGTGCCGACGTCAACAAGCCCGACGTCTTCATCCAGCTGGACTGGATGGCCGACACCGCCCACAGCCACGCGATCGCCCCCGCCGCGATCAAGCAGGTCGTGGACGCGTTCAAGAACTCGCCGTACAGCAAGCGCCAGACCGGCACCGGCATCAACCTGCACATCGACGCCGGGCCCGACAGCATCATGGACTTCGCCACCAACACCACCTGGGGCACCCTCAGCCAGGCGAAGAAGCTCACCGAGACGGCCAACCTGGGCACCAAGGTCGACGGCATGTACCAGTGGGACGCCTTCACCGCGCTGAAGAACGCCGTGGGCGGGTTCCGCAGCACCGCGCGGGCGCCGATCTTCCACTACGCGATCTCGGCGCACAAGCTGGAGGTCGGCACCAACTCCAGCGGCATCTCCGCCGGCACTCCCGGCAGCGACTTCATCGTCAGCCTGGGCGGCTTCACCAACCAGGTCGGCACGGTCAGCGAGCAGGCCGGCACGCTGATGCACGAGCTGGGGCACAACCTCGGCCTGCGGCACAGCGGCGACTCCGACCTGCCCAACCACGAGCCGCAGTACTTCAGCGTGATGAACTACACCTACCAGTTCGGCCTGGCCAGCGGGACCACCACCGGCCTGGTCGACTACTCCCGCCAGAACCTCTCGCTGAACGAGACCACCCTGTTCGAGAACACCTACCCGCCGACCACACCGCGCTACGACGTCAGCCACTACTGCCCCGGCGTGGACGGGACGGTCGGCAAGTTCGTGACGGTGCCGTCCACCAGGACCTCGGTCGACTGGGACTGCAACGGCCGGATCGCCACCGAGTCGGTCAGCGTCGACGTCAACGGCGACACCCAGAAGACCTCACTGGCCGGTCACGACGACTGGAGCGCCCTGCAGTTGCGCGGCGGCTCGGTCGGCCACCAGGGCGCGACCGGCGGCGTCTCGGCGCCGACCCTGGACAACGAGGCCACCCCGGAGGACGAGGCGATGGACCTCCCGGTGGACAGCACTCCCCCGGTGACCACCGCCACCACCCGGCCGGTACAGGTCCACCACAAGGGCGGTGACCACCGGGACGAGGCCGTCGTCACGCTCACCGCCACGGACGACATCTCCGGTGTCGCCCTGACCGAGTACAACCTCGACGGCGCCGGCTGGACGACGTACACCGGGCCGGTCACGGTCAGCGGCCAGGGCCGGCACGAGCTGCTCTTCCGCTCGGTCGACCGCGCGCAGAACCAGGAGGCGGACCAGCTGCTCGTCCTGCCGATCGACTGCGACCCCGAGTGGAAGCAGGAGCCGCCCGCCGCGAGCTGACCCAGCGCCACCCGCGCGCCCGGCCCCGCCCCTCCGACCGCTCACGCCCCACCTGTCCACCCGCCCCCGGGCCGATCCGTCAGCCCGGGGGCCCGCTCGTTCCGGGGGCCGCCCGTACCGGGGGCCCGCTCGTTCCGGGTGCTACTCGTACCGCGGCCCGCTCGGCGGGCCCGCGAACCCGCCCGACCTACCCGGCCGCCTTCGCGAGTTCGGTCAGCAGGTCCGGGCCGCTCCACCGCCGTGCCGTGCCGGGGGCGGCCCGCTCCGCCTCCCGGACCAGTTCCACCAGTCGGGCGTTGGCCGGGGCCGCCAGGCCGGACTGCCCGGCCAGGCTGACGATCTCGCCCTGGAGGCTGCCGATCTCGGTGGTGCGACCGCGCTGCAGGTCCTCCCACATCGAGGAGCGGGCCTGCCCGTCGATCCGTAGCGAGGCCCCGGCCAGTCGGCGGAACAGCGCGTCGGGCAGGCCCAGTACGGCCGGTGTCCAGCCCGGGGGCACCGGTCCCAGCCGGGCCGGGCGGAGGCCGGCCGCCCGGAAGGCCGCGAGCGCCTCGCGCTGGCACCGGGCGAGGCAGGCCCGGTAGGCGCGGCCGCCGAGCTGTTCGCGCAGCGGCAGGCCGGAGAGTGCGTTCACCGCGTTGTTGAGGTTCATCAGCAGCTTCGCCGCCTGCACCGCCGGCATGTCCCGGCGCAGCGCCAGCCGGAGCCCGGCCGCCGAGGCCGCCGCCGCCAGCGCGTCACCGTCCGAACCGCCGCCGGTGGCCGGGCCGCCCGCGTCCAGCATCACCTGTCCGCCGCTGCCCTGGTGGAAGGCGGCCGGGCCGGTGCGCACCACGTTGTACGGGACCATGCCTGCCAGCACCCGGTGACCGGGGAGTCCGGCGCGCAGCACCCGGGGGTTGTGCAGGCCGTTCTGGAAGCTGGCCACCACCGTGCCCGGGGTCAGGTGCCCGGCGAGGTCACGGGCGGCGGCGGCCGTGTCGTCGCTCTTGACCGTCACCAGCACCCAGTCGGCGCCGGCGGCCGGCGCCGCGTCGGTGGCGAGGGCCAGGCCGTGGACCTCGCGACGGGCCCCGGCGGGGCCGGTCAGGGTCAGCCCCAGCCGCCCGATCTCCTCCGTCGCGGCCGGCCGGCCGATCAGCGTGACGTCGGCGACCTCGGCGAGCATGCCGCCGAGGTGGCAGCCGATGCTGCCGGCGCCGAACACGGCGATCCGCAGGCGCGGCGGGGCGGGGGCGGTCTCGGTGGGCACGGGCGGGTTCCTCCGGACGGGGGCGGGGGCAGGGGGCGCGAGAGGCGCGAGAGGTACGCGGTGGGTCCGGCGCGGCGAGCGGGCCGGGGCGTGCCGGCGGCGGCGCGGGCCGGGGCGAGGCCGGCGGCGGCCCGGCCTCAGTCGAAGAGGTCCGGGTCGGAGGCGGTGATCTGGTCCCAGAGCGGCCGGGCCTGGAACCAGCCCGCGAGGTGCGAGCCGATCTGCGCCCGGGTGGTCAACGCGGTCTCCCGGTCGATCAGCCGGGGCGTGCCGGCGGCCATCGCGAGCAGCTGGGCCTGGCAGGACCGCTCCATGGTGATGAACCACCAGACGGCCTCCGCCACCGAATGGCCGACGGTGAGCAGGCCGTGGTTCTGCAGGACGACGGCCTTGTGCCCGCCGAGGGCGGCGGCGATCCGCTTGCCCTCCTCGACCTCGTTGACCACGCCCCGGTAGTCGCTGTAGAGGCCGTGGTCCTCGAAGAAGGCGCAGGCGTCCTGGGTGATCGGGTCGAGCGGGATGCCGAGGCTGGAGAACGCCTTCCCGTACAGCGAGTGGGAGTGCGCGGCGGCGATGGCGTCCGGGCGGGCGGCGTGCACCTCGGAGTGGATGACGAAGGCGGCGCGGTTCACCGGACGGCTGCCGTGCAGGAGGGTGCCCTCGTGGTCGACCAGGACCAGGTCGGAGGCCTTGATCTGCTGGAAGCTCATCCCGAAGGGGTTCACCCAGAACGACTGCGGGTTCTCCGGGTCGCGCACGGTGATGTGCCCGGCGACCCCTTCGGAGAACCCGAACCGGCCGAACAGCCGGAATCCGGCAGCGAGTTGTTCCTTGCGGTACTGGCGTTCCGCCGCCACCGAGTCGAAGACCGGCGGCATCGGCAGGGTGACGCCCTCCGGTACCGGTCCCACGACGGCGGCCAGGGCGGACGGCAGCGAGGTGCTCATGACAGCTCCAGGAGTCAGCGGCGGTGCGGACAGCACGAAAGATACAGTGCTGTATCGGATACGCCAATGCATCCGACTCACCCGTCCGGGCGGTATCGTGACGGGCGGACGCCGTCGCACCGCACCGCTCCGCGCGGCGCCCAGCCGGATCGCACCGCCGGATCGCACTGCCGGATCGCACCGCACCGCCGGGAGAGGGAGCCCATGCCCAGGGGAGTGACCAAGCGCCGCCCGCGCACCCGCGCCGCCCTGCTGGCGGCCGCACTGGAGGTCTTCGCCGAACACGGCTTCCACGCGGCCCCGATCGAGCAGATCTGCGAACGGGCCGGCTTCACCCGGGGCGCGTTCTACTCGAACTTCAGCAGCAAGGAGGAGCTCTTCCTCGCACTGTTCGACGAGCACAGCGAACGGGTCGTCGCCCGGATCACCACCCTGGTCGACTCGATCAGCACCGAGAACCTCACGCTCCAGGGCCTGGTGGAGGTCCTCGCCGACATCGAACCCGCCGAGCGCGACTGGTACCTCGTCACCACCGAGTTCACCCTGTACGCCATCCGCGACCCGCAGGCCGGCTGGGCCCTCGCCCAACACGACGCCCGCCTGCGCGCGGAGATCGCCCGCTGCCTCACCGAGCACCTGGCGCGGGCCGGCCGCACCCTCACCGTGGACGCCGACGAACTCGCCCGGCTGCTGATCGCGATCCGCGAGGGCGGGCTGGCGCAGAGCTACGTCGAGCCGGAGCAGCTCCCACCCGGCCAGCTCGAACGCCGCTTCCTCGTCCCCCTGTTGACCGCCCTCACCCGCGAACGGACGGGCCGGCCCGAGCCGGTCTGACGGCTGCCGTCCGGTCGTGCGGTCGTCCGGTCGTCCGGTCGTCCGCGGAGCCGGACGGGGGCGGCCGGGCCATCAAAGCGGCCGGGCCCCCGAAATCCCGTTGCCGACGGGAGTGTGCGCCGACGATCCTCCTGTCATGGACCTTCCGCAGCAGGTGATCGAACTGGACGACCTGACCCTGCGCCGCTTCGACGGCGCGGCAGACCTCCCGGAGCTCTTCCGGGTGATCGAGGAGGCGCTGGAGCACCTGCGCCCGTGGATGCCCTGGATCGCCGAGCACAGCCGGGACAGGACGGCCGAGTTCCTGGCGCGCCGCGCGGAGCGCTGGGCGAGCGGCGAGGACCACACCTACGCGATCGTGCTGGACGGCGCGATCGTCGGCGCCTGCGGGCTGTTCCGGCGCGGCGACACCCCGGCGAACGGCCGTGAGATCGGCTACTGGCTGCACCCCGCCGCCACCGGCCGCGGGGTGGCCACCCGGGCCACCCGCGCCCTGGTCGAACAGGCCTTCCGGCTCCCCGGCGTCGACTACGTCGAGGTCGTCCACGACGTGGCGAACCACGCCAGCGGCGCCGTCCCGGCCAGGCTCGGCTTCACCGAACACCTCCGGCGCCCCGCCGAGCGGCTCGCCCCGGCCGACACCGGCGTGGACCGGATCTGGCGGATCACCCGCGAGCAGGCGAAGGCCCGGGCAGCCACCGAGGCCGGCTGACGGCCCGGGAGCGGAGCCGCATGAAGACCGGTCGGTCCATCACGTCCCGCCCGGTCGAATATGACGATCGGTCGGTCCATTCCTGTCCGCGGCCACAGAATATGACGACCGGTCGGTCTGTTCACGTAGGAGCCAGCCGAATATGACGACCGATCGGTCCATTCGTCCCTGAGCCGACCGAATATGACGACCGGTCGGTCCGCGCCCCGGCGACCCGCCCCCGGACGGGTCAGCGGCGTTCGCGCAGCCAGCGAGCGAAGGCCTCCAGCCCGTCCTGCGGGTCGGCGCGGCCCACGCCGATGCGGAAGCGGTCCGTGGGCGTGGGGGTGAGTTCGGACCGGTAGATGCCGGAAGGCAGCAGCAGCACGCCGGCCTCCTCCACCAGGCGGGCGCAGAACTCCTCGACGCCGTCCTCGCCGAGGTAGCGCGGGTAGGCCACACAGCCGCCGTCCGGGGCACGCCACTCGAACAGGTCGGCGAACTCGGCGAAGAAGGCGTCGAAGAGCGGCAGGTTGGCGGCGACCAGGGCCCGGTTGCGGGCCAGGATCGTCCCGCTCGCCTTCAGCGCGATCCGGGCCAGCACCTCGCTCGGGGCGGAGTTGCAGATCGTCGTGTAATGCTTGGCGCGCTCCAGGCGGGAGCGCAACTCGCGGTCGCGGCAGGTGATCCAGCCGATCCGCAGGCCCGGGAGCCCGAGCGACTTCGAGGTCACGTTCAGCGAGAGGGCACGCTCCGAGAGGTCCGCCGCGTTCGGCAGGGTGCGGGCCGGGTCGCGCTCCAGGCCGCGGTAGACCTCGTCGCTGAACAGGTGGATACCGCGTTCGTCGCACAGCCGGACCAGCGCGCCGAACTCGTCGGCGCCGAGGAGCTTCCCGGTCGGGTTGTTGGGGAAGTTGACGGAGACCACCCGGGTGTTCGGCCGGATGGCCGCGCGGACCTGGTCCAGGTCCAGCGCCCAGTCCCGCGCCGGGTCGAGGGCCACGCCGGTGACCTCGCACAGCGCCATCGGCACCGTCTCGGCCGCCTGGTAGTTGGGGGTCAGCACCACCGCGTGGTCGCCGGGGCCGAGCAGCACGTTCATCGCGAGGTAGAGGGCCTCCTCCGCACCCGCGAAGCAGATCACGTCGTCGGCCCCGGCGTTCCGGTAGCCGGCCGCGATCGCCTCGCGCAGGCCCGGGTCGCCGAAGGTCTCGGTGTAGCCGAGGGACAGGTTCTCGAAGGCCTCGCGGTCCTCGTCGTCGGCCAGCGCGAGCAGTCCGGACAACGTCATCGTCTGCGCGTCGGAGGCGGTGAGGTGGTGGCGGGCGGTGAACTCCCAGCGGGAGAAGTAGGTTTCCAGGCGGAAGTCCGGCAGTCGGGTCACGGGCTGGTCCTTCGGTCGCGATGTTCGGCGAGCAGGGCGTAGACGGTCGAGCGGGAGACCTTCAGGGCCGCGGCGACCACCGGCGTCGCGCGGCGCACCGCGAACACGCCGGCCTCGTCGAGCCGTCCGACCACGGCGAGGCGGTCCTCCCGCCCGAACCGCTCGACCCGCCGCCCGGACTCCCGTACGTAGCTGCCCACGGTGTGCTGGACGCGGTCCACCCAGTCCTGTTCGAACAGCGGCTCCGGCCGCTGGACGGTGGGGGCCGCGAAGCCCGCCAGGACGGCGGCCGCCTCCTCCAGCGGCGTGCGGTCGAGGTTGATGCAGAGCACCGCCGAGGGCTCGCCCCCGGGATCGCGCAGGACCGCGCTGACCGAGGACAGCCGCCGCCCGTCCGCCAGCACCTTGAGGTAGGGCCCGTAGACGTCCTGCTTCGCCTGATCGAGCGCGTCCAGCTCGCCCAGCAGGGACGGATCACCGTGCTGCCGGGCGGTCATCGGGTTCCAGATGCCGAGCACCCGGTCGGTCCGCGGGTCGTGCAGGACCACCTCCGCGTACGGTCCGAGCAGCAGGACGACGGCCTGGCACACCGGGGCCCACATCCGGACGCGCGGATCCTGTCCCACCTCTGCATCTGCCATGTTCGGACTGTACGTCCAGATCGGACGAACTGTCCAGGCGTACGGTGGCCGGCGCCCGCGAGCGGGTCGGGCGCCCCCGGCCGTGGCGCGGGCCGGTGCCCCGGCCCCGGCGCGGCCGGGTGCCCGAATGCGGGGGGCAGGTGCCCGAACGCGGGGGCGGGGTGCCGACCGCCGGGGGCGCCGGTCCGCGGCGCTCAGCCGAAGCGGCCGTTGACGTAGTCGGAGGTGCGCTGGTCCACCGGGGTGCTGAACATCGCCTCGGTCGGGCCGTGCTCGACGATCGCGCCCGGGGTGCCCTGCTCGGCCAGGAAGAACGCGCACTGGTCGGAGACCCGCTGGGCCTGCTGCATGTTGTGGGTGACGATCACGATCGTCACCTCGTGGACCAGCTCGCGAACGGTCTGCTCGATCCGGCGGGTGGAGGTCGGGTCGAGGGCCGAGCACGGCTCGTCCATCAGCAGGATCTTCGGGCGGACGGCGAGCGACCGGGCGATGCAGAGCCGCTGCTGCTGGCCGCCGGAGAGCGCGCCGCCGGGCTGGCGCAGCCGGTCCTGGACCTCGCGCCACAGGCCCGCCTTGGTCAGGCACTCCTCGACCAGCTGGTCCTTCTCCGGGCGGCTCGCCCGGACCCCGGTGAGCTTGAGGCCCGCCACCACGTTGTCGTAGATGCTCATCGCGGGGAACGGGTTGGGCTTCTGGAAGACCATGCCGATGTCCCGGCGGGCGGCGGTGAGGCGGCGTTCCGGGGCGTAGATGTCGGCGCCGTCCAGCAGCACCTCGCCCGCGAGGGTGGCGCCCGGGATCAGCTCGTGCATCCGGTTGAGGATCCGCAGGAAGGTCGACTTGCCGCAGCCGGACGGGCCGATCAGTGCGGTGACCTGCCCGGCGGGCATCAGCAGCGAAACCTGCTCCAGGACCTTGCGGTCGCCGAACCAGGCCGATACGGCCCGGGCGTCGAGGGTGCCCGCGGTGCCGGCCGGGCGGGCCAGGACGGTGGGCGGGACGGCCGTGGTGTCGAGGCTGGTCACGGGACGGCCCCTTTCGTGGTGGTGACGGTTGACCGGCGGACGGGCAAAACGGGCCGGGCGGACGGTGCGGACGGTGCGGGCGGTGCGGGCGGTGCGGGCGGGGCGATCAGGGCCGGACGGTCGCCGCCGGACGGTCGGGGCCGGACGGTCGGGGCCGGACGGTCAGGCGGGGCGGTCAGGCGGGGCGGTCAGGCGGGGCGGTCAGACCAGGTTCGGCAGCAGGCGGGCCACCTGGTCGGCCACCGCGAGGGCGAGTGCGGTCAGCACCGGTACCCCGACGATCCAGGCCTGCCGCCGCCCCCAGCGCGACCAGGCCATCGCGAGCGCGACCGCGCCGAGCAGCAGCCCCTCCCCCCAGAGCACCAGCGGGATCCAGGCCGCGTCCTCGGTGCCCATGGCCTGCTCGGCGGCCGGCAGCGCGCCCGGGGTCAACGGGCGGGCGTTGGCCGGCACGACGTCGGTGATCAGGTCCGCGTCGACCAGCAGCACCCCGGACGGGGCGTACCTCGCGCCGCTGCCGGTGACCAGCGCGATCCGGCCGGCGCCGTCGGCGGGCACCGGCGGCACCGGGTCGCCCGCGCGCCGAAGGCCCAGCACCCGGTAGGTGTGGGTGCCCTGCCCGGTGGTGACGGTGAAGGTCTCGCCCCCGCGGAGGTTGCCCAGCACGCCGAACGGGCCGCCGAACCCGGCCTGCCGGCCGAGCAGCACGCTGGTGCCGGCCTGACCGGGCATCGGGCTGTCCCTGCGGTGGCCGGGGCCCTGCGCGAGCACTCCCCCGGTGGTGCCCTCCCGGATCACCTCGCGCAGGCCGAGCTGCGGGATCTCCAGCAGGGCGACCGGGGTCCCGAGCCGCACCGGTCTGCCGTCCTTGTCGAGCTGGCCGACCGGGGCGGTGCCCATCGCGAGGGTCTGCCGCAGCTCCGCGTAGCCGGTCTCGTGGTCGCGCAGGTGCCGGAGCCCGCCGAGCGGGCCGAGGTCGAGCAGCAGGCCGAGCAGCAGGGCCGCCACGATGGCCAGCCCGGCGCCGAGCGCCTGCGGACCGTCCGGACGGAGGCGGGCCCGGGTGGGCGGCGCGGCCGCCGGCGGCCGGGCCGACGGGGCCGCGGCCGGCGCCGGGGGGAGTTCGGTGACGGTCATTCGGCGGCCTCCGGGGCCGGGCGGCGGCGCCACCGGCGGGCGTACGGCAGGGCGGCCCGGCCGAGCAGCAGCGCTCCGGCGCCGACGGCCAGCAGCGAGAACCACGGGGTTCCGGACGGGCGGGGCGCGGCCGCCACCGCCGCCGGGGCGGGCGGGGAAGCGGCCGGAGGGGCCGGTTCGGCCGCCGCCGCGGCGTCGTGGATCAGACCCTCGGGGGCCACCGTGACGGCCTGCCAGGTGGTGGGGGTGGTGAAGGTGAGAACCCCGGTGAAGTCCCGGTGCGAGATCGGGCTGACCTTGCCCCGGCAGCTGGCGGTGATGGTGTAGGCACCGGTCAGCCGACCCGTGCCGCTACGGGTGGCGACCACCCGCAGGGTGTTGCTGAGCGGCAGCACGTACCCGCCGTTGGCGGCCGTCCGGTAGACCGAGGCGGCCACCGTGCCGGTGAGCGGGGCGCCCTCGGCCGGGAAGCCCTCGCCGGTGATCCGGACGGCCAGGTAGTCGGCCGCCGGGTCGGGGCACTGGCCCGAGCTGAGCAGGTCGAGGGCGTCGTCGTCGCGGCCGGTCGCGTAGTCGAAGGCCAGCGTGCCCACCGGCTCGGCGGCGGACGCGCCGGGGGCGAACGGGAGTTGGCAGAGCACCAGCGCGGCGAGCAGCAGCGTCGTGGCGGTGACCACCGCACCGGCGCCGGACGACGGAGCCGACGACGGGCCCGACGACGGGCCGGCCCCGGACGACGGACCCGACGACGGGCCGGCCCCGGCCGCGACCGGCGCCCCGGCGGGGCCGACGGGCTGGGAGCCCACGGGCGGCTCGGCCGGGCCCACGGGCGGGAAACCGGCGGGCGGGAACCCGGCGGGCGGCAGGCCGGCGGGCGTCCCGTGGCGTCGGCTCCACCACCAGCCGCCGAGCAGCCCGAGCGGCACCAGGAGGGCCAGCAGCGCCCAGGGGATGCTGGCGAAGCGCCGCTTGTCGACGCTGCTGGAGAGCGCCGGGTCCTTGTCCCCCGCGATCGGCAGCGGGTCGACGGTGATCCCGGCGGTGGACCAGAGCGTCGGGTACGACCCGGCCACGTCCACCCGGTGGTGCACCACGTTGCCGGGCAGCAGTTCCTGGAGGTCGGCGGGCGCGTCACCGGTGGCGATGGTGCCGAGGACGTTGGCGACCCGGACGGCCTGCTTGCCGCCCAGCCGGACGTTGCCGGTGTTGCGGACCGACCAGCTGATGGTGGTGTGCCCGGTGGAGAGCGGGTTCAGGCTGGGGTGGTAGGCCGCGTGGGCGTCCTCCACCTTGAGCTCGGCCCGCAGCTCGCCGGAGACCCGGATGTTGATCCGGGCGCCGACCCGCTGGTCGACCGTCACGGCGTTGCCCTGGGCGTCCTTGCTCTCGCCGCGCAGGGAGGCGACGATCCCGGCGGGGTGGTCGCCGGGCGGGGCGTCGGCGGGGACGGCCAGGGTGAAGGGGACGATGTGGCGGCTGCGGGCCGGCAGGTCGACGGTGGCGACGGCGGTCCGCAGCCAGCTGCCGGCCTGGGTGGAGGCGGTGCCCTCGGGCAGCACGTCGTAGCCGCCGGTGTCGGTGTTGAAGGCGTCGGCGGGGTAGATCCGCAGGGTCAGCGGCTGCTCGCTGTAGTTCCAGACCGCGACGTTGTCCTTGAGGAGGGCGCCGGGGGTGACGCCGTAGCTGAAGGTGCCCCGGGTGTCCGGTCCGGTCTCGCTCGCGGGCTGGATGCCGAAGGTCTGCACGGCGGCGGGGCCGCCGGCCGCCGGTGCCGGAGCAGTCGGCGCGGGCCCGGCCGGTGCCGGGGCGGCCGATGCGGGAGCGACCGGCGCCGGAGCGGCCGGCGGGTCGTCGGCGAACGCGGGACCGCCGGCCAGCAGCAGTGCCGCCAGGGCGGGTACCAGGAGCCATCGGTGCTGCATGGTGGCGTCATCCTCGTTTGCGGGAAGGTGAGTTGGAGCACGACCGCCGGACCGTCCGGGCTCAGGCGAATGTCGCCCGGACGGTCCGGCCGCCGCATGACGGCCTGACCGGTCCCCGGTGGGGACCGGCGTCAGATCGCGGTCAGGGTGAGCACGCCCTGGTACGTCCCGGCCTGGGTGGAGGTCGGGGCGAGCAGGGTCAGGTCGGCGCCGAACTTCGCGGTGCCGAGGCCGGTCGCGACGGCCAGCGTCCGGGCGGACCGGAGGCCGAGCACACCGGCGTCGTTCGCCCCGACCGCGTTGGCCGGGCTGACCTGGCCGCCGAGGGTGACCTTGAGGCCGTCGCCCTTGGAGACCAGGTTCGGGGCCCAGCCGAGGTTCTGCGCGTTGATGGCGTTGGCGCCGGAGGCGAACTGCGCGACCTGGCCGCTGACCGACCAGCCCGGCGCACCCGCGCGGGTGTCCGTGACGGTGACGGTCTGGATCGGGCCGTTGGTGCTGAACAGGGTGCTGGTGCTGTTCAGGGCGAGCGGCGGCAGGGTGACGTTGCCGCCGGCCACGCTGATCACCAGGGCGCCGGGGGCGACCGTGGTGGTGATGGTCTCGCCGACCGGGGCCGGCGGCGTCGGGCCGCCCGGGTTCGGCGGGGTGACCACGGGGGTCACGGTGAACGCCACCGCGTCCGAGGCGGAGGCGGCGTACGCGGCCGGGTCGGCCGGGGTGAAGGCGGCCGTGAACGAGTGGTCGCCCTCCAGCAGGCCGTTGACGCTCAGCTGGGCCGCGCCCGCGACGACCGGCTTGGTGTCGAGCACGGCGCCGCCGTCCTTGAACTGCACGGTGCCCGCGACACCCGGGGTGACGGTGGCGCTGAGCTGCACCGGGGTGCCCTGGGCGGCGGAGCCGGCCGGGGAGACCGCCAGCGCGGTGCGGGTGGCCGCGGCGCCGCGCGGGCTGATGGTGTAGGCGACCGCCGGGGAGGTCGAGCCGAGGAAGCCCGCGTTCGTCGAGCTGAACACGGCGGACAGTGTGTGGGCGCCCTCGGCCAGGGCCGCGGTGGTCAGGCTCGCCCGGCCGCCGGACACCGCGACCGGGGTGCCGATCGGGGTGGCACCGTCCAGGAACTGCACGGTGCCCGAGGCGGCCGGGGTGACGTCGGCGGTCAGCGTGACGTCGCTGCCGGCCGTCGCCGAGCCGGCCGGGGTGACGCTCAGCGCGGTGCCGGTGGCCACCGCGGCGGGCGTGTTCGGGTCGGTGGAGGTGTAGCTGGTGGGGCTGGTGAACCAGACCGCGCCGACGAAGTCGCCGAAGTAGGTGGTGCCGATCTTGGCGCGGCAGCGCAGCCGGAACTCGTACTTGCCGGAGAGGGTGGAGAAGCCGTTCTTCTGCGCGAAGCTGCGCATGGTGTCGCTGAGCGGGATGGTGAGGTGGCCCTGCGCGTCGGGCGGGAAGACCGACTGCGCCTGGTTCGGCGTGACGCCGTAGCCCTCGGCCGGGAAGCCCTGGCCGAAGACCAGGGTCTGCAGGTTGGTGCCGCCCGGGCAGGAGGCGGAGCTGACCACGCTGATCAGCTCGTCGTCCGCGCCGGTCGCCGGGTTGAGGGCCAGGGTGCCGATGGCCGGGCTCTCGTCGGCGGCGTACGCGACGGAGCCGATCATGCTGATGCTGCCGGCGGCCAGCAGGGTGGCCGCGCCGAGTGCTACGGAGCGCGTCATGCGGATGCTCACGGTGTTGCTCGCTTCCAGGGTGAAAGGAGGGGCACGCAGGGGACGGAGGGCGCGGCGGGGATCAGCCGGTGGTGCGCGAGGTGTCGCCGCAGTTGGTGTTGACGCCGAAGCCGTACTGCTTGATCAGCGAGGAGCGCTGGCAGATCTGCGAGGTGCCGCCGACGAAGACGTCGCTCCACGGGGAGGTGGCGACCTTGCTGGTCGGGATGACGTTGTAGACGTCGCGGGTGGCCGGGGCGCCGGTGTTCAGCAGCACCGACGGCACGCCGTTGATGTTGCCGAGCTGGGCGGTGCCGCGGATGTCCGCGATGGTGTTGGAGCTCTGCGCGATGTACTGGGCGATCGAGAACGGCACCAGCGAGGCGGTGTCCAGCACGCGGCCGTCGTGCTCCTCGATCTTCTTGCCGCCCTTGGTGTCGCTCACGCAGGGGTACTTGTTCGCGACCACGTCGGCCTCGGTGATGCCCACCACGGAGAGCCAGAACGAGCGGGTGCCGGAGCCGGCCTGCGGGAGCAGCGGGTGGATGCCGTAGTTCGGGGCGGTGCCGACGTAGCCCGGGTCGCAGCTGTAGATGGCGTGCAGGTCCGCGGTGGTGAGGTCGAGCGGCAGCGAACTGCCGGCGCTGACGGCGTAGGTGACGCCGTCCACGGCGAACGGCACGTAGGTCAGGCCGGGGGTGGCGGCTGCCAGGTTCAGGCTGGAGGAGCGGGCGAAGTCCAGGCAGCCCTTGCCCTTGTTGAGCTCGTTCAGCAGGGCGGAGCGGCCGGCGCCGGAGCCGTTGGGGCGGGCCAGCGCCTGGCAGTCGGCCGAGTCCTTGGTGGCGATGGTGGCCGAGCCGAGCGCGTTGTAGGAGCCGAGCACCTTCTGGCCGCCGACGGTGATGTCGCCGGCGAGGGCGTTCATGACGCCCTGGGTGGTGTCCGAGCCGACGCCCGCGAGCGGGCGGTAGACCGGCGGGCCGGACGGGTCCGCCTGGGCGGAGCCGGTGCCGGCCAGCACCAGGCCGAGGCCGGCCGCGACGGTCACGCACTTGGCGAGGTGGCTCTTGGTGAGGCTCTTCATGGTGATCTTCCCTGTGTGGAGGCATCTCTCGGGCACGGCCGGAGGAGTTCCGGCCGTGTGGCGCACATGCGTCGGAGGTGGAGCCGGTGAAGCGGCCGGTCGGGTGACGCGGCGGATCGGTGGCGGTGGTCGGCCGGTGGGTCCGGCCGGTGGGTCCGGCCGCCGTTCGGAGGTTGGTCGTGGGGAACGGCCGGTGGCCGGGCGGGCCCGGGCCGGCTGTCGGGGCCGGGCCTGGCCGGGCCGGCCGTCCGTCAGGGGCGGCGCCTGCGCAGCAGCCGGGGCACCAGCAGCCCGGCGGCGCCCGCCAGCACTCCGGCGATCAGGGCGCCGAGCAGCAGGAAGCGGACGTTGCCCACCTCGGTCCTCGCCGTCCTGGCCACCGCCGCGGCGGGCGTGGCCGGCGCCAGCACGACCGGGGTGTGTTCCGGGGACGGGCCGGCCGGGGACGGGTCGGGCGCCGGGGTGGTGGCCGGGGCGCCGGTCGCGCCACCGCCGGACGGGGCCAGGGCGGCGGGCTGCCGGTCGTTCGACGGCGCGGCCTCCGTCGCGTCCGAGGCCTCCCGCACCACCGGCTGGCCGGTGACACCGGCGGCCAGCGAGCCGCTCGGCGTGGTCGGCGTCACCGTGGGCCGGGCGCTCGGCGAGGGTCCGGCGGTCGAGGTGGGCGTGGCAGTGGGTGTGGGCTTGGGCGTCGGCTCGGGCTTGCCGGCCAGGGCCTCGATGACGCCGGCGACCACGCCGGTCGCGAACCGGACGTCCTCGGGCAACGGCAGGTACCCCTCGGCGAGTTGCCCGGCCGCGACGCCCGGCGTCTGCCCGTCGCCCATCGCGTAGCGCAGCAGCGAGGCGTAGGAGGCGCCGCTCGCGGCGTCGAGGGCCGAGGGCACGGTCGCCGCGTAGGTGATCGAGGTCAGCGGGTAGCCACCGGCGACCTGGGCGGCCGGCGAAACGATGGGCAGGCCGCTGGTGGTGGGCACCAGGCCCTGGTCGAGCATCGCCAGCATCGAGGTGTTGTCCGGAGCGACGAACTCGCCCTTGCCGTTGCGCAGCCGGGCGGTGCTCAGGCCGTACCTGGCCGCCTGGGCGGTGGTGGTGAGTGCCAGCACCCCGCGCAGGCCCTGGGCCTGCGCGGCGCCCTTCTTGAGCGAGCCCGGCGTGGTGGTGGAGTCCCAGACGGACTTGGACAGGGTGTCCCCGCGCGCCGCCGAACGGGCCGCCTCCAGCATGGTGTTGGCGTACGGGTGCGAGTCGAGGTTGCACCAGGCCGGGCGGGCGGTCGGATCGTCCGGGAAGCTCTGGCAGTAGCTGTCCGGCTTGGGGTAGTTGGAGACCGGCAGGGTGATCCCGTCGCGTAGGAAGGCCGGGTTGACCGAGTCGCCCCACCCCGGGCTGACCACACCCTCCAGGAAGGCCTTGGCCTGCGGGTCGGAGTAGAGCCAGGCCCAGACCAGCGAGGCGGCGTCGCTGTCGCCGGTCGGCAGCAGCAGGTCGGGGATCCTGGACGGGAAGTACAGGTTCTTGAACTGCGGGTTCAGGTCGAGGAACTCGGGGTCGGAGGTGAGGTCGAGCGGGTTGCCGGCGGGGACGTCGGGATCGCCCGGGTTGACGGCGTACCGGTAGCTCTGGGTGAGCAGCTTGGCCACCAGCCTCGGCGTCAGGTTCATCTCCTGGATGCGCTGGCCGTCCTTCTGCCGGATCTCCGGAGGGGTGAGCGAGTAGGACTGGCTCTCGACCACGAAGGAGATGGCGAGCCCGGAGACGCCGAGCGGTGCGTAGACCGGGGTCCGGCCGGGCGTCTGGGCGTCCTTGGGAAGCGGGAAGCCGACGTAGACCAGGCCGGGGTCGCCCTGGAGGAGCCGGCCGCGGGCCAGCGAGTCGGTGGTCCTGGTGAAGCTGAAGATCCCGCCGGCCTGGCGGCAGAGCACCGGCTGCCAGCGCCAGACCGCCTCGGCGGCCATCTCGGTGCCGCTGGTGGGGCGTTCGGTGCTGCCGATCGGGCAGGACAGGCCGACCGGCTCGAAGTGCAGCGGGACGACCAGGCGTTCGGCCCAGTTGGTGGCGCTGAGCGGGGAGGACTGGAGTTTTGCGGAGTCGCCGGTCGGCGGCTGTCCGTCGACCTCGCGGTCGCCGCGCGGCACGATCACCAGCCAGCAGGCCCGGCCCTCGGTGAACGGCCCGGGCCGGTCGGCCGGGGTCTGGCCGCAGCCGAGGCCGGGGGCCTCCATCCCGGTCTGGATCTCGAAGTAGAGCTGTCCGGTGCCGTCGGCCCGGGTCGGTGCGAACGGCACCTCGTTGGTGGACTGCGAGTCGTAGTACTGGCTGCTGCCGTCGGTCTCGGCCGGGCCGCCGCCGGCCGGGCGGAACGGCGCGTAGACGTTCTGGTTCTCGCCCGCGGGACGGATCGTCTCGGCCGGATCGGTCAGTGTACGGCCGTAGTTGAGCTGCCGGCTGGGCACGTAGGCACCGCCGCGGCCGTCACCCTTGGAGGCGCCGTACTGGCACTGCTCGCGGTCCGGGCCGCCGGCCTGGTCGCCCCAGCACTGCATGACCTCCAGGTAGTTCTGGCCGAAGGACATCGGGCTCGGCGAGGTGGCGCGGCCGCCCGTCCAGGACAGCCCGATCACCTGGTTGACCAGGTGGCTGGTCTGGCTGACCGTCACCTCCAGGCCGGCGAACTCGCCGCTGCCGCGGACGACCACGGGGACGGGGTCGCCGGCGGCGGTCGGTGCCGCGCCGGCCTCCCGGGCCGCGAAGGCCGACGAGGAGGTGGCGATGAGCGGAGCCGTCCGGGCGGCCGGCTGCGCCGCTGCCCTCGGGGCGGCGGTCGCGGCGGTCGCGGCGGCCGCGGCGGCCGCGGCGGCCGGGCCGGTCGCGCCGCCGGTGGTGGACGCGGCCGGCGCACCGGAGGCCGCCGGGGGGTCGATCGGGACGGGCGCGCCGGTCATCGCGTCCACCGGGATGTCCGGGGCGCCCGAGGCCGCAACCGGGGCCCGGCCGGGCGCGGCGGCGGGGGTGCCGGACAGCGCCGCCCCGGCCGCGGTGGCCACCAGCAGGGTGAGCAGTCCGGTGGTGCGCAGCACCCGGCGCAGGCCGGTGGCCCTGGTCATGCCCGCTCCTTCGAGGCACCGGCCGCGCGGCCGGCGACCAGCGGCGGCAGGACGACGACGGCGCCGAGCAGCAGCACGGCGATCACCATCAGCGAGTACCGCAGGCCGCTGCCGGCATCGGCGGCGATGGCCGTCGAGTCGGCACTCACCTGCTGGCCGCCGGAGCCGCCCGAGCCGCCCGAGCCACCGGTGCCGCCGCCGAGCGCCGGGTCTCCCCCGCCGGCGCCGCCGCTCAGCGCCGGGTCTCCGCCGCCGGCCGCGCCGGCCGCACCGCCGGGACCGCCTGCCGCACCGCCGGCCGTCCCGCCGGCGGTGGTACCGCCCGCCGCGGCGCCGCCCGAGGCCGCGGAGCCACCGCCGGCGGCGGCCGGGCCGCTCCCGCCGCCGGAGCCCGCGCCCGCGCCCGAGCCGCTGCCGCCGGAACCGCCCGTGGCGGCGCCGGAGCCCGATCCGCCCGTCCCGGTACCGGTGTTGGTCTGGGTCGGGGTCTGTGCGGCGCCGCCGGTGCCGGTGCCGCACTGGCCGCCGGAGGCCTTCTTGTCGCAGTCCTGCGGCTTGGGCGCGCCGGCCGCGTACGGGTTGGTGCTGCCCGCCCCGAAGGTGGGGTTGCTGCACTTGGCGGCGTCGAAGGCGCGGGCCTCGCTGCCGGGCACCTTGGCGAACTGCTCGAAGGCGGACTGCACGAGCTGCCTGGTGAGCGGGGAGTAGCCGAGCTGGTCGGCCTGCTTCTGGCCCTCGCAGAGGAAGTAGTAGCCGAAGGCGGCGAGCGTGCGGCCCTTCTCGGCGGTGAAGGTGCCCACCTCGGAGGTGTGCACGGCCATGTAGCTGTAGCTGGAGAGCGGGTAGGAGTTCGGCAGGTCGTTGTCGTAGACGGCGTCGAGGTTCTGCGTGAGGTCGGCGTTGATCCGGGCCTTCTCCAGCGCCACCGAGACATTCTGGCCCTTGGGTTCGACGTAGTAGCCGGCCGGGTTGAGCATCTTCACCACCGGGAACCCGCTGTTCAGCGCGTAGGAGTACTCGACGTAGGTGATGGCGCCGACGTTGGAGTCGGTGGCGACGGCGTTCGCCACCGCGACCGAGGTGCCCAGGGCCTGCCAGGTGGAGCCGCCGAGCAGCGGGAAGAAGGAGGTCATCCCGCAGGGGGCCCGGCGCGGGGACTTCACGCAGTAGGCGTCCCAGACGGACTGCTGGCGCTTGCTCAGCCAGGTGGTGAGCTGCGCGGTGGTGCCGGAGCCGTCCGAGCGGACCACCGGGCGGACGGCGACGTCGGGCATCTTCAGGCCGGGGTTGTCGGCCGCCACCGCCGGGTCGTTCCAGCGGGTGATCTGGCCGGTGAAGATCTTCGCGATCACGCCGCCGGAGAGCCGCAGGTTGGTGACCCGCTTCCCGTTGATCTTGAGGTTGTACATGAAGGCGGTACCGCCGGCGACGATCGGCAGGTAGGCCGACGGCCACGGCGGCGGGGCGTCGAACTGGCCGCCGTCGGTGAGCCCGTAGGGGATCTCGGAGACCGCGAAGTCGGTGGCGCCGTTCTTGAACTGGTTGCGCCCGTAGCTGGAGCCCTGTGCGTCGAAGTCGATCGTCATGCCGTACTGGCGGACGTTGCTGACCCAGGAGTCGACGGCGTTGCTGCTCCAGGTGGAGCCCGCGCCGCTGATCCGCCGGTAGTCGGCCGCCGCCGCCCGCGGGGCCGGGCCGAGCAGCAGGGAGGTGCTGAACACCGCGAGCGCGGCCAGCAGGGTGACGGTACGGGTGAGCACGGGCGCCTTTCGGGCAGTGGGGACGGCGGCCATCCGCCGCAGGTCCTCGGCGGACCTCCGGGCCCGGCGCACCTGCTGACGTTTCGTCAGGTCGCCTGGGCCGCGCCCGCCGAGGGTGCGGGCGACCAGGAAGAGCAGCAGCACCAGCGCGAGCAGCAGGGCCGCCGCGCCGAACGCCCGGGTGACCTGGAGCTGGGAGGGGAACTTGACCAGGGTGAAGGCCATCAGCGGCAGGCTGGCCTGCGGGCCGTCCAGCGGGTCGAGGTTGAGGTTCTTGGTGTAGCCGGAGCAGAGCAGCACCGGCGAGGTCTCGCCGATCCCGCGCGCGGCGCCGAGGATCACCGCCGTGGCCAGGCCGGAGCGGGCGCTCGGCAGGGTGACCGTCAGGACGGTGCGCCAGCGGCTCGCGCCCAGCGCGTAGGAGGCCTCCTTGAGCGAGGCCGGGACGAGCCGCAGCACCACGTCGGCGGCCCGGATCAGGATCGGCAGCATCATCACCGACAGGGCCACGCCGGCCGCCAGTCCGGAGCGGTGCTTGTGCAGGCCGAGCACCAGCGCGTAGACGAACAGCCCGGCCAGGATGGACGGCAGCGCGGTCATCGCCTCGACCAGGGTGCGGACCAGCCGGCTGAACCGGCCCGGCACCTCGCTGAGGAAGACGGCGCAGCTGACGCCGAGCGGGATGGTGATCGCCAGCGCGATGCCGATCTGGGTCAGGGTGCCGACCAGCGCGTGCAGGGCGCCGCCCTGGCCGAGCGGCTGGGTGGGGCCGGCCTCGGAGAGGTCCTGGGTGTAGAAGTTGACGTGCCGCAGGGCGTCGAAGCCGTGCAGGAAGACGTAGCCGACGGTCCACACCAGGACGGCGAGCAGCACGACGGCGGTGCTGTGCACCACGGCGGAGGCCAGGCGGTCCCGGACGGCCAGGCCGGTCTCGTCGCGGGAGACCAGCAGCGCGTACAGGCCGAGGAAGGCGAGCCAGGTGCAGACCACGAAGCCGATGCCGCCGCTGAACGGGGCGATCCGCTGGAAGACCAGGGCGGAGAGCGCCACGGCGGCGGCCAGGCTGCCCCAGAAGGCGTAGTGGTCGGAGGCCCGGCGCCGGCCGGGCCGGCGGCGTTGCTGCGGGGCCGCCGCGGCGGGCGGCGGCACCACCACGGTGGTACGGGGTGCGGTGGTGGTCATGTGCTGGCTCCCGAGCGGCTGCGGGCGACCACGGCGGCCGCGGCGAAGTTGACCACCAGGGTCAGCAGGAAGAGCGCCAGTCCCGCGGCCATCAGGGCGGAGATGGAGAAGGGGGTGGAGTCGCCGTAGCGCAGCGCGATCATCGGGGCGACGGCGCTGCCGCCGGTCTGCAGGATGTGCGGCTGGATCTCGAAGGTCATCGAGAGGATCAGGTAGACGGTGATGGTCTCGCCGAGGGCCCGGCCCAGGCCCAGCATGGTGCCGCCGATGATGCCGCCGCGGCCGAACGGGAGCACCACCGAGCGGATCATGCCCCACCGGGTGCTGCCCAGGGCGTAGGCCCCCTCGCGTTCGCCGGCCGGGGCCTGGTCGAAGACCTCGCGCATGATCGAGCACATGATCGGCGTGATCATGAAGGCGACCACGGTGCCGGCCATCAGGCTCGACGCGGTGTAGACGAGCGGCGGGGTCAGCGGGTCGTCCACGTCGACGCCGTTGACCTTGAACAGCGGGATCCAGCCGAAGTAGGTGGACACCCAGCGGGCCACGCCGGTCAGCTGGTACTGCAGCAGGACGAAGCCCCAGACCCCGTAGACCACGCTGGGCACGGCGGCCATCAGGTCGACCATGCCGATCAGCGTCCGGCGCAGCTTCCGGGGGGCGTACTCGCTGATGTACAGGGCGCTGCCGAGGGCCAGCGGCACCGCCAGGACCACCGCGATGCCGCCGATCAGCACCGTGCCGGCCAGGACGGCCGCGATGCCGAACTGGCCGTGCCCGCCGTCCGGGTTCCAGCTCTCGGTGGTCAGGAAGGAGAGGCCGGCGACGCGCAGCGCGCGGGCGGCCCGGACGGCGAGGTAGCCGCCCACGCCGAGCATCACCAGCAGCACGAAGGCGCCGCTGCAGCGCGCCCAGAGCAGGAAGAGGCGGTCCGCCAGGCCGGGGTCGGCGGCCGGCGAGCGCCGGACGTCGGGCCGGTGCGGCAGCTGCCCGGCGCTCATCCGGCACCGCCCAGCGGGGCGCCGGGCCGGGCGGCGTCGGAGGCGGCGCGGGCACCGGCGAGGAAGCGCGCCAGGTTGTACTGGCACTCCCGCTGGCGCCGGTAGCCACGGGCCGAGGCGGCGACGGTCCGGCCGTCCAGCTCCAGCTTCCACAGCCAGAGCCCGCCGCCGCCCTGCGCGCAGAGGGTGGCCCGGCCGTCGGCCAGCCGGTGCTGGTACTGCTCGATCGCGGCCCGGCAGGCGGCTGCGTCCCGGAAGGTCTCCTCGCTCTGCCCGAGGTGCCGGTTGTTGGCCCCGAGCAGCCGCCAGACGGCGCCGCTCGCCGAACGGTCCGGACGGGACGGTCTGCTGACGATCAGGAATCTGGGATGTTTCATGCCGGGGTTCGCCCTTCCGCCGCACTACCTGGCTGGAAAGGGACGGTGTCGGCTCAGCGATACCGCTCAGGTGCAACGGGATGAACGCCGGACACGGGACAGCTGAACGAAAGACGCGGGCGACTTTCACCGGTCCCACACTATGTATACGATTTTGACGGCCCGTCGACGGAGCCGCCCCCCGGGGGGCGCCGCCGGGCACCGGGCCGGGCGGCCCCCGCCGGGCTGCCGGGAGGCCCGCCGCGGCCGCGCTCAGCCGGTGCGGACGACCAGCTTTCCGATCCGGCGGCCGTGTTCGAGGTCCTCGTGCGCGGCCCGGATCGCGTCGAGCGGGTAGACGTGGGTGGGCCCGGGGGTGAGTTCGCCGGAGGCGATCCGGTCGAGGTGGCGCTGCAGCACCCGGGCGGGCAGGTCCGCGGCCCCGCCGGAGTAGGCGGTGAGCCGCACGCCCCGGGGCAGGTAGTCGATGGGGTAGAAGTCCGGGACCGTCCACCGGTTGGAGAGCATCCCGGTGAAGCACACGGTGCCGTGCACCCGGGTCGCCGCCAGGGTGTCCGGCAGGGTCGGCGTGCCGACCAGCTCCAGCGCCGCGTCCACCCCGCCGGGCAGGATCGCCCGGACCCGGGCGGCGACCTCGCCGTCGTCCAGGACCGGGTGGTCGACGCCGTGGTCGGCCAGCGCCCGCACCCGCCCGGCGGCGCGGGTGGTGGCCAGCACGGTGGCGCCGAGGTCCTTGGCCAGGGTGGCCGCCACCAGGCCGAGCGCCGAGGTGCCGCCGCGGATCAGCAGGGACTGCCCGGCCCGCAGGTCCAGCCCGACGGTCAGCGACCCGTACGCGGTCTGCAGGGTCTCCGGGACGGCTCCCAGGACCTCCCAGGGCAGCTCGGAGCGGAACGGCACCACCTGTGCGCGGGGCACCACCGTGTACTCGGCGTAGCCGCCGTCGAAGGTGCGGCCCATGCCGCCCATCAGCGTCGCGACCTGTTGGCCCGGGCGCAGCACGCCGTCGGGGTCGGCGTCCACCGTCCCGGTCGCCTCGATGCCGGGCACCCGGGGGAAGGTCACCCCCTGGGCGAGGCCGAGCCGGGTGTGCAGCTCGGAGCGGTTCAGCCCGAACGCCTCGACCTTGATCCGGACCCACCCCGGGGGCGGCTCCGGGAGCGGCAGCCGGGTCAGCCGCAGCTGCTCCACCGGCCCCGGCCCGTCCAGCACCACGGCCCGCATCGTCCTGTCCATCACGTTCTCCCCTGGTCGTCCGGTCGGGTGGGCGGCACCGCCCGGCCGTCCGACGGCACCCGGCCGTCACCGTCCGGCCGTCACCGTGCGGCTGTCAGCGTGCGGCCGTCAGCGGCACCGGGTACGGCGGCGGCGCGGGCACGGCTGCCCCGGGCCCGGCGCCGGCCGACGCGCGGGGCCCGGCGGGCCGGCCTGCTGCCCGCCGCCACGCTACCCCGCGTGACCGCCGCGGACCCCGGGTTCCGCGGGCCCCGCGCGGCCCCCGGCCGGCGGCCCGCGGGCGGTCCGGTGGCGCCGACGGTCCTCGCGCGCGGCAATGGAGGCAGAGCAACCCGCAGTCCGGGACCACGGCCGTCGCCCGCCGGGGGCCGCGGCCGGGCCAGGAGAGGACAGATGACCGCGACAGCCACTCCCCGGGAGGCGGGGGCCGACCGCTCCGCGCTGAACGCCCGCGTGTTCTGGCCGGGTCTGATCCTGGTCACCCTGATGGTCGTCCTGCTCGCCGTGACCACCAGCACCGCGGGCCGGCTCTCGCCGCTGCTGATCGTGCTGCCGGCCCTGGTGGCCGGGCTGGGCAGCGTCCGCCAGACGGTCATCGCCTCCGCCTGGGCGATGGCCGGCCTCTGGGCGTCGTTCCTCTACGAGCACCCGGCGCACCGCGGTGACGTCGTCGCCGCGACCGTCGCCGCGCTGGCCTTCCAGGCGCTGGCCGTCGCCGCCTGCTTCTGGCGGACGGCGCGGCAGCGCGAGCTGGACCGGCTCCGCTCCACCCTGGTCACCCTGCAGCGGCAGATCCTGCGGCCGCTCCCGACGGTCACCCGGCAGGTCATGGTG
This sequence comes from Kitasatospora indigofera, assembly GCF_014655955.1. Taxonomy (GTDB): domain Bacteria; phylum Actinomycetota; class Actinomycetes; order Streptomycetales; family Streptomycetaceae; genus Kitasatospora; species Kitasatospora indigofera. The sequence goes on from NZ_BNBO01000026.1 coordinate 112,269, forward strand.
GACGGCCTCTACTCGCCCGTGGAGGAGGACCGCCTGGTCGGCGGGGACATCTACGAGATCGTCAGCTCGCCGTACGGCACCAGGGTCCTGATCGGCGACGTCCAGGGCAAGGGCCTGGCCGCGATCGGCGCCGGCTTCGCCGTCCTCGGGGCGTTCCGCGAGGCGGCCTTCCGCGAACCCACGCTCACCGCCGTGGTCGACGCCCTGGAGGACGCGGTGGTCCGCCACAACGCCTTCGCCGAGGAGAACGAGGAGCCGTCCCGGTTCGTCACCGCGCTCGCCCTGAGCATCGACGAGTCGGCCGAAGTCCAGGTGGTCAACTGCGGCCACCTCCAGCCGTACCTGATCGACGAGGGCGGCAGCCGGTCCGTCCCGATCGCGGACACCGCCGTCCCGCTGGGCCTGGCCGCCCTCGCCGACGGCCCCCGCCTCGTCGGCTGGTTCGACCTCCCGCCGCGGACCACCCTGCTGCTGTACACCGACGGGGTCACGGAGGCCCGCGACCCCCAGGGGCGCTTCTACCCCCTGGAACGCCGGCTGCCCGACATGGCCCAGCTGCCCCCGGCGGAGCTGCTCACCGCCCTGCGGAGCGACATCGACCGGTTCACCGCCGGCGCCCGGCGCGACGACATCGCCGCCCTGTCGCTGCGCCGCACCCCCGCCCAGTGGCGCTCCCCGGCCGGCCTGGCCGCGCCGGACGAGCCCGGCGGGCACGCCGGAGCGGCGCCGGACGCGCCGTAGCCGGCCCGGAGGGGCTCGGCCCGCGATGCCGTCCGTACGCGCGAGCCACCGTCCGCTCGCGGTCCCGTCCGGACGAGGCCGTGCGGACGCGGCCGTACGGCCTCGGCCGTCCGCCGGGGCGGCGGCCCGCTACGGCAGTTCGTCGGCGATCATGTTCACGAAGGCCGCGAGTTCGGCCCGGGCGACCGGGTCGGGCACCGCACCGGGCAGCGCGCGGGCGGCCAGCCGGACGTGCTCCCTGATCCGGTCCTCCAGCCAGGCGCGCCCGCCGCACTCCTCGATCAGCGCGGCCACCTGCTCCAGCTCCGCCAGGGACGGGTCCGAGCCGTCGTCGTAGAAGGCGGCCAACCGGTCCCGGGCCGGTCCTTCGCCCTGCAGCGCCACCGCGACGAAGGCCCGCGCCTTGCGCCGGCGGAGGTCGGCCAGCGGGTCCTCCAGCTGGTCCCGGGCGTCGCTCCAGACGCCCTCCCAGTCGTCGAAGAAGGCCATCGCCATCCCGGCGTGGTAGCCGAACAGCTTCGCCGCCTCGACCTCCGCCACCGGCGCCCCGCGCACCACCGCGCCGACCATCGCCACACCCGCCGTCGGCAGCGCGATGGTGCTCTCCAGCAGGTCCAGCGCACCCTGGAGGTCGGCCCGCGAACTCCCCTCGGAGTCCAGGTCGCGGATCTGCCCGGAGCAGCACTCGCGGATCGCGAAGGCCGCCTGGCGGCCCAGCTCGCAGGAGGCCGGGGTGGCCTCCTGCGCCAGCAGCTCGAAGGCCAGGCAGTGCAGCGCGACCCCGACCTGCACGGCGGCGGGCACCCCGAAGACCGTCCACAGGGTCGGCCGCCCCTTGCGGAGCATCTCCCGGTCGCCGATGTCGTCGTGCACGGTGCCCGCCGCCGACATCAGGGTGCCCGCGACGGCGGCGCCGCGCACCGCGTCCCAGGCCTCGCGGGTGCTCCCCGCGCAGAGCAGCGCGACCAGTGCGGGCCGCCGCCGGAACCCGACGGGCACCGAGGGCCGGCCGTCGGCGTCGATCCAGCCGAAGTGGTACTCCGCCATCCGCCGGACCGGCTGGCTGAGCCGGGCCGTGGCCTCGCGCAGGGCGGGTTCCAGGTAGGCGGTCACCGCTTCGGTGATCCGCTCCGAGGTGCGTACGGTCTGCATGTCGGCCTCCTCCGGTCGGGCCGGAGTCGTTCCCGGTGCGGGGCCCGTTCCATGCCTCCGCTCACCCGGTAGGGCGAGTGCTCACGGCGCGTCACCCGCCGGCGGGCGGACCGGCCGGTATGACGGACGGGTAGCACGGGTCCCGCGACGCGGCCCCGGGTCGGGCGCGGGGCGGTGCCGCGCGCACGAGTCCCGCCCCGGCGGCGTCCTGACGTCCCGGCATTCCTTCGGAGCACCCCGGGAGTCCGCCTTGCCCGCCCCCGCGTCCGCGCCCCTGGACCCGCCCGCACCCATGGACCCGCCCGCCGGCCCGGCCGGTGCCGCTACCCCCGCCCGCCCGGCCCCGCCGACGGGCCGGCGCCGGCCTGCGCTCCGCCGTCTGCGCGCCGTGGGCCTGGCCGCCGCGCTGGTCCTGGCCGTCCCGCCGGCCGCCGGCGCCGCACCCCCCACGGCCGCGCACCCTGCTGCCGCGCCGCCCGCGGCCGCGGTCCCGGTACCGCCGGCGGCCCCGGGACCGGCGGCCGGCGGGACGATCACCGTCGACGGGGCCTCCGGCGGGCGGCTCCTCGACGGCATCGGCGCGGCCAGCGGCGGCGGCGGCAACAGCCGGCTGCTGTACGACTACCCGGAGCCGCAGCGCTCCGAGATCCTGGACCTGCTCTTCAAGCCCGGCTACGGCGCGAGCCTGCAGATCCTCAAGGTGGAGGTGGGCGGGGACACCAACTCCACCGACGGCGCCGAGCCCAGCGCCGAGCACACCGCCACCGACGTCGACTGGAACCGCGGCTACGAGTGGTGGCTGATGGAGCAGGCCAAGGCCCGCAACCCGGACATCCGGCTCTACGCCCTGGCCTGGGGCGCCCCCGGCTGGATCGGCTCCTTCTGGTCCACCGCGATGATCGACTACTACGTCCGGTGGATCGAGCACGCCCGCAGCGACCACGGCCTGACCATCGACTTCGTCGGCGGCTGGAACGAGCACCAGGACGTCGACCGGGCCTGGTACCAGGAGTTCCACGCCGCCCTCGCCGCACACGGCCTGCCCACCAGGATCGTCGGGGCCGACGACGGCGGCGCCGACTGGACGGTGGCCGACACGATGGCCGCCGACCCCGCGTTCGCCGCGGCCGTCGACGTCATCGGCATCCACTACCCCTGCGGGTACCTGACCGCCCAGACCGACTGCCGGCCGCCGAACGGCAACGCGCTGGCCGGCGGGAAGCCGGTCTGGGCCAGCGAGAGCGGGTCGCACGACCACCAGGACGGCGTCGCGCTGATCCGCGGCACCAACCGCGCCTACCTCGACGCCCGGATGACCTCCTACATCAACTGGCCGCTGGTCGCCGCCGTCCACCAGAGCCTGCCCTTCTCCACCGACGGGCTCCTGCTGGCCAACCAGCCCTGGTCAGGCAACTACACCGTCGGGCGCAACCTCTGGGCCACCGCGCACACCACCCGCTTCACCCGGGCCGGCTGGCAGTACCTGGACACCGGCAGCGGGTACCTCGGCGGCGACCGGGCGGGCGGCAGCCACGTGTCGCTCAAGTCCCCCGACGGCAGCGCCTGGACGACCGTCGTCGAGACGACCACCGCCACCGCCGCCCGCAGCACCGCGTTCCGGGTGCGCGGCGGCCTGCCCGACACCAGGGTGCACGTCTGGGCCAGCAAGCTCGACTCGACCGATCCCGCGCAGTGGATGACCCGGCAGCCGGACCTGACCCCCACGGCCGGCGCCTTCTCCCTCACCCTGCAGCCCGGCTACGCCTACACCCTCACCAGCACCGAACCGGACCCGCCGGGCACTCCCACCGCGGTACCGGCCAGGCACGCCCTGGCGCTCCCCTACACCGACGACTTCGAGCGCTACCCGGCCGGCCGGGAGGCCCGCTACCTGTCGGACATGCAGGGCGCCTTCGAGACCGCGCCGTGCGCCGGCGGCCGCCCGGGCGGCTGCCTGCGGCAGGCCGCGCCCACCCGGCCGATCGAGTGGTCCCGGGCCGACTGCGAACCCTTCGCCCTGATCGGCGACCCCGGCTGGGGCGACTACACGGTCAGCCTGGACGCCCTGCTCCCGGAGGGCGGCGGCGTCGAACTGCTGGGCCGCGCCACCCGCCAGTCCAAGGGCGCCCCGGGCCACCAGGCCGGGTACTACCTGCGGATCTCGGACACCGGCAGCTGGTCCGTCAGCCGGAACAGCGCCACCGACGCCGAGTCGGTGAGCACGCTCCTCGGCGGCACCACCACCCCTCCCGGCAGCTCCGCCTGGCACACCGTCAGCCTGGGCTTCCAGGGCAGTACGATCACCGCCGCCCTGGACGGCGCCGTCCTCGGCACCATCACCGACAGCACCTACTCGGTCGGCCTGGCGGGCCTCGGCACCAGCGGCTACCAGCCGGCCCAGTTCGACGACCTGGCCGTCACCGGCAGCGGGGCCGGGGACACCTCCACGCTGGTCGGCGTCGGATCGGACCGGTGCGCGGACGCCACGGCGCTCGGCAGCGCGGACGGCACCGCCGTCCAGCTGTGGACCTGCAACGGCGGCGCCAACCAGCGGGTCACCCTCGCCCCCGGCGCGGCCCTCACCATCTACGGCAAGTGCCTGCTCCCGGCCGGGCGCGGCACCGCACCCGGCACCCCGGTCGTCCTCGGGACCTGCGACGGCGGCGCCGCCCAACGCTGGACCCTGAACGGGGACGGCACCGTCGTCGGCGGCCCGTCCGGGCTCTGCCTGAGCGTGGCCGGCGCCCGCAGGGACGACGGCGCCCCCTTGGAGCTGGGCGTCTGCACCGGCGACGACAGCCGGCACTGGACCAGGGTCTGACCCGCCGTGGGCCCCGCCCGGTGCGCGGCGGCTTCCGGCGGCCGGGCGGGTCCCGGGCGGGCGGGACGGAGCCGGGCGGGGCCGTAGCGGGCGGGGCCGGCCGGCGGGCTAGACCACGCCGGCCGCCCGCAGCAGCCACCGGTTGGCGCCGCCGACCAGGCCCGCCCGGTCGAGCACGGCCAGGGTCTTCGCCGCCATCTCCCGCTTGGTGGTGTGCCAGTACGGGTTCGCCCGGGCCGCCCGGCGCCCCTCGGCGGGATCCACCCCGACGGCGGCGTACAGGCGGGGGTTGATCAGGCTGGTGGTGGAGAAGTAGATGATCAGTCCGATCAGCAGCTGCTCCCAGCGCCGCCGGACCGGCCCGAGGTGTCCGCGCTGCAGCTCCTCGCGGGCGTAGCTGATGTGCCGGGACTCCTCGATCACATGGATCCGGGAGACCTGGCGGGTCAGCGGCTGGAGCGTCTCGTCGGCCATCACCTCCCGCTGGAAGGCGTCCAGGATCTCCTCGACGTACATCGTGCCGCCGAAGGTCTGGCTGTGCGTGGAGACGGCCTTGAAGATCCGGCCCAGCTCGTGCGCGAGCCGCGCCGGGCGGTACGCGGGCACGCCCATCCAGGTGATCATCCGGGCGAACATCACCGAGTGCCGGCACTCGTCGCCGATCTCGGTGAGGGCGTACTGGACGTGGGCGGTGGTCGGGTCGCGGTCGAAGGCGTGACGCAGCAGCATCTGCATCAGGATCTCCTCGAACCAGATGCCCACGGCGGCGATGCTGGCGACCTCGTGCTTGCTCAGCTCGATCCGCTCCTCCTCCGTCATCCGGTCCCACTGCGGGGTGCCGTAGAGGGAGAGCCGCCGCGGCGGGCAGTAGTAGCGGCCGGGCTCCGGTCCGGCTTCCCAGTCGATGTCCTTGACGGGGTCGAACGAGAGCTTCGCCGAGGAGGCGAGCAGGCGTTGGGCGGTCCGCTCGCGGGCGGGCGCGTGGCCGGGAGCGTCCGGCCCGTTGTCCGCCCGGCGGGTGGTGGCTGTCATCAGCGGCTCCTCGGCTCCTGGGTGCGCGACCGTCCTACGGTCGGGGGGGGTGGCGATGGGGGCCCGGTTCAGAAGCTAGAAGCTATTAGACCCTGCGTCAATAGCGTGGGCCGCCGTACCTGGGGACGGGCGCCGCTGCCGCCGCCCGGGCCGTGGCAACGGCCGGCCGCACAAGGGGGGAGGCAGCCGGCACCGAGGCAGCGAGGTCAACTCACGGTGACAGGAAGGGCGTTACCGGGGACGGCCAGGCGGGTCGGCCGGCGGGCGAACCGCTCCCGCGGCCCATGGGCGCGGTCACCGGCATACGGCAGCGGCCCGCCGGCCCGGTCGCGGAGGACCGGGCCGACGGGCCGGAGGGGTGATCGTGGAGGGGCGGGGCCGCCGGGCGGGTGCCGCCGGCCCGGTGGTCAGCGCCCGCCGGACGGCGGCGCCACCACGAGCGTGCCGACCGATTCGGCGAGCACCGACCGGGCCTCCTCCGGCAGGCCCTCGTCGGTCACGAAGGTGCCGATCTCCGTGAGTTCGGCGAAGCTGCTCAGGGCCGTCACCCCCCACTTGGTGTGGTCCGCGACCACCAGCACCCGCCGCGCCGCGGCCACCAGCGCGCGGTTGGTCTCAGACTCCCCCAGGTTCGGCGTGGTGAGGCCCGCCCGCTCGGACACCCCGTGGGTGCCCAGGATCAGCAGGTCCACGTGCAGGGACCGGATCGCCTGGTCGGCGAGCGGGCCGACCAGCGCGGCCGAGCGGGTCGGGCTCCCGCCGGTCAGCAGCAGCGCGGGGGCGGCCTCGCCGAGTTCGCGGGCCGCCGTCCGCAGCAGGTCCGCGACCGGGAGGGAGTTGGTCACCACGGTCAGCCGGGGGATCCCGAGCAGGCGGGAGGCCACCGCGAAGGCGGTCGTCCCCGCCGAGACGGCCACCACACTGCCGGGCTCGACCAGGGCGGCGGCGGCCGCCGCGACGGCGGCCTTGGCCGACGACTCACGGGTGGACTTGGCCTCGAACCCCGGCTCGTCGGTGCTGGCCCCGGCGGCGATCGCCCCTCCGTGCACCTTCTCCACCGCGCCGCCGCGGGCCAGCACGTCGAGGTCACGGCGGACGGTCATGTCGGACACGCCGAACTGGTCCACCAGCTCGGCGACCTTGACCGCGCCGTCCCGGCGCACCTGCTCCAGGATGAGCGCCCTGCGCTGCTGCGCCAGCAGTCCCTGGTCCGCCACGGCTGCCCCTCCGTCCCGACGGCGTCCGGGGCACGGCCACGACGGCCGTGCGAGGTCTACCGACGGCGCCCAAGGTAGCGCAGCCACGTCCGGACGAACAGTGAACCTGATCGTTCTTGATCGCCGTATCGGGGAGCGCACACAGCGTGGTGGAAAATGTTGACGCTTCCACCAGTTGGCCCGGGCTCGCCCCCCCGACCCCAGGGGGGGCCGGCAGCCGGCCGCGCCGAGGCGCCAGACCCACCCGATCACCTCGATTTCAGGCGCAATCCGATCAAGCAAGGTCGCGGCATATCTGTTGGACGACTGCCGCGTAACGGCCGGGTCTCAATCCGGCTCATGTCAGTCACCCGGTTGACTCCCGCCGGAAACAGCTGTTTTCCTGTGCCCCATCGCGTTTGATCTCGTTGAATTCTGATCGAAACCGCGAGCGAAGCCGCTGCCGTCCTCGCCCGGGCCGGAGTCGGCGGGCTCCGCGCAACCATGCCTCACCGGGCCGGCCACCACCGGCCCGTCCATGCAAGGGGATGCACATGTTCACTGCACGCAACCGCAGGCCCGCCGCAGTCCTGGCCCTGGGCCTGACAGCCGCCCTCGGCCTCACCGCGTGTTCGACCGGCCAGGAGCCCGCCGGCAGCGGCGACGTCGCCAAGGTCGACGGGAAGATCTCGATCACCTATCTGCAGAAGCAGGGCGACCAGGAGTACTTCGTCGGCGAGGCCGCGGGCGCGAAGGCCAAGGCCGCGGAGCTGGGGGTGGACCTCAAGGTCGTCAACCTCGGCACCGACGCCAACAAGACCGTCAGCGAGGCCAAGTCCGCGATCGCCCAGAAGTCCAACGGCCTGATCGTGGTCGTGCCCGACCCGGCGGTCGGCCCGCAGGTCGTGCAGACCGCCAAGGACGCCAAGGTCGCGCTGCTCACCTCCGACGACCAGATCTGCACCACCGGCCCCGACCCGGCGGTGTGCACCTCCGACACGCTCGTCCCCCGGATCGGCTTCAGCGGCGAGCAGATGGGCGGCGAGGTCGGCAAGCGGGCGGCGGAGGAGTTCAAGAAGGCCGGCTGGAACCCCGCCGAGACCCGCACCATCTCCGCCTGGAAGCAGGACGTCACCGTCTGCACCGACCGGGTGAAGGCCGCGAAGAACGCCTTCTTCGCCGGGGCCGGCGCCAATGTCCAGAACATCGACGTGGCCACCGACAACACGCCGACCGGCGCCCAGGACAAGATCGCCGCGACCGTGACCGCCAACGCCGGCGTCAAGCACTGGGTGGTCTGGGGCTGCAACGACGAGAACGTCCAGGGCGGTGTCACGGCACTGGAGAACGCCGGCTTCAAGGCCGACAACGTGATCGGGGTCGGCCTCGGCGCCTACCTGGCCTGCAAGAACTGGAACTCGGGCAAGCCCTCGGGCATGAGGGCCGCGCTGTTCATCAACGGCAGCGACGTCGGCGCGCTGGCCGTCCAGACCATGTACGACAAGCTCAAGAACGGCAAGGAGTTCCCGAAGGAGGCCTTCGCGCCGACCAAGATGGTCGACGCCTCCAACTGGAAGGCCTCCGGCGTCAGCTGCAGCTGAACCGGCGCCCCCGGCCGCGCCGGCGCGGCAGTCCCCCACCCCACCGCGCCGGCGCCCCCACCCACCCGTCGCATCGGCCCACCGCGCCGATCGTCCCACCGTCTGCGAGGCCCCTCGATGACCAGCCCCGGCACCGGACGCCCGGTGCTCCCTCCCCCGACCGGCGACGGCCCGGTGATCGCCATCGAGGGGATCGTCAAGCGGTTCGGCGCCGTCCAAGCCCTCGGCGGGGTCACCCTGGAGTTCCCCGCCGGCCAGGTCACCGCGCTGATGGGGGAGAACGGCGCCGGCAAGTCCACCCTGCTGAAGATCCTCACCGGCGACCACCGGCCGACCGAGGGCCACGTCGCCCTGGACGGCGCCCGCCTCGCCCTCGCCTCCCCGGCCGAGGCCCGGGCGGCCGGCATCCGGATCATCCCGCAGGAACCGGAGATCATCCCGCACGTCTCGGTCGCCGAGAACGTCTACGCCGGCGCCCTGCCCCGCCGGGCCGGCCGCCGCCTCGACCGCGCCGAACTCGGCCGCCGGATCAGCGCCGACCTGGAGCGGTTCGGCTTCGACAAGGTCATCTCCCCCGGCCTGCTCGGCTCCGAACTCACCCCCGCCCAGCGCCAGATCGTCGAGATCCTGCGCGCCCTGACCGGCAACGCCCGGGTGATCGCGTTCGACGAACCGACCTCCTCGCTCTCCGACACCGAGGTCGAAGCCCTCTTCGCACTGATCAACAACCTGCGCGACCAGGGCATCGCCATCATCTACGTCTCGCACCGGATGAAGGAGATCTTCCGGCTCGCCGACCGGATCGCGGTGCTGCGCGACGGCGCCCTGGCCGGCGTGCTGGACGCCGGGAACGCCCACGAGGCCGACGTGGTGCGGCTGATGGTCGGCCGCGACCTGTCCACCCTGTTCACCCGCCAGGACGTCGCCACCGACCGGGTCGTCCTCGACGTCCGGGGCGTCACCACCGACGCCGTCCGCGACATCGACCTCACCGTCCGGGCCGGCGAGGTGGTCGCCCTGGCCGGCCTGATCGGCGCCGGACGCTCCGAACTCGCCCTCGCGCTGGCCGGC
>NZ_BNBO01000027.1 GCF_014655955.1 Kitasatospora indigofera
AGCTGGAGGAGGACCTGACCAAGGACCAGATCCTCACCAACTACCTCAACATCACGTACTACGGGAACGGCGCCTACGGTGTCGAGGCCGCCTCCCAGCGCTACTTCGGCAAGAGCAACAAGGACCTCACGGTCCCCGAGGCCGCCACCCTGGCCGGCCTGGTGCAGAACCCCTCCCAGTACGACCCCAAGCTGCACCCGCAGGCGGCGCAGAAGCGCCGCGACGTGGTCATCGACAAGCTGCTGGAGAACAAGCACATCACCGCGGACCAGGCCAAGGAGGCCAAGGCCGCCCCGCTCGGGCTGGCCTTCCACCCCCCGCGCAACGGCTGCATCACCGCCCAGGCCGGGATGGGCTTCTTCTGCGACTACGTCCGGCACGTGGTGAAGCAGGACCCGGCCTTCGGCAAGAGCGCCGCCGAGCGCAAGAAGCTCTGGGACCAGGGCGGCCTGAACATCTACACCACCCTCGACCCGGACAAGCAGGCCGCCGCGCAGGACGCCGTGAGCAGCAACGTCAGGGTCACCGACCCCGTCTCGGCCGCCGCCACCATGATCGAGCCCGGCACCGGCAGGATCCTGGCGATGGCGCAGACCCGCCCCTACGGCCTGGACCCGGGCAAGAACGAGACCGTCGTCAACTACAACGTCGACGCGGCGATGGGCGGCGGCAACGGGTTCCAGCCCGGGTCGACCTTCAAGCCGGTGGTCGCGGCGGCGGCGCTGGAGGCCGGGCTCCCGGCGACCCAGTCGTACCCGGCGCCGAACCGGATCGACTACCCGACCATGAAGACCTGCGACGGCACCTGGAAGAACCTCGCCACCGGCAAGGAGCGCAGCGTCCCCAACGAGTCGGCCAAGGAGATCGGCCCGTACCAGCTGAAGGAGGCGATGGCCCTGTCGGTCAACACCTACTTCGTGCAGATGGAGCAGGAGATCGGGCTCTGCCCGGTCAAGCAGATGGCCAACAAGCTCGGCATCGGCGCCAAGGCCAGCGGCAAGCCGCTGGAGGAGGTCCCCGCGATGGCGCTGGGCGTGGAGGAGGTCAGCCCGCTGACCATGGCCAACGTGTACGCGACCTTCGCCGCCCGCGGCGTCTACTGCACCCCGCTCTCGATCAGCAAGATCACCCGGGTGGACGGCCGGGACGTCCCGGTGCCGCCCGCCTCCTGCAACCAGGTGATCTCGCAGCTGACCGCCGACACCCTGACCACCGTCCTGAACGGTGTGACCGAGAAGGGCACGGGCGCCGACCTCGGCCTGAGCGACCGGCGGCAGATCGCCGGCAAGACCGGTACCTCGGACCAGAAGAAGGCCGCCTGGTTCGACGGCTACACCCCGCAGCTGGCCACCGCCGTCTGGCTCGGCGGCCCGGCCGGCGGCGTCGAGATGCGGAACATCACCATCAACGGGGAGTTCACCCGCGAGGTCTTCGGCGCCACCGGCCCCGGTCCGATCTGGCGCGACGCCATGAACCAGGCGCTGCGCGGCAGCACCAAGGAGCCGCTGAACATGATCTACATCCCCGACCCGCCGCCGCGGACCGACCCGAAGTCCACCACCGGCCCGGCGGCGAGCCCGGGGGCCACCGACGCGACGCCCTCCCCCGGTGCCTCGCAGCGCCGGCCGCGCGGCACCGGGAAGCCGACCGAGCAGCCGTAGCCCGGCGGGCCCGCGGGCCGCGGTCCGCGGGCCGGGAGCTCGGGTCCGGGGACCAGGGGACGAGGGCGCGGGCCCGGCGGGCTCAGGGCCCGGCCGGAGCCGTGGACGAACGGAGGACGAGCCCGGTGGCCAGTGCGGCCACCGGGCTCACCGGTTCGCCGCGCAGCAGCCCGGCCAGCGCGGCCAGGCCGACCCGGCCGAGCTCCTCGCCCGGCAGGTCGACCGTGGTCAGCGGCGGCGCGAGCAGGCCGGCCACCGGGATGTTGTCGATGCCGACCACCGAGACGTCCGCCGGGATCCGCAGCCCCAGTTCGGCCGCCGCCTGGTAGACGCCCGAGGCCACCACGTCGTCGTCGCAGATCACCGCGCGCGGGCGGTCCGCCCGGCTCAGCAGCTCGTACGCGGCGGCGCGGGCCGCCGGCTGACCCAGGTTGAGGCTGACGCCCAGCTCCAGCACGTCCAGACCGAGCTCCTCCGCGGCCCGCTCGAAGGCCTCCTGCCGGACCCGGAAGGTGTACGCGGAGTGGACCGATCGCAGGTGGCCGATCCGGCGGTGGCCGAGTCCGGCGAGGTGGCCGACGGCGTCCCGCATGCCGCCGGCGACGTCCAGTTCCACGGTCGGCCGGCCCGGGTCGGTGCCCGGGTCGGCGTCCAGGAAGACCACGGGGGTGTCGGGGGGCAGCTCACCGAGCTGGCTGTCGTCCGGCGAGCAGATCAGCAGGCCGTCGAAGCGGCTGGTGGTGGCGGCCTCGGCGAGGGTGGCGCTGCCCCAGCCGGAGCTGACCACCACGGCCAGTCCGTGCCGGCCGGCCTCCTCGTGCACGCCCATCAGGACCCGGCCGAAGAACGGGCCGAGGATGTTCGGCACGGCGAGCAGGATCATCCCGCTGCGGCCCAGCCGCAGCTGGCGCCCGGCGGCCTGCGGCCGGTAGCCGAGCCCGCGGGCGGCCGCCCGGACGCGCTCCCGGGTCGCCTCCGACACCCGGTGGCCGGCCTCCGAGCCGGAGAACACCAGCGAGACCGTCGCCTGGGAGACACCGGCGAGCCGGGCCACGTCCCGCCCGGTCGGCCGGCGCGGCGCCGGCCCGGGGCGGCCGGCCTGCGGAGTCCCGTCCGGGGGCACGGGAGCGGTCAGTTCTGCGCGGCGGCGGCCGAGCGCGCCGCGTCGTCGGCGGCGTCCTCCTCGGCGTTCTGGGCGGCGATCCGCTCGGCGGTCCTGCTGCGCAGCCGGCCGCTCACCTTGTCGGCGATCTGGGCCGACATCTGGTCCCGCTGCTTGCTGAGCAGGACGTAGCTCAGCGGCGCCGAGACCAGGGCCGCGAGCAGCACGAGGAAGACGTAGCCGGACGCGCCGGCGACCGGGATGATCCCGAAGTGGCCCAGCAGCAGGGCGAGCAGCAGGCAGCCCAGGAAGATGCTGGCCCGCATGGAGGTGTAGCGGAGCGTGGCGTGCGCGGTGCTGATCGGCGGGGCGCCGACCGGCGCGGTGCCGTCCGCCGGCGGGCTGCTCGGCGACTGGCTGCTCTGCGGCTGGCTGCTCAGCGGCTTGCTGCTCACGAGGGGCATCCTTACTGCACGGGTGGGTCCGGTCCGGTATCCCAGTGAAGCATGCCGTGCCGGGCGGGCGGGGTACGGCCCCGCCCCGCGCCCGCCCCCGGTACGGCTCCGCCCGCGCCCGCTCAGGCCAGGCCGCGCCAGAAGGTGATGTCGTCGCGGTCGTCGCCGGGGGCGACCCGGATCGCGCCCGGTACCCGGCCCACCTCCTGGTAGCCGCAGCGCCGGTAGAAGGACTCCAGGCCGAGTCCGCCACGGGCCGTCAGCCGCAGGCCGGCCAGCCCCCAGCCGCGGGCGGTCCGCTCGGCCTCGGCCATCAGCTCGACGCCGTACCCGCGGCCCTGGAAGTCGGGGTGGACCATGACCCGCTTGAGCATCCGCCAGTGCTCCATCAGCGGGAACCGCATCGACTCGAAGAACAGCAGGCCGGCGATCCGGCCGGTCCCGCTGTCGTGGGCGACCAGCAGCCGGTCCGGGCCGTCCGCCCCCGCCCCGGCGAACTGCCGGTCGGCGGTGGCCAGGACCTCCGCCGGGGTGACCGGCGGGACGAATCCGACGGCACCGCCGGCGTTGGTCACGTCCGCCCACAGCCGGACGATGCCGTCGCGCAGCTCGGGGGTGAGATCGGGGTCGAGGGTGAAACTCAGCGTCATGGGCACTCATCCTAGGAGCCCATTACGAAGGGCACGTGAACGGGCGGGCGCCCCGGCCCCGGCGGCCGTCCGGTCAGGCCGGTGAGGCCGGCCGGAGCGGTCGGACCGGCCGGGCGCCGGGGCCCGCCGGTCAGGCCGGCGCCACCACCGGCGCCGCCGGGCGCCGGCGCAGCGCCAGGCAGAGCAGCACCGCCACGGCGCAGAGCCCGCCGGCCGCGTACCAGGCCAGGTCGTAGTTGCCGAAGGCGTCGCGGGACAGGCCCGCCAGACCCGCCACCGCCGCGGCGCCGATCTGGTGCGCGGCCAGCACCCAGCCGAAGACGATCGGCGCGTCGGGCCCGAAGTGCTGGCGGCAGAGCGCGACGGTCGGCGGCACGGTGGCGACCCAGTCCAGACCGTAGAAGATCACGAAGGCCAGGATCGGCGGCTTCAGGGAGCCGGCGAACAACTGCGGCAGGAAGAGCAGCGAGATCCCGCGCAGCGCGTAGTAGGCGACCAGCAGCTTCCGCGAGTCGAAGCGGTCGGTGAACCAGCCGCTGGCGATCGTGCCCACCACGTCGAACACCCCGACCAGGGCCAGCAGGCTCGCCGCCGTGGTGACCGGCATGCCGTGGTCGTGCGCGGCCGGGATGAAGTGGGTGCCGACCAGGCCGGCGGTGGTCGCGCCGCAGATCGCGAAGGACCCGGCGAGCAGCCAGAACGCCTTGCTGCGGGCGGCCTCCCGCAGCACCCGCAGCGACCGGGCCAGCGCGCTGCCCTCGGTCACCGGGACGGGCGGCGCCTCGGTCGCCCCGTACGGGAGCAGGCCGACGTCGGCCGGGCGCTCGCGCATCAGCAGCAGCACCGGGACGGCCACCGCGGTGGCGGCCAGCGAGACCACCACCACCGCGGTCCGCCAGCCGTGCCGCTCGACGAGCGCGGCCAGCAGCGGCATGAAGATCAGGTTGCCCGCGGCGCCGCCGGCCGTCAGCACCCCGGTGACCAGCCCCTGCCGGGCCTGGAACCAGCGGCCCGAGACGGTGGTGGCGAAGGCACCGGCCATCGACCCGCTGCCGAGGCCGACCAGCACGCCCCAGCAGAGGACGAGCTGCCAGCTCTGCGTCATCAGGATGGTCAGCCCGGCGCCGGTCGAGATGGTCAGCAGCGCGCAGACCACCACCAGCCGGACCCCGAAACGGTCCATCAGCGCGGCCGCGAACGGCGCGGTCAGGCCGTACAGGGTGAGGTTGACGGAGACGGCGCTCGCGACGGTCGCGTGCGACCAGCCGAACTCGGCGTTCAGGGCGTCCATCATCAGGCCGGGCGTGGAGCGGAATCCGGCCGATCCGACCAGGACGAGCAGGGCGACGCCCGCGACCACCCAGGCGTAGTGCGGCCGGGAGGTCCGGCGGACGCCCGGACCGGAGCCGGGGGTCGGGTCGGCAGCGACGGCGGCGGGGGTGCGGTCGGCAGGGGTGCGGTCGCTGGTGGCGCGGTCGGCGGGACAGCTCTCGGCGGCGGCGGCGGGGCCGGGGCGGGTGGTCGGTTCGGTCACAGAAGCGAGTGTCCCGAAGGCGACCGGCCCCCACGAGTGGCCTGACTGCCATGTTTCGTCAGGATCGGGCCACCGGTGTCCGCATCCGTGTGGCAGCATCGGGGGTCTCGACGAGGGGAGTCCGGCATGAGCGCCGCAGACCGCGGGGCCCCGCACCGGGTGGCGGTGCTGGCCCTGGACCGCGTGATCGCCTTCGAGCTCGCCATCCCCTCGCGGATCTTCGAGTCCGCCAAGGCCCCGGACGGCACCCCGCTCTACCAGGTGGCCACCTGCACGCTGGACGGCGGCCCGGTCGCGACCAGCTCCGACTTCCGGATCAGCGTCGACCACGGCCCCGAACTCCTGGAGCGGGCCGACACCGTGGTGATCCCGGCCGCGGCCGAGATCGCCGACCTCTACGCGGCGGGCGGGCCGGGGCCCGGCACGGCCGCCGCCCTCGCCCGGGTCCGGCCCGGCACGAGGCTGGTGTCGATCTGCACCGGCGCGTTCGTCCTGGCCGCCGCCGGGCTGCTGGACGGCCGTCCGGCGACCACGCACTGGCGGCACACCGCGCAGTTCGCGGCCCTGTTCCCCGAGGTCCGGCTGGACCCCGACGTGCTGTTCACGGACGACGGGGACGTGCTCACCTCCGGCGGCGTGGCGGCCGGGGTCGACCTCTGCCTGCACCTGGTGCGGCGCGACCACGGCAGCGCGGTGGCCAACGCCGTGGCCCGCACCTGCATCGTGCCGCCCTGGCGCGAGGGTGGCCAGAAGCAGTACGTCGAGCTGCCCCGGCCCGCGACCGGGACGGCCGGTCCCGGCACCGCGGCCGTCCGGGCCTGGATCCTCGAACACCTGGACGAGCCGCTGACCCTGCGCGAACTCGCCGCCCGGGCCGGCACGAGCGTACGCACCTTCACCCGCCGGTTCCGCGAGGAGACCGGGAGCAGTCCGGGCCAGTGGCTGACGCTCCAGCGCACCGAGCGGGCCCGGCAGCTGCTGGAGGGGACCGACCTGACGATCGACCAGGTGGCCAGGGAGTCCGGGTTCGGGACGGCGGCCTCACTGCGGCTGCAGTTGCGCGGGCGGCTGGACGTGGCGCCCAGCGCCTACCGGCGGACCTTCCGCGAGGTCGAACGGCCCCGCCCGGCCTGAACGGGCAGCGCCCGGCGGCCCCGGCGGCCCGGGCCGGCCGGCTCCGGGGCGTTCCCGGGGAGTGGTGGACGGGCGGAGGAGCGCCGGCCGCGGGTTGGACGGCGGTGCGCCGCGCGCACCCCGAGCACGGCACGGCCGACCGCCGTCCAACCGCGATGCACGGGCCCTGAACCCGCGCCGAGCCCTCCGCACTCGCCGAGGCGCTTTCGCGCAACCGGCACCGCACGGCCCGCCTGCTGAGTTCCCCCTGGACAGCAGTGCCGCGGTGACGGTCGGTCGGCGGTTCCTCGGCGTCCCCTCGCAACGGAGAGCTGCACCCAAGAGTGATCAGCTGGATACTTCACGTCAATGGGTTGTCCGAAATTCGGAATGGTTGCGTTGCGTTTCGGCCGTATCCGGCGCGTACGGCCCAGGCCCGTGCCCGCGGCCGCGTACGGGCCCCGGCGGTCTCGGGACGCCCGGTCCGCCCAGGTCAGGGCGCGGCCGGCACCCGGTCCAGCGAGTCGTGCAGCGGTGCGTCCACGCCGCCCGCCGCCGGCCGGACGGCGGTGGCCGCGGCGTCGATCTCGCACCAGACCCGCTTGCCGGAGCCGTCCGGGTACCAGCCCCAGCGGTCGCAGAGCAGCTCGACCAGCTCCAGCCCGCGGCCGTTGGTGGCGTCCTCGTCGGCGCCCGCGTGCCGGGGCGCGGGCGCCACCTGGCTGGCGTCGGCGACCTCGACCCGCAGCGGGCCGACCATGGCGAACAGCCGGGCGCCGGGCGGCCCCGGGGCGGCGGTGGACTCCAGCGGCATCAGCAGCCTCAGCACGGCCGGACACCCGGTGTGCACCACCGCGTTGGTCACCAGTTCGGACACCACCAGCACCAGCGTCTCGGCGATCGGCGCGTCCGGGTCCACTCCCTGGTTCAGCAGTCGCGAGCGCACCCACCTCCGCGCCCGGCCGACCTCGGCGGGGTCCGCCTGCACCGCCAGTTGCACTTGAAGTACCTGCACCGCTCCACCACCCGCACTCGCAGTTCGGCCGTCGTTTCGATCGGGCCGGTCCGGTCGGCCGGCCGGCCCGGGCCGCCCGCCCCCACAGCCGGGCTGCCCCGCGCTCTCGTCCGTCGCACAACCCTGTCCGTCACGTACTGGCTGCGGCACGAATACGCCTCAGGATGATCCGGCGGGCCGGCCGCAGCAAGCGCTTCGGGCATATTCCAGCGATCGGGGGACAGGGCAGTGCATACTGTCCCGTTCACTCCGGCGGAGCTCGCGCCGATGACCGGACGGGCTCCCGCCCGCGACCCCGCCGGACCTGCTGGGGACGAGGGTAGCGAAACTACCCGCCCATTCCCGGGACACCACGGCCGCCACTCTGGAACCACCCTTCCTACATATGTCCACGCGGCCTCGAACAACGTCCCGCGCGAAGACATCGTGCACGGAGCGGTTGTTCTGACGGTCCGCCGGCCCGGTGGCCCCCTTCGGAGGATTTCCGCCCGGACCGCACGGCCCAAGGACTACCTTGGGAGCAGCAGGCCGGCGGCCGCCGGCCCGGACGTGCCGGGAGGGGCGTGCCGATGACCACCCCCGGACAGCCGCTCTCCTGGGACGAACGACTCCAACAGCGCCTGGCCCGGGGCGAGGAGACGGCGCTCGGCGAGCTCTACGACCAACTCGCCCCGCTGGTGCACGGCCTGGCGGGCCGGATACTGACCGACCAGGCCGCCGCCGAGCAGCTCACCCGGGAGGTCTTCGCCCATCTGTGGACCCACCCGGAGGCCTTCGACCCCGGGGAGGGCTCGCTGCGCTCCTGGCTCGGCGCCCTGACGCACCGCCGGGCGGTCGACCGGCTGCGGCTGGACCGGACCGCCGCCCTCGGCGTGTCGCCGGGACCGCACCCCGGCGCACCCGCCGGCCCGCCGACGGCCACCCACGGGCTCCCGGCGGACGGGCCGCTCCCGGACGCGCCGCCGGCGCCCCGGCCGTGGCCGGACGGCGGAGCCCCGCCCCACCAGGACCTGAGCGCCCGGGCCGGCGCGGTGGACGAGGAGATCCGCGCCGTGGCGACCGCCGCCCGCGTGCAGTACGTGGTGGACTCCCTCCCCCACCCCCTGCGCGAGACCATCACCGAGACGTACTACGACGGCCGGACCTACCAGGAGACGGCCCACCGGCTGGGCATCAGCGAGCAGGCGGCCAAGCAGCGGATGCGGCTCGGCCTGCAACTGCTCGCCACCGAACTCACCGAGCCGCGGGACGACGACGCGGACGGCGCCGTGCCCCCGGCGCCGGGCAGCAGCCCCGCCGGCGCCCCCGCCGGGAGCCTGTCGTGAGCGCGGACGCGACCGCCGCGCCCCTCACCGAGCAGCAGCACGAGGACCTCCGCTCCCTGCTCGGCGCCTGGGCGCTGGGCGCCTGCCCGCGGCGCGAGGCCGCCGCACTGGAACGGCACCTGCGGCTCTGCCCCGACTGCGCGGAGGAGGGCACCCGGCTGCGGGACGCCGCCGGGTGGCTCTCCGCCGACGAGCCGCTCGACCCGTCCGGCGCGCTGCGCCAACAGGTGCTCGACTGGTGCCTGGCCCGGCGCCCGGCCGAACTCCCCGTCCCGGCCTGGGGCGCGCCGTACGCCGCCGAGACCGCCAAACTCGACGCGCTGCTGCGCGACCTCGGCCCCGAGGAGTGGCAGGAGATCGTCGAACTCCCCTGGCACGGCGGCACGGACCGGCTGCGGCCGGCCGAGGTGCTCAGCCACCTGGCCGCGGTCGACGGCTACCTGGCGCTGTCCCTCGGACTGCCCGACCCCGTCCCGGCCGGGCCCGGCCCCGCCGCCCCGGCCGCCGGCCCCGCCCCGGCCGCGGGCGCCGCGGAGACCCCCGGCCCGCCGGCACCGGAGCCTGCCGGGCGGCCCGCGCCGCGGGTCCCCCGGCAGGGCGCCTCGCCGTTCAGCGGGATCGTCGACCGCACCGAGCGGCTGGCCGCCGCCCGGGCCGGCTGCTCCCCCGAGTCCGTCCGCACGCTGTGGCGCCGGCAGACCCGCGCCCTGGTCCGCGGCGCCGCGCTGGCGCCCGGCGGCAACCTCCCGGTCGACTACGGCTTCGCCGCCCTGCCGCTGCGGGACGCCTTCGTCGACCGGGCCTTCGAGTGCTACGTGCACGGCGAGGACGTGGCCCGCGCGGTCGCCTACCCGTACGCGCCGCCGGCGCCGCCGCACCTGCGGCAGATGATCGACCTGGCCGCCCGGATGCTCCCCGAGGCGGTGGCCGCGCTGCGCCGGGCCGGGCGGCCGGGCGCAGCCGGTCCGCCGGGCCCCGAGGGAGGCGGCCGCACGGACGGTGAGCGGCGGCCGGCGAGGCTGCTCAGACTGGTGATCGACGGCCCGGCGGCCGGCGAGTGGCTGATCCCGCTGGACGGGCCCGCCCCGCCGGGCAACCCGGCCGGGTACGGGCGGACCACCGAGCCGGTGGCCGCGATGGTGCTGGACGGGCTGGAGTTCTGCCAGCTGGCCGCCGCCCACCGCGACCCGGACCGGGTGCCGGTCGGCGAGCACGGCGACCGGGCCGCGATCCGCGAGGTGCTGCGCGCCGCCCCGCTGCTGTCCCGGCCCTGAGCGGCCCGGCCGGCCGGCGAAGGCGCCGGCCGGGGCCGGGGCTCAGGTGAAGACGACCGTGCGCGTCCCGTTGAGCAGCACCCGGTGCTCGCTGTGCCACTTCACGGCCCGCGCCAGCGCCTGGCACTCGACGTCCCGGCCGAGCGCGACCAGCTGGTCCGGCGTCACGTCGTGGGTGACCCGGGCCACCTCCTGCTCGATGATCGGGCCCTCGTCCAGGTCCGCCGTGACGTAGTGCGCGGTGGCGCCGATCAGCTTCACGCCCCGGGTGTGCGCCTGGTGGTACGGCTTGGCGCCCTTGAAGCTCGGCAGGAAGGAGTGGTGGATGTTGATCACCCGGCCGGACAGCGCCTTGCACAGGTCGTCCGAGAGCACCTGCATGTAGCGGGCCAGCACGACCAGGTCGACGTTCTCCCGCTCGACCAGGTCGAGCAGCTGCCGCTCGGCGTCCGCCTTGGTGTCCCGGGTGACCGGGATGTGCACGAAGGGGATCCCGTAGGACTCGGTGAGCTCCTCGAAGTCGCCGTGGTTGGAGACCACCGCGGCGATCTCCACCGGCAGCGCGCCGATGCTGGTGCGGAACAGCAGGTCGTTCAGGCAGTGCCCGAACTTGCTGACCATCAGGACGATCCGCATCCGCTCGGCGCTGGGGTGGATCCGCCAGTCCATCCGGAACGAGGCCCCGATGGCGGCGAAGCTGGCCCGCAGCTTGTCGACCGTGACCGGCTCCTCGGCGGAGAAGTGCACCCGCATGAAGAACAGCCCGCTGTCCCCGTCGCCGAACTGCTGGCTGTCGATGATGTTGCAGCCGGTCATGAAGAGGTAGCTGGAGACCGCGTGCACGATCCCCTGCTTGTCCGGGCAGGACAGCGTGAGGACGTACTGGGCGCTGGCCGTCTGCTGTTCCACGGTGGGGTCCTGTCCTGAAGATCGTTCGGCGTGGACGGTCAAGCGTGTCATATTCCGGACAGTGCTCGTCGCCCTGCCCGAACTGCGGGACGCCCGCCCGCGACGGCCCGGGGCCGGTGCGGGAACGGGAGCGAGAACGGGCGGGCGGGGGCGGTCAGACCTGCGTCATGATCCGCAGGACCTCCAGGGACCGCGGGGCCGCGTCCGGATCGTCGCCGTCGTTCTGGGCCAGCCGCACGTGGGCCTCCCGGCAGGCCCGGACCGCCTCCGGCCAGCCGTGGTGCGCCAGGTAGTCGGAGACCGGCGCGTCCGCGCCCACCTGGTGCAGGATCCGCACCACGCGCAGCACCGCGACGTCCACCACGGCGGCCTCGCCGGAGTCACGGAAGATCGTGCCGACGTACTTCTCGGCGGACCAGCGGTCCAGCCAGGTGTCCTCGACCAAGCGGTACACGGCATCGGTCACGTCGCCGAAGCCCTCGCGGCCGGCCAGCCAGGTCTCCTGCTGGAAGGCGGGGTCGGACAGCATGTGCAGCGCCGAGCGCAGTCGGGCGCGCCAGCGCCACCAGGGCAGGTCGTTGAGCGGCATGCCGCCCATCGTGCTGGAGCGGTGCCCCGGACGAGAAGGGTTTCGGGCAGACCGATACGAAGAATCTGTGCTGGCGGACATGGGGAGAGATCGTACGTTCCCCCACCGTTCGTGTTCTACACGCGTCCCCGACCCACCCCACCCGGTGTTCCGCCCCCGTTGGCCGTCCGTTCTCTTTTCTGCCCTCTGTGCTTGTGGCATGGCGGCTTGGCTGGTGCCAGTGAGCAACAGGGTTGCCCAGGGAGGGAAAGCCATGTTCAGGCAGTCCGCATCGCCCGAGGACCAGCAGTCGGCGGGAGACCAGCAGCCGCCCCGGCGCCGTGACGACGCGGCGAACCGGCCCGGAGGACGCTCCGGAGGACGCCGGACCGTGGTCGGCACGGCCGTGGCGGCGGCCCTGCTGCCGGCCCTGTTCGCCACCTCGGCCTGCGGCGGCCCGGCCGACGCCTCCACCGGTGGCGCCGAACTCACGGTGATGACCTGGGCCCCGTCCGGCACCGGGTCCACCGACCGGCCCGGCATGACGGCGCTGGCCGAGGCGATCGGCCGCGACATCAACTCCAAGGGCGGCCTGGGCGGTCACAAGGTGCGGGTACTGACCTGCAACGAGCACAACGAGGCGCCGGGCGCCGCCAAGTGCGCGCAGCAGGCGGTGGACGCCAAGGCGATCGCCGTGGTCGGCTCGTACAGCCAGTTCGGCGAGAGCTTCATGACCACCCTGGAGCGGGCCGGGATCCCGTACCTCGGCGGCTACGGCCTCTCCGGCGCCGAGTTCACCAGCCCGCTGTCGTACCCCGTGGCCGGCGGCATGCCGGCGCTGATCGCCGGCAGCGGCCGCCAGCTGGTCGACACCGGCTGCCGTTCGGTCTCGCTGGTCCGCCCGGACACCCCGGCCGGCGACAGCCTGCTCGGCTACCTCGCCAACGCGCTCAAGCCGGCCGGCGTCAAGCTGGTCGACGTCAAGGCGCCGGAGAAGTCCAGCAACTACACCGAGGTCGCCCGCAAGGCCATCGGCAAGGACGAGAGCGGCAACTGCGTGACGGTCGCCCTGGGCACCGAGCCGACCGGCAACCTGCTCGACTCCTACCGCCGCCTCGGCTCCAGGAACACCCGGCTCGCCTCGGTGATCGGCAGCGTCCAGCAGTCGGTGGTGGACTCCACCGGCGGCGACAGCGGTCCGCTGTCCGGCGCGTACGTCGCCGGCTGGTACCCGCCGGAGTCCTCCGGGGTCTGGGACGCGCTGCGCTCGGTGGTCCGGGGCAGCACGGCCGACGGCAGGACGATCGACGTCGCCGACTCCGGCGTGCAGACCACCTGGGTCGCCTACGAGGTGCTGCGCCAGGTCGGCGAACGGCTCACCGCCGCCGGGCGCCCGCTCAACGCCAAGGCGCTGACCGCGGTGCTGGACAGCGGCGACCCGATCGACACGGCCGGCCTCACCCCGCCGCTGGCCTGGGGCGCCACCAACATGCTGGCCAGCGCGGAGTCGCCGCGGCTGGTGAACACCTGGGTCACGTACCAGCAGGCGAGCTCCGGACGGCTCACCCTCCAGCAGCCCGGCTTCGTGGACGTCCGCTGGGTGCTGACCGGCGGCAAGAAGCCGTAACGGACGACCGCGGGTGCGGTGAAGGGGGCGGGCCGGGCCGGTGGGGCCCCGGCCCGCCTTCCTGTTCCGGGCCCGGGCCCGGCCTCCCGCCCGGGAGCGGAGCAGACGGGGGCGGCCCGCCCCGGTGGGGCGGGCCGGGCCCGCGGCGGGCTGCCGCGCGAGGCGGTGCGGGGGCTGGAGGAGCGGTGCGGGGGCTAGAGGTCCCCGTCGCTCTTGGTGGCCAGGCCGGCCTGGCCGGCGATGGCGTTCCACAGCGCGGAGGCCTGCTTCTTGGCCGTGGTGGCCGTGCCGCTGGCCGCCACCGCCGCCTTGTAGTGCGGGTTGTCCTTCTTCGTCGGGTCGCAGCCCGCCTGGGCGTCCCCGGCCCAGGCCGCGTACTCGGTGTCGGCCGTGGCCGACGCCTCCCAGGCCTGGTTGAGCTGCTCGACCAGCTGCGGGCCGGTGGGCAGCTGGTCCGTCTTCAGCGCCGCCAGCTTGGTCTTCAGATCCCTGCGCTGGCCGGCCGCCGCGGTCAGTGCCTGCTGCGACTCGGGCAGCTTGTCGCACTTCTGCACGGAGGCGACCGCGCCGATCACCGCCTGCCGGCTGTCGTTGGCGGTGCCCAGCAGGTCGGAGAGCCCCTTGGCCTGCTCCTTGGCCTCCGGGCCGAGCGCTCCGGCGGTGGCCCCGGCGCTGCCGCTGCCGGCGGCGCTGCTGCCCGCCGCGACCGGCGCACCCGGCTTGGTCCGGCCGTCGTCGGTGGAGTCGCCGCCGCTCACCAGCACGGCGACCAGGATCCCGGCGGCGGCGCAGCCGGCCACCACCCCGCCGATGATCAGCTTCGAGGACGGCCGCCGGCCGCCGGCACCCGGCGAGGAGCGGGTGGTGGGGGTGAAGGTCGTCTCGGCCTGGGCGGGGTAGCCGGCACCGGCCGGCGCGGCCGCCGGGTACCCGGCCTGCTGGTAGCCCTGGTCCACCGGGGCGTAACCCTGGTCGGCGGAGCCGTAGCCGGGCTGCGGCGCGGGCTGGTAGCCCTGCGCGGGCCCCTGGGCGGGGTAGCCGCCGCCCTGCGGGTCCGAGGTGGGGTACGGCGGCAGGTACTGGGTCTCCGGCGCCGGAGCGGCGGCCTGCGGGGCCGCATACTGCTGCTGGCCGCCCCAGCTGCCGCCGGGGGCCGGTGCGGGCTGCCCCGGGCCGCCGCCCAGGTACTCGGGCTGGCCGGGCTGCGCCGGCAGGCCGGGCTGGCCCTGCTGCTGGCCGGGCTGCTGGCCCTGCTGCTGATCCGGCTGGCCCTGCTGCTGGCCGGGTTCCGGCCGGAAGAGGTCGTCCAGATTGAAGTCACCGGAGTTGGGATACGAGCGGCGCTGGTTCAACGCGATTCCTCACCTGTGCGTGACACCGGGCCCGCCGGGACAGCCGACAGCGATCGAGCGGCCGGCGGCCACCCGTGCCCTGTCTCCCGTACGCGCACCCGGGCCTTCCTCGGTTGTTCCGCGCCCTCGTTGACGGCGGACCACATCTGGGCGGTTCTCTTGGGCGTCAGTTGCCCTTGAACGTCGCGCCCACGGTACCGGTTCACCGTCACGGGTGACCATGCGGAGTGCCGCTTGCCCGGTTCCGGCCCTCCGGCGGCGGCCCCGAACAGCGCGAACGGCCTTCTCCTGCCCGCCGCCGGGCAGAAGAAGGCCGGTTTTCGAACCTCGCCCGGGCCGGACCGGCGGTGGCCCCGGGCACAGTCGCGGGACGGACGGAAACACGGCGGACGGGAAGGACGGAACAGGCGGGAAGGGCGGACGCGGCAGAAGGGCCGCAGGGCGGACGGTGCCCGGGGCCGGCGGCTGTGCCGCGGCCCCGGGCGGCGCCGTCAGGCCGCCTCCGCCTCCGCCCTGGCCTGGAACTCGCGGACCACCCGCTGCTCCCGGTACGGCTCCAGCCGGCGCCGGAACTCGTCCAGGTACTCCACGCCCCGGTTGGAGCGCAGCCCGCTGAGCAGCCGGACGGCCTGGGTGCCCGTCTCACAGGCCCGTTCGACCTCGCGCTGCTGCAACTGGGCCGTGGCCAGCAGGACGAGGTCCACCGCGCGGCGGCGCACCCTGGTCGGCGGGTGCAGGTCGAGCGCCCGGCGGGCGTACTTCTCGGCCTGGCCGGCCTGCTCCAGGTCCCGGTGACAGTGCGCCAGTTCGTCGGCGAGGTAGGCGTCGTCGAAGTGGACGATCCAGTCCGGGTCGTCCTCGGGGTTGCGCCGTTCCATCGCGGCCAGTGCCTTGGCCGCCACCGCCTCGCAGGCGCGGGCGTCCCCCAGCAGGGCGTGGCCGCGGGCCTCGGCGGCGTAGAACATCGCCATCGCGGTCGGGGTGGCGACCGAGCGGGCCCCCTCCTGGGCGGCGCGGGCGAGTTGGGCGATCTCCCGCGGGTTGCCGAGGGTCGCCGCCAGGTGGCTCATCGAGGCGGCCAGCACGTAGCCGCCGTAGCCGCGGTCGTCGGCGGCCTGGGCGAGGCGCAGCGCCTGGATGTAGTAGCGCTGGGCGAGACCGGGCTGCCCGGTGTCGACCGCCATGTAGCCGGCCAGTTCGGTCAGCCGGGCGACCGCCGCGAACAGCTGCCGGCCGGTGTCGTCCCGGTAGCCGCCGCTGAGCAGGCCGGAGACCACACTGTTGAGGTAGTGCACGACGACCGGGCGGACGTGCCCGCTGCCGAACCGGTGGTCGAGGTCGACCAGCATCTGCGTGGTGGCCTTGATCGCCGCGACGTCGGAGGGGCCGACCCGGACGGCGCCGCTGCGGGCGACCACCGGGTCGGGCGGGGTGATCAGCCAGTCCCGGCTGGGCTCGACCAGGGCCGAGGCGGCCACGGCCGCACCGGTCAGGAAGTCCCGTCGGCCGACGTCGCTGCGCCACAGCTCGCAGACCTGCTCCAGCGCACCGCTGAGGGTGGCCGAGAACTGCAGCCCGATGCCGGAGCTGAGGTTCTTGCCGTCGGCCATCCCGATCTCCTCGACGGAGACCCCGCGGCCGAGTTTGCGGCCGATCGCCTCGGCGATCACGGCCGGTGCCTGGCCGCGCGGTTGCTGGCCGCGTAGCCAGCGGGCGACCGAGGTCTTGTCGTACCGCAGGTCGAGGCCGTGCTCGGCGCCGCACAGGTTCACCCGGCGGGCGAGGCCCGCGTTCGAGCAGCTCGCCTCCTGGATGAGTTGCTGCAGGCGCTCGTTGGGCTGTCGTGCGACAAGTGGTCTCGCGGCCATGGGCTTCGCCTCCCCAACGCCCTCCGGTCCCGGCCGGCGGACGACGATTCTGCTGATCTGTTGCCGACTGTCCGACCGTCCAAGGAATCTGACACCAGGTTAGCGATCAGCAACGCCAGCGGGATACCCACGGTGACGGTCCTCACCCCCCGCGCGCCCGGGAGAATGCCCCCGTGCGCCCCCACTGCGCCCGGTCCGCCCCAGCTCCGGCGGGGAGCACTCACCGGTTCGGGTGACATTGCGGCCCCCGGGCACACCTCCTCCCGCCGGGCCGTAACCAGCCTCACGGACGGTAGTTGAGCAGCGCGTGGAAGACACCCCAGGAGCCCCCGGGCGGAGCAGCGACAGCGAGCTGCCCGCACTGCTCATCGAAGCCGTCAGCTACGCCGAGGAACGCCACTGGGAGGTCGCCCCCGGCGCCTGGCTGGTCGACGGCGACGGACCGGCCCGCTGCTCGTGCGGCGACCCCGGCTGCGAGGCCCCGGGCGCGCACCCGGTCGGCGACGACTGGCGCGGCCGGGCCAGCGCGGGCCCGGGTGTGGTGCGCCGCTGGTGGACGGAGACCCCGCAGGCCTCGATCCTGCTGCCGACCGGGCGCTCCTTCGACGCGCTGGACGTGCCCGAGGTGGCCGGCTGCCTGGCGCTGGCCCGGATGGAGCGGATGGGCCTGCAGCTCGGCCCGGTGGTGGCGGTGCCGGCCGCGGCCGGCCAGGTCGGGCGGCGGCTGCTGTTCCTGGTGCTGCCCGGGGTGCTGGCCAAGCTCCCCGAGATGCTCCGCAAGCTGGGCTGGGCGCCCGGCCGGCTCGACCTGGTGGCACGCGGCGAGGGCGACTGGATCGTGGCCCCGCCCTCGCGGGTGGGCCCGTACAGCTTCGCGCAGTGGGCCCGGCCGCCGTCCTCCACCAACCGGTGGCTGCTGCCGGACGCCGCCGAGCTGATCAACCCGCTGGCCTACGCCTGCGGCCGCGAGGCCCCCGCCGTGGCGGCCCGGCAGGGCCGGACGGCGGTGCACCAGCACTCCTGAGTCACTCGTCCGGGTGCCTGCCGGCACCCCCTGGAACGGCCGCCCTACGCCTATCGGGTGAGGGTGTGCGACGCGCGGGACCTCGCGCGCGACCGACGGGCCTTGTCCCCCACCGGGGACGGGGCCCGTCGGACGCATGTCCGGATAAAGGACCGGTGTACCCGCTGGTCAACGGCGAAAGCCCCTCGTACGAGTGACAACGCTCAAGGATTGCCAAGATCTGCCGAGGGGAGGATTTCCTGCGAGAGGGGACGCCGCCGGACGGAAGGGAGCAGCGGGGCCGGGGACACGGCCGAGGAGCGAAGGACCGCACGGGGAAGCGGTGAGCGGGGAACTGCCGGGAGGGGCGCTCGGACGGGGAAGCCGGGCGCGGCGACCGGGGGGATTCGGGAGGGACGGGGCGGGACCAGGAGGGGACGGGGCGGGATCCGGGGGGGGCGTGACACCGGCCGGGCTCGGGGTGGCCAGGTGGCACGAGGCGGGACCAGGGGGCGGGGAGGGAACGGGGAGGGAACGCGAGGGCCCGGTACGTGGGGACGTACCGGGCCCTCGCCGTGCTGCTCCCGGGCCGCGCCGAAGCGCCGGCCGGGGGGTCAGGCCAGCGCCACGAACACGTGCGCGGCGATCTCCTTGCCCAGCTCCGCCGCCTCGTCGCCGGTGCCCACCCGGACCCCGCCGGGGCCGGTGGCCACCTGCACCGTGGCGCCCGGGCGGATGCCCGCGCGACGCAGCGTCCGCATCAGGTCGCCGTCGGTCTGGATCGGCTCGCCGATCCGGCGGACCACCACGCTGGCCCCGCCGTCACCGGGCCGCAGCGCGTCCAGGGTGACCAGGGCGGCGTCGAAGCCCTCCCCCTCCGCCTTGGTGTCGCCCAGCTCGTCCAGCCCGGGGATCGGGTTGCCGTACGGGGACTGCGTGGGGTGGCCGAGCATGGCGAGCACCTTGCGCTCGACCGTCTCGCTCATCACGTGCTCCCAGCGACAGGCCTCCTCGTGCACCTGCTCCCACTCCAGGCCGATGACGTCGACCAGCAGGCACTCGGCGATGCGGTGCTTGCGCATCACCCGCACGGCGAGCCGGCGGCCCTCCTCGGTGAGTTCGAGGTGCCGGTCGCCGGCGACCTGCAGCAGGCCGTCACGCTCCATCCGGCCGACGGTCTGGCTGACGGTGGGGCCGCTCTGCTCCAGGCGCTCCGCGATCCGGGCGCGCATCGGGGTGATGCCTTCTTCCTCCAGCTCCAGAATGGTGCGAAGGTACATCTCGGTCGTGTCGATCAGCCCAGACATCGCCGCTGGCTCCGTTCCTCGGTGTCCTCACCGTCAATTCTGACCTACCGCAATGACAACCGGATCCAGACGGTGGTGTTCCCGGCCGCTTTTCGTCCCTGTTGACAGTCGCAGGCTCCAGGCACCACGGTGCTCGCCGTAGCTTTCTCCACTGGCGGTCTGGACCACCCGGCCGCCCCAGCGGCCGGGCGCCCCCACCCGGCAGAGAGCGCAGGCCCCGATGAGTGACCTGGTCGGACAGTACTTCGACGCAGCGATCAGCCACCTGCAGCGGGTCCGGGCCGAGGAGGCGGGCAACATCGAGCGCGCCGCGGAACTGCTCGCGGACGCCCTCGCCGGCGGGCAGCGGGTCTTCACCTACGGCGCCGGACATTCCTCGCTGGCCGCCCAGGACGTGGTCTACCGGGCCGGCGGACTCGTCCCGGTCAACCTGCTGGACGTGCCGGGGATGGCCGGCGTCACGGTGCGCCCGGCCCCGCTCGCCAGCGCCCTGGAGCGGGTCTCCGGCCTCGCCACCACCACCCTGGACCACACCCCGGCCAGGGCCGGCGACCTGCTGTTCGTCATCTCGCTCTCCGGCCGCCAGGTGATGCCGGTCGAGCTGGCCGCGCACGCCCGCTCCCGGGGCATCCGGGTGATCGGCCTCACCTCGCTGGCCTACCCGGCCGAGGTCAGCTCCCAGCACCCCTCGGGCACGTACCTCAAGGACCACTGCGACGTGGTGCTGGACAACAAGATCGCGGTCGGCGACGGCGAGCTCACCCACCCCGGCGCCGCGACCACCTTCGGCCCGGTCTCCACCATCGTCACCAGCGCCCTGATGCAGGCGGTGGTCGCCTCCGCGGTCGGCCGGCTCGCCGACCGGGGCATCGAGCCGCCGCTGTTCCGCTCGGGCAACGTCGACGGCGGGACGGAGTGGAACGCCAAGGTGATGGCCGACAACGCGGAGCGGATCTTCTACACCTTCTGAGGCCGCTGCCGGGGGCCGGTGCCGGGGCGGGCGCGGGGGCCGTGGCCGCCCCTGGGCCGGTCTGAGACAACCTTCGGGGCTTCTTGGCCATACCGGCCCGGAGGCAGGCGTACCGGCCGCCGGGCCGGGGCAGGACAGCCCTGCGACCTGAGCGACGGGTGGGGGCCGAGCATGGCGACGGGGGCGGGTTCGATGGGGCGGGTCCGTGAGGACGAGCTGCTGCCCGAGCTGTTCTGGGCCGCCGACTCCGCCTCCCAGCAGGGGCAGCGGCGCTCGGTGGCGCTGAGCCGCTGGGAGCTGGTCCTGCTCGTCGCGGCCGCCGCCACCGGCTCCGCCGACGGCCCGCTGTGGGCCTGGCTCGCGGCGGCCGCGTACCTGGGCGCGATCTGCTTCGCGGTGATCACCGGCCGGCAGAACCCGCAGGGGCTCTGGTACGAGGGCCGGGCCGCCGCCGAGTCGGTCAAGACGCTCGCCTGGAAGTTCGCCGTCCGGGCCGACGCCTACCAGCCGCCGCCCACCACCCTGCCGGACGCCGAGGGCCTCTACCGCTTCCAGCTGGCCCGGGTGCTGCACGCCTTCCGGGACAGCCGCGCGGTGCGCGCCGGGGCCACCGCCGAGGTCACCGAGGCCATGCGGGGCCTGCGCGAGCAGCCGCTGAGCGTGCGCCGGGAGGTGTACCTCCAGGAGCGGGTGAAGGTCCAGCACGACTGGTACGCCACCAAGGCCCGCCGCTGCGCCCGGGCCGGCTTCTGGACGGGCGTGCTGGGCATCGTGCTGCCGGCGCTCGGCCTGGTCCTCGCCGTGCTGCGGGCGCTGGGCGGCTTCGACTACGACGCGCTGGGCACCGTCTCGGCGGTCGCGGCCTCGGTGGCGGCCTGGGCCCAGCTGCGGCAGTACCGGCCGCTGGCCGCCGCGTACGCGCTGGCCGCCGACGAACTGGAACTGATCCGGCGCCAGCTGACCCAACTGGACGTGCGCTCGCCGGAGGCCGAGGAACTCTGGGCCCGGCTGGCCAGGGACGCCGAGGACGCGGTCTCCCGCGAGCACACCACCTGGCAGGCGCGCCGGGAGGTGCGCGGCCACGAGCACTGAGCCCGGCCCCGTGCTGCCCCGCGCCGCCCTGTCCCGGCCCGCACCACCCGCACCACCCGCACAGCCCGTCCTGCCCGGCCCGGCCGGGTCGGCCGGGCCGTGCCGGGCCCGCGTCCGGCGGGCCGACCCGATGACCCCGACAACGGGAGGATCCGCGTGACCTCACGCGTGGTGAAGGCGGCGGACGGCCGCGCGCTGGCGGTCGAGACCTACGGCGACCCGCGCGGGCGCCCGGTGTTCCTGCTGCACGGCACCCCCGGCAGCCGGTTCGGGCCGGCGCCGCGCAGCACGGTGCTGTACCGCCTGGGCGTCCGGCTGATCGCCTTCGACCGGCCCGGCTACGGCGACTCCGACCGGCTGCCCGGCCGGCCGGTCGCGGCGGCGGCCGTGGACGTGCGGACGATCGCGGACGAGTTCGGGCTGGCCGAGTTCGCCGTGCTCGGCCGCTCCGGCGGCGGGCCGCACGCGCTGGCCTGCGCCGCGCTGCTGCCCGGCCGGGTGCGCCGGGCGGCCGCGCTGGTCAGCCTGGCGCCCCGGGACGCCTCCGGCCTGGACTGGTACGCGGGCATGACGGCGTCCAACGTGCGCGCGTACCGGGAGGCCGAGCGCGGGCACCACCGGATCGCCGACAGCATGGAGTTCCGGTCCCGCCAGATCAAGGACGACCCGATCCGGCTGCTCAAGGGCCTGGCGCCGGAACTGCCCGCCACCGACCGGATCGTGGTCGCCGACGCAGGCATCCGCCGGATGCTGCAGAGCAACTTCCGTGAGGCCTTCCGGCACAACGCGGACGGCTGGATCGACGACGTGCTGGCGTTCACCGCCGACTGGGGGTTCAAGGTCGGGGACATCGCCGTGCCGACCTGGCTCTGGCACGGCGCGGACGACCAGTTCTCGCCGGTCGAGCACTCCCGCTGGCTGGCCGACCGGATCCCCGACGCCACCCTGATCCTGGAGCCGGGCGCCGCGCACTTCGGCGCGCTGCGGGTGATGACGGCCGCGATGAAGTGGGCGGCCGGCTGAGCGGCCGCCCGGGCACCGGCGGACGGCCGCCCGGGCACCCGCCGGGTGGAATACTCGGACACCGGAACGTTCCAGCCGAGGGGTGCCGCATGACCAGCCGTCTGAGGGTGCTGAGGAAGCAGAACCGCCTCAGCCTGGACGCCCTCGCCGAGCAGGTCGGGGTGACCAAGAGCTACCTCTCCAAGGTCGAGCGCGGCCTGAGCGTGCCCTCGATCTCCACCGCGCTGAAGCTGGCCCGGGCCCTGCGGGTGGACGTCGGGCGGCTGTTCTCCGAGGAGGTCGAGCCCGAGCTGATCACCGTGGTGCGGGCCGGCGAGCGGACGCCGATCGGCACCGACACCCCCGAGGGGCCGCACTACGAGGGGATCGCGACCGGGCTGAGCGGCAAGCGGATGGTGCCGTTCGTGATGTACCCGCCCGAGGACCTGGCCGGTTCGCCGTACAAGTCGCACGCGGGCGAGGAGTTCTTCTTCGTGCACGCGGGCGAGGTCGAACTGGAGTTCCCGGAGCGGACGATCACCCTCCGCACCGGGGACAGCGTCTACTTCAACGCCGGCCTGCCGCACCGCTCGCGGCGGCTGGGGGCGGACCCCGCCACCGTCCTGATCGTGATCCACGACGATCCCGCGCAACCCGCCGACCGGGTCCCGGCACTGCCCTGAGCCGGTCCCGGACGGCGGCCCGGCCGACGGGCCGGACGGCTCGGTGTCCGACGGGCCGGACGGCTCGGTGTCCGACGGACCGGACGGCTCGGTGTCCGACGGACCGGACGGCTCGGTGTCCGAGGGACCGGCCGGCGGGCGTCCGGTGGTTCAGCGCGCGGCCGCCAGCAGCTCCGCCAGCTCCCCGGTCCGGCCGGCGTCCAGCGGCAGCAGCGGGTGCCGGGGATCGCCCGCCGGGAATCCGTCCAGGGCCAGG
This sequence comes from Kitasatospora indigofera, assembly GCF_014655955.1. Taxonomy (GTDB): domain Bacteria; phylum Actinomycetota; class Actinomycetes; order Streptomycetales; family Streptomycetaceae; genus Kitasatospora; species Kitasatospora indigofera. The sequence continues at coordinate 22,767 of NZ_BNBO01000027.1, forward strand.
CCCGCCTTGACGGTGGTGGGCAGGCCGCCCTTGAGGATGAACTGCAGGACGGGCAGCTGGCGGTAGAACGCCGCCCGGGCCGCCGGCAGGTCGCCGGCCCGCACCGCGCGGTAGAGCTCCAGGGTCAGTTCCGGGATCAGGCAGGCCGCCGCCGTGCACCAGCCGGCCGCGCCCGCCGCGAACGCCTCCAGCGCGAGCGGGTTGCTGCCGTTGTAGAACGGCAGCCGGCCGTCCGACAGTTGGGCGAGCCGGTGCATCCGCTGCACGTCGCCGCTGCTCTCCTTGACCATGGTGATGTTGCCGACCCGCTCCACCAGGGAGACCATCAGCTCGGGCGAGAGGTCGATCCCGCTGGTGGCCGGGTTGTTGTAGATCATCACCGGAATGCCGACCGCGTCCGCGACCGCCGTGAAGTGCCGGCTGACCTCGCGCTCGTCCAGCTTCCAGTAGGACAGCGGCAGCACCATCACCACGTCGGCCCCGGCCCGCTCGGCGAACCGCGCCCGGCGGACGGCGCTGCGGGTGGTGAGGTCCGCGATGCCGACCACCGCCGGCACCCGGCCGCCCACCGCGGCGACCGACGCCTCGGCGGCCTCGTACCACTCCTCGTCCTCCAGGTAGGCGCTCTCGCCGGTGGAGCCGAGCGGCGCGACGGCGTGGCAGCCGGCCCGGACCAGGCGGTCGACCAGGGCGGCGAGCCGGTCGGTGTCCACCCGGCCGTCGGCCGCCGAGAACGGCGTCACCGGGTAGGCGATGATTCCTTCGAGTACGGTCCCGGTCATCTCAGGCACCTCCGGTGAAGCAGTCCTGGTGGGTGGTCAGCGCCCGGCGGGCGTAGTAGGCGAACGAGGCCTGGCTGCGCTTTGGCGTCGAGGTCCAGTCGTGCGCCTCGCGGGCGAGCGCGTCGGGGAGCTCCTTGACGGTGCCGGCCGACATCGCCAACAGCTGGAGCTCGGCGGCGCGCTCGATCAGCACCGCCAGCGAGCAGGCCTCCTCGACCGATCCCGCGGCCACCAGCTGGCCGTGATGGGCCATCAGCAGGGCCCGCTTGCCGCCGAGGGCCGCCGAGATGAGCTCGCCCTCCTCGTTGCCGACCGGGATGCCCGGCCAGAGCGGCAGGAAGGCGCAGTCGTCGTAGAGCGGGGTGAGGTCCATCTGGGACACCACCAGCGGCACCTCCAGCATGGACAGCGCCGCGATGTGCAGGGGGTGGGTGTGGACGATGCACTCCACGTCCGGCCGGGCCCGGTAGACCCAGCTGTGGAACCGGTTGGCCGGGTTCGCCATCCCGGTGCCTTCGAGGACGTGGAGGTCCTCGTCGACCAGCAGCAGGTTGTCCTCGGTGATCTCGTCGAAACCCAGCCCGAGGCGCTGGGTCCAGTAGGTCCCGGGGCGTTCGGCCCGGGCGGTGATCTGGCCGGCCAGACCGGAGTCGTGGCCGGCGTCGAACAGGATCCGGCAGGTGAGCGCCACCTTCTGCCGGGTCGTCCAGTCGCTGTCGGGGATCGCGGAGCTCATGCGGCGGTGGGCGAGGTCCACCAGCTCCTCCTTCGTCGCACCGAACGTCTCTGCCACGGGCTGGCCTCCTTGGAACCGGGCGGTCACGGGGAACGGCCTGACGGGAGGCGTTCGCCACCCCTCAAGGACACAATGTTGACAGTAGGACACCTTGTGTCCTTTGTCGATCGGAATCCTCCCGCGGGCATGCCGGAGGCCGGACCGGCGGGGTCGCCGGACCGGACGGGCACGCGGGGCAGGGCAGGGCAGGGGTGAACGCGCGCGAAGGCGCGAGGGAGCGGGGGCGGGACGGAGGGAACAGGCGTACGGGCGTCCAGGCCCAGGGACTCAAGGGCTCAAGGGCTCAAGGGCTCAAGGGCACGGACTCACGGGCGTACGGGGACCGCCCGTCAGGGCGTACCGTCCCGGACGTGCTTGCGCCGGGACGGGCCCGGCGGCGGGGCCCGTGGAAGGGCCGCCGACGGGCGTCAGCCCGCCGTGACCGGCGTCAGCGGCGCGCCGCCCGCCAGCACCGCGAGGACGTTGTCCACGGCCAGCCCGCCCATCGCCTGCCGGGTGCGGACGGTCGCGCTGCCCAGGTGCGGCGCCAGGACGGCCCGCTCCTGCGCCAGCAGCTCCGCCGGCACGGCCGGCTCGTGCTCGAAGTTGTCGACCGCCGCCGCCGACAGCGCGCCGGACTCCAGGGCGGCCGCCAGTGCCAGCTCGTCCACCACGCCGGCGGTCATGCTGACCACCACCGCACCGGCCGGCAGCAGGGCCAGGCGCCCGGCGTCCAGCAGGTGCCGGGTGCCGGCCGAGAGCGGGCAGGTGACGACCAGGACGGCGGACCCGGCCAGCAGCTCGTCCAGCGGCAGCCAGCGGGAGTCGCCTTCCAGAGCGGCCGGGAGCCTGGTGCGGTTGTGGTAGCTGACGGGCATGTCGAAGCCGGCGGCCCGGCGGGCCACCGCCTGCCCGATCCGGCCCATCCCGAGGATGCCCAGCGGGGCGCCGGCCAGCTCCGTGCCCAGCAGGAAGGTCGGCGCCCAGGCCCAGGGCTGCCCGGAGCGCAGCAGCCGCTCGCCCTCGCCGAGCCGCCGGGTGGCCGCCAGCAGCAGGGCCCAGGCCATGTCGGCGGTGGCCGCGGTGAGCACGCCGGGGGTGTTGCTGACCGGCACGCCGCGCGCGGCGCAGGCGGCCAGGTCGATGTTGTGGGTGCCCACCGCGTGGTTGGCGACGATCCGCAGGGACGGCCCGGCGGCGTCCAGGAACTCGTCGTCCACCACGTCGTCCAGGGTGGTGATCACGGCGGCCCGGCCGTGCACGGCCGCCAGCAGCGCGGCCCGTTCCATCGGCCGGACGTCGTCGTGCAGGGTGACGTCGCAGGACGGTGCGAGCCGCTCGGTCACCCCCGGGGCGAGCCGGCGGGTGACCAGGACGGGAGGCAGGTGCTTGTCGCTCATCAGGCCCGCAGCGTACCCCGCGGCGGGCCTGACGGGCGGGGTGGCGCCGGGCCGGCGGCCGCTCACACGGGCTGCGGGGCGCCGGGCCGGCGGCCGCTCACACGGGCTGCGGTTCGAGGTCGCGGTTGATCCGCTTCCAGCCCCGGGCGGAGACCGTGTTGGGGTGCTCCTCGCCGAGCTGGCGGATCAGCTCGGCGACCGCCCGGGCCCGCAGTTCGGCGGCCTGGGTGTGCCGGCCGGCGCCCCGCAGGGTCACCGCGAGGTTGGCCTCGCAGGCGACCGCGTCGGGGTGCCGGGAGCTGTAGCGGTTGCAGAGGCCGGTGTGAGCGGTGCGCTCCAGCCCCTCGGCCAGGTCGTACTGCCCGTCGTCGCCGTAGGCGTTGGCCAGGTTGATCATCGCGCTGAGGGTGAACGGGTGCTCGGCCCCGACCGTCCGGTGCAGCGCCTCGACGGTGTCCCGGCCACGGGCGATCGCCGCCTGGACGTCGCCGCTGCCCCGCAGGTAGATGCCCAGGTTGTTGGCGCAGGCCAGGGTGAAGGGGTGCTCGGGGCCGAACAGCCGCCGGTGGCCGTCGTAGACCGTGACGGCCAGGTCGCGGGCGGCCTCCTTGTCGCCGGACGCGCTGTAGTCGGCGGCCAGGTTGAGGGCGCAGGCCAGCGCGTCGGGGGCGTCCGCCCCGTAGCGCTCCAGGTAGCGCTCGTAGGTCTCCTTGGTGATCCGGCGGGCCTCGGCCAGGTTGCCGGCCTTGCGCAGCGAGACGGCCAGCGACTTGGCGTTGCGCAGGTTCTCCGGGAGGTCCGGTTCGAGGACGTCCATGAGGTCGTTCATGACCTCGCGGGCGAGCTCCGCGGAGCCCTTGTAGTCGCCCAGTTCACGCAGGTCGCGGGCGAGCGCGGACTTGGTCGAGAGGGTGTAGGGGTGCTTGGGGCCCAGGACCGAGGTGCGGCGGTCCAGGGTCTCCTGGTCGAGGTCGCGGGCCGCCTCGCTGTCGCCGACCAGCCGGTAGTCGATCGCCAGGTTGTTCGCCATCGAGAGCGTGCGCGGGTGCTCGTCGCCGAACAACTCCCGGAACTGCTCCAGGATTTCGCGGTCCATGTCGAGCGCGGACTGGAACAGCCCGAGCGCCCGCCGGTCCGCGCCGAGCGAGCCCGCCGTCATCAGCGTGTACGGGTGGTGCTCGCCGAGCAGCCGCCGCTGGCGGGCCAGCGTGGACTCGTCCAGCGCCAGTGCCTCGGCGTACGACCCCTGCGAGCGCAGCACGTTGGCGAGCTGGAAGCGCAGCAGCAGGGTCTGCCGGTCGTCCTCGCCGAGCTTGCCCGTCCAGGCCTCGTCCAGGGCGTGGCCGAGGTCACGGGCGCGCTCCAGCTCACCGCGCTTCCAGAGGTAGCGGACCCGGTCGATCAGCAGCTGGCGGGTGTCGGACTCGTCGCAGTTGTGCGCCTTCGAGGGCGACAGGTGCGGCCAGATCTCGTCGAACGCGGGCCAGTTGGCCGGGTCGTCGGTGTCACCGAGGACGGGCCGGGCGCCGGTGAGGATGCGGTGCACCTCGTGCACCGCGATCTCCTGGTCGTCCTCGGACATCTCGGAGCGGATCACCGCCTGGACGAGCCGGTGCACCTGGAAGCTGTTGCTGCCGGCGTCGACCTTGGCCAGCGCGTACCGCCCGATCGCCTGGATGACCTTGCCGAGCATGAACTTGTCGTTGAGGTCCTCGTCGTACTTCACCAGCGCGCGGATCATCTGGTCGCTGTAGAAGAGGTTCATCGAGATCGGCTCCGGCGCGAAGAACGCGCAGAGCTGCAACAGCCGTACCGCCGCCGGGGACTGCACCCGCAGCCGGGCGATGGACACGTTCCAGGTCGCGCCGACCGGTGTCGGGTAGTCGGTCGGCCGGGCCACCGCGAGGGCGCGGGCGGCCTCCGCGTGCAGCTGCGAGACGTAGGTGTCGACGGGCGTACCGGTGGTGTCCAGCCAGGCCGCCGCGACCTCGACCGCGAGCGGCAGGTCGCCCACCGCGTCGGCCACCCGGTCGGCGTCCGTCCGGGACAGCCCGCGGGCCCGGCGGCAGAGGTGCTCGATGCTCTCGCCGCGGGTGAAGACGTCCACCTCCAGCGCCTCGGCGTGGCCGGACCACGCCTGGTTGCGGGAGGTGACCAGGATGTGGCCGGAGCCGCCGGGGAAGAACCGGCGGATCTCGGACGGCTCGTCGGCGTTGTCGAAGATCAGCAGCCAGCGCGAGGTCGGGGTGCCGCGCCGGAGCGCCTCGCGGGCCGCCTCGGCCGCCTCGGTGACCGAGTCGCCGACCCGCAGGCCCAGCCGGCGGGCGAGTTCGGCCAGCGCCGGGGCGACCAGCTCGGTCTGCTCGGCGTCGATCCACCAGACCAGGTCGTAGTCGGACATGAAGCGGTGCGCGTACTCCAGCGCGACCTGGGTCTTGCCGACGCCGCCGAGGCCGTACAGGGTCTGCGGGGTGGGCAGGACGGCGGCCATCCCGCCGCGCAGCTGGTTGCGCAGCTGCTCCAGCACGGTGGCCCGGCCGGTGAAGGAGGGGTTGCGCGGCGGCACGTCCCAGACCTGCGGCTTGCTGCCGGGGAACCGCGGGCCGGTGCCGGAGGCCTCCTCCAGCGGGATCTCCCCGCGGCCGAGCGCCCGCAGCAGGGTCTGCACGGACTGCGCCTCGTCGCGGCCGACCAGGTCGACCGGGTTCCGGTTGCTGAACGGCGCGGTGAGGCGCACGTCGCCGACCCGGACGGGCACCAGCTGGCGCCGGGTGCCGGAGGGGTCGGAGCTGACCACGGACTCCCAGAGCGCGCGGGCCTGCGGCGAGCGCAGGTAGGCGGGCGAGAGCACGGCGACGGTGCGGTACGCCGCGTCGATGCCCCGCTCGGTCTCGTGCCGGGGGTCCGATCCGGCGCTCAAGTCCCTCGGCAGCACCCGGAACCCGGCCCGGCTGAGGACGGACTCGATCCAGTCGGCCCACATCCGGTCCTCGGGCACGTAGGACAGGTAGAGGTCGGCCGGCACGGACGGGCGGCGCCGGGTGAAGGCGTCCACGTACCGCAGCCGGATCTCCTCGTCGACCGGCGGCAGCGAGCTGACCCGTCCCTCGGTGAGCATCCCGGTGAGCCGCTCGCAGGCGGCCAGCATCGAGGTGGGGCTGCCGCCCTGGTCGCCGAAGGTGGCGAGGATCTCCTCGTACGCGTAGAACGGCCGGTACGGGATCTCCACCGACCCCCAGTAGTGGGCGAGTTCGTCGCCGCCGAGGCCGGCCGGCAGGCCGTCGAAGCGGATCCGGGCCAGCGCCCGGCCGGCGTCCGCCTTCTCCTTCTCGCCCTCGTCGATGCGCATCGGGACGGGCAGGATCCGGATGCCGCGGTCGCGGTAGCGGTCGTGGATGTGCTGGGCGATCCGGGAGGCGCCGTCGATGGACTGGTCGCTCAGGGTGAAGCAGACCACCAGGTCGTCGGGCATCTGGACGGTGCAGATCTCGGCGATGTCGGACAGGCCGGTCCGGCTGTCGATCAGGACGTAGTCGTAGCGCTTGCGCATGTCCGCGCGCAGCGCGTCGAAGAACTGCCCGCCGTCGAAACGGTCGTAGAAGATGTCCCAGTCCAGGCGGCCGACCGCGTCCGAGTAGTCGCGGTTGAACTGCCCGGCCGAGAGGAAGTCGAGGCTGCCGCCGCTCGGGAAGAGCGGCCAGGCCAGCGAGAGGGCGTGCGGGTGCACCCGGGCGAAGTCGAGGTGCCAGTCGGGGGCGTGCTCGACCGGCCGCAGGGCCTCCTCCCGGTACTCGGCGATCAGGTCCATCATGCCGGTGGTGCCGGCCAGCACCGCCTGGTCGATGAACGGGTGGAAGAACTTGGCCAGGCCCGGCGCCTCCAGGTCCCAGTCGACGGTGAGCACCCGGAATCCGTTGGCGGCCAGGATCCAGGCGGTGTTGGCCAGCGCCATGGTCCGGCCGGTGCCGCCCTTGTAGGAGTAGAAGGTGACGATCCGGCCGTTGCGGTCCTCCTCCGCCTGCGGCTTCGGCGCTCTGGCGGCCTCTCGGCCCGCCACCCGGAGGTTCCTGGTCCGGCTCTCGCTCATGCGTTTCCTCCCCCGGGCTCGGCCCCGTCCTGCGGGCTGTCGCCTTCGGCGCTGGCTGGGTGGTCGTCGTCCGTGCGCGGCGGTGCGAGGCCCGCCGCTTCGCGTCCGCGCCCGCCGCGGAACGCGTCACGCAGGCTGGGCCGGGGCGTGGCGGTCTCGCCCGCCCCCGTTCTGGTCCGGTCCTCGAAGGCGTACTTGGCCTTCATCGCCGCCCTCGGCAGGGCGTCGTCGAAGTCCTCCAGGCTGGCGAGCCCGGTCGGCCCGGCGGCCAGGCCCTGGAAGCTGGGGCGGGCCACCCGGTGGGTGAGCCGCAGGGCCTGGTCGCTGAGTTCGCCCAGTGGGCCCTCGTGCTCGACACAGTCGGGGTCGTCCTGGTTCCACGGCTCCAGCACACCGACCCAGCCGGTGTTGCTGCGGTCGAACCGGCGGACCAGCTCCCGGCGGCGCTCGTCCCGCAGCGCCCAGCGGTCGAGCAGCAGCAGGCCGGGGGCGGTGGGCTGCCCGCCGCCGGTCAGCTCCTCGACCTCCTCGTCGAACTCGTGCACGCTCGGCTGGAACCCCAGCTGCTTCGCCAGCCGCACCGCGTGCTCGGCCAACGGCCGCTCGGCGACCGGCCGGTACGGGTGCCAGTCGGTGCGCCGGGCGCCGTAGTAGTCCGCGTTGCGCCCCGGCGGCAGCTCCGCCCGGTGGTACGAGAGCACCGAGATCCGCAGCTGCTTGGTGGGCGCCACCACGTTGAACGCACTGGGCTGGGACTGGAAGTCGAGCTTGCGCCCGACCGGGATCACGGTGTCCTCGGCGACCTCGACGATCCGCCGGGCCAGCCGGTGGACGGCCAGCTCGTAGGCCGACCGGAAGTAGCTGAGCTTCATCAGCGCGTACAGGCCCTCGGCCGCGTAGTCGGGCCCGAAACTGGCGTGGTTGAACTGGAGTTGGCTGGCCACCTCGGGCAGCTTGTACTGCCCCATCGCCACCCAGAGCACCGGGACGACGCCGCTGGTCCGGTCCGAGTCGCGGTTGGCGGGGTACACCGGCCGCTGGGTGAACGAGTGCCACTCCTGCCCGCAGGCGAGGCTGCTGAAGTAGCGCGGCGAGTACAGCGGAACGAACACCCGGCAGGAGGCCAGCTCGTGGGAGAGCCGGTCGGCCCACAGCTCGCCCTGGTGCATGCTCTCGTCCATGAACCCGACCGGGGCCCCGGCCGGTAACGTGGTGAGCTGCAGCACCGCCTCGCACAGGTCGCGGTAGAGCTGGCGGACCCAGTGGTTCGGGTCCCCCGCCCCGCGCGCGCCGGCCTTCGGCGTATGGGCATAACTGAGGAAGAAGTAAGGACGGGACGCGTCCTCGTCCCAGCCCCCAGGGTCGTACACACGCGCCTCCCCCTGGCCCGTCCACCACCGGTCCCCACACGCACGGGGGCTTCAGTGTAAGAACGACTTGCACTCCAATGGAATAGCGCAACGGGGTTGATCACTCGTCATGTCCCGGACGATCGCAGGCGCACGGGCCGTGCGGGGGGCGCTAGGGGGCGCAGGCGGCCCCGCCCGCCAGGGCGGTCACTCCTCCGGCGGCAGTCCGCGGCTGCGGCGCAGACTGCGCACCGCGAGGTCCACGACCTCGCGGATCGGCAGCAGCCGGCAGTACGCCCCGCCCACAAGCTCCCCGGTGACTCCCCGCGCCTCGCGCAGCACGGCCTCGCCCAGCTCGGCGAAGTGCAGGTCGTCCAGGAACGGCCCGTCGAAGTGGACCCACCGGCGGCCGGCCCCGTCCTTCACCACGCAGCTGTAGTGGCGGGTCGGCACGTCGGGCATCCGCAGGTCGGCCAGATGGAAGACGGTGAACCGGTCCAACGGCACGCCGATGGTGAGCGCCCGGGCACCGATCTCGTGCAGCCGGCCGAGCGGCGACCGCTGGCCCAGGTGGCAGTCGAGGTCGTGCACCTCCGTGATCTCCTTCGCCCGCTCGCCGACGGCGGCGAAGGAGGCCTGCGGGTGACTGCTGCGCAGCGCGTCGGGCCGGCGGCGGACCTCCTCGGAGAGCCTCCCCATGGTCGGCGAGCTGGGAGTGGTCGCCGGATCGAAGGGCGGCATGCCGGCGCGCCATTCGGCGATCCGCTCGGCGGACCAGCCGGCCTGCATGGTGGTGACCAGCCGGGAGGTGGAGGAGTTCTCCGGGGTCCCGGTGTAGGCGACCAGAGTGCCCCGCCCCGGCCCGCCGAGCGCGTCCAGCAGGGCATCCACCACGGTGGCGGCGCCGCCGGCCACCGGCCCGAGCCGACGCAGCGAGGCCTGCACGAAGAGCACTTCGCCGGGGCGGACGCCCAGCGCGGCGAAGTGCCCGGCCAGCTCGTCCCGGCCGAGGGGCGGTGCCGACGGCAGGCCGGTCGGCCCCGGGGCGGACTCGGGGTTCGAGGTGCGGACGGCACTGCCGGTACGGGATTCGATAAGGATGACGGTTCCCGGGAGGTGATGGGCCCCGGTCGGTCGTCCGGGGCTACGACGGGTCGGTGACGAGGATACAAGCGGTATGTGACGATCGGTCAGCCGGGCGTCACCAGTCCCTCCGGCGCGGCCTGCCGCCGCGCCTCCTCGGCGGTCCGCTCGGCGACCGCCGGCAGCTCCGTCTCCAGCCACGGCCGCACGGACTCCCGCATCCCGTCCGCGAACCGCAGCCCGAGAGCGGTGAGCGAGCCGGAGCCGGCCAGCCGTTCCACCGCCTCCGCCGTGTACCGGCGCCAGAGTGCGAACTGCGCCCGGGTGTGGTCGGCCGTCTCCCCCGGCAGCCCGTCGTAGGCGAGCGTTCTGGTGCCCCAGAACTCGGTCACCGCCAGATGCGCGTAGGTGCCCTGCAGCAGCCCCTCGATCGGCCGCGGGTCCGGGCGCCACGGGGCGTGGTAGAGCGCGGTGTCGGACGGGTCGTACAGGTCCACCAGGTCGAGCACCGCGCCCAGTTTGACGTGCTGGAACTCATGGGCGAGCAGCAGGCCGAGGATCGGCGCGGTGGCCGGCCGGGCGATCCCGACGGCCCCGAAGGCCTGCCGGGCGGCCGCGCTGACGTCCCGCCCGGCGGGGCCGGCCCGCAGCGGGGTGATGGTGCTCAGTCCCGCCCGGACTCCGGCCGCGTAGTCGGGCAGATCACGGCCGACCAGCTCCCAGGCCTCACGCAAGGCCCCTGTCCAGCTGTGCAGTTCGGGGTCGGCCAGACGGCCCTCGACCGGCCAGTGGTGACTGTCGCGCTGCGGGTCGGTGTCCTCCAGCGCCACCGTCCAGCCGTCCGCGAAGCGGATCCGGCGCACGGGCTGCCAGCGCCCGCCGGCGGTGTCCTGCCCGGTCACCGTGACGACGTCACCGTCGGCGGTCCGCACCGTGAAGCCGTCCGCCCCTCCGGTGACTCGCGCCTCGCCGTCCGTGGCCACGAGCCGGCCGAGCGTGGGCAGGTGCAACGCGCCGCCGCGCACCGGCACCGCCAGCGTGACGTCGCGTCCGGCCCGGACGGCCGCCGCCGCCGCCAGCTCCGCCAGCGGGGCGAGCCCGGCGGCGGGGTCCCCCGCGAGCCGCCGGGCCGCCCAGGCCCGGACGTACGGGTGGCCGAGCACGGCGTCCAGGGCGGCGGGGGCGGTGGCGTCAAGGGCTGACAGCAGGTCCCACGCGGCCGAGTCGCGCAGCCCCGAACTGTCCCAGACGGCGGCCAGCATCGCCCGGGTGAGCGCGAGTTGTGAGCGGGCGAGGGCTGCGACGGTGTCGGCACCGCCGTGGCCGCGCGCCAGCTCGCCCAGTTGCCGGTCGGTGAGGGCGGGCACCAGCACGGGCTCGGCGGCCTGGGCCGGTACGCGGGGCGCGGGATCCGGGCCGCCCGGCCCGGCGATGCCCTTGATGAGCGCCATGAGGTCCCCGCAGTAGACGGAGGGATGGTCGAAGCTGCCGCCGTCGGCGTCGGCGCGGTAGCGGTGCGCATACAGACCACCGCCGCAGGCCCGGACCACGGGGCAGGACCGGCACTCGGCGCTGAGGCCCGCCAGGCCCGCCTGCCGCTGTGCCATTCCCGGATGGCGGGCGACCTGGTCGAGGTCGTGGGTGAAGACGTCCATGCCGGTGGCGGGCGCACCGTCGAAGGAGGTCTTCAGGCTGTCGGCCTGCTCGTAGCTGCCGTCCGTCTCCAGGACGACCACGTCCGCGGGCTCCAGGCCCAACGACTCGGTCAGGCTGGACAGGCCACGCAACGTGCGGTGCACCGAGTCGAACGTGCGGACGGCGAACGGGCGGCCGTCCGCCTCCCACCGGCCGTAGACATTCAAGAGCCATTCCGCATAAGGGGTCTCCCCCCCACCGGCCGGGCGCTTCGGGGGTTGCTCCCAAGTGGCGTGCGGCAAAAGGAAGTCGACCGCCGGGGGTTCGAGTTCGGCCAGCGCGCGATACACCACGACGGGATCGTTCTCGACGTCGATGGTGCACAGCAGACCGGCGAACAGGTGCCGGAACTCCGGCTCGCGCAGCAGTCCCACCGCGCGCAGCACCTGGGGGTGACTGCTGCGCCCGTCGGCGTACCGCCGGTGCCGGTCGTTGGCCGCGCGATCGCCGTCCAGCGAGATGCCGACCTTGATTCCCACCTCGTCGAAGAGTTCACAGAACGTGCGGTCCAGCAGCACGCCGTTGGTATGGATCCGCAGGTCGAGGGCGCAACCGGGCGGCAGTGCCGACCGGAACGCCGCCGCCGCGCGGCGAAGCCGGTCCGGGCCGGCGAGCAGGGGTTCCCCCCCGTGCAGGACGACCCGGACGGCGGTCAGCCGGTGGGTGGCCGCATGCTCGCCGACCCGGCCGGCGGCTCCGGCCAGCACCTCGTCGCCGATGACCTTCGGACGCGCGCGCCAACTCGTGTCAGCGTGTTCGTAGACATAGCAGTGATCGCAGGCGAGATCACATCGACTGTGCATTTTCACCACGAATTGGGTGAAAGGCAGCGGAATTCTTTCCATTGTCTACCGGATTCAGCCGGAGCCCCTGAATTACTGGCTGATCAGATGGAGGAATTAAATGCCGCCACCGGCACCAGCCCTGAATCGGAACCGGGCAGGGCGCGTCGGAGCCGAACGGACAGCTCCTCGGTGCCGAGTGAGGCCAGATCGGCCAGAGTCGGCCGGTCAGTCGCCTGACGGTCGATCAGTTCACTGCTGGGCCTGGTGTCCAGTGCGGGTGTCATGTTCGAGTCTCTTCCACGATGGGGGTTAGAGAGAGCAGGATGCCGGGTATACCACCCGGTCCACCAGAAGCGTATCCGGCCTGCACAGCCATCGCCGTACTGTTCTTGGCACTGCTTCGGCCGATACCGGCCCGGACTGCGGATTCTCGCCGAAAGTTCACTCTCCTGGCGGTCGCACAAGGGCACCGGCGTGGCGCACGGAAGCCGCGCCCCCGCCCCGCTCCCTCACACCCACGGCGGGTCGATGTCGAAGTCCAGCCGCTCCCCCGCCTCGGCCGCCGCGGTGATCGGATGGCCCGGGCCGAGGGTCCGGCGGGCCCGGCGGACGCTGTCGGCCGTGAGCTCCGCGGCCCGGGCGCCGTGGCCGCGGGCGGCGAGGCTCAGCGCCAGGTTGGACGTCGCGGCGAGGGTGTCGTAGTGGTCCCGGCCGAGGACGTCGGCCAGCAGGGGGACGGCCCGCTCCTCCAGCGCCACGGCGGCTTCGTCCGCACCTGCCGCCGCCAGCCCGTTGGCGTGGTTCGCCATCGTCACGAGGACGTAGGGGTGCCGGTCACCGAGCTGCGGGCGCAGGCGCTCCAGGGTCTCCTCGGACAGCCGGCCGGCCTCCTCGGTGCGCCCGGCCCGGCGGAGCAGCACCGCGAGGTTGCCGGTGACGGCCAGCGTGGTGGGGTGGAGTTCGCCGAATTCGTCGCGGTAGTAGGCGAGGGCGTCCTCGCACAACCGGACGGCGCGGTCGGTGTCGCCGAGCGCCGCGGCGTCCCCCGCGAGGCTGACGGCGGCGGCGGCGGCGTCCGGGTGCCGGGCTCCGTTGCGGTCGAGGTAGCGCCGGTGGACGTCCTCGTCGATCCGCAGGGCTTCCCGGTGCCGGCCGAGCCGGCGCAGCGTGACGCCGAGGTGCCGGCGGGCCCGGAGGGTCTCGCCGTGGTCGTCGCCGATGGTCTCCCGGAAGCCTTGGACGGTGGTCTCAAGGACGTCGAGGGCCTCCTGCAGCCGGCCGGCCTCCCGCAGGTCGCACCCGTAGTTGGCGGCGGAGGCGAGCGTGTAGGGGTGCAGGGCGCCCAGGACCTCCTGCTGGACCTGATGGGCCTGCCGCTGGCGCAGGAGCGCGGCCGGCAGGTCCCCTGCCAGGAATTCGGAGATGGCCAGGTTGTTGGCGATCATGAGGGTCCGCGGGTGCTCGGGCCCGAGGGTGCTCCGCGCCGTGGCGAGGGTGCGTTCGTCCAGCTCGCGGGCCTCCCGGTAGCGGCCGAGCCGGCGCAGGTCACCGCCGAGGCTGCCGGCCACCGCGAGGGTGTGCAGGTGGCCGGGTCCGACGGTGGCGCGCAGCCGTTCCAGTACGTCCAGATCGGTCTCGTAGGCCTCCAGCAGGGCTCCCTGGGAGCGCTGGATGTTGCCGAGCTGGGTGCGCAGCAGCAGGATCCAGGCGTCGTCCCCCGCCGCGGTGGTGGCGCCCCGGCGCCAGCGCTCCAGGATGCGTTCCGCGAGGTCCCGGCCCGAGGCGTGCAGGCCGCGCTGCCACTGCGCGCGGACCGAGTCGACGATCCACCGGCGCACCCGGGGATCGGGGCTCTCGACCGCGCCGGACGGCCACAGGTGCGGCAGGAGTTCGGCGTACCGCGGCCAGTTGGCGGGAGTGTCCGGGTCGTCCGGGGCGTCGGCGGCGAGCGCGCTGTGCACCGCGGCGCGGATGACGGCCTCGTCCGTCCCCTCCACCTGGTCGTGCAGCACGGCCCGGACGAGCCGGTGCACGTCGATGGTCCCGGCGGCCTGGTCGAACCGGGCCAGCCCGAACCTGTTCACGGCGCGCAGGAACTCCCCGGTCGCGAGCAGGTCGTGGCGGGCGCCCTCGGGCAGTCCCAGGGCCTCGATGACGGGCCGGCTGTAGAGCAGCCTGGCCGGGATGGCGTCCGGGCCGAAGAACGCGCAGATCTCCAGCATCCGGGCGGCGGGGGCGTTCGCCCTGGCCAGGTCCTGCACCGCGATCCGCAGCGTGGCGGCCGTCGAGTGCGGGTAGTCGTCCGGCCCCGGTCCGGTCCGGTCCAGCAGCTCGGTGAGGGTCACCTCCAGCAGGTCCAGGTAGGTCGCCGCGGGCATCGGAGTCTCCCGGAGCCAGGCCGCGGCCTGGCCCACGGCGAGCGGCAGATCGCCGAGCAGTCCGGCGATCCGCTCGCCCTCGGCGTTCCGGACACCCGCCGTGCCGGAGAGCAGTTGGACGCTCTCCTCGCGGGTGAAGACGTCGACCTCGGTCCGCCCGGCGTGCCCGGCCCAGTTCCGGTTGCGGGAGGTGACGATCACGTGGCCGCCGGCGCATCCGGCCGGCAGCCAGGGTGCCAGTGCCTCCGGGTCCTCCGCGTTGTCGTAGACCAGCAGCCAGCGGCGGTACGGCCGGCCGAGGCGCAGGGCGTCCAGTACCGCGGTGGCGGTGCGCCCGACGTCGTCACCACTGCGCAGGCCCAGCCCGGGGGCGAGCTCGGCGAGCCGCTGCGGGATGCCGGCCGGGTCGTCGGCCGGTACCCACCAGATCACGTCGTACCCGGCTCCGAACCGGTGCGCGTACTCGGCGGCGGTCTGGGACTTCCCCACCCCGCCCAGTCCGTGCAGGACCTGGACGGGCACGGCGGCCGGGCCGGGGCCGAAGCGGTCCCGGAGGAGTTCGAGGAGCCGCCCGCGCCCGGTGAAGGCGGCGTTGCGCGGGGGGATGCCCTGGACGGCCGGACGGCGGCCCGGGAACCGGGCGGGATCGGGCGCCGGCTCGTCGGCGCCGTCGAGCCAGCGCCCGGCTCCGGGCGCCGGGCCGAGCAGTTCGAAGAGTTGCGACTGCGCGGCCTCGGCGGAGCTGCGGGTCAGGTCGGGGGCCTCGCGGCCGGCGAACGGCGCGGCCGGCCGGCCGGCCGACGCCCCTATCCGCAGGACCAGCAGCTTCTCCGGCCCGCCGTCCGGGCCGGCGGGGGGCAGCCGGCGCCAGATCTCGCCGGCCCGGGGCAGGGCGCTGTACTCGGGTGACAGCAGGGCCAGGACCCGGCCGTCGCCGGCCGCGGGCCCGGCCGCCTCCGGCACGTCGGCGGCGGACGGCAGTGGGTCGTCGAGCGGTTCCGCGGCGCTGTGCAGCGAGGCGAGGTAGCCGAAGCCGGCCAGTTCGGCAGCGGCCCATTCGGCCCACATGCGCTCCCCGGGCGCGTAGCTGACGTACACCTGCCGGGACCTCGTCCGGTCGGTCCGCAGGTAGGCCGCGTACAGCCGGTGGCGGGTCCGCTCGGGGACGGGGTTCAGCGCGCGGACCCGGCCCTCGGTGAGCCAGGAGGCCAGCCGCTCGAACGCGCCGAGCAGGCCGTGCCCCTGCCGCGGCCGCTCCACGACGGTGGCGGGCACCTCCTCGTAGGCGTAGAAGGGCCGGTAGGGCACCTCCACGTCCCGCCAGTACTCGCCGCGCCGGTCCGCGCCCAACCAGCGGTCGAGGTAGGGGGCGAAGGACTCGTGGGCGAGGTCCCGGCCGGCCTGGAGGCCGGCCCGTTCGGATCCCTCGACCCGCATCGGCACCGGCAGGACCCGGATCTCGCGTTCGTCGGCGTTCACGATGGCGCGGGCCGCGTCGACCCCGCCACGGATGCTCTGGGCCCCCAGGGTGAAGCAGTCGACCACGGTGTCCGGCATCAGCACCGTGCAGATGCCGGAGGTGTCGCTGACGCCGGTCCGGCTGTCGATGAGCACGTAGTCGTAGGACCGGGTCCACCGCTCGCGCAGCGCGTGCAGGAATTCGGCGCCCCGGATGTCCCGGTGGTTGTAGAAGCTGCGCCAGTTGAAGCTGGTGACGGCCGCCGAGTAGGCGGCGTTCTGGCGGCCGGCCGGCATCAGGTCGAGCCTGCCGCCGGACGGGAGGTCGAGTGCGAGCCCGCAGAGGTAGGAATCGAGCCTGCCCGGTTGGCCGAGCCACTGCTCCGGCCCCAGCGCCGCGACACCGTCCGGCCCGGGCAGGGCCTGGTCGACGTAGGCCCGCAACAGGTCGATCAGCCCGTCGGTGGCGTGCAGTTCGGGATCGACCAGGAGCGGGTGGTAGTAGCGGTGCAGCCCGGGCGCCTCCAGGTCCCAGTCGACCACCAGAACGCGCAGTCCCTGGCTCGCCAGGATCCAGCCGATGTTGGCCAGCGCCATGGTGCGGCCGGTACCGCCCTTGTACGAGTAGAAGGTGGCGACCGTGCCGGGGCCCGGGTCGGACGGGACGGCGGGCTCGGTGGCCGGCGGGGCGGCGGGCTCGGTGCTCATCGTTCGGTCTCTCCTTCGTGCGACGGGCCCGTCGGCGCGGCCGAGCCGCCGGCGGGCGGACCGGCCGGTACGGTCAGGCCCGGTATCGCCGGACCGCCCGGGCCGAGCCCGAACCCCGCCCTCACGCCGGCCGGATCCGTGTCGTCGTCGTCCAGCAGCTTGTTCTGGGCCACGGTGACCATGGTGAGGAGCGCGTCCTCGAAACGTTCCCCGGCCACGCGGACCCTGAAGAGCGGTTCGGGCCCGGATCGGTGCAGCCAGTTGCGGGGGAAGACCTGGCGCACTCCGGCCCACAACCGGGCGTGGGCCGGCCCTTCGGGCGGGTCGTCGGTGCCGGTCGGTACGAGGACCGCGGTGACCGGGTGGTTCCGGTCGTCGAACTGGCTCAGCGCCTGGCGGTACGGTCCCGCGCCGACCGCCCACGGGTCCACCAGCAGCACGCTGACCTGGTTGTCCTCCCGGGCGCGGTCCAGGCGGGCACCGAGGTCGGGGCCGATCTCGTCGAGCGTGGTGCTGTGCCCGGCCAGGGTGATCGCCCGCTGGGCCCGCACCACCAACGAGGGCCGCGTGGGCGGATGGTAGGGCGCCCAGTCCCACGGACGGGGCCCGTACCACCCGCCCTGCGGCGCGCCGCCGGGCACCGCCGGAGCGTCCTCGTCCGCCCGGCCGGCGGCGACGAACAGCCGGACCGGGCCGGTCGTGGCGGGTTCCACGGCCGCCGCGGCCGAGGCCTGGGCCGGGAAGCAGCCACGCACCGTGGCCAGGTCCAGCTGGTGCGACTCGGCGATCGGACGCCCCGCCACGTCCCGCACCCGCTCCGCGACGACCCGCACCACCCGGGTGTACTCGGCTCCGTGCGGATCCGTGCGGAGCAGGTCACGCAGGCCCGAACGGGCGTAGGCCTCACCCATGTCCTGCTGGACGTACTGGATCTTCTTGACCTCGGACGGCAGCCCGCCGGGAGGCGGCTCCCAGAGCACCGGTATCAGGGCGGCGACGCTCTCGCCGCTCTCGTCCTCGTGCCGGCGCATCCGGTCGTGGAAGGCCGTCCACTCCTTGCCGCAGTACAGGCTTGCGAAGTACTCCGGGGAGTAGAGGGCCACCATGGCCCGGCTGGCACCGAGCATCCGGGAGAGCTGCCGCTCCCAGTCGTCGCCCAGGCGCAGCGCCTCGGTGTCCCGGTAGGCGAGTTCGCCGGGCCCCGCCTGGGGCTCGATCCGGGCCAGTTCGTCGCGGAGGTCGGTGAAGAACTGGTCGACGAAGGCCCGGCCCGCCTCGTGGTCCCGCCGCGCGTAGCTGAAGAAGAAATATGGCCGCACCGCACCCCCAGGCCCCGCCCGGTGCAACCGCCGTTCCGTCACCCCGGATTCTCACAACTCGTCCAAATGTAGCGGCCGGTTGACGAGCGGTGCGGCGAAAGGAGGACAGCCGTCGAGCCGGAACGGTCAGATCGAGGACTGGAAGAGGCCGGCCGTCACGGCGCCGGTCGCGGGGGCTCCCAGCGCGCGCCGCACCAGCTCGTGCAGGTCGGCGGACGGCAGCGCGGCGAGCCGGCCGAGCGCCGGGAGGCGGGCCCGGACGCCGTCCGGGCCGTCCGGTGTGCGGATCGCGTCGTCAGCGGCGTGCTCGGTGGCCCGGCCCATCAGTGCCTCACCCTCGGAGAGGTGCCGCCCGGGCCTGTCCGCCCGGGCCTCGGTCAACCCTACAACCGCCCATGACGGCACGTCAGCTTTCGGGCGGCGGTCACGTCCGCCGCCTCACGGGCAGAGCCGCTCCACCCGCCAGCCCGTGCCCTCGGCGACGTAGCGGAGCCGGTCGTGCAGCCGGTTCGCGCGGCCCTGCCAGAACTCGACGACCTCGGGGACGACCCGGTAGCCGCCCCAGAAGGGTGGCACCGGGACGCCCTCGCCCTCGGGGTAGCGGCGTTCCAGTTCGGCGTAGCGCTGCTCCAGCACCTCGCGGCCGTCGACCGGGCTGGACTGCTCGCTGGCCCAGGCGCCCAGCTGGGAGCCGTGCGGGCGGGTGCGGAAGTACGCGGCGGTCTCGTCCCGGCCGACCTTCTCCACCCGGCCCTGGACGATCACCTGGCGGGCCAGCGTGATCCACGGGAAGAGCAGCGCGGCGTACGGGTTGGCGGCGAGCTCCGCACCCTTGCGGGATCCGTAGTTCGTGTAGAAGACGAATCCGCGCCGGTCGTAGCCCTTCAGCAGGACGGTCCGCGAGCTGGGCCGGCCCTCGGCGTCCGCCGTGGAGAGCACCATCGCGTTGGGCTCGGCCGCCCCGGCCCCGCCCGCCTCGTGGAACCAGCGGGTGAACTGGGTCACCGGGTCGTCGGCGAGGTCCGCCTCGGCCAGGCCCTCGTGGGCGTAGTGCTCGCGCATCGCGGCGAGATCCGGGCTCGGGGGCGTGGGGTGGTCGCTTTCCGGGGTCTGCACGGCAACATCATCCCGTACGACAAGCAACGGGCACTGCTACGTCCGGACAAACCCCGGTGGGAGATAAGGTGTCTCGCCACCGCTTCACCGCCCGTCCTCCGGGGGAATGTCCGGATCGGACCGGTTGGTTCCGCAGGAATCACGGCCGCACCGGTCAACCGGACGAAGAACGCGCGCCAGGTGGGGCGGCCTTCGGGAAACATCACCTCGGTGGTGTATGGCGCAATGCACCCGGTGCCTGAGACGCTGGCACCGAGTGCCAACCACCATCGGTCACTGGCGTGCTGCCCCACCACGGCCGCCCGCCGATCGCAGAACTGAAGGAGCCGTCGCATGTCCGACTTCGTACCCGGGCTTGAGGGAGTCGTCGCTTTCGAGAGCGAGATCGCCGAGCCCGACCGGGAAGGCGGCGCCCTGCGGTACCGCGGCGTCGACATCGACGAGCTGGTCGGCCACGTCTCCTTCGGCCACGTGTGGGGCCTGCTCGTGGACGGCAAGTTCAACCCCGGCCTGCCCGCCGCCGAGCCCTTCCCGATCCCGGTCCACTCCGGCGACATCCGGGTCGACGTGCAGTCCGCGCTGGCCATGCTGGCGCCGGTCTGGGGCCTCAAGCCGCTGCTGGACATCTCCGCCGAGCAGGCCCGTGACGACCTCGCCCGCGCCGCCGTGATGGCCCTGTCGTACGTGGCGCAGTCGGCCCGCGGCCAGGGTCTGCCGATGGTGCCGCAGAGCGAGATCGACAAGGCCGAGACGGTCGTCGAGCGCTTCATGATCCGCTGGCGCGGCGAGCCCGACCCGAAGCACGTCAAGGCCATCGACGCCTACTGGACGTCCGCCGCCGAGCACGGCATGAACGCCTCCACCTTCACCGCCCGGGTCATCGCCTCCACCGGCGCCGACGTCGCGGCCGCCCTGTCGGGCGCCGTCGGCGCGATGTCCGGCCCGCTGCACGGCGGCGCGCCGTCCCGCGTGCTGGGCATGATCGAGGAGATCGAGCGCACCGGCGACGCCACCGCCTGGGTCAAGCAGGCCCTCGACAAGGGCGAGCGCCTGATGGGCTTCGGCCACCGCGTCTACCGCGCCGAGGACCCGCGCGCCCGCGTGCTGCGCCGCACCGCCAAGGAGCTCGGCGCGCCGCGCTTCGAGATCGCCGAGGCGCTGGAGAAGGCCGCGCTGGAGGAGCTGCACAACCGCCGCCCCGACCGCGTGCTGGCCACCAACGTGGAGTTCTGGGCCGCGATCATGCTGGACTTCGCCGAGGTCCCCGCGCACATGTTCACCTCGATGTTCACCTGTGCCCGCACGGCCGGCTGGTCGGCGCACATCCTGGAGCAGAAGCGCACCGGCCGCCTGGTCCGCCCGGCCGCCCGCTACATCGGCCCCGGCCCGCGCAGCCCGCGCGAGGTCGAGGGCTACGGCTCGATCGCACACTGACGCACCCGGCGGGGCCGCGGCCGCGACCGGTGCCTCCGGGCCCGGCCGGCCGCGGCCCCGCCGACACGCCGGGCGGGCCCGGGGAGCGCCGCTCCCCGGGCCCGCCCGCACTGCCGCGGAGGCCCTTCGCCGCAAAGATCACATCTCAGCGGGCGGACGACCGTAACAACTCCGCAATCCGAGCCAGTAGGCTGCGCCTGTGGCTCAGATCCAGATCCCCGCTGACATCAAGCCCGCAGACGGCCGTTTCGGCTGCGGCCCGTCCAAGGTGCGCCCCGAGGCCCTCAGTGCCCTCGCCGCGACCGGCTCCGCCCTGCTCGGCACCTCGCACCGCCAGGCTCCCGTCAAGGACCTGGTGAAGCGTGTGCGCGAGGGCGTGAGCAGCCTCTTCTCCCTCCCCGAGGGGTACGAGGTGGTGCTCGGCAACGGCGGCTCCACCGCCTTCTGGGACATCGCGGCATTCGGCCTGGTGCGCGAGAAGTCGCAGCACCTGAACTTCGGCGAGTTCTCCTCCAAGTTCGCCTCCTCGGTGAAGGCCGCCCCGTGGCTGGCCGACCCGTCGGTGATCAAGACCGAGCCGGGCACCCACCCGCTGCCGGTCGCCGAGGCGGGCGTGGACGTCTACGCGCTCACCCACAACGAGACCTCGACCGGCGTCGCGATGCCGATCAACCGCCCGGTGGGCGGCGACGAGGGCTCGCTGGTGCTGGTCGACGCGACCTCGGGCGCCGGCGGCCTGCCGGTGGACATCACCGAGACGGACGTCTACTACTTCGCGCCGCAGAAGTCCTTCGCCTCCGAGGGCGGCCTCTGGCTGGCGTCCTTCTCCCCGGCCGCCCTGGAGCGCGCCGCCGAGATCGCCGCCTCCGGCCGCTACATCCCGCCGTTCTTCGACCTGCCGACGGCCATCGACAACTCGTCGAAGGACCAGACGTACAACACCCCGTCGATCTCGACGCTGTTCCTGCTGGCCGACCAGCTGGAGTGGCTGAACGGCAACGGCGGGCTCGACTGGGCCGTCGCCCGTACGGCTGATTCCTCGTCCCGCCTGTACACGTGGGCCGAGAAGTCCTCCTTCGCGCAGCCGTTCGTCGGGAACCCGGCCGAGCGCTCGCAGGTGGTCGGCACGATCGACTTCGACGAGTCGATCGACGCCGCCGCGATCGCCAAGGCACTGCGTGCCAACGGCATCGTCGACACCGAGCCGTACCGCAAGCTGGGCCGCAACCAGCTGCGCGTCGCGATGTTCCCGGCGATCGACCCGGCGGACGTCGAGGCGCTCACCGCCTGCATCGACCACGTGGTCGGGCAGCTCTGACCACGGTCGCAAGCTGACGGAAGGGCCACCGCCTGCGGGCGGTGGCCCTTCCTCGTTGTCGCTGCTCCGACTTGTCAGTGTTCCGCCGGTCGCTGTTCCGCCGGTCGCAGTTCCGCCGGTGCCGGCCGCACGGGCTCCCGGCCCGGCCGCCGTTACCTGGTGACCAGGGAGCTGATCACCACGACTGCCAGCAGCAGCACCAGGGCGCCGGTCACGATACGCATGCGAGTCTTGGGGTCCACGGTCAACGAGCGTACCCCCGGCCCGGCGCGGCCCGGCGTGCGGGCCGTCCGGCCGGCGCTCAGACGCCGAGCGCCGAGCCGCCGGACGCCTCCAGGTCCTGCCCGGTGACCCAGCGGGCGTCGTCGGACGCCAGGAAGCCCACCACGTCGGCGATGTCGGCGGCCTCGCCGACCCGCCCCAGCGCGGCGTAGCCGGCGGCCCGGGCGTGCTCGGCCGGGTCGGCCAGCCAGGGGTTGATGTCGGTGGCGACGATGCCCGGCGATACCGAGTTGACGGTGATCCCGCGCGGTCCGAGGTCCTGGGCCAGGGTCCGGGTCAGGGTGTCGAGCGCGCCCTTGGTCATCGCGTAGGCGGTGATGGACGGGAAGGCGATCCGGGTGGCGCCGGAGGAGATGTTGATGATGCGGCCACCGTCGCGCAGCCGGTCCAGGCCTTGCCGGATCAGGAAGAACGGCGCTTTGACGTTGACCGCGAACACCCGGTCGTAGTCGGCCTCGGTGACCTCGTGGATCCGCCCGTGGGCGTTGATCCCGGCGTTGTTGACCAGGACGTCCAGGCCGCTGCCGCCGCCGTGCCGGGCCAGGGCGGCGTCGAAGGCCGTCCAGAGCGCGTCCGCGTCGCCGGGCAGCCCCAGTTCGGCGCCGACGGCGAAGGCCCGGCCGCCCTCGGCCGCGATCCCCTTGACGGTCTGCTCGGCGGCCTCCCGGTTGGTGCCGTAGTGCACGGCGACCAGGGCGCCCTGGCGGGCCAGCCGTTCGGCGATGCCCCGCCCGATGCCGCGGCTGCCGCCGGTGACCAGTGCCGTCCTGCCCGAAAGCGTGCCCATGGCCACGCCCCCCATTTCTGTAGTGGTCGCTAATGAAAGCGACCGTAGCACGCTTCTGTAGCGTCCGATATAGAATCTCGCCATGGCCACCACCCAGCGCGGACGCCCCCGCTCCTTCGACCGCGACGCCGCCCTGGCCAAGGCCGTCGACCTGTTCTGGGAGCACGGCTACGAGGCCACCTCCGTGGCCGACCTCACCGCCGCCATGGGCATCAGGCCGCCCAGCCTGTACGCGGCCTTCGGTGACAAGCGGACGCTCTTCCGGGAGGCCGTCGCCTCCTACCGGCAGACCTACGGCTCACTGCTCCCCCGCGCCCTCGACGAGGGCCCGACCGTCCGGGCCGGCGTCGCCCGGATGCTGCGGACCGCCGCCGCCGAGTACACCGACGCCGCCCACCCCTGGGGCTGCCTGCTTATCAGCGCGACGGTCAACTGCACCTCGCCCGAGGTCGAGCAGGACCTGCGGGAGATCCGCAACGCCAACGTCCGCACCCTGGAGTCCCGCATCCGGGCCGACATCGCCGCAGGTCACGAACGGCCGGAGAGCGACGCGGCGGCGCTGGCCATGTTCACCGCGACCGTCCTGCAGGGGATGTCTCAGCGCGCCAGGGACGGCGCCGGGCGGGCCGAGCTGGAGCAGGTGGCGGCCACCGCCATGCTCGCCTGGCCCGCGCCGGAGAAGCCGGGAGCAGCCGCCGCGCCGGCCGGGGCGGCCCCGCCGGTGCCCGGACAGCCGTGACCGGCGGCGGCCCGGGTCCAGGCCGGAACAGGCCGGAACAGGCTAGCGCCGGTCCGGGCCGGCAGCGCGCCCGGAGGCCCCGCCGGCGCCCCGCGTCCACCGGGCCAACGGCCAGCTGCGCACGCTCTCGTAGTGCGCGAACCCGCCGTCCAGCTCGCTCTTCATCAGGTGCACCTCGGCGGCCTCCCACTCGACGCCGCGGAACTCCGCCAACGCCGCTTCGAGCCCCTCCAGCTCCCCCACCGCGTGCCGCCGCACCGCCCGGCGCTGCCCGTGCGCGGAACCGGCCCGGGCCAGCGTCAGATGCGGGTGGAAGCGGAACGCGTCGCCCTCGCCGAGCAGCCCGGCCGCCGCCCCCGCGACCGCCTCGGCGAGCCGCCGCAGCGCCCAGGTCTCGCCCTCCACGCCGGCCCAGAACACCTTGTCGCCGAACCGGCCGGCGCCGGACAGCCGCAGCCGGTGCGCGCCGTGCCCCTCGACGGCCTCGGTGAGCACGCCCTCCAGCTCGGGGAGCCGCTCGGCCGGCACCTCGCCCAGGAAGGCCAGCGTGATGTGCCAGCTCTCGACGCCCGTCCAGCGCAGCCGCTCCGCGCCCGGCAGCTCCCGGACCGGCGCGACCGCGTCGGCCAGCTCCTGCACCGCTTCCACCGGCGGCTGCACCGCCACGAAGAGCCTCATGAGGCCATCTTCCCCCGGGAGCCGCGCCGGGCTAGAAGGGTTTTATGAAGATCCGCACCGGTGGGCCCGAGGACGCGGCCGCCATCATCGACCTGCTCGACTCCGCCATCGCCTGGCTGACCGCCCTGGGCCGCACCGGCCAGTGGGGCGACCGGCCGTGGTCCGCCCGGCCGGCCGCCGTGCAGCGGATCCACGAGTACACCCGCGACCACCTGGTCCGGATCGCCGAGGACGCCGAGGGCAGGACGGTGGGCGCCTGCGTGCTGGCCGACGTCCCGCCCGGGTACGCCACGCCGGTCACCGAACCCGAGCTGTACGTCCGCAACCTGGTGACCGACCGGGCCCGCTCGGGCTCCGGCATCGGCGCCGCGCTGATCGCGGACGCGCTGGAGGAGGCCCGTCGGCGGGGCATCGGCCTGCTCCGGGTGGACTGCTACGCGGGCGACGACCGGCGGCTGGTCGGCCAGTACCGCGCCCTGGGCTTCACCGAGACGGAGGCCTTCGAGGTCGAGCAGCCGGCCGGGCCGTGGCCGGGCCAGATCCTGGAGATCCGGCTCTGACCGGCCCGTGTCCGCAGGGCCGGAGGCCGGAGGGCCCGAGGGCCGGAGGGCCGGAGGGCCGGACGGCGTCGGGGCCGGTGCCGTCCGGCCCGGCTCAGGAGCCGGGCCGGACGGACGGGCGAACGGGCGAACGGGCGGGCGGAGCGGCGGGCCGTCAGCAGGCCGCGGCCAGCTCCGACTTCGCCGGGGCGGCGGCACGCGGCACGAAGGCCACCACCCGGCCGCCACGCCCGGGGTGCAGGTCGACCCGCACCCGCAGGTCGGCGCTGCGGGCCAGCACCAGTCCGACCACCAGGGCCGCCAGCGCGGACACCGCGCCACAGGCGAGCAGGCCCAGCCGGGGTCCGTACACGTCGGTGACCCAGCCGACCACCGGGGCGCCGATCGGGGTGCCTCCGGTGAAGACCAGCACCAGCAGGCCCATCACCCGGCCCCGCATGGCGGGGTCGGTGGCGAGCTGCAGCATCGAGTTGACCGAGGTGTTGAAGGACAGCCCGAAGATCCCGATCAGGGTCAGCAGCAGCGCGAAGGACCAGTAGCCGGGGGCGAACGCGGCCAGCAGCTCCAGCACGCCGAAGCCGAGCGCCGCCGCGACCAGCCGGCGCAGCCGGGGCGCGCCGCGCCGGGCCGCGAGCAGCGCGCCGGCCAGCGAACCGACCGCCATCGCGGTGTTCAGCAGGCCGTACTGCCCGGCACCGACCTTGAAGGTGTCGTACGCGAAGCCGGACAGCAGCGTCGGGAAGTTGAACCCGAAGGTGCCGATGAAGCCGGCCAGCACCATCGGCCAGAGCAGCTCCGGGCGCTCCTTGACGTACCGCAGCCCCTCGCGGAGCTGGCCCTTCTCCCGGGCGATCGGCGCGGTGGGGCGCAGCTCGGAGGTCCGCATCGCCAGCAGTCCGCCGATCACGGCGGCGAAGGACAGCGCGTTGACGGCGAAGGCCCAGCCGCTGCCGACGGCCGCGATCAGCAGGCCGGCCACGGCGGGGCCGACCAGCCGGGCGGTCTGGAAGTTGGCGGCGTTCAGGCTGACCGCGTTGGCGAGGTCCTTCGGGCCGACCATCTCGGAGACGAAGGCCTGCCGGGTCGGGTTGTCGACGACGGTCACCAGGCCGAGCAGCAGGGCGAAGGCGTAGACGTAGTACGGCGTCACGACGCCGCCGACGGTCATCGCGGCGAGGCCGGCGGCGAGCAGGCCCATCGCGCCCTGGGTGGCGATCAGCAGCCGGCGCTTGGGCATCCGGTCGGCGAGGACGCCGCCGAACAGGCCCAGCAGGAGCATCGGCAGGAACTGCATGGCGGTGGTGATCCCGACGGCCAGCGGGCTGCCGGTGAGGCTGAGGACCAGCCAGTCCTGGGCGATCCGCTGCATCCACGTCCCCGTGTTGGAGACGACCTGTCCCAGGAAGAAGTAGCGGTAGTTGCGGATCCGGAGCGAGGAGAACATCCCGCCGGGCCGGGTGAACTGCGCACCCGTGGGGCCGGCGGCCGGGCCGGCACGGCCCGGGTCCGACGCGGCGGGGGGAGCCGCCGCGGTGCGTTCCTCGGGGTCGTCGTCGCCGGTGCCCGGCAGGCCCGTGGGGCTGGGCGCCTGGCTCTCGGCGGTGGCGGCGGCGGATGCCACCGGGTCGGTGCTCGGGTCGTCGGTACGGATGGCGGCGGCGGCTGCGGCCGGCGGTGTCACTGTGGTCTCCCCTCGGCGCGCGACGGACGGCCGGGCCGGCGTCGCGCTACTGGTGTGCGTGGTCGGTGCTGCGGTGATGCGGTGCTCCTTCTGCGGTGCGGGCAGGTCTGCCCCGGTGCGACCGGGGCATGGTGCTGTGGTGCTGTGGCGAATCGTGCGGTGGTGCGGTGGTGCGGTGGTGCGGGTCGTACGGTGCCGCGGGCGTGCTGCCCGTCGCGCTCCGCCGTGGTCAGAGGTGCGCGAGCTTGTAGAGCACGGGTGCGGCCTCCCGCAGGACGGCCCACTCCTCCTCGCTCAGCCCCTCGGCCAGCTCGGCGAGCCAGGCGTTCCGGCGGCGCCGGCTCTCGGCCAGGATCGTCTCGGCCTGCTCGGTGCTGCTGACGACCACCTGGCGGCGGTCCTCGGGGTGCGGCTCCCGCCGTACCAGGCCCTTCTCCTCCAGCATCGCCACGATCCTGGTCATGGACGGCGGCTGGACGTGCTCGCGCCGGGCCAGCTCGCCGGGTGTGGCCTGTCCGCAGCGGGCGAGGGTGCCGAGCACCCCCATCTCGGTGGGGCTCAGCGACTCCTCGACCCTCTGGTGTCGCAGTCGGCGGGCCAGGCGCATGGTGGACGACCGCAGCTGGCTGATCGCCGCGAGGTCCTGCTCGGAGGTTTCGGGCATGTCCTTAGACTATGTCATTACTCTCGCTAAGGAAAATTGGTTACCGCACGTCCCACGCGCCCCCTCCGCCACCAGGGTCACGGCCGGCCGGGCCGCGCGGCCCGGCCCCGGCTCCCGCCCCGGCCACGGGCCCGGCTCAGGCCGCGTCGGCGATGATCAGCTCGGCCATCGCGAGCAGCCGGCGGAAGGCCACCAGGCCCTCCCGGTACTCCGCGGAGCGCCCCAGCAGGGTGACCGCCGCGCGCAGCTCCGGCAGGCACTCCCGGAGGATCCCGAGGTGGCCGGGGCCGGGCACACCGCCGCGGCCGAGGTAGGTCGAGACGCAGCCGGCCACGTTGAGGTCCAGGTGGGCCAGACCGAGCTTCTCGTCCCAGGGCACCTCGGGGAACGGCCCCGGGCGGTGCGCGGCCCAGAGCAGGGCGACCTCGTCGAGCCTGATCCGGTGCGCCTCGGGGCCGTGCGCCCGGGAAGTGGGGTTCATCGGGCGATCCTCCCCCGCCGGGCCGGCCCGCCTCCCACCGGCCCGCGCCCAGTCGGCCTGGGCCCCGGGCCGGCCCGGCGCCGGGGGCAGTCCGGGCCGCCGACGAGGGCCCGAGGAGACACGCCGGGCCGGAACGAGCAGCTTGGCGGCGCCGAACGGGACGCCGCACGAGATGCTGGAAGAAGACCAGAGGTACTCGACGACCGCAGCACAGGGCACCACCGGCACCAGCACTCCCGTCAGCACCACCGGGCCGGCAGAGACCCGAGCCAGCAGAGAAGGGCCGATCGCATGTCCGACCTCCCGTCCGAGCAGAACGCCGACGGCTTCGCCCGCCTCGCCATGGTCACCATCGACTGCGCCGACCCGGCCGCGCTGGCCGCCTTCTACGGCGGGCTGCTCGGCTGGGAGCCCCG
This sequence comes from Kitasatospora indigofera, assembly GCF_014655955.1. Lineage (GTDB taxonomy): Bacteria > Actinomycetota > Actinomycetes > Streptomycetales > Streptomycetaceae > Kitasatospora > Kitasatospora indigofera. Next base: position 50,742 of record NZ_BNBO01000027.1, read on the forward strand.
GCACGTCGACGACCGCTTCGCGATCCTGGACAACCCCGAGGGCGGCACCCCGCTGGCCTTCGGCCGGGTCGAGGGGTACGAACCGCCGCCGCCCGGCAACCCGGACGGCAGCAAGCACTTCCACCTCGACTTCTACGTCGACGACCTCACCGACGCCACCGACCGGGCGATCGCCCTCGGCGCCACCGAACCCGCGTACCAGCACGGCCGGCAGCTCAAGGTGCTGATCGACCCGGCCGGCCACCCCTTCGGGCTCGCGCCGCTGGACCGTTGACCACACCCGCGGGCCCGGCCGGCGGCGGGCCCGCGTGAAGCCTCCGCCGGTCCTCCGCGAGGCCTCCGCAAGGCCTCCGCGCGACCACCGGCCCCCGTCCGGACCGGGCGGGGGCCCTGGGGAGGCGGCGTCAGAGCTTGGTGCCGACATCTTGATCCTCCGGTGAAGGAACTCTCTGACCAGGCATTTCTCCCCGAACAGGGTCGTTGTGCGCCCCCTGGACAGTGGCTACTGTCCCTCTTGTCAGGGGCACCGCAGCCAGGCTCCCCGCACGGGCCCGGCCCATTCGCGCGAACCCCGCGCCCCCTCCACGCTTGACGCACCTGCCGAGCGTCCCCTCACCCGCCGGCCCGGCCGCCCGAGACCTGGCACCACGCTGCTCCCCATTCCGTCCAGGGAGATCCTCTTGGGTGAGATCCACCATGCCGTCTACGGCTGGGTGACACCGGCCCTCTCGTACTTCACCGCCTGCCTGGGAGCCTTCGTCGCGCTGCGCGGCACCCGCTGGGCGCTGCTCTCCGAGGGGCGCACCAAGGCCAACTGGCTGCTGTTCGCGTCGATGTCGCTGGGCGCCGGAATCTGGTCCATGCACTTCATCGCGATGCTGGGCTTCTCCGTCTCCGGGGTCCGGATCCGCTACGACGTGCTGCTCACCGTGCTCAGCCTGGTCGTCGCGATCGTGGTGGTGGGGCTCGGCATCTTCGTCGTCGGCTACAGCCGGAACCGGACCGGGTCGCTGCTGGCCGGCGGCGCGGCGACCGGCCTGGGGGTGGCGGCGATGCACTACATGGGCATGGCCGCGGTCGAGGTGCCCGGCCACATCGCCTACCACCGGGCCACCGTGGGCGCCTCCGTGGTGATCGCGGTGCTGGCCGCGACGGCGGCGCTCTGGGCCGCGCTGAACATCAAGGGCACCCTCGCGGTGCTGGCGGCGGCCCCCGTGATGGGCGTCGCGGTCTGCGCGATGCACTACACCGGCATGGCGGCGGTCTCGGTGCACCTCACCGGCGCCCAGGAGTCCCACGGCGGCGTGCTGGCACTGCAGTTCGTCTTCCCGCTGGCCGTCGGCCTGGGCTGCTACGTGTTCTTCAGCGCACTGGCCTTCGCGGCGGCGCCGAGCAAGCCCGGCGCGCCGGGCCGGTGGCGCCCGGCCCAGCCCGTGATCGCCGGGCCGGCCCCGCGCCTGGTGCCGAGGCAGCGGGCGGCCGCCGGCCGCTGAGCGGGCAGGCCGCTGCCCCCGACGGGATGTCAGGTCCCTTCGGGGGCAGTGGCTGTCGTCGGCGGAGGCCGGGCAGGGTTCGCGCCGTCCAGGTGCGAACCCTGCCCGGCCTCCGTCGGACGCGGTGACCGGCCGGGGAGGTGCGGCCCGGTCAGGACTCCCGGCCGACGAGTTCCGTCAGGTGCTCCGGGGTGCGCACCGGGCAGGCCTTGTGCACGAAGGCCCGCCGCAGCTCGTGGTACGCCTCGCCGCGGCCGTAGAAGTTGCGGTGCATCTCCCGCAGTTCCTCGGCCCGGTACGCCGCGAGCGGCTTGGTCTCCTCGTCCTCGGCCCGCCGGCGCTTCTTCTCCACCAGCCGGCCGGTCAGTTCGGCCGAACCGGCCAGCGCCGTGGCCTCCCTGAGCACCCAGCGGCGGAACCCGGCCGCGTCGCCGCCGGCCGTCCGGTCGACCAGGCCCAGCCGGGCGGCCTCGGCGGCGCCGACCGGCAGCGCCGCGCCGGTGAGCCGCCCGGCCTGCTCGGCGCCGACCCGGCGGGGCAGGGTGTACGTCCAGTACTCGGAGCCGTGCAGGCCCATCAGGCGGTAGTGCGGGTTGAGCACGGCCGAGTCGCGGCACCAGACCTCGTCGGCGGCGACGGCCAGCATCAGCCCGCCCGCCGCCGCGTTGCCGGCCAGCGCCGAGACGGTGATCTTGTCGGTGGTGGTGAGCACCGCCTCGACCAGGTCGTCCATCGCGTTGATGTTGTCCCAGGACTCCAGCGCCGGGAACGGCGCGGCCTCGATCACGTTGAGGTGGATGCCGTTGGAGAAGAAGTCCCGGGCGGCGCCGAGGACCAGCACCGAGGTCGGCCGCTCGGCCGCCTCCTGGTAGGCCGCCAGCAGCCGGCGGCACTGGTCCGTGCTCATCGCGCCGCCCGCGAAGGAGAATTCGAGGAACCCCGCGTCGCCCTGCTCCCGGTAGCGGATCTCCGACCAGGTCTCCCGGCCGGCCGCGTCGGCCGGGCTCACCGGCACCTCGCGGACGGCAGTCAGCAGCCCCCGCAGCACCGTCGTGGCCGGCAGCTTGTAGGTGGCCGGGCCGCCCGGGGTCCGGCGCGGGCGCAGCTGCGGGATCCAGACCGCGCCGTCGGTGGTGGCCCGGCAGATCGCGCCGTCCCGGGTGGCGATCACGGCGCCGGGCCTGGAGCCGCGCAGCCGGTCCTCGGGGTGGCCGCCGTGCAGGAAGTACTCCCGGCCGAACATCTCGTCCAGGACGCCGGGCTGCGAGTCGGCGGACCGCAGCTTGCGCAGCACGGTGGCGGTGTCGTCGGCGGCCCAGTCGATCCGGCGGAACTCCTGGGCGTGGTAGGGCCGCAGGCGGCCCCGGACGTCCGGGCGGTCGTAGTCCAGCGGGTCGGGGGTGAACAGCCCGCCCGCGTGCCGCTGCACCGCCAGCAGGACGGCGTCGACGGCCGCGTCGGCGACCTCGCCGCGGTACAGCTCGCTCTTGCCGCAGCGCTCGACGGCGAGGTCGACGGAGGCCCAGATGTCGCCGGCGTCCATCTCCTCGACGGCCTGGAGGACGGTGACGCCCCACTCCTCGGCGTCCTCGTGGATCGCCCAGTCCAGCGAGGACGGGCCCCGGTCGCCCTTGGGCCCGGGGTGCACGATCAGGACCGTCCGGGTCGACCAGACGTCCTGCGGGACGGCCCTGGTGAGCATCGGGCAGACGATCAGGTCGGGGTCGGTCCGGGCGACGGCCGCGCGGACCGCGTCGTCGCCCAGGGCCAGCTCGACGGCCACGGTGTGGCCGCGCTCGCGTAGTTCGGTGTGGACGCGCTGGGTCAGGCTGTTGAACGCGCTGGCGATCAGAAGAATGCGCAAGGTGCCCTCCGGCCAGGTACCTGAGATGCTGTCGCGGTCGCGTGAGGGGCCGGCCGGTGGGTGCGCACGGTGCCCGCCACGGCGGAGCCGGTGGCTTGGGCCCGTGAACGGCCATGCCCCCCGGCACGGGTCGGGGCACCCCGGTGGTTCCGGGCCCGACCGCCCCGATCCAACCATGGGCATGCACACGCAAGGGTGGCCGGAAGTACACCCTCGCCCGACTCTCACGCACCCTGCACACCGGCACGACCAAACACCCGCGCCGCCTGCCGAATCTCCCCGGTACCGCCACCGGAGGGCGGGCCCGGGCCGGACCCGGAGGCGACGCGGGGGCGACGCGGCTCAGCGCGGGAAGGCCCGCCGGGCCCGCCAGGTGGTGTGCTCGCGGGAGACCGCGTCCTCGGCCTCGGCCGCCAGCGAGGCCCAGTGGGTCTCGGCGTCCGGGCGCTTCAGGTCCAGGTCGGAGAGCTGGTTCCCGACGTTCTCCAGCTCACGGGCGGCCAGCTGGTACGCGGAGGCCAGCGGCCGGAGCTGCTTCAGCTGGGTCCAGGCGATCACCGACGCGGCCGCCGCCGAGCAGGCCCCGAAGATGTGCACCGGCAGCGCGCCCATCGCCTGCGCCACCGCCGCGGCCCCGCCCACGATGATCAGCGCGGCCGTGGCCAGCCCCCAGGAGACCGACTGCGACTCGCAGGCGTCCGCCCGCGCCCGGTACCAGGTCCGCTGCCCCTCCACCCGGGCCCGCAGGTACAGGGTGCGGCGCTCGGTCAGCCCGGCCGCCCGCACCCGGCGCATCTCCGGCGTGATCTCGGGCAGCGTCCCCGGCGGGACCACGGACGGGTCCTCGAAGGCCTTCAGCACGTCGGCGACCTGCAGCAGGTAGCCCCGCTCCACCTCGGCGGAGTCCGCCGGGCCGTCGAACGGCCGGGCCCGCACGGTGTACTTCCAGGCCAGTGTCTTCACCGACTCCGCCGCCGCCCGCGCCTCGTACCAGCGCCCCTGCGGGTTGCTCTGGCGCAGCCGGAACCAGAAGTAGCCGGCCGCCAGGAACGCCGCGACCGAGAACAGCGGCGTGACGTCCGCGTCCCCCCGGTGGCTGGGCCCCGGCACGGTGCTCACCACCGCCGCGACCACCAGCATCACGATCTGCCCCCGGTACCAGCGCAGTGTCTGCCGCTGCCCCTGCAGCGACGCCTTGTCCGCCGTCCAGAACGGCTCCGGCAGCAGCCGTGCCTCTTCCGTTCCCGGTGGATCCTCTTGGACCATCGCGAAAGCCCCTCCCCGTCTCCCGTCCAGGCAGTATGCCCACCACCAACTGGGCTACACAGAACCTTGGTTGGAGATCGGCGGCGCGATCCCCGCGGCAGCGGGCGGGCGGCCCCGCACGGCCGGGCCGCCCCGGCGGCGGCCGGCCCGGCCGCGGACCCGCCCGCCGGCCCGTTTGCGCTCACGCCGTACCGTGCGCTTGCGTGTGATCGCACACCCGGCCGAATCAGCCGCACGGGTGCGCCCGAGCCAGCCACGGAGACAGCATGACCAGGGTCCAACTCGAAGAACTGCGCGGTGTCGTCCACCCGCCCGGCAAGCTCGACAGCCGGGCGGAGCACTGGGCCGGCCGCCTCTACATGCGCTCCGTCTCACTGCGGATCACCCGCCTCCTGCTCGACACCCGTTGGTCGCCGAACCAGATCACCGGCGTGATGGTGGTGGCGGGCGTGCTCTCCGGGGCCGCCCTGCTGGTGCCCGGAATCGGCGGAGCGGTGCTGTCCGTGCTGTTCATGCAGCTCTACCTGCTGCTGGACTGCGTGGACGGCGAGGTCGCCAGGTGGCGCAAGCAGTACAGCCCGCTCGGCGTCTACCTGGACCGCCTCGGCGCCTACCTCGCGGACGCCGCCGTGATGATCGGCATGGGCTTCCGGGCCTCCTCGCTGCACATCGGCCCCTACCTGGTGGCCGGCCTGGCCGCGGCGATCGGCGTGCTGATCCTCAAGGCCTCCTCCGACCTGGTCCACGTGGCCCGGGCCGACAGCGGCCTGGCGAAGGCCACCGACGCCTCGGTCGTGCCGCGCTCCTCCGGTCTCGCCCGGGTCCGCCGGCTCGCCTCGGCCGTCGGCGTCCACCGCCTCTGCAACGGGATCGAGTGCACCCTACTGCTGCTCGTCGCGGCGCTGGCCGACCTCGCGCTCGGCGGCCTGACGGCCACCCGGGTCGCGGTCGCCGCCGTCACCGCCGTCGTGTGGGTGCTCGTCCCGGCGCACATCGTCTCGATCGTCGCCTCCTCGCGACTCAAGAGGTAGCGCCGTACGGCCCCCTGGGGCCCGGCCGCCGGCACCGCCGGGCCGCGTGACTGCGGGGCCCGGCGGCGGCCGGCGTACGACCGGCGGCCCCAGGCCCCAGGCTCCATGGCTCAGGCCTCAGGCCTCCAGGCCCGCGAGGTCGAGCTTGCCGAGCCGGTCCGGGTCGGCGATCACGTCGATGGCGACGATCCGCCCGCCGGTGACGGTGAAGGCCATCACGGACATCGCCCGGCCGGCCGTGGCCACCACCACCCCCGCCACCCCGTTGACCAGCGCGGGGCGGACGAACGGCGACAGCCTGCGGAAGGTGAGCGCCTGCGAGGCCACCGTCCCCGCGCCGTGGAGCACCACCGTACGGCCGGCCCGGAGCGCGCCGCCGTCGGACCGCAGCACCACGTCCGGGGCGAGCACGGCGACGAGCGCGTCGAAGTCGCCGTCCCGGGAGGCGGCGAAGAACGCGGCCACCACCTCGCGCTGCCGGGCCCGGTCCGGGTCCGGCGCGGGGGCCTGCCCCTGCACCCGGCGGCGGGCCCGGCTGGCCAGTTGCCTGGTCGCGGCGGCGGACTTCTCGATCATCGGGGCGATCTCGTCGAAGGGCACGGCGAACATGTCGTGCAGCACGAAGGCGATCCGCTCGGCCGGCGTCAGCGACTCCAGCACCACCAGCAGCGCCAGCCCGACCGAGTCGGCCAGCAGCACCTCGTGCTCCGGGTCCACCACGTCCGCCCGGCCGACGACCGGGTCCGGCATCCGCACCTCCAGCGAGTCCTCGCCGCGCTGCGCGCGCCGGCGCAACCCGCTCAGACAGATCCGCGCCACCACCGTGGTCAGCCAGCCGCCGAGGTTCTGCACCTCGGCGACGTCGGTCCGGCCGAGCCGCAGCCAGGTCTCCTGGACGGCGTCGTCGGCCTCGCTGAGGGAGCCGAGCATCCGGTAGGCCACCGCCCGCAGGTGCGACCGGTGCTCCTCGAACCGCTCGGCCAGCGCGTCGCTCTCGTCCACCTGTCGCCTTCCTTCCGCCTGAGGGTCCTTGCAGTAGACCACCGGAAGGACGGCCGCGGCCGGGAGTTCGCACACTCGGCCGGACGCCGGACGCCGGACGCCGGACGCCGGGCGGCCCCGGCCCGGTGGCCGGACGCGGACGGGCCCCACCGCTGCGCACACGCGGTGGGGCCCGTCCTGCGGTGCCGGCCGGGCGCCGGTGGCGGCCCGGGCACGGCGGGGTGGGTCAGAGCAGCCCGAGGGCCGGCATCAGGTAGTAGAAGGCGAAGACCGCCGCCACGCCGTACATCGCCACCGGGACCTCACGGCCCCGGCCGACGGCCACCCGCAGCACGCAGAAGGTGATGAAGCCGATGCCCAGGCCGTTGGTGATGGAGTAGGTGAACGGCATCATCACCATGGTCAGGAAGGCCGGGATGGCGATCGTGTAGTCGCTCCAGTCGATCTCGCGGATGGAGTTCGCGAGGATCAGGAAGCCGACCGTGACCAGCGCCGGGGTGGCGGCCTGGGCGGGGACCATGGTGGCCAGCGGGGTGAGGAACAGCGCCACCGCGAACAGCCCGCCGGTGACGATCGAGGCGAAGCCGGTGCGGGCGCCCTCGCCGACGCCGGCGGTGGACTCGACGAAGCAGGTGTTGGCGGAGGCGGAGGTGGCGCCGCCGGCGGCGGTGGCGATGCCGTCGACCATCAGGATCTTGTTGATGCCCGGCAGGTCGCCGTTGCGGTCCAGCAGGTGCGCCTCGTCGGCGACGCCGAGGATGGTGCCCATCGCGTCGAAGAAGCAGCTCATCAGGACGGTGAAGACGAACAGGACACCGGTCAGGATGCCGACCTTGCCGAAGCCGCCGAACAGGCTGACCTCGCCGACCAGCCCGAAGTCGGGCGCGGCGACCGGGTTGCCCGGCCAGGCCGGGACGGTCAGGCCCCAGCTCATCGCGGGGATGTCGGCGAGCTTGTCGATCACCAGCGCGACGCCGGTCATCACCACGATGCTGACCAGGATCGCGCCGGGCACCTTGCGGACCAGCAGGACGAGGGTCAGCAGCAGGCCGAGGATGAAGACCAGCACCGGCCAGCCGTTGAGGTGCCCGTTGCTGCCGAGCTGGAGCGGGACGGTGGTGTGCGCGGCGTCCGGGATCCGGCTGACGAAGCCGGAGTCGACCAGGCCGACCAGCACGATGAAGAGGCCGATGCCGATGGCGATGGCCTTGCGCAGGCCGAGCGGCACCGCGTTCATGACCCGCTCGCGGAGCCCGGTGGCCACCAGCAGCATGATCGCGAAGCCGGCCAGCACGACCATGCCCATCGCGTCCGGCCAGGTCATCCTGGGGGCGAGCTGCAGGGCGACGATGGTGTTGACGCCGAGGCCGGCGGCCAGGGCGATCGGGACGTTGCCGATCACGCCCATCAACAGGGTCGTCAGTGCCGCGGTGAGGGCGGTCGCGGTGACCAGCTGGGCGCTGTCGAGGTGCTGCCCGTTCATGTCGACGGCGCTCGACAGGATGATCGGGTTCAGGACCAGGATGTACGCCATCGTGAAGAAGGTGGCGACGCCGCCGCGGACCTCGCGGGAGAGGCTGGAGCCCCGCTCGGAGATCTTGAAGAAACGGTCGAGGGCGCCGGAGGGGGCCGGCGTCGTCGGGGAAGGCTCGGGCGACTCGGTGGTCGGCTGGGCCACTGGCATACGTGCATCCTCGGGTGGGGGCGGAGGAGAGGGCGTGCACCCGAGCGTCGGCGGCCGGGCGATCCGGGCAGACCTGGGGGTGGTCAAGGCGACACGCCGGGGCCGGCCGGAGATCCAAGTATGAGGACCTTGGTCGTGCACGCGCTATCTTCGCGCGTAGAACGCACATTCGGCGGGCATGGACCGGTCGCCCCCGGCACTCCTCCGATCATCCTCCGCCGGATGGGCGCTGCACAGGACCGCCACGCCGGCCGTACTCTAGGGCCCATGCCGAAGACCGCGCTGCGCCCCTCCCCCCCGCCCCTGGAGGCGAACGACGTCGCCATCGTCGGCGGCGGCACGGTCCTGTGGTTCGTCGCCTTCCTGGTGCTGCTCCCCTTCCACAGCACGCTCGCCGCGCAGGGGCGCGGCGACTGGCAGTGGATCTGCCTGGCCGGCGCCGGCCTGGGCCTGATCGGCCTCTGGTACTGCCGGGCCCGGCGGGCGGCCATCGCCCGTGACCGGGCCGCCGCCACCACGGCCGCCGGCGGACCGGAGCACGAGACGAACGGCCAGAGCCCGGCCAACGACTGACCGGCCCGGCCCCGCCCGACGGCGGGCGACGGGCGACGGCGGGCGACGGCGGGCGACGGGCGGCGGGACCCGTCGGACGAGCCTCGCCGCGCGGCCTCCGACCCCGGCCACCCGGTCGGACCGAATCGGCTGTTACCACCACGCACCGGACATGTCGCGCCCGTACAGTCGGTGCCATGACGCAGCCCGCGGAAGACACCGCCGACAACGGGAGCGGCGGCGCACCGCGGTCCGCCCCCGGTGCCCATCCGCTGGGGCTCGTCCCCGGCCGGCGCGGCGGGCTGACGGCGGCCGAGGTCGCCGAACGGGTCGCCCGCGGTGCCGTCAACGACGTGCCGGTGCGGTCCAGCCGTTCGGTGAAGGAGATCGTCCGGGCGAACGTCTTCACCCGGTTCAACGCGATCATCGGCGTCATGTTCGCCGTCATCCTGGTGGTCGGACCGATCCAGGACGGTCTCTTCGGGCTGGTCATCGTGGCCAACACGGCGATCGGGATCATCCAGGAGATGCGCGCCAAGCGGACCCTGGACAGCCTGGCCCTGATCGGCGAGGCCAAGCCGCAGGTCCGCCGGGACGGCCGGGTCGAACAGGTGGCGGTGGCCGCGATCGTGCTGGACGACACCGTGCTGCTCGGCATCGGCGACAAGGTGATCGTCGACGGCGAGGTGACCGAGGCGGACGGCCTGGAGATCGACGAGTCGCTGCTGACCGGCGAGCCCGACCCCGTCCTCAAGCTGCCCGGCGACCAGGTGATGTCGGGCAGTTTCGTGGTGGCCGGCGCCGGCGCCTTCAGCGCCACCCGGGTCGGCCGCGAGGCGTACGCCGCCCAGCTCGCCGAGGAGGCCAGCCGGTTCACCCTGGTCAGCTCGGAGCTGCGCAGCGGCATCGACAGCATCCTGAAGTTCATCACCTGGCTGCTGGTCCCGACCGCGATCGGCCTGATCATCAGCCAGCTGGCGGTGGAGGGCAGCGACTGGCGCGAGGCCGTCCGGCGGATGGTGGCCGGGATCGTCCCGATGGTGCCGGAGGGCCTGGTGCTGCTGACCTCGGTGGCCTTCGCGATCGGCGTGGTGCGGCTCGGCCGCAAGCAGTGCCTGGTGCAGGAGCTGCCGGCGATCGAGGGCCTGGCCCGGGTCGACACGGTCTGCCTGGACAAGACCGGCACCCTCACCGAGGGCGGCATGGACGTGGTCGAGCTGCGGCCGCTGCCCGGCCCGCCGGCGCCGGCCGGCCCGCCCCGCGCGGCCGAGGTGCCGGGGGCGGACGGCCCGCCGGGCGCGGACGGCGCCGACGGCCCGGTGGACCCGGCCGTGCTGCGCACCGCCCTCGGGGTGCTGGCCGGGGCGGACGCCCGGCCGAACCCCAGCATGCGGGCCATCATCGACGCCTACGGCAGCGCCGCCGGCTCCGGCGGCGAGTGGCGGGTGATCGAGGCGATGCCGTTCTCCTCGGCCCGCAAGTGGAGCGGGGTGCAGCTGCTGGAACCGCAGGGCGCCGAGGCCAGCTGGCTGCTCGGCGCGCCCGACGTCCTGCTGGCGGAGGGGCACCCGACCCTCGCCGAGGTCGACGAGCTGGGCGCCAAGGGCCTGCGGGTGCTGCTGCTCGGCCGCACGCTCGTCCCGCTGGACGCCCCCGACCCGGCCGCCGGCCTGCGGCCGCTCGCGCTGGTGGTGCTGGAGCAGCGGCTGCGCGACGACGCGGCCGACACCCTGCGCTACTTCGAGAGCCAGCAGGTGCGGGCGAAGGTGATCTCCGGCGACGCGGCCGTCTCGGTCGGCGCGGTGGCCGCCAACCTGGGCCTGCCCGGCGCGGAGCACCCGGTGGACGCCCGGACGCTGCCCGCCGACCCGGAGGAGCTGGCCGACACCGCCGACCGGACGTCCGTCTTCGGCCGGGTCACCCCGCAGCAGAAGCGCGAACTGGTCGGCGCCCTCCAGGCGCGCGGGCACACGGTGGCGATGACCGGCGACGGCGTCAACGACGTGCTCGCCCTCAAGGACGCCGACATCGGCGTCGCGATGGGCTCCGGCAGCGAGGCGACCCGGGCGGTGGCGCAGATCGTGCTGCTGGACGACAGCTTCGCCACCCTGCCCTCGGTGGTCGCCGAGGGCCGCCGGGTGATCGGCAACATCGAGCGGGTGGCGACCCTCTTCCTGGTGAAGACGGTCTACTCGGTGCTGCTGGCGATCCTGGTGATCTGCACCCACTCGCCGTACCCGTTCCTGCCCCGGCACTCCACGGTGCTCTCCACCCTGACCATCGGCGTGCCGGCCTTCTTCCTGGCGCTGGCCCCGAACAACGAGCGGGCCCGGCGGGGCTTCGTCCGGCGGGTGCTGCGGCTGGCCGTGCCGGGCGGGCTGATCGCGGGCACCGCGACCTTCACCGCGTACGCGCTGGCCCGCGCCAACCACGACACCGACCTGGAGGCGGACACCAGCGTGGCCACCCTGACGCTGTTCCTGGTGGCGATCTGGGTGCTGGCGATCGTCGCGCGGCCCTACAACTGGTGGCGGCTGCTGCTGATCGCCACCATGGGCGGGGCGTTCGCGCTGGTCCTGCTGGTGCCGTGGCTGTCGGACTTCTTCCAGCTCTCGCTGGCCGGCACCCGCGACCCGTGGGCGGGGGTGGCGATCGCGATGATCGCCGGGGTGGCGCTGGAGGTGGTGTGGCGGTACGTCGGGCGCGGTGCGGAGGCCTGACGTACCGCCGGGGCCGGACGGGTCAGACCAGGATGCCCGTGCAGCGGTCGTCCAGGTAGGCCTGCTTGGCCGCCTCGTCGCGGTCCGAGCTCAGGTAGCGGGACCAGCCGCGCCGCTCGTGCGAGGTGACGTCCAGCTCCAGGATGTCCATCGTCGGCCGCGGCACCTCGGCCCGGACGGGGTAGGGCAGGAAGCCCGCGTCGTCCTTGAAGTACAGGCCGGTGTGCAGCTCGTTGATGTTGCGCCAGACGCAGATCATCAGGAAGTACTTGTCACCGGCCCGGTGCAGCAGCGCGTAGCCGATCTCCTGGCGCAGCTCCAGCCGCCCGGCCGCCTCCTCCGAGCGCAGCCAGTCCTGGGCCTCCTCGCGGACGTCCTTGGGGACGTCCTGGTCGGCGCGGAAGATGTCGTACCACTTGAACACCGCGGTCGGGAGCAGCAGCTCCTCGTCCGGGCGGATGGTCTTCTCGGTATGCACGTACTCGGCGGGGATGCTGCCGAGCTCGCCGAGGTTCGGTATGGCCTGGGTCATGACTTCCACCTTCGTAGGGTCGGACGGCTTCACGGGGTCGGACGGTGTGACGGGACGGAACGGTGTGACGGGGCGGAACGGCGGGGCGGACGGCGCTCAGGCGTCGTACAGCCCGCCCTCCTCCAGTTGCCGCAGGCGCCGGTAGTCGGCCTCGACCTGGTCGGCGTCGTCGGAACTGAGGTAGACGTAGCCGGGCACGGTGGCCAGGTCGACCGTGCGGGCGACCGGCTTGCCCGGCGGGATGGTGAGCACCATGTCCAGGAAGGACGGCAGGGCGCGGACCTCCGCCCAGCCCTCCTCGGACGGGACGACCCCGTCCCGGGGGCTCATCAGGTTGAGGTAGCGCAGGTGGGTGAGGAGCCGGTACGGCGGCAGGGTCCGGCCGGTGATCCGCTCGGGGTGGGCGATGGCCAGGGCCAGCAGGTCCACCTGGTCGGTGCCGATGGCACGGTTCACCACGTCGGGCAGGTGCGCGCCGCCGAGCCGGGCGCCGCACTCCACCAGCACCGGGCCGCGCGCGGTGAGCATCACCTCGGTGTGCGCCGAGCCGTTGCGGATCTCCAGCGCGTCCAGCACCTTCAGCACGTACTCCCCGAGCTGCCGGGCGGCCGGGTCCTCCGGCGGCACCGGGTGCTCGAAGGCGGGCGGAATCGAACGGCCGCCGCCCTTCGGGAGGTCGTGGTAGCGCCAGACCTCCACGATGTGGTGAACGCCGTCGCGGCTCACGGTGTTGACGAAGTACTCGTCGCCGTCCAGGAACTGCTGGGCCAGTGCCTGCGTGTTGCGCCGGCCGTAGCGGTCCACCGCGGCCAGCACGGTGGCGTGCGCGGTGCGGATCTCCTGCGGCGAGTCGCAGAAGAAGACGTGGTCGGTGCCGGCGCTGGCCACCGGCTTCAGCACCACCGGCCACTCGCCGAGCCGCTCCGCCCAGGCGACGGTCTCGTCCGCCGAGGCCGAGAGCAGCGACTCGGCGGCCGCCAGGCCGGCCTCCTTGACCGCGGCGGCCATCGCGAACTTGTCCCGGCGGGCCGTGGGCCGGGTCATCCCGTTGCCGGGGGTGCCCAGCTCCGCGGACAGCGCGTCGGCCAGCAGCACGCCCGACTCGGCGCCCGCCACCACGAAGTCCACCCCGTGCTCGCGCAGCCGGGCGGCGGTGGCCGCCAGGTCGCCCTCGTGCCGGATGTCCACCGGGAAGTCCTCCGGCCGGTAGGCCAGGTGGATGTCCGGCTCCTCGGAGCGGACGTGCAGGTACTCGACGCCGTGCCGCCGCAGGGCGGCGGGCAGGAACCGGGCGATCCCGTAGGCGTCGACGACGGCGGTTGTCACGAGGGCTCTCCTTGGGTGTCCGTACCGAGGGCCGCGCGGGCGGCCCGGTCGCCGGCCGGGTGGCCGGCGGCCCCGGCCGGCACGGGTGCGGGCCGGGCCGCGGCCTCCCGTTCACGCCGGTCGTGGCGGCCGCGGGCCGCCGTGCCGACCCCGACCAGCAGGGTGATGACGAGGATGCAGAGCAGGGTCAGCGTGGACTGCGTCAGCCGCCGGTCGGGCAGTTGCAGCAGGTAGGCGAAGAGCGGCGACAGGGTGCACAGCAGCGAGGCGGTGATCGGCTCGGTGTGCTTGATGCCCACCTGGATCAGGTACAGCGGCAGGCCGACCCCGATCACCGCGATCACCGCCGCCGGGAGGAACACCGCGCCGAGCCGCGGCTGGTCGCTGAGGCCCACCGCCGCCCAGGTCACCACGATGGTCAGGAAGAACCGCACCGACAGCACCGACTGCGGCCCGAGGCCGGCCTCGCTCAGCCGCTTGGAGTAGATGACGTTGCCGGTCGACGCCAGCCCGCAGACCAGCGTCAGCACCAGGCCGAGCGCGGCGTCCCCGGCGTCCACCGGGCCGACCCCGCTGCGTCCGGTCACCGAGCCCCAGACCAGGACGGCGATGCTGAGGCAGATCCCGGCCGAGACCAGGGCCTCCGCGCGGAGCACCGTGGTGCCCCGGCGCAGCAGCGGTCCGAACACCAGGGTCAGCACCGGGCCGATCGCCAGGCCGACCACGTTCACCACCGCCGGCTCCAGGTACTTCAGCGCGTAGAGCATGGAGAGCCAGGTGACGGCGGTGGAGACGTTCAGCGCCAGCACGTCCAGGCGCTGGGCCGAGAGCGGCCGCAGGGCCGCCGCCAGGCCCTTGCGGGCGACGTCGAGGCCGAGGAAGAAGACGGCCGTCAGCGAGAACGACACCGCCGCTATCGCCAGCGGGTCGAGCGACTGCAGGCGGTTGCCCGCGTACACGTCGACCGCCGCGGTGAGCGCGGCGAACCCCGTCAGCGGGGCCACCCCGCGCCACAGGCCGCCGGTCTGGCCGGCCTTCTGTCCGTCCGTCATGTTCGTCCTTCCGGGGCCGCCCGGCGCGGGCCGCCCCGGGTGGGGGCGGCCCGCACGGGCGGTCGAAGCGAGGCGCCGTCGACCGGTCCGGTCAGAGCGCGGGGATGCTGGCGTCGGCCGCCGCGAGCACCGCCTCGTCCAGCACGTCGTCCTCCAGACTGCCCGCGAAGTACTTTTCGTACGCGACCAGGTCGAAGTGTCCGTGCCCGGACAGCCCGAACAGGATCGCCTGCGAGCGGCCCTCCTCCCGGCAGCGGACCGCCTCGTCGATCGCGACCCGGATCGCGTGGGTGGACTCGGGCGCCGGCAGGATGCCCTCCGTGCGGGCGAACTGCACGCCCGCCTCGAAGCACCGGGTCTGCGCGACGGCCACCGGCTCGATCAGCTTGTCCTCGACCGTACGGCTGATCAGCGGGCCGATCCCGTGCGCCCGGAGCCCGCCCGCGTGCATCGCCGGCGGCACGAAGGAGTGCCCGAGGGTGTGCATCCGGAACAGCGGGCCGACCCGGCCGGTGTCGGCGTAGTCGTACGCGATCCGGCCGCGGGTCAGGGTCGGGCAGGAGGCCGGCTCGACCGCGATGATCCGGACGTCCGGGCCGCCGCGCAGCTGCGCGCCGAGGAACGGGAAGGCGAGCCCGGCGAGGTTGCTGCCGCCGCCGGCCGCGCCGATCACGATGTCCGGGTAGTCGTCCGCCAGTTCCATCTGGCGCAGCGCCTCCTGGCCGATCACCGTCTGGTGGGCCAGCACGTGGTTGGCCGCGCTGCCCAGCACGTAGCCGAGCGAGGGATCGCCGGCCGCCGTCTCCAGCGCCTCCGAGGTGGCGATGCCGAGGCTGCCCGGCGACTTGGGGTCGGCGGCCAGGATGGCCCGGCCGGCCGCGGTCTCGATGCTCGGGCTGGGGGTGCAGACCGCGCCGTAGGTCTCCATCAGCGACTTGCGGTACGGCTTCTGCTCGAAGCTGACCCGCACCATGAACACCTTGGCGGTCATCCCGAAGAAGGCCGCGCTGAGCGCGGTGGCGCTGCCCCACTGGCCGGCGCCGGTCTCGGTGACCAGCCCGGTCTTGCCCGCCTCCTTGTTGTAGAAGGCCTGGGCGATGCCGGTGTTGGGCTTGTGGCTGCCGGCCGGCGAGACCCCCTCGTACTTGTAGTAGATGCGCGCCGGGGTGTTCAGCGCGCGCTCCAGCCGGCGGGCCCGGAACAGCGGGGCCGGGCGCCACATCGCGTAGATCTGCCGGACCGGCTCGGGGATCTCGAACTCCCGCTCGGTGCCGATCTCCTGGTCGATCAGCGGCTCGGGCATGAGCGCCGCCAGCTCGTCGCGGCCGAGCGGGGCGCCGGTCGCGGCGCTGAGCGCCGGGGCCAGCGGTGCCCCCGGCAGGTCCGCCGCCAGGTTGTACCAGGTGGTCGGGACGTCCTTGTCGTCGAGCTGGAACTTAACCCTGTCCACCATCGGAGCCTCCCTCTGCGGCCGCCTCGTCCATGAGGGAGCCTGATGTGGTCGTGTGCGATCCTGCGAAAAGCAGCGGATGGGCGTCCCTGATGCCGCCCACCACCTGGTCGTACGGGACGTCGTCGAACTCCCCGCGGTCACGCAGGAATTCCATGTGCCGACGGCCTTCGAGGTCGTAGGGGTGGTAGACGCTGTCGGAGCGCCCGTCGAAGTCCAGCGGCCGCATCCGGTAGAGCCGGCAGAGCATCTTGTTGAAGACCGGGGTGGCCTTCAGCCAGCTGCCCTCCAGGCGGACGGACGTCCAGCTGTGGTAGCGGAACACGTCACCGCCCACCAGCCGGCGCAGCCGCTCGGAGGCCAGGTGGTTGCGGACGTCGCCGTAGACGATCCGGCTCGGCACCCCCACCGACCGGACGGCGGCCGCGTACACGATCGACTTGTGCACGCAGAAGCCCTTGCCGCGCTCCAGCACCGAGCTGGCCCGCAGGCCCTCCCGGGACAGGTCGGCGTCGTACACCTCGTAGTTGATGCCGTCGCGGACGGCGTAGTAGAGCGCGACCGCCCGTTCCACCTCGGTGAGCCGCTCGGGCTCGGGCAGCGCCTTGCTGACGAAGGCCCGCACGGTCGCGGACTCGTAGTCGAGGAACTCGGTCGGCTTCAGCAGTTCGTCGGTAGTCATTCCAACCCCTGTTCGGTTCGGGCCGGGGCGGGGCGGCCCAGGCCCATCAGCGCGGCGATCCGCTGCTGCTGGATCTGGGTCGTCCCCGAGTAGAGCGTCCCCGCGACGGCGTTGCGCAGTTCCTTCTCCAGCCCCACCTCGGCCATGTAGCCGTGTCCGCCGTAGATCTGAATGGCCGTCAGCGCACTGCGGACGTTGGCCTCGCTGACCACCAGCTTGCTGATCGCCACGTCGACCGCCGCGTTCTCGCGGCCGACGATCTTCTCCGCCGTGTCGTACAGCCACTTCCGGGAGGTCTCCACGTCGATCCGCATCCCCACGATCAGGTTGGAGACCGACTGGTAGGAGCCGATGTGCCGGCCGAACTGCCGGCGGGTCCTGGCGTAGGAGACGCACTGCTCCAGCCGGTGCTGCATCTCACCGACGTTGATCACGAAGGAGCAGAGGATCTCCCACTTCATCACGTG
The DNA here is from genome assembly GCF_014655955.1 of Kitasatospora indigofera. GTDB lineage: Bacteria > Actinomycetota > Actinomycetes > Streptomycetales > Streptomycetaceae > Kitasatospora > Kitasatospora indigofera. The sequence goes on from NZ_BNBO01000027.1 coordinate 67,863, forward strand.
GTCGAGCACCAGGAACCCCGCCCCGACCGAGCCGATCACCTGCGACCTCGGCACCCGGACGTCGTCCAGGAACAGCTCGCACAGCGGCGAACTGCGCAGGCCCATCTTGGCGATCGGCCGGCCCACGGTGAGGCCGGGCGTGTCCCGCTCGACCAGGAAGGCGGTCAGCCCGGCCGGGTTGCCCGGCCGGCCCGTCCTGGCGTACACCACGATCAGGTCGGCGATCGGGCCGTTGCTGACGAAGGCCTTGGAGCCGTTCAGCACGAAGGCGTCCTCGCCGTCCGGGACGGCGGTGGTCCGCATCCCCATCACGTCGGAGCCGCCGTCCGCCTCGGTGATGGCGTGCGCGCCGATCGTGCTGCCGTCCACGATGCCCGGCAGGAAGCGGCGCTTGAGTTCGGCCGAGCCGAAGCGCTGCACCGGGACGCCCGCGCTGACCAGGTGGGTGGAGGCCGAGAAGTTCAGCCCCGCGTCCCGGCAGCTGTGGCCGAGGCCCTCCAGGACGTACATCGTGGTCGACAGGGACTGCCCGAGGCCGCCGTACTCCGGCTCGAACGGCAGCCCGGGCAGCCCCGCCTCGCACAGCCGCTTCCAGCCGTCCCGGGAGAAGCTCGCGTCGGCGTCCCGCTCCAGGTGGCCGTCACCGATCACCGCCCCGAGCGCGGCGGCCGCCGCCCGCAGGGCCTTCTGGTCCTCGTTCCACTGCATCGGTTCCCCCGCGTGGTGGTGGTCAGGTGCCGGCCGGCCGCTCAGTAGTGCGAGAAGCCGTCGCCGTCGAGCTGGTGGCGCTCCTCGCCGTGCAACGGCGGGTTGAAGACGCTGACCAGTTCGAGGTCCTCGTGCGGCGAGGCGATCAGGAAGTGGGCGTCGTGCTCGTCCAGCGCGTACAGCACGCCGGGCCGGATCTCGTAGCTCTCGCCGGTCTCGGCGCTCACCACCTGGCCGGACCCGCCGATGCAGTAGCAGGCCTCCAGGTGGCGCCGGTACTCCAGCTTCGACTTGCTGCCGGCCCGCACGACGGTGTGGCAGACGGTGAACCCCATCCGGTCCCGCTCCAGCAGGAACCGGTGACTGGTGCCGTTGCCCCAGTCGACGGCCTTGATCTCGTCCATGCTTCTGATGAACATCTTTCGTACCCCCTGTCGGAAGCGCTCAGGCGCTCTTGGTGATCTCGATGAACCGCAGGATCGCGTCGACGGACCGGAAGTCGTCGGGCGAGATCTCGACCTCGTCGACCGGGACCCCGAACCGCTCCCCCACCCAGGTGATCAGCCCCAGCAGAGCCAGGCTGTCCACCAGACCGGTGTCCAACAGGTCGTAGGAGGACGGGAGTTCGTCGACGGATGTGTCCGGCGCGTACTCCGAGACGATGTGCTGCTTGATGACGGTCGCGACGCTCACGTGCTCTCCTCCAACAACTCGGCCCTCAGCCGGCCTCGGTCGACCTTTCCGGTGGACGTGCTGGGCAGCGGGTCGCCGGTCAGCCGGAAGGCCGCCGGGATCGCCGCCTTCGACAGCCGCTCGGCGCAGTACGCCCGCAGTGCCAGTGAGTTCAGCCGCTCCGAGCGGCGCCGCACCACGGCGTGCAGCCGCACCCCGGCCGCCCGGTCGGGCAGCGCGAGCACCCCCGCCTCGGCGATCTCCGGGTGGCCCAGCAGCACCCGTTCGACCTCCTCCAGGCTGACCCGCACCCCGCGCACCTTGACCTGGAAGTCGGTCCGGCCGACCAGCGTCAGCGTGCCGTCCTCGGCGCGGCTGACCAGGTCACCGCTGCGGAAGTACCGGGTGCCGTCCGGGCCGGTGGTGAACCGGCCGCCCGGGGCCCCGTCCGCGAGGTAGCCGTCGGTCTGGAACGGGGTGGCCACCAGCAGTTCGCCGGTGCCTGCTCCCGTCAGCGTCCCGTCCGGGCCGTCGGGGCCGTCGGGGCCGTCGGGGCCGGCCAGCGCCGTCCGCACGCCCGGCAGCGGACGGCCCAGCGGCACCGTCCCGCCCTCCGTCAGGTCGGCCGGCCCGAGGGTGTGCAGGAAGCTGTCGTTGGTCTCCGTGCAGCCGTACACGCTGTGGAACTCCGCCGACGGGAACAGCCCGGGCAGCGCCCGGCGCACCGGCAGCGGGGTGTGGTCCCCGGTCAGCACGACGTGCCGGACCTCCGGCACCGGCGCGGTGCCCGCCTCGGCGAGGATGCGGAACAGCATCGGCACGGCCTGGACGACCTGCGGGCGGGTGCGCTCGAACAGCTCCGCCAGCCGGCGCGGGTCCACCGCGTGCTCCGGGTCGACCAGGACGGCGCAGCCGCCGGCCCGCAGGGTCGCCCAGATGTCCAGCAGGCAGAGGTCGAAGTTGAGCGGCGCGTAGTTGAGCACCGTCCGGCCCTCGCCGAGCCCGAACCGCTCGTGCGCCCAGCGGGTGAAGCGGTCCAGCGCGGCGGCTCCGAGCGGCACCAGCTTGGGCGTGCCGGTGGAGCCCGAGGTGGTCAGCACCAGACCGGCCGTGGCCGGGTCCAGGACCGGGGCGCCGGGCCCGGCCGGGCCGAGGTCCGTCCAGTCGGTCGTGTGCTCGCCGGCCTCGGCCAGCCAGCCGCAGCCGGCCCGCTCGACCAGCTCGTTCAGCGTGCGGCGGCCGAGGCTCTCGGAGACCAGCAGCAGCGGGCGGCCGGCCCGCAGGCAGGCCAGCACCAGGGCGATCGCCCGGGGGGACTTGCGGGCGGGCAGCGCCACCGGGCCGCCCGGGTGCGCGGCGAGCTCGGCGTACGCCAGCTCGGCCAGCGCGGCGAGGCCGCCGTAGTCGACGACGGTGTCGTGCCAGTGCAGCGCGGGGGCGTCGGGCCGTCGGACGGCCCGGTCGTGGAAGTCCTCGTAGAGGGGGTTCGTCGGGAGTGTTCCGACCGGCATGTGGGGGTTCCCTCCTTCCGGTGTCACAGGGGTGCCGCCCCGGGTGGCGGGGCGGCGGGGCGGCGCCGGCGGTTGGCCGGCCGCCGCCCGGCCGTACGGGAGCGGACGGGGCGCGCGGGGCGCCCCGGTACGGGTGCGGCTCAGACCGCCGGCACGACGTTGCGCCGGCCCCGGAAGAGGTTCTCCGGGTCGTAACGCTCCTTGACCTCCGCGAGCCAGGCGTCGCCGGCCGGGGCCGCGGACTCGTCCTCGGGGACGTAGTTGCCGTAGCTGCCGGCCGTCTGCCAGGGCGACAGCGCGGCCATGGTGCCGCGCGACCAGGCGACGTTCGCCTCGTCCTGCTCGGGGTCGAGCCAGGCGGCCCAGGCGGTGCAGAGGTAGGCGGCGTCCCGGTGCGGGAAGGCCGACGGGCGGCCGGTGCCCTCGGTGATCGCGCCGCGCAGGAACTCGACGTCGATCGAGGACAGCCGGGACGGGTTGCGGCGGGCCGCCTCGACCAGCTGCTCGATGGTGCCGTCGGCGAGGTCCGCGAGGTAGCAGGTCTTGGTGAAGTAGCGCCGCCCGGCCGGGCCGCTGGCGTCCAGCCTGGCCTGCAACTCGTAGTAGGACATGGTCTGTTCGAAGTACCCGGCGGCCGGAACGGCGTCCAGCAGCTGCGCGCTCTGGGCCAGGCTCTCCGGGTCGTCCGCCGAACAGACCACCGCGAGGTCCAGGGCCTGCCGGCCGCGCAGCGCCGCCGGGACGGACTCGTCGTGGCCGAGCTCCTGGAAGGCGCCGAAGACCCGGAGGTCGTCGGACTGCTTCTCGGTGAACGAGCGGAAGGCCCGCAGGACGGCCGGGGCGTCCTCCATCGGGTACAGCGCGCTGCGGTAGCTCAGCGGGCCGACCGGCCGCAGCTCCAGGGTGAAGGCGGCGACCACGGCGAAGTTGCCGATGCCGCCGCGCAGGGCGCGCATCAGGTCCGGGTGGCTCTCGTCGGTGGCCTGGACGACCGAGCCGTCGGCCAGCACGAGCTCCGCCTGCACGATGTGGTCGCAGGTCAGGCCCCACTTGCGGGTGAGCCAGCCGTAGCCGCCGCCGAGCGCGAGGCCGCCGAGGCCGGTGTGGCCGACCACGCCGGCCGGGCAGGCGAGACCGTGCGCGGCGGTCGCGGTGTCGACGTCCTTGAGCAGGCTGCCGCCCTCGGCCCGGGCCAGCCGGGCCTGCGGGTCTACGGTGACGGTGCGCAGCAGCGAGAGGTCGATCATCACGGCGTCGTCGTCGACGGCCGTCCCGGCGACGTTGTGGCCGCCGCCGCGCACCGTCGCCGGCAGGCCGGCGGCCCGGGCGAAGCGCACGGCCGCGGCGATGTCGGCGGTCGAGCGGCAGCGGGCGATCAGCGCGGGCCGGCGGTCGTGCATGCCGTTCCAGATCGCGCGGACCTCGTCGTACCCCTCGTCCGCGGGGAGCAGCAGCGGCCCCTCGAAGCCGGAGCGCAGATCGTCGAGCGCGGCGGCGGAACCCGGGAGGTCCGCGTCGGTGATACCCATACCCATCCATCCTCATCCGTGCGGCCGGGCAGGGCTGAGCCCGTCCACGGCCGACTGCTGTACGTGGGGTGGTTGTTGCGGTGCCGCCGCCCGGCGGGCGGCCGGTGGCGCGCAGGCCCGGCCCGCCCGGCGGCGAGGGCCGGCCGGGCGCGGCGGGCGCGCCCGGGGCGCGGGAGGCGTGGCAGGAGGAGCGGCGCCGGACGGCGACCGCGGTCGTGGTGGTGGTGCCGGGCGCCGGAGCGCCGGAGGACCGCGCGGCGGGATCAGCCCCAGCCGGTGTCGCCTCCGGGAGTGGGACCGGCGGGCGACTCGGCGGACCGGGCGGCGAGGGCGCTTGCGGTGGCACCGCTTGCGGTGGCACAGCTTCCATTTGTGGAGCTTGCGGCAGCGGCCTGACCTGCACCGATGACGGTGATGCCGGGCACTGCCGCGACGATCAGCAGGAGGAGGAAGGAGCGGGCGATCTTCATGATTTCCGGGAGTCTCCTAGCGGCGGCGAACACGACAACAATCACACTGGCAACAGCTCGACGTCGAGATAGTTTGGAGGCGGAAACACGCCTGACGGATGACTGAGGGGGAGCCAATCAATGGCGATTGGTGACATATCAGGGCTAACAAGTGCACCAGAACTGAGCGAAACCGCCCGGCGCGTCTACGCGTACGCGGTGAACCGGGTGCGCTTCTCGCCCGAGGAGTTAGAGGCGGCCCTCGGGCTGCCGGCCGAGACCGCCGAGCAGGTGGTGGGCGAGCTGGAGCAGCTCCACCTGGTCGGGAGGATCATCGAGGACGACCGGCAACTCACACCGGTGGCGCCGGAGTCCGCCGCGGCGCGGGTGCTGGCCCCGATGGAGAACCTGCTCCGCGACCTCCAGCTGACGATCGACCGGACGCGCTGTCAGATCCTGGCGCTGGAGCCGGAGTACCACGCCGGCGCCGCCCACCTGGCGCGCACCGAGCGGGTGGAACTGGTCACCGACCTGGCCTCGGTGCGGGCGATCATCCAGGACGCCGCCCACCGCTGCGTGAACGAGGTGCTGACCGCCCAGCCGGGCGGCGGCCGGCGGACCGAGGTACTGGCCGAGGCCGCCCGGCGGGACGAGGAGATGCTCTCGCGGGGGGTCGCGATGCGCACCATCTACCAGCACACCGCCCGGTACAGCCCGCCCACCATCGGCTACGTCGAGCACATCACCGCGCTCGGCGGCCAGGTGCGCACGACCGGCGACCGGGTGCGGCGGATGCTGGTCTTCGACCGGAGCGTCGCGGTGATCGAGGTCCAGGAGAACCGGGACGCCGCCCTGGTGATCCGGGAGCCGAACATCATCGACTTCATGCGGGCCACCTTCGAGCAGAGCTGGCTGCGCAGCATGCCGTTCGCCACCGCGACGGACCGGGCGCAGGCCAGCGCGATCTCGGACGACCTGCGGCAGGCGATCATCAGCCTGCTGTCGCTCGGCCTGGACGACAAGTCGATCGCCCGGCGGCTCGGCATGTCGGACCGCACCTGCCAGCGCCACATCTCGGACATCATGTCCAGGATCGGCGCGAAGAGCCGCTTCCAGGCCGGGTACCTGATCCGTGACCGGCAGCGGCCGGACGGCGAGCTGCCGCCGGACGGCGCCGCCGCCTGACCCCTCCCGGGCGGGGCGCGGTGCGGTGCGGTGCGGTGCGGGGGCGGTCTGCGCTGCTGGGGGCGGTGGTGCGGGGCGCCGCGGGGGCGGTCTGCGCTGCGGGGGGCGCCATGGCGCAACTCCCGTGCCCCGGCGGACAATCGACGGCAGAGGGGGGTGGCGGCATGACGCGTCGGGGCGGGGACCGTGGCGGCGACCGGACGGGGGACCTGGAGGCGTTCGTCGCCTTCCTCGGCGGCCTGCTCGCCGTCGTCCTCCTGGCATCGGTCCTGTGGGGGATCGCGCGGTTCACCGGGTTCACGCCCGGCCGGCCGGGCGTGGCCAAGGCACTCGGGGCCGCGCTGTGGCTCACCATGACGGTGTTCCTCCGCCGCGGGCTGCGGGCCGCCCGGGCCGCCCGCGACGATGCGGCCGGCGGCGGCCCCGAGCGGCCGACGGCCCCGGCCGGCCGGCGCCGGGTGGCGCCGCCGGCCGGGCCCGCGGCGTCAGCCCTCGAAGTCCCTGGCGGCCGACAGTTCGTAGGCGCGGTCCGGCTCGGCCAGCGCGGCCAGCACCTCGAAGCGGCGGTGCCACTGGCCGACCGACCAGGCCAGCCCGGCGGCCAGGCCCTCCGGGGTGGCGGCGTGCAGCAGGCCGGGGGCCGGCGGCACCTCGAACTCGTCGTCCTCGTCGGCCTCCTCGGCCGTCTCGGGGTCGTACGGCGCGTCCGGGGTCTCGGCCGAGGTGTCCCAGCGCCAGTCGACGGCGGCCTCCTCGCCGTCGGGGCCGACCACCAGCAGCTCCTCGTGCTCCTCGTAGGCGACCGGGCAGCCGGGCAGCAGCTCCCGGACCACGGCGGGGACCCGGTGCAGGGTGCCCTCGGAGAGCACCCGCCCGCCGGCCACCTCGCTGGCCAGCGAGACGTGCAGCCGTTCGGCCAGCGCGCCGGCCAGGGCGGGGGCCACCGGCAGCAGCGGGTAGGGGTGCAGCAGCTGGACCAGGTCGGGGGCGTCGGCGACGACCGCCTCGGTGGCGTCCACCAGGACGGTGCCGGCCGGCCGGCGGCCGGTCTCCGGGTCCAGCGGCGGCACCGCGCGGACCAGGTCCAGCGGATCGATCCGTTCGGGGTCCACCATGGCCAGGGCGCTGTGGATGCCGTGCAGCTGACGGTGGCCGACGATCGAGGCCGGGTCGGTGAGGCGGTCCAGCAGCTCGTCCGGGCCGTGCGGCTCGGCCAGCAGCGCGGCCAGCGTGGTGCGCACCCCGAGGGCGTGCAGGAACTGCTCGTCCAGGGTGGTCCTGGCCTCGTCGTAGAGGCCGCGCAGCAGCGGGTCGGCGCCGGCCGCGCGCAGGCCGGCCGGCTCCCGGCCGTCCAGCACCGGGTGGTCCCGCAGCCACCAGGCGGTGTAGGGCGGCAGGTCCACGTAGCCGCCGTCCGGCAGCAGCGTGCGCACCGGGTTGACCACGGCCTCCCGGTACGGCGGGCGGGCCAGCAGGGCGAGCGCCTCGGGCCAGGCCCGGTCGTCCACCAGGTCGAGGTCGCGGACGGCGAGCAGCTCGGCGGCGACCGGCGGCACGCCCAGCTCGCCGTCGTCGTCCGCGTGCAGGGCCTCCAGCGCGTCCTCGCACCAGTCGGCCAGGCCGTCCGGGGCCTCGTCGATCAGGCCGGTCGGGGCGCCGCCGGCCGCGCGGTCGGCCGGGACGGTCGGGTCGAGCCGCTCCAGGTCGTCCGGGTCGAGCGGGACGTCCTCGGCGCGGACCAGCACGAAGGCGCTGAGCACGCCGGTGGCGGCCAGCACCTCGGGGCCCCAGCGCTCCAGCAGGTCCTCGTCCGGGTAGCCGGCGTCGTCCTCGCGGGCCAGCGCGGCCAGCGGGCTGTCGGGCAGCACCAGTTCGCCGGCCCGGCTGGCCTCGCCCTCGTCGTCCAGCAGGGCCAGGCGGGACAGCCAGGGGTGCTCGCCGGGGGTCGTCCCGGCGGCCTTGACCAGGGCCAGGACGGCGTCCGCGAGGTCCACGGCGGCGTCCAGGTCGTCCTCGGCCACCTCGTAGGAGCGGGCCACCGCGGCCCGCACCTCGGGCGTGTCCAGCACCCCGGCGGGGGTGGCGGTGCCGGCGCCCAGCCTGGCCAGCAGCGGGTGCGCGGCCTCCGGGTGGGCGAGGCGCAGGTCGAGCAGGGCGAGCGCCCCGGCCAGCGCGTCGGGGTAGCCCGGGTAGGCGGCCCAGTCGGCTGCGTCGGAGGGCAGCAGGACGCGGCGCGGGCCGGTCACCGTCCGGCCGTCGGCGAGCGGGACGGGCAGCGCGCCGAGCGACTCCGGGTCGGCGGCGGCCAGCGCCGCGTACAGGTTGCGCCACCAGGCGGGCTCCCGCTCCAGGCCGCCGAGCTGGTCGACCACCTCGGCGAGCGGGATCCGGCGGACGTTCAGCACCCGCAGTTCGCTGCGGCGCTCCAGCCCGGCCGGCAGCAGGCCGGGGAAGATCGGCGCGAGGGCCTCGACCACCGAGGTGTCGGCGCCCTCCAGCAGCGTGGCGTCCCGCGGGCGCAGGGCGGGGGTGCCCTCCTCCACCGGCGCGGGGTGCGGCAGGAAGGGGATGCCGGGCAGCCGGCCGAGCACCGCCGCGCGCACCGCGTTGTCGAGCGCGCCCTGGCCGAGCGGCCCGGGCACCAGGCCGAGCGAGCCGAGGTCGCCGCCCCGGGCGCGCAGCAGGTCGGCGTAGGTGTCGGCGGCGCGCTCGGTGAGGAAGTCGGTGAGCGGTCCGGGCGCGACGTGCCGGCGGGTCGGGTCCAGCGGGTACGAGGCGATCAGCAGCGCGGGCACGCCGAGCGGCTCGTCGCTGGGGGTGGGGGCGTGCACCACGGGGGTGGTGCGCAGCGTCTGCGGGACGCCGTCGGCGCCGACCGGGACGGCCCAGGTCACCGTCCAGTACGGGCGGGCCCGCTCCTCGGTGGGGCGGTCGGCGAGCAGGTCGGCGGTGAGGGTGCCGGAGGCGCCGGCGAGCTGCCAGGTGGTGCTGGTGCGCTGCCCCGCGGCGTCGTCGGTGAGGGTGACGACGGTGAGGCCGTCGGGGCGCTGCTCGCCGGGCGAGCGGGTCAGCACGCGGGTGCCGTCCGGGGTCTCGACGACGATCTCGGCGAGGCCGGGCAGGGTGAGCAGCAGGGCGTCGTCGATCTCGGTGAGCAGCCGCCGGGCGAGGTCCTCGGCGGCGGCGTCGCGCAGCGGCAGCACCACCACCGTGTCGTAGTCGGCGGGGGCCTCGCCCTCGGCGGCGAACGGCAGCCGGAGCAGCGGCACGTGACCGTCGCGGCGGCGCAGCTCCTCGGTCAGCGCGGGCTCGGCCCCGGCCAGCGCGTGCGCCTCGGCCAGCGACCAGCGCACGCCGCCGGCGGCGCCGAGCACGGCCGGCTCGTCGGTGACGGCGAGCACGGCGGCGAAGCCGACCCCGAACCGGCCGACGGTCGGGGTGCCGTCGGCACGCTTGGAGGAGGCCCGCAGGGTGGAGAGCGACTCCACGGCCGCGGCGTCCAGCGGCGCGCCGGTGTTGGCGGCGGCGAGCACGCCGCCCTGCAGGATGAGCCGCAGCCGGCCGGGGGTGCCGCCGGCCCGGGCGGCCGCGTCGGCGGCGTTCTGCGCCAGCTCGACCACCAGCCGGTCGCGGTAGCCGCCGAGCGCCAGCTCCTCCTCGGCGTTGGCGTCCTCCCGGAACCGGGCCGGCGAGGCCGACCACGCGTCGAGCACCCGCCGCCGCAGCGCCGTGGTGCCGAACGGGTCCGCGGCCTGCTCGTCCGAACCGCTGCCGATGATGCGAGGCTCCACTGGACCTGCCTTCCGCCGCCCTGTACTTCGTCCTTCGTACGAGGGCATTCTTCCCTGCGCCGGAGCGGGCGGCGGACCAGGGGCGGCGGCCGGGCCCGGGCGGTCACCCGGCGGGGCTCCCGGACGGTGCCCGGGGCGGTACCCGGAGTGGTGCTCGGGGCGGCCCCACCGGGGCGCCGCCGGGCATGCGGGGGCGGGGACGCACGGCGCCGCCGCCGGGAGCTGACCCCCCGCCAGGACACCCCGGACACGTGGGCCGGGGGGACGGACGCGCGGGCCGGGGCCGGGGGCTCCGGGCCGGGGCGACGGCCCCGGCAGGGCCGGACGGCCCGGAGGCCGCCCAGGGGCCTTGACGGCCCCGGGCGGCCCCGGAGGTGACTTCGCCCGACCGGGCCGGACGCGAGGTCCGGCCCGTCAGGGGTGGCCGGCTCCTCAGGAGTGGCCGAGCTCCTCGGCCGGGGCGTCGGGCTCGACCGATCCGCTGGAGCGGTCCGGGTGGAGCTGGAGCGGCTCGATGACCAGTTCGTCGAGGATCAGCTCGGACGGCGCCGGCGGCGCCGGGATGACGGCGGCCTCGGAGTGCCCGCCGCAGCCGTACGCGAAGGAGACGATCTGGCCGTCCGCCGGGCCGAACTCGTTGCCGCAGACGCCGAAGGCCTGGCCCAGCGAGCCGCCGATCGGGATCAGGAACCCGCAGCTGTTGCAGGACGCCGGGGCGGCCTGCGCCATCGGGGTCTGCGGGCCGTGCGCCTGCTCCCAGCGGTCGGCGGCCAGGTGCAGGCCGAGCCGGGAGAGCACCCGGGGGCGCCCCAGGCCCAGCTCCTCGGCGACCGCGCCGATCCGGGCCCGCGCGGGGGCGGGCTGGATGGCCGGGTCGGTGATCTCCAGGTCGTCGGCGTCGGCGAGGGCCGCGACCGAGTTGGGCGCGGGCTCGTCCTCGCCCGTCCAGCCCGGCTCCAGCCGCAGGTCGTCGGCGTCGGTCGGCAGCAGGTCGCCGGGGCCCATGTCCCCGGGGCGCAGCCGCTCGCTCCACGGCACCCACTGCGGGGCGAGGACGGCATCGTCGCCGGGCAGCAGGACGACCTCGTCCAGCGTGACGTTCTTGGCGCGCGGGGCGCGGGCCACGGTGACGGCCCAGTGCCAGCCGCGGTAGGCGGCGTCCAGACACTCGAAGGTGTGGGTGACGACCCGCTCGGCGTCCGCCTGGGCGCCGAGGTGTGCCCCCACTGCTTCCGCTCCGACCGCCTCGGCCGCTGCCTCCCTGGCGAGTTCGACGGCCTCGGCACAGAGCCGATCGGGGGTACGGCTTCGCATCGCAGCACTCACGGCGTCGATTCTCTCCCAGTTCTTCTGTTGCCTACGGCATGTTGCCTGTTCCGTCGCGGCTCGGTTCTCTCGTCCATTCTGCGCGACCGCGAGCCCCTCCGGGTACCGACCGCGCCGCTCGCCTCGCCCGGTTCCCCCCTCGGCGGCCCTGCGGTACGTGTGGTGACGCCCAGGGTGGTGACGCACAGGGCAGGCTACCCGTCGGTCAGCCACCGGGGACAGCCCGGGGCCCGAGGCGTCCGGCCGTCGGACGCCCGGGCGGGTGCGCGGGCCGCGCCGAGCGGAGCCCAATCCCTCGTCCCGGCCGGGTTTCTCGGGCAGGATGGCCTATGTGGCGGAAGAAGACCCGTCGCAGCACGCACGGCACGCCTCGCAGGCCGGCAGCCCCGACGAGTCGGCCGCCGTGCCGCGACAACAGCCCCAGGTCCTCCCTGCGGACGGCGAAGAGCCGCAGCCGGTGGACGGTTCGCCGCCGCCCGGCGCCGGTGCCGCGGGCGCCCGCCACGGCGACGCCGCCGGGGAGGCCGGGCCGCCCGCTCCGCCGGGGCAGGACGGGCAGGAGGGCCGGGCGGGGCAGGACCGCGCAGCGGAGGCCGGGCCCGGACCCGACGAGGACGAACTCCCCGGCAGCCGTAACTTCCTGGTCCGCGGCGCCTCCGCCGCCGGGCTGCGGACCGGCCGGGTGGTGCACGGCACCGGCCGGCGGATCCGGAAGGCCACCTCGGCCGAGGGCGCCGGCGAGTCCGGGCTCGCCAAGCTGATCGAGCTGCACGCGCTGAACTCCTTCGGCGACATGCTGATCACCATCGCGCTGGCCTCCACGATCTTCTTCTCGGTGCCCACCGGCGAGGCCCGCGGCCGGGTCGGGCTCTACCTGCTGATCACCATGGCACCGTTCGCGCTGCTGGCCCCGGTGATCGGCCCGCTGCTGGACCGGCTGCCGCACGGCCGCCGGGCCGCGATGGCCACCTCGATGCTGGCCCGCGCCGTGCTGGCCTGGACGATGGCGGGCACCGTGGTGGGCGGCGGCATCGCGCTGTACCCGGAGGCCCTCGGCGTCCTGGTGGCGTCCAAGGCGTACGGGGTGGTGCGCAGCGTCGTGGTGCCCCGGCTGCTGCCGAGCCGGCTGTCGCTGGTGAAGGCGAACTCCCGGGTCACCCTGGCCGGGCTGCTGGCCACCTTCGTCGGCGCGCCGATCGGCGCGGGGCTGCACCTGATCGGCCCCGGCTGGCCGCTGCGCGGCGCCTTCCTGGTCTTCGTGGTCGGCACCCTGATGGCCTTCCACCTGCCGCACAAGGTGGACTCGGCGAAGGGCGAGCAGCGGGCCGTGCTGCACGCCGACGACCAGCCGCACGGCCACCTGCACCTGCACCCGCAGCCGCCGCCGAAGGCCCAGCCGAAGGCCAATCTGCGGACCGTCGGACCGTCGGTGATCCTCGCCCTGCGGGCGGTGGCCACGCTCCGCTGGCTGGTGGGCTTCCTGGTGATGTTCCTGGCCTTCCTGCTCCGGGACGACCCGATCGGCGGACTGCAGCCGACCGTCGCGCTGGGCCTGGTCGCGGTGGCGGCCGGCACCGGCAACGCCCTCGGCTCGGTGCTCGGCTCCTGGCTGCGCACCCGGCGCTCGGAGACGATCGTCACCGCGATGCTGCTGGTGGCGACGCTGGCCGCCGGCGCGGCCGCGCTCTGGTACGGGGTGCTGACGGTGGTGGCGGTCGCCGCGGCGGCCGGGATGGCGGCCTCGCTGGGCAAGCTGGCCCTGGACGCGCTGATCCAGCGGGACGTCCCCGAGTCCGTCCGGACGTCGGCGTTCGCCCGTTCGGAGACCCTGCTGCAGCTGAGCTGGGTGGCGGGCGGCGCGCTGGGCATCACCATGCCGCTGAACGGCGCGCTGGGCCTGTCGGTGGCGGCGGGGGTGGTCGGCCTGGTCCTGCTGTGGACGGTCCGGTCGCTGTTCCGGATCGGGCTGCGCCGCCGGCCCGCGACCGCCAAGGTGGCCTGAGCGGGCCCGCCGCGGCCACCCGGCCCGGGGCCGCCGCAACCGCGACCGCGGCCACCGCGCGCGGACCGGCCGGCGACCGCCCGGCAGGCCCCGGCCGGCCCGCGCGACGGCGGGACAACACGCGGTGGCCGACCCCGGCGTAGCGTGATCGGCAAAGCCCGGTAGCCTCTCTGCCATGAGCCTCAGCACCCGTGTCATCGCCGCAGTCGGCGCCGTCGTCGTGATCGGCGCCGGCACGGTCGGCGGGTCCATCGCGTACGCGACCGGCCAGGACCAGCCCAGTGACAAGCGCGTCACCGTGACCGTCGGCCGCTCCTCGCAGGAGATCGACCGCCCGTTCTGCGGCGGCACCGGTACCGCGATGACCGAGAACGAGCAGGCGGACTGCCAGACCAAGGCCAAGGAGGCCCTGGCCGACGGCAAGATCCCGTCCTCCGACGTGGTCGCCAGCGACCGGATCGGCGTCGGCGTGACCCCCCAGGTGGCCGACAAGGGCTGGTTCGCGTTCACCAACGGCGGCCAGCAGGGCCAGTTCAGCCTGGCGAACGCCAACAAGGGCCAGACCTGGTCCGGCTCGGTGCCCGCGTCGACCGCGCTCTCGGCGACCGGCAAGACCCTGCTCACCGTGGTCGAGTCGGACCCGAAGACCCAGGACATCTACGCGGTCTGGTACTTCCAGCTGACGACCCAGGACGCCTGACCGCACCCGCGGTGACCACCCGAACGAGCGACACCGGGCAGCCGGGCCTCCCGCAGGCCCGGCTGCTCGTCGTGGTCGCGGTCGAGCCCGAGGCCGAGGCGGTGCTGCGCGGCCTGGGTGACGACGCCCGGCCGCCTTCGGTGCCGCTGCCCGGCGGCGTCCTGCACCGCGCGCGGCGGGCCGGTACCGGGATCGACGTGCTGGCCGCCGGGGTGGGGCCCGCCGCGGCCGCCGCCGGCGCCGCCACCGCCCTGGCGCTGCACCGCTACGACCTGGTGGTCCCGGCCGGGATCGCCGGCGGCTTCGCCCCGTACGCCCCGGTCGGCTCGGTGGTGGTCGCGGACGCGATCGTCGCCGCCGACCTGGGCGCCGAGACGCCCGAGGGCTTCGCCGACGTCACCGCGCTGGGCTTCGGCACCGTCCGGCACACCCCGCCGCCGGCCGCCGTCCTGGCCACCGCCGGGGCGCTGCGGGCGGCCGGCCTGGCCGTCGCCACCGGCGCCGTGCTCACCGTCTCCACCGTCACCGGCAGCGCCGGCCGGGCCGCCGAGCTGGCCGCCCGGCACCCCGGCGCGGCCGCCGAGGCGATGGAGGGCTTCGGCGTGGCCGAGGCCGCCGCCCGGCACGGCCTGCCGGCGCTGGAGGTCCGTACCGTGTCCAACGCGGTGGGCCCGCGCGACCGCTCGGCCTGGCGGATCGGCGAGGCACTGGCCGCGCTGGCCGGGGCGTTCGCCGCCCTGCCGTACCCGGAGCTGCTCAAGGAGGTCCCCCGTGGCTGAGCCCCTGCGCATCGCCTACTCCCCCTGCCCGAACGACACCTTCGTCTTCCACGCCTGGGCGCACGGCCTGGTGCCCGGCGCCGACGCGCCCGAGGTGACCTTCGCGGACATCGACGTCACCAACGGCCTGGCCGCACGGAGCGGGCCCCGCGGGACGGAGGCCGGGGCAGAGCTCGACGTGCTGAAGATCAGCTACGGCGCGCTGCCCTGGGTGCTGGACGAGTACGCGCTGCTGCCCTGCGGCGGGGCGCTGGGGCGGGGCTGCGGCCCGCTGGTGCTCACCCGCCCGGACGCGCCGGACGACCTGAGCGGGAAGACCGTCGCGGTGCCGTCCGAGCGCTCCACCGCCTACCTGCTGTTCCGGATCTGGGCCGCCCGGGCGGTGCCGGGCGGCCTGGGCGAGGTGGTGGTGCTGCCGTTCGACGAGATCATGCCCGCCGTGCGGGACGGCCGGGTGGACGCCGGCCTGGTGATCCACGAGGCCCGCTTCACCTACCAGGAGTACGGCCTGCGCAAGCTCGCCGACATGGGCGAGGCCTGGGAGCAGGACACCGGCCTGCCGATCCCGCTCGGCGCGATCGTCGCCCGCCGCTCGCTCGGCGCGCAGCGGCTGCGGGAGATCGCGGAGACCGTCCGGGCGTCCGTCCGGCAGGCCTGGGCGGACCCGGCCGCCAGCCGCGGGTACGTGCTGGCGCACTCCCAGGAGATGGACCCGGCCGTCGCCGACCAGCACATCGGGCTGTACGTCAACGAGTTCACCGCGGACCTCGGCGAGGAGGGCTACGCCGCCGTGCGCGGCCTGCTCACCCGGGCCGCCGCCGAGGGACTCGTCCCCGCGCTCGGCCCGGGTGCGCTGGACTTCTGAGCCCCGGCGCGGACGCCGGGGGTCGGGGTCGGCCGGGGTCAGACGTCGAACTGGTCGGCGACCGCCCGCAGCAGCGCGGCCAGCTTCTGGCCGGTCGGCTTCGCCGGGTAGCGGCCGTGCTGGAGGCCCGGGAGCACCGCGTCCAGGGTGGTGATGAGGTCCTGGACGATCGGCGCCATGTCGTCGGCGCTCTTGCGCTGGGCGGCGGCCACCGACGGCAGCGCCTCCAGCAGCGTCACGGACATCGCCTGGTCACCGCGGTGGCCGGCGACCACGCCGAACTCCACCCGCTGGCCCGGCTTGAGCACGGTGACACCGGTGGGCAGCGCCTTGGTGTGGACGAAGACCTCGCCGCCGTCGTCGCGCGACAGAAAGCCGTAGCCCTTCGTCTCGTTGAACCACTTGACCTGGCCGGTGGGCATCTCGAACAGTCCTCGGTGTGGGTGTGAAGGACCCCGGCGCGCGGGGATCCCTGGATGGATGACGCTGGACGAACGGTCTGGGTGAGCGCTGCGGACGGCTCCGGGTGACGGCGGGCCGGGATCGGCCCGTACCGCGCGGCAACCCGCTTCCGGCGCCCCGCCGGAGCAGACTAACGGTCTGTCACGGCCTCGGGTCCGCGGCGTGGGCCCGTTCTCGTACCGCGGGCCCCGGCGCGAGTCTGGCGGACGGGGCCGGACCGGGCCCGGCCTGGCCGGACCGCGACATGGCGCTGTCCACTGGCTCACACCCCCGGCCGGAAAGCGGGACACACCTGACGCGCCCCGTGCAGTGGCTGCATACCCCCGCCCAGCAGCGATCAAAACTCCCAGCGCCCGTGAAACTGCGCAACGTGACGGGCCTCTCCCTCCGGCGTTCCCCGCCGTTCCCCCGTCGCTCCCCCGCCGTTCCCGGCCGGCCCGCCGTACCGGGCCGCCCTTCGCGGCGACACCCCGGACGCCCCGCCCGGGACGCCCGGACCCTCTGCGACACTGGGGCCGTACGCCACGCCACGTCCGAGGAGCAGTCCAGTGAGCAGCCAGCGCGCCGACCGCAGCGACACGTACGTCCGGGCGGGCGCGATCGTCTTCGCGGTGGGGGCGGTCGCCACCCTGGTGACCTTCGTCCCGCTGTTCTTCCACCTGACGCCGCTGCCGACCGCCGCGTACTGGCTCAGCATGCTGATGCCGCTCGGCTTCCTGCTCGCCCTGGTGGGGATGCTCAGCTCGGCCCGCTCCCAGCGCCGCCGGGCCGCCGCGACCGACTGACGGGGCCGCCGGCAGGCCTGCGGGCTCACGAGCCGGCGGGCCGGCCTCCCCGGCGGCCCTGCCGGGCGGTGCCGGCCGCTACCGGGCGAGGTGCCCGGCCAGCCAGTCCGGGAACTCGGTGAGGTCCGCCAGCACCACGTCCGCGCCGGCCGCCAGCAGTTCCTCCGCGGTGTACGGGCCGGTGGCCACGCCGACCGCCACCGCCCCGGCCCGGATCGCGCCGCGGACGTCGCCCAGGTGGTCCCCGACGTACACGGTGGCGCCGTGCTCGCGCAGCGCGTCGCCCTTGCCCTCCGCCCAGAGGTCGCCGACCAGCACGTCGGCGTGCAGGGCCGCGTGCTCCAGGTGCAGCAGGGCGTTCGGCTCGTACTTCCCGGTGATCACGGCCACCCGGCCGCCGGCCGCGCGGACCGCCTCGACCGCCGCGTGGGCGCCGGGCAGCGCCACCGTCGGGGCGAAGGCCAGCTCCCGGTACAGCTCCCGGTACCGGGCGGCGACCGCCGGCACCTCCGCCTCCGGGAACCAGTTGCGCAGCTCGTGGGTGAGCGGCGGGCCGAGCCGGGTGGTCACCAGGTCGCCGTCGACGTACGTGCCGGTCTCGGCCGACAGGGCCTGGTAGGTGGCCTTGATGCCGGGCCGGGTGTCCAGCAGCGTCATGTCGAGGTCGAAGCCGACGGTCAGCGGGCCGGCGGCGGCCGCTGCGGAGGCGGCGGGCGAGGTCACGACCGAGGGGGAGACCGCGGCTGCGGCGGGCGTCGAGGGCATGCCGCCAGGCTATGCCACCCCTGGTCCGGGGCCTGGTCCGCCCCGTCGCCCACGCCGAACTTAGCGTTGCCTAAGCTGTTGGCGGTCCCTCTCCCCCGAGCCCCACGCCCGGGCGGGGCCACCCCGGCCGGTCGCCGGGGAAGCCCCTGGACGACGCCCCGGGGAGGAGCAGGAAGGGACCCATGACCGACACCACCGCGCCCGGCAAGCTGCGCCTGCTGCGCCGGCGCATACTCTGGCTCGCCGCCGCGCTGGCCGTGCTGGCCGCCGCCGTACTGCTGAGCCTGACCGTCGGCAGCCGCGGCATCCCGCTCGGCGAGACCGTCGCCGCCCTGCTGCACGGCGGGGACACCACCAACGCCGTGGTCGTCCGCGAACTGCGGGTGCCGCGCACCGTGGTCGGCCTGGCGGTCGGCGCGGCGCTCGGGCCGGCCGGCACCGTGATGCAGGGCATCACCCGCAACCCGATCGCCGACCCCGGCATCCTCGGCGTCAGCCAGGGCGCGGCGGCCGGCGTGGTGGTCGCGATCTCCGCCTTCGGGGTGACCTCGCTCACCGGGTACGTCTGGTTCGGCTTCGCCGGCGCGGCGCTCGCCGCCGTCCTGGTGCACACCCTGGCCGGGCGCGGCCGGGGCGGCGCGACACCGGTCAAGCTGGCCCTGGCCGGGGCCGCGATGTCGGCGTTCATCGCCTCGCTCAACACCCTGGTGCTCACCACCGACGCCGCCACCATGGACCAGTTCCGGTTCTGGCAGGTCGGATCGCTCTCCGGGCGGACCGCCGACGTCGCCTGGCAGCTGCTGCCGTTCCTGCTGGCCGGCCTGCTGCTGGTGTTCGCGGTCGCCCGCGGCCTGGACGCGCTGGCGCTCGGCGAGGACACCGCCAAGGGCCTCGGGGCCAGGACCGGACTGGTCCGCGCCACCGGCGCACTCGGCGCGACCGTGCTGACCGGCTCGGCGGTCGCCGCCGCCGGCCCGGTCGCCTTCGTCGGCCTGGCCGTCCCGCACGCGGCCCGCGCCCTGGTCGGCGCCGACCACCGCTGGGTGCTCACCCTCTCGGCCGTGCTCGGCCCCGCCCTGCTGCTGCTCGCGGACGCCCTCGGCCGGGTGCTCTTCCCGCCGTCCGAGGTGCCCGCCGGGGTGATGACCGCCCTGGTCGGCGTCCCCGTGCTGGTCGTGCTGGTCCGCCGTCGCACGGTGGTGGCCGCGTGAGCGCCGCCACCGTGCCCGCCGGCTACCGCGTGCTGCGGGCCGGCCCCGCGTCCTTCCTGCTGCACCGGCGCTCGGCGCTGGCCGCGGCCGGACTGCTGCTGCTGCTCGCCGCCGCCGTGGTCGCCTCGCTCTGCCTGGGCGAGTCCACCGTGTCGCCGGCCGAGGTGCTCAAGGTCGTCACGGGCCGGCCCAGCCCGCACGAGCTGGTGGTCGGCGAGTTCCGGCTGCCCCGGGTGCAGGTCGGGCTGCTGGCCGGGCTCGCCCTCGGGCTGGCCGGCGCGCTGATCCAGACCGTCGCCCGCAACCCGCTGGCCAGCCCGGACGTCGTCGGCGTCTCGCACGGGGCGGCGGCCCTGGTGGTCGGCCTGCTGGCCTACGCGGTGGTCGGCTCCACCGGCCAGGTGCCGTACGCGGCGGTCGGCGGCGGGCTGGTCGCCGGGCTGCTGGTCTACGCGCTGGCCTGGCGCGGCGGCCTGCACGCCCAGCGCTTCGTGCTGATCGGCATCGGGATCAGCGTCGCGCTGTCCTCGCTGACCACCGTCTTCCTCACCAAGGGCGACGGCCTGCAGGCCCAGCAGGCGAAGGTCTGGATGACCGGCAGCCTGAACGGCGCCGGGGACGCCCAGTCCGGCTGGCTGTCCTGGGTGCTGCTGGCGGCCCTGCCGGTGGCGCTCTGGGCGGCCCGGGCCCAGCGCAGCATCTCCTTCGACGACGCCACCGCGGTGGGCCTCGGCCTGCGGCTGAACCGCACCCGGGCCGGCATGGCGCTGCTCGGCATCGTGCTGGCCTCCTGCGCGGCCGGCGCCTGCGGGCCGGTGGACTTCGTCGCGCTGATGGCCCCGCAGATCGCCGTCCGGCTGGCCCGGTCGGCGCAGATCCCGCTGCTCTGCTCCGCCCTCACCGGGGCGGTGGTGGTCGTGCTCGCCGACCTGCTGGCCCGCCGGACGCTGGCGCCCGTCGAACTGCCGGTCGGTGTGGTCACCGGCCTGGTCGGCGCCCCGTACCTGATGTGGCTGCTGCTCCGATCCCGCCGTGGAGGCTCCTGATGACCGCGCCGAACACGCAGAACGCGCAGAGCGCGCGAGCCGCGCAGACCACGACCCCCGCCCACCGCCTGGAGGCCCGCGGGGTGACCCTCGCCTACGAGGCCCGGACGGTCGTCGAAGAGCTGGACCTCACCGTCCCCGACGGCCGGGTCACCGTCATCGTCGGCCCGAACGCCTGTGGCAAGTCCACCCTGCTGCGGGCCCTCGGGCGGCTGCTGAAGCCGGCCGGCGGGGCCGTCCTGCTGGACGGCGCCGAGCTGGCCCGGATCCCCACCAAGCAGATCGCCCGGCGGATCGGCCTGCTGCCGCAGTCGCCGGTCGCCCCCGAGGGCATCTCGGTGGCCGACCTGGTCTCGCGCGGCCGCCAGCCGCACCAGAGCTGGTGGCAGCAGTGGTCGGCCGAGGACGAGGAGGCGGTCACCGAGGCGCTGCTGCGCACCTCCACCACCGAGCTGGCCGACCGCAGCGTCGACGAGCTCTCCGGCGGGCAGCGCCAGCGGGCCTGGATCGCGATGGCCCTCGCCCAGGGCACCGACATCCTGCTGCTGGACGAGCCCACCACCTTCCTGGACATCGCCCACCAGGTGGAGGTGCTGGACCTGGTCCGGCGGCTGAACGTGGAGAAGGGCCGGACGGTGGTCGCCGTGCTGCACGACCTCAACCAGGCCGCCCGGTACGCCGACCACCTGGTCGCGATGCGCGGCGGGCGGATCGTCGCGCAGGGTCCGCCGGCCGAGATCGTGACCGCCGGGCTGGTCCGTGAGGTGTTCGGCCTGGACTCGGTGGTCGTCCCGGACCCGGTCACCGGCACACCGCTGGTGGTACCGGGCGCGCCCTGGGCGGGAAAGACCCGAGCGAGCTGACATTCCGGACATAATCGACGAACCGTCGACCGTGTCCGGGAGGTCCCGATGCCACCTCAGATCACCCGCCGGGCCCTGCTCGCCGGGCTCGGCGGAGCAGCCCTCGCGGCCTGCGCCGGGCCCGGGTCCGGCACGCCGACCGCCGACAGCGCCACCGACACCCCGCCGCCGGCCGGCCCGCGCGTGGTCACCCTCGACACCGCCGAACTCGACTCGGCGATGACCCTCGGCATCACCCCGGTCGGCGCCGCCCGGGCCCCGGCGGACAGCGGCCTGCCCGACTACTGGTCCGCCTCCCGGCTCGCGCAGATCACCCTGGTCGGCGAGGTCGGCTCCCCCGACACGGCCCTGATCAGGCGGCTGAAGCCGGACCTGATCCTCGGCAGCCAGGTCCGCGACGCCGCCCACTACGAGACCCTGCGCCGGATCGCGCCGACCCTGCTCACCGCGACCACCGGCCACCCCTGGAAGGCGAACTTCCAGCAGCACGCCCAGGCACTCGGCCGCCAGGCCGCCGCCGACGCGGTGACCGCCGCCTACCAGCGGCACACCGGCCAGGTCGCCGAGGCGCTCGGACCGTCCGGACGCCGGATCAGCCTGGTCCGCTTCGTCGAGAACGCCCCGGTCCGGCTGTACGCCCGGCAGAACTTCCTCGCCACCCTGCTCGACGACGTCCAACTGTCCCGCCCCGACCAGCAGAACGCCGCCCAGTTCGCGGTCGAGGTACCGGCCGACCAGATCGCCCGGGCGGACGGTGACGTCCTGCTGTACGCCGTCTACGGCGACCCGGACGCGGCCGGCGCCACCGCGACCCTGGCGAGCCCCGGCTGGCAGGCCCTCTCCGCCGTCAAGGCCCACCGCGCCTTCCCGGTCTCCGACCAGCTCTGGTTCCAGGGCATCGGCTACACCGGCGCCAACGCCGTCCTGGACGAGCTGCAGCACCTGCTGGGGGCCTGACCGGGCGCGGGCGGGCCGGGATCAGCCGGGTGCACCATGACGCCTGCGGTGACGGCCGGGCCGGGGGCGGGTGGCCGGTGCGCGGGTCTCGGGACCGAAGTGGCCGGCCTGGCGGGCGATCCAGGAGTATTCGTGGCCACCGTCCGGGAGTTGGCGCAGCTCCCAGCGGCCGTGGCGGGTGATCCGGGGCGGCGGGGCGGCGGGGTGCTCGTCGGGGTACGGCGCCGCCCGAAGCGTCGCGAGGACCCCGAGGGCCACGACCACGAGGGCGAGCACCAGGAGCGTCAACAGAGCCGCACCGACCAGAAAGCCGGCGGTCCCGCTCGTCATCGGTGCAGCCGGATCACGCGGGTGCCGAGGTGGGCGGCGAGGGCCTGCAACAGGTCCTCCGCCTGGTCGCGGGTGAGCGGCAGGGCGAGCTGCTCCCCCGGGGCGAGGGTGATGTCGAGATCGACGGCGCAGCGGAGCTGGACGGCGGCGTCCGGGACGCGCTCGACGGTCAGGTAGGGCACGGTGGTTCGTTCGACGTGCGTCGACTGCAGCACCAGTGGGATCAGGACGCCCATGGTCCACCTCGGTTCACGGCGGGGAACGGGACGGGGCGCGGGACATGGCGCGGGACGGGGCGGCGGTCGTCGGTCATGCGGCGGCGTCCAGCTCGAACCAGATGCTCTTGCCCGCCTTGCGGGGCGCGGTACCGAAACGGTGGGTGAGGGTGCGGACCAGGTGGAGTCCCCGGCCGGACAGCTCGTACGGGTCGGAGCAGGGCCGCTCCTCGGGGAGATCGGGACTGTCGTCGGAGACGGAGACCCGCAGCGTACGGTCGGCCAGCACGACCACCACCACGACGGGAGCCGGACTGCCCCCGTGCTTCCAGGCGTTGACGTACAGCTCGCAGAGGGCGAGGTCGGCGTCCTGGACGGCCTCCGGCGGCCAGCCGGCCAGGGCCATCGCCGCCCGCAGCTCCTCGCGGGCGGCGGACCAGTCGGGCGGCTCGGGAGACCGCGGCGCGTGAGGCGCTCGGGGCGGTTCGGGCAGGTTGCAGGCAGGCATGGGAGACCTCCGTGCGGAAGGGGGTGAGGTACGCGTCGGCGGGTTCGTCGCCGTGAGCCAGGCCGGACGTGGCTGCTCTGCGGTGCGGGGCGGCAGATGGCTGCTGCCTTGGAATCAGGCGTTACTGACGATCCGTCTGATCGACGCAGAACGACCATAGCGCAGCTCTGTATCCAAATTTCCACTCATTCTGGATGTTCCCCCTACCGGGGTACCGGAGCCTCAAATGGACCGCTGCGCGATCGGCGCGGCAGACTTGGGCCCGGTCCTTGCCCTGGAAGGAAGCCATGCCTCCACGCACCTCCCCAACCCTCCGCCAGCGCAGGCTCGGCGCCGAGCTCCGCAGGATGCGAGAACAGGCCGGCTTCGGTGGCACTCAGCTCGGCCGCCTTGTCGGGATGAACCCCGCCCAAGTGACGCAGATGGAATCGGCCAGGATCGGCATCAGCGTGGAGCGCCTGCGGACGATCGCCGCAGCTTGTATGTGCGTCAACCAGCCGCTGATCGACGGGCTCGCCGACATCATCACGGAACGAGGGAGGATCGGCTGGTGGGAGGCCTACCGCGACACGCTGTCGACGGACTTTCTCGAAGTCGCAGAGCTTGAGGCGGATGCGCGGCGACTCTCGTCCTACACGATCACCTTCGTGCCCGGCCTACTTCAGACCGGCACCTACGCTTCGGCCGTCTTCTCCCAGGCCTACCCACCCCTCCCCCGACACGAGGTCGATCTCAGAACGGCCTTTCGGATTCAGCGGCAACACACTGTCCGCTCCGGTGCAACGCCGTACTCGGCATTCATCCACGAAGCAGCGCTGCGGATGCAGTTCAGCGGCCGCCAGGTTCGTACCGATCAGCTCGGCTCTCTCATCGAGGACTCCGAGGCGCCGGGCATCTCGGTTCGAGTGCTGCCGTTCGAGATCGCCGGCCTGCCGAGCCCCATCGAGAACTTCACCTATGCCGAAGGGCCGATCCCGGACCTGGACACGCTGCAGACGGACACAGGCTTCGGCTGCCAGCTGCTCGACGCTCCAGCCCATGTGGCAAGGTTCCGGGTCATCCTCGCCCAGTTGGAAGCGACTGCCCTCTCGGCCGAGGAGTCCCGCGACTTCATACGGTCCATGAAAAAGGAGATGGAAAGCAAGCATGCCTAGCCCCGAGTGGCAGAAGTCCAGCTACTCCGCCGCACATGACGACTGCGTCGAGGTCCGCACCGTCGACGGCCTGGTGGAACTCCGCGAGTCCGACGACGGCGAGATCGTCGTCCGCACCACCCCCGCCAAGTTCGCCAAGTTCCTCCTGGGCGTCAAGGCCGGCGAGTTCGACGACTACGCCGACTTCGGCGCCTGACGACACCGGCCGAGGGCTGCCCGGTCATCGGTCTTCGGCTCAGGCGGTACGCAGTCGGTCGCCCGGTGACGGGAGACCGGGGGGAACGTAGCCGTCGCCGTCCTTGGGGTCACCGGCGTTCAGGCCTGGGCGCAGTTGGTCCGGCAGGAGGACGACCCGGGCCGTTTCGGACAGGCTGCGGGGGAGCTCGGCGGGGCCGATCCAGCGGTCGCCGTCCTCGATCCGGCGGTCCTCCTGTCGCGCGACGACGGTGCTGCACAGCAGCACGACGTCCGCCGCGTCCACCGCGCACAGCGCGACCTCCACGACGACTTCGGGCAGGTCGCCCGTGGCGGTGCTGCGGAAACTGACGTGCACGCCGTTTCCCCGCTCCGGGACCTGCGGATGCGGACCGACCTGCCAGTCGGTGACCCTGATGGTGAGGGGGTACACCCTGTTCCCGCGCACCACGGTGACCTCCCCGGCCGCGGCACCGGGACTGCGCTTCGCGGGCTCCCCGCCCGCGGGGAAGCAGCCGGCGAGGGTGATCGCTGCGCACGCGGCCGTCGCGGTCCGTACTGCTCCCCCGACATGACGCCGAGTCTGCCGTTGCACCCTGGTTCCCCTTCGATCCGCCTTCGCGACCTGATGATCGAGACGCGGTCCCGCACATCGCAGTTCCGGACCCGTGCCGAAATCCGCGCCGCCGACGGCCCGGTCGAACCCCGCGAGTCCGACGACGACGGGATCATCGTCCGCACCGCTCCGGGCAACACAGCGGCCCGCCGCCGCGGAACGTCACCCGATCGGGCGACCGCCGGGCGAGTCCGTCACCTGCGGTGGCACTCCAGGGCAAGGATCGTCCGTGTGCGCTCCGACGGGAGCGCCGCACCGACGACTTCCCATCCGAGGAGAGACTGTCATGGCAGCACCGATCCCCAACGGCCCCTACGGCATCGCCAAGCGCGGCGAGCAGTTGCTGACGCTCAACGACTCGAAGGCCCCCGCCGTCGTCCTGCCGCCGACCGGTCAGCCCGGCGAACAGGAGTGGCACGTCGAGAGCCTCTCCAACGGCAACGTCACCATCAAGAACCTCCGGCACGAGACGTACCTCAGCTTCGACGGCGTGCCCGAGATCAACAAGATGCTCCGCGGCTCCTCGCAGGCCACCGAGTGGCAGCTCCGGCAGTCCGCCGCGCCGCAGACGTTCCATGTCGTCGTCCCCGGCGGCCCGGTGGACGGTGTCGAACTGGCGGTGGACCTCAGCCTGCTCCGGATCTTCCCCCCGATGACGGCGCTGCGGCCGCTGGAGCCGGAGCGGCTCGACCAGGCGTGGCGCTTCGAGTTCCACGAGTAGGCCTCACCGGTAACCCCTCCGCCAGGAGCAGGGCGGCATCACCGGCCGGGCCGGCGGTGCCGCCCGTCGTCCGCACCGCCGGGGGCCGGTGGGGTCACTGCCCGCGCCGCCGCACGGTCACCACCAGCAGGTACACCGCCGACAGCACCGCCGCCAGTCGCAGCACCCCAGGCGCCGCCGCCCAGAGCTGCTCGCCCGGTTGCAGCGCCGGGCCCCACTTGCCCTGGCCCCGGCCCCAGAACCAGAGCACCAGCCCGGTGACGGCCAGCAGCGGGATCCCCAGGACGGCGAACTTCCGGCTGCGGTCCCCGAGGCTGCGGGACAGGTAGGCAAGCGCCCACCCCACCAGCATCACCAGCACCATCCGGGTCACCGCACCGCCCACCAGCAGGGCCGAGGCGACCAGCAGCAGCGGTGCGGGCCGGCGGCCGGCCAGCAGGCCTGGACGGGCGGCCGGTGCGGTTCCGCGCCGGGCCGCCTGCTCCTTGGCCGCCTTGCGTGCGGCGCGGCCCCGGCCGGCCGGCTTCGCGGCAGTCGCCTGCTCCCCGCTCGGCTTCGCCGCAGCCGCATCGGCCGCGCCCGGTGCCGCGTCGCCGTCCCGGGGTTCCGGCACGCTCGCGGCCTCGGGCTCGTCGACGGCCGAGAAGTCGATGTGCACGTCGTCCCAGTCGGCGAACCCACCCCCGGCCTGCCACCGCACCCCGCCCGGGCGGGCCGACGGACCGACGGACGGCTTCGAGAGCGACGGCGACGACGGCGGCGGCGAGGACGACGGCGGTGCGGGCACCCGCGCGGCCGGTGGGTCCGCCGGCGGCGCGGGAGCCGGGACGGCCGCGGCCGGGGGGAGGTACCCACCCTCGCCCGGCTCCGCCGGCTCCTTCGCCGGCCCGCCGCCGCCGTCGCCCCGCCGCGGCCCGTTCAGCCGCCACCACTCGCCGTCCACCATCGCCCACCACCCCGATCGCCCGCCCGACCCCGCCGTCCGCGACGCTACCCACCCGGCGCCGCCCACCACCACCCACGGTTCCCCGCGCTCCCGGCGCCGCCACCCCCGCCCGAAGCCGACTAACCTAGGCCGGATGACCGCACAGCAGGGCGAGCAACGCCCCGGAGCCGCCGCCGCAGGCCCGCGCACCCTCGCCGAGGAGCTCCGCAGCCGGCCCGACACGGCCCTGACCGCCCTGCTCCGGTCCCGTCCCGACCTGCTCAACCCGGTGCCGGGCGACCTCACCCAGCTCGCCGCCCGGCTCTCCTCCCGGGCCTCCGCCCTGCGCGCCCTGGAGCGCCTGGACCGCTTCACCCTGCAGACCGCCGAGGCGCTGGCCGCCCTCCCCGACGGCAGCCCGCTCACCGCCGTACGGAACCTGCTCAGCGGCCCGGCCCGGGTCAAGCCCCACCCCGGCGCCACCCCGCTCGGCCCGGCCGACCGCGCCGCCGTCGCCGAAGCCCTCCCCGGCGCCCTGGCCACCCTGCGCGAACGCGCCCTGCTCTGGGGCCCGGACACCGCGCTGCACCTGGTGATCGCCGCCCGCGAGGCGCTCGCGCCCAGCGCCGCCAACCCCGGCCGCACCGGCCTCGGGCCGACCCTCGCCGAGGCCACCGTCGGCATGTCGCCGGCCCGGCTCCAGCAGCTGCTGGCCTCGGCCGGCCTGCCGCCCACCCCCGACCCGGTCACCGCCGTGGCCGCACTGGCCGCCCTGCTGGCCGACCGCAAGCGCTGCGCCGCGCTGCTCGACCAGGCGCCGGAGGCCTCGCTGCGCCTGCTGGACCGGCTGGTCTGGGGGCCGCCCAACGGCACCGTCCCGGACGCCACCCGGCCGGTCACCGCCGAGGACGCCCGCAGCCCGGTCGAGTGGCTGATCGCCCGCGGCCTGCTGCTGCCCTCCTCGCCCGGCAGCGTGGTGCTGCCCCGCGAACTGGCCCTGCACCTGCGCGGCGGCCGCAGCCACCGCAGCGTGGAGCCCGTCCCGCCGGCGGCGCTCGCCGGGCCCGCCGTCCGCGATCCACAGGCTGTGGACAGCGCGGCGGCCGGCCAGGCCCACACCGCCGTGACCACCGTCGAGGAGCTGCTGGACCTCTGGGGCCTGCAACCGCCCGCCACCCTGCGGGCCGGCGGCGTCGGGGTCCGCGACCTCAAGCGCGCCGCCCAGGCCCTCGACAGCAGCGAGCCGGTCACCGCGTTCTGGCTGGAACTCGCCTACGGCGCCGGACTGCTGGCCCCCAACGGCGAGGCCGACGAGCGCTGGGCCCCCACCCCCGCCTTCGACACCTGGCTCCAGCAGCCCACCGCGGACCGCTGGGCCCTGCTCGCCCGCACCTGGCTGGCCGGCACCCGGGTCGCCGCCCTCACCGGCACCCCGGACGGCAAGGGCAAGGCCCGGGCCGCGCTCGGCCCCGAACTCGACCGCACGCTCGCGCCGACCGTGCGCCGCGCCGCCCTCACCGCACTGGCCGGCCTGCCGCCGGGCTCCACCGCCACCGCCGAGGGCCTGCTCCCCGCCATGCGCTGGCACCGCCCGCTGCGCGGCGGCCCCGCCACCGCCGAGGGCCGCGACCTGCGCGACGAACTCACCGACTGGACCCTCACCGAGGCCGAGCAGCTCGGCGTCACCGGCCGCGGCGCCCTGTCCTCGCAGGCCCGCGCCCTGCTGGAGGGCCGGGACGCGGCCGCCGTGCTGGCGCCGCTGCTCCCCCGGCCGCTGGACCACGTGATCCTCCAGCCGGACCTCACCGCCATCGCCCCGGGCCCGCTGCTCACCCCGCTCGCCCAGGCCCTCGCCCTCTGCGCCGACGTGGAGTCCAAGGGCGGCGCGACGGTCTACCGCTTCACCACCGAGTCCGTCCGGCGGGCCCTGGACGCCGGCCGCAGCGCCGCCGACCTGCACGCCTTCCTGGAGCAGCACTCCCGGACGCCCGTCCCGCAGCCGCTCAGCTACCTGGTCGACGACGTGGCCCGCCGGCACGGCGTGCTGCGGGTCGGCGCCGCCTCCTCGTACCTGCGCTGCGACGACCCGGCGCTGCTCGCCGAGGTGCTGGCCGACCGCCGCTCCGCCGACCTGCGGCTGCGGCTGCTGGCACCCACCGTGCTGGCCGCCCAGGCGGGCCCCGAGGCCCTGCTGACCGCCCTGCGCGGGATGGGCTACGCGCCGGCCGCCGAGTCGGCCGAGGGCGACGTGCTGATCTCCCGCCCGGGCAGCCACCGCACCCCGCCGCGCACCGCGCCCACCCCCGTGCCGGACGGCCCGCCCGTCCCGGACGACGCGCTGCTCGGTGCGGCGGTCAAGGCCGTCCGGGCCGGCGACCGGGCCGCCACCGCCGTCCGCCGGGAGACCGTCACCGGCCCGGCCGCCACCCCGCACCAGAACGGCCCGGCCCGCACCGACACCCGGCAGCTGCCCCGCTCGCAGGCGGCGGACACGCTGGCCGCGCTGCAGACGGCGGTGCTGCTCGGCGAGCGGATGTGGATCGGCTACATCAACGCCGAGGGCCTGGCCTCCCAGCGGGTGATCGACCCGGTGAAGGTGGAGGGCGGCTTCGTCACGGCCTTCGACCACCACTCGGACGAGCTGCGGACCTTCGCCCTGCACCGGATCACCGGGGTCGCCGAGCTGGACGACAACGCCTGAGCCGGCCCGTCGGCCCGTCCACCGGTGCGCCGCCCGGCCCGCCCGCCTGCCCGCGGCCAGCCGGGACTCCCCCGTTTGACGCCGCCCCCGCCCCGGCGTAGTCCGGAAGGACGGGGTACCGGGGGGATCCGGGAAGGGAGTCATCATGCTCGGCGAACAGTTGGGCGAGCAGCAGAGCCGGGAGACCGCGAAGCGGGTCCTCCCCGGCGGCGACGTCGAGGTCTCGTACGAGGCCGAAGGGGAACTCCTGGGCGTCGCGACCACCGAGATCGCCACCTACGAGTCCACCATGGACGCCCACGGCGTCCTGGTCGGCGAGGGCCAGGGCGTGACCATGACCGCCGACGGGGACGTGGTGGTCTGGCACGGCAACGGCATCGGCCGGTTCACCGGCACCGCGCCGGGCGCGATGAGCTGGCGGGGCGCGATCTTCTTCGACACCTCGTCGGAGCGCTTCGCCCGGCTCAACTCCGCCGTCGGCGTGTTCGAGTACGACACCGACGGCAGCGGGAAGGGCACCGCCAAGTTCTGGGAGTGGAAGTAACCCCCGGCCCGTCCCACCGGGACGGGCCCCGGCCCACCCGGTGGATCAGCCCTTGGCCTTCATCGCCCCGTCGGCCAGCTTGCCGATCGAGTCGGGGCCCACCGGCACTCCGCCGAGCAGGCCGGCCATGGTGAGCGCGGCACCGGAGCCGACCTGGCCCAGCGGCCCGCCGGCCTTGCTGATGTCCGGCATCGCGGACTTGCTCAGCTCGGAGGCCTGCTGCTCGTCGACGGCGTGGGCGGAGCCGGCGGCGGCGGAGAGGGCGGCACCGGCGAGGGTGAGGGCGAGGAGGGCGCGCTTGGACGTGTTCATGCGCTGCCCAACGACCCCGACGGGTCGGAGGTCACCGGCGGGGCGGGCATTCACCGGAGTGCGCGACACTGGAGGGTCTGCACCGAACCGGCCGGAGCAGCCGAACCGACGGAGGGCCTCCCCGCGTGAACGACGGACCGCTGATCGTCCAAAGTGACAAAACGCTTCTGCTGGAGATCGACCACCCCAAGGCCGCCGACTGCCGCCGGGTGATCGCCCCCTTCGCCGAGCTGGAGCGCGCGCCCGAGCACGTGCACACCTACCGGGTCACCCCGCTCGGCCTGTGGAACGCGCGCGCCGCCGGGCACGACGCCGAGCAGGTCGTCGACGCCCTGGTGAACTACTCCCGCTACCCGGTGCCGCACGCGCTGCTGGTGGACATCGCCGACACCATGGCCCGCTACGGGCGGCTGAAGCTCAGCAAGCACCCCACCCACGGCCTGGTGCTCACCACCACCGACCGCCCGGTGCTGGAGGAGGTGCTGCGCTCGAAGAAGATCATTCCGCTGGTGGGCGCCCGGGTCGACCCGGACACCGTGGTGGTGCACCCCTCCGAACGCGGCCAGATCAAGCAGGTGCTGCTCAAGCTCGGCTGGCCGGCCGAGGACTTCGCCGGGTACGTGGACGGCGAGGCGCACCCGATCGAGCTGGAGCAGGACGGCTGGACGCTGCGCCCGTACCAGCAGCAGGCCGTCGAGGGCTTCTGGCACGGCGGCTCCGGCGTGGTCGTGCTGCCCTGCGGCGCCGGCAAGACGCTGGTGGGCGCGGCGGCGATGGCCGAGGCCAAGTCGACCACGCTGATCCTGGTCACCAACACCGTCTCGGCCCGCCAGTGGAAGCACGAGCTGGTCAAGCGGACCACGCTGACCGAGGACGAGATCGGCGAGTACAGCGGCACCCGCAAGGAGATCCGCCCGGTCACCATCGCCACGTACCAGGTGATGACGACCAAGCGGAAGGGCACCTACGCGCACCTGGAGCTGTTCGACGCCCGCAACTGGGGCCTGGTCGTCTACGACGAGGTGCACCTGCTGCCCGCGCCGGTCTTCAAGTTCACCGCCGACCTCCAGGCCCGCCGCCGGCTCGGCCTGACCGCGACCCTGGTGCGCGAGGACGGCCGCGAGGGCGACGTGTTCTCGCTGATCGGCCCGAAGCGGTTCGACGCGCCGTGGAAGGAGATCGAGGCGCAGGGCTACATCGCGCCCGCCGACTGCTGCGAGGTCCGGGTCACGCTGACCGACTCCGAGCGGCTGTCCTACGCCACCGCCGAGCCGGAGGAGCGGTACCGGTTCTGCGCCACCACCGCGACCAAGCGGCGGGTGGTGGAGGCGCTGGTCAAGAAGCACGAGAAGGACCAGACGCTGATCATCGGCCAGTACATCGACCAGCTGGACGAGCTGGGCGAGGTGCTGGACGCCCCGGTCATCAAGGGCGAGACCAGCAACGCCCAGCGGGAGAAGCTCTTCGAGGCCTTCCGGACCAAGGAGATCAGCGTCCTGGTGGTCTCGAAGGTCGCCAACTTCTCGATCGACCTGCCGGAGGCGACCGTCGCCATCCAGGTCTCCGGGACCTTCGGCTCCCGCCAGGAGGAGGCCCAGCGGCTCGGGCGCGTCCTGCGGCCGAAGGCGGACGGGCACTCGGCCCACTTCTACTCGGTGGTGGCCCGGGACACCGTGGACCAGGACTTCGCCGCCCACCGGCAGCGCTTCCTGGCCGAGCAGGGCTACGCGTACCGGAT
This sequence comes from Kitasatospora indigofera, assembly GCF_014655955.1. Lineage (GTDB taxonomy): Bacteria > Actinomycetota > Actinomycetes > Streptomycetales > Streptomycetaceae > Kitasatospora > Kitasatospora indigofera. The sequence goes on from NZ_BNBO01000027.1 coordinate 99,428, forward strand.
CATCGACGCGGACGACGTGCTGTAGCGGACGGCCGGGCCGGCCCGCGGTGGCGCCGCCCGGGACGGGCGGGGTTCAGTACCGGACGCCGTCGCGGCCGAGCAGCGTCACCCGGGCGACGGTGTCGAGCGCGATGCCGACGTTGCGCACGGCCCGCGCCAGCGGGTTGCGGCGGCGGCCGGGCCCGGCCGCGGTGGCGCCGCCGGGGGCGGTCCTGTTGCTTCTGGGTGTGCGCGCCCGGGGGGCCTTGGCCGCTGCCCGGGGCGCCGTTCCGTGAACGGTGCTCATGCCATCAACGGTAGGTTTTCGGACACCCCCGGCGCATCACCCGGAAGGCCCTCTCCGGCAGGACTTCGGTCGTCCTCCAGGTGTACGCGGATCTCAGGGACGACCGGGGTTCATCCGGTTAGCGCCCTGGGCCGGACGGGTCTAGGATTCTTCGTCTGCCCCCTCCCGAACCGTGGTGCCCGCCGACTCGCGCAGGCAGCCGGGGGAGGCGCCTGCCGCTTGGTAACCGGCCGGCTGTCCCCTCACGTGCGCTTGACGAGTCCGCTGCCCCCTACGGGTCAGCCGGGAAGGTCCGCTGTGCCCGCCACCCCCTCCACCGACCCCCTCCAGCGCGAGCGCGACCACCTCGCCTCCTCCCGCGCCGCCCTGCGCGTGATGCGCGAGGACGTCGAATCGCTGGACACCACCGACGTGACCGGCACCTGGGTCACCGCCATCGTGCTGAACAAGCAGATCGAGGCCAGGATCGCCGCACTGGCCGACCTCGCGCACACCCCGTTGTTCTTCGGCCGCCTGGACTACCTGCACGCGATCAGCGAGGAACTGGCCGAGGGCGCCACCGGGGAGAGCTTCTACATCGGCCGCCGGCACGTGCACGACGCGGCCGGCGACCCGATGGTGATCGACTGGCGGGCGCCCGTCTCGCAGCCCTTCTACCGGGCCAGCCGCGCCGACCCGCAGGACGTCGAGCGCCGCCGCCGCTTCGGCTACACCGGCGGCGAACTGACCGCCTACGAGGACGAGCACCTGACCGACCCGGCCGAGACCGACGCCGCCTCGGCGCTGCTGGCCGCCGAGATCGAGAAGCCGCGCGTCGGCCCGATGCGCGACATCGTCGCCACCATCCAGCCCGAGCAGGACGAGATCGTCCGGGCCGACGTCGGCGGCACCGTCTGCGTCCAGGGCGCCCCCGGCACCGGGAAGACCGCCGTCGGCCTGCACCGGGTCGCCTACCTGCTGTACGCGCACCGCGAGCGGCTGGCCCGGACCGGTACGCTGGTGATCGGCCCCAACGACGCCTTCCTCTCCTACATCGAGCAGGTGCTCCCGGCGCTCGGCGAGCTGGCGGTGGCGCAGTCCACCGTGCAGCAGCTGGTGGCGCACGTGGAGGTGCGCGCCGAGGACGACCCGGCGGCGGCCGGGCTGAAGGGCGACGCCCGGATGGCCGAGGTGCTGCGCCGGGCCGTCCGCGCCGGGATCGCGCTGCCCACCGAGCCCTGCGTGGTGGTGCGCGGCTCGCGCCGCTGGCGGGTGCCGGTGCACGAGCTGACCGGGATCGTCGAGGAGCTGAAGGCCCGGGACATCCGGTACGGGGCGGCCCGGGAGGCGCTGCCGCAGCGGATCGCGCACGCGGTGCTGCTGAAGATGGAGCAGGGCGGCGAGGCCCCCGACGACCGGGTGCAGGACGCCGTGGCCAGGAACGCCCAGGTCAAGGCCGTGGTGAAGGCCTGCTGGCCGCCGGTCGACCCGGCGAAGCTGGTGCACCGGCTGCTCAACGAACCGGAGTTCCTGGCCGCCTGCGCGGACGGCATCCTCGACGAGGAGGAGCAGCGCGCGGTGCTCCGGGCCAAGCCCGGCCGTTCGGTGAGGACCGCCCCCTGGACGCCGGCGGACGCCGTCCTGGTCGACGAGGCGACCGACCTGGTGCAGCGCACCGCCTCGCTCGGCCACGTCGTGCTGGACGAGGCCCAGGACCTCTCCCCCATGCAGTACCGGGCGGTCGGGCGCCGCTGCAGCACCGGCTCGGCCACCGTCCTCGGCGACCTCGCCCAGGGCACCACCCCGTGGGCCACCGCCGACTGGGCGCAGGCCCTGCACCACCTCGGCAAGCCCGGGGCCCACGTCGAGGAGCTCACCAAGGGCTTCCGCGTCCCCGAGGAGGTGATCGCGTACGCCTCCCGGCTGCTGCCCGCGATCGCGCCGGGCCTGGCGCCGGCCACCTCGGTGCGTGACGCGCCCGGCTCGCTGACGATCGACCGGGTCGAGGATGACCTCGACGCCGCCGTGGTCGCGGCCTGCCGCGAGGCGCTCGCCCACGAGGGATCGACCGGCCTGATCGCGGCCGACGCCCGGATCCCGGCCCTGGCCGAGGCGCTGGACGCGGCCGGTCTCGGCCACCTGACCCCGGGTACCGAGACCACCTCGAAGGCGCGGCTGACGCTCGTCCCCGCCTCGCTGGCCAAGGGTCTGGAGTACGACTACGTGGTGCTGGACGAGCCGGCCGCGGTGGTGGCCGGCGAGCCGGACGAGCGGACCGGCCTGCGGCGGCTGTACGTGGCGCTGACCCGCGCCGTCTCCGGCCTGAAGGTGCTGCACGCGCAGCCGCTGCCGGAGCAGCTGGCGGCCGTGCCGGCCCCGGTGGGCTGACGCCGGAGGGGCGGCCGACGTGCCGGCCGCCCCTCCCCGGTGGCGCCGGGCCCTGCGGGCGTACGGGGGTGCGGGCGCTGTTTCAGGCCTCGATCGGGGCTCAGGCCTCGGTCGGGGCTCAGGCCTCGGTCGGGGCTCAGGCCTCGGTCGCGTCTCAGGCCTCGGTCGGGGCCGGGGCGTCGATCAGGGCCCGCCACTCGGCGACCTTGGCCCGGTCCACCGGGGAGTCCCAGCCGCCGACCCGGACGGCGCCGCCGACGTGGAACGCGTCGAAGCCGGCCGCCCGCAGGCCGGGCACGTGCTCGGCGCGCAGGCCGCCGCCGATCAGGATCCGCTGCCGGTAGCCGGGCTCCCCGGCCCGGGCGAGTTCGGCGGTGATGACCTCCCGCCCGGCGTCGACCCCTTCGGGCGCGCCGGAGGTGAGGAAGGTGTCCAGGCCCGGCAGGGCGCCGACGGCGGCCCTGACGGCGGCCCGGTCCGCGCTGTGGTCGAGCGCGCGGTGGAAGGTCCAGCGGCAGCCGGCGACGGCCTCGGCCAGCGCCCGGGTGGCGGCCAGGTCGACGGCGCCGTCGGCGTCCAGGAAGCCGAAGACGAACTCGTCCGCCCCTTCGGCGCGCAGTTCGGCGGCGCGGGCCAGCAGCTCGTCCGGCCCGCCGGGCGCGAAGCCGTCCTGGATCCGCAGCATGACCCGCAGCGGGAGGTCCACGGCGGCGCGGATCTTGGCGAAGTCCTCCACCGAGGGGGTCAGCCCGTCGGCGGCCATGTCCGTGACCAGTTCGAGCCGGTCGGCTCCGCCGGCTTCGGCGGCCCGGGCATCCTGGGCGGTCAGCGCGATGACTTCGAAGATTGGTCTAGACATATCGGTAGCCTGCCACATCACCCCGCCCGGCGGCGAGCCCCCACGGCCGAGGGATCGGCCACGCCACCGGCGCGGGCGCCCGGCCCCCACCGCGCACCCGCGGCCCGGCCGTCCCGGGGCGGGCCGGGCCGGGGCGGGCCGGGCCGGGGCGGGCCGGGCCGGGGCCGGAAAGCGTCCCCCTACTCCGCCGCCCGGCTCAGACCCCCCACCTCCGACGCCTTCGGCCGGGTCAGCCGCAGGACGACGACCACCCCCGCCACCACGACCAGCGCGAACGGCAGCATGATCCCGCCCGTCCCCAGGGCGTCGCCCACCGCGACGACGAAGATGCCCAGCGCCGACGGCGCCAGCGCGACCAGCAGCGCGAGCGGCAGCACCTGCCCGCGCCGGACCCCGACGTACGCCACCACGGCCACCGCCGCCGCCAGCAGCGGGAGCGGCGCGAGGACGCCGGCCGTCCCGAAGTAGGTCCGGCCCGGCAGCACGCTCTGCACCACGCCGAACAGGAATCCCGCCAGGACGAGCAGGCGCCGGCCCCAGGTCACCCGGCCCAGCAGGTCCGCCGGCGCGGACGGCACGGTGAGCCCCCAGAGCGCGGACGGCACCGAGAAGGCCGACATCCTGGCGAACAGCGACAGGTTCGGCATCTCCCGGGTGGCCGCCCAGTACCCCAGCACCCCCACGACCGGCACCACGGTGACGGCCGGCAGCGCCAGCATCCGGGCCGGCTTCCAGCTGCCGGACAGCACGCCCAGCACCGCCACCACCGGCAGCATCGAGAGCAGGGCGAGCAGCAGCCACGTCCCGCCGCCGGCCCGGGGGTCGGGCAGCCCGTCGAAGGCCGTGATCACCAGGACGAGCCCCGCGTGGCCGGCCGCCGCGCCGACGGCGAACGGCGCGGCCATGGCCAGCGCCCGGCCGGGCAGCCCGGCCGAGGTCAGCCCGGTGCGCAGCCGCAGCCCGTAGGCCCCCAGGTCGTAGGCCTCCCGCAGGGCGCCCGCCCGCCCGGCCCCGGCGGTGGAGTCGGCGAAGACGGCGGCCAGCTCCTCGCCGCGGTCGCGGCGGTAGCCGGCCGGGTAGAGCCGCAGCGCGGCCCGCAGCGCGGTGTCGGAGATGGTCATGCGAAGGCCCCCTTGATCCTCGGACGGATGACGGTCAGCCGGCGGTCCGCCTCGGCGACCACCGCGCGCAGCCGGTCGGCCTCGGCGGCGAGCGCGGTGCGGCCGGCGTCGGCGAGCGCGTAGGTGCGGCGGGCCCGGCCGTCGACGACCTCCTCGCTCTCGACCCTGATCAGGCCCTGCTGGAGCAGCCGGTCGAGGGCGCCGTAGAGCGTGCCGGTGCGCATCCGGACCCGGCCGCCGGAGATCGCGGCGATCTCCTGGATGAGCGCGTAGCCGTGCCTCGGGGCATCGGCGAGCGCGGTGAGCAGAAGCAGCGTCGGCTCCTGCATGGAGCGTTCTGTCATGCGTCTATATATATCGGTGAACTGCATATGCCGTCCAGAGGAATCGACGGGCGGCCCGATCCCCGGGCACCGGCCGCCGGGGCGCCCGACGGCCCGTCCGGCCGGCGCGCCACAATGTCCCCATGCCGTCGCCCGAAGCCCTCACCGACCGCTGGTCCGCCCTGCTGCGCCGCTGCGGCGCGAGCGTCGATCCGGAGCCCTACGGGCGCGACCTGCTGAGGCGCTGGGCCGAGCCGCAGCGCAGGTACCACACCACCGAGCACCTGCGGGCCGTGCTCGACCACATCGACGCCCTCGCCGGGCACGCCGACGACCCGGACACCGTGCGGCTGGCGGCCTGGTTCCACGACGCCGTCTACAAGCCGGACCGCTCCGAGAACGAGGAGCGCAGCGCGGCCCTCGCCGTCCGGGCGCTGACCGAGGCCGGGCTGCCCGAGCGGCAGGTGGCCGAGGTGGCCCGGCTGGTCCGGCTCACCGTCACCCACCACCCCGAGCCGGGCGACCGGGACGGCGAGGTGCTCTGCGACGCCGACCTGGCCGTGCTCGGCGGCCCGCCCGAGGCGTACGCCGGCTACGCGGCCGCCGTCCGGGAGGAGTACGCCTTCGTGCCGGACGAGGACTTCCGGGCCGGGCGCGCCGCGATCCTGCGCGGGCTGCTCGCGCTGCCGGCGCTCTACCGGACCCCGGCCGCCCTGGAGCGCTTCGACGCGGCGGCCCGGGTGAACCTGGCGGAGGAGCTCGCGCGGCTGGAGGCCTGAGCGGCCGGGCGCGGCAGCGGGCGGGCGCGGCCGGCCGGCCCGGGCACCGCCGAGGAGGGCACGGCCGCGGAGGGCACCGCCGAGGAGGGCACGGCCGGGGAAGGAACCGCCGGGGAGGAGGCGCCCGGGGAAGGAACCGCCGGGGAGGAGGCGCCCGGGATCAGCCGAGCTGCCCGACCGGCGCCACCACGGTGGCCTCCTTGCCGCAGACCCAGTGCGGGTCGGGCCCCAGCTCCGGCTCCACGCTCAGCGCGTGCGGATCGCCGTCCAGCGCGCAGGACGGGCAGAGCGGCCAGCGGCCGTAGGCCTCCAGCAGCGCGTCCTGGACGTCCTGGGCGACCAGCCCGAGCACGTACCCGGTGCCGTCCGGCCACTGCTCCAGCCACCACCGGCGGTGGGTGACGGCGTCCTCGACCAGCGAGACGACGGCGGCGTCCGCCACGTCCCGGGCGCTGAGGTCGGCGAGGATCAACGCCCTCGCGCTGTGCAGGGCTGCTTCGATTTCAGGGCTGGACATCCGTCCATTGTCCCGTACCGGCCCACCGGCCCCGCCGCCCGCCGGAGCCGGACGACCGGGGCGGCGGCCGCACCGGGGAACGCCGCGAGGGCGACCCCCCGAAGGGGACCGCCCTCGCGATCAGAACCGACTGACCCTCGGAAGGATCAGAAGTCCATGTCGCCACCCGGCATGCCGCCGCCCGCGGGGGCACCGGCCTTCTCGGGCTTGTCGGCGATGACGGCCTCGGTGGTGAGGAAGAGCGCCGCGATGGAGGCGGCGTTCTGCAGCGCCGAGCGGGTGACCTTCGCCGGGTCGATGATGCCCGCGGCGATGAGGTCGACGTACTCGTTGGTGGCGGCGTTCAGGCCGTGGCCGGCGGGGAGGTTGCGCACCTTCTCCACCACGACACCGCCCTCAAGGCCGGCGTTGACCGCGATCTGCTTGATCGGGGCCTCCAGCGCCACGCGGACGATGTTGGCACCGGTGGCCTCGTCGCCCTCCAGCTCCAGCTTGTCGAACGCGACACCGGCCTGCAGCAGCGCGACGCCACCACCGGCGACGATGCCCTCCTCGACGGCGGCCTTCGCGTTGCGGACGGCGTCCTCGATGCGGTGCTTGCGCTCCTTGAGCTCCACCTCGGTGGCCGCGCCGGCCTTGATGACGGCCACGCCGCCGGCCAGCTTGGCGAGGCGCTCCTGGAGCTTCTCGCGGTCGTAGTCCGAGTCGCTGTTCTCGATCTCGGCGCGGATCTGGTTGACCCGGCCGGCGACCTGGTCGCTGTCGCCGCCACCGTCGACGATGGTGGTCTCGTCCTTGGTGATGACCACCTTGCGGGCGGTGCCCAGCAGGTCGACGCCGGCGTTCTCCAGCTTGAGGCCGACCTCCTCGGAGATGACCGTGCCACCGGTGAGGATGGCGATGTCGCCGAGCATGGCCTTGCGGCGGTCACCGAAGCCCGGGGCCTTGACGGCGACGGACTTGAAGGTGCCACGGATCTTGTTCACGACCAGGGTCGACAGGGCCTCGCCCTCGACGTCCTCGGCGATGATGACCAGCGGCTTGCCGCTCTGCATGACCTTCTCCAGCAGCGGGAGGAGGTCCTTGACCGAGCCGATCTTGGAGTTGGCGATCAGGATGTAGGGGTCCTCGAAGGAGGCCTCCATCCGCTCCAGGTCGGTGGCGAAGTAGGCCGAGATGTAGCCCTTGTCGAAGCGCATGCCCTCGGTGAGCTCAAGCTCCAGACCGAAGGTGTTGCTCTCCTCGACGGTGATGACGCCTTCCTTGCCGACCTTGTCCATCGCCTCGGCGATGAGCTCGCCGATCTGGGTGTCGGCGGCGGAGATGGAGGCGGTGGAGGCGATCTGCTCCTTGGTCTCCACGTCCTTGGCCTGGGCGAGCAGCTGGTCGGAGACGGCCTTGACGGCCTTCTCGATGCCGCGCTTCAGGGCCATCGGGTTGGCACCGGCGGCAACGTTGCGCAGGCCTTCCTTGACCAGGGCCTGGGCCAGGACGGTGGCGGTGGTGGTGCCGTCGCCAGCGACGTCGTCCGTCTTCTTGGCGACCTCCTTGACGAGCTCGGCACCGATCTTCTCGTACGGGTCCTCCAGCTCGATCTCCTTGGCGATGGAGACGCCGTCGTTGGTGATCGTGGGGGCGCCCCACTTCTTCTCAAGGACGACGTTGCGGCCCTTGGGGCCGAGCGTCACCTTGACAGCGTCGGCAAGCTGGTTCATCCCGCGCTCAAGGCCGCGGCGAGCTTCCTCGTCAAACGCGATGATCTTTGCCATGTGAAGTGGTCCTCCGAGACGGCGGTGAATGCTCGGACCGGAAGGTGCCCGCGACGGACGGCCCTGGTGTGCGGGGGTCCTTTCCCCTACCGCTCCCGGGGGCCTCACCGACCCGGTCCGTTGTCACTCTCAAGCTGTGAGTGCTAACGCCAATGATTAGCACTCCGGCATGGCGAGTGCAAGCCCCATCGAGGATCCGGCCGGTCGCGTCCCCCGTCCCGCGGCACCCCCTCGCCGGGCCCGCGGCCCGGCCGCCGGCACCCGCCGCCCGCCGGGCCGCCCGCCGACGCCTCCCGTACGCACGACCCGGCCCGGACATGCCGACGGGCCCGTACGACGTGAGTCGTACGGGCCCGTCGGTCGAAGCGGATCACCAGCCCGTGGGCCGAGCCGAGGCTCCGGGGTCCGGAAAGGTCAGACCGCCGCGCGGACCATGTCCGCCTGCGGGCCCTTCTGTCCCTGGGAGATCTCGAACTCGACCCGCTGGCCCTCCTCGAGGGTGCGGTAGCCGTCCATCTGGATCGCGCTGTAGTGGACGAACACGTCCGCACCACCGTCGACCGCGATGAAGCCGTAGCCCTTCTCCGCGTTGAACCACTTGACGGTGCCCTGAGCCATTCCGAACTCCCCTAGTGCTGTGCTGGCCCTTCACGGATCCCGCAGGTCGCGGGCCCGGGTCTGGTTTCGAGGCCGGCCCGGGGAACCCCCCCTGAGCGCAGCCGTGCACGCCGCAGTTGCCCGTCCTGGGCCACCTGACGGTGGCCCGTTGGGCGGGTGAATGCGTCGACCGCGGCTGAATGTATCCGTATCAACGCCCTCTGCAACAGGCCCAGCTGCCGGGAATTCACGGCGCCTGCGGGGGAGCGATCCGGGATGAATGCGGAGAAATTCGGCATTTCATGCCGGGCATACCGGACGAATTGCGCAAATCGCAGCAGGAATTCTGACACCTGCCTGACATGTTTCACAGGCACGACACAAGCGCCGGTCTCAGCGGCCGGACTGGCAGGGTCGTACGGGGCGCCCACGGGGGCGGAGATCCGCCGGCGGGGGAGGGGGCCCGGTCATCGGCTGTCGGACACTTTACTCCGCCGCGGGCGGCCGAATTCCCACCCCTACGCGGCGAGCCGCCCCCACGACCGGAGAATTGAATTCCGGACGTGAAGGCGGCTCGGGGGTGCGGGACCTCACCCGGGTGTCCCGGGCGGGCCGGCGGGGCGGCCGTTCGGGCTCAGCAGCCGCCGGCCACCGCGGGGATGATCGAGACGCTGGCGCCGTCCTTGATCTCGGTCGCCAGGCCCTCGGCGAAGCGCACGTCGTCGTCGTTCACGTAGATGTTGACGAAACGGCGCAGCTTGCCCGTGTCGTCGAGCACCCGGGCGGCGATGCCGGCGTGGTTCTTCTCCAGGTCGGCGATGACCTCGGCGAGGGTCGCGCCCTCGGCGGCCACCTCGGCGGCGCCGCCGGTGTAGGTGCGCAGGATGGTCGGGATGCGGACGTTGGCGCTCATGGCGGTGGCTCTCCTAGCGGGGTGGGGGGATCAGGCGGACGCGAGGCCGGCCGACCGGAAGGACTCCAGCGTCGGGCGGATGGTCGCGGTCAGACCGGCATCGGCCACCGCGTCCAGGGTCTTGAGGCCGTCGCCGGTGTTGATCGCCACGGTCTCCTTCGACGGGTCCAGCTGCCCGGTCTCGACCAGCTTCTTGAGCACGCCGACGGTCACCCCGCCGGCGGTCTCCGCGAAGATGCCCTCGGTGCGGGCCAGCAGCTTGATCGCCTCGACCACCTCGGCGTCGGTGACGTCCTCGACGGCGCCGCCGGTACGGCGGGCGATGTCCAGCACGTACGGGCCGTCCGCCGGGTTGCCGATGGCCAGCGACTTGGCGATGGTGTCCGGCTTGACCGGGCGGATCACGTCCCGGCCGGCCTTGAACGCGGCGGAGACCGGGGAGCAGCCCTCCGCCTGGGCGCCGAAGATCTTGTAAGGCCGGTCCTCGACCAGGCCCAGCTTGATCAGTTCCTGCAGGCCCTTGTCGATCTTGGTGAGCTGGGAGCCCGAGGCGATCGGAATCACGATCTGCTCCGGCAGGCGCCAGCCGAGCTGCTCGCAGATCTCGTACGCCAGGGTCTTGGAGCCCTCGCCGTAGTACGGCCGCAGGTTGACGTTGACGAAGCCCCAGCCCTCGCCGGCCGGGTCGCCGATCAGCTCCGAGCAGAAGCGGTTCACGTCGTCGTAGTTGCCCTCGATGCCGACCAGCTCGCCGCCGTACACCCCGGCCATGACGACCTTGCCCTGCTCCAGGTCGTGCGGGATGAACACGCAGGACTTGAAGCCGGCCCGGGCCGCCGCCGCGCCCACCGCGCCGGCCAGGTTGCCGGTCGAGGAGCAGGAGAGGGTGGTGAAGCCGAACGCGCGGGCCGCCTCGATGGCGCAGGCCACCACGCGGTCCTTGAAGGAGTGGGTCGGGTTGCCCGAGTCGTCCTTGACGTGCAGCTGGGCGGTGAAGCCCAGCTCGCGGCCCAGGTTGTCGGCCTTCACCAGCGGGGTCCAGCCCGGGTTCAGGTTGGGCTTGGAGGCGACGTCGGCGGGGACGGGCAGCAGCGGCGCGTAGCGCCAGATCGACGCCGGGCCGGCCTCGATCCGCTTGCGCAGCTCCTCCGCCCCGGCCGAGCCGAAGTCGTACGCGATCTCCAGCGGGCCGAAACACTCCAGGCACGCGAAGCTCGGGCCGAGCGGGAAGCGGGTGCCGCACTCGCGACAGGACAGTGCGGTGGCGGGGCCGAGGTCGACGGATTCGGTCACGTCTGCGGCGCCGGAAGCGGTGGTCGCGGTGATAGCCATGATGGCGGAGGCCTCTCTCCTCATCTTCCCCGTGACGCGGGCGCGCCACAGGACGGAATTGGCACCTGTCCCGCCAGGGCCGCCGAAACGGCCGTGCGAGAAGGTTGCCGGGACGTCGACGGGCCGTTCCCTCAGTCCCTCTGGATGAGCTCTGTGAAGTTGTGGTCCTGCGCAGCGGGCGACCCCGGCGTGCGAAGGTCTAAGCGCTGTACGAAGACTGTATCCGAAGGCGTCAACCGCCAAGCGGTCCGTCCGCCACGCGAGATGCCCGAACGAGCGGACCGCCCCACCCGACCCGCGCCGCCGAGGCGCCCCAGCAAGGAGTGTGCCGTGCCTGCCGAGCTGCCCCCCGCGCTTCTCCCGGAGGTGGCGTCCTGGCTGCGCCGCCGGTCCTGGAGCGCGGCCGACCGACCGGTGCACAGCCTGCTCGCCGCCAAGGAGGCGGCCGGCCGGGCCGGGACGATCAGCGTGGTGCTGCCCGCCCTGGACGAGGAGTCGACCGTCGGGGCCATCGTCTCGGTGATCCGCCGGGAGCTGATGGAGCGTCTGCCGCTGGTCGACGAACTGGTGGTGGTCGACTCCGGCTCGGCGGACCGCACCGCCGAGGCGGCCGCCGAGGCCGGCGCGCGGGTCGTGCACCGGGACGCGATACTCCCCCGGCTGCCCGCCGAGCCCGGCAAGGGCGAGGTGCTCTGGCGCTCGCTGCTGGCCACCTCCGGCGAGATCATCTGCTTCGTGGACGCCGACCTGCGCGAGTTCGACCCGGCGTTCGTCTCGGGCATCGTCGGCCCGCTGCTGACCGATCCGGGCATCCAGCTGGTCAAGGCGATGTACGACCGGCCGTACGAGCTGCCGGGGGCGGGGGCCGACGGGGACGCCACCATCGACCCGGTCGGCGGCGGCCGGGTCACCGAACTGGTCGCCCGCCCGCTGCTCAACCTGCACTGGCCGGAACTCGCCGGTTTCGTCCAGCCGCTCGGCGGGGAGTACGCGGCCCGCCGCTCGCTGCTGGAGCGGCTGCCGTTCCCCACCGGCTACGGCGTGGAGCTCGGGCTGCTGGTGGACGCCCTGGAGACGGCCGGCCTGGACGCGCTCGCCCAGGTGGACGTGGGCGTGCGCCACCACCGCCACCAGGACAGCCAGGCGCTCGGCCGGATGGCCGCGACCATCTACCGCACCGCCCTGGAGCGGCTGGACCGCACCCACCGGCTCAAGGCCTCCGCCGACCTGGTGCACCCGCTGCTGACCCAGTTCACCCGGACCGGCGCGGGCTTCACCGCCCGCACCCACCCGGTCGGCGCGCTGGAGCGGCCGCCGATGCACACCGTGCCGGAGTATGTGAGCCGTCACAGCGGGTACTAGGAAGTTTGGCGGTGCCGGACCACGGCAAGGTTCCCATCATGGGCGATCTCACGACGGCACGTTCGAGTCCGACCGGCAGCGCCCCCGTCCTGGTGGCCTCCAACCGCGGTCCGGTGTCCTTCAACCGCCAGGAGGACGGCACCCTGGCCCTGCGCCGGGGCGGCGGCGGCCTGGTCTCCGGGCTCTCCGCCATCGACGACCCGTCCGCGGTCTGGGTCTGCGCGGCGCTCGGCGACGCCGACCGGGAGGCGGCCCGGCAGGCCCCGGACGGCCGGCTGGACCGCGCCGGGCACGAGGTCGGCGGACAGGCCGTCCGGATGCTGGACATCGACCCGGAGACCTTCGCCCGGGCCTACAACGGGGTGGCCAACTCCACCCTGTGGTTCGTCCACCACCTGCTCTACGCCACCCCGACCGAGCCCGCCTTCGACGCGGGCTTCCGCACCGAGTGGCAGGCCTACGAGGCCTACAACGCCGCCTTCGCCGACGCGCTCGCCGCCGAGGCCGCCCCGGGCGCCGCCGTGCTGGTGCAGGACTACCACCTGTCACTGGTGCCCGCGCTGCTCCGGGCCCGCCGTCCCGACCTGCGGATCGGCCACTTCTCGCACACCCCGTGGGCCCCGCCGGACTACTACCGGATGCTGCCGGACGACGTCGCCGAGGCGGTGCTGACCGGCATCCTGGGCGCCGACCGGGCCGGCTTCCTGACCCGGCGCTGGGCACTCGCCTTCGCGGACTGCTGCGCCGACCTGCTCGGCGCCGAGGTCGACCGCGAGGCGCTCACCGTCACGCACGCGGGCCGCACCACCGCGCTGGGCGTGCACGGGCTGGGCGCCGACGCCGACTTCCTGCGCGAGCGCTCGCACCGGCCCGACGTCGAGGAGCGGCTGGCCGCCCTGCGGGCGGCCGTGGGCGGGCGCCGCACGATCGTCCGGGTGGACCGCACCGAGCTGAGCAAGAACATCGTCCGCGGGCTGCTGGCCTACCGGCACCTGCTGCGGACCCGCCCGGAGTGGCTGGACCGGGTCGTGCACGTCGCCTTCGCCTACCCCTCGCGGACCGACCTGGCCGAGTACCGCGCGTACACCGCCTCGGTCGAGCGGATCGCCGGGGAGATCAACGAGGAGTTCGGCACCGACACCTGGCAGCCGCTGATCCTGCACGTGAACGACGACTTCCCACGGTCGCTGGCGGCCTACCGGCTGGCCGACGTGGCGCTGGTCAACCCGATCCGGGACGGCATGAACCTGGTCGCCAAGGAGGTGCCGGTGGTGTCCGACGCGGGCTGCGCGCTGGTGCTCTCCCGGGAGGCCGGCGCCTTCGCCGAGCTCGGCGAGGACGCCGTCACCGTCAACCCGTACGACGTGATCGCCACCGCCGAGGCCCTGCACACCGCCCTCACCATGCCCACCGCCGAGCGCACCGAGCGCACCAAGCGGCTGGCTGCGGCGGCCACCGCGCTGCCGCCGCAGCAGTGGTTCCTCGACCAGCTCAACGCGCTGGGCTGAGGCCCCCGCCGAGCCGCCGCACCAGCAGCTCCAGCAGCTCCACCACGCCGGCCGGGCCGGGGACCACCAGGTCCGCCCGGTCGGCGAGCTCACGCACCGGCGCGTCGCCCACCGCGCCGCTGCAGACCAGCAGGCCCGGCACGCCCTCGGAGCGGCCCTTCTCCACGGCCGCGAAGGCCGCCAGGTCACCCAGGTCGTCCCCGGCGTACAGCACCGAGCGGGCCGCGCGCTCGCGCAGGAAGGCGCTCAGCGCCGCGCCCTTGTCCACGCCCGGCGGGCGCAGCTCCAGCACCAGCCGGCCGGGCTCCACCATCAGCCCGTGCTCGGCGGCCAGCGCGGCCAGCGGCTGCCGGAGCAGCTCCAGGGCCGCCTCGGGGGTGTCGGCGCGGCGGGTGTGCACGGCCAGCGCCCGGCCCTTGTCCTCCACCCAGGTGCCGGGGCGGGCACCGGCGTCCGCCAGCCGGCCCGGCAGCAGCGCGCGGACCGCCGCGACGCCGGGGTGCGGCCCGGGCGCCCGTACCTCGCCGCTGTCCGCGTCCCAGCGCTCGACGCCGTACTGGCCCAGCACGACCAGGCCGGGCACCCGTGCGAAGCCGCCGTACTCGACCGCCAGGGCGGCCGGCCGGCCGGTCACCACGACCACCGAGCCGACGGCGGCGGCCAGCGCCGCCAGGGCGGGCGCCGCGCCGGGGTGGGCCCGGGCCGCGGCGGGGTCGGGCACGATCGGGGCGAGCGTCCCGTCGAAGTCGAAGGCCGCGACGGCCCCGCCGGGGTCGGCGAGCAACGCCGCCAGCCCCTCGCGTCCAGCAGCGGTAACCGGCTCCGGCAACTCGGTGATGGCCATGCCCCGACCCTACCCAGGGGCCCGCGCGGCACACCGCGCAGCGCGCGGGCACTCCCCCGGCGGGCCGTCGGGGACGGTCAACGGGCCTCGCGCTTGCGTTCCCGGATCCGGCGCAGCCGGTTGACCAGCAGCGGGTCCCGTGCGAGCGCCTCCGGCCGGTCGAGCAGGGCGTTCAACAGCTGGTAGTACCGGGTGCCCGAGAGGCCGAGCTCCTCGCGGATCGCCCGTTCCTTGGCGCCGGCCGTCCGCCAGGGCCTGGCCTCCAGGGCCAGCACGGCCAGGTCGCGCGCATCCAGTCCGGCCACCGCCGCCACCTCCGCATCCGTCCGGCCGGGCCCCCGCCGGGCCCTACGAGGTGTCATTCTCCCCCGGCGGTCCGACACACTGTGGCGCCCCCGCCGACGGGGGCGGCCGGGTTAGCGTCGGGGCATGACCGACAGCTTCGCCGTGCACATCCCGAGCGCCGAGCTCGAACCCGACCCGCTCGACCCCGCCCAGATCGTCTCCGGCACCCCCGAGGTCTCCGGGAAGGTGCTCTGGGAGTCCGAGGACGGCCGCCAGCTGCGCGGGATCTGGCAGATCACCCCGGGGGTGGTCACCGACACCGAGGCCGACGAGCTCTTCGTGGTGCTCAGCGGCCGGGCCACGATCGCCTTCGAGGGCGGCCCGACGCTGGAGGTGGGCCCGGGCGACGCCGCCGTGCTGCACGCCGGCGACCGGACCACCTGGACGGTGCACGAGACGCTCCGCAAGGCGTACGCCCTGACCCTGGCCTGACCCGCCCGCGCGGCCGGCCCGGGGCCCGGGCCGGCCGCGACCGTCAGCGGACCCGCTTGGCCTCCGCGACCGCCGCCTCCTGGAGGCCGCCCAGCACCTGCTTGGCGTCGCCGGTGACGGCGTGCGCGATCTCCTTCTTGATCTTGCTGCTGACCTGCTCCCAGGCGGGGTCGCCGAGCGGGTAGAAGCTGGCGTTCGGCAGCACCGCGAGGAACTGCTTGAGGTCCTCGTGCTTCCCGTTGCTGCTCATCTCCGCCAGCGTGTCCTGGGTGACCGGCAGCAGGTTGTACTTCTCGTCGAACGCCAGCGTGTTCTCCTTCGCGTACACGAAGTTGAGGAGCTGCTTGATCTCCAGCTTGTGACCGTTCGCCTTGAAGGCCATCATCCAGTCGGCCACCCCGAGGGTGCCGGTCTTGCCCACGCCGTCCTTGCGCGGGATCGCCGCCGTACCGAAGTCGACCTTGGCGGCGGTGGCCTTGCCCAGCAGCGAGGGGTGGCCGTTCAGCATCGCCACCTTGCCGGTCGCGAAGTCGTTGAAGGCGGTCTTGCGGTCGACCGTGCCGGGGTCGGGGTAGGTCAGATGCGCCTCGACCAGGTTGGAGCGCAGCCAGCTGAAGGTGGCCAGGTTCTGCGGGCTGTCGATGCTGTAGTTGCCGACGTCGTCGGAGAGCGCGCCGCCGCCGCTCATCGCCCACATCATCGACTCGCCCTGGGCCTCCTCGGGCCCGAGCGGCAGGGCGTACGGGGTCACCCCCGGCACCTTGGCCTTGATCTTGTCGGCGTCCGCCTTGAGTTCCGACCAGGTGGCCGGCGGCGCGGTGATGCCCGCCTTCTGGAAGATCGTCTTGTTGTAGAAGAACACCCGCGAGGAGGAGACGAAGGGGATGCCGTACTGGGTGCCCAGCACCTGCCCGGCGTGGGCGAAGCCCTCGCTGATGTTGGCCTGGGTCTCCATCGAGAGCACGTCGGCGGCGGGGTAGAGCCGCTTGGCGGCGACCTGGTCGGCGAAGCCGCCGGTCTGCACCAGGTCGGGCGAGGAGCCGCTCTTGATCAGCTCGGCGACCCGCTTGTCGATGTCGTTCCAGCTGACCACCTCGACCTTGACCTTGATCTTGGGGTTGGCCGCCTCGAAGCGCTTGGCCAGGTCCTCCCAGTAGGGCCTGGAACTGGTCGCCTCGTCGTCGCCGTAGTCGGCGGCGACCAGCTTCAGCGTCACGTCGGAGCCCGAGGCCCCGCCACAGCCGGTCAGCAGCAGCGCGCCGACGACCGCCGAACCGATCAGCCGGAAGGACCCGTGGGCACGCCTGTTCACTGCGATGTACCGCCTTCTTGGGGGGAGATTGGCGGTAACACTCCCAAAGCGGACTCCCACAGGTCCAGACCTCAGAGAGGTAGTTATCGAAGTGCCGGATCACGTTGCAGCACGCGCAATGGCAATCAGGTGATTCTGGACAGAACGCCCGTCCGTCCGTTCGGGGTTCGGACTGTCGTCGCTCCCGGGCTCAGGCCGTGACGACCTGTACGCCGGCCTCGGTGAAGGCCGCGGCCAGGCCCTCGTCCACCTCGGTGTCGGTGACCAGGGTGGAGATCCGGTCCAGCCCGCAGATCCGGGCGAAGACCCGGCGGCCGAGCTTCGAGGAGTCGGCGACCACCACCACCCGGCGGGCCCGCTCGGCCAGCAGGCGGTTGACGCTCGCCTCGCCCTCGTGGTGGGCCGTCGCACCGTGCACCAGGTCGACCGCGTCGACACCCAACACCGTGACGTCGAGGGTCAGTTCGTCGAGTACGGCATTGGCCAGCGGGCCGATCAGCTCGTAGGACTGCGGCCGGGCCACCCCGCCGGTGACGACGATCTTCACCTGCGGACGCACCGTCAACTCGTTGGCGATGTTGAGCGCGTTGGTGACGATGGTCAGCAGCCGGCCCGGCGCGCCCTCCGCGCGCTCGACCAGTTCGGGCCGCACCGCCAGGGCCCGGGCCACCTCGGTGGTGGTCGTCCCGCCGTTGAGGCCGACCACCTCGCCGGGGGCGATCAGGGCCGCGGCGGCCGCGCCGATCCGCTGCTTGGCGCCGGCGTGCCGGGCGGTCTTGTAGCGCAGCGGCAGGTCGTAGGAGACGTTGTGCGCCACGGCGCCGCCCCGCGTCCGGGTGACCATCTGCTGGCGCGCCAGCTCGTCCAGGTCGCGGCGGATGGTGGCGGCCGAGACGTCCAGGGCCTGGGCGGCCTCCTCGACGTCCAGCCGGCCGTTCTCGGCCAGCAGCTCCAACAGTGAGTTCCACCGCTCGTACCTGGACACGCGCCGCAGCCCCTCCTCCGTCCCGTACCGCGCGCGATCACGCGGGCGGGGCCAGCCTCGCACATTCCGGCGCCGCGGGGGCCTGCCGGGCCGCACGGACTCCCCGGCGGCCGCGGCACCCGCCGGGGGCACGGGGGGCTCGACGGTGTCCACGGGGGTACACAGAGGTTCACAGGGGCACGCCGGACGACCGGGCATCTCGCCACAAATCACCCGAGCCACCCCCACAGCGACAAATCTCACTGGTCCACAGGCTGACCAATAGCCCAACTGGACTAGACCTCTCCGACCTGACCAAGGAAACTGTCCACCGTGAAGCACGTCATCGCACTCGATGTAGGCGGCACCGGCATGAAGGCCGCGCTGCTCGCCCAGGACGGCTCCGTGCTGTTCGAAGCACGCCGACCGACCGGGCGGGAGCACGGCACGGACGCCGTGGTCACCGCCATCCTCGACTTCGCCGCCGACCTGGCGGACGAGGGGCGCGGCCGATTCGGCAGCGACCCCCTCGCCGCGGGCGTCGCCGTCCCGGGGACGCTCGACGAGAAGAACGGGATCGCGGTGTTCTCCGCCAACCTCGGTTGGCGCGACCTACCGCTGCGCAAGCTCCTCGGCGAGCGCCTGGCCGGGAAGGACGGCACCGCCATGCCGGTCGCCCTCGGCCACGACGTCCGCTCCGGCGGGCTGGCCGAGGGCCGGCTCGGCGCCGGCCGCGGGGTCGACCGCTTCCTGTTCATCGCGCTCGGCACCGGCATCGCCGGCGCCATCGGCATCGGCGGACGGATCGAGGCCGGCGCGCACGGCTACGGCGGCGAGATCGGCCACGTGGTGGTCCGCCCCGGCGGCCCCGCCTGCGGCTGCGGCGCCCGGGGGTGCCTGGAGACCCTCGCCTCGGCCTCCGCCGTCTCCCGGGCCTGGGCCGCCGCCAGCGGCGACCCGCAGGCCGACGCGGCGGCCTGCGCCGACGCCGTGGACGCCGGGGACGAGCGCGCCCGCCAGGTCTGGCAGCTCGCCGTCGACGCCCTCGCCGACGGCATCGTGCTGGCGCAGAGCCTGCTCGACCCGTCCACCGTGATCGTCGGCGGCGGACTGGCCGAGGCCGGCGACACGCTCTTCACCCCGCTCCGCGCGGCGGTGACCGAGCGGCTGACCTTCCAGATGCCCCCCGTGGTCGTACCGGCCATGCTCAAGGACACGGCGGCCTCGCTGGGAGCCGGCCTCCTCGCCTGGGACCTGCTCTCGGTCACCCCGCCCTCCGACCGCGCGTGAGGCCGCGCGTGGGAGAGGTCCCGGGCCGGTCCACGGCGTCCCCCGGCGGCGGGGTCCCGCGGCCGGCTCCCGGGCGGGCCACCGGCTCCGGCCGGACCACGGCGCTTCGCGCATCCGAACAAGGGGATCTGAAGTCCCGACTAATGGAGGTGACCGCGTGACTGCCGCGCGGAATCAATCGGCGGCTCTGCCGCGGGGCGCCGCACTGGCGGGCGCCCGACTGGTCCTGCCGGGCGGCGTCGTCGAGGACGGCCGGCTCA
>NZ_BNBO01000028.1 GCF_014655955.1 Kitasatospora indigofera
CCCCGATCCGCAGGCCGCGACGGCGGCCAACGACGTGATCGCCATGGCGAGGGTGACGGTTCTGAACGCACGGTTCTTCACGGGGGAGGGTCCTCTCGGAGCGCCGCCGGACGCTCGGCGGCAGGTGCACGGGGGTGAGGCCGTCGAACGCACGGGGCCTTTAGTTGAGCTAGTGTGTGAACTAAAGGGAGGAGCGTCAAGAGGTGCGGAGGAAAGATTCTCGGTCGTGACCGTGCTCCGGGTCCTGCTGTGGCTGGTCGAGCGACCTCCGAGGCCCGCATCTCACGATGCGTTGTGCGGAGCCGAGCCAAGGGTTATTTTATGTACTGCACCAACTAACATGACTCGCGTAGAAGGTCCGGCGCAGCCGGGACCAAGAGCGCCCGCACGACGTTGAAGCACCCGAGGGGGAGGGCCAGAGTGGTGGTGGGCCCGGCAGGAGGAGAAGACGTGCGACAGGAGCAGCGGAGCACCACGCGGTCCGGCGGCGGGAAGGCCGGCTACCCGGAGGCCGCCGACAAGGCCTCCCTGCGCCGCAACAACCTGGGCGTGGTCCTGCGCCACCTGCGCGAGAACGGCGAGCAGTCGCGGACCAGGATCGCCACCTCCACCGGGCTGCCCAAGGCGACCGTCTCGGTCCTGGTGGCCGACCTCATCCAGCGCGGACTGGTGCGCGAGGGCGAGCTGGACCGGGCCGGCGCCGTCGGCCGCCCGCACCGGATCGTCGACCTCGACGGCCGCTGGATCTGTGGGATCGGCGCCGAGATCGGGGTCGACCACATCACCGTGACGGCGGTGAACCTGCGCGGCGCCGTCGTCCACGAGGGCCGCCGGGCGCTCGACGTCGCCTCCCTGCCGCCGCGCGCCGCCCTGACCGCGGTCGCCGAGCTGGTCACCGAGAGCCTGCGCGCCGTCGGCGAGCACGGGATGGGGACGGTGGGCATCACCCTGGTCAGCCAGGGCTCGGTGGACGCGGCCTCCGGGACGGTCCGGGTGGCGACCAACTTCGGCTGGCACGACGTCCGGGCGGCGGACGAACTGCGCGCCCTGCTCGGGCCCGGCTGTCCGCCCGTCCTGGTCGAGAACGACGCCGCGTCCGGCGCCCTCGCGGAGTACGTGGCCGCCCGGGGCACCGACGTCCACGAGCTGGTGTACGTCAGCGGCGGGATCGGCGTCGGCGGGGCCGGCATCTCCGGGGGCACGCTGCTGAGCGGCTCGGAGATCGGGCACATGAAGCTCGACCGACTCGACCGGCCCTGCGCCTGCGGGCGGACCGGCTGCTGGGAGGTCGCCGTCGGGCTCCAGGCCTTCCTGGACGCGGCCGCCGACCCCGCCGACCGGGTGCACGACCGTTCGGTCGACCTGGCCGAGCGCCTGGCCGAGCTGCTCGCCCGGGCCGAGGCGGGCGATCCCCGCACCCTCGCCGCGCTGGCCGTGATCGCCGACGACCTCTCGCTCGGCCTGAGTGTCCTGGTGGACGTGCTGAACCCCTCGCGGATCGTCCTCGGCGGCTACTTCGCGGTCTTCGGCCGCTACCTGGTGGACGAGGCGCAGCGGTTCGTCGACCGGCGCCGGATCTCGCCCGCCGCGCCGCGGGTGGTGGTGGCCGCCTCGACGCTCGGGCTCTCCAACGCGGCCCAGGGTGGGGCGCAGCTCACCCTGGAACCGCTCTTCAACGACCCCTCCGTGGTGCGGGTGCGCGCGACGGTCTCGCACGGCGAGCCGGGCGCCGAACCGGCGTAGCCGGACGGGCAACCCCCGCCGCTCCTGGGCCGGGGCCGCGGCCCGGCCCGGCACCGGACGCGCCGTCGGCCCGGGGCCCGGACCACGGGTCAGGCCCCGGCGGGCACCGGTGCGGCCGGGGGCGGGACCAGCCGGGACGCGGTGACGTGGCACACCACCACGGCCACGATCACCAGTGGCATCACCGTCACGCCGTCCGCCCCGAGCAGCAGCGTGGCGAGCAGGACGGAGGTCATCGGCAGTCGCAGCAGCGCCACCGACATCGCCCCCATGCCCATCGCGGCACCGGCCACGAACGGAAGCCCCGGCAGGTGGGAGAGGGCGATCCCGCCGGCCGCGCCGATGAACATCGCCGGGAAGATCGGCCCGCCGCGGAAGGCGGAGAGGCAGACGCAGTAGCCGATGCTCTTGCAGGCGACCAACAGGGCCAGCGCGCCCGCGGTGTAGCTCTGGGTGTGCAGCAGGAGCTCCGGCAGCTGGCTCTGGCCGGAGAAGAGCACCTCGGAGAAGTCCTTGCCGGTGCCCTCGGCGTAGGCGATCGCCACCCCGGCCGTGACCAGGCCCATCACCGGCGTCCAGAACAGCCGGGAGCCGTTCACCCGCGGCTGCAGTCGCAGCGCCGTCCGCTGGATCGCGGTGCCGAGGAAGGCCGACGCGACCCCGATCACCAGCGCCCAGCCGAACTGGCCGAGGTCCGGCCGGCCCACCGCGGGCAGGCTCGGGATCACCAGCGAGCCGCTGCCGACCCCGGTCCAGGAGCCGATGCCGGTGAAGACCAGCGAGCCGACCCCGGAGGCCAGCAGGCCCGGCAGCAGCACGATGCCGAGCATCGGCCCGCCGAGGCCGGACGCCTCCATCAGCAGGAACGCCCCGAGCAGGGGCGAGCCGAGCAGGGCGCTGACGGCGGCGAAGCTGCCGGAGGCCGCGACCACCGCCTGGGTCGTCCGGTCGGCGTCGGGCCTGATCAGCCGGAACAGGTACAGCGCGATGCCGCCGCCGAGCGCGATCAGCGGGGCCTCCGGGCCGACGACCGCGCCGAGGCTGAGCGAGAACACCGCCGCCAGCAGGATGCCCGGGAGGTCGGCCGCCGGCGGCGCGCCCTTGGTGTTCAGCCCCTCGGCCGGCTGGTGCCCGCCGTTCCCCGGCAGGTACCGGACCGTCAGCGCGACCAGCAGACCGGCCACTCCCAGGAAGGGGAGTGGCCACCACACCGGCGCCCCGTCGAAGCCGAGGGCCTCGGGCAGGTGCGTGTACACCGCGTCCTGGAGGATGGAGACGGCCCGGAGGAATCCGTACGCGCCCGCCGACAGGACGACGCCGAGCACGGCGGCCACGATCAGGAGCATCAGATAGCCCCTGCTCCGCAGCGGGCCGAAGGGGTCCGCGAGGAGGGCAGCGGCGGCTGGGTCCGCGGCCGGCCCGTTCGGTGACGTCAAGGTGCTCCTCGGTGCCGTCCGGCCGGTGGGCGCCGGCGCTCGACGGGGATGCGGTGGGCGGGGTACGCGGCGGCCCGGCGGCGTCGGACGCCGGCCGGCCGGGCCTTTTCCGATGATGGCAGCAAGTCCGCGCGATCGGCCGTATTCGTCCGCGCGGCGGCGCCGCGCCGGGTGCTTCCCGTCCCCCGTACGCCTTCGCCGACGCCGGGACGGGCGGCCGGGCCGGGGCGGACCGGGGCTTTGCCGTAGGAGCCGACCGGGCACGGCGGCCGTCCTACGTGTCGGCGCTCCCGGAGCTCCCCGGCGCCCGCGCGACGAGTTCCCCCGGCATGATCCGCAGGGCGTACACCAGGTGGGCCCCGGCGAGGAACAGCACGGGGAACGCTCCGGCGAGGAGCGGGAGCAGCAGGGGGGCCACCAGCAGTACCGCGGTCCGCCGGCGCACCGGCGCACCACGGGCCGCCCGCCCCGAGACGACGACCAGGACCAGTACGGACGGGACCGCGATCCACAGGCAGCTCGTCTGTACCAGTTCGACCAGGCTCCTCACGGTCGGTCCGGCGAACCCGTCCGGGTCGTGTTCGGGCCCGGTGAACGGCAGCAGCAGGAGCACCACCGCGAGCAGGAGGCCGAGGAACCCGGCCAGGTACCGGCCGACGGCGACGGCGGTCCAGCTTTTCCGGTCGTGCGCCGTGGAGTGCGGCATGGTGAGGCGCCCTTCCCGTTCTCGTAGGCCTGAGAGGCAGGTGCTGACGCCGGGCCGGACAACCGGCGGTGCGGATCGGGTGGGAGCGGGAGGGAGCCTGCGGACGGCCGCGGCCGTCCTGGTGCCGGCGCGTCCCGCCCCCGGTGCGGGCCGCGCCGCGGCCGCCCTCCCGGCGGCGACGGCGCGGCCCGCGACCGGCGGGACCCGGGTGGGGTCACCGCTGCCCGTTCCTACTGGTGCGCGGCCTTGCGGCGGCGCAGGACGAGGAGGGTCCCGGCTCCGGCGGCCAGGACGACGGCGCCCGCGGCGGCGATCGGCAGGGTGCTGGAGCTGCCGCCCGTCTCGGCCAGGCCGGGGCCGGCGGTCGTGGTCGGCCTGACCGTGCCGGGGGTGGCCGTGGCGGCGTCGGCGGTGTCGGAGACCTTCGTCCGGCCCTCGTAGTAGCCGGTGTACTGGGTGCAGCTGTACTTCTGGGTGCTGGTCGGGTGGGGGATGACGCTGTTGTCGAAGACCTCGGAGGCACCGCCCTGATTGCCGCCGTACGGGCCGGTCGGGAGCTTGGTGGTCGCGGTTATCCGCACCGAGACGGTGAGCTTTCCGCCCTTGGCGATGGCGTGGGTGCCGGTGTCGACGGAGCGCGAATCGTTGAAGTACGCGGGCTTCCAGTCGGTGCCCGGCGTGCGGACCTGGACCTCGAAGAGATCCTTGGTGAACGGGCGGATCGGGGTGGTCGGCTCCTCCTCGGTGAGATAGAGGTAGGTCGCGAACTTCGCGATGTCCACGCCGCTGGTGTTCTCCCAGGTCGTGGTGATCTCCTGGGCGGGGCCGCCCTTGACCAGGGTGGTGCCCCACAGGCCGGTTCCCGTCACCTTCAGGCTGTCGTGCCCGACACCGTTGACGCACTGGGGGTCGCTGCTGCCCGGGGACGGCAGTGGGGCGCTCGGGTGGCCGGTCGGCGCACTCGTGGTGGCGCCGGGGGAGGCCGTCGGGGCCGCGGAGGCGGAGGGGGCGGCCGACACGGTGGGGCTGGCGGTGGCGGTGGGGCTGGGGGAGGCGCTGACCGCGCCGGCGCTCGTGCTGCCGAGGCTCGCGCCGACGGCGAGGGCGAGCAGGGTGGACGCCGCCAGCGTCCTGGTGGTGCGAATTGTCATTGCTCCGACTCTTTGGTTGATTATGCCCGGATCGACCCCGGGGAATTCCAGGGGATTCGCCATCCTAGTGGTGTCAATTCGCATACGGGCGGCCGGGGATGGCCGATGGCGCGCAGTCACGAGAGCTTTCGGGTCAATTGCCCGTGCAGTGAATGCGTGACTGTGGGTCGCGGGGCTCCGGACGGAGGCCGGGCCCGTGGGCGGGGCCGGTGCGGCCCGCCCCCGCCCCTCGTCGGACCGCTTCCGGGCGCCCCGCCCGGTCTGGGCGGGAGGTCCCGCCGGGCGCGGGCGCGTACGACGGGCCGTTGGTGGGGAACGCGTGAGACGGTGGTCCCCAGGGACAGCCGGCGAGAGGAACGAGCGAGATGGCCGTCTTCGACGCGAGCGATGATCCGGGACAGGCCGCCGGCTCCGTGCCGCCGCTGCTGGAGACCCTCACCGGGATGACGCTGGGCGCCTTCGAAGCGTCGGGTCTGGACGAGGAGACGTACCTGCTGGTCCGGATCGCGGCCCTGGTCGCCATGGGGGCCGTGCCGGACTCGTACCTGCTGAACGTCGCGGCGGCCCGGCGGAGCGGCATCCCGGCGGAGCGGGTCCGCGGGTTGCTGGTGGCGCTGGCGCCGCTGGTCGGCAGCGCCCGCATCGTCGCGGCCGCGCGTGGCATGGAGCAGGCACTCGGCGTCACGCTCCTCGCACCGGAGCCGGAGCCGGAGCCGGAGCCGGGATCGGAATCCGGATCGGATGCGGCGCCGGGTAGCGGCGTCTGACGCGGTGCCGGCCGGCTCGGGTGTGGACCGGGCGCGCCGGACGTCCCCGGGGCGCCCGGTCCTCTGCTCAGGCCGACTCGCGGATCACCAGTTCGGTCGGGAGGATCACCGTCGGCTGGGTCTCGCCCGCGATCTGGGCGAGCAGCAGGCGGACCATCTCTTGGCTGATCCGGTCCCAGGGCTGGCGGACGGTGGTCAGCGCCGGGCGGGTGGTGAGGGCGGCGGGCGAGTCGTCGAAGCCGCCGACCGCGACGTCCCCGGGGACGCTGCGGCCGGCCCGGTCGAGGGCGGCCAGGGCGCCGTCGGCCATCAGGTCCGAGGCCACGAAGAGCGCGTCCAGGCCCGGTGCGGCGGCCAGCAGCCGGTCGGCGGCCTGCTCGCCGCCGGCCCGGCTGTAGTCGCCGTACGCCACCAGGCTCTCGTCGAAGGTGATGCCGTACTCGTCCAGCACCTCGCGGTAGCCCAGCAGCCGCTCGACCCCGCCGGGGGTGTCCTGCGGCCCCGCGACGGTGGCGACCCGGCTGCGGCCCGACTCGATCAGGTGGCGGACCATGTCCTTCGCGCCCTCCCGGTCGTCGGCCGCGACGTACGCGACCCGCCCGCGCTGGCCGAGCGGCTTGCCGCAGGAGACCATCGGGATCTCGGCCTCCCGCAGGTGCTCGATCATCGGGTTGCCGCGGTGCGAGGAGACCAGCAGCACCCCGTCCACGTGGCCGGCGGCCAGGTAGCGCACGACCCGGCGGCGCTCCGCCTCGTCGCCCGCCGTCATCAGCAGCAGCGGGATGTCGTGCTCGCCCAGGGCGGCCGTGCAACCCCGGAGCAGCGTGGTGAAGTTGGGGTCCTCGAAGAAGCGCTCCTGCGGCTCGGTGAGCAGGAACGCCACCGAGTTGGACCGCTGGGTGACCAGGTTGCGGGCGTGCCGGTTGACCACGTACCCGAGCTTGCCGATCGCCGCGTTCACCGCCTCCAGGGAGGCCGGGCTGACGTTGTGCCCGCCCTGCAGCACCCGCGACACGGTGCCGCGCGAGACACCCGCGACCGCGGCGACGTCGTGGATGGTCGGTGCGCGGCGGGGCTTGCCGGCGGGCCGGCCCTGGGGTGCTGGTTCCGTCATGGTGCTAAGCGTTCCTTGCGGGGGAGCTGCCGACAAGCGCGGCAGTGGCGGACGGTCAGGACTTTACGGCCCCGGAGAGCAGATCGATGCGCCAGAAGCGCTGGAGTCCCACGAACAGCAGGATCAGCGGGATCACCGAGAGCAGCGCGCCGGTGATCACCAGGGTGTAGAGCGCGGGCGCGTTGGCGCCCTGCTGGAGCAGCGAGTACAGGCCGACCGTGACGGGGAACTTGTGGTCGTCGCCGAGCATGATGTACGGCAGCAGGAAGTTGTTCCAGATCGCCACGAACTGGAACAGGAAGACGGTGACCAGGCCGGGCACCATCATCGGCAGGGCCACGCTGCGGAACAGCCGGAACTCCTTCGCGCCGTCCACCCGGGCGGCCTCGACCACCTCGTCCGGGATCGCGGCGGCCGCGTAGATCCGGGCCAGGTAGATGCCGTACGGGCTGACGATGCTGGGCAGCAGGACCGACCAGTAGCTGTCCGCCAGGCCGGCCTGCGCCATCAGCAGGTACTGCGGGACGGCCAGCGTGATCGGCGGCATCAGCACGCCGGCGAGCAGGATGTTGAAGATCGCGGTGCGGCCGCGGAACCGGTACTTGGCCAGGGCGTAGCCGGTGACGCCGGAGAGCGCGGCGGACAGCAGGGCGCCGGCGCCGGCGTAGAGCGCCGAGTTGGCCATCCACTGCCAGTAGACGCCGTCGCGGTAGTGCGACAGCTCGGCGAGGTTGTCGAGCAGGCCGCTGCCGGGGGCGAAGGTGAAGGTGGTGAACAGCTCGCCGCTGCTCTTGGTGGAGGCCATCACCACCCAGAGGATCGGGATCAGGCAGTAGACCGCGCCCAGCAGCAGGACGAGGGTGGGGATCCACGCGGTGCGCCGGGGCGGGGCGACGGCGTCGCCGGGGGTGGTGCCCGGTGCGGGGGCGGTGCGGCGGCGGTCGGTCAGGGTGGTGCTCATGGCTCAGCTGCCTCCGTCGGAGCGGTTGTTGACCAGCTTGAGGAAGCTGAAGGACAGGACGAGGGTGGCGGCCGCGATGACCACCGAGGTGGCGGCGGCCGAGTGGATGTCGCCCTGGACGAAGGCGTCGCGGTAGACCTTCATCAGCGGGCTCCAGGTGGAATTCATGCTGTTGGTCAGCGGCTTGAGGGTCATCGGCTCGCTGAACACCTGGAGGGTGGCGATCATCGAGAAGAAGAAGGTCAGCACCAGCGAGGGCAGCACCATCGGGATCTTGATCCGCAGGGCGATCTGCAGTTCGGACGCGCCGTCGAGGCGGGCCGCCTCGTACAGCTCGGCGGGGACGGCCCGCAGCGAGGTGTAGATCACGATCATGTTGAAGCCGGTGCCGCCCCAGACCGCGATGTTGGCGAGCGCCACGAACAGCCCGTTGCCGTGCAGCAGGTCCGGGCCGCCGAGGCCGGCGCGGTCGAGCAGGAAGTAGCCGGGGCTGACGGTCGGCAGGTAGAGGAAGCCCCAGAGCAGCGAGGCGACGATGCCCGGCACGGCGTACGGCAGGAAGATCGCCAGCCGGGACAGGGCGCCGAGCCGCACCCGGGGGGTGTCCAGCAGCAGGGCGAGCAGCAGGGCGGCACCGAGCATGGCGGGGACCAGCAGTGCGCCGTACAGCAGGGTGCGTCCGGACCCGGCGAGCAGCTCCGGGTCGCTGATCGCGGAGGCGTAGTTGGACAGGCCCGCCCAGACCTCGGTACGGGCGTGCGAGCCGAGGCCCAGGCCCTTGACCTGGACGGAGCGGAAGCTCAGGTACAGCGCGTAGCCGATCGGCAGGGCGAAGAACAGCGCGAACAGCACGACGGCGGGGGAGAGGAAGGCGTACGGGGCGAGGCGCCGGGACGGGCGGGACTGGTGGGACGCCATGGCGGTCCTAGGGAGTGGGGGGTTCGGCGCCCGGGGGCCGCGCCGTGCGGCGGCGGCCCCCGGGCCGGGCTGGCGGGCGGTCAGCCCTCGGTCTTGAAGCCGTTCTTCTTCAGGTCGGCGACGGTGGCCTGCTGCATCGCGGTCAGCGCGGCGGAGAAGTCGCCCTTCTCCTGGGCGGCCTTGCCGAAGGCGTCCTTGAAGGTGGAGTAGGCGACGTTGACGTTGGGACCCCAGGCGGCGGGGGCGGTGTTCTTCGCGATGGCGGCGGCCTGGGTGTAGAAGTCAGGCTGGTTGGCGAAGAACTCCGGCGCGGCGGCGAGTGCGCCACCGCTCTGGGCGGCGGTCGCGGCCGGGTAGATGCCGGCCTCCTTGACCAGCGCGG
The DNA here is from genome assembly GCF_014655955.1 of Kitasatospora indigofera. Taxonomy (GTDB): domain Bacteria; phylum Actinomycetota; class Actinomycetes; order Streptomycetales; family Streptomycetaceae; genus Kitasatospora; species Kitasatospora indigofera. Next base: position 9,179 of record NZ_BNBO01000028.1, read on the forward strand.
CGACGGCCTCCGGGTCGGTGTTCAGCCAGGTGGCGAACTGCGCGGCGGCGTCGGCGTGGCCGGCCTTGGCGGCGCCGGTGGTGACGCCCGTGGTGGAGCCGCCCCAGCTGCCGGTCACGGACTCGCCGGCGTTCCACTGCGGCAGCGGGGCGATGGCCCACTTGCCCTTGGTGTCCGGGGCGGAGGAGGTGAAGACGCCGGGCGCCCAGACGGCGGAGACCCAGGCGATCTGGCTGCCGTCGTTCAGCGCCTTGCTCCAGGCCGGGGTGTACATCGGCTGGTTGTCGATCGCCCCCTCCTTCACCAGGCCGCCCCAGAAGTCGGCGACCTTCTTGCCGGCCGCGTCGTCGATGCCGACCTTCCAGGTCTCGCCGGAGGACGTCCACCACTTGGCGCCGGCCTGCTGGGCGAGGCCCGCGAACAGGCCGGAGTCGTTGGCCGAGAAGGTGGTGAGGGCCTTGGCCGGGTCCTTCTGCTTGAGCTGCCGGGCGGCGTCGGCGAACTCCGCCCAGGTGGTGGGCACCTTCAGCCCGTACTGCTGGAAGAGGTCCTGCCGGTAGTAGAGGGCGAGCGGCGCGGTGTCCTCGGGGACGGCGTACACGGCGTCCGAGCCGAGCGTGACCTGCTGCCAGACCCCGGCGGCGAACCTGTCCTTGGTGCCCGCCGTCTGCTTGGCGATGTCGGCGAGCACGTCGTTGCTGACCAGGGTGGGCAGTGCCTGGTACTCGGCCTGGAGCAGGTCGGGGGCGTTGCCGGCCTTCGCGGCGGTGATGGTCTTGGTGACCAGGTCGTCGCCGGAGGCCTGCTTCTGGACGCTGACCTGGATGTCCGGGTGGGCGGCGTTCCAGATCGCGGCCACCTTGTCCATGTTCGGCGTCCAGGACCAGAAGGTCAGCTTGACCGGCCCGGCGGCGGGCCCGGCGGCGTCGGAGCCGCTGCCGCTGCTGCCGCAGGCGGTCAGCGCGAGCGCGCCGCAGAGCGTTGCGGCCGTGGCGAGGGCAAGGCGACGGTGCATGGATCCTCCCGGGATCACGGCTGGGGGAGCGGGGGAAGGGTGGGGGTTCACGACGTACGGGTGCGGGCCTCCGGTGCTCCCGGGGCCACCACCGTCGCTGTGCACGTTCACAGTACGGAAACGCAGCGGACACTTGTCAATCCCCAGCCTCATACGGTTATGTTGCCGAAACACAGAGCGCCCAAGGCTGTGTACGTTCACAGTTCTTCTCGATGGAGCATCCATGGAACACCCGCTGACCCGCGACAACACCCCGGAGGCGGCCGCCGGTCCCGGTGACCGGCCCCGCCGGCCCGTCGGGCTGGAGACGCTCGCCTACGGCGGGGACTACAACCCTGAGCAGTGGCCGGAGGAGGTCTGGGCGGAGGACGTCCGGCTGATGCGCGAGGCCGGTGTCACCATGGTCAGCGTCGGGATCTTCTCCTGGGCCCTGCTGGAGACCGAGCGCGGCAGCTACGACTTCGGCTGGCTCGACCGGCTGCTCGGCCTGCTGCACGAGAACGGGATCCGGGCCGACCTCGGCACCCCCACCGTGGTGCCCCCGGCCTGGTTCTACCGGGACCACCCCGAGGCGCTGCCGGTCAACCGGGAAGGCGTCCGGTACGAGTTCGGCTCCCGCGGCGCGATCTGCCACAGTTCACCCGCCTACCAGCAGGCCGCCGCCTCGATCACCGAACAGCTCGCCCGGCGCTACGGCGGCCACCCGGCGGTCGCCCTGTGGCACGTCCACAACGAGTACGGTGTGCCGGTCAGCGCCTGCTTCTGCGAGACCTCCGCCGAGCACTTCCGGCGCTGGCTGACCGAGCGGTACACCACCCTCAAGCAGCTCAACGAGGCCTGGGGCACCACCTTCTGGGGCCAGCACTACACCAGCTGGGACGACATCCGCCCGCCCCGGCTCACCCCCACCGCCGGCAACCCCGCGCAGCAGCTCGACTGGGCCCGCTTCACCAGCGACGCGCTGCTGGACAACTTCCGGCGCGAGCGGGACATCCTGCACCGCCTGGCACCCGGCATCCCGGTCACCACCAACTTCATGACCGCGCTCTCCCAGTGCGAGTCCCTCGACTACTGGGCCTGGGGCCGCGAGGTCGACCTGGTCGCCAACGACCACTACCTGGTCGCCGAGGGGGAGCGGAACCACATCAACCTCGCGATGTCCGCCGACCTGACCCGCTCGGTCGCCGGCGGGCGGCCCTGGCTGCTGCTGGAGCACTCCACCGGCGCGGTCAACTGGCAGCCCCGCAACCTCGCCAAGCAGCCGGGCGAGCTGGCCCGCAACAGCCTCGCCCACGTCGCGCGGGGCTCCGACGGCGCGATGTTCTTCCAGTGGCGGGCCTCCCGGCACGGCGCCGAGAAGTTCCACTCCGCGATGCTCCCGCACGCCGGCACGGACAGCCGGATCTGGCGCGAGGTCGTCGAACTCGGCTCCGCGCTCGGCTCCCTGGGCGAGGTCCGGGACAGCCGGGTGGTCGCGGACGCCGCCGTCCTGTGGGACTGGCAGTCCTGGTGGGCGCAGAAGCTGGAGTGGCGGCCCAGCGTCGACCTGGACGCCCGCGAGCGGGCCGACAGCTGGTACGCGGCCGCCTACGACCGCCACCTCACCGTCGACTTCGCCCACCCCGAGGCCGACCTCGCCGGCTACCCGCTGGTGCTCGTCCCCGCCCTGTACCTGATGACCGAGGCGGCCTCCCGCAACCTGCGCCGCTACGTCGAGAACGGCGGCACCCTGGTGGTCTCCTGCTTCTCCGGCATCGTCGACGAGCACGACGCCGTGCACCCGGGCCCGCACCCCGGCGCGCTGCGCGACGTCCTCGGCCTCACCGTCGAGGAGTTCGCACCGCTGCGGGCCGGTCAGCAGGTCCGGCTGACCGGCGGCGGGGCGGACCTCACCGGCGACGTGTGGTCCGAGTTCGTCGTGCCGCGCGGAGCCGAGACCCTCTGGCGGTACGCCGACGGACCGGCCGCCGGGCACCCCGCCGTGACCCGCCACGCCCTCGGCCCAGGCTCGGCCTGGTACGTTTCCAGCCGCCTGGACGCCGCCGGCCTGGACACCGTGCTCGCCCGGGCGGCCGCCGGGGCCGGCCTGCCGGAGCGCGGACTGCCCCGCGACGTCGAGGTGGTGGAACGGGCCGGCGCACACGGCCGGTACCTCTTCGCCGTCAACCACAGCGGCGCCGACGCCCGCGTGCCGCTGCCCGGCGACGGCGTCGAACTGCTCACCGACGCAGCCGTCTCCGGCGCCCTGGACGTCCCCGCGGGCACCACCCGGGTCGTCCGGCTCTGACTCCTGCCCGGCCCGCCGAGGGTCGGCCCGGGCAGGTGCCCCGCCCCGGCCCGGCGGCCGTGTCCCCAGCACACGGCCGCCGGGCCGCACCCCCACGGCTCCACCTCCCCCACCCCACCTCATCGCCAAGGACGACGATGCCCCAGGGAACCAAGCGCCTGCTCGCCGGCGCCGCCGCCTCGCTCGTGATCGCCGCCGCCACCACGGTCGCGCTCCCCACCACCTCCGCACAGGCGGCCGTCACCGTCGCCAACCCCGGTTTCGAGACCGGCTCGGCCGGCACCGCGACCCCCACCGGATGGTCCACCTACTCCGCCGGCGGCCAGAGCGCCGCCTCCTACACCGAGGCGGGCGGCCACAGCGGCTCCTACCGGCTCACCCACTGGGCGGCCGCCGCCTACAAGGTGGAGACCTACCAGTACCTCTCCGGCCTGACCAACGGCAGCTACACGCTGACGGCCTGGGTCCGCTCCAGCGGCGGGCAGAACGCCGCCTACCTCGCACTGAAGGGCTGCGGCGGCGCCGAACAGCGCACCGACCTCCCGGCCACCCCGAACGGCGGCTGGATCCGACTGGTCACCCCGGTCGCGGTCACCAACGGCCAGTGCACCATCAGCATCAACTCCGACGCCAACGCCGGGAACTGGCTCAACGTCGACGACATCACACTGACCTCGGGCAGCACCGGCGTGGCCGCCCGCGGCGTCGACGTCTCGACCCTGAAGAAGAGCGAGGACAAGGGCGGCACCTACGCGTACGGCGACGGCACCCCCGCCGACGCCCTGACCGTCCTGCACGCGGCCGGCGCCAACTACGCCCGGCTGAAGGTCTGGGTCAACCCCGCCGACGGCTACAACTCCAAGGCCAGGGTGCTGACCATGGCCGCCCGCGCCAAGGCACTCGGCATGAAGACCCTGATCGACTTCCACTACTCCGACGTCTGGGCCGACCCGGGCGCCCAGACCAAGCCCTCGCCCTGGGCCTCGTACACCGCGGCCCAGCTCGGCACCGCCGTCTACAACCACACCTACGACGTGCTGAACGCCCTCAAGGCGCAGGGCACCACCGCCGACATGGTGCAGATCGGCAACGAGATCAACGGCGGCATGCTCTGGCCGGAGGGCTCCACGGCCAACTGGACCAACCTGGCCTCCTTCCTCACCCAGGGCGCCGCGGCCGCGAAGGCCGTCAGCTCCTCCACCCAGGTCATGCTGCACCTCGCCAAGGGCGGGGACGACGCCGGCGCCCGCACCTTCTTCGACAACGCGGTGTCGCGCGGCGTGCCGTTCGACGTGATCGGACTCTCCTACTACAGCTACTGGCACGGCCCGCTGAACGACCTGCAGACCACGCTCGACGACATGGCCGCCCGGTACGGCAAGAAGGTCGCCGTCGCCGAGACGGCCTACGCCTTCACCCTGGCCAACAACGACTCGCTGGAGAACAACCTCGCCACCACCGCCCAGTTGACGACCGGCTACCCGGCCACCCAGGCCGGCCAGGCCGCCGCGCTGCGCGACGTGCTCAACGTGGTGGAGGCCGTGCCGGGCGGCAAGGGGCTCGGGGCCTTCTACTGGGAGCCGGCCTGGACGGCAGTGCCCGGCAACGGCTGGGACCCGGCCGATCCCGCCTCGGGCAACGCCTGGGAGAACCAGGCCCTGTTCGACTACGCCAACCGGCCGACTGCCGCGATGAGTTGGCTGAACCACCGCTGACGGGGCCGGTGCCGGCCCGGTCGTGCCCGGCCCGGCCCCCGTGCGGGCCGGGCACGACCGGGCGAGCGCATCCGCTCCGGTGTCAGCCGCTCCGGCGCATCCGCTCCGGTGTCAGCCGTCACCGTCCAGTGCCGCTGTCACCACCACCGCGCTGTACTCCATCGTGAACGCGCCGCCCAGGGCGTCGACGGCGGCGCCGACACCGGCGAGCACCGCTGCCAGGACGGCCGGCGGGAGCCGGCCGTGGTCGCCCTGGGTGGGCAGCTGGTCCAGCCATTCGTCGCGGGAGTACCGCCGCCGCCAGTCGAACCGCCACCGCTCGGGTTCGCCGAAGGCGCCCGCCTGCCGGATGCCGTCGGCGGCCCGGTCGAACACGGTCGAGTAGCCGGCCAGGGCGGCGGTCGGCAGCCGGTGGGCGCGGGCCCCCAGCGAGTCGGGCGCGACCCGGTCGTAGACCGCGGCGAAGGCCTCGGCGGCCCCGGCCGGCGGCCGGGCGACGTTCCAGAACACCGCGAGCCGGCCGCCCGGCCGCAGCACCTCGGCGGCCTTCGCCGCTCCGACGACCGGGTCCACCCAGTGCCAGGCCTGTCCCGAGACCACCGCGTCGAAGCGGCGGCCGGCGCCGTCCCAGGCTTCGAAGGTGGCCTCCTCGACCTCGACGCCCGAGCGGCGGGCGAACCCGGCCATCCGCGGGTCGGGCTCGACCCCGAGCACCGTGCAGCCCGCGGCCCGGAACTGACGGGCCTCGATGCCGGTGCCGGCCCCCACGTCGAGGACGTCGAGGACGCCGGGGGCCCCGCGGCCCGGGGCGGCGGCGATGATCCGGCGCACCAGCGCGTCGGGATAGGGCGGCCGGGTGCGGTCGTAGCGCTCGGCGTCCGAGCCGAAGGACTCCGCCAGCGGCCGGTGCCGGTGCGGCTGGTCCTGAGGGGGGATCGCCCCCGGGGGCGGTAAGGTGGGCATGTGCCCATTCATAGTGGGCAGGTGCCCACTCGTCAACGGGTGCGGCCGCCGACCCGAGAAGGAGCGCCGCACCATGCCGACCGGGGTCGCCATCCGCGACGCGCGCGAGCAGCTGTTCGACGCCGCCGAGCGAGTCCTGCTGCGCGGCGGTCCGCACGCCCTCACCAGCAGGGCGGTCACCACCGAGGCGGGCTGCGCCAAGGGCGTCCTGCACCGGCACTTCACCGACTTCGACGCCTTCCTCGCCGAACTCGTGCTGGACCGCACCGCCCGGATCGAGGGGCAGGCCGCGGCGCTGCGCGCCCGTGCGGGCACGGGGACCGTCACCGGCAACCTCACCGAGGCGCTCGGCACGCTGTTCGAGTCGGTCGCGGTGGCGATCGTCGGCCTGGTCATCTCCCGGGACGAACTGCGGGCCAGGCTGCGCCCGAGCGTGCCGGCCGGCGTCCCGCTGCTCGCCGAGGCCACCACGATGACGGCCGGCTACCTCGCCGCCGAACGGGAGGCGGGCCGGATCGCGGCCGATGCCGACGTCGACACCCTCGCCCCCACCCTGATCGGGGCCGGCCACCTGCTCTTCGCCGGCGCGGCCGGCACGCCGCCGGAGAGCGAGGCGCTCCGGAAGACCGTCGCCACCGTGCTCGCGGGGGTGCTGCCGCAACCGGCGGGCCGAGCGCCTGGGCCACCGGCCGACCGGCCCAGTGGCCACGACGGCCAGGACGGCCAGGACGGGCAGGACGGGCAGGACGGGTGAGGACCTGTCACCCGCCGCACCGCGGTGGTCCGGAGCCGTCCGGCCGCGGTCACGCCATGCCGTGCACCTGGATCAGGGCGTGGGTGCCGCTGGTCCGCCACGGGGTGCCGTAGGCGTCCAGGTCGGCCACCACCTGGGGGTCCAGGCCGACCACGACATCCGACTTGAGGGTGCGCAAAGCCGCCACGGGGGAGGGGAAGTGGCCGGCCACCTCGGCGAACGGCGTGATGGCGGGCCAGAGTTGGTCCCCGACCAGCCGGCGGTAGTTCAGGTCGCCCTTGAGGATCGTCAGCGTCGCGCCGGCGAATCCGGCCCGCAGATCCGGCGGCATCTCCCGGTACGGTAGCGGCGCGCAGAAGAACGGATGGGTGCGGACGGCCAGCCGGCTGGTGTTCATGGCCTGCCAGAGCCGCAGGCCGATCCGCCCGGCCTCGGGCTCGGCCGAGGAGCGCAGCCGCCGGAGCGTGGCCAGGGCGTCGGCCATGGTCGCGTCGGACACGTAGTACGGGTACGGCTTCACGTACACGACGACCTCGGTGGCCGGCGCCTCGGTCAGCAGGTGGTCGACCAGGACGAGGTCAGGCAGCAGTTCGCGGCCGGCGTTGTCCGCGACCAGGCAGATCCGGGCCGGCCCGGCGGCGGCCGGCGCCGCGAGCAGCAGCCGGCTGTCGTCCGCGACCAGCCCTGCCGGGCGGCCCGCCACCGGGGCGGCCGTGAGGCCGAAGCTCAGGTCGGCGCGGTTGCCCCAGAGGGCCGAGGCCAGCAGTGCCTCCGTCCGCCGCTCCGCCGTGAGCCCCCGCAGTCCGTCCAGCGCGGCGAGCTCCTCGTCCACCGCCGGCCCGGCCAGCTCGGCGTCCTTGAAGGGGGCGAACGGATCGACACCTCGCCAGGCTCCCGAACCGAAGTAGCCGGTGGCGGCCAGCAGGCGGCGGTAGAAGTAGCTCTCCGCCCAGAGGAACGGCGCCTCGCCCCACGGGGTGCCCCAGACGTCCCGGCCCCACGCCAGCCAGAGCTCGTGGTCGTCGCCGTCGTCGGTCAGTGGCCGTAGCAGGCCGGTGGTGCTCTCCGCGAGCAGGTCCTCGACCGCCGCCCGCTCGGCCGGGCCGTAGGGCAGCGCGTCGAGCACCTGCTGGACGAGCTTGGGGTGACGCTCGTGGAAGACGCTCCAGGGGAACGAACCGGGGTCGTCGCTGCGGACGGGGGGTGCTGGGGACACGTGGGCGGCTGTCCTTCGGTACGGGGTCGCCGGGCGGGGAGCGCCGGTGGGGCCAGTCTCGCACCGCCCGGCGGGTGATCCCCGGACCGGCGGCCGGCCGGCCGGGGCCCGGAGCCGCACGGTCACCCGGTCGGCGGGCCGGTCCTTCGTGCGGGTACGGGGCACGCCGACGGGCGGGGGTGTCGTGTGTCGCCACACGGCACCCCCGCCCGCCCCCTTCCCCGGATCGGCGGAGGGTCAACCCGCCTCGTCCGTCGCCTCCGTGACGCCGAGGCCGGCCGGCGCTCCGGTTGCCCCCGGCGGACGGACGGCGGTGTCACCCGCCGGCCGCCCGCCCGGGGCCCTCCCTCACCCCGGTCCGCGCCGATCCCTGCCGTCCGCCCACTGAACCCCTCTCGGGCGGGCGGCGTTCCGGCCGCGGCCCGTCCCCCAACGGGCCGCGGTGGCTTGTCGCCGGGTCAGATCCGCTGCCAGAGGGCCGGCACGATGGGCGGCTCCCAGCCGGTCTGGGCCTGGTGGCCCTGGAGGCAGCGGTAGCTGATCCCGCCGTAGGTGACGATGTCGCCCGCCTGGTAGACGGTGCCCGCCGCCCAGGTGCCGCCGCCCTGGCCGCCGCCGACGACCAGCGAGTAGGTCGTGCCGTGGGTGGCGGAGCCGGTGCCGGTCACGGTGATGGTGTACGTGCCGGCGGCGGTGCTCGCGCCGACCGAGACGGTCATCGTGGCCGACGAGCCGGACTGCACCGAGGCCGGGCTGAACGAGACCGTGGTGCCGCTCGGCTGGCCGGAGGCGGTCAGGTTCACCGTCTGGGCGCTGCCGGAGGTGGTGGCGGTGGCCACGGTGGCGGTGGTGGAACCGCCGGCGGTGGTGTTACCGGTCGTCGGGTTCACCGAGAGGGAGAAGTCGTTGGCGGGAGTGGTCCCCCCGACCGAGGTCTTCCACAGGGTGTAGGCGACGCCGTCGGCGCTGCGGTCCAGCACGGTGGCGTTGATGTTGCTGCTGGTGTCGCAGGCCGAGTGGTAGCAGGAGTCGTAGGCCCGGTTCGCGGTGCCGCCCCACTTGGCCGCCTGGGCGGCGGTCTTGACGGCGCTGGCGCCGGCCGCGTAGCCGGAGGTGGGGATGCCCGCCTGCTGGAACGAGTAGTCGTCGGAGCGGCCCTGGCCCTCGACGTTCTCCTCGGGCTGGACGTTCAGCGAGTCCCAGTACGCCTTCATCGGTGCGGAGGCCGCGGAGGTGATGTTGTTGATGAAGTAGCCGGCGTTGGGCGAACCGACCATGTCGAAGTTGTAGTAGCCCTTGATGGCGCTGCGCTGGGCCGAGCTGAGCTGGCTCACGTAGTGGTTGGAGCCCTGCAGGCCCTGCTCCTCACCCGTCCACCAGGCGAAGCGGACGTGCCGGGTCAGGGTCGGGTTCTGCTGCGCGAGGGTGAGCGCGTTCTCCAGCAGGACGGCGGAGCCGGAGCCGTTGTCGTTGATGCCGGGCCCGGCGGAGACGCTGTCCAGGTGGGCGCCGAACATGGTGACCTGGTCGGCGGGGCCGCCCGGCCAGTCGGCGATCAGGTTGTTGGAGACGTAGGTGCAGGACGTGCAGGACTGCTCGGTGACGGTGTAACCGGCCGCCTGGAGCTTGCCCTTGACGTAGGCCAGCGACTGGGAGTGCCCGGCGGTGCCGGCCCGTCGGTTGCCGCCGTTCTGCGAGCCGATGGTGTTCAGCTGGGCGAGGTGGGCCTGCACGTTGGCGACGCTGATGTCCGGCGCGTTGCCGCCCGGGTTGCCGCCGCCCACGGTGAGCGAGTACTGCGCGGTGTGGGTCGCGGTGCCGCTGCCGGTCACCGTGATGGTGTAGCTGCCGGCGACCGCCGCGGCGGACGCCGACACGGTCATCGTGGCGGACGAACCGGCTTGCACGGACGACGGGTTGAAGCTCACCGTGACGCCGCTCGGCTGGCCGGAGGCGCTCAGGCCGACGCTCTGCGCGCTTCCCGAGGTGACCGCGGTGCTGACCGTGGAGCTGGTGGAGGCGCCGGGCTGCACCGAACCGGTGGCCGGGCCGAGGGTCAGCGAGAAGTCGTTGGTGCCGGACGGCGTGCAGGTCGGGTCGCCGGCCTGGGCCGGCACGCTGACCGCGTCCCAGGCCGCCTTGGCCCGGTTGAACATGGTGCAGCCCGGGTCGAGGTTCTTGGCCGCCGTCAGGGTGGCCGTCCGGTAGCGCTTGTAGGTCATCCCGCTGGTCTTCAGCAGCATGCCGCCGTAGAACACCCGGCCGGCGTCGCGGATGCCGATCCCGGTGACGGAGGAGCTGTTGCAGGTCGGGCTGGACGGCTTGCCGCCGCCGGGGGCCGAGCCCTCGGCCAGCAGGTAGAACCAGTGGTTCAGCGGGCCGGCCGCCGCGTGCTCCTCGGTGTTGGGGATCGAGGCCGAGTAGCAGTTCGGGTTGTTGCCGACCAGCGAGGGGTTGTACATGTTCCGGATCGGCCCGCTGCCGACCAGGTTGATCATCTCGCCGACGGTGTAGTCGGGGTTGTCGTACGGCGACGGCTCGGCGGCGTAGGCCTCGGTGAGCGCGCCCATGATGTCGCCGGTCGCCTCGCCCAGGCCGGACTCGTTGTTGGCGCCGCCGGGGGTGTACTGGTCGATGCCGTGGCCGAACTCGTGGCCGACCACGTCGATCGAGGCGATCCACTCGTTGGCGTTGTTGTGGCCGATCGATATCGACGAGCCGTCCCAGTACGCGTTCACGTCGTTCAGGCCGACCTTGACCGGCCAGCTGCCGCCGTTGCCGTTGTGCCCGTTGCGGCCCAGCCAGTCGCGGAGCATGTCCCATTCCTTCTGCGCCGCGAACATCACGTCGGCGCAGCCGGTCTCCTTGCTGGTCGGGTTGCCGGTGCCCCAGGAGTCGCTGGACTTGGAGAACACCTGCCCGCTGCTGTAGTCCGCACAGCTCAGCCCGGAGCGGCCGGGGTCGCGCAGCGAGTAGGAGCTGCCGGAGCCCGTCGTGTTGATGGTCAGCGGCGAGGGGCCGTTCCACCTGCTGTTGATGGTGCCGGCCTTGACGTCGTCGTAGCTGTCGATCAGCGCGCCCGTCCGGGCGTCGACGAAGACGTGCTGGTGGCTGGGGGCGGTCGCGGTCCGGCCGGTGAGCACGGTCTCCCAGGCGAGCCGGCCCTTGCCGTCCTTCACCCGGACGACCAGCCGGTGCGAGTCGACCGCGTCCACGGCGGCGAGGGCGCCGCGGGAGGTCCGCTCGGCCTCCGCCGCGCCGACCACGGGGGTGGTCGGCACCCCGACCGGGCCGGTGGAGGCGGACTGGGTGGCCCGGACCCGGCCCTGCCCGTCGGCGATCACGACGGCGTCGCCGCCGACCACCGGCAGGCCGCGGTAGCTGCGCTCGTACGCCACCGAGTACATGCCGTCGATCCACGGTGTGACGGTGTGCCGTTCGTAGCTCTCGCCGGGGCCCTTGGCGAGCGAGTCCAGGCCGGCCGCGGCCGCCTGGTCGGCGGCGGACACGGCGGCGGCAAGGGCGCTGGGCGGGGGAGTGGTGGGCCCGCCCGGCTTGGCCGACGCCGATCCGGCGGTGGTGGCCATCATGCCTGCCAGGACGGCCAGGGTTGTCCCGGCCGTCAGCAATCTGCGTTTGGTGGTTCCGTGCTGCATCGAGGCTCCTCGAACGTGGGGGTCCTCGAACGCGGACGGTGCAGCGGGTGGTGCCCCCGGTACGCCGCCGGGGAGGGCGGCCGTACCGGGGTGTCCGCGCTCGGGTGCCGGAACCCTCACATGTCGTCATGTCCGGAGCAATGGTCTAGTCATGTTCGGCGGCGCTTCGGCAAGTTCTGTCAAGGTGCCTGCCCGGCAAAGTGGTTGAGACCACGTCATGTACGGGACGGCGTTCCTCCAGTACCGTCCTGGCACGGAGGGCGCCCCGCCGCGCCCGTCGACCCAGCGTCCAGGGGGGAGCTGCCGTGCAAGGGAGCCGCGCCGTCACGCGCGCCGTCACGGGTACCGCCGGGCCCGCGCGCCCCGCAGCCCAGGCCCTGGCAGCCCAGGCCGCGCCACCCCAGGCCCCCGCATCCGCGGCCCCGGCGACGTCCGCCCCCGCGAGCCCCACCCCCTGGCCGGTGTTCGGCGCCCGGCTGCGCCACTGGCGCCGGAGCGCCGGCCTCACCCAGGCCCGGCTCGCCACCCTGGTCGGCTACGACCACACGGCGATCAGCAAACTCGAACACGGCACCCGCCGGGCCACCCCCCGGCTGGCCGCCCGGCTCGACGGCCTGCTCGGGGCCGAGGGAGACCTGCTGACCGCCTTCCGCGCCGCCGAGGAACGCCAGGAGCACCAGGAGCGTTCGGAGCACGCGGACGGCGTGGCGCACGCGGGGAGCGCGGCAGGTGCGGAGCACGGCCGGCAGGGACAGTACGGGCAGCCCGTCCGGCCCGACCCGCCGGGCCCGTCCGGCCCCGTCCGCCCGCCGTTGCCCGGCTGGCCCGCGGCCGAGCCCGTCCCGACCGCCCTCCCGCCGCTGGGCGGCCTGCTGCCCGCCCGCCTCCCCGACTACGGGCTGCTCTGCCCCCTGCACGGCGCCACCGGCTGCGTCGTCCCCCCGGCCGCCGACGTCGCCGCCCTGCACGCCGGGTTCTGCGCCACCGCCCCCGACGGCCCGCCGCGGACGGACGCCGACACCGTGCACGCCCTGACCGGCCTTCTCGCCGTCCACATCCGGGCCGGCGAGGAACACATCCACCCGGGCATCGCCGCCGCCGTCGAACACACCCTGCGGGTCATCGTCCGGCAGCTGCCGCTGGCGCCGGCCGACCCGCGCCGCCCGCTCGCCCGGCTCGCCGCGGAGTACGCGCACGCCGCCGGGGTGCTGCGGATGCAGCGCGGCCGCAACGCCACCGCGATGGCCTGCTTCGACCGCGCGCTCAGCTGGTCCGAACTGGCCGACGACCCGGCCACCCAGGTGGCCGCCCTGAGCGACATGAGCACCCTGGCCCGGCTGGAGGGCGACGCCGCCTCCGCCCTCGGCTACGCCCGCGAGATCACCCGCGCGGCCCCCGGCCGGCACTGGGCCGGCGCCATGGCGCAGGTCTACCAGGCCCGCGCGCACGCCCTGGCCGGGGACGTCCGCGAGACCGTCCGGCACGTCGGCCGGGCCCGCCTGCACCTCGACCACATCGGGTCCCGCGACGAGTCCGACGCCCCCTGGCTGACCATCGCGTCCATGCACCTACGGGTGGAGTCCGGCGCCGCGGCCGCCCTGCGGGACGCCGCCGCCGTGGTCGGCGACCCCGGTCTCGCGCGCCGCGCGCTCGACGCCGCCGGCACCGCCCTGGAGCTGCTGGCACCCGAGCAACTCCCTTCGGCCCGGCTGCTGTTCAGGCTTCGGATCGCCGACTGCCACCTCTGCGCGGACGACCCGCAGGCCGCCCTCGCGCTGCTGCGCCCGGCCCTGGAGGACCCGGCCGTCGGCGTCGGCGGCCTGCCCGCCCTGGTCGGCCACGAACTGCGCGGCCTCCGCGACCGGCTCGCCGCCCGGCGCGGCGGCCCGCCCGAACTCGCCGCCGCCGCCCGGCGACTGGACGAACTGGCCCGGTGAAGGGCGGCCGCGGCACGGCGAAGTGCGGTGGCGGCGAGTTCGGGCGGGCCGGTCCGCTACACCGGCGGCCGTACCCACGGGGCGAAGCGCTGACCGGGGGCGAGATCCTCCCGCCAGTACCTCAGCACCGTCCCGTGCACGACCTCGAACCCCTCTGCGGCGACCAGGCAGGAGACGGGCTCCCGGCCGCCGGCGTCCGCTTCGAAGGCGACCAGGACGGGCGGCACTCCACCGAGCCGACGGGTGACCCCCGTCCACTCCTCGCGGGTCGGCGCACGGAAGACCGGATCCTGGAACTCCGCCGGACAGCTGACGAAGGCCGGCCGGTCGAAGACCAGTTCCAGGCCGTGGTGGTAGGCGAGGTCATGCCCGGCGGCCAGCCGGAACTGCCCGGCGTCCCATCCGATCACCTCCCAGTCCCACCAGCTCCCCTCGGGCAGCCGGACGCCGCCGTACGGGCGGGCCCCGCTCACCGCCCGCCCCTCACCCGTGCGGACGGACCGGCGGGGGCCCTCCCCACGCGGGCCCCCGCCGGTGTCCGCCGGCCGTGGGAACGGTCATGACCGGTAGTACTGCTCGATCGGAACGCGCGCCTCGTCGAACAGCGCCGGGCCGTCCTGGGCGACCGTCGGCCAGGCCCCGGACACCGGGTTGAGCTCGACGAGCTGTTCGGTGGCGAGCGCGAAGACGACCCGGCCGAGTCCGGAGCGGGCGATGCCGCCGCCGCACATGCCGCAGGGCTGGCAGCTGGTGTACATGGTGGTGCGGGCGGCCGTTTCGGGGTCGAGTTCGCGGGCCGCCCAGCGCGCCAGCTTCAGCTCCGGGTGGGCGCTGATGTCGTTGTCGCTGCGGACGGTGTTGTGGGCCTCGATCAGGATCGTGCCGTCCGGGGCGGCCAGCAGCGAGCCGTAGGGCGCGTCGCCCAGCTTGACGGCGTTCGCCGCCAGGGCGATCGCGCGGCGCAGGAGCTGCTCGTCGGCGGGGGTGATCACGGTGCGGTCCTCCATCGGTCGGCCACGGTGGCGATGGCCCGCCAGGCCGCGTGCGGCCGGCGGGTGTCCTCGGGATCCCCGTGGTAGGGGTCGAGCAGAACGGTCTCGGCGCCGAGCTGCCGGAGCTGGTCCAGATCGTCCAGGACCTGCTCGACGGTACCCGTGCCGGCGAGCCGCTCGGGGTCGTCGATCGGTGCGTCGGTGAGCCGAAGCGCGATGCGGGGTGCGAACCCCGGCAGCACGTGCTCCGCCAGGACGGCGCGCATGGCCGGGAGGGTGGCCCGCAGCGGGTGCCAGGCGTCGCCGAACCTGATGGTGCGCCGGACGGCGGCCTCGCTGTGGCCGCCGATCCAGAGCGGGATCGGGCCGGCGCCGCCGTCGGCCTCCTCGTCCCAGGCCTTCCGCAGGGTGGCCAGGTGCTCGTCGGTCAGCCTGCCGCGCGCCGAGTACGGGACGCCGAGCGCCTGGAACTCCTGGCGCGACCAGCCGACGCCGACCCCCAGCACCAGCCGGCCGCCGCTGAGCCGGTTGAGGGTGCCCGCCGTACGGGCCACCAGCAGTGGTTCCCGGTACGGCAGGATCAGCACGGTCGTGCCCAGCCGCACCTTGCTGGTGACCCCGGCCAGCCAGGCCAGCGTGGTGAACGGCTCGTAGAACGGCTCCGGATACCGCTCGGCCACCTCCGGGGTGACGACCACGTGGTCCGACATCATGAGGAGGCCGAAGCCGAGCCCCTCCACGACCTGCGCCCACTCGCGCAGCACGCCGGGGTCGGTCCCTGGGCCGAAGTTCGGTACGTTCACGCCTAGTTGCATGATCCGAGGCTATCTCGGCGATCATGGAGGATGGAAGATTGTTCTCCCGGTCGTCTCCGGGATCAACCATGGTTCTGCCGGTAGAATCGCGATATGGCCGTGAATCTTGACGACGTCGACTGGGCGATCCTGGGGGAGCTGCAACGGGAGGCCCGGATCTCCCTCAGCGAGCTGGGCCGACGGGTGAGCCTCAGCCCGTCGGCCACCACGGAGCGGGTCCGGCAGCTGGAGGCCGCCGGCGTCATCGCCGGCTACCACGCCGTGGTCGACCTGGCCAAGGTCGGCTATCCCGTCCTCGCCGTCGTCCGGCTGAAGTACCCGGGCAACCACCACCAGCCGCTGCGCCGCCTGCTCGCCGAGCGGCGGGAGATCCTGGAGTGCCTTCGCACCACCGGCGACGACTGCTACACCCTCAAGGTGGCCGCGACCTCCATGGAGCACCTGGAGAAGCTCATGGACGAACTGGCCGGCTTCGGCAGCACCACCACCAGCGTCGTCTACAGCCAGACCCTGCCCTACCGGGGGCCCGAGCGGCCCTGACCGACGGGCGGACGGGGTCGGCGGTGCGGGCGTCGGGCCGGGCGGGCCGGGCGGCGTCGCAGGGCCGGCCCTCAGCCGACCAGACGGCGCCGCCAGTCCAAGGGAGTGACGGTGATGGCACGGCCCGGGTCACCGTCCCACTCGGTGCGCAGGCCGACCACGTCGAGCGCGGCCACGATCTCGCGGCCGACCGCCGCCGTGGTCTCCGTGGCCCCGTCGAAACCGCCGTAGAGGAGCATCAGGCCATGGCCGGCCGCGGCGGATTCCGTGCACCGGGAGTGGAAGTAGACGAAGCCGCGGGCGCCGGGCCCGCCTTCGCCGCCGATCTCGGCCTGGCCGCAGCTGCGGCAGCAGGTGAAGTCCTCCCGGGCGGTGAGGCCCGACGCCTCCAGGGCGTTGAACGCCCGGGTGAGCCGCTCGGGGTCCGTCTCGCCCTGCCAGTCGGCCTGCTCCGCCACACGCTGGAGCCACAAGCGGTCGGCCAGTACCTGCGCCTGCTCACGGGAGACCGGCCGGCGCTCCTTGGTGACCAGGTACTCCTCGGCGAGTTCGGCCAGTTGGGCGCGTGAGGCGTAGCCGCCCACCAACTCCTCGCGGACGCGCGTCTCCAACTCCTCGCGCTCGTGATCCGTGAGGCTCAGCGGCGGAACCTCGGGTGTCGGTCCCATGTCCAGCGGTGACCATTCCAGTGCGGCGTCCCAGCCGGGTGTCCGGGCCGCCCAGCCTGCCAGTACCGCCGCGACGGCCTCCGGCTCGTCGGCCCTTGCCTCGAAGTGCCGGTCCGCGGAGCCGTCGCGGTGCTCCAGCGTGTAGTCACCACCTGTCTTGTGCCACACCTGGGCGAAGACGTCGGGCAGGTCGGGGACCGGCTGGAGCACCAGGAACCGATCGCCGTCCCCATCGATCCGCCGGACCAGCGCGGTCAGCTCGTCGGCCGTCACACGGACGTGCCGCTCCCAGTTCTCCGTCTTCACCACGATGTCGAGCATGCGAGGACTCTGGCACACCGCTCCGACAACAGGCCCGCACGGTGGCGGCCTGCGGCTCGTCATGGGCGGTGCGCGGGCATTCCGGACGGCACCCGGCCTCTCGCGGCACCGGGCCCCTCGCGGCACCCGGACTCCCGTGACCTGCCGGCCTCGGCCGCATCCTCCGGCCGGGCACGGTCCCGCCGGGTCACAGGACTTCGGTCTGCTGCGGGGTCACGTGGAAGGAGGAGTCGCCCACCTGGACGGTGTAGCCCTTCGGCGGCTCCAGGGACGTCGTCCACCAGAGTCCGGTGACCTCACCGACGGCTTCGGCCGTACCGGCGGGAAGTCCGGCGTACGGGCGGATCCGCACCCTGGTCCCCTCCGGCAGGTCGCTGCGGGAGCGGGGCGGCATGGCGGGGTGGAGTTCTCCCCGGGAGCGCAGGAACTCCGGTCCCAGCGCCCAGGGGCTGCCGTCCTCGGCCTCCACCGAGTAGACCGGCCCGCTGCGGCTGTCGGGCCCGCCCCCGCCGAGGACGCACTCGACGACCACCCCGCGCGTCCCCACGATCCCCGGCCCGAGCCGCCCCAGCTCCGGGACGGGCGGGTCCGGGGTCACCAGCTCCACCATCTCGCCGTAGGCCAGGGAGGCCCCCTCGGGCCAGGGAGTCTCGTCCGGCGGCCACCTGTGTTCGACCGGCATGACAGCCCTTCTGTTCATGGCCTCGGCAGTTCCGCTTCGGACCGGCGGTGCGGTGGAGAGCCTGAACGGTGTCAGGCCTTCTCGTCCGGGTCCACGTTCGCGAGCACCTCGCAGTCGCAGCTGCCCCCGCCGGCCTGCAGCCCGGCCTCCAGCGCGGACCATGCCACCGAGTGGGAGTCGGCCCAGGTGCGGGAGTGGCGCAGCGTGTGATCACATCCGGTGACCGCGAGCCGCTCCTCGACGTGATCGAGGAGATCGTCGAGGAGTTCCCGGTCGATCCCGAGCACGTTCCACTCATCACGCTTGCGCTCCGCCTTGTAGGAGTCACGCAGCGTCCGACGGCGGTCCCGCTCCGAAGTCATCTGTCCAACCCGCTCTCGTCCGACCCGTCGGAAGCCTAACCGCAGGACCCTCCGGTGCCGGAGAGCCGGGTCCGGGCGCCGGGCACGAAGGGATCCCCGCACCGGGGAACGGCTGCCCGGAGGCTCGGTACGAGGGCCGGGTCCGGCGTACGCGGTGCCGGCCGGGCCGCCGTCCGGCCCGTGCCGGCCGGCGGGCAATCGGGCTACCCCGGCCGTGTCCTGCTTGACTCGGCCGGCCACTGCCAACAGAGTCGATGAGCGGCGCACCCGTACCTGCGCCGGCACGATCTGCGCCTGTGCCTGCCGGGCCCGATGTCCGTCCGGCCTGGCCACTACCGGAGGGCAGCGATGGCCGAGCGTCGGGGTGGCGGGAGGCGGCAGCCGTACGCCGGGGGCGGGGTGTCCCCGGGCGGGCCGGCGCGTGCGGCCGGGGATTGCGTCGCGACCGTGAAGGCGGCCGGTGGCGATGGTCCTTGATCTTCTCCTCATCGGTACCGGCATCACGCTGGGGCCGCTGCACAACAGCGCGTTCATCCTGCTGCTCTCCTCCGAGCGCGGGGTCCGCAAGGGGCTGGCGTTCATCCTGGCCTGGCTGGCGAGCCTGGTCCTGGTGATCGCCGGCGTGCTCGCGCTGACGGGGGGCACACCGCCGGGCCGGCACACCGCCCCCTCCGCGGCGGCCGAGGCGGTGAAGCTGTCGATCGGCGTGGCGCTCGTCGTCTACGGCGAGCTCCGGCGCCGCCGGCCGAGGGGCACCCGCCGGCAGCCCAAGTGGATGACCAGGGTGGACTCCATCTCCGTCTGGACCGCCGCCGGGCTCGCCTTCCTGCTGCAACCGTGGGGGCTGGTGGGCGCGGGCGCCGCCACGGTGGTGCAGGCGAACCTCTCCGACGCCGCCACCGTGGCCCTGCTGTTCGGCTACTGCGTGCTGGCCTCCGCGAGCCTGCTGGTGATGGAGCTGTACACGGCGTTCTCGCCCGAGGCCGCCGGCGCCGCGCTGGGCAGGATGCGCCTCTGGGTGGACGGCCACCAGGAGCAGGCGATCGTGCTGATCTGCCTCCTGGTGGGCCTCTGGCTGACCGCCAACAGCATCGACCAACTCGTCAACTGAGCCGGTCCGGGACGACAGCCGGCCTTGCGGGCCCCGCCGTCGTCCCGCGCGGTGCCGGCGTAGTCCTGACGCCCGAAGAACGCGACTGTGCATTCGGCCAGGAATACGGAATGCCCGTCGGTGATTTCTACAGCTGCGGATTCCGGGGAATTGGTGGTGGCCGCAGAACTCCGGCGGGAATCACAGGAATTCGCACTGCCTCCGGACGCGGCCTGGTGTCACCTGCGGGGCCGGCCGTCGTCATGGCCGGCCGGCCGCCCGGGCCAAGCGTCAGGAGTGCTGTACGCAGTGCTGGTTGGGTGGTTCGTGTCCTCCCCCGCCGTACTCCGCCGTCGTGCGGCGGCCGTCTCGCGCCCGGCGGCCGTGCCGGGCGGGGTCGAATGCGGGCACGGCATTGCTGCTGCGGGTGGAAATTCGTGAATTCACCGGTGGATGCGGGCTGTGGTGGCTGTTAGAGTCCGCATGCGCAATTCGCGGTGGCGCGGCGAAAGGCAGATCCGAACCTGAGGATCCGCTCTCCGGCGTCGGGCATCCGCCGTGGGCCACCCGCCCCGGGCACCGTCATGCCTGTGCGTCCGTCAGCCGCGGCCGGCCGCCGATTGTGCAGCCGCCCACCGCCTGCCGTGCCCGCCTGCCGGCCGATTCACCGCCACCCGCCGGACGAACGGTCGCCCCCGCCACCCCGGGGCCGCCGTCCCGGTGGCGGGCCGCACTCGCGCGACGCCACTTCGTACCGCACCGCCAGGTCGTACTCCGCGCCCTGGAACCGGAACTGGGAGCACATCATGAGAACGGGACTTCTGAGCCGCCTGCGCACCGGGAAGGCACTGGCCGTCGGCGCCCTGCTGGTCCTGGCCCTGCCGGGCACCGCGTACGCCAACACGGTCGGTGCGACCGTGAAGACGCCCGGGGCCACGTCCGGGCCCGCTGCGACCTTCGCCGAGATATCGACCCACGCGGACTGCTCCTCCGGCCTGGTCTCCGGCGGGGGCGTCAACCAGGCCATCGGCACCGGCACGGTCTCGAACGGCAACCACGTGAACGGGACGTCGCCCAGCCCCGACGGCAGCACCGAGTACACCGGTTCGACCGGGGTGGTCGGCACCGACGTGACGCACTGGCTGGCCATCGGCGGCAGTGGCGGCGCCGTGGACAGCGCCTTCTCCACCACCCCGTACGCGGTCTGCTTCAGCAGCAACCTGATCAACCACACCCAGGTGGTGATGAACAAGACCGCCGGGCCGACCACGGCCTCGACGGTCGGCCTGGTGGTGGCCACCTGCCCGGCCAACACCCGGCTGCTGGGCGGGGGCGCGCGCACCACGCCGGCCAGCGTCGGCAGCCTGAAGCCGATCGCGAGCTACCCCACCTTCAACGACGCCGGCCACGACTACGGCCGGAAGGCGGCGGCCGACGGGGAGAGCAACCCCGACTCCTGGGCCGCGGTCGGGTGGAACGGCGGTGGCGGCGGAGCAACCAACACCACGTACGCCTACGCGATCTGCAGCGGCAGCGGGATCAGCATCGGTGGTGCCACCGTCAAGGTCCGCCACAGTGAGGTCAGCGGCCCGACCTCGGCGACCTCGGGCACGACCGTGACGGTCGGCTGCGGCGGCGGGGACGGCAAGCTGATCGGCGGCGGCGCCGCCATCAGCGGCGGCAGCGTCACGACCACCGACTTCACCGGCCCGGGGTCGGGCGGCGACCACCTCAACGGCAGCTTCCCCAGCGACTCGGGCGGCAACCCGGTCGCCGACGGGACGACCACGGCCGCCTACTGGACGGCCTGGACCCACACCGGCGGCGCGAGTTCGCCCGCCACCTACTCCGACGTCTGGGCGCTCTGCGCCGACGACGGGGTCTGATCCGGCACCGGCCGGACGTGACACCCGGGCGGACGTGACATCCGGGCGGACGTGACGGGCGCCGAGCAAGCCCGTCCCGCCCGCCCGGCGGACGCCAACCCCGCTCTCCCCCCACCCCACCCCGTACCACTGCGGACCACCGCGGGCCGGCCCCTCGCCGGCCCGGAGAGGCAGAGTCGACTCCCATGCAGCACAGCGAGAACGCCCGGACCGGCAGGGCCGGATCCCGGACGATGACGGTGGCCGGCACGGCCGGACTGCTGGCGGCCCTGATGACGCCCATGACCGCCTCGGCCGACCCGGCGACCACCGGGACCGCACCCACCCCGGCGGCGACGGCGGGCGGGGCCGGCCCCTGCGGCGCCGGTGGCGTCTTCACCGCCGCGCCGCCGACCTGCACCTGGAGCACGGCCGGGACGGACACCTTCACCGTCCCGGCCGGGGTGACCGCGGTGAGCGTCGACCTGTTCGGCGCCGAGGGCGGCGGCGCCGCCGGCTTCGTCGCCCCGAACCCGCCGAACACGGGGGCGCCCGGCGGGCTCGGCGGCGAGACCCGGGCCACCCTGGCGGTCGGGGCGGGGCAGCGCCTGCAGATCACCGTGGGCGCGGCCGGCAGCTCCGGCAGTTCCCGGCACGGCGAGTTCGCCCGGCCGGGCGGCACCGGGCACGGGGCCGGCGGCGGCGGGGCGCACGGCGGCGGCGGATCCGGCGGCGGCGGTTCGGACGTCCGCGCCGGCGACTTCGGCCCCGGCGACCGGGTCCTGGTGGCGGGCGGCGGCGGAGGGGCGGGCAACGGCGGGCCCCTGCTGCGCGGCGGCAACGGCGGCGGCCCGGTCGCGGAACCCGGCGGCCAGGGCGGCGGCCCCGAGGGGTCCGGTGTCGCCGGCGGCGGCGGGACCCAGTCGGCGTACGGTCTCGGCAGTCCCAACTCGGCACTCGGCGGCCCGGGTGTGGCCGGCGGGGACATCGACCCCAACACCGGCCTGGCCAACCCCGGCAGCGGCGGGCCCGGTGGCAACGGCGGCCGGGGCGGGAACGGCGGCGGCGGTGGAGGTGGCGGCTGGTTCGGCGGCGCGGGCGGCTCCGGCGGCGGGAACCCCGGCAACCTCTACGGCGCGGGCGGCGGCGGGGGGAGCAGCTTCGCGGCCCCGGCGGCCACCGGCGTCGCCCTTCTCCCCGGGGTGAACCACGGCGACGGCAAGGCGGTCGTCTCCTTCCGCCACGGGACGTCGCTCTCGCTCGCGGCCGGCAGTGCCACCCCGTTGTTCGGGCACGCCGTCAGCTTCACCGCCACCGTCGGCGCGGCCGACCCGGCCGTCGGCGTCCCGGGCGGGACGGTCACCTTCTCGGACGGCGCGACGGTGCTGGCGAGCGTCCCGCTGACGGCCGGCCGGGCCGTCCTCAGCACCACCGGACTGCGCCCCGGTGCGCACGCGATCACCGCCACGTACGGCGGCGAGCCGGCCTTCGGGCCGAGCGCGACGGCGGAGCCGGCCCCGGTCATCGTCGGCTTCAGCCGGCCGTGCGTCACGAGCGCGCACCTCGGGCCGCTCACCGTGGCCGCCGGTGAGTCGCTCTGCATCGGCCCCGGCGGCAGCCAGACCGGTCCGCTCACCGTACGCTCCGGCGGTGCCCTGGCCGTGTCGGGGGCGGGGATCACCGGGCCGGTCTCCGCCGACGGCGCCCTCGGGGTGGAGATCTGCGCCGCGAGCCTCACCGGCCCGGTGACCGTCCGGCACAGCAGCGGCTCCGTGCTGATCGGCTCGGCCCAGGACGGTGCGGCGGCCTGCGGCGGCAACACGGCCAAGGGCCCGCTCACCGTGGACGGCAACACCGGGGGCGTCCAGGTCTCCGCCAACACCGTGACCGGGCCGGTGCGGATCACCGGCAACAGCGGCGGCCTGCTGCCGCCGTTTCCGGCCGAGCCGGCCTTCGAGGGCAACCGGGTGACCGGTCCGGTGACGTGCGAGGGCAACGAGCCAGGGCTGCGGCAGTCGGGCAACACGGTGGACGGGCCGCACTCGGGCCAGTGCAACTGACGGCTGACGGCTGACGGCTGACGGCTGACGGATGACGGGCGGACGGGGGGAGGGGCGCCGCGAGAGCGTCGCCCGTCCCACCCGGAGGTGCGGCCGGGTCCTCCCGGCCCGGCCCCACCGCTCCCTCCCGCCGCACCCCGGCCGGGACCACCTCCGTAGCCGGCCGGCCGGCCGCCGCCCGCCCGCTCGGACGGGCAGCGGTCGGCCCGGCTCCGCGGGGCCCGACGGTCGCGCTCCGGCGCTACCGGGCGGGCGTGCCCGCTGCCGTGCCCGGCTGCGGGGCCGGCGCCGGGGCGTAGCCCGTGGGCCGGGTGGTGAAGGTCCCCCGGCCCTGGGTGCGGCCGCGCAACCGGTTCGCGTAGCCGAACAGTTCGGCCAGCGGCACGGTCGCGGTGATCACCGCGGTGCCGCCCCGGGTGG
Source organism: Kitasatospora indigofera (assembly GCF_014655955.1). Taxonomy (GTDB): domain Bacteria; phylum Actinomycetota; class Actinomycetes; order Streptomycetales; family Streptomycetaceae; genus Kitasatospora; species Kitasatospora indigofera. The sequence continues at coordinate 32,537 of NZ_BNBO01000028.1, forward strand.
TCGAGCCGGAGACCCGGCCGCGCCGGGCCGCCAGGTCCCCGAGCACACCGCCCACGGCGTCCTCGGGCACCGTCGCGGTCAGTTCGACCACGGGTTCCAGGAGCGCCGTCGCGGTGGCCCGCAGTGCCTCCCGCAGGGCGAGCCGGCCGGCCGTGCGGAACGCCATCTCCGAGGAGTCCTTGGGATGGGTGGCCCCGTCGGTCAGGGTGACCCGCAGCCCGGTGACCGGGTGACCCCCGAGGGGGCCCTCGGCGAGGGCGTCCCGGCAGCCGGCCTCGACCGCCCGGACGTACTCCTGCGGCACCCGTCCGCCGACCACGGCCGACCGGAACTCGAAGAGCGTCCCGCCGTCCGCGCCGCCGTCGGCACCGCCCGCGCTCCCGGCGGCGGCCGCCGCCAGCGGGTCCACGTCCAGCACGACATGGGCGAACTGACCGGCGCCCCCCTCCTGCTTGACGTGCCGGTAGAGCAGCCCGGACACCGCGCGGGTGACCGTCTCCCGGTAGGAGACCTTCGGCCGGCCGACGCCGACCTCCAGCCCCTGGGCGCGGCGGATCTTCTCCACCGCGACCTCCAGGTGCAGTTCGCCCATCCCCGACAGCACCGTCTGGCCGGTCTCCGGGTCGGTCCGCAGCACCAGCGAGGGATCCTCCTCCACCAGCCGGGCCAGCGCGGCGGCCAGCCGGTCGGTGTCGGTGCCCCGCCGGGCCTCGACCGCCACCGAGACGACCGGGTCGGCCACCGAGGGCGGTTCGAGGAGCAGCGGGGCGGCGGGCAGGCAGAGGGTGGCCCCGGCGCGGGCGGCCTTCGGCCCGATCACCGCGACGATGTCCCCGGCCACCGCCCGGTCCACCTCCGTGTGCCGGTCGGCCTGGACCCGCAGGATCCGGCTGATCCGCTCGGTCCGCCGAGCGCCGGCGTCCAGCACCGCCGCTCCCTTCTCGATCGTGCCCGAGTACACCCGCAGGTAGGTCAGCCGCCCGGTGGCGGTGGAGTTCACCTTGAAGACCAGCGCCGCGAACGGCGCCGCCGGGTCGGCGGCCCGCCGCTGCTCGCCGCCGCCGTGGGTGCCGCGTACCGGGGGCACGTCCAGCGGGGAGGGCAGGTAGGCGACCACGGCCGCCAGCAGCGGTTCGATGCCCCGGTTGCGGTAGGCGGAGCCGCAGAGCACCACCAGGCCCTCACCGGTACGGGTGAGGTCGCGCAGGGCCGTGGCCAGCGTCGCCGCCGAGAGCGCGGAGTGCTCGCAGAACTCCTCCAGCGCGCCGGGGTGCAGTTCGGCCACCGCCTCCTCCAGGAGGCGCCGGCGCCGCCGCGCCTCCTCCGCCAGCTCCGCCGGCACCGGGCCCTCCACCGCGCCGCCTTGCCCGTCGGCCCAGGTCAGCGCCCGCATCCGGAGCAGGTCCACGACACCGGTGAAACCGTCCTCCTGACCGATCGGCAACTGCACCACGAGCGGGGCCGGGTGCAGCCGGCGGCGGATGGAGCCGACCGCCGAGTCGAGGTCCGCGCCCGCCCGGTCCAGCTTGTTGACGAAGGCGATCCGCGGCACGCCGTGCCGGTCGGCCTTGCGCCACACCGACTCGCTCTGCGGCTCCACCCCGGCGACGGCGTCGAACACCGCGACGGCTCCGTCGAGCACCCGCAGGGAGCGCTCCACCTCGTCGGAGAAGTCGACGTGACCCGGGGTGTCGATCAGGTTGATCCGGTGGCCGTCCCAGTCGCAGCTGACGGCGGCGGCGAAGATGGTGATGCCCCGGTCGCGTTCCTGCGGGTCGAAGTCGGTGACGGTGGTGCCGTGGTGGACCTCGCCGCGCTTGTGGGTGGCGCCGGCGAGGTAGAGGATCCGTTCGGTGACGGTGGTCTTCCCGGCGTCGACGTGGGCGAGGATGCCCAGGTTGCGGACGGTGCTCAGGGCGCCGGTGCTCAGGGTGCCGGTGGTCGTCCGGGTGCCGGTGGGACGGGTGCCGGTGGAACGGGTCTGCGGTTCGGTGCGCATGGCCGATGGCCTTTCGGGATGTTCCGGGGAGGGGGCGGCGCGATTCCCGGACGAAACGGCCTGGGGCGCAGGCCGGTCGGACCCCTGCTGCGGTGCGGCCCGGCCGGCCACCGTTCGGCCGGGGCCGTTCGCGGTGGGTCGGGCGGGCCCGGCAACGGCCGGGCAGGGGTCAGGTGTTCGTCGCGGACTTCCGGTACCGGCCGCGCAGCCGGCACCGGGCGCACGAAGACACCAGGATCACCTCGAACCGGGACGGGGGGACGACGACAGCGGTGCGGTGGCGCACGGCCGCTCTCCCCTCACTCGTCACGGGTGCGCACCGCGGGGTTCCCGGCGGTGCGTGCTTCGTCGGCGAGTGTAGGCAGCCGGGGGACGGGCGCGCACCCCAATTGAATCCGGCTGACGCTCCGTCCGGACGCGCTGCCCGCCTGGTCGTTCGGCGGCCGGGCGCCGGCCCGGCGGGCCCGCCCGGGGTGTTCAGCGGCCGAGCGCCGCCATCGCCGCGTTGTGGCCGGGGATGCCGCTGACGCCACCGCCCCGGGTCGCGCCGGCCCCGCACAGCAGCACGTTGCGGTGGGCGGTGGCGACGCCCCAGCGGTCCGACGGGTCCTCGCCGTAGGGGAAGCTCAGGTCCCGGTGGAAGATGTTGCCGCCCGGCAGGCCCAGTTCGCGTTCCAGGTCCAGCGGCGTCTTCGCCTCGATGCAGGGCCGCCCGTGCTCGTCGGTGGCCAGGCAGTCGGCGAGCGGCTCGTCGAGGTGGGCCTCCAGCGGCGCCAGGACGGCCCGCAGGGCGGCCTCCCGCCGGGCCGCCTGCTGAGCGGCGTCCCCGTCGTCCGGGAACAGCCGGGCGGGCAGGTGCAGGCCGAACAGGGTCAGCGTGTGGTAGCCCTGGGCGACCAGTTCCGGGCCGAGGATCGACGGGTCGGTGAGCGAGTGGCAGTAGATCTCGGACGGCGCTGCAGCCGGGACGCGGCCGGCCGCGGCCTCCCGGTACGCCGCCTCCAACTGGCTGTAGGACTCGGCGATGTGGAAGGTCCCGGCGAAGGCCTCGCGCGGGTCCACGGCGCGGTCGCGCAGCCGGGGGAGGCGGCGCAGCAACATGTTGACCTTCAGCTGCGCCCCCTCCGGGGCCGGGCCGGCGGGCGCCTCGCCGAGCAGCCGGGCGAGTACCTGCGGAGCGGCGCCGCAGAGCACCTGGCCCGCGCCGACGGTGTGGTCGGCGTCGCCGGACCGGAAGCTGACCTCGGCGCTCCTCCCGTCGGTGGCGACCGCCGTCACCTCGCAGCCGGTGCGCAGTTCGGCGCCGGCCGAACGCGCCGCCTCGTCCAGCGCGCCGGTCAGCGCGCCCATCCCGCCCACCGGCACGTCCCAGTCGCCGGTGCCGCCGCCGATCACGTGGTAGAGGAAGCAACGGTTCTGGCGCAGCGAAGGGTCGTGGGCCTGGCTGAAGGTGCCGATCAGGGCGTCGGTGAGGACCACCCCGCGGACCAGGTCGTCGGCGAACCACCGCTCCACGGCCTCACCGATCGGGCGCTCGAACAGTGCCTCCCAGGCCGCCGGGTCGCCCACCCGCGCACGCAGCTCCGCGCGCGACGGGAGCGGCTCGGTGAGGGTCGGGAAGACCCGCTCGGCGACCTGCCCGGTCATCCCGTAGAAGGCCTGCCAGGCTTCGAACGCGCGGTCCGAGCCGGTGAGTCCGCGGAAGGCGGCGGCCGTCCTGGCGTCGTCCCCGACATCGACCAGCAGCCCGGTGGGGCGCCCGTCGCGGGTGGTCGGGGTGTACGAGGAGATCCGCCGCCGGCGCAGCTCGACCTTCAGCCCCAGCTCGGTGACGATCTTTCGTGGCAGCAGGCTCACCAGGTACGAGTACTGGGACAGCCGGGCCGGCACGCCGGGGAAGGCCAGGGTGGAGACCGCCGCCCCGCCGGTCCGGCCGAGCCGCTCCAGCAGGAGCACGCTGCGCCCGGCGCCGGCCAGGTAGGCGGCGGCCACCAGGCCGTTGTGCCCGCCCCCGACGATCACCACGTCGTAGGAGGAGCGGGACGGGAGCTCGGGTGCCGTGTGCATGCCGCCGTCCTATCAGGGCCGCGCCGGTGTTGGCCAGAGCCTTGCGCCGATCGGGGCGCGCGGTGGCGCGGCGGTCCGGGCGCGGGGTGGCGCGGCGGTCCGGGCCGGGGTGGCGGGGCGGTCCGGGCCGGGGTGGCCGGGCGGTCCGGGCCGGGGTGGCCGGGCGGGGGTGGCCGGGGTCCGGGCTCAGTTGAGCGTGAACTCCTTCTCCTGCAACGCCTCCAGCGCCCGGGCGTACATCCGGGTCTTGATGGTGCCGACGGTCGGGCCGGCCTTGGCGGTGTGCGCGGCGGCGAGCTCGACGGCCGTCCGGCGTACCGCGTCCTCCTCGGCGGTGCGGTCGACCACCCCGGCGGCCAGGGCGTCATGGCCGCCGTAGCGGCGGGCGGTGACCATCGCCTCGTGTGCGGTCCGCGGGGCCAGCCGGGCCTGGATCAGCGCCGACATGCCGGCCGTGAACGGGATGTTGATCTCGGCCTCGGGCAGGCACCAGAAGCCCCGGTCGCCTCGCATCACCCGGAAGTCGTGGGCGAGCGAGAGCATGGCCCCGGCGGCGAAGGTGTGCCCCTGCAGGGCCGCCACGGTGACCATCGGGAGGGTCAGCACCCGCGCGAGCAGGGCCTGCACGCCGCCGACGTACTCGTCGGCCCGGTCGGCGTTGGCGAACAGCCACTCCAGGTCCAGTCCGTTGGAGAAGAACTTGCCGCTCGCGGCGGTCACCAGGGCGCGCGGCCCCTCCGCCTTCTCGACCTCGTCCAGCAGCGCGTTGACGGCGGCGAGCCAGTCCGGGTGGAAGCGGTTCTCGGTGTCTCCGATGTCCAGGACGAAGACGCCGTCCTGACGGTCGAGCGTGGGCATGACTGCTCCTCGGTCCGGGGCGTGGCGGGCAGCACGGCGCCCACGGAGTTACTGGTGGGTAACCATGCTGCACGGCATCGTACAGAACCGGGCCCCGGTTGTCCCCGGTCCGGCGGGCCGGCCTTGGAGCCCGCCCGCCACCCCGGTCGGCCGCCGCTCGCCCGGCCCGGCGCCCCGGCCGCCGCCCGCGTCCCCGGCCCCGCCTCACGACCCGTCGGCGGGCCGGACCTCCTGCAGCAGGCCCCAGGTGAAGTCCGCCGTCAGGGTGCGCGGGGCGCCCGTCGGACCGGGGGCGGTGAAGTCCAGCCGCCACCGCGTCGGCGCGCTGCCCTCACGTGGCACGGCGGGCGGGAAGGCCCCGGCCACGTCCGACACCACGCAACTCCACGGGGTCAGGTCGGCGACGGTCCGCAGTCCGGGCGGGGCCGAGCCGCCGGCCCGGACCAGCCATTCGTTCAGGACCGGGCCGACCCCGCCGCCGGGGCTCCCCGGGCCCAGCAGCACCTCGAAGCGCAAGTCCGGCCAGAGCGGGAGCAGCCACTGCCGGGCCGTGTACGCGAGGTCACCGATCCGCAGCGGGCGGCTCGACTCCGCCGGACCGAGCACCAGCGCGAAACGGCGCGCCCCGCGCGGGAAGCGGGGCGCGCGGGTCATCGCCTGCCAGCGCCTGTTCGCCTCCCGCAGCTCGGCCCGGGAGCAGCCGAGCCGGCGTACCGCCTCCTCGACCAGCCCGGGGTTGAAGTCGGCCATCCGCCGCAGCAGCACCAGCTGGAACTGCGTCGTCCCGAAACCCTGCAGCGCCATCCGGCCAGGCTAGCCACCTCGGTGCCGGCACGCCCGGGTACGCCCACCCCGGAGGACCGGCCCGCTCGCCGCCGGCCCGGCCGTCGGTCACGGCAGGATGGCGTCCACGTACCCGCCGTCGACCCGGACCGCCGCGCCGGTGGTCGCCGACGCCTGCGGCGAACTGAGGTAGACCACCAGGTTGGCGATCTCCGCCGGTTCGATCAGCCGGCCCAGCAGCGACTGCGGACGGTACTCCCGCATGAACTCGCGCTGCGCCCGCTCCCAGGGCAGGTCCCGGTCGACCAGCGAGTACACGAAGTCCTCGATGCCCTCGGTGCGGGCGGGGCCGGCGATCACGGAGTTCACCGTCACCCCGCTGCCGGCCGCCGCCTTCGCGAAGCCTCGCGACACCGCGAGGAGGGCGGTCTTCGACATGCCGTAGTGGATCATCTCGGTGGGGATCACCACGGCGGAGTCGCTGGCGATGTTCTGGATCCGGCCCCAGCCCCGTTCCGTCATCCCCGGCAGGTAGGCGCGGATCAGCCGGACGGCGCTCAGCACATTGGTCTCGAAGTACTCGCGCCACAGGCCGTCGTCGATGTCCAGGGCGGGCGTGGGGCCGAAGATGCCCAGGCTGTTGACCAGGATGTCGGCCTGCGGGACGGCCTCGCACAGCTGCTCGGCGCCCTCGGCGAGGGTCAGGTCGCCCGCCACGGCGGACACCGCCGCCGCCGGGACGGTATCGCGCAGCCGCTCCTCCGCCCGGCGCAGCCGTGCCTCGGAGCGCCCGGTGAGCACCACCCGCGCCCCGGCCCCGGCCAGCCCGGTCGCGATGGCCAGGCCGATGCCCTGGGAGGAGCCGGAGACGACCGCGGTCCGGCCGGCCAGATCGATCTGCACACGTACTCCCGGGTCGAGCGGGGCCGGGGAGACTGCTGCTCCCACCGTCGTGACCAGTGTGATCAACAGGCCTCGGGATCCCGGCGCGCCGCGCCGCAGCCGGGGCGCCGCCGATCAGGTCGGACGTCTCGGGTCGGACGTCTCGGGTCGCACGTCTCGGGCCGGCGTCCTCGGGCCGGCAGGCGGCCGGGGGAGCGCCGCGGCGCTCGCGGCGGGCCGGGGGTTCCCGGGCCGGGTGCTTGCGTGATCCGGCGGGCGGAGAGATGGTGGAGGGAGCTGATCAGCGCGCTCCGCGAGGACGGAGCCGACCCGGTGGCCGGCCGAGAGCGCGGCCGTCGAGGTCCAGGTGAAAGTACGAAATTTCTCGAAGTTCTGAAGGTTACGAAGTTCCTGAAGGCCTGAAACAGAAGTATTTTGAAGGCCTGACACAGCAGAGCAGGCCCGAAGCAGAAGAGCAGGAGCTCCGCCGAGGCGGAGCCGCGCCGGACATCCAGGGCGGGAGCCCGCAGCTCCGGCAGGGACCGCTGTCACGGCCCCGTGAACCATCTCCGCCGGGGGCGGAGGGGTTGGAGGCCCGGCCGGAGAGCCGGGCCTTCGCCTTGGGCCCGCGTGCCCGGCCCCGGGCCGCCGGCCCCGGGCCGGCCCCTCGTGGCCCGGTCCCACCGGGCCGTCGCCCGGTAAGCGGCCGCGGCGGCGGGTCCGGATTACCGGATCCGCCCGGCAGTCGACAGGATGGGGTCATGACCGAGATCCACACCCCCCGGCTCGTCCTCCGCCGCTGGACCGACGACGACCTCGTACCCATGGCGGAGATCAACGCGGACCCGGAGGTCATGCGCTGGATCGGCGACGGCTCGGGGTACGACCTGGAGCGGACGGCGGAGGCGATCGAGCGCTGGGAGGAGGAGTGGGACGAGGAGGGCTTCGGCCTGTTCGCCGTCGAGCTGCTGGCCTCGGGCGAACTGGCCGGCTTCACCGGCCTCTCGGTGCCCGACCGCCTGCCCGAGCTGGGGTCCGTGGTGGAGCTCAGCTGGCGGCTCGGCCGGCAGTTCTGGGGGCAGGGCTACGCCTCGGAGGCGGCGCACGCCGCGCTGGAGTTCGCCCTGGAGGACCGGGGCCTGGACCGGGTCTTCGCCGTGGTCCGCTCCGGCGACGAGGCCTCCCGCAGCGTCGTCGCCAAGCTGGGCATGGAACTGGTCTCCGAGACCAGGGACCCCGAGTCCGGCCACCCGCTGCAGGTGCACGCGATCGACCTCACCGAGTACGCCTGACCTGCCCGCACCCTGCCCGCACCCGGCCCGCACCCGGCCCGCACCCGGCCCGGGACGACCGGGCCGAGCGGCCCGACAACCGCGCCGCCGGACGACCGGCCCGTAGCCCGCGGCCGGGTCGGCCCGTAACTCCCGGCCGGCCCGGGCCGCAGTTCTCGGCCCGCCCGGCCGAGGGGCCTGCCCGTCACCCGTTCGACCCATCGGCCGGGCCCGTGCAGGCCGGGCAGGCCGGGTAATCCTGCCGTACCGACGTGTCCTCCTTGACTCGGCCGACCCGGGCCCGCACGCTCCGGAGAAGGCGTCCGGGCCGGGCCGGGCCACCGCCGGGCCGGGCCCGCGTCCGTCCCGGCCGGTTCGTCCGACCACGCGGGCGCGCGGAGGCCCTACGTGACCACCGACGAGGTCCTCATCGGTGTGGGCCTGACCCTGGCGCTGGCCGTCGGGTCGCAGATCCTGGCCGGCCGGCTGCGGGTCCCCGCTCTGGTGGTGCTGCTCCCGGTGGGGTTCGCCGCCGGCGCCCTGTTCGACGACCTGGACCCGCAGCGGCTGCTGGGCACCGCCTTCTCACCGCTGGTCTCGCTGGCCGTCGCGGTGATCCTCTACGACGCCGGCCTCGGCCTGGACCTCAGAAAGCTGAAGGGACACATCCCGCGGGTCGTCGTCCGGCTGATCTGGGTCGGCGTGCTGGTCACCTGGCTGATCGGGACGGCGGTCGCGATGCCGCTGCTCGGCCTGGACCGGCGGTCCGCCTTCATGCTCGGGGCGATCCTGGTGGTGTCCGGGCCCACCGTGGTCGGGCCGCTGCTCGCCTTCGTCCGCCCCAAGGACCGGCTGCAGCACATCCTGGTCTGGGAGGGCTCCCTGATCGACCCGGTCGGCGGTATCCTCGGCGCCCTCGTCTTCCACGTGGTCGCCACCGGGTCGGGCGTCCGGTTCCGGACCGGCGCGCTGCAGTTCCTGGCCAGCGTGGGGACCGGGCTGGCCGGCGGGATCGCCGGGGCCGCCCTGCTCTGGGTGCTGCTGCGGGTGCTGAGGCTGGGCGAGGTGCTCGGCACCACGGCGCAGCTCGCCGCCGTGATCGGGGTGGCGGCCGTCAGCGACGTCCTGCGCGACGACACCGGGCTGATCACCGCGGTGGTGATGGGCCTGGCCGTGGCCAACATCAGGGCCTTCGACGGCCCGGCCCGGCGGCCGTTCTTCGAGACGCTGGTCAGCCTGATCCTCGGGCTGCTCTTCATCTCGATCTCGGCCACCGTCACCCCGGACTCGCTGCGGGACGTCGCGTTCCCGGCGCTGCTCCTGGCCGTGGTGCTGGTGGTGGTGGCGCGGCCGATGGTGGCGTTCCTGTCGACCCTCGGCACCGACCTGCCGGGCGCCGAGCGGGCCTTCGTCGGCTGGATGGCACCGCGCGGCATCGTCGCCGCGGCGACGGCCTCGACGTTCTCCGCCGGACTGGTGGCCAAGGGGATCGGCGGCGCCCAGCGGATCCTCCCGGCGACCTTCGTGGTGATCGTCGCGACCGTCACGCTGTACGGTCTGACCGCCTCGCCCGTCGCGCGCCGGCTGCGGGTCGTCCGGCCGTCCCGGTCGCGCCCGCTGCTGGTCGGCGGCGACCCGTGGGTGGTCGACCTCGGGCTGGCGCTGCGCTCGGCCGGTCTGGAGGTGCTGATGTGGGCGGGCCTGGAGCAGCAGCGCGAACGCATCGGGCGGGCCGGCCTGGAGCTCGCGCCGGGGGAGCTGCTGGCCGCGGCCACCGGGGAGGGCGCCGAGCTGGAGGGCATCACCGCGGTCTACCTGCTGACCACCGAGGACGACTTCAACGCCCTGGCCACCGCCGTCCTGCGGGCGGGCGTCGAGGCCTCCGTGCACCGCGTCGGCGCCCCGCGCGACAGCCTCGGCGTGGTGGCGCCGTTCATCGGCGGCGAGGTGCTGTTCGGCGCCGGCCTGACGGCCTCGGCGCTGATGCGGCGGCACGAGGCCGGGGCGGTGGTGGTGACCAGGCCGGCCGGTCCCGAGGTGCCCGACGGGTGGGACGTGCTGTTCGTGGTGCGGCGCAACGGCCGGCTGGACCCGGTGACGGAGGCGCAGCGGCCGCTGCCCGGGCCGGGCGACTCGCTGGTGCTGCTGACCCCGGCGACCGGCCGGCCCGTCGGCCCGCCGTCCTGACCGGTCGTCCGTGCCCCGCCGCGTGCCGTCCGGGGCCGGTACCGGACGCCACGGCGGGTCAGCCACCCCCGCGGGCCGGCCGGGCCGCTCCGTCGGCCGCCCGGCCCAACCGGTGGCGCAGCGCCGCCGCGAGCCGGTCGGCCTCCTCCTCGTCGACGGCCAGCACGCCCTGCGTCCCGGTCATCAAGGCGTAGTACTCCTGCCGCTCGTACGGGACGCCGGGCGGCAGCGCCGCGACGTGCCAGTGCACGTGCGCGTACCCCTGGTTGCTGCCCAGGCTCAGGAGGTAGAGGCGCTCGGCCGGGACCACGCGGGCCAGCGCGGACGCGACCCGGTGGACGGCCGCCTGGAGGGCCAGGTAGGCCTCCTCGCTGAAGCCGCGGACGGCGTCCTCGACATGCGCCCGGGGCACGACCAGCAGCTTGCCGGGCAGCGTGGGGTACCGGTCGAGGAAGGCGACATGGGTGCCGTCGTCGTAGACGATCCGGTGCTCGTAGCCCGGCTCGCCGGCGAGCATCGCGCAGATGAAGCAGGGCCCCGACCGGGCCCGCTCCCGGTACGCGACGGGGTCGAAGGCGGACCGGGGCCCCGCCTCCGTCCGGTCGGCGGGACCTCCGGCGGGCCGGTCGCTCACCCCGGCCACCCGGGCGTCGAGAGCCCGCGGCCGAGGGCGATCTCGCCGAGGGCCCGGGCGGTGTACGGGACGACCTGCTCCGGCAGCCCGTCCAGCGGCCACCAGCGCAGTTCGTGGCATTTCTCCGGCTCGCGGTTGCTCACCTGCCCGGTGTACACCACCGGGCGGAAGAACAACTGGAGCCGGCCCTCGGTGTCGTCGGCGTCCAGCTGGTGCAGCACGTGCAGGAGCTCCAGGCCGGCGGGGTCGATCCCGATCCCCAGCTCCTCCCGGGCCTCGCGCGCCGTGCCGGCCGTGATGCTCTCGCCCGGCTCCAGATGGCCGGCGGGCAGGTGCCAGCAGCCGTCGGCGAAGGAGGAGTTGCGGCGGCGGCCGAGCAGGACCAGGCCGTCGTCGACGATCACCAGGTGCAGGCCGATCCCGGCACGGTACGGTCCGGCCGGGGAGGTCCGGGTCGCGGGGAGCACCGGCCCTGGCTCCGCGCCGGGCGCCGTTGCCGGCCCCGGCTCCGGGTGGTCGGCGGCCGCCGCGGACAACTGGTCGGATGAGATGGACATCTGTTCCGCCCTCGTACGGGAGTGTGGTCGGACACCGTCACCGTAGGGAGCGCCGGGCCTCCGCCGGAACGCCTTGCCGGACCTGCCACACGATCAGGTGAGGACGGCCGGGCGGCATTGACCCGCCCGGCCAGCCCCGGGCCGGCCGGGGCGTCGACCAGTCTGGGCGTCGACCCGCCGGGGTTCGTGGACCCGGCCGGCCCGGTGGATCTGCCACGCCCTGTTCATCATCGGGAACTGCCCCCGGCCGGGGCCGCGATGTACTCTGGACCTTCGTCGTCACGGCAGTTGAGACAGGTCGACCATGCGAACTCGCGCACAGCGCTCCGAGCGGGCCCCCTTCGGGCACCCGCCGCTGCCGCACGCCGCGAACGGTCGTCCGGCTGCCCGTCCCCGCCGCTCCACCGGGGGGACGGCGCTCGTGCGCCGGCGCTGGATCGACGGGGTCGGCTCACCGACCGGCCTCTGTCGCCCGTGACCCCCCGTCACCTCTTCGCCGGGACACCCCGCTAGCGAACACCGCCGGTTCCGCCGGGCCGCCACGCCCCGGCGCGCCGCGGCCCGCCTCCCCCGACCGTCCCGTCCGCCTCCGGTCCGGCGGCGCAGGCCGCGTCGTCGGACCGGGTCGCCGGGCCCACGGCGCCCCGGAACCGGCGCCCGCACCAGATCGAGGAAGAAGTCCGCATGCCTGTTCCCGATGCTCTCGTCCCTGACGCGCTCGTCGCCGGTCCGCCGTCGTCCGGGCCCCTGCCGTCCGACGGGGCCGTCCCCCCGTCCCGCCCCCGGAACGGCACCGGGACCCATCCGCTGGACAACGCCGTGCGGGCCGCCCTGCTCGGCCCGCACGCGCACCTCGCGGAGCGGCAGGGCCAGGTGCTGCGCTACCCGGCCGACGTCTCGCCGTTCATCGCCCTGCCCGAGCACTCCGACGAGTCGGTCTGGCGGGACGTCGCGACCCTGCTCGGCCCGGGCACCGTCGCCGTGGTCACCGGGGTCCGCAGCACCCCGCCGCCGGACTGGGAGGTCCTGATGGACGGAGGCGGGGTCCAACTGGTGGACGAGGGCGTGGCCGCCGCCCCCGATGCCGAGGCCGTGCCCCTCGGGTACGCCGACGTGCCCGAGATGCTGGACCTGGTGGCGCGCACCCAGCCCGGCCCGTTCCTGCCCCGCACCGTCGAACTCGGCAGCTACCTCGGCATCCGGCGCGGCGGACGGCTGGTCGCGATGGCCGGCGAGCGCCTGCACCCGCCGGGCTGGACCGAGATCAGCGCCGTCTGCACGGACGCCGAGCACCGGGGCGAGGGGCTGGCCACCCGGCTCGTGCACGCCGTCGCGGCCGGCATCCGGGCCCGCGGCGAGACGCCCTTCCTGCACGCGGCCGCGAGCAACACCAACGCGATCCGGCTGTACGAGTCCCTGGGCTTCCGGCTGCGCCGCGACACCAACTTCCTCGCCGTCAGAGTCCCCGGCACGCCCACCGGCTGACCCGGGCGGCACCCGAGCCGGCCACCGACCACCACCTGAACAGCCCAAGACGAGGAGCACACCGATGAGCCTGACACCGCGCTACGCCGACGCCGTCGACACCACCACCCACGGTGAGTACCGGATCAACCGGACCCCGGGGGACGAGCGGCCGCTCTACCGCTTCACCGGGCGGATCACCGCGGACGGGAGCAGCGGGTTCCGCGCCGAACCCGGCCGCTACCACGTCTACGCGGGCTGGTTCTGCCCCTGGGCCCAGCGGGTCACCATCCAGCTGGCGCTGAACGGCCTGGAGGACGTGGTCTCCGTCTCGTACGTGGACGGCGCGCGGGACGGTCGCGGCTGGGCCTTCCGCGAGACCCACGGACCGGACCCGGTGAACGGCTTCACCCTGCTCCGGGAGGCCTACGAGGCGACCGAGCCCGGGTTCGACGGGCACATATCGGTGCCGACGCTGTGGGACCGGGAGACCGGGCGGATCGTCAGCAACGACTTCGCCGGGATCGGGATCGACCTCGCCACCGAGTTCGGCGGGTGGAGCAACGGCGCGGACCACTACCCGGCCGAGCTGCGCCCGCGGATCGAGGAGCTCGACTCCTGGCTCGGCCCGGCGGTCAACCGCGGGGTGGGCGCCGCCGCCGGCGAGGGCCCCGCCGCCGAGGCGGCCCGGGCCGAGCTGCTGGCGGCCTTCGCCGAACTGGACAAGCTGCTCGGGCAGCAGCGCCACCTGCTCGGCGAGCGGCTCACCGAGGCGGACGTGCGGCTCTGGGTGACCCTGGCCCGCTACGACGTGGCGTCCAACGCCGGCCGCGCGATCGGGCCGGCCCTGGACGCCTACCCGAACCTCTGGGCCTACGCCCGGGACCTCTACCAGCGGCCGGCCTTCGCCGGCACCACGGACTTCGCCACCTTCGCCCGCCCGGGTGCGGCGCTGCCCGACTGGAACGCCGCGCACGACCGCGAGGCCCTGGCGGCCGCCGGGGCGTGACCGGGCGCCGGACGCCCGCGGGCACCCGCCGGGGGCGTCCGGCCCGGCCGGCCGGTTCAGTGGACGGTCTTCGGTCCCGTTCCCGGTCCGGCGGCCGGGGCCAGCAGTGGTGAGTCGCTGCCGGCCAGCATGACCCGGGCCACCAGTTCGGGGTCGTCGCCCATCGGGACGTGACCGCAGTTCACCAGCGGCACGAAGCGTGCCGCCGGCGGCAGCAGGCGGGCCCGGCGGCCCTGGCCGTTGAGCAGCAGGCGGTCCCGGGTGCCCCAGGCGATGGTCACCGGGACCTCCGGCGGGAGGTCGGCCGGGAACCGGGAGGCCAGCTCGCCGCCGCCGGCGTGCAGGGTCTGCCGGAAGCCCGGGGCCTCCAGCAGCGCCCGGGTGTCCAGCATCAGCTCGTGCGGGTCGAGCAGCTCGGGCCGGCCGTAGATCATGCCGAACATGGCCTTCCGGCCGAGCGGGTGCCGGGCGAGCCCGGCGCGCAGCGGTTCGGGCGTCCGGGCGGCCAGCCGGTGCAGGTTGAGCACCCCGGAGGCGTACAGGAAGCCGGCGCGGTGGAAGAACCCGGCGGGTGACAGCGCGGTGGCCGAGGAGGCCAGCCCGTGCCGCACGGCGTGCAGGGTGAAGAGCCCGCCGAGCGAGTTCCCGGCCACGTGCGGCCGCTCGACCCCGATCGACGCCAGGAAGTCGCCGAGCACCGTCATGGCGCTGTCGACGGTGTAGGGCATCCCGGCCGGCAGCGGTGGGGAGGCGCCGAAGCCGGGCAGGTCGACGGCGATCACCTCACGCTCGCGGGCGAGCAGGTCGAGCACCGGCTTCCAGCCCTGGTGGCGGTGTCCGATGCCGTGCAGGAGCAGCAGCGGGGGGCCGTCGCCCCGGCGCTCGTGTACAAGGTCCATGGTGAGGAGCCTAGGGCCAAGTTACCGGCGGGTCACCCCCTTGTGAGAATTTCCGTCAACAGCCCCGCCCGGGCCGCGGCGCCGTCCCCGTCCCACCCCCGGGGCAAGGGCGCCCCGCCGTGCCGCGCCCGCCGCACCAGGTCGGCGGCGGCCGCCGGCCACTCGGGGTACGAGAAGCCGAAGCCCGCTTCGAGCAGCCGGCCGGGGGTCACCCGGCGGCTCTTCAGCAGGAGCTCGGTGTCCGAACGCAGGACGAAGGCCCCGATCTCGGCCATCCACCGGGTGGCGGGCAGGCCCACCGAGATGCCCCGGGCCACGCGGATCGCCCGCATGAACTCGCGCTGCGGCAGGGGCGTGGGCGCGGTGACGTCGACCGGCCCGGTGAGGTCCTCCCGGTCCGTCAGGAACTCGACGGCGCGGACGAAGTCGCTCTCGTGTGGATCCACGACATGTACTGGCCGCCGCCCGCGAGCGGTCCGCCGAGGCCGGATCGCGCCAGCCGCAGCAGCGAGTCGAAGGCGCCGCCCCGGTCCGGGCTCATCACCATGCCGGTGCGCAGAGCGACCTTGCGGGTGTGCGGGGTGGCGGCCAGCTCCTGGGTCCGCTCCCAGGCCTCGGCGATGCGGATGCTGTTCGCCCAGTGGGCCGGGGCGTCCGGCTCGGTGCCGCCGATCAGGCCGGTGGCCTCGTCGTTGGGCGCGTCGGACCGGTGGGCGTAGACGGTGGCCGTGCTCATCTGCAGCCCGATCCGCGCCGACCGCTGCGCGCCGACGCTCCGGCGAGAGGTCCGTCGAGCCGTGCCCGCCGCCGACGCTGCATCAAGTCCCCGGCCGGCGGGCCGAAACGCCGAAACCTTCCCTTCATGCCGGGGGGACCGGCCGGAAACACCCGCTGCCTAGCGTTCCCGCCAGCAGTGCGGGCCGCGTACGGACGGCCCCGGGGGCGGCGCGGGGAGGCGTGCCGAGGAGGGGCCGCCGGGGCCCGGGGCCGGCCACCGGTACGGCGTACGGACGGCCCGGCGCCGCGTCCCCGCCCGGGGCCCGGCCGCACCTGATCATGGAACCGGCCCGCGCCGGCCGCGCGGCCCCGCACAGTCCGCAGCAGACGACCCACGGCACCTCAGGAGGCCTGGCATGCGCACCGAGCCACCACCGACCACCACCACCGACGGCGGCCGGCCGGCCGAGCGGGCCGGGGCGGCCGCCGACGAAACGCTGGAGGACTACACCCTGCGCTTCGCGCCCCGCAGCTACCGCCGCTGGACGCCCATGGTGGTGGCCACCACCGCCCTGGGCGGCATCGCGTACATGGCCGACTTCTCGATCGGCGCGGGCATCGGCCTCACCCACGGCACCGGGAACGCGCTGGCGGCGATCCTGGTGGCGGCGGTGGTCATCTTCGTCACCGGGTTCCCGCTCGCCTACTACGGCGCCCGTTACAACATCGACCTCGATCTGATCACCCGGGGGTCCGGGTTCGGCTACTACGGCTCGGTCCTGACCAGTGTGATCTTCGCCAGCTTCACCTTCATCTTCTTCGCCCTCGAAGGCTCGATCATGGCGCAGGGGCTGAAGCTGGGGCTCGGGCTGCCGCTCTGGCTGGGGTACCTGGTCTCCACCCTGATGGTGATCCCGCTGGTGGTCTACGGGATGAAGGCGCTGAGCAAGCTCCAGGTGTGGACGACGCCGGTCTGGTTGCTGCTGATGGTCGGCCCGCTGGTGTACCTGGTCGCCTCGGACCCGGGCACGGTGGACCGCTTCCTCTCCTACGGGGGCTCGGACGGCGGCGGCGGCGGGATGAGCACCGGTCAGGTGCTGCTGGGTGCGGGGGTGTGCCTGTCGCTGATCGCGCAGATCGGGGAGCAGATCGACTACCTGCGCTTCATGCCGCCGAAGACCGCGGCCAACCGGCGCGCCTGGTGGACGGCCGTGGTGATGGCCGGCCCCGGCTGGGTGGTGCTGGGCGCGCTGAAGCAGGCGATCGGGGTGTTCCTCGCGGTCTACGTCCTGGCCGAGGCCGGGCCGACGGCGGCCACCGAGCCGATCCGGCAGTTCACCGGGGCCTTCGACGCGATGATGCCGTCCTGGCTGGTCGTCCCGCTGGCGGTGGCCCTGGTGGTGATCAGTCAGATCAAGATCAACGTGACCAACGCCTACTCTGGCTCGCTGGCGTGGACCAACTCCTTCACCCGGGTCACCAGGCACTACCCCGGCCGGATGGTGTTCGTCCTGGTCAACCTGGCCTTCGCGCTGATCCTGATGGAGGCCGACATGTTCAGCTTCCTGAACAGCATCCTCGGCTTCTACTCCAACTGCGCCATCGCCTGGATCGTCACGGTGGCCACCGACATCATGGTCAACAAGTACCTGCTGAAACTCTCCCCGCAGGCACCCGAGTTCCGCCGGGGCATGCTCCACCCGGTCAACCCGGTGGGGCTGGTCTCCTTCGTCGCCGCCTCCGGACTCTCGATCGCCATGTACTTCCACGCCCTGGGGGACACCCTCCAGCCGTACTCTCCGGTCGCGGCGGCGCTGATCGCCTTCGTCCTCACCCCGCTGACGGCCGCCCTGACCGGGGGCCGCTACTACCTGCGGCGCACCACCGACGGGATCGACGCACCGCACCTGGACGCCGACGGCAACCCCAGTGCCGCGACGTACGAGTGCCACGTCTGCCGGCAGGAGTTCGAGCGGCCGGACCTCGCGGCCTGCCTCACCCACGACGCGGTGGTCTGCTCGCTCTGCCTCAGTACCGACAAGGTCGGTGACCACGTGCTGCCGGCGGCGTCCGTGGGCGGCTGACCGGCACCCGCGGGGGCTCGCGCGCCGGGGTGGGACCACCAGCGGCGGCGGAGGCCCGGACGGCCTGACGGTCAGGCATTGCCGAATCATTACGGCGACGCACGGCGGCCCCGGCGGCCGCCGTGCGCGGTGTATCCAGGGGCGGAGGCAGCATAGGGCTGCCTGCTCCTGGAGGCTGAGATGTCCGCTCGCCCGTCGCCGTCCGCCCGCCGTCGTCGTCGCCGGTGGACGGTTCCGGTCGCCGTCCTCGTGCTGCTGGCCGGCGGCTTCGGCCTGTACCTCTTCGAGCCCTGGAAGGCGTTCACCAGCACCAGGGTCGACGAGGCGCCGCCGGCCGCCGCCGCACCCCTCGCCACGCCGGCCGCCGCCGCACCCCTCGCCACGCCGGCCGCGGGCACCCCCGCCGGCGGCGCCGCGCTGCCGCCCTCGCCGCCCTCGCCGTCCCCGGCCGGGCCCGGGCCGGCCGAGGGGGCCGCCGGGGCCTTCCAGTCCGGCGAGCACCCCACCACCGGGACCGCCCGGCTGGTCCGTCTCGCCGACGGCAGTACGGTGCTGCGCCTGGAGGACCTGCGGACCTCCGAGGGCCCCGACGTGCGGGTCTACCTGTCGGCCGCGCCGGCGGCCCGGTCGAAGCTGGACACGCTGGGCGACGCCCCGGTCGAACTCGGGCGGCTGAAGGGGAACCTCGGCAACCAGAACTACGCGGTGCCGTCCGGCACCGATCTCACCCGCGTGCGCAGTGCGGTGATCTGGTGCGCGCGCTTCTCGGTGGGGTTCGGCGCGGCCGACCTGACGGCGTCGGCGCGGTAGCGGGGCGGGCCCGGCGCGGGAGGGGAAGCCGGCCGGCCGGGGGCGTGTGCCGAGGATGATCACGGAGGGATAGGCTGCCGCACCGTCAGGTGCCGATCGGCCCCTGCGACCTACTTGAGGGGTGGAGAACGCCATGATGGGACCGGCGCACGCGCTGTCCGGCGCAGCGGCCTGGCTGATGGCGGGGGCGGCATCGGCCGCGCTGGACCGGCCGATGCCTTGGCCCGTGCTACTCGCGGGCGCGCTGATCTGCGCCGGAGCGGCACTGGCCCCTGACCTGGACCACAAGGCCGCGACCATATCGCGGGCCTTCGGGCCCGTGTCGCGCACATTGTGCGAGGTGGTCGACAAGCTGTCGTACGCGGCCTACAAGTCGACCAGGGGGAAGGGCGACCCCCGGCGCAACGGCGGGCACCGCACGCTGACCCACACCTGGGTCTGGGCCGTGCTCTGCGGGGCCGGCGCCGCGGCTGTCGCCGTGTACGGGGGCCGCTGGGGCGTGCTCGCGGTGCTCTTCGTCCACATGGTGCTGGCCATCGAGGGCCTGCTCTGGCGGCACGCCCGGGCCTCCAGCGACGTGCTGGTCTGGCTGCTCGGCGCGGTCAGCGCCTGGATGCTCGCCGAGACCCTCGACAAGCCCGGCAACGGCTCCGGCTGGCTGTTCACCGAGCCCGGTCAGCAGTACCTGTGGATCGGCCTGCCGATCGTGCTGGGCGCGCTGGTGCACTGCCTCGGCGACGCGCTCACCGTCTCCGGCTGCCCGGTCCTGTGGCCGATCCCGATCGGACGCAAGCGCTGGTACCCGATCGGCCCGCCGAAGGGGATGCGCTTCCGGGCCGGCAGCTGGGTGGAGATGAAGGTCCTGATGCCGGTCTTCATGGGGCTGGGCGGGGTCGCCGCGCTGGGCGCGCTCGGGTTCATCGGCTGAGGTCCGAAAGGGCCGGACGTTCATCGGCCGAGGTCCGAAAGGGCCGGACCGGGTTCAGCCTGGTTCCAGCACGACCCACACCTGGCCCGGGTGGAAGGTCATCGGCTGCCCGGCGTACGAGAACGTGGTGCCGGTGTCCGGGCCGGGCCGGGACCAGGTGCTCTGGTAGGCCCGGCCGTCCCGGAGGACCACCGCCTCGCCGCTGCCCACCGTCGGGGAGAAGGGCACCAGGCGGCCGGCGGAGTCCCGGAGCCCGAGCGGCGAGGGGCGTACGTCCACCCGCTGCACCACGACGGTCGGCGCCCCCGCCTGCCCGCCGTCCGTCGTCCGGGCCGGTCGGCCGTCCAGCGCCACCAGGTACCTGCCGGTGGCCGCGGACCAGCTGAAGGTGAACGAGGCGGCCGGCATCCGCGCGGTGAAGCTGTCGGCCGGCACGCCGCCGGCCGGCGGGTCGCCGAACCGGAAGCCGATGTCCCGGGCCGTGGCCGCGTCCGGCGAGGCGCGCAGGATGCCGGAGGGCACCACGTACTCGTTGTAGGGCGCGGGCCTGGACGTGCCGCGGAAGAAGGAGCCGTTCTGCTGCGGGGATCGGTTGAGGACGTCGGCGCGGTCGAGCACCGGCAGGAACCTGCTCTGCGCCCCGGAGTACACGAAGGCCGCCCTCCCGTACTGCTGGAGCAGTTCGAGGTCGCTCTCCCGGGCGCTGCGGACCGGGCCGACGGTGTCGCCCGGTGGCAGGTGGCCGGAGTCGTAGACCGCCAGGAACCGCGAGATGCCGCCCTCGACCTCGATCGCGTAGACCACGTCCGCCGCGTTCAGGCCGGTCTGCGGGCGCGCGTTCACGATGTTGTCGATCTTCACGGCGATGATCCGGCCCGTCCCGCCGGGGAGCCCGGTCAGCGGCGAGACCGCTGCTCCGGAGGCCCCCGGGCCGGGCGACGCCGAGGAGGTGCCGGGTGGTGCGGAGGTGTCGGGCGGGCCGGTGGGAACAGCTGGTGGGCCGGTGCCCGCCGGGAGTGGTGACGGGCCGCCGGCCAGGGTGAGCACCACCGCCAGGGCGACGGCCGCCCCGGCGAGCAGGACGGCGCCGACCCGGTGGGCTAGGGGGAGGGACCGCCAGCCGCCCAGGACGCGTTCGAGGACCTTCATCTGCACGGTCACCTCCGGGCAGCGGCGACGGATCGCGGGCGGGGCTGCCGCTGGTCCGGGTCGCTGTACCTGGGAAGACGAAACGGGCGTCCCGGGTGGTTCCGCTTCCTTCGGGGCCGCCGATCTCGGGCGCCCGTGCCCCCGCCCGTGCCGTCGCCCGTGCCGTCGCCCGTGCCGTCGCCGGCGGTGTGCCCGGTGCGAAGGCTCCGGTCCGGGGCAAGCAGGCAGGCGGTGCGGGGGCGCCGGGGCGGCGGCCGCGCGCCCTCCTGCACCCCGTCGGCGCCCGGCGGGGCTAAGCTGGGCGAAGTTGTGAAGGCACCTCGTTCGGTGAGGCGTCGCCACGGACACAGGCCACTGACCCCACGACGTCGAGAGACGCCCAGGTTCAGGACAGGTCTCCCCGGCCTAAGGGGTGACCCCAAGTGGCTGCACCGCTCGGGTGCTACGCCGTGGCGTGCCAAAGCTCTGACGAGTTCAGGGGTGCCGGCCCGTCTCCCGGCGCACCTGTGCGCGCGGGCGGCGGGGCCTCCCCTGAGAGCCTCGCTCCGGCACCCCGTGACAGTGCCCGACGGCAGGGAGGTGAGAGCGGTGGAGTCCAGTAGTCCGGGCCGAAGTCGGCCCCGCCCCGGCACGTGCACCGTTCCGCCCCGCATCGCGCGCCCGTCCCCGTCCGCCCTCCGGCCCTCCCGCACCGTCCGGCGCTGACCGCGCCCGGCCGGCGGAGGGTGCCCGGGCGGGCGCCGGACGGTGGCGGCGCTGCCCCGCCGGTGTCCGGCGCCGTCTGCCGCAGGGCGGGCCGTGCCCGGGTTCCCGGCGGACACCCACCTGTGGAGGTTCCCGCCATGTCCGACTGGCGTGTGCGCGCCGTGCGCGCGAGCAAGCGACCGTTCTCCCGCCCCGCCGCCGGGGAGGCCGGCGGGCCACCCGCGCCCGCACCTGAGCACTCGATGGACCCGAGGCCGGAGCCCAAGGCGGACACCGTCTCGCTGGAGCGCTCCGTGGTGGACGCCGCCGTCTACCGGGCCGGCCGCCGGACCGGGATCCCGGCCACCCTGGCGGACATCTACCGTGAGTTGCCCGGCAAGCCCGGCACCATGGCCTGGATCGGCCTGTTCCGCCCGGCGGACGCCCAACTGCTGGAGGCCGCGGAGCGGTTCGGCCTGCACGAGCTGGCCGTCGAGGACGCCATCGTGGCCCACCAGCGTCCCAAGCTGGAGCGCTACGGCGACACCCTGTTCGTCGTCCTGCGCGCCGCCCGCTACCTCGACGACGTCGAGGAGGTGGACTTCGGGGAGATCCACCTCTTCGTCGGGCCCGACTTCGTGCTGACCGTCCGCCACTCCCAGTCCCCGGACCTGTCCGCGGTGCGCCGGCGGCTGGAGGACGACCCCGAACTGCTCGCCCTCGGGCCCGAGGCCGTCCTGTACGCCGTCCTGGACGCCGTGGTCGACGGCTACGCGCCGGTGATCGCCGGGCTCCAGCACGACATCGACGAGATCGAGACGGAGGTCTTCGGCGGCGACCCCAAGGTCTCCCGGCGCATCTACGAACTCTCACGCGAGGTCATCGAGTTCCAGCGGGCCACCCGGCCGCTGCTGGACATCATGAAGAACCTGGAGGCCGGTTTCGGCAAGTACGGCACCGACGGGGAGCTCCAGCGCTACCTGCGCGACGTCGCGGACCACGCCACCTACGCCGCCGAGCGGGTGGACGGCTTCCGGCAGATGCTGCAGAACATCCTCACCGTCAACGCCACCCTGGTCTCGCAGGCCCAGAACGAGGAGATGAAGCAGCTCGCCGAGGCCGGGCACGCCCAGAACGACGAGATCAAGAAGATCTCCGCCTGGGCGGCCATCCTGTTCGCGCCGACCCTGATCGGCACCGTCTACGGGATGAACTTCGAGACCATGCCGGAACTGCGATGGGTCTTCGGCTACCCCTTCGCGATCGGGTTGATGGGGCTGGTCTGCGCGGGGCTGTACGTGGTCTTCAAGCGACGCGACTGGCTGTAGCCCGGCCTCACCAGCACCGCCGGCGGGGCGTGGGCGCGGTCGCGGGCGCGGCCTCGGGGGCCGGGGGCCGGCGGTACGGGAGCCGGGCGTGGACGGTCTTGCCGCTGCCCGGGTCGAGCGTGACCCGGACCGGCCCGCAGAGCGTGGCCACCAGGTGCAGTCCCAGGCCGCCGGTGCCCGCGCCCGGATCGGGGAGCCGGGGCAGCGGAAGGGTGCGGCTGGGGTCGGAGACCGCGATGTCGACGGCGTCCGGCAGCAGGGCGAGATCCAGCGTGCCGGCTCCGCCCGCGTGCCGGACGGCGTTCGTGACCGGCTCGCTGACCACCAGAAGCAGGTCGTCCCGCTCCTGCGGCCGCCCCGGACGGACCTGGTCGAAGGAGCGGCCGACGGCCGACCGCACCTCTCGGCCGACGTACTGACGGCCCGTCGGCAGGGCGACGCGGCGCGCCACGGTCAGGTGCCCTCGGGCGGCCAGGGTCGCGACCCCGCTCCGCCCCCCGGGGGGCGCCGTCCGTCGGTCCCCCAGGGGGTGGGCGCCGCCGGTCCCGACGGGTCGTCAAGCCGTGTCAGGGGCGCCGCCCTTCGGGGGCAGGCCGTCAGGCGCCGCGCGGGACGGTGCGGATGATGCCGCCCTTGACGTCGGCCGAGAGGTAGCCGCCGCCGTAGTCGTCGGACAGGTAGACGGCGATCGACGGCTTCTCCTCGATGATCTCCGGTCCGATGATCAGGTAGCGGCTGGTCGGGTTGGCCACGTTCAGGGTCTGCTCGGCCTTCTTGATCAGGTCCGGCAGGATGTCCCAGTTGTAGAGCTGCAGGTCGGCCAGCTTGTCACGGGAGGTCAGCGTGGCGCCCGGGGTGCGGGTCGTCTTCCCGTCACGGTAGGTGATCCGGTCGTAGACCTTGGGGTCCGAGGCGGTGGGGGCCTCCGCGATGGCGTACTCGGGGTAGACGACCAGCCGCTTGATCTTGGTGCCGGACATCAGCGGGCGGATCGCGTCGATGGTGGCCCGGACGCCGTCCGGGGTGAGCAGGTTCTGCTTGCCGGCCGGCGGGGCCGCGGGCTGGCCGGTGGGCGTGGGGGTGCTGTCGGTGGCGGCGGTGGGCGAGGTTCCGGTGCCCGGCGTACCCGAGGCGGTGTTGGCGGGGGCCGTGTTGCGGGGCGAGGCGTGGTTGATCGTGCCCGGCCGCATCGTCCAGGCCAGCACGCCGGTCAGGCAGACCGCGACGACCGAGAGGGTCACGACCGCGCCGCGGCGGCGCCGGCGGGCGGGCACCGGCGGCCGTCCGGGCCCGGTCGGCCCCTCCGGCACGAGGTCGTGCGGCGGGCCCGCGTACGGGTTGTTCCCGTACGGGTGGCCCGCGGTGGGCCCGGTGTCGAACGGCCGGGCACCGTACGGGCCCGCGTCGTACGGCCGGACGTCGTGGGCCCCGCTGTCGTAGGGCGCGCCGCCGGGCGCGCCGGCGTAGGGCTGGCCCGGCTGGGCGGGGTACGCCCCGCCGGGCTGCCCGCCGGGGTGGGGGTGTGCGGGGGTGAGCGGTCCGGTGAAGTACTGCGGGGTCTCGACCGGTGCCGGTGCGCCGCCGAAGCCCGCGACCGGGGTGCCCGGGGCCGGCGTGCCGGACTCGGCCGCGGCGAGGATCCGGTCGATCGTCCCGGCGTCCGGCCGTTGCGCGGGGTTCCTGGCGAGCATGGCGGAGAGCAGCCCGCCCAACTGCCCGGAGTTGACCGGTGGCGGCAGCGGCTCGTCCAGCACCGCCGCGAGGGTGGCCAGCGAGGTGGCCCGGCGCAGCGGGTGGTGGCCCTCGACGGCCACGTAGAGCATCATCCCGAGCGACCACAGGTCGGAGGCCGGGTTGCCCTCCTCGCCGCGGATCCGTTCGGGGGCGATGTACTCCGGCGAGCCGATCAGCGAACCCGTCGCGGTCAGCGCGGTCGCGTCGTGCATCGCCGCGATGCCGAAGTCGGTCAGTACGGGGGTGCCGTCGGTGCGCAGCAGGACGTTGGCGGGCTTCACGTCGCGGTGCTGGATGCCCGCGGCGTGCGCGGCGCGCAGGGCGGCCAGTACGCCGCGGCCCGTCCTGGCCGCCTCCGGCACGCCGAGCGGCCCCTGGGCCAGCCGGTCGGCGAGGCTGCCGCCGGTCACCAGCTCCATCACCAGCCAGGGGTGGGCGTGCTCGGCGCTGTCCACGATGTGGTGGATGACCGCGACGTTCGGGTGCTGCAGCCGGGCGAGGGCGCGCGCCTCGCGCAGCACCCGCTCGCGGGTCTCGCGCGCCGCCGTCGGGTCGGCGGCCTCCGTCGCGGGGTCGAGCGCGCGGACCTCCTTGAGCGCCACCTCACGGTGCAGGGCGTTGTCGCGGGCGCGCCAGACCAGCCCCATGCCACCGCCGCCGAGACGTTGCAGCAGTTCGAAGCGGCCGTCGATGAGCCGCGTTTCCGGCCCCCCAGAGTTCATGACGGTCATCGTAGGAGACGGGAGTGACGTCCGTGCGCCACGGTGGTCCCGCCGGGACCGGCCGGACGGCGGCGGCCGGGCCGGCGCACCTGCCGGACGGCGCCCGGGACGGCCCGCGGGCGACGCGCCGCCCGCCGCGGGCGCCACCGGCCGGGGCCGGTCCGTAGGATCCTGCGCATGCCCGCCTATCTGCTGTCCATCGCCTTCCTGCTGCTCTTCGCCGTCGGTATGCGGCGGGACCGGCGCCGGTTCGGCAACGCGGTCCTGCTCGGCCTGTCCGTCTTCTTCCTGGCGGCCGGCCTGTTCGGCGAGCTGGCCCGGCTGCCCGACGGCCTGGTGGACGCAGTGCTGGTGGTGATCCCGGCCGCGGCCGGGCTCGGTCTGGTGGCGTCGGCGGTCTTCCTGGTGGCGAACGGGGTGACGATGGTCCGGCAGGAGGGCGGCCGGCTGCCCAACCTGCTCTCGCTGACGGCGGGGCTGGCGATCCTGGTCCTGATCGCGCTGCTGCTCGCCGCGGTGCACTTCGACTCGCGGGCGCTACGGGCCGTCGCCGGGGGCAGTCTGCTGGTCGCCGGGTACCTCGGCTTCCTGTTCCTCTGCTTCCTGGGCTACGCCTTCCTCTACGGACGGCTGACGGTGCGCCGGGACGTCGACTTCGTGCTGGTGCTGGGCGCGGGCCTGGTCGACGGCGACCAGGTGCCGCCGCTGCTGGCCAGCCGGCTGGAGCGGGCGTACGGCATCTACCGGGTGCAGGCCGCCCGGGGGCGGCCGCCGACGATGCTCGTCTCCGGCGGCAAGGGCAGCGACGAGCGGGTCTCGGAGGCGCAGGCGATGGCCGGCCACCTGGAGGCCCTGGGGTGTCCGGCGGAGCGGATCGAGCAGGAGGACCGCTCGCGCAGCACCGAGGAGAACCTGGAGTTCAGCAAGGTGCTGATGGAGCGGCACGGGACGCCCTACCGCTGCGTGGTGGTCACCAACACCTTCCACGTCTTCCGCTCCGCGGTCACCGCCCGCCGGGCGGGGGTGCCGGGCCACGTCCTGGGTGCGCACACCGCGCCGTACTACCGGCCGAGCGCGACGATCCGCGAGTTCGTCGCGGTGCTCGCGCTGTACGGGCGGCTCAACGCGGGGGTCTGCGTGCTGCTGGCCGTGCTCGGTGTGCTGGCCGGCTGGGCGTCCTGACGGGGGGCACGCCCCGGTCCCGCATGCCCGGTCCCGCATGCCCGGCCGCGCATGCCCGGCCGCGCATGCCCGGCCGCGCATGCCCGGCCGCGCGCTGCCGGGGCGTGCGGAGGTGCCGGGGCGTGCGGAGGTGCCCGGTCGTGCGGGGGAGGGGGTGCCCGGCCCCGGTGCGTGCGGCCGGGCACCCCCTCCCTGCGGCCCGCCGGATCAGGGGCAGTACTCCCAGGCGAGGTGGTAGGTGGTCCGGATGCTGCCGTCGGTCGAGTCCATCGTCATGAAGCTGGTGGTCCTGGCCGGGTCCGAGGTGCCGGCGTTGACCCGCAGTTCGGTGTTGATGTTGAAGTTCCGGGTCTCGCCGCAGGGCGCCCAGACCAGCGCGGCGACCGGGACGGTGTCGGTCACCTGCCAGCTGTCGTCGAGCCTGCCGGTGAACTGGTGGCTCAGCGAGGAGGTCTGGGGCGATCCCTGGAAGTAGTAGTTCGCCTTCTGGATGCCGACGGCGCCCTTCTCCAGGTGCGCGAAGCCGCGGTAGTCGGCGGAGGCGATCGCGTAGGTGAAGCCCTGCGGGACGTGCACCCGCAGGTTGAGCTGGCAGTTCTTCCGGAAGTCGGTCGGCTTGGAGCCGAGGCCCACCTGGGCGGTGTAGTCGCTGTACGTCACGGTGAAGGCGGTGCTGTCGGGGGAGACCGCGATGGCGGCCGTCCCCGCCGGACAGCCGGAGCCGTTGACGGTCGCCACGTCGATGACGATCTTGTCCGGCGGGGGCGGGGTGGTCCAGCCGGAGCCGGCTCCGGTGTCGAGCCCGGTGAACGAGCTGCCGAGCAGGGCGGCCGCGGCACCGCCGGCGGCGAGCATGCGTACGATCATGGGTTTTCCTTCCGATCGTCCAGGAGTCCCCGGCCGCGGTGCTGCTGTGCGGCGGGACTTGGCGTGGACATGTCAGCACATCGCCGTCGCCGGCGTACAGAGGGCCTCACGCGGAGGGGCCGGAAGTCGCCACGGGGGGCGGCCTCCGGCACCAGGGCCGCCGCGGAGTCCCCGTCGGCCGGCCGTCAGCCGACCGTCAGGTTCCTGGCCAGGGCCGCGAGCAGCAGGGCGAAGGCCGTCACCGCGGCCAGGGCGCGGACGGTGTCGAGCCGTTCCCAGCGTCGGATCCGGCCGCGCCAGTCGAGCGGCGGGGCGCCGGGCGGCCACTCCAGCAGGGCCTTGTTGACCGGCACCGTCCCGGCGAAGGTGACGGCCGTGAAGACGAGCAGGGCCGCCAGGGCGGAGCACCGGAAGGCGAAACCCGGCTCCCCCCGGCTCCCGGCCGTGGCCGCGACCGTGCTGAGCAGCGCTGGCCCGTACACCGCCGGTACCAGGACGCGCAGTCGCCGCACCAGCGCCTGCCGCAGCCGTATCTGGTCGTAGGCGTCAGGGACGTTCAGCGCGCCGCGCACTCCGAAGCGGACCACGAACTCGATCCCGGCGAGCAGGCCGGCGCAGAACAGGTTGACGATGTCGAGGCTGTGCACAGGTGCGTCCTTCATCGGGTGGCCGGTGCCCGCCCGGGGTGCCCGGGTGCCTGGCGTGCGGTGCGAGGCGTGCGTGCAGAGGGCAGGGCGGGACGGGGAGGGGTGGAGGCAGGTGGGTGCGCCGGGGGCGCACACCGTCGGCCGGGCGCCGCGGGGGTGCGCCCCGTCGCCGGACGGCGGTGAACGGGGGGCGGGGTCGTCGCCCCGGCCGTTCCGCCCATCGCGTCGTCCGTGCCGGCTGCCCGCTCCGCGCCGGCCGGCCCTCCGAAGGGTGGCTGTCCGGAGGCCGGCCGGCCGGAGGGGGCGGTTCAGCCGCCCACGGCCGGCGCGTGCCCCGGGGCGGGCATGGCGTGCCGGAGCCGGTACTCCGCGGCGTCACGCTTGTACCGCTCCCCGGCGGCCGCCTGGTCCGGGATGTCGGCGGGGTCGGGTGCGGCGTCGCCGAAGAAGCGGTCCAGGGCCTGGTTCGCGCCCACGGCGAGCGGGCCCGAGCGGGCGAGCATGCCGGCCTCGTAGCGGGCGACGGCGAGGTCGACGTCGGCCTCCTCGGCGAGTGCCCGGGCCAGCTCGGCGCCGTCGAGCAGGGCGAGGTTCATGCCGTAGCCGCCGAAGGGCGACATCAGGTGGGCGGCGTCGCCGAGGAGTGTCGCGCCCGGGGTGTGCTCCCAGGTCAGGGGTGCGGGCAGGGCGTACAGGGGCCGGTTGCCGAAGGACTCGGCCTCGGTGATGAAGGGCAGCAGCTCGGCGGCCCAGTCGTCGAACTCCTGGAGCAGGTGGTGCCGGACGGCGGCGCCGTCGCCGAGGTCCAGGCCGGCCGCGGAGTGCCAGTCGAGGGCGGTGCGCAGGCCGATCAGGCCGCGGACGACGCCGTTGGCGTTGCGCTGGCCGATGATCGCGCGGCCGTGCCGGCCGTTGGCGAACATGTGCCCGTCGCCGACGAGTGCGGCGATCCGGGGGTGCCGGGTCGCCACCTCCTCGAAGCGGACGTCGAGCATGGAGACGCCGCTGTACGCCGGCACCGCGTCGGTCAGCAGGGGGCGCACCCGGGACCACGCGCCGTCCGCCCCGATGACGAGGTCGGTCTCGACGGAGGTGCCGTCGGCGAACCGGAGCCGGTGGGCGCCGCCGCCGAGCGGCGTGGCGTCCACCAGTTTGTGCCCCCAGTGCACCGTGCCGGGGCGCACCCGGCCGGCGAGCAGCGCGCGCAGCTGTCCGCGGTCGATCTCGGGGGCGGCGTCCTCGCCCGGGCCGGGGACGTACTCGGCGAGCACGGTGCCGTGCTGGTCGAGAGTGCGCTTCGCCTGGCCCTCGAAGCGCGCGACGGCGAGGAACTCGTCGAGCAGGCCGGCCGTCTCCAGGGCGATCTGCCCGGTGTCCGCGTGCAGGTCGAGGGTGCCGCCGGCGTCGCGGGCGGTGGGGGAGGCGTCGGCGTCGTGCACGGTGACCTCGATGCCGTGGCGTTGCAGGACGCGGGCGCACAGCAGGCCTCCCGGGCCGGCGCCTATGACGGTGATCCGCGGGGTGGGGCTCTTCATGAGGGGCTCCGATTCGGTGTGTCGGTGTGTCGGTGTGTCGGTGTGAGTGTCGGGGTGGGTGTGGCCGTGCGGGTGCGG
Source organism: Kitasatospora indigofera (assembly GCF_014655955.1). GTDB lineage: Bacteria > Actinomycetota > Actinomycetes > Streptomycetales > Streptomycetaceae > Kitasatospora > Kitasatospora indigofera. Next base: position 61,612 of record NZ_BNBO01000028.1, read on the forward strand.
GTGCGGGTGCGGTGGGGGCGGGACGGGTGACCGGCCGGCCCTGGGCGCCGGGTCCGGCCCCGGCGGGCGCCGCCCTCGCCGTCGTCGGAAGGGCGGGCCGGGGCCGCCGGGGCCGGGGTAATTATTACTGCCACTGAAAAACTACCGTAGCAGAAGTTTTCCAGGGGCTGGATTATCCTTGCGGCATGAACGCACGAACAGTCGACTGGTCCGCGGGGCGCCTCGCCCGTGACGGGGTGGATCGGGCCGAGGGCCTGCGCGAGCGCAAGAAGCGCCTGATGCGCCAACAGCTGTCCGACACGGCCACCGAGATGTTCGTGGAGCGGGGCTTCGAAGCCGTCCGCGTCGCCGAGGTGGCCGCCGCCTGCGGGGTGTCCGAGAAGACCGTCTTCAACTACTTCCCCACCAAGGAGTCCCTGGTCCTGGACCAGCCGGAGGCCACCATGGCCGCCCTGCGCACGGAGCTGGCACGGCCGGAGCTCACCCCGGTCGACGCGGCGCTGCGGGTCCTCGCGGACGAGCTGGGCGCGCTGACCGCCTGGCTGGACGGGCACGAGGACCCCGCCCTGGCCGTGGCCCGGCTGCGCCGGTTCGGCGAGCTGGTCCAGGCGACGCCCGCTCTCCGCGCGCACCAGCGCGACATGACGGACCAGCTGGTCGCCGCGGCGGCCGAGACCCTCGCCCGACGGGCCGGGGCCGGCCCCGAGGACCCGGAGCCGCAGATCGCGGCCACCGCGCTGCTCGGGCTCTGGCCGATCCAGTTCAGGGCGCTGCGCACCCACCTGGACGGGACCCGGACGCCCGCTCAGGTCCGCGCGGCGGTCACCGCCGACGTGCTCCGCGCGGCTGAGCTGCTCGCGGCCGGGCTGGGCCCCTGGCCGCCCGCCGGCCCGGAGCCGGCGCCCGCGCCCGCGCTGCCGTAGCGCTCCCGGGGAGGAGGGGTGGCCCCGCCGTACTGCGCCCCCCGTCCGACCGCCGGCCGTCCGACCGCCGCCGGCCCCCCGCCGGCCGTCTCCCCGCCGGATGTCGTCCCTGCCGGCCGTCGTCCGCGAGGGCCGGGCGGGCGGGCCCGGCCGGTCGGCGCGGGCCCGCCGTCGCGCGCCGTGAATTCCCGAAATCGGCTGCGGAGGGTAATCGAACGGGAGCATGGTGCAGGCATGACTGAGTACGGCGAGGACGTCCCCGGCTACCGGACGATCAGAGTGGGTGCCTCCCGGGCCCCGGTCGCGGACCTGGCGGACCTGGCGGCCTGGCAGGCGAGGGAGCCCTACCCGGAGGTCCTGTCGGCCGGTCACCCGGTCTTCGGCGTGGCCCGGGAGTGCGAGCAGGGCGGGTGGGAGCTGCACGCCGGCTTCGGCTGCATGACGCCGCAGGGCTCCCGCGAGAACATGTCGATGACCTTCCGGCGGTTGGCCCAGCGGGCCGAGCGGGACGGCGACCGGGCGGCCCAGCGGGAGTGCCTGGCTGCGGCGGAGCACCTGGACTGGGAGAAGAGCGACGAGATGACCGTCCTCGGTACCCGCTACCGGGTGGTGCGGGCCGAGCGGTTCGTGCGGACCGGTCCGGACGGCCCGGAGCCGCCCCGCGCCACCGACCCCGATCCCGTCTCGCCCGGCCGGGCGGCCCGGTCCTACGACCCGGCGGCCGGCTTCCTGATCGACCCGACGGTGCCGACCGGTATGTCCGAGGCGATCCTGAAGGCCGAACTGCTGGCGCTGGTCCGGGCGCCGGGCACGGTGCCGGCCCCGGTCCGGCGGGACTCCCGGCTGGCCGCCCACTCGCACCCGGGCGGGGTGCTGCTGCCCGCCGCGTTCATGGTCGCCGAGCGGATCGGCGGGGAGTGGGCGCCGGGGTCGCACACCGACTCCAGCACCCCGCAGGGCGCCCGGGACTCCCTGGCGCTGGCGCTGCGGGTGATGGACCCGGTCCGGCGGGGGCTCTCCCCGGCCGAGCGGGCCGAGTACGCCCGCGCGGCCGACCGGCTCGACCGGGAGCGCGGCTCCGACCTCGCAGTCGCGGGCCGGCTGCTCCGGGTGGTCCGGACCGAGCGGCTGGTGCGGATCGGCCCGGACGGCCCCGAGGGCCCCCGCCCCAGCGACTTCGACCCGGAGCTGCCCGTCCTGGAGCAGGACCGCCGGCTCCGCGAGCAGGGCGACGATCCGGACGAGGACGCTCCGATCGAACTCGACGAGGCGACGCAGGAGTTGGCCCGCCTCTTCCACGCGGAGGAGCGGCGCCGGCGGGAGCGCCCGGGCGGCTCCTGACCGGAGCCTCCTGAGAGGATGGGCCGGGTGGGCGACGGCCGCCGCCGGTACGCGCCGGTGCCGGCCGCCGCCCGCCCGGCCCGGTGCGTGCGCAGGCGTCAGGACGGGCCCCGGTACGGGCCCGGGTGCCCGCGCGCGCACACCTGAGCACCCGAAGGAGAGAGATGCCGCACGTCACCATCAAGTACCACTCGCGGGACTTCACGGACGAGCAGAAGCAGCAACTGGCCGAGGCGATCAGCTCGGTGATCGAGAAGCACTTCACCACCTACGAGGGCGCGGTCTCGGTGGCCCTGGAGTCGTTCCCGGCGGCCGACTGGGACGAGGTGGTGTACGCCCCGGAGATCACCGGGCGCGCAGATCTGCTGATCAAGGCCCCGGACTACCGGAGGAGTTGAGGGAGCGTCCGGGCGGCCCCGGGCGGCCCCGGCCGTCCGTCGGCCGTCCGAGACGCCGGGCACCCACCCGGTGCCGGACCGCTCCGGGTGCAGCCCGTGCGGTACCGGACCCGTCCCGTACCGCATCGCTTCCGCGCCGCCGGCCAGGACCTTCGCGGGCCTGCCCGGCGGCGCCGGAGCCGTCGCGCACCCGGCCGTCCGGCCGCCGCCGTCCGGCCGTCACCCCCGCCGTCCGGCTCCGCTCACGGTCGAGGGGTCGGCTTCTGGCGGAGGGCCGCGATGCCGTCCAGGATGAGGTCGATGCCGGCCAGGAACTGCTCGCGGTCGTCGTGCACGGGCAGTTGGGCCGCGACCCGGCGCACGAAGGGGTACTGAGCGGGATCGAGCTGCGCCCACTGATCGGCGATCGAGCCGAGGAAGGCCGTCCGGTCGGTCCGGTGCGCGTGCAGGCGGGCGTTGGCGGCGTTCTGCCCGGCGACCCCGAGGACGTGGATCACCAGCGTGGACGTGGCGTCGAACTGCGCCGATCCGGGCACGCCGAGCTCCTCTAGCCGGCTGCCGAAGCCTTCGAAGATCTGCGGCAGGGCGGCCAGCCACGGCGCGCGGGAGAGCTGGGTGCCGACCCAGGGGTGCGCGTCGATCGCGTCGAACAGTCCCAGGGCGAGCGCCCGGATCGCCTCCCGCGGTCGCGCCCCGTCGGTCATGTCCGTGACGACCCGGGCGACGACCCCGTCGGTGGCCGCGGCCAGCAGGTCGTCCTTGTCGGCGACGTGCCAGTAGATCGCCCCGCTCCCGGTGGCCAGGTGCGCCGCGAGCGCGCGGAAGGTCAGCGCGCCCTCGCCGCCGGCGTCCAGGATCTCGATCGCGGCCTCCACGATCCGTTCCTTCGAGAGCGCGTCGGTGCGGCGCGCGGCCCGCTGCTTCTTGATCGCCATGAGCACAGTTTGACATGAATGGATCGCCGTTCCAACATGGGAATGGAACGCGGTTCCATTCATGCTTCGAGAGGAACACCATGACGACACCGGTCACGATCATCGGCGCGGGCCTCGGCGGCCTCACCCTGGCGCGCGTCCTCCACGTCCACGGCATCCCCGTCACCGTCCACGAGGCCGACCCCTCCGCCGAGTCCCGCACCCAGGGCGGCCAGCTCGACATCCACGAGGAGGACGGACAGCGCGCGCTGGCGGACGCCGGACTCACCGCCGAGTTCCGCGCCGCCGTCCACGAGGGCGCCGACGCGGCCCGGGTGGTCGACCGGCACGGCACGACGCTGCTCGACCTGCCCTCCGACGGCACCGCGGTGCGCCCCGAGGTGCTCCGTGGCGACCTGCGCCGCATCCTGCTCGACTCCCTGCCCGAGGGGACGGTCCGGTGGGGACGCAAGCTCACCGGTGTCCGGCCGCTCGGCGACGGCCGGCACGAACTGGCCTTCGCCGACGGTTCGACCGAGACCAGCGGCCTCCTGGTGGGCGCCGACGGCGCCTGGTCGCGGATCAGGCCGCTGCTCTCCGACGCCAGGCCGGAGTACATCGGCACGACCTTCGTCGAGACCTACCTGTACGACGTCGACGAGCGGTACCCCGCGACGGCCGGCCTGGTCGGCCAGGGCGCCCTGTACGCGCTCGCCCCGGGGAAGGGCATCGTCGCGCACCGCGAGGCCGGAGGCGTCCTGCACACCTACGTCGAGCTGAACCGCTCCGCCGAGTGGGTCGCCGCCGTGGACTTCACCGACGCCGCCGCCGCGAGCGCCCGGGTCGCGGCCGAGTTCGAGGGGTGGGCGCCGCACCTGACCGCGCTGATCACCGAGGGCGCGACGGCGCCGGTGGCGCGCATGATCCACACGCTGCCGGACGGACACCGGTGGGACCGCGTCCCCGGGGTCACGCTGATCGGTGACGCCGCGCACCTGATGCCGCCGTCCGGCGACGGCGCGAACCTGGCGATGTTCGACGGCGCCGAACTCGGCAAGGCGATCGCCGCGCACCCCGACGACGTCGAAGCGGCGCTCACCGCCTACGAGAAGGAGCTGTTCCCGCGCAGCGAGGCCTTCTACGCGGACGCCCACCAGATCCTGGACATCTGCCTCGGCGACCGCGCACCGCACAGCTTCATCGAGTTCTTCCAGGGCGGTCCCGACGGGGAGCACCAGGCGCCGGGCAGGTGAGCCGGGAGCCGGGCCGGTGAGGGGTCCCCGTCGCTGGTGCCGCCGGCTGCCGGTGACGCCGTAGGCCGGGGCCGGGGCCGGACCGCCGGAACCGGAACGTTGCAGTCCACCCGTACCGGATTGGCCCTGTCCGGGGCCGGTGCCAGGCACCCAGAATCGGTCGTGATCATGGCACGGAGCAAGGAGCACGGGATGGACGCGACGGACGGCATGTCGGCGCTGCGGCGGGCCTACCTGGAGACCGCGCGGACCGCCCGCGACCTGGTCGCCGAACCCGCCGTCGCCGCCGCCTGGGACGCGCCCGGCGCGCTGGACCTGATGACCGTCGGCGACCTGGCCGGCCACCTCGCCGGACAGGCCTTCCTCGTCCCCCAGGTCCTCGCCGAACCCGTCCCCGCCGCCCACCGGACCCCGCTGCCGCTGCTCGACTACTACGCCGCCGTCCGCTGGATCGGCTCCGCGCCCGACCACCCCGTCAACCTCCGGATCCGGCGCGCCGGTGCCGAGGCCGGCGCCGAGGGCCCGCAGGCCCTGACCGCCCGGACCACGGCCACGGTGGACGCGCTGCGCCGCACGCTGCCCGCCGAACCGGCCGACCGCCTGGTCCACCTGCCCTGGGGCCCGTGGACCCTGCGCCTCGACGACTTCCTGGTCAGCCGCATGATGGAACTCGCCGTCCACACCGACGACCTGGCCTTCAGCGTGGGCCTGCCCACCCCGCCGATCCCCGCCGCGGGCCTCGACACCGTGATCCGCCTGCTCACCCGGCTCTCCGTCCGCCGCCACGGCCCGACCGCCCTGCTCCGCACCCTCGCCCGGGCCGAGCGGGCCCCGGCCACGGTGGCGGCGTTCTGACGTCGGCCCGCCCACCGGGCGCAACCCCGTTCGCCCGCCGGCCCGTTCGCTCGCCGGCCCGTTCGCCCGCCGGCCCCGCGCGCCCGGCGCCCGCGCCGCGTCCGCCGGCCAGGACGGGCCCGGGCCCGTTCCGCGGGAACCACGGGCACCGTGCCGGTCGTCGCAGTGCCGAGGGCAGCACCGGTACGTCGTACCCTGGGCGGCTGCCGCAGTGAACCGAACGGAGAGGCCGTCAGCCGTGTCCCCTTACGACTCGTACGGTGTGCAGCAGCAGCCGGGCCCGCCGCAGCGGCCCGCCCGGGCCTGGTGGTGGCTGCCCGAGCAGGAGCGTCGCCGCCGCAAGGAGCAGCGCCGCCGGTGGCAGGAACACCGGCGGCTGAACAGGAAGCGCGACAGCGACTGCTGCGACGGCTGCGACTGCCTGGGCGAGCTGGCCGACCCGTGCCTGATCGTGCTGGTGCCGGTGATGACGCTGTCCGCGCTGAAGGCCGCCGTAGGTGCGGCCGCCGGCCGGCGCGGGACCCGGGCGGCGGACCCGGCGGCGCCGGTCCCGGACGGGGTGCTGGCGGCCGGGATGTACGGCGCGGTGCACCACTACCGCACCCGGATCAGTCCGTCCCTGGCTCCGCGCTGCCCCTACACGCCGTCCTGCTCGACGTTCGCGGTGCAGGCGCTGCACCGGCACGGGGCGGTTCGCGGTGCCCGGCTGACGGCTGGCCGGCTGCTGCGCTGCCGACCGGGGACGAAGGGTGGGTCCGACCCGGTGCCCGGTCGCTGAGGCCGGGCCGGCCCCGGCCTGGTCGAACGGACATACGGAAGTACGGTCTCCGCCCTGTCAGTTGAAGGTGATGGCTGGCAGGATCGGGGCCGTGACGGATCTGGGCGGGCTTGTCCGGCGGGTGGCGGAGCGTGCCCGCGCCCTCGCGCGGGAGCTGCCCCCGCCGCTGGACGCGCAGGAGCTGGCGGCCGCGGAGGCAGCCCTCGGGGTGACGCTCCCGCCGCTGCTCGCACGGCTGTACCGGGAGGTCGCCAACGGCGGCTTCGGGCCCGGCTACCACCTGCTGCCGCTGGTCGGGCCCGGGCGCACCGTGGTCGGGCTCTACCGCGCCGAGCGGACCGCCGCCGAGGGCGGCACCGGGCGGCACTGGCCGGTCGGGGTGCTGCCGCTGATGGACTGGGGCTGCGGGATGTCCGCAGCGGTCGACTGCCTCGCCGCGGCGGCGCCGGTGCTGCTCTTCGAGCCGAACGGCATCGTGGACAACTGGGCGGACGCCTGGTTCGTCGACGCGGAGAGCCTGGCGGACTGGCTGGAGACCTGGTTCGCGGGCACCGGCTGGTACGAGCAGATCGCGGGCGCGGACGGCCCCTCGGGCAAGCCCCGGCCGTGGGCGGAGGCCGGCGCGCGGCTGCGGGCGCCGGAGCCGGAACCGGACCGGGCGCCGTGAGGCGCCGCCGACCGGGCGCGGGCCGTGCCCTGCCGGGGGCCTCGAAGCGCCCGGGGCCGTGAACCGTCCGGGGCCGTGAAGCGCCCAGGGTCGTGAGCTGCCCGGGGCCGACCGACCCCGCTCAGATGTCTATACAGGTTGGGGACCGCCGGCGGTCATCGAGTCGTCACCCAACACCTCGTCCACGGTCATCTTGGCGCCTTAGACATAACGGGTCTGGACCAAGCAGACGACCAGCACCGTGATCGAGGAGCCATCCCATGAGTCCGATCCCCGAAGTCTCGCGCCGCACCCTGCTCGGCGGCGCGGCGGCGGCCGCCGTGCTGTCGGCGCTGCCGCTCAGCGTGCGCGAGGCGCTCGCCGCGCCGGCCAGGCCCGGCCGGCTCGCGGACATCGAGCACGTCGTGGTCCTGATGCAGGAGAACCGGTCGTTCGACCACTACTTCGGCTCGCTGCCGGGCGTCCGGGGCTTCGGCGACCGGGCCGCCGTGCGCGGGGTCAACGGGCGCTCGCTCTTCCACCAGCCGGACCCGTCCCGGAAGGAGGGCCACCTGCTGCCGTTCCCGATGAACGCCGCGCACACCAACGCGTACCAGCAGGGTGCCCCCGCCTTCGGGTTCGTCGACTCGATGAAGGCCTGGAACGACGGCCTGGCCGACGGTTCGGTGACCCGCAGGTCCGGCGGCTGGCTCGGCCAGGGGTACTACGAGCCCGCCGACATGCCCTTCTACAACGCGCTCGCCTCGGTCTTCACCACCTGCGACGCCTACCACGCGTCGGTGCAGTGCAACACCAACACCAATCGCGAGCACCTGATGACCGGCACCAGCGGCGGCACCGTCCGCGACACGCCGGTGACCGACAACACCGAGATCCCCGGCGGCTACGAGTGGACCACCTACGCCGAGCGGCTGGAGCAGGCCGGCGTCAGCTGGAAGACGTACCAGGCGCTGGACAACTTCGACGACAACGCGCTCGCCTGGTTCGCCCCCTTCGTGAAGGCCGAGCCCGGTGAGCCGCTGTACGAGCGCGGCATGCGGGCGGTCGGCGACCCGGCGAAGAGCAACGACCCGTTCGCGATGGGCGACGCCCTCGTGGAGGCGTTCACCGCCGACGTCCAGGCCGACACCCTGCCGCAGGTCTCCTGGCTGGTCGCGCCGGCCGCCCTGTCCGAGCACGCCAACTACGCTCCGCCGAACGGCGAGCACCTGACCGCCCGGCTGCTGTCCGCCCTCGCCGCCAAGCCCGAGGTGTGGGCGAAGACCGTCTTCATCCTCAACTACGACGAGCACGGCGGGTTCTTCGACCACCTGCTGCCGCCGGTGCCGCCGCTCGCCGCCGGACGCGGCAGGTCCACCGTGCCGGTCGACGGCGAGGTGGTGGTCCGGGTCGCCAAGGGCGGCAGCACCTACCACCGGGTGGTCGGCCAGGACGGCCGCTACCGGGTGAAGGCCGCCGACGGGTCGCTCACCTGGTCCGACACCCTGCCGGCCGGCGAGACCCTGGTCTCGGGCCCGTACCCGATGGGCCTCGGTGTCCGGGTGCCGATGATCGTCGTCTCGCCCTGGACCCGCGGCGGTGTGGTCGACTCCACCGTCTACGACCACACCTCGGTGATCCGCCTGCTGGAGAAGCGCTTCGGCGTCCAGGAGCCCAACATCAGCCCGTGGCGGCGCGCCGTCACCGGCGACCTGACCGCCGTCTTCGACTTCTCCGGCCGCGACCCGCAGTGGCCGCAGCTGCCGGACACCAGCGGCAACCGGCAGAAGGTCACCGACACGGGCAAGCTGCCCGCGCCGACCGTGCCCAGCCCGCAGGCCCTCCCGCAGCAGCAGCGCGGCACCCGCGCCGCCCGGCCCACCCCGTACAACCTCACCGTCAAGTCGCGGCTGAAGGACGGCGTGCTGACCGTCGACTTCGTCAACCAGGGCCGCCAGGGCGCCGTGTTCGCGGTCTACCCCGCACCCGGCGGTACGCCCCGGCACTACACCGTGGGCGCCAAGGACCGGCTCTCCGACACCTGGACGGTCGGCCCCGACGGCTACGACCTGCGGGTGCACGGCCCGAACGGCGCGCTCTGGCACCTGCGCGGCGACGCGGCCGCCCTCTACGAGGCCTCGATCTCGGAGGAGCAGAACGGCCGGGTGCTGGAGGTCGACGTGATCAACCGGACCCGCACCGCCCAGACCTTCCTGGTCGGCGACCTCGCGTACGGCGACGGGCTGCGCGAGGTCCGGGTCGGGGCCGGTGACGACAGGACCGTCAACGTCAAGGTCGGCCGGGAGGGCTGGTACGACGTCACGGTGGCGCTGCGCGGCGACCTGACCTTCCGCCGCCGGCTGGCCGGCCGCTTCCCCGGCGACGAGCAGGGTGTGACCGACCCGGCGATGGGCCTGGCCGACCCGCTCACGGTGGACGTCTCGCTGCAGGCCGCGTCCACCACCATCGACGAGGCGATCCTGCTGCCCGGGCGCCCGGCCCGGATCACCGCCCGGCTCGCCGCCCCCGCGACGGCCCTCACCGCCGTCGAGGCGCAGCTCGTCCTGCCGGCCGGCTGGACGGTCAAGGCGCTCACCCCGCCGCCGGCCACCCTGGCCGCCGGTGCCACCGCCACCGGCGAGTGGGAGGTGACGCCGCCGGCCGTGCTGCCGGCCGGTGCCACCCACCGGATCCTGGTCACCGCGCGGGCCCTGGCCGGCGACCGGTTCGCGATCGCCGACGGTGAGCTGGGGGCCCGGACCGCCCCGGCGATGACGGGTCACCTGCTCGACGAGGACTTCGAGTCGCTGGCCGGCGTGCTGCAGCCGCTCGGGTCCGTGCTGGGCTGGACGGCGCAGGCCCCGCAGGGCTGGTCGGTCGTCAACGCGCCCGGCATGCCGCAGGGTACCGCGCGCCTCCAGGGCTGGACCTTCCACACCAAGCGGGCCTGGTCCACGCCGGCCGGCCAGGACCGCGGCAACTTCGGCCGCGGCCTGGGGGTCCTCGCGGTCGCCGACCCGGACGACTGGGACGACACCGGCGCGCCGTCCGGCAAGGGCAGGTTCGACTCGACCCTGGTCTCGCCGGCCGTGCCGATCCCGGCCGGCGTCGGCACGCTGTACCTCGGCTTCGACTCGCACTACCGCCAGGAGGCGCCGCAGAAGGCCTCCGTCACCGCCGTGTTCGACAACGGCACCGAGACCAGGCTGCTCTCCTACAGCAGCGACGCCACCGGCAACGACAACGCGGGCCAGGACGTGCAGAACGCGTTCGTCGCCCGGCAGATCGCCGTCCCGGCGGGGGCGTCCTCGGTGACCCTGAAGTTCCGGATGTACGACGCGGGCAACAACTGGTTCTGGGCGGTGGACCACGTCCGCCTGGACAGCAGGCCGGTCACCGGCTGACCGGTCCCGACCGGCCCGGCCCCCGCACCCTCCCGGTGCGGGGGCCGGGCCTCATTCCGCGGCCGTGACCGCTCCGGTCCGGCCCGACGGCCCGGATCCGGCCGGCAGGCCGCGGAGCCACCGGGCCTGCTCCGGCGCGCCGGAGGGGGCGTGCAGGGACGCCGTGTGCTCCACCACGGCGTCCACCGGCCGCGGTCGGACCCCGGGGTCCGACCTGTCCAGCCGCAGGAGGATCTCCACCGCCTCCACTGCCGGGCGGAGCACCCAGGGCAGGTCGTACCCGAGGGCCTCGCGGGCCAGCGCGGTCGCCCACAACGCCTCGGCGAGGCCCGGTTCGTGGGCGGCGGGGTGTTCCCGTGCCAGTCCGCGGTGGATCTCCAGCGCCTCCTCGACGGCGGCCAGCCCCTCGCGCGGCCGGCCGGCCGCCTCGTACCAGTCCGACAGGTTGGCCAACGCGGTGGCGAGGAAGAGCCCGTGGGCGGCGGGGTTCGTGCCGACGAGCCGGCGGCCGAGGGCGACGGCCTCCTCGGCGGCGGCCGTCCCCTCGGCCGAACGGCCCAGCCCCGCGTACCGGACCGCGAGGTTGTTCAGGGCGGAGGCGAGGCTGGGCTCGTGGGCGGCGGGGTCACCGGCCGCCAGGCGGCGCCGGATGCCGACGGTCTCCTCGGCCGCCGCCAATGCCTCGGTCGTCCGGCCGAGTTCGTCGTACCGGTCGGACAGGGTGTCCAGCGCGCCGGCGAGGCCGGCCGCACGGGCGGTGGGGTCCGCCGCCGCGGACGGGCGCAGCAGGGCGACGGCCTCCTCGGCGGCGGCCAGGCTCTCCGCCGGGCGGCCGGCCTTCGCGCACCAGACCGACAGGTTCCGCAACGAGACGATGAGTTCGGCGGGGTGGACGGCGGGGTGCAGGGCCGCCAGGCGGCGCCGGACCAGGACGGCCTCCGCCGCGGCGGCCACCGCCTCCGTGGTCCGGCCGAGGGCGCCGTACCCGGTCGACAGGTTGTGCAAGGCGGTGGTGAGCGCGGTTTCGTGGGCGACGGTGTTCGCCGCCGCGGACGGGCGCAGCAGGGTGACGGCCTCCTCGGCGGCGGCCAGGCCCTCCGTCCGGCGGCCGACCGCGTCGTAGCGGACCGACAGGGTGTTCAAGGTGCCGGCGAGGTCGGCCGCGTGGGCGGTGGGGTTCTTCGCCGCCCGGCGGCGCCGGATCTCGACGGCCTCCTCGGCGGCCGCCAGTCCGTCGGCCGCCCGGTCCAGCTCGCCGTAGCAGTTCGACAGGGTGTTCAGCGCGGTGGCGAGGTCGCCCTCGTGGCCGGCGGGGTTGGCGGCGGCCAGCCGCCGGAGCAGCCGCACGGCCTCCTCGGCGGCGGCCAGGCCCTCCGCCCGCCGGCCGAAGCCGCGGTACCGGACGGACAGGTTGTTCAGCGAGCTCGCGAGGTCCGCCTCGTGGCCGGCCGGGTCGGCGGCCGCCAGCAGACGGCGGATGGCGACGGCCCGCTCCACGGCGGCCAGGCCCTCGGCGCGCCGCCCCAGGTCGCCGTAGTCCACGGACAGGTTGTTGAAGGCCGAGGCCAGCGCTGCCCCGTGGGCGACGGGATCCGTCAGGGCCAGGCGGGTACGGATCTCCACGGCCTCCTCGACGGCGGCCAGGCCCTCCGCCCGCCGCCCGGCCTCCCCGTACCGGATCGACAGGTTGTTCAAGGAGTCGGCGAGGCCGGCCAGGTGGGTGTCGGGGTCCGCCGCCGCGAGCCGGCGCCGGATGGCCACGGCCTGTTCGATCACGGTCAGGGCCTCCGCCCGCCGTCCGGTGGCCCCGTACCGGACGGACAGGTTGTTGAGCGTCTCGGCGAGGTCGGCCAGGTGGGTACCGGGGTCCTCGGCGGCCAGCAGCCGGCGGACGGCCAACGCCTGCTCGTCGGCGGCGAGGGCCCGGTCGTGGTCACCGGCGTTGCCGTGGCGGACGGCGAGGGCGGCGTGCAGCCGGGCCCGCTCGGCGGGCTCCTCGGTGGCGGCCAGGCGGTGGCGCGTCAGGCGGGCGCAGAGCACGGCGATGCCGGGGTCGAGGTCGGCGTGGCGCCCCTCGGGCAGCTGGGCGTCGACGGCCTCCAGGACCTCCGGCGGCAGGCCCTCCAGGGCGGCCAGCGCGCCCAGGGCGGCCCCGCCCGCGCGCAGCGCCAGCTCGGGGCGGGCGGTGAGCAGCGGGACGAGCTGGGTCGCGGTGAGGTGGGGCCAGTCGGCGGCCGCCGCGATCAGCACGGTCAGGGCCGGCCGGGCCCAGCCCCCGGCACCCGGCGGCGCGTCCAGGAGCAGGGCCTGGGGAGCCGTGGCGGCCCAGGGGTCCGTACGGAACCAGCCGTGCCGGTGACCGGGGGTGCTCAGGGCCAGGAAGTCCTCGGCGAGCCGGTCGGGGTAGAGCGGCTCCAGCACCGTCCCGGCGTGCGGCCCGGCGGGCGGGTAGGGCACCGCGTGGTCGGCCAGGGCCTGGTCGGCGGCGCCGTCCGGGCAGGCCCGGACGGCGGTGAGGGCGGCGCGCCCCGCGGAGTGGTCCAGGGCGCCGGTCAGCGCGGCCGTGTACGCGGTGCGGGACAGGGTCTCCGGGGTGGCGGTGACGCGGCGGTTCTGGTGCAGGTACTCCCAGTGGTCGCGTTCGCGGTCCAGCAGGTAGGCGGAGATCCGTTCGGTGGATTCCAGGAAGTCCGTGGAGTGCCGTGTGCGGTGGGCGTCGACGGTGGCCAGCGCGGCCATGTGGACGGCGAGCACCTGGCCGAACCGGCCGGGGTCGGCCAGGGCGTCCGGCACGGGGGCCTGGTGGGCGCCGGAGACGTCCAGGGCGGTGGCGAAGGCGTCGCGGGCGGCCTCGAAGAGGGCGGCCGGACCGCTGTCGGGATCGTCGGTCAGCGGGGGCAGGGCCAGCTCGCCGGCGTCCAGGCCGAGGCGGTCCAGGCGGTTGGCGAGGGTCTGCCACCACGGCCCGGCCGGGCGGGCCACCAGCAGGACCCGGGCCGGGCGTCCCTGCGCGGTGCTGTGGGTGAGCAGGGTGAGCAGGTCGGTGGCCGGCCAGCGTTCCGCGTAGTCGGCGATCAGCAGGACGCCCGGCCCGGTGCCGGACGCCCCGGTGCCGGACGCCCCGGTGCCGGACGTTCCTGTGCCGGCTCCGCCCTGGCCCGCTGCGTCCTGGCCCGCTGCGCCGTCGGCCGTCGGGCCGGGGCCCGTCGTACCCGTGCCCACGGCGGCCGCCGGACCGGCCGGTGCGGCTCGCAGGGGAGCGGGGTCGCTGGTGTGCCGCGCCTGGAGGACGTCCCAGCCGGCCGCGCGGGCGGCCGCGGCGAACTGCGCCGCCAACCGGGTCTTGCCCTGGCCGCCGGTGCCGTGCAGCAGCAGGACGGAGGCGTCCCCGGGTGCGTCGCGCCAGGCGGTGAGCCGGTCCAGTTCCTTCCGGCGGCCGGTGAAGGGCACCAGGGCGTGCCGGGCCTGCAACAGCCGGGCCGGCTGGTGGCGGGCCTGCTCCACCGTCAGGCCCGGCCGTCCGGAGGGGAAGGCCGCCACCCCGTACGGCGCCGGCGCCGCCCTGGTCTCGTCGGTGACGATGGTGACGTCACCGCCGACCTGGGCGATCTGGTAGACCGCCCCGAGCACGGTCGAGCCCGCCACCCACTGCCCCGGCTGCGGCCGACCGGCTGCCGGCCCCGACGCCGAACCGGTCGGGGTGCCCGCGCCCCGGTCGCCCGCGGTCACGGCCCCGCCTCGATCTCGACGTCGCCCCCGGTGCCGCGCACCTGGGCGAGCGGACCGGTGGTGGTGGTGCCGCGGACCCGCTGCCGGTCGGGCGCCGGGCCGTCCCCCTGGGCGGGCCCGACGGGATCGTCCGGCGTCGGTGCCTCCCCGGCCGGCGCCTCGGGTGCCGGGACGGCCGGGCCACGATGGACGATGCGCACGCTCCCGCGCGTCCCGGACACCTGGGCGATGCCGCCCCCCACGCCGGACGCGTCGACCGACTGGCCGGACTGCTCGGACTGCCCGGACGGCCCGCCGCCCGCGGGGGCCTCCCCGCGTGACCGGCCGGCCGACTCGGCGCGCCCGCGCCGCAGGCCGGCCAGGGTGAGCCCCAGTCCGGCGATCGCCACGAACAGGCCCAGCACGCTCGCCCACTTGTCCGCCCGGTCCAGTCCCACAGCCCCCAGGTGGACCACCAGCCCCACCACGGCCGCGCCCCCCACGACGCCGCCCGCCCACGCCTGCATCCGTGCCGTCATGCCGTCATCATCGGCCCGCCGCACCGGCTCCGAGTAGCGGTCGGTACGGGCGGTGACAGACTCGTTACAGACCCGGTGGTCCGGCTCCGGGGCTGCTCACCGGCTCTGCCCGGCCCGGCCGGTCACCGCCGGCGCACCCGGGCGGCCAGCAGGGCGATGTCGTCCTCGGCGGCCCGCGGGGCCAGTTCGCCCAGGAGGGCGTCGAGCAGCCCGGGCAGCGCGCCCGTGGCGGGCAGCCGCAGCCCGGCGAGCCGGGCGAGAGAGGCGTCGATGTCCTCGCCCCGCCGCTCCACCAGGCCGTCGGTGTAGAGCAGCAGGACCTGCTCCGGCAGCAGGTCGCGGGTGGCCTGCTCGTAGCCGCCGAACCCGGTGCCGAGCGGTGGCCCGGTGGGCACCGTCACCAGTTCGGTCGGCTCCCCGGCGACGATCAGCGCGGGCGGCAGGTGGCCGGCACTGGAGAAGGTCCAGCGCCCGCGCCCCGGGTCGGCGAGGGCCAGCAGGCAGGTCGCGGGCCGGGCCGTCTCGTCCTCCGAGACGAGGGTGTCCAGCTGGCGCAGGATCCGGTGCGGCGGCAGGTCCATCGCGGCCACGTAGCGCAGCATCGAGCGGTAGTTGCTCATGTCCACGGCGGCCTCGACCCCGTGGCCCATCACGTCGCCGATGACCAGCAATGTCCGCCCGAACGGCAGCCGGACGGTCTCGTACCAGTCCCCGCCGACCACCGAGGTGGTGCCGGAGGCCAGGTAGCGGGAGGCCAGCTCCAGATTGGGGTGCGGGTTGCCCGGTTCGGCCAGCAGCGCCCGCTGGAGCTCCAGCGCGATGTCCTGCGAGTGGGCGTAGCGGCGGGCGTTGTCGATGCTGACGGCCGCCCGGCCGGCCAGGTCCTCGACCAGGGTGATGTCGTCCTCGGTGAAGCCCAGGGACGACCCGCGCAGCCGGGCCAGCGACAGCACGCCGGCCAGCCGGCCACGGGCGGTGAGCGGGACCACCAGGAGGGAGTCGATCCCGGCCGCGCGGTACGCCGCGAGGTCGCCGGCGTCGGCGGCGGGGGCGGCGAGTCCGGCGTCGGTGAGCAGGTTCGCGGCCACCGGCCGGCCGGTGGCCAGGCTGCGGGCGGCGGCCGAGCCCTCCCGGTGGCGCACCGTCCCGCCGGGGCGGGTGAGCGCGTCGAGGTGCGGGCGCAGCTCCGGCGCGCAGGCGACCGCGGTGCGCCGCAGCCGCGGCAGGCCGAGGACGGTGCCGCCGTCGCGCTCCGCGCTGCCGGGCGGCAGCACGTCGACGGTGGTCAGGTCGGCCAGTCCGGGCACGGTGAACTCGGCGAGCTCCGTACAGGTGGTGTCGATGTCCAGGGTGGTGCCGATCCGGCCGGCGGCCGCGTGCAGCATCGCCAGCCGGGCGCGGGCCTGCTCCAGGTCGTGCCGCCCGCGGTCCTCGGGCCGGGCGTCCTCCAGCAGGACGGCGATCAGGCCGGCCGGCCGCCCGGCCAGCTCCAGCCGTTTGTAGCGGGCCCGCGGGCCGCCGGCCGCCGCCTCGCGCGGGCGCCCGTCGGCCAGCACCAGGCGCAGTGTGTGGGCGGCGGCGGCCTGCGGGGTGCCGGCGAGCGGCCGGCCCACCAGTTCGGCCTGCGACAGGCCGGTGGCCAGGACGAACGCGGGGTTGACGTACTGCCAGCGGAGGTCGGGGTCGAGCAGCCCGACGCCGACCGGGAGCTGGCCGAGCACCTGGCCGAGCAGTTCGGCGCTGCCGGTGGCGAGGGCGGCGGCCGCGGCTTCGGCCGAGGCGTCGGCAGCCTCCCGGCCGGAAGCCTGCGGGTGCACCGGGCCCTCCTCGCTCGCCTTGCTGTCAACGGGACACTGTCCATGATCGGGCGACTTCGGCCGGGCCGCATCCAGGTCTCATGGGCGGGTCGTCCCGCCCGCCCCGGCCCGGACCGGCCTTGACGGTACGGCCTGCCGTCGTGGGCGAGCCCTTTCCACGACTGGGCGATGCCGCGGGTGGCCCGCCGTGCCGACTGCCGGCCGCCGGTCGCCGCTCACGCCAGGGTCACGTGCATGCCGCCCTCGGCGAGGACCCCGAGGACCGCGGCGAACAGGTCGTGGGGCCGGCCGTCCCACGCCAGTCGCCGGGACAGGTGCTCCCGCGCGGTGGCGGCGTCCCGCCAGAGCAGGGTTGCGGGGGCGGTGCAGCCGAACCGGCCGCCCAGGCAGTCGTCGACTGCGGCCAGGCAGCCGCCGAAGTAGCCACCGGGCCCGTTCACCGCCTCGCCGAGCGCCAGGTAGAGGCCCGGCTCGTCGGTGACGTGCCTGCCGTCGAGCTGGTAGGCGTGGCCGGCCGGCCGCGGACGGTGCGGGCCCCGGCAGCCCCGGTCCTGGACGAGGTGGAGCCAGGCCCCGCGCAGCCGGGTGTCCAGGGCGGCCCAGGAGCCCGGCGCCTCGGGCGGCCCCGCGAACCACCGCTCCAGGACCGGCCGGGTGTGGGACGGCAGGGGCGCGAAGGAGCCGTCGTCGAGCTCCAGGTCGATCAGGCCCGCTCCGTGGGAGGAGGGGTACCAGGCGCTGATCCTGGCCGGCAGCGGGTGGTGGGTGAGCGGCTCACCCCGGTCGTCCCGTATCTCAAGGTCGGCTCGCTCCAGGTCCAGGGCCCGTCGGGTGCCCTGCGCCAATGCCGCCCGCAGCCGTTCGCCCGGGGCGAGCCCCCGCAGGACGAGCGGGCGCCGGGCCCGCTCGGACGGCAGTACGCGGGCGAGTTCCCGGCAGGAGCCCAGCCACCGGTGTCCGTCGTGCAGGCGGACGGCACCCCGGTGCCCCTCGGGCGGACCTTCGTAGTCGTCCCGTCCGGCGAGCACCAGACCGTCCGACCCGGGGGACCGCCGCAGGGCCTCCACGTCCTCCAGCAGCCAGGGGTCCGGTTCCTCCGGGTCCTCCGGCACCAGCCACACCCGGTTGCCGACCCAGCCGGACACCTCTGCCGGAGCGGTCCAGCCGAACAGCTCGTACGTCCCACGCGGGGGTTCCCCGAAGAGTCCCTCCACCTCGGCACAGCTGCCCAGGGCACGGCCGTGCTCCATCCCGGTCAGGGTGTACCGGACGGGGGTGGGGCGGCCCGGCCCGCACTGGTTCTCGTCCTCGTGCACGGTGGGCATCCTGCCGGGAGCGACCTCCCGTGGCGAGGCCTTTTCCCCGCCGTCGGTCACGATGCCCCGGCCCGCACGTTCCTGGGGCGCCGACGGACCGGCGAGGGCGTCCGGCCCGGGGGCCGCTGGGGCCCCGGGCCGTCCACCTGCGCCGTCCGTTCAGTCCCGGGCCGGGCGCCGGGCTCGGAGTCGCGCGGCCTGCGCGAGGGCCGCGTAGCCGGTGAGGGCGAGGGCGGCGCCCGTGGCTGCGCCGAAGGCCGTGGTCGGCACCAGTTGGACGAGGGGGCTGTCCGGCAGCAGGGTCCAGCGCCGGAGCACCCGGTGCGCGGCGCCGAGCAGGGCCGCGCCGGCGGTCAGGCCGAGCACCACCGGAGGCGGCCAGGGCGCCGGCCGGACCCGGGCGGGAGCGGCGGTGCCCCCGGCGCTCCGCAGCAGCCGGCCGAGACAGTGGGCCAGGACGCCCAGTGCGAGCGCCGAACTGCCGTACTGCACGACCTGGTACAGCGGCACGCCGGCCACCGGCCGGGCCAGCACCGGCAGCAGCCGGACACCGGCCCGGTCGTGGTGGGTGAAGGCGTCCCAGCCGGCGTGGGTGCCCGCACCGATCGCGGCCGAGACCGCGAACCAGGCCACCGCCCCCGGCCGGGCCCGGGCCCGAAGGGGCCGGACGGGCGCCGTGAGCGCCTGGGCGGCGGCGGCCGCCCGGGGCGGCAGCAGGGCGACCAGCGGGGCCCGCAGCAGGCCGTGCCACACCAGGACCACCAGGGCGGTCAGCACGACGTCCACGGTGGGCACGCCCCACCAGGCATGGGTGACCGACCCGAACCCGAACGCGCCGGGCATCACCGAGTCCGCGAAGTAGGGCAGGTCCGGCACGGTGGAGCCGGCCACCAGGGCGGAGGCGACCAGCGGGCCCCGGCCGCCGGCGCGCCCGAGCAGCGGCAGGACGGCGGCGGGATGGCTCAGGGTGAAGGGCATGAGGTCCGCCTCGGCAGGCCGGCGCGGGCGGTGGAGGACGGGCCCGGCGGCAGCGGGCACCCGCTGCCGGGGCAGCCCGGCCCGCCCGGCCGCCGCGAGGTCCCCGGCCGCCGGGCGGTCAGCAGTCGCACCCGCAGTCGCATCCGCAGCAGTCGCAGCCGTCCCCGCAGCAGCTGCACCCGTCGCCGCAGCACTGGCAGCCGTCGCCGCAGCACTCGGCCTTCTCGCAGCACTCCTGCCGTGCGCACCAGCCCTCCCGGCGCTGCCCGTTGAACGGGTCGTCGTGCTCGCAGCACATCAACTGGCAGCTGCAGGCCATCAGCGTCCACAGCGCGCAGCCGGCGAGCAGGTTGCGCGGCGGGCGGCCGTCGCCGCCCGGGGGCGGGCCGAAGTCGTGGTCCGGCGGCCGCTGGTAGGGGTTTGGGCCGGGCGGCGCCTGTTGCTGGGAGGCCTCGGCGGGGTGCCCGGGCGCGTGCCCGGCGGCGGGTGCGGTGGCGCAGGCCCCGGTGTGCGAGTGCCGGCGGCCGAAGACCCGCTCGACGGCGCGCTCGGTCTCGTGGCCCAGCAGGGCGTGCGTCAGCGAACGGTCGGTCAGTTCCACCTCGCGCAGGGCCAGCCGGATCCCGTGGACGGCGTCGCGGCAGAGCCGTTCGGCCTCGGCCCGGTCGGTGCCGGTCGCGGTCAGCGGGTTCCAGGCGCCGGTGGCGGCGTCCTCGGCCTGGTCCTCGGCGGCGTCCAGCAGGTGGGCCAGCCGTCCGAACAGCCGGCCGGCCTCGGCGAGCGGTGCCGCGTTGCCGGGCCGCCCGGCGAGGACGGCGGTGTGGGCGAAGGCGGCCGCGGTCGCGCTCTCGGTCGGCTCGGTCACCAGCAGGACCGAACTGCCCGGCCGGGCCGCCCGTTCCAGCTCGCCCTGGCGGGCGCCGGCGGTGAGCAGCACACCGGTGTCGAACCCGACGGCGGAGCCGCTGCCGGCGCTCTGCCGGTCCCACCGCCGGGTCACCGCCCGGGCGCCGACGGCTATCGGACGCCGGGCGAACAGGCCGTCCCGGTCCTCGACGTGGTCGCGCATCTTCACGGCGGCGAGCGCGAGCGAGACGGCGGCGGCCAGCTTGGCGCCCTCGCCCCTGGCGACCTCGGCGGTCCGCATCCCGCGCAGCGGGCAGGGCCCGGCGGTGCGCCGCCAGGAGCCGTCCGCCTCGGCGGCCTGGGCCTCCACCAGGACGGAGATGATCAGCCCGTCGTAGTTGGTGGCCGTCCGCGCCAGCTGTCCGTGGTTGTCCCGCAGGGCCAGGCAGAGCCCGCACAGGTGCGCCGTCCAGGAGCTCCGGAGCCGCTCGGACAGGCCGTGCCGACAGGGTCTGATGATGCCGAACATGGTCCCCCTCGTCCCCACGGGCCACCCGGCCCGCCTGATCGAGGGCCAATTGTACGATCACCGCCCGCCGCGCCCTCCGGCCCTCGGGGCCGGACGCCGCACCCGGACCGGAGACCCGGGGACGAGCGGCGCGCAGGCCGGCGGCGGGGCGGGGCGGGGCGGGCGGACCAGCCCCGGGCCCTCTGGCGGCATCCCGGGAGCGGGATAACATCACAGAAATGGGAATGCCCGACAGTACGCCAAGTCCCGGCCCACAGGCCGGGTACGCCGTCGCCACCGCGGCGGGAGCCCGCTCCACCGCCGCCGGCCCGGTCCGGACCTCGACCGCGACCGTGACCCGGAGCCTGACCGGGACGGCCACCGCGACCCGGACCGGGTTCGCGACCGTGACCGCCCCCGTCCGTGCCGCCGCCGGGTTCGCCGTCGTCCGTGCGGCCGCCGTGACCGCCCCCGCCCGTGCCGACGCCGGCGGGGTGCGCCGTGGCTGAGCGCTTCGACCCGGCCGGGCGGCGGGTGCTCGCCGTCTGCATCGCGGCCGGCTTCACCACCCTGCTCGACCAGTCCGTCCTCAACACCTCGGTGCCGGCCCTGCGGGACTCCCTGCACGCCCAGTCCGCCCAGATCCAATGGGTCGTCGCCGGGTTCTCGCTGGCCTTCGGCCTCGCCCTGGTGCCCGGCGGGCGGCTCGGCGACGTCCGGGGCCGCCGGACGCTGTTCATCACCGGCCTCGCCGTGTTCACCGGCTTCAGCCTGCTCTCCGCCACGGCCACCCACCCCTGGACGCTGGTCGCCGCCCGGCTGCTCCAGGGCGCCGGCGCCGGCCTGGTCAACTCCCAGATGATCGGCACCATCCAGGACGTGTTCACCGGTCAGCAGCGGGCCCGGGCGCTGGGCCTCTACGCCGTCACCGGCGGGCTGGCCACCGCGCTCGGGCCACCGGTCGGCGGCCTGGTCCTCGCCCTGGCCGGGGCGCAGGACGGCTGGCGGCTGACCTTCCTGCTGAACGTCCCGTTCGGACTGCTCACCCTCTTCCTCGCCGCCCGCTTCCTGCCGCCGCCGCGCTCCAGCACCGGGCACCCCGATCTCGACCCGGTCGGGCTGGTGCTGGTCGCCGCCCTGACCCTGGTCGTGATGGTGCCCTTCGTCCAACCGCCGGGCGCGGTGGGCGCGGTCGGCTACCTGGCCGCTGCGGGCGTGCTCGCCGCCCTGTTCGTCCACTGGCAGCGCCGCTACGCCCGTGCGGGCCGGCACCCGCTGGTCCATCCGGCGCTGGCCCGCTCCCGGCCGTTCGCGCTCGGCACGGTGGTCGCGATGGCGCAGTTCGGCTCCTCGATCGCGGCCGGCCTGGTGCTGATCATGTTCCTCCAGGACGGCCTCGGGATGTCGCCGATGGGCGCGGCCGTGGTCAGCCTGCCGGCCGCGCTGGCGATGGGGCTCTCCTCCGCGCTGGCCTGGCGGGTGGTCCGGCGGTTCGGCCGGCACACCGTCACGGCCGGGATGGCGCTCTCCGCCGTGGCGCTGCTGGCCGGCGGCCTGGTCGCGCTCCGGGCACCGGCCGCCGTGCTGCCGGTGGTCCTCGCCCTGATCCAGTTCTGCGGCGGGATCGCCATCGGGCTGGTGAACGCCCCCAACCAGGCCGCGGTGCTGCGGCACGCGCCGGCCGAGGCGGCGGGGGTGGGCGGCGCGATCCTGCAGATGTCCCAGCGGATCGCGGCGGCGGTCGGGGTGTCGGCGCTGTCCGGGGTCTACCTGCGCGGCACCTCCGCCGGCGACGGGTCCGGGCACCGCACGGCGTACTTCTACGCGAGCGCCACCTGTGCCGCGATCGCGGCGGCGGCCGTGGTGGTGTCGGTGTTCGCGGCCCGGGCGGCCGAGGCGTCCCCGCTGCCGGCCGCACCCGTGCCGGCCGCACCCCGGCCGCCCGTTCCGCTGCCGGTCGACGGCCGGGGGCCGCGTGATCCCGCCGCCCGGGTGCCCGCGGCCGGACCTGGGCGCCCGGACGGGCCCGCGCCGGGCTGAGCCGCCGGTGGCCCTCGTGGCGCGCCGCACCCGCGAGGCCCTCGCCCCGCCCCGGCCCGGTCCCTGTCGGGCCGTCACGTCCGGTTCCGCCTTCGCGCCCGGGCCCCGGACACCCCTGAACGCCACGTCCGATTGCCGCCGGACACCTCGTGGGCGAACCGACAGCATCGTCATGTCAGCACAACCGACGAGGAAGAAGAGCGGACATGACTGCGGTACTGGACGGCAAGGTGGCCCTGGTGACCGGCGGCAGCCGGGGGATCGGAGCGGCGGTGGCCCTCCGGCTGGCCGAGGACGGCGCCGATGTCGCGCTGACCTACCTGGGCAACGCCGAGCGGGCGGCCGACGTGGTGGACCGGATCAAGGCGCTCGGCCGCCGGGGCCTGGCGGTGCGGGCCGACAGCGCCGACCCGGCGGCCGTCCGCGCGGCGGTGGACCAGGCCGCCGCCGAGTTCGGGCGGCTCGACATCCTGGTCAACAACGCCGGGGCCGGGGTGCTCGGGCCGGTCGAGGAGCTGTCGGCCGCCGATGTCGACCGGGTGCTGCAGGTCAACGTCCGGGCGCCGTTCCTGGCCGCCCAGGCGGTGCTGCGGCACATGGCCGAGGGCGGCCGGATCATCACCATCGGCAGCTGCATGTCGGAGCGCAGCGCCTTCGCCGGCGGCTCGCTGTACGGCATGAGCAAGAGTGCGCTGAACGGGCTGACCAGGTCGCTCGCCCGCGAGCTGGGCCCCCGGGGGATCACCGCGAACCTGGTGCAGCCCGGCCCGATCGACACCGAGATGAACCCCGCCGACGGCCCGGCCGGCGAACTGCAGCGGAGCCTGACCGCGCTCGGGCGCTTCGGGCAGCCCTCGGAGGTGGCCGCCATGGTGGCCCACCTGGCGGGGGACGGCGGCCGGTACGTCACCGGTTCGGCGATCCTGGTGGACGGCGGGTACGCGGCCTGAGCGCCGGCGGGCGGTCCGGCTCCTCGGCCGGCCCGTCCGCCGGCCCGCTCCTCGGCCGGCCGGTCGCCTTGGCCGGCCCGTCACCCTCGGCCGGCCCGCCGTCGGCGGTCAGCCGGCGGGTGGCGCCACCGGCACCGCGCGGAGCCGCTCCAGCACGGCGTGCAGGTCGGTCCGGACGCGTTCGGCGAACGGCTCGTGCCCCACCGGGTCGTAGCCGCGCGGGGTGGCCTCGACCAGCATGATCAGGTCCAGGTAGACCCGGTACAGGTCGATCCGTCGGGCGGCCTCGGGGGTGATCTCGAAGTCCGGCCCGACCACCGAGCGGTACCCCGCGAGGAAGTCGGCGTCCGCCGCGATGTCGCCGAACAGCGAGGGTGACACCAGATCGGCCAACGGGTCCCCCCAAAAGGCCCGTTCGCCGTCGATGACACCGCTGATCGTGGGTCGGCCGGCCTCCTCGGCGAGCAGGACGTTCCCCTCCCAGAGGTCGAAGTGGACCAGCGAGGGGACGGTCACCGCGTCGAGCAGCCAGGCGCGTTCGCGGACCAGGGCCAGCAGTTGCTCCGGGTCGACGGGCAGGGGCACCGCGTACCGGCCGGCGTCGGCGAGCACGTCGTCCAGCATCCGGCCGAAGGCGTCCCGCCAGGTGGGCGCCGGCCCGTGCTGCGGGTAGCCGAAGCCGGTGCCCCGGACGGCGCGCAGCCGGCCGGTCAACTCGCCCAGGTCCCGGCGCAGTCGGGCCTGGTCGGCGTCGCTCAGTCCGGCGCGGGCGCGGTCCCAGCCCGTGCCGGGGAGGTGGGACATCAGCAGGTAGTCGCCGTCGACCAGCCGCCGGTCGAAGTCGGCCGCGATGACCTGGGGGACCGTCACCTCGGTCTGCGTGCCGACCAGCCGGTAGAACTCGGTCTCGGTCCGCATCAGCCCGTGCTCGTAGGTGAGCAGCGGGGTCGCGGGCGGCGGCGAGATCTTGAGGACGGCCGTCCGCCCCGACGGACCGAGGGTGATCCGGTAGGCGGCGTTGAAGGTGCCGCCGGTGAGCTCCTCGACCCCGGTCACCTCGGTGTCCGGGGCGCAGGACGCGGCGACGACGGCGCGGATCTCCTCCAGGCCGAGCTGGTGCTTCGTGGCGCTGTGCATGGGGCCCTCTCGCGGCTGGTGCTCCCAGGCCGGCCGGGCCGCCGCACCGGTGCGGCCGGGTGCCGTGAGGTGCCGGCCCGAGTGCCGGCCGACGGGGCGGCGCGGGCCGGAGGGAGAACGTTCTCCGGGACATCGGGACGCTACCGGGATCCCCCGGCCGTGGTCAACAACGGCCGGACGGCCGTCGCGTGGGCGACGGCCGTCCAGGTCGTCCGGGCCGGTTCAGGTCGTTCGGGCCGGTCCGGGCGGGCCGGCCGCTCAGATGCCCGTCTCGGCGGGCAGCCGGCCGCTGCGGATGGCGGCGACCAGGTCGGCGTGGTCCGCCTCGGTCCGGTCGGCGTAGGCCACCGCGAAGGCGGCGACCGCCTCGTCCAGCGCCTCGCCCTTGCCGCAGTACCCGCTGATCAGCTCCGGCTCGGCGGTGTGCGCGTGCGCCCGGGCCAGCAGCGCACCGGTGATCCGGGCGTAGTCGTCCAACTGGGCGGGCAGCAGCGCGGCCGGGTCCACGCTGCCCTTGCGGTTGCGGAACTGCCGTACCTGGTAGGGCAGTCCGTCCACGGTGGTCCAGCCGAGCAGGGTGTCGCTGACCACCTGCATCCGCTTCTGGCCGAGCACCACCCGCTGGCCCTCGTGCGCCGGCACCTCGCGGACGGGGTAGCCGGCCCTGGCCAGGTGCGGCAGCAGCACCGACGGCCGGGCCTCCTTCACCTGCAGCACCAGCGGCTTGTCCCGGTGGTCGGTCAGCAGCACGACGTAGGAGCGGGTCCCGACACTGCCGGTGCCGACCACCCGGAAGGCCACGTCCTGCACATGGTGCCGGGAGAGCAGCGGGCGCAGCTCCGCCGGGACGGTGTCCGCGTACGACGCGAGCGAGCCGGCGACCGAGGCGGCGACCTCGTACGGCACCTGGCTGAGCACCGGGGGAGCGGCCGTGAAACGCCAGTGGCCCTCCGCCTCGCGCACGGTGGACTTGGCCGCGAAGCGGGCACTGGTGTTGCCCAGCGCCTTGGCCGAGACCTTGTTGAGCACCTCGGTCAGCTCGTGGGCGTCGGTGACCGCCACCAGGTGCTCGTCGGCGACGGCGTTCCAGGCGTCCAGCGCGGGCAGCTTGGCGAGCGCCCGCATCGTCCGCCGGTAGGAGCCGGCCGACTCGAACGCGGCCTGGCGGGCGACCTGTTCGTCGGCGCCCACCTCGCGCGCGGCGAGCACCAGGCTGGCGGCGAGCCGCTTGAGGTCCCACTCCCAGGGGCCGGGCACGGTCTCGTCGAAGTCGTTGATGTCCATCACCAGCCGGCCCCGGGCGTCGCCGTAGAGCCCGAAGTTGGCCGCGTGCGCGTCACCGCACAGCTGGGCGGTGATCCCGCTGGTGGGGGTGTGCGCGAGGTCCGCCGCCATCAGGCCGGCCGAGCCGCGCAGGAAGGCGAACGGCGTGGCCGACATCCGGCCGAGCCGGATCGGCACCAGGTGCTCCAGCCGGCCGGCGTTGGAGGCCTCGATGGCCTGCACCGCGCCGGGCCGGTCGGCGGCCGGCGCGAACTCGGCGTGCTGCTCCCGGGTCGCGTTCTGCCGCAGCACCTTGCCCCGCCGCTTGGCCGACCCGCCGGGTCTGGGGGCGAACCCCGCCACCGCGAACCCGTGCGCCGGCGTGCCCGCCGCCCCGTCGGCGTCCGCCACATATGTCGTTTCCGTCAGCCCCACCGCTACCGCCCCGTCCGATCCACGCGCCGCCGCCCACGGCGGGCCGCCCCTGTCGCGATGAAGGCTACCCACCTGCGGCGGGCCGCCGACATCCGGAGTCCGGGGTAGCGGCGACGGCCGCCCGGCCGGCCCGTCGTAGGGTGGCGGCCATGAGTGATCTCCGGGGGGACGCCGGCCTCGTCAGGGTCCGGGCGGGCGCGGGCCTGGCGGCCCTGCTGACGGTGGCCGCGGGCCTGGGCGTCCGGGCGGTGGCGGGCGACGAGGCGGCCAAGTACGCCGGTGACGCGCTCTACACCGTGCTGCTCCACACGCTCGTCGTGCTGCTGGCGCCCCGGACCCGCCCGGGTGCCGCCGCCGGGGTCGCGCTGGCGGTCAGCTGGGCGGTGGAGTTCGCCCAACTCACCGGTGTGCCGGCCGAACTGTCGGGGCGCAGCACCCTCGCCCGGCTGGTGCTCGGCTCGACCTTCAACCCGCCCGACCTGTTCTGGTACCTGGTGGGCGCGCTGTTCGCGACGGCGGCGCACTCGGCGGTGCCGGGGCTCGCCCGCCGGGTCCGCCGACCGCGGGGTGCGGCCGGCGGAATTCGGCGGACGTCCTGACGGAGCCGGCCGATCGCCTTCCCCGGAGGTCGGGCGGTTGAGGCCGGGGGGTCAGCCGCCGACGCCGTCGGCCAGCGGCGCGGGGGCGTCGCGGCCGGCGGGCCCGCCGTCCCGGGGGCGTCCGGCGGGGCCGTCGGCGGCGAGCCGGGCCGGCCACCAGGTGCGTCCGCCGAGGTCGTGCACCAGCGCGGGCACCAGCAGCGAGCGCACCAGGAGGGTGTCGAGCAGGACGCCGAAGGCGACGATGAAGGCGATCTGGGCGAGGAAGGCGAGCGGGATCACGCCCAGGGCCGCGAAGGTCGCCGCCAGCACCACGCCGGCCGAGGTGATCACCCCGCCGGTGGCGGTCAGCCCGCGCAGCACGCCCTCCCGGGTGCCGTGCCGCCGGGACTCCTCGCGGACCCGGGTCATCAGGAAGATGTTGTAGTCCACGCCGAGCGCCACCAGGAACACGTACCCGTACAGCGGTACCGAGGGGTCCGTGCCGCTGAAGCCGAACACGTGCGGGAAGACGATCGCGCAGACGCCGAGGGTGGCCAGATAGGAGAGCGCGACGGTGGCCGCCAGCACCAGCGGGGCGACCAGCGAGCGCAGCAGGAGGACGAGGACCGTCAGGATGCAGAGCAGCACCACCGGGATGATGGTCGTCCGGTCGTGCCGGGCGGTCGTCCGGGTGTCGAACTGCTGGGCGGTGTACCCGCCGACCTTGGCGTCCGCGCCGGGCACCGCGTGCACGGCCGCCCGCAGGCGCTGGACGGTGGCCATCGCCTCGTCGCTGTCGGCGGCGTCGGCCAGGGTGACGTCCAGTCTGATCCGCCCGTCGGCCACCCGGGCCGGCCCGTCCGGCGCGCCGCCGGTGTAGGGCCTGACCCCGCTCACCCCCGGGACGGCCGCCGCGGCGGCGGTGGTCCGCTCCGCCGTCCCGACCTCGGCGATCACCACGGCCGGGTTGCCGGACCCGCCGGGGAAGTGCGCCGAGAGCAGCTGCTGGGCGGTCACGGAAGGCTGCTTCTTGATGAACAGTTCGCTCTGCGGCACGCCCTGCGCGTTGAGCGTCGGGGCGAACGCGGCACAGGCGGCCAGCACGGCGAGGGCGGCCACCCAGGTGGCCCGCGGCCGGCGTCCGACCAGGGCGGCGACCCGGGTCCAGATGCCGTGCACCGGGACGCGGCCGTCGGCGGGCGGCCGGGCCGGCCAGTAGGCGGCCCGGCCGAGCAGGACCAGCGCGGCGGGCAGGAAGGTCAGCGCGGAGAGCACGGCGCAGCCGATGCCGATCGCTCCGACCGGCCCCAGGGAGCGGTTGTTGGTGAGGTCGGAGAGCAGCAGTACCAGCAGGCCGAGCGCGACCGTCAGCCCGGAGGCGGCGATCGGCTCCACGGACTGGCGCCAGGCGATCCGCATCGCCGTCCAGCGGTCCTGACGCAGTTGCAGCTCCTCGCGGAACCGGGCCGACAGCAGCAGGGCGTAGTCGGTGGCGGCGCCGATCACCAGGATCGACAGCAGGCCCTGGATCTGGCCGTCCACCCGGACGATCCCGTGCTTGGCCAGCACGTAGACGATGGCGCAGGAGACCCCGAGCGCGAACACCGCGCCGATGATCACCAGCAGCGGCAGTACCACGCTGCGGTACACCGCGAGCAGGATCACCAGGACGACGCCGAGCGCCACCCCGAGCAGGATGCCGTCGATCCCGGCGAAGGCGCTGCCCAGGTCGCTCTGCAGGGCGGCCGGGCCGGCCAGTCCGACGGTGCTGCCCGGCACCCCCTCGACCTGCGTCCGGACGGCCGCCACGCTGTCGCCGACCGTCCGGCCGAGGTCGGCGCGGAGCGCGACCACGCCGGACAGGGCCCGCCCGTCCTCGGAGGGCAGCGCGGGCGAGAAGGCCCCGGTCGCGCCGGGCACCCGGGCGGCGGCGCGCAGCGCCGAGTCGGCGGCGGTCCGCTGGTCGGCGGTGACCCGGCCGCCGCCGTCGGCCTGCCAGACCACCACGACGGGCAGCGTGGCGTCCCGCTCGAAGGCCTTCCGCAGCCGGACCACCTCGGTGGACTCCGCGCTCTGCGGGAGGAAGGCCGCGCTGTCGTTGGTGGAGACCTCGCCCAGCTTGCCGGCGTAGGAGCCGAAGGCGCCGCCGAGGCCCAGCCAGGCGACCAGCAGGAGCAGGGGGATGAGGAATCGCGTACGGCGGGTGGATCTCGTCATGGCGGAAGTCCTTCGTGCGTGTCCGGCGTGGTGCCGTCGGCGGGCCCGGCGCGGGAATGATATCTCAATGATTGAGAGACTTAATCGTTGCAGTTCTTCTCCCGGTCCGGGTCCGTCGCCGGCCGGCGCCTAAGCTGGGGCCCACGGCGGGCGCGTCCGGCTCCTGCGACCGTACGGACGGAAGGTGACCTTGCCCCAGCAGCACGCGCCGGTACCCGGGCCCGAGACCAGTGGCGAGGACCGCGGCGACCCGCAGATCGAACGCCGGGAGCTCGGCCGGCTGCTCCAGGGCCTGGCCTCCGAGATGAACCTGCTCGGACACGACTTCGCCGCCTCGCAGGGCCTGCACGCCACCGACGTCCAGGCGCTGCTGGCCGTGATGCGCGGCGCGGGCCCCGGCGGGTCCGGGACCGCGGGCACGGAGCCGGGCGCTCGGAGCGGTACCGGGCCGGACGCGGAGGCCGCCGCCGTGACGCCGGGGCTGCTCCGCGAGGAGCTGGGGATCACCTCCGGCGCGGTGACCGCCGTGCTGGACCGCCTGGAGCGGGCCGGCCACGTGCACCGCAGCCGCGACAGCGCCGACCGCCGGCAGGTCCGGGTGCACTACAACCCCGGTGCCAGCCGGATCGCCACCGCCTGGTTCACACCGGTCGCCGAGCGCACCGACATCGTCCGGGCCGACTTCACGCCCGCGGAACTGCGGGTGGTGGCGCGGTTCCTGGGCCGGATGACCGAGGAACTCGCCGCCCTGCGGCAGGAACGGCGGACGGGTGCCGAGGCCCGTCCGGACGTCCGTGCCGAAGCCCGTACGGGAGCCCCTGCCGAGGCCCGTTCGGACGTCCGCCCCGACGCCGGACCGGACGCCGCCGGCTGACCGTGCCGCACCGGGGCGGGCCCCGTGGCGGCCGGCCCGGCCCGCCCGCTCAGCGGCCCAGGTCCTGGAGGACCTCGCGTGCCGCCCTCGTCCCGGAGGCCATCGCCCCCTGCAGCGAGCCGGTCGCCCGATGGTCCCCGCACACGTAGCGCCCCGCGCCGAACCGGCTGGAGCGGATCAGCGGCCATGGCGCCGGCATCGCCGGCAGCGCCTCCCGCACGGTGTACGAGGCGAGATGCTCCCAGCCGGAGGTGTCCGTCCCGTGGAGCCCGGCCAGCACCGACCGCACCTCCGCCTCCTGGCCGTCCGCTCCCTCGCCCAGCACCGAGGTGGAGACCAGCGCGCGGCCGTCCGTCGCGTACCCGGGTGCGACCTCGCTGAGCACCACCGTGTTCAGCACCCGCCGCGCCGAGTCCACCAGCAGGGTCGGTTCGGCCAGCGGTGGCGCCGGGGCCGCGTGGTACAGCGTGGTCACCGTGCGGGTGGCGGGCACCGCCAGGCCCGGCAGCAGCGCGGCGGCCGCCCCCGGACCGGTCGCCACCACCACGGCCCGGGCCGGCAGTTCGGTGCCGTCGGCGAGCGCCGCCCCGGCGGCCGTCAGCTCCCGGACCGGCGCGCCCAGCCGCAGCACCCCGGCCGGCAGGCCCGCCGCGAGCTGCTCCGGCACGGCGCCGATGCCGGCGTCCGGCAGGCAGAGGGTGCCGCGCAGCATGCTGCGCCAGACCAGGTGGAAGTAGCGCGCGGAGGTCTCCAGCTCGTCCTCCAGGAAGACGCCGGACAGGAACGGGCGGAGGAAGTCCTCCACCAGCGCGGACGAGACCCCCGCCGTCGCGAGGGCCGTTCGGGTGGAGGTGTCCCGGCCGCGGCGCAGCACGGCGGGCGGGAGTAGCCCGTCGCGGGCGGCGAGCAGCCCGAGGGCGGCGATGTCCCGCCCGGAGCCGAGCCGCCCCGGCAGCAGGTCCGCGGCGGCCCCGGGGCGCCGGGTGGGATCGGTGAACCGCAGCCGGCCGCGCGGGGTCTGCACCAGCACGCCCGGGGTGAACGGCCGCAGGCGCAGCTCGCGCAGCCGGAGCCGCCGTTTCACCTGCGGGTACGAGGTGTTGAACACCTGGAAGCCGCGGTCCAGCAGGAACCCGCCGCGCCGGTCGGTGCGCACCCGGCCCCCGACCGCCTCGGCCTGCTCCACCAGCAGCACGTCCAGGCCGGCCGCCCGCAGGTCGAGGGCGCAGGCCAGGCCGGACGCCCCCGCGCCGACCACCAGGACGTCGTGTTCTCGGGTGCGCTCTGCCGGCATCTCGCGCCGCCTCTCGGGTGACCTGCTGTCAGGGATCCGGCACCGACCCTAGGGCCTGACCGGCCGTCGGGCCGGGATCAGCGCGCCGGGCCGGGCGGCTCCAGTTCGCCCACCGCCTGGCTGAGCGAGTGCAGCCGGGCCACCCCGGGCGGCAGGTCACGGCCGGTCCAGCCCGGCCCGGCGGCGTAGAGGGCGGCGTGCTGGCGGGCGCCGGGCGGGCCCCACCGGGCGGTGCTCAGCGCGGCCAGGCCGCGGGGGTCGGCGCTCGACCGGCTCTGGCTCCACAGCACGACCGCGGCCGGCCCGGTGCGCAGGACCGCGGCGGTCAGCCCCACCGTCGGCACGCCCGCGCCGAACAGCCGTACCGGGACGCGGCGTTCGGTCAGGGCGGCGGCGAGCGCCTGCAACGGCAGCACGTGCATCTCCTCCGGCGCGGCGGCCAGCAGGACGGCCCGCCGGCCCGGGTGCTCCGGCGGGGTGTCCGGGCCGACCCGTTGCAGGGCGCGGCCGATCGCGCAGGACAGCAGGTGCTCCACCTCGACGTACCGGCCCCCGGACACCGCCCACTTGGCGCCGACGGCGCGCAGCACCGGGGCGGCCAGCTCCTCCCAGGTGGCCACCACCCCGTGGGTGGCGAAGCCGGCCGTCAGCAGTTCGTGCATCGCCGGGTCGTCGAGCCGGACGGCGGCCCGGGCGAGCCCCCGGCAGAGCGCGCCGGCCGGGCCGACGGGCAGGGTGTGGCCGCCGCCGACCCGGCCGGCCGGCCGGTCCTCGGCGGGGGCGTCGCCGGCGCGGACGGGTGGTGATGTGGCGGGTGCGGGTGCGGGTGCGGGTGCGGGTGCCGGTGCGGCGGGTGGCGGGGCGGCGGGTGCCGCGGCCGCGCCACCGGCCGGGTCCGTCGGCGCGGGCGGTCGGTTGCAGACCCGCGCCGCCTCGGCCGGGGGCAGGCCCTGGGCGGTCAGGTGGCACATGGTTTCGAGCCGCTCGACGTCCGGCGGGAGGTACCGGCGGTGGTGGCCCGGACTGTGCCGGTCGGGACCGATCCCGTAGCGGCGCTCCCAGCTGCGGATGGTCGTGGGCGAGACACCGAGCCGGCGGGCGAGCGCACCCGTGGTGATCCCGGCGTCCTCCTGGGCGGCCGTGCCGTCCTGGACAGCGACGTCCTGGACCGTCGGGTCCTGGACGGCCGGGGTCCGGACGGCCGGGTCCTTGTCCGGGCCCGGCAGGTCCGCCGGGACCGCGGGCGGGGCGGCCGCCGGCCGCGTGGCCGCGCCCGGTCCGCCGTGCTGGGACAACGGTCTCGGCATCCGGACCTCCAGGGCCGCTCGGGCACCGCCCCGCCGGCCCTGGCCGCTCGGTGCGGCCCGGACCGCTGCGGGATCGATGCGACGTCCCCTCCACGATGCGCCGGAATCCCGCGCGATCCAAAACGGCGACGGGGCGTGTTGACCCGGGCCCGGTGTGTGGGCTAGGCCGTGTCTGACAATTCGCGCCCGGCGGGAATTGTCAGACACGGCCTAGGCCCCGGCCCGCGTGCCGGGCGGGCCGCGCCGCCGGCGGCACGACCTTGCCGCGCCTGTGCGACGGCCGGTCACCCGCGCCCCCGCGCGGCCGTCAGTGGCCGCCCCGGGGTTCGTTGCAACCACCCTCCAGGTACGGGCCGTGCGCCTCGATCCGCGGGGTGGCCGCCAGCGTCCCGGTCAGGCAGGGGCCGGCCCCCGGGATCCACAGCGAGAAGCCGACCGTGCCGCCCGAGCTGTGCACCTCGCCGCCCTGCGTGGGATAGCCCAGCCGTTCGAGCTCCGCCCGCAGCTCGGCCTCGCCGAGGGTGGCGGCCCGGCCGGTGGCCCGGAGCGCCGTGGTGATCCGCGCCGCATGGGCGTCGCCACGGCATCGGGACTGCGGGGTCAGCTCCACGGTCTGTTTGTAGGCTTGGTTCTCGGCGTACTTCCTTGCCGAGGGGTCGTCCAGGGCTCCGTCCGGGACGCCGGCGGAGGCCGACGGGGACGGCGCCCGGGCCGTGCCGGCGTCCGCGCAGCGGGCCGCGACCTCCGGGAACAGCGCGTCCTCCTGCGCCTGCAGTTCCGCCACGCCGGGCGGTGTGGTGGCCGTGGCCGGAGCCTTCGCCCCGGCGGCGGCGCCCGACGGGCCGGAGCCCACGTCGCTCGCACTCCGCTCGCCGCAGCCTGCCAGCAGCAGGACGGCCGTCGCCACGGCCACCCCCGCCGTCGCGATGAACCCTTGACGCCTCACCGGTACACCCCCTGCTCCGCGCCCGTCGGGCGCGCCCCTGCCCGTCCGTGTGCGTACGGGCGAACACATTCTTGCCCACCGCGGCCGGGGACGGGCCCGGGGGAGGCCCGTCGCCCCGGTCGCCGGACCGCCCCGGAGCCGGCTACCACCGGGTGAAGTCCTCGGACAGCTCCCCGGCGAGGTGGTTCCGGGCGTGGGCGCGCATCCGGGCGGCGTAGCGCGCGTCCCCCGCGGCCGCGGAGTAGCCCTCGCCCGTCACGGTGATCACCCCGGCCGTGTCGGCGAGGTAGACGTCCAGGCCGGGGTACATCAGCTCGATGCACGGCAGGTCGTCGATGTCGAGGGCGAGGACGGGGTGTTCGCCGCACCCGTCCGGCTCCCCGACGGCCAGTACCCGGCGGGAGTCGGAGCCGCCGGGCAGCAGGAAGCACTCCGCGAAACGCTCCGACAGCGGGTCGAAGGTCTGGCCCCAGCCGTCGCCGAACTCGGCGCGGGCGATCTCGCCCAGGGGGCGCGGGGTGAGCACCAGGCCGCCGTCGGCGCCGTCCGCCGGGCCGAACCAGCCGGAGCGGCGCAGGAATCCGCTGTCGAACGCCAGCCAGCGGCGCAGGCTGGGCGAGAGGGCCCGCCCGCCCGGGAGGGTGAGCGAGGCCAGCGCCGCGGTGGGCACGGGCCGCGCCCGCCCCTCCACCAGCCAGGGCCCCGCGAACCGGTTGTGGTCGAGGACGAGCCGGAGCGGGTCGGCCTCGACGGAGCTGATGGCGCGTTCGGTGAGTGCCACGCCGTGGTCGGCGGAGGTGGACGAGGTCATCGGTCCGGGCGTCCTTCGGTGCGGGCCTTCGGGCGGGTCGGTCCGCACGACCCTACGACCCGCCACCGACACTCCGTCACGCGCCGGTCCGCGCAACGGACGAGAGGGGATCCCTCGGCCGGGCCCCGCGACCCGCCGGGCCCCACGAATCCGGCCGGGCCCGGAACCGGGTGGGCGCCGGCCCGCCGCGCACCTCCCGGGGGAGGGACGCCCGGCGGACCGGCGCCGGCCGGCCGGTCAGAGCGGGAGCAGCTCCGGGCGCTTGGCCTCGACGTGGTCGCCGGAGGACTCGCCGCGCAGCCGGCGGCCGACCCAGGGCAGCAGGTAGCTGCGGGCCCACTGGATGTTCTCCCGGCGGAGCTCCGCCGGCGAGGGGACGTGCCGCGCGGGCCAGGGTGCGTCCGGATCCTGCTCGACCGGGATGCCGAGGGCGCGGGCGGCGAGCAGGGCGACCCGCTGGTGGCCCTCGGGGGAGAGGTGCAGCCGGTCGTCGCTCCAGGCCCGGCGGTCGTGCACGGCCCGCAGGGACCACAGGTCGGCCACGGCGCAGCCGTTCCGGTCGGCGATCGCCCGCAGATGGCCGTTGTAGGTGGCGATCCGCCCGCGCAGGTGCTTGAGCACCGGCACCCCGCGGGTGTCGAAGCCGGTGCAGATCAGCACCGTGCCTGCCGCCTCGCGGAGTTCGAGGACGGCGGCCTCGAAGCGCTCGGCCACCTCGTCCGGGTCGCTGCCGGGCCGCAGGATGTCGTTGCCGCCGGCGCAGAAGGTGACCAGGTCGGGCCCGGTCCGCCGGACCTGGGGCACCTGTTCGGCGACGATCTGGTCGAGCAGTCTGCCGCGGACGGCGAGATTGGCGTAGCGGAAGTCGCCGTCCGGGCGGCGCTCGGCGAGCAGCCCGGCGAGCCGGTCGGCCCAGCCGGCGAAGACGCCGTCCGGTCCCGGGTCGTCCAGGCCCTCGGTGAAGCTGTCGCCGAGGGCGGCGTACGAACGAAGGTCAAGTGTCTCCTGGTGGTCGGCCATGGAAGGAGATACTTCACTGTCTCAAGTAACCTACGCCACCGTAGGTGCCCGGTCGCGGTGCGTGAGATTGGCCACTGCCGGGCGGTGGGCCGGTGCGGGACGGCGGCCGGCGGATGGGGCGGGCCGGTGCTGGACGGTCGTGGCGGGTGGCGGGTGGCGGGTGGCGGGTGGCGGGTGGCGGATGGGGCGGGCCGGTGCTGGACGGTCGTGGCGGGTGGCGGGTGGCGGTCGGTCGTCAGGGTCGTCAGGGTCGGCCGTCGAGGTCGGCGGTCGGGGGTCGTGGTTCGGCGGCGCCCGGCCTCAGTGTCGGTGATGGTTGTCCGGCTGGGCCGGGTCGCCGGGATGCTCCAGGCCGGGGACGAGCTCCAGCCGCCGGGCCCGGGCCGCGTCCAGCCAGCGGACGAAGGCGAGGCGCCGGGCCGCCTCGGCCGGCCGGCCGGGGGCCGGGCCGGCGGCCGGCTCCTGGACGGGCGCCGCGACCAGCCTCGCCGTCCAGCCGCGGACGGTGACCCGGTCGCCCGCGGGTGCCGCCCGCAGGGCCGCCGCCAAGTCCCGCGGCAGGCTGTCGGGGTGGGCGTCGAACTCCCCGTCGGGCGTGCTGAGCCGCCAGGACGGACCGGCCGGTCCCGGGGCGGCGGGCTCCCCGGGGCCGGCCGTCACCCCGGCCGTCACGGCCAGGTACACCGCGCGGACGGCCGCGTTGCCCTCGTACGCGGCGGCGGTGATGGAGCCGAGTTCGACGGCGGCGCGCTGGTCCAGCCGGGCGGGCGGGGCGGCCGGTACGTCCAGCCCGCGGTCGGCCGCCTCGGCCTCGCAGAGCCGTTCGGTGAGCAGGACCTGCGCGACCCAGCGGGTCAGCTGCCGGTCCTCCGCGCTGCTGGCGAGCGGCAGGGCGGAGGAGCGCGGGCCGGCCCGCATGGCCGCGAGCCTGCGGTCGAGCTCCGTCCGGGGCAGCGGCCGGCCGTCCAGCAGGCCCAGCACCCCCGTAGGCCGTTCATCATGACGGTGCGTCATCAGGTCACCACCAGTTCCACGGTGGGCGCGTACTGGCAGCGCCCGAACCACATCACCTTGGTCAGCGCCCAGGCCCGGACGGGCTCGGCGTCGGCCGGCGGGGCCACCTCGAAGCGGAGGGTCCGGGTGGCGCCCGCGGCCAGGGTGAAGCCCCGGACCGGGTCACGGACCGCCTCCCAGGTGCCCCAGGGCGAGACCACCTGCAACTCGCCGCGGATCTCGCCCCTGGTGCGGTTGCCGAGCACCACCCCGAGGTCGGCGCGGCCGCCGGGGGCGACCCGGACGGCGGTCGTCAGGGACTCCACCGAGAGCCCGGTGTCCCGCCCGGCGGCCGCCGTGGTCCCGTGGGTGACGTCGCGCCGCCAGAAGCCCTCGTCGGGCTGTCGGTGCAGGGCCGGCTGGTCGCCCACGGCGAGGGTCGCGACGTCCTCGATGCACTGCCCCCCGTACTCGATCCGGGCGGCCGCGAAGTACAGGCCGGGCCCGACCCCGGCCGGGGGCGTGAGGGTGACGGGGAAGCGCAGGTGCCCGCCGGGCGCGAGCCGGTACGGGCGCCGGCCGGTGCTCACCCGCCAGCCCTCCGGCGCGAGCACGGTCGCCGTTCCCTCCGTTTCGGCGTCGCGCAGGTGCGAGGCGAGCACCACCGAGATCTCGACCGGCTCACCGTCCGTCCGCAGCAGGCCCGGTGAGACACCGACCGACACCGGCAGGTAGCCCATCGGGGCCGGACCGCGGTTGTGCAGCCAGTACCGGGCGTGCACCGGCTGCGCCACCTCGGCCGTGGGGCCGAGCGGGCCACGGCCCGGGCGCCCGGTGCCTGCCGGCGGCTGCCGCCGGCCCGCCGGCTCGTCCTCCTCCGCGCGCAGGCCGGCCGCACCGGCCGCCACCGGCACGCCCACCAGGGTCGTCACCGCGGAGCCGGCCAGCGGCACGCCCCGGGCCGCCCCGGCCTCGTCGATCGCCGGGCCGGTGGGGCGTTCCAGCAGGTCGGCGGGGTGCAGCCGGCCGAACCGCAGGGCTCCGTCGAGCCGTGCGGTCCGGCCGAGGCCGGTCGACTCCAGCAGGCGCAGGGTGACCCCGGCCGCCGGGTCCGGGTGGGCGGCGCTGCCGTGCGCGACGGGGTTGCCGGCCGGCTTGAGGGTGCTGAGCAGCACCTCGCGGGCCGGGTGGACCCGCAGGTAGGAGCGGGTCGGCGGGAGCGGCCCGTGCTGCGGGCCCAGCAGCCGGGCGTACAGCGGGTGGTTGAACTCCTGCCCCTGCGACGGGAGCCGGAGGGCCCGCCAGTCGCCCTCGCCGGAGACGAGCGCGTAGTGGAAGTCGTGCGTCCAGTGCTGGAGTTGGAAGGAGGAACCGTCCGGGGCGGTCCGCCTCGGCGGGTCGATCCAGATGCCCGACGGCCAGCCGGTGCACGAGCGCAGCAGGGACAGGTGCAGGGCCCCGGACGGGTCCACCGCGAAGCCGGGCAGGCCGTAGGTGAGCAGGGCCACCGTCCGGTCGGTGAGCAGCTCACCGGGCGGCACCGGGCCCGGGCAGCCGGCCGACACCTGGGCGTCGGCGAAGTCGTCCACCAGGGCGTCCAGTTCGCCGTCCAGGACGATCAGCGCCGGGAGCGCCCGCAGGTCGCGCAGGTCCGCGTTGGGCTGCCAGGCCTCGGTCAGCGGCTTCTCGGCGGGGACCCAGACCCGGCCGTGCCGGGCGAGTTCGGCGGCGTGCGCGGGGCCGGCCCGCTCCAGCAACTCCCGGGCCGCCGCGTTCTGTTCCGGGCCGCCCAGGACGATCCGGAAGTCCGGCAGGTTGGAGTCGACGTCCAGCCAGCCGTAGCGGGCCCAGCCGGCCGCCGCGGTGGTCGCCGTGACCCCCACCCGGGCCAGGGCCACCACCAGGTCGCGGGCGCCGGCGGCGGCGTCCAGGTCGCGGACCACGATCTCGGCCACGCCCAGCGCGCGTTCGCCGAGCGGCGCGCCGGCCGTGCCGGTGAGCGTGACCCGGGCGGTGGAGCCCAGCCCGAACCAGGTGTTGGCGGGGTTGTCCAAGGTCCACGGCGCCTCGGCCGCGTCGACGTCGGGCAGGGCGAACCCGCGGCCGACCACGGCCCCGGCCACCTCGCTGACCGGCAGCGCGCCGGGCAGCTCCAGCGGGAACCGCAGCCTGACCAGCCGGTCCGCGCCGCGCTGGTCGGCCACCCGGGTCCGGCCGTCGATCCGGGCGGCGCCGCGCCAGAGCGTGACGGTCTGCTCGTACCGGATGCCGTCCACCTCGCCGGCCACCACCAGCCGCTCGCCGAGCGGCCCGGACTCCGCCCGCACGGTGGCCGGCGCCGCCGAGGCACCCGTGACCGGGCCCTTCGGCAGCAGGTGCCAGGGCCCTTCGCCGAACTCCGGGTGGGCCGGGTACTCCTGGTACACGCGCAGTTCGTTGCCGACCGCGCCCGGGCGCAGCAACTCCCGCCCGTGCGCCTTCTCCAGGACGCTGACCAGGCCGCCGCCCCGGGCCGGGTCGGCCGTCACCCGGTAGTGCTCGTTCTCGGCCGTGAGGCCCGGCCGGGCACTCCAGAGCGGCTCGGCGACACCC
This sequence comes from Kitasatospora indigofera, assembly GCF_014655955.1. Lineage (GTDB taxonomy): Bacteria > Actinomycetota > Actinomycetes > Streptomycetales > Streptomycetaceae > Kitasatospora > Kitasatospora indigofera. Next base: position 100,296 of record NZ_BNBO01000028.1, read on the forward strand.
GGGCGGCCCGGCAGCAGCCGCCAGCTGCGCCAGCCCAGCGCGGGCACGTCCGAGGCCAGGAAGCGCAGGGTGCCCCGGTCCACCGCGCAGGGCAGCTCGGTGCCCGTGTCGTCCAGCACCCGGCCGCCCCGGAAGCCCGCCGGGAGCCGCACCGCCACCGGGCCGGACCGGTCGAAGGACAAGGTGTTGGCGACCACCACCGTCGTTCCCTCGCCGGTGCTGTCGACCCGGGACAGCAGGGCGTCGAGCGCGGTGTCCCGGACGCCGGCGGCCAGGTCGTGCGCCTCGCGCCAGCCGGCCAGCAGGTCGATGTACACCTGGTCGGACTCCGACCCGGTGATCGCGTCGTGGTGGGCGCCGTAGGCGAGTTGGCGCCAGACCTTGTCCAGCGCCGCGTCGGGGTAGCCGCCGAGCCCCTCCAGCACCGCGAGGGTGGCGAGCTTCTCGGCGTCGACCGCCGCGACCTCGGCGGCCCGCTGCGCCTGCTTGGTGTCGATGTACGAGACGTCCTTGCCGGTGTAGACCGGGTTCATGTCCCGGCTCTGCGGGCTCGGCCGCCGCCCGGTGGCGGCGGGCTCGGCGCGGACGGCGGTCAGGAAGTCGCGCGGGGTGCCGCAGACGAACCTCGGCCAGACGTACTTGGCGGCCCAGGAGCGGTGGACCTCGGTGACCCACTTGTTCGGCGGCGTGTAGTCGGTGCCGACCGGGAGCAGCAGGTTCCGGCCCGCCCCCACCGGTTTGAGCTTGCGGTACAACTCGTACACGGCCTGCTCGGCGGCGGCCAGGTCGGGTGCGGAGTCCATCCACCAGCCGGCCGAGTAGTGGTGCGGCATGTAGTGGGTGAGCACCCCGAGGCCGGACGGCGATATCCACTCGAACTCGCTCGGGAACTGCATCACCCGGGCGTCGTCCTTGGCCGCGCCGAAGTTCTTCTGGATCGGGCCCCACTGGTGGAACGGACCGCGGGCCCAGGCGCTGCCGGTCAGCCCGGCGGCGGCGAGCAGGCCGGGGAACTGCGGGTCGTGGCCGAACACGTCGAGCTGCCAGGCGGTCCGCGGGTCGCCGCCGAGGATGTCCCGCTGGTGGCCGACCCCGTAGACGATGTTGCGGATGGTGGTCTCGACGCCCGTCAGGTTGGTGTTGGGCTCGTTGTACGTGCCCCCGACCAGCTCCACCCGGCCGCTCTCCAACAGGTGCCGCAGATCGGCCCGGCGCTCCGGGTGCTGGTCGAAGAACGGCTTGAGGTAGTCGACCTCGGCCAGCACGAAGCAGTAGTCCGGGTCGCGCAGGGCGAGGTCCAGGTGCGCCTCGACCAGCGCGAAGCCGTTGCGCTCCCAGAGCGGCCGGGTGGTCGCGTCGCTCGCCAGCAGCTCCCAGGGCGAGGTGTAGGCGGCCTGGGTGTTCCACCAGACCGGGTCGTAGTGGAAGTGCGAGACGAGGTACATGGTCCAGCCGGGCTCGGCCACGGTGACGCGCGCCTCGCGCCGGGCCCCGCCGGCCGTGACCAGCACCGGCAGCTCGCTGCCCGGCGCCGCTCCGGTGACGGTGAGCGGCACCTCGACCACGCCCGTGCCCAGCGCCTCGCCGTGGACGCCCGGGCCGGTGACGGCGACCCGGGCGGGCGGGCCGTCCAGGACGACCCGCAGGACCTGGCGCGGGGCGTCCGCGGTGCCGACGAAGAGATCGGTGCCGACCACGTCGGTGATGCTGACCGGCACGGGGTGGTCCTCTCGACGAGCGGGCGAGTGGCGGTCATGCGGGTGGCGCTCGGGCGAGCAGCGGTCGGGCGGGTGACGGCGCGGCCGGTGCGGCCGGTTCCGGCCGGAGCCTAGACCGATGCGGCCGACCTGCCAAGGGCGGGCGGCGCGGCGACCGTCACCGACAGTGGCGATGCCGGCCACGGGGCGTCGCCGGCCGGGCCCTCCCCCTGACGGCCGGGTCCGAACGGGTGGACCTCGGCACGAAGGGCGGCCGCCACCTGACGGGGCCCGGGGCGGCCCTCCCGCCGGATGTCCACGCCCGGACGGTACGGCTCAAGCGGCGACGTGGCCGCCCGGCCCCGCCCCCGGGCGGACCCCGCCGCCACGGCGACCGCCGCACCACGCAACGGCGGGCAAGCGGTGGCAGCCCCCAGGGGTGCGGAGGAGTATGGAGCGCGTACCCCTGCAGGAGGGTCCCGCACATGCCCGACTCGGACAGCCGCGCCGGCACCGGCCGAGCCGTTCCGTTCGACCTGATGCCGACCGCAACCGCCGTCGTGGACGAGCAGGGAGCGGTGGTCGGATGGTCGGACGAGGCCACCCGGCTGCTCGGGCGGGGGCCCGAGGAGGTGCTCGGCCGGCCGATCGGCGACATGCTCGCGCCCGGTCAGCCCGACCTCCTGCCGCCGCGCGGCGGCTCCGCCCGCACCGAGGCCGGCCTCAGCAGCGGCGCGGTGATCCGGGTCGTCCACCGCGAGGGCCGGGTCCTCACCCTCGGCATCCAGGCCACCGCGCTGGCGGACGTCTCCGGCGACCGGCGCTGGCACCTGACCGCCATCGACCTGGGCCGCGCCCCCTGGTGGCGCGCCAGCCACTCGGTGCTGGAACGCTTCCTCACCCGGTCGCCCTACGGCATCGCCGTCCTCGACACCGACCTCCGGTACGTCTGGATCAACGGCACGCTGGAGCGGATGGCCGGCGTCGGCCTGGAGCAGCGGGTCGGCCGGCGGATGCGCGACGTGCTGCCCAAGCTCTCCCCGTTCCAGGTGGAACGCCAGCTCAGGTCCGTGCTGGACACCGGGCAGCCGGTGCTGAACTTCGAGTACCGCGGCTACGTCCCGATCGACCCCGGACGCGAGCACGCCTTCTCCACCTCGATCATGCGGCTGGACGACGACGACGGCCGGGTGCTGGGCGTCTGCTACATCAGCGTGGACATCACCGACCGCTGGCGCACCCGCGAGCGGCTCACCCTGCTCACCGAGTCGGGCACCAGGATCGGCACCACCCTCGACCTGGAGGCCACCGCCCGGGAACTGACCGAGGTCGCCGTTCCCGGCCTCGCCGACCTGGCCGTCGTCGACCTGCTCGACCCGGTGCTGCAAGGGGACGAACCGGGCCCGCCCGACCGCACCGGCCCGCCCCCGCTGCGCCGGATGGCCCACCTCTCGGTGCGCAGCGGCACCCCCGAGGCGGTGGTGCCGATCGGCGCGGATCCGGGCTACACGGCCTCCTCCCCGATGATGCGCTGCCTGGCCGAGGAGGGGCCGGTGCTGCAGCCCTCGATGCACGACCAGGCCTGGGCGGCGGACGACCGCGCCCGCGGGGCCAGCCGCGACACCTGGGACCTGCACTCCCTGATGGCCGTCCCGGTCCGGGCACGCGGAACGGTGCTGGGCGTGGCCGTCTTCGTCCGGTCGGGCAATTCCGATCCCTTCGAGGCCGAGGACCTGGCGCTGGCCGAGGAGCTGGTCTCCCGCGCGGCCGTCTGCCTGGACAACGCCCGCCGCTACACCCGGGAGCACCGGACCGCCCTCACCCTGCAGCGCAGCCTGCTGCCGCAGTCCCTGCCGGTGCTGCCCGCGATCGAGGCCGCCTACCGCTACCTGCCCGCGGCTGCGGACGGCAGCGCCGGCGGGGACTGGTTCGACGTGCTCCCGATCTCCGGCGCCCGGGTCGCCCTGGTCGTCGGGGACATGGTCGGCCACGGCATCAACGCGGCCGCCGCGATGGGCCGGCTGCGCACCGCGGTGCACACCCTCGCCGACATGGACCTGCCGCCCGACGAACTGCTCGCCCACCTGGACGACCTGGTGCTGCGCCTGGTGGACGAACGCTCCGAGCAGCCCGACGGGCCGGAGACCGCCGCCACGGCGCAGGGCGCCACCTGCCTCTACATCGTGCACGACCCGGCCACCGGCCACTGCACGATGGCCCGGGCGGGCCACCCGGCGCCGGCCATCGTCACCCCCGACGGCCGGGTCACCTTCGCCGAACTCCCGCCCGGCCCGCCGCTCGGGGTGGGCACCCTGCCGTTCGAGTCGGCCGAGTTCGACCTGCCGGAGGGCAGCGTCCTGGCGCTCTTCACCGACGGCCTGGTCACCGGCTCCGGTCTCGGCCCGGCGGCGGCCGGCGAGCGGCTGCGCCGGGTGCTGGAGTCCACCCGCCCCGGCCTGGAGCACGCCTGCGAGGACATCCTCACGGCCATGCTGCCGGACGGGCCGGACGACGACGCCGTCCTGCTGCTGGCCCGCACCCACCGGCTCCGGGAGGACCGGATCGTCACCTGGGAGCTGCCGAGCGACCCGGTGGTGGTGGCCGAGGCCCGGCTGCTGGCGGCCGGCGCGCTGGCCGCCTGGGGGCTGGACGAGCTGGTCTTCACCACCGAGCTGGTGGTCAGCGAGCTGGTCACCAACGCCATCCGCTACGGCTCGGCGCCCGTCACCCTGCGACTGATCAACGAGTCGGTGCTGATCTGCGAGGTCTCGGACGGGACCAGCACCTCGCCCCGGCTGCGCCATGCCCGCACCACCGACGAGGGCGGCCGGGGTCTCTTCCTGGTCGCCCAGCTCTGCCGGCGCTGGGGCACCCGCTACACGGACACCGGAAAGATCATCTGGGCCGAGCAGAACCTGCCCTGAGCCGCCGGCGGGGGCCGGTCCGGCGTCTCCGGACGGCCCCCCGGTGGCACTCGGGCGGCACCCGGGCGGTTGAATCGGAGTACCTCTGTTAGCGGGTACTCAGTGCCGTACGGGCCTCCGTCCGAGCGATATATCCGCCACACTATGGCACTCAGTGCCTTTACAGAGGGTACTGAGTGCCATATTCTGCGGAGGTGCGTTCGTCCGCCGGGCCGCCCGGCGCTGGGCCGTCAGGCCGCCCGCGGCCCGCGCTCCGCGGGACCGAACAGTCCGACCGACATCTGCCACAGGAGACAGGCCGTGAGCTTGAGGATCGTTGTCTGTGTGAAGTACGTGCCCGA
>NZ_BNBO01000029.1 GCF_014655955.1 Kitasatospora indigofera
GATGGTACTGCAGGGGGGACCCTGTGGGAGAGTAGGACGCCGCCGAACAATCATTCAGAGAAGCCCCCGCCGGGTAACCGGACGGGGGCTTTTCTGTTGTAGGGTCATCGTGCAGAACTGTCGCAACTTACAGGAGGCCCCCGGGTGGAGGTCCAGGAGACGCGGGTCCAGACCGATCGCGTCCTCACCATCCCCAACCTGCTGAGCATGGGCCGGCTGGTCGGCGTGCCGATCTTCCTCTGGCTCATCCTGTGGCCGGTGTTCGACGGGCCGAACAACGACGGCTGGGCCGTCCTCCTGCTGATGCTGAGCGGCATCAGCGACTACCTCGACGGCAAGCTGGCCCGCAGGTGGGGGCAGATCAGCCGGGTCGGCCAGATCCTCGACCCGCTGGCGGACCGCCTCTACGTGCTGTCGACCCTGCTGGGGCTCACCTGGCGCGGCATCCTGCCCTGGTGGGTGACGGCGATCCTGCTGGCCCGTGAGGCCTTCATCGGCTGCCTGCTGCCGATTCTCAACCGGCACGGCTACGGTCCGCTGCAGGTGAGCTTTCTCGGGAAAGCCGCGACCTTCAATCTGATGTACGCCTTTCCGCTTCTGCTGCTGGGCACCGGGGACACCTGGATCGCCGAGCCGGCGAACGTGGTCAGCTGGGCCTTCATCTGGTGGGGGACCACCCTCTACTGGTGGGCCGGCATCCTCTATGCGGTGCAGGCCCGGCAGATCGTGAAGGCGGACGCGGCCTCCGCCGTTTGAGACGCGATTGGGAGAAGTCCCACGACGACACGGTGCGTCGGATGATTTCATCCGGGTAGAGAAGCTCTGGAACGGTTTGATGGATCCGCAGGGTCCACCACCGCGAAGGAGGACGCACCCGTAATGAAAGCCGTTGTGATGGCAGGGGGCGAGGGCACTCGACTCCGCCCGATGACCTCAAGCATGCCCAAGCCGCTGCTGCCGGTGGCCAACCGGCCGATCATGGAGCACGTGCTTCGGCTGCTGAAGCGGCACGGCCTCACCGACACCGTCGTCACCGTCCAGTTCCTGGCCTCGCTGGTCAAGAACTACTTCGGTGACGGCGAAGAGCTCGGTATGCATTTGACATATGCCAACGAAGAAACGCCGCTGGGCACCGCGGGCAGCGTCAAGAACGCCGAGGACGCGCTCAAGGACGATTCGTTTCTGGTGATCTCCGGTGACGCCCTCACGGACTTCGATCTCTCCGACCTGATCGCCTTCCACCGTGAGAAGGGGGCCCTGGTCACCGTCTGCCTGACCCGGGTGCCCAACCCGCTGGAATTCGGCATCACGATCACCGACGACGAGGGCCGGGTCGAGCGCTTCCTGGAGAAGCCGACCTGGGGCCAGGTCTTCTCGGACACGGTCAACACCGGTATCTATGTGATGGAACCCGAGGTCTTCGACTACGTCGCGGCCGGCGAGTCGGTGGACTGGTCGAGCGACGTCTTCCCGCAGTTGCTGAAGGAGGGCAAGCCGGTCTTCGGCTACGTCGCCGAGGGCTACTGGGAGGACGTGGGCACGCACGAGAGCTACCAGAAGGCCCAGGCCGACGTCCTGGAGGGCAAGGTCGAGGTCGAGCTGGACGGCTTCGAGATCTCGCCCGGGGTCTGGGTGGCCGAGGGTGCGGAGGTCGATCCGGAGGCCGTCCTGCGCGGGCCCCTCTACATCGGCGACTACGCCAAGGTCGAGGCCGGCGTGGAACTGCGCGAGCACACCGTGCTGGGCAGCAACGTGGTCGTGAAGCGCGGCGCCTTCCTGCACAAGACCGTCGTCCACGACAACGTGTACATCGGGCCGCAGAGCAACCTCCGCGGCTGTGTGATCGGCAAGAACACCGACGTGATGCGGGCCTCCAGGATCGAGGAGGGCGCGGTCATCGGGGACGAGTGCCTGATCGGCGAGGAGTCGATCATCGCGGGCAACGTCCGGGTCTACCCGTTCAAGACCATCGAGGCCGGCGCGGTCGTCAACACCTCGGTGATCTGGGAGTCGCGCGGCCAGGAGCACCTCTTCGGGGTCCGCGGGGTCTCCGGCATCCTCAACGTCGAGATCACGCCGGAGCTGGCCGTCCGGCTGGCGGGGGCCTACGCGACGACGCTCAAGAAGGGCGCGACGGTCACCATCGCGCGTGACCACTCGCGTGGCGCGCGTGCGCTCAAGCGGGCGATGATCTCGGCGCTGCAGACCAGCGCGATCGACGTCCGTGACCTGGAGAACGTACCGATGCCGGTGGCCCGGCAGCACACCGCGCGGGGCAGTGCGGGCGGGATCTTCCTGCGGACCACGCCCGGTGTGCCGGACTCCTTGGACATCCTGTTCTTCGACGAGCGCGGCGCCGACCTCTCGCAGGCCGGGCAGCGCAAGCTCGACCGGGTGTACGCCCGGCAGGAGTACCGCCGGGCCTTCCCCGGTGAGATCGGCGACCTGCTCCACCCGGCCAGCGTCTTCGACTCGTACGCGGGCAACCTGCTGCGGGCGATCGACACCACGGGTGTGCGGGAGGCCGGGCTCAAGGTGGTGGTGGACACCGCCCACGGCAGTGCCGCGCTGGTGATGCCGAGCATCCTGGGGCGCCTGGGCGTCGAGGTGCTGACCGTCTCGGGCGGCCTGGACGAGTCCAGGCCGACCGAGGACGCGGAGTCCCGCCGGGCCGGCCTGGCCAGGCTGGGCGAACTGGTGGCGTCCTCCCGGGCGGCCTTCGGCGTCCGGTTCGACCCGGTCGGTGAGCGGGTGTCCTTCGTGGACGAGCTCGGCCGGGTGATCCAGGACGACCGGGCGCTGCTCGTCCTCCTGGACCTGGTCGCGGCCGAGCGTCGCAGCGGGCAGGTGGCCCTGCCGGTGACCACCACCCGGATCGCCGAGCAGGTGGCGGCGTACCACGGCACCCAGGTCATCTGGACCACCACCACCCCGGACGACCTGGCCAAGGCGGCCTCCGCCGAGGGCACGGTCTTCGGCGGTGACGGTCGTGGCGGCTACGTGGTGCCGGAGTTCAGCGGTGTCCTGGACGGGGCCGCGGCCTTCGTCCGGCTGGTCGGCCTGGTGGCACGGACGCAGCTGACGCTGAGCCAGATCGACGCCCGGATCCCGCAGGCCCACATCCAGCGGCGGGACATCGCGACGCCGTGGGCCGCCAAGGGCATGGTGATGCGGTCCGTCGTGGAGGCGGCCGGCAGCCGCCGGCTGGACACCACCGACGGGGTGCGGGTGGTCGAGGCGGACGGGCGCTGGACGCTCGTCCTGCCCGACCCGGCGGAGGCCGTCACCCACCTCTGGGCCGAGGGGCCGGACGACCAGGCGACCAGCCAGCTGCTGGACGAGTGGGCCGCCGTCGTCGAGGGCGCCGGGAGGTAGGCAGCGGGACCGGCGCCGGGAGGCGAGGACGAGGGGTGGTGCGGCGGTTGCCGTGCCACCCCTGTCCGGTTCGTCCCGTTGGTCACGATCCGACGGGCAATCCGGCTTCCTGGCCCAGGGGTTGTGGTCAGGGCACTCCGCCGACGTGGGACGATGGTCCGCATGCCAGCGACGCCGACGCCGAGTGCCAGGGACGGACGATACAACCGCCCCGACGCATCGATGTCCCTGCTGACCGCTGTGATGGACCACGGGTTGGACGAGGGCTACGCGGAGGCGGCCGCGGCCAGGGGTGACGGCCGGGCCAGCCGGGTCCCGACCACCCGGCGCGGGCTGGCGACCCTGGGGCTGGGGCTCGCCCTGGTGGGTGTCGTCCTGACCATCGGGGCGGTGAACGCGCACGACGCCCAGCCGGCCCTCGCCAAGGAGCGGGACGCACTGGTCCACCGCGTGACGGACACCGCGGGGGCCGCGGACCGCCTGCAGCAGCAGGTCCAGGAGCTGCGGCGCAAGGTCGAGAGCACCCAGCAGCAGGCCCTGCAGGCGGCCGGCGGCGGCGGTCTCGCCGACCTGGCCGGCGCGGTCGGGACGGGAGAGGTCTCCGGGCCCGGCATACGCCTGGTGCTGGAGGACGCGGCGGGCACCGGTGCGGGCGGCAACGTGGACCCCCGCCAGGCCGACGGGTTCGAGAACAGCGGCCGGCTCCGCGACCGCGACCTGCAGCTGGTCGTCAACGGGCTCTGGCAGGCCGGAGCCGAGGCGGTCTCCGTCAACGGACAGCGGCTGACCGCGCTCTCCGCGATCAGGGCGGCCGGCGAGGCCGTCCTGGTGGACAACCGCCCGCTGGTGCCGCCGTACACCGTGCTGGCCGTCGGCGACGGACCCAAGCTCGGCCCGGCCTTCGAGAGCGGGGTGGCGGGGCACTACCTGCACCTGCTGCAGGACAGCTACGGCATCAAGTTCAGCCTCTCCGTGCAGAGCAAGGTGACCCTCCCGGCCGCGGTCGGTGTGACCTTGCGGACCGCGCAGCCCGTACCGTCGGCGCCGGCGACCTCGCCCGCCGCCGCACCGGAGGTCCCGGCCGCGACCGGGTCCGCCGCCGGCCCGTCGGGGACGCCGGGTACCGGTCCGTCGCCGTCCGCGTCCTCGCCGGGCGCGCACCCGTCGGCGACGAAGCCGTCCGGCAGCAAGACGACCAGCAGCAACTCGCCCAGAGCGACCGGCAGCTCGCCGACCGCGACCGCCGGGTCGACCTCCGCAGGGACAAGGAGCAACTAGACCGTGATTGCCGTACTGGGTCTCGTGATCGGGGTGGTCGTCGGACTCTTCGTCCAGCCCGAGGTGCCGGACGCCGTCGTGCCGTACCTGCCGATCGCGGTGGTGGCGGCGCTGGACGCGGTGTTCGGCGGTGTCCGGGCGATGCTGGACGGGATCTTCGACGACAAGGTCTTCGTGGTGTCCTTCCTGTCCAACGTGGTGGTCGCAGCGCTGATCGTCTTCCTCGGTGACCAGCTCGGGGTCGGCTCGCAGCTGTCGACCGGTGTGGTCGTGGTGCTCGGCATCCGGATCTTCTCCAACGCGGCCGCGATCAGGCGCCATGTCTTCCGGGCCTGAGCCGGACCGGGCGGGGACCGGCAGCGAGGACGTGCCCGAGCGGGGCGCGGGGGCGGCAGGACCGGGGGGACCGGCGGGACCACCGGGATCAGCGGCGAAGTCAGGAGCGGACGTGGCGCAGGACGAGACGGCGAAGGGCCCCGGGCGCGCCGAGGCTCCCGAGGCCGCAGGGGCCACCGAGGCTCAGAGGACTGCCGGGGCCCCGGACGCGCCCGAGCCGTCGGCGACCGGTCCGGCGGATGCCGCGGAGCCTTCGGCCCCCGCCGGGCGGACGCCTGCCGTCGTCCGGGCCGTGGACGCGGAAGGGGCCGGTCAGGAGGCCGGGCCGGCGCCCGTCGCCGGCTCCGGGACCGCCGGGGCGGTGCGGCCCGCGGCGGACCACGGCGAAGCCGGGCAGGGCGAGCCGGCCCCGGTGCGGCCGCCGCGGGTGCGGGCGGCCCGGGTGGAGTCGGACACGGTCGTGCTGGGGACGGCCGGGCCCCGGAACGACGAGCGGGCCGGCACCGATGCGGCGGCCCGCTCCCTCGCCGAGGGCCCGGACGAGGCGGCTGCCGCCCCGGAGCCCCAGGCTGACGCGGCGGCCGTGGGCGACGAGGTTCCCGTCCCCGCCCCCGAGGTGCGGCCTGCGCCGATATCCGAGGCCGCTTCGGAGCCGGAGCCGCAGCCGGAGCCGGAGCCCGCTTCGGCGTCGCAGTCCGAGGCCGGGCCCCGGCCGGTGCCGGCCGCGGCCGGCGGTCGTAGGCGGCTGCGGGCCGCGATGTGGCCGCCGCGGGTGTCCCGCGGCCAGCTGGTGGTGGCCCTGCTGCTGTTCTCCCTGGGGCTGGCGCTGGCCATCCAGGTGCGCTCCACCAACGACCACGACCAGCTGCGCGGTGCCCGGCAGGAGGATCTGGTTCGCATCCTCGACGAACTGGACAGCCGTCAGCAGCGTCTCCAACAGGAGAAGGCACAGCTTGAGCAGTCCATGGCCCAGTTGGAGAACAGTTCCAACCAGGCCAAGGAGGCCCAGGAACAGACCAGGAAGAAGTCGACCGAGCTCGGCGTCCTCGCCGGGACGGTCAAAGCCACTGGTCCGGGCATCGTACTGACGGTCGATGATCCCCAAGGGCAGGTGAAGGCGGATATGCTGCTGGACACCCTGCAGGAACTGAGAGCGGCGGGGGCGGAGGCGATTCAGATCAACGACGTGCGTGTGGTGGTGAACACCTTTTTCACCGACGCTCCGGGGGGCGGTGTGCAGATCGACAGCAAGAAGGTCTCGCAGCCCTACCGCTTCACCGTGGTCGGGAACCCGCAGGACCTGACGCCCGCGCTGAACATCCCGGGCGGTGTGGTCCGCACCCTGGAGAGCCACCAGGCCCGCGCCACCATCGCCGAGCAGCAGAAGATCGTCGTCGACGCGCTCACCGAGCTGCGCACGCCGCAGTACGCCAAGCCGGCGGCGAAGTGACGGGGCGCCTCTCGTACGGTCCGTCACCTGCGGGGAACCCCCGGTGGAGGCTGCCGCAAGGCGGTCAGAGACACTGGTTCGTGCCGCTGTTTGTCGGAGCACCACTCCCATCGGCCCGGCGCTCAGCCGGGCTCGCAGCCTGTCCGAGGTTCTCACCCTGCCCCGCGGGCGGGTCTGTCACACGCAAGGGGATTCGCCCGTGAGTTTCTTCTCGAAGTTGTTCGGCCGCAACAACCGCAGTGGTGCGGCTGTCGAGGCGCCCACCGCGCGCCACCGCCGGGCCGACGAAGAGCCCGCCGTGCCGGGCATGCGCTCCGCTCCCGAGGGAGTCGAGTACGCGGCCGACCGGCCGCTCTTCAGGGACGGTGCCGGTGCCCCCCAGGGAGGGAATCCGGCGGGCTACGGCGCGTCGGTTGACCCCTCCGGCGCCCCGCGCATAGGTTTCCCGACAGGACCCTCAACCTCTGGTGGAGGGTTTGCCCCGGATCCCTACGCCGGGCACGACCCGTCGGGTCTGCCGCGCCAGGAGGCTGTGAACATGGGTGGCCCCACTCCGTGCCCCAGGTGCGGGAACCAGAACCCCGTCGCGGCCCGCTTCTGTTCCAACTGCGGCACCGCTCTGCGTGGCGGCCTGCTCCCCGAGGGCGCCGCGGAGACCACCTCGACCATCTCCATCTCCGGCCTTGAGTCCTACGACCCCAACGCCACCCAGGCCGGCACGGGCACCCAGCCCGCGCTCTCGCCCGAGGTGCTGTCGGCGATCGACGCGCTGCCGCCGGGCTCCGCACTGCTGATCGTGCAGCGCGGCCCGAACTCCGGCAGCCGCTTCCTGCTCGACTCGGACAAGACGACGGCCGGCCGCCACCCGCAGGGTGACATCTTCCTGGACGACGTCACGGTGTCGCGCAAGCACGTCGAGTTCCGCCGGACGCCGGGGGGCGGCTTCACCGTCGCGGACGTCGGCAGCCTCAACGGCACGTACGTCAACCGGGAGCGGATCGACGAGGTGGCCTTGAACAACGGCGACGAGGTGCAGATCGGCAAGTACCGGCTGGTGTTCTTCGCCAGTCACCACCGGGGGTACTGACCACGACTTCGGCAGGAGCCCGAGTGAGCGCGAACCCTCCCACATCTCTCGGGGCGATCACCCCCGCACACCCCGGCCCGGAGCCGGCGCCCCCGTCGCAGCCGCGGCCGGAGCAGGGTGTGCGGGGGGTGATCGCGGCCCCCAGGCAGCACGGCCGCACCGTCCACCGTCCCGGTGAGTCCCGGTGGCGCGGTGAGGAGCTGCTGAGCATCGGCGCGGTGCTGGCCTTCCTCCGGGACGACTTCCCCGAGGTCACCATCTCCAAGATCAGGTTCCTGGAGGCGGAGGGCCTGGTGGAGCCGCAGCGCACGCCCTCGGGCTACCGCAAGTTCAGCCCCGCCGATGTCGAGCGGCTGGCGTACGTGCTGAGGATGCAGCGCGACCACTACCTCCCGCTGAGAGTGATCCGCGAGCACCTGGACGCGATCGAGCGCGGGGAGGCGCCGCCGGCGCTGCCCGCGCCGGAGACCCGCCCGGGCCCGATGGAGGAGGCCGACCGCGAGCTGGTGGCCGCCTCCGGTGCGGCCTCCGGGGTCCGGCTCGGCCGCGCCGAGCTGCTGGCCGCCGCCGAGGCGGGGGAGCGCGAACTCGCCGAGTGGGAGTCGTACGGCCTGGTCGTGCCGGGCCCGGACGGCGGGTACGACGGCGAGGCCCTGCAGGTCGCCCGGCTGGTGGCGGAACTGGGCCGGTACGGGCTCGAACCGCGCCACCTGCGCGCGATGAAGGCCGCCGCCGACCGTGAGGTCGCCCTGGTGGACCAGGTGGTCGCCCCGCTGCGGCGGCACCGGAACCCGCAGACCCGGGCGCACGCCGAGGCCACCGCGCGCGATCTCGCCACGCTGTCCGTCCGGCTGCACGCCGCGATGGTCCAGGCCGGGATGCGGACCCGTCACTAGGCAGGCCGCTCACCGGGCCGGCCGGCCTCGGGCGGTGGCCTCCGGGGGCCGGTCGCAGGGCTGTGACCAGCCCGGTCCTGGTTGCGCTTTCATATCCGGGGTGTGGGCCATAGGGTTGCGACTGTGAATGAGCTCGACGTCGTGGGTGTCCGGGTGGAGATGCCGTCGAACCAACCGATCGTGCTGCTGCGCGAGGTCGGGGGCGACCGCTACCTGCCGATCTGGATCGGTCCGGGTGAGGCGACCGCGATCGCCTTCGCCCAGCAGGGCATGACGCCGGTGCGCCCGCTGACGCACGACCTCTTCAAGGACGTGCTGGAGGCCCTGGGCCAGCAGCTCACCGAGGTGCGGATCACCGACCTCCGCGAGGGCGTCTTCTACGCCGAACTGGTGTTCACCGGCGGGGTCGAGGTGAGTGCCCGCCCGTCCGACGCGATAGCGCTCGCCCTGCGGACCGGGACCCCGATCTACGGGAGCGAGGAGGTGCTCGCCGAGGCGGGCATCGCGATCCCGGACGAGCAGGAGGACGAGGTCGAGAAGTTCCGCGAGTTCCTCGACCAGGTCTCGCCCGAGGACTTCGGCGGCGGCCAGCAGTAGGCGCCGCCCGCCGGCTCCCCGCCCGTGCCGTTCGCGCGGGCTTCTTCTGCTGTCGCCGGCCGGCGGTGCACCCCGCCCCCGAGGTGGCCCGACGGGCGGCTGAAGGCCTCGTTGCCCGGCGCCCCCGGCCCGAGGCCGGCCCGCCCGGTGTCCCGAATGACCGGCCTGGTGTCCCGGAGGGGTGGGACGGGTCTTCCGGCAGCGGTGGCAGCACTACCCGATGTGAGCGCCGGACGCACCCGCAGCGATCGCCCGCGCCACGGACGGTGACCGGCCGTTCTGCCTGCGGTGACCGTCGAAGCCCGTCCTAGGGGGCCGTACCGGCTGCTCGGGCCCGCCGTCGCGGTTTTGCCAAAAGTCGTCCACTTACCCACACTGGGGGCACGAAAAACCACTCTCCCGAGTGACGCGGTTTGGCGTGCCCGGCGTGGCGATCGTTGACGGGCCATGGGTGACTGCCTACCGTCAGGAGTGGCTGCGGATTGTCACCCGTGGCCGGGCAGCCCGCAGCACAGGTGGACGGAGGTAGGCATGACCAGCACCGGCGATGACGTGGCCGTGGGTGGTGTGTGCTCCGTGCATGTGCAACGCACCGGCCGGACCGCGGCGGACCGCGGCTGGGAGGCCAGGCCGGCGGAGCCCGGCGGCGCCGAGCCGGCCCGGGTCGGGCCCAGGATCGGGCGCTTCCCCGCCGTCCAGGGCGGCCAGCCGGACATCGAACGACTCGCCCCCACCTCCGCGCTGGTCGGCTACCGGGGTCCCACCGCCTGCGCGGCGGCCGGCATCACCTACCGCCAGCTGGACTACTGGGCGCGCACCGGGCTGCTGGAGCCGAGCGTGCGGTCGGTGTACCCGGCGAGCACGCACCGCCTCTACAGCTTCCGCGACATCCTGACCCTGAAGATCGTGAAGCGCCTGCTGGACGCCGGCGTCTCGCTGCAGAACATCCGGGTGGCCGTCACCCACCTGCAGTCCGCCGAGATCGGCGACCTGGCGGGGCTGACCCTGATGTGCGACGGCGCGACGGTCTACGAGTGCAGCACCCCGCAGCAGGTGGTCGACCTGCTGAAGGGCGGTCAGGGCGTCTTCGGCATCGCGGTCGGCGCGGTCTGGAAGGAGCTGGAGTCCTCCCTGGGCCGGCTGCACGCCGAGCGCACCGACACCGGCGAGACGCTGGTCGGCCAGGACCCGGCGGACGAGCTGGCCCAGCGGCGCAACCGCGCGGGCTGACCGCGGGCGGTCCGCCACCAGGAGCAATCGAAGAGCACGAGCGATCCGGCAGCACCGGAGACCGGCCCGGACGGGGAACCGTCCGGGCCGGTCGTGTCGTCACCGGTGGTGAACCGATCAAGGAGGGGTCGTGCGGGTCATACGCTTCGTGCGGGTCGTACTCGGCGGGCCGGCCTGGCTGCGGCAGCGCCGCGGGCAGCGCCGGGCCTTCCAACTGCTCGTCCTGCTCTGCGTGCTGGCACTGGCGCCGAGCGCCTGGCTCTGGACGAGCACGGCCGACCGGGTCCGCACCGTGCAGAGCGTGCCGCAGGCCCCCGTCGCGGTGGTGTTCGGCGCCGGCCTGGAGAACGGCACGCCGTCCCCGTACCTCGCGCACCGGCTGGACGCGGCGCTGGAGCTGTACCAGCGGCAGAAGGTCTCGGCGATCCTGGTGACCGGCGACAACGGTCGGGCCGCCTACGACGAGACCGACGCGATGCGGCGCTACCTGATCGAGCACGGCGTGCCGGAGATCCGGGTGGTCGGCGACTACGCGGGCTTCGACACCTGGGACTCCTGCACCCGGGCCCGGCGGATCTTCGGGGTCCGGCGGGCGGTGCTGGTCAGCCAGGAGTTCCACGTCCGCCGGGCGCTGGCCCTCTGTCAGGCGGCGGGCGTCGACGCGTACGCGGTCGGGGTGCAGGAGTGGCACGACGTCACCTGGTACTACGGCGGCCTGCGGGAGATCCCCGGTGCCGGGAAGGCCGCGTTGAACGCCTGGCTGCGGCCCGACCCCGCGCTGCTCGGCCCGCAGGAGCAGGGCATCCCGCGCGCGCTGGCGGACGCGGGCGCGCGCTGACCGGGCCCCGAGCGGCGGGACCTCGCGCCGCCGGGCGTGGCCACGCGCCGCGGGCCCGGGGCCGCCCGCGGGCGCGCCGGGCCGGTCGCGTGGACGCCTGATTGTCGGACCCCTGCGGCATGATCGGCAGGTGCGGTCACTGCCGAGCATCATCCACCTCGACATGGACGCCTTCTTCGCCTCGGTGGAGCAGGCGGCCAAGCCGAGCCTGCGCGGCAAGCCGGTGATCGTCGGGGGTCTGGGCGGCCGCGGCGTGGTCTCCACCGCCTCGTACGAGGCCCGCACGTTCGGGGTGCACTCCGCGATGCCGATGGCCCAGGCCCGGCGGCTCTGCCCGAACGCGGCCTTCCTGACCGGCCGCTTCGAGGCCTACCGCCGGGTCAGCGACCTGGTGATGGGCCTGCTGCGGGAGCTGTCCCCGCTGGTCGAGCCGCTCAGCCTGGACGAGGCCTTCGTCGACCTGGCGGCCGGTCCGTACGGCCCGGCACTCGCCGCCTCCTCCGACGCCGCGGCCCTGGTGCTGGCCCTGGCCGAGGACCTCCGGGCCGACATCGAGCGGCGGACGGGGCTGACCGCCTCGGTCGGCGCGGCGGGCTCCAAGCTGATGGCCAAGATCGCCTCCGAGCAGGCCAAGCCGGACGGCCTGGTGCTCGTCGTGCCCGGCCAGGAGCGGGCGGTGCTCGGCCCGATGTCCGTCCGGGCGCTGCCGGGCGTCGGCCCGGCCACCGAGCAGGTGCTGCGCCGGGCCGGGCTGACAACGGTGGCGGACCTGGCCGAGGCGGGCGAGGCCGAGCTGGTGCAGCTGCTCGGGCGGGCGCACGGCGCCGGCGTGCTCCAGATGGCCCTGGGGCTGGACGACCGGCCGGTGGTGCCCGACCGGGACGCCAAGTCGGTCTCGGTGGAGGACACCTTCGAGGTGGACCTGGCGGACCGTGACCGGATCCTGCACGAGGTGGACGTGCTGGCGGCGCGCTGCGTCGGCCGGCTGCGGGCGGCCGGGCGCTCGGGCCGCACGGTGGTGCTCAAGGTGCGGCGCTTCGACTTCTCCACCCTGACCCGTTCAGAGACGCTGCGCGGTCCGACCGACGACGAGACGGTGATCACCGACACGGCGCGCCGGCTGGCGGCGCAGGTCGACGTCACCGGTGGGGTGCGGCTGCTCGGGGTCGGCGTCTCGCAGCTCGCGGACTACACCCAGGAGGACCTCTTCGCGCAGGCCGTGCGCGAGGCGGCGCGGGAGCAGGCCGAGCTGCGGGAGCAGGCGGCCGCGGCGGAGCCGGGGCAGGAGGGTGCGCCGGAGCCGGCGGAGCGGCCGGCCGAGGCGGTGGAGGAGGCCGCGGAAGCGGGGGAGGGGCCCGTCGTCCGGCGCTGGATGCCGGGGCAGGACGTGACGCACACCGAGTTCGGGCCGGGGTGGGTGCAGGGCAGCGGCGTCGGGCGGGTGACCGTGCGGTTCGAGACGCCGTGGAGCGGGCCGGGCCGGGTGCGGACCTTCCTGGTGGACGATCGGGCGCTGGAGCCGGCCCGGCCGCTGCCGTTGCGGCAGGAGTGACGCCGCCCGCCGGAAGGGCCGCCGGCGCCGGGTGCCGGAACGACGGAGCGGCCCCGCCCGGAGTCGTCCGGGCGGGGCCGCGTGTCGGGCCGGGCCGTGGGTGATCGCGATGCCCTCGTCGATCCCCGGTGGCCCGGTCCCCCCGCGCCCTGTCCCTGGGCACGGGGGAGGACGCCTCGTCAGGCGTCGGTCTTGACCAGCACGGGGCTGGAGTTCGGTGCGTCGGCCAGGTCGGCCGCGGGTGCGGCCGGCTTGATCCGGCGGATCAGGAAGGGCACGGCGCCGGCGACGAGGCAGACGGCGGCGGCGGTCCAGAACGCGTGCTGGTAGGCGTTCAGGGTCGGCAGGGCGACCGGCAGGCGCGGGATGGTGTCGCCGGTCAGGATGGCGGCCATCACGGCGGTGCCGATGGCGCCGCCGACGGTGCGCAGCACGGCGTTCATGCCGTTGGCGATGCCGCTCTGCTCGACCGGGACGGCGCCGTTGATGTAGGCCGGCATCGCGGAGAAGGCGAGGCCGATGCCCAGGCCGAAGATCGCCGAGGCGGTGTAGAGGTCGGCCTCGTGGCTGTGCCGCACGGCCAGGTAGGACATCGCGACGGCGCCGAGGACGCCGCCGAGCACCAGCGGCAGGCGCGGTCCGCGACGGGCGATCAGGACGGCGCCGAGCGGGGCGGCGACCATGCTGCCGACCGCCGACGGCAGCAGCATCACGCCGGCGTGCAGCACGGTGGCGGTGAAGCCGTAGTGGGTGAGGCGCTCGGGGGTCTGGGCGAAGTTGCTGATCACCATGAAGGAGCCGTACATGCCGAACCCGATGAGCAGACCGGCCAGGTTGGTGAAGGCGACGGCCGGGCGGGACATCATCGACATGTCGACCAGCGGGTGCTTGACCTTGACCTCGATGATCCCCCAGATCAGGGCGACCACGGCGGCGACGGCGAACAGGCCGAGGGTCTTGTTGGAGGTCCAGCCCCAGGCGTTGCCCTGGCTGACGGCGACGAGCAGGGCGGAGAGCCAGCCGGCCAGGGTGATGGCGCCGAGCGGGTCGGCCCCGCCCTCGGTGTCGACGACCGGGTCCTTGGGGACGCGCAGGGCCACCAGCGCGACGGCGATCAGACCGAAGACCAGGCCCATCCAGAAGATGGACTTGTAGCTCCAGTGCTCCAGCAGCAGGCCGGTGGCCACCAGGCCGAGGCCGCTGCCGACGCCCATCGATGCGCTGATCCCGGCGACGCCGCCGGTGACCTTCTCCTTGGGCAGCTCGTCCCGGACGATGCTGATGGCGAGCGGCAGCACGCCACCGCCGGCGCCCTGGAGGACGCGGGCCACCACGAGCCAGGTGAAGGAGTGCGTGCTCACCGCGAGGGCCGAGCCGGCGACCAGCCCGGTCAGCGAGATGAGCAGCATCGGCTTGCGGCCGCGCAGGTCGCCGAACCGGCCGAGCAGCGGGGTGAGGACGGCTGCGGAGAGCAGGTTGGCCGTCATCAGCCAGGTGATGTTGGAACCGGAGACGTTCAGTTCCTTGGCCAGCGAGGGCAGGATCGGGACGACCGCGGTCTGCACCACGCTGAACGCCAGCATCGCCAGGATCAGGGCAGGGAGTACCCGGGCACTGCTCTGCTTCGCTGCCGCGGTGGTGGGCTGTGGTGCCTCACTCACGGTGCTTCCTCCAGTAGGTGTGCCCGAGGACATTGCTTCAGGCGAGTGAAAGTGAACTAGCTGAAGTAACTTTGGCGGCAGATACTTCAGTGTGTCAAATATCGATCGGTGAAGCTTTGGCAAAGTGCAGGCCGGAGCGGGTCCGGCCGGCCGGCCCCGGCCGCGCTTCCCGGCGTGCCGGCGTGCCGGGGACGCGCACGCCGAGCACCGGCATGTCCTACGCAGCGCGGCACGCCGAGGACGGGCGCGCCGATGGCGGGCATGCCGATGGCGGGCATGCCGATGGCGGGCATGCCGAGGACGGACATGCCGAGGACGGACATGCCGAGGACGGACAGGGCTCCGGACCGCGTACGGTCCGGAGCCCTGCCCGTCTGCCGGGGGTGGGGCGGCCGCTCAGCCCAGGGTGCGCAGCGGCTCGGGGTGCGACTGCACGCCGGTCTGGGCCGCGGCCGGGGCGGCGGCCGAGCTGTCGGTCGGCCGGCCGGCCGAGGGGGAGTCGGCGGCGGAGTCCGGCCGGCCCGCCGCGGGCCCGCCGGACGCGGACGTACCGCCCGAGGGCTGCGAGGCCTGGGCCGGCTGCGCGGCCGGGGAGGTGTGTCCGGCCTGGGCGGAGTGCCCGGCCGGTGCGGCGTGCGCGGCGGCCGGCCCCGGGGTGCCGGCCGTGGAGCCGTCCTGGATCTCGACGTGCTCGCGGTGCAGCTCCTCGCGCACCACGTGGTCGTCGGTGAACCGCTCGACCACCAGCCGCACCCGCTCGATCGGCACCAGGTACTTGCGCACCACCGGCCGCTCCTCGCGCAGGGTGACCTCCTCCACCGCTTCCGCGATCTCCTCCTGGGTCAGCGCGTCCCGCTCGCCCTCGGTCACGGGCACCCGCTCCACCCGGACGCGCTCGCGCACCACCGGGACGTGCCGCTCGACCGTCTCGCTGGTGACGTACTTGCGGAGCCGGGCCGTGTACGTCACCTGCCACTCGGTGGTGATGTCGAGCCGTTCCTCGTGGCAGGTGATCTCGACCGGGCCGCCGGGCGCGGAGGTGGCGGCGTCCGCACCGGGCGCGGCGAGCGGCGCGGCCTCGGCCGGCTTGGCGTACATCGGGGCCGGGGCGGCCTGGGCGGCGGCGGGCGCGGGAGTGCCCACGGTGCGGACGTTGGTCTCCTCGGCGGCCGGCGTCCGGCGCTCGGGTGCGGCGGCCGGGGCGGCCGCGGCGAGGCCGACGGCGGTGGCGGGCGCGCCGCCCGCCGGCGGCTCGACGGGCCGCTCAAGCTTCTCCAGCTTCTCGGCCTTCTCCGGTGCCGGGGTCTCGGTGCCCCGGCCCGCCGTGGCGGCGGCCGTGCCACCCGCCACCGCCGCAGCGGCGGCCGCCGGCGCGGCCGCACCGGGCACGGCGCCGAAGTCCAGGTCCGCGGGGCGGTCGTCGGCGCCGGTGTCCTTGGCCGAGCCGGAGCGGTTGTCCGCCGGGGTGTCGAGCCCGTAGTAGCGGTACAGCTGGAGCTCCTGGGCGGGGGAGAGGTGCTGGCCCACGCCGAAGTCCGGTGAGTCCTTCACCAGCGACTTGTCGTAGGGGACCCGCAGCTCCTCGCCCGAGAACTCGCTGGTGGTCAGCGGGACGAAGGCGTCGCGGCCGAAGATGCCCGTCCGGACGGCCGCCCACTCGGGCTCGCCGGTCGCGTCGTCCAGGTACACCTCGTCCACGGTGCCGATCTTGTCGCCGTTGCGGTCGACCGCCCGGTGCCCGATCAGGTCTCTGGGGTCGATGTCGGTTTGCACTCAATTCCTCCGGTGCGGATGCTCCTGCGGAACTCCCGCAGGGGTACGGCTGGAGGGTCCGGCCCATCCGCCACTTCATACGAAAAGGCATGAACCGGGCGCCTGCGAGCGGAGCGCCGCCGTCCGGGCGGGCCGTCCGCCCGCCCGGACCAGTGCGTACTCCGGTCCGGGGCGGGGGCGCACCCGTGATCGGGAGGGCTCCCGCTGGTACCCTGGGCGCGACCGCCGAGCCCGCTCGGGAGAGTCCCCGGCCGACGAGACGCCGGCGGGGGCGCCGAAGGAGCAACTCCTCCCCGGAATCTCTCAGGCATCCGTACCGTGTGGGATAGGTCACTCTGGAAAGCAGGGCAGGACCGCCGGCGAGGGAGCCGACGGCCACCACCCTCACCGACGGTGCAAGCCGACGGGATGCTCAGGCATCCCGCGCGGGCGAAGCTCTCAGGTCCCGATGACAGAGGGGGAGGCCTGTTGGGTTCGTTCGCCAGGGCCGGCCCGCTGTCCGCAGCGGTCACGGCCGACCGGCGTGCGCGCCCCCGCCGGTCCGTGACCAGGAGGCCTCGACCATCATGAACGCCCAGCCGAACGCCGGTCGCCCGCTCAGCTCCGCGACCCTCACCGAGCTTGAGCAGGCCAGCCCCTTCGAGACCCGCCACATCGGCCCCGACTCCGGGGCCCAGGAGAAGATGCTCGCCCACGTGGGCTACGGCTCGCTGGACGAGCTGTCCGCCGCCGCCGTGCCCGAGGCGATCCGCTCGATCGACGGCCTCGACCTGCCGGCCGGCCGCAGCGAGGCCGAGGTCCTCGCCGAGCTGCGCGAGCTGGCGGCCGCCAACCAGGTGCTCACGCCGATGATCGGCCTGGGCTACTACGGCACCTTCACCCCGCCGGTGATCCTGCGCAACGTCATGGAGAACCCGGCCTGGTACACCGCCTACACCCCGTACCAGCCGGAGATCTCGCAGGGCCGCCTGGAGGCGCTGCTCAACTTCCAGACCGTGGTCTCCGACCTGACCGGCCTGCCGACCTCCGGCTCCTCGCTGCTCGACGAGGGCACCGCCGCCGCCGAGGCGATGGCGCTGACCCGCCGGGTCACCAAGGTGAAGGGCGGGGTCTTCCTGGTCGACGCCGAGACCCTGCCGCAGACCGTCGCCGTCATCCGGACCCGCGCCGAACCGACCGGCGTCGAGGTGGTCGTCGCCGACCTCTCCGCCGGCATCCCGGCCGGGATCGCCGAGCGCGGCGTCTTCGGCGTGCTGCTGCAGTACCCGGGTGCCACCGGCGTGGTCCGCGACCTGGAGCCGCTGATCGAGCAGGCCCACGGGCTCGGCGCCGTCGTCGCCGTGGCCGCCGACCTGCTGGCGCTCACCCTGCTCAAGTCGCCCGGCTCGCTCGGCGCCGACATCGCCTGCGGCACCTCGCAGCGCTTCGGCGTCCCGATGGGCTTCGGCGGCCCGCACGCCGGCTACCTCTCGGTCCGCGCCGAGTACGCCCGCTCGCTGCCCGGCCGCCTGGTCGGCGTCTCGGTCGACGCCGACGGCAACCGCGCCTACCGCCTGGCGCTGCAGACCCGCGAGCAGCACATCCGCCGTGAGAAGGCGACCAGCAACATCTGCACCGCGCAGGTCCTGCTGGCCGTGATGGCCTCCATGTACGCCGTCTACCACGGCCCCGACGGCCTGGCCGACATCGCCCGCCGCACCCACCGCTACGCCGCCGCGCTCGCCGCCGGGCTGCGCGCCGGGGGCGTCGAGCTGCTGCACGGCGAGTTCTTCGACACCGTCACCGCCCGCGTCCCGGGCCGGGCCGCCGGGATCGCCGCCGCCGCGCGGACCCACGGCATCAACGTCCACCAGGACGGCGCCGACCTGATCTCGGTCTCCTGCGACGAGACCACCACCCGCGAGCACCTGGCCGGTGTCTGGGCCGCCTTCGGCGTGCCGCAGGCCGAGATCGACGAGACCGCCGAGGCGCTGCCCGCCGCGCTGCTGCGCGAGGACGAGTACCTCACCCACCCGGTCTTCCACAGCCACCGCTCCGAGACCGCCATGCTGCGCTACCTGCGCCGCCTGTCGGACCGCGACTACGCGCTGGACCGGGGCATGATCCCGCTGGGCTCCTGCACCATGAAGCTCAACGCGACCACCGAGATGGAGGCGGTGACCTGGCCCGAGTTCGGCCAGCTGCACCCCTTCGCGCCGATCGAGCAGGCCCAGGGCTACCTGACCCTGATCCGCCAGCTGGAGCAGCAGCTGGTCGAGGTGACCGGCTACGACGCGGTCTCCATCCAGCCCAACGCCGGTTCGCAGGGCGAGCTGGCCGGCCTGCTGGCGGTCCGCGCCTACCACCACGCCAACGGCGACACCGGCCGCGACGTCTGCCTGATCCCGTCCTCCGCGCACGGCACCAACGCGGCCTCCGCCGTGATGGCCGGCATGCGGGTGGTCGTGGTCAAGACCCTGGTCGACGGTGACGTCGACGTCGACGACCTGCGCGCCAAGATCGAGCAGCACCGCGACCAGCTCTCGGTGCTGATGGTCACCTACCCGTCCACGCACGGCGTGTTCGAGGAGACCATCACCGACATCTGCGCGGCCGTGCACGAGGCCGGCGGCCAGGTGTACGTGGACGGCGCCAACCTGAACGCGCTGGTGGGCCTGGCGAAGCCGGGCAAGTTCGGCGCGGACGTCTCGCACCTGAACCTGCACAAGACCTTCTGCATCCCGCACGGCGGCGGCGGCCCGGGCGTCGGCCCGGTGGCCGTCCGCGCCCACCTGGCGCCGTACCTGCCGAACCACCCGCTGCAGAGCGAGGCGGGCCCCGCCACCGGTGTCGGCCCGATCTCCGCCGCGCCGTGGGGCTCGGCCGCGATCCTGCCGATCTCCTGGTCGTACGTCCGGCTGATGGGCGGCGAGGGCCTCAAGCACGCGACCCAGGTCGCGGTGCTGAACGCCAACTACATCGCCAAGCGCCTGGCCCCGCACTTCCCGGTGCTCTACACCGGCCCCGGCGGGCTGGTCGCGCACGAGTGCATCATCGACATCCGCCCGCTCACCAAGGAGACGGGCGTGACGGTGGACGACATCGCCAAGCGCCTGATCGACTACGGCTTCCACGCGCCGACGATGTCGTTCCCGGTGGCCGGCACCCTGATGATCGAGCCCACCGAGTCCGAGGACCTGCACGAGATCGACCGGTTCTGCGCCGCGATGATCGAGATCCGCGCGGAGATCGAGAAGGTCGGCTCGGGCGAGTGGGCCGCGGAGGACAACCCGCTGCGCGGCGCCCCGCACACCGCCGCCACCCTGGCCGGCGACTGGACCCGCGGCTACACGCGCCAGGAGGCGGTCTTCCCGGCGGGCGTCAACCCGGCGGACAAGTACTGGCCGCCGGTGAGCCGGATCGACGGCGCGTACGGCGACCGCAACCTGGTCTGCTCCTGCCCGCCGATGGACGAGTACGGCGCCTGACCGGTGCCGCGCCCGCGGGCGTGAGCTGACCCGGTGCGAAGCGGTGGGCCCCGGCGGATTCGATCCGCCGGGGCCCACCGCTGTCCGCCGTACCCGCCGCGGGGCTTCGCACCACGCGCCCGGGGCACCCTGCCGTACGGACCCGGTGCTGCGCCGGCGGCGAGCGGGTCAGGCCGCGAAGGCCAGCGGGCGGCGCGGGGCGATCACCCGGCCGTCGGGCAGCAGTTCGCCGGTGTCCTCGAAGAGCAGGACGCCGTTGCAGAGGAGGCTCCACCCCTGCTCGGGGTGGCAGGCCACGGTCGCGGCGGCCTCGCGGTCCTCGGAGTCGGCCGAAGGGCACTCCGGACGGTGCTGGCACATGGGTCGTACCCTCGCTTCGCTAGCGATCCTCCCCGTGATGCGGTTGCCGTCGGAATAGCCGGCGGGAGCCGCCGCGGTAGCCGGATCCTGTCCCGCCGGCCCAGGTGTGAGCCGGCGAATCTGTGGGTAGGACAGGTGGTCCTTCCACGCTGGCTCCCAGTGTCGGCGTCCGTCGGCCTTTGCGCAGCAATTTGGTGACATGCGCCACAACTCCCGGGCATAGATCACCCATTCAGATGGCGCGAAGCCGAAATACATGCCGGACGGGCCATGCCGGGCATGGCCCG
The DNA here is from genome assembly GCF_014655955.1 of Kitasatospora indigofera. Lineage (GTDB taxonomy): Bacteria > Actinomycetota > Actinomycetes > Streptomycetales > Streptomycetaceae > Kitasatospora > Kitasatospora indigofera. The sequence goes on from NZ_BNBO01000029.1 coordinate 20,188, forward strand.
ATCGGGCTACCCGGGATGACCCGTCCGGAGGATCGGGGCGTCAGGAGACTCCGAGCACCAACGGCTTGGCCGGCGCGGGGGCGGCGAGCAGCGCCAGCAGGTCCGTCGCCGGGTAGGCGCGGTGCGCGGTGACCCCCAGCGGCGCGGGGGCCAGCGGGATCATCAGGTCGGCCCCCGGTGCCGCGTCCGGTGCGTGCAGCCACAGCGCCGTGGCGTACTGCCCGGGGAAGGTCAGCAGCCGCGGCTGGTGGCGGGCGCGCGAGGTCTGCGCGAGCTGCCAGGCCTGCCGCAGCGCCCGGACGGTCGAGTCCAGGTAGGGGCCGGCCGTGAAGTGGGAGAAGGTGTGCCCCTCGACGCTCTGGACCACCTCGGCCGCCGCCGCCACCTCGCTGCCGTCCTTGATCAGGAAGCGCCAGCCCGTCCGGCGCGCCGCCGTCAGCCGGGGCCTGGGGCCGTCCAGGACGTGCACCGCGAGCGGGTGCGCGGGCAGCAGGGTGCCGTGGGGATGGCGCAGCGCGGCGGCGGCCGGCTGGCGCAGCGCGGTCTCCGAGTCGAGGGCCGCCAGGACGGCGCGCAGGGCGCTGGGCGGAGGCTGGGGGGTCTGCAATGTCATGGCGGGGTCGCCTCTCCGTGAGAGATCGGCGTGCGAGTGCGGCATACCGGCGTGGCGTGTCTGGTGTGACGGGACCTGGGCCGTGTCCGGTTGTGCATGATCGCGGTGCGGGCGCGGCCGCCACCGTAGGGGGCCCCGGCATCGTCGTCGACGTCGGAGCGGTGGCAGGCCGGGCTTGAGCGCAGTGCGAATTCTACTCGAACAGGTGCGCAGGGTGACCTGTTTATCACGTTCAGTTGCGCGAGGCAAGTCGGCATTCGACTGAAAGAGCGTCAGTTTCCTTGCTTCGTACGACGTTCGACCCCGTCGGGTATCGATCTTCGGGATGGGCATGATGCTTGCACGGTCGGCCTAGAGGAGGGGACCCATGGGCGAGAAGGTCGTGGCCACGCGCGCGGACCTGTCGGACCGGCAGATGTACCGCCGCAAGCTCCAGTCCTGTCTCGACGTGCTCGAACGGATGCTGCGTGAGAACCGCTTCGACCGCCCCCGGGCCGTGATGGGGCTGGAGATCGAGCTCAACCTGGCGGACGAGCAGGGTCAGCCGCTGATGCGCAACGAACAGGTGCTCGGCGCGATCGCTTCCAGCGACTTCCAGACCGAACTCGGTCAGTTCAACATCGAGGTGAACATCGCCCCGCACCGGCTCACCGGCCACGTGCTGGAGGAGCTGCGGGAGGAGATCGACACCGGCCTGCGCTACGCCGACCGGAAGGCCGCCGAGGCCGGCGCCCGGATCGTGATGATCGGGATCCTGCCGACCCTGGAGCACGACCACACCGGCCTGGACTCGATGTCCCACAACCAGCGGTACAGCCTGCTCAGCGACCAGATCCTGGCGGCCCGCGGCGAGGACATCGCGCTGGACATCGAAGGCGTCGAGCGCCTCCAGCTGGAGTCGGTCACCATGGTCGCGGAGGCCGCCGCCACCTCGCTGCAGATGCACCTCCAGGTCACCCCCGAGCGGTTCTCCTCGGTCTGGAACGCCGCCCAGGCGCTCTCCGCGGCGCAGGTCGCGCTCGGTGCCAACTCGCCCTTCCTGTTCGGACGGGAGCTGTGGCGGGAGACCCGCCCGGTGCTGTTCCAACAGGCCTGCGACACCCGTTCGGCGGAGCTCAAGGCGCAGGGCGTCCGCCCCATCACCTGGTTCGGCGAGCGGTGGGTCGACTCCGCGCTCGACCTGTTCGCCGAGAACCTGCGGTACTTCCCCGCGCTGCTGCCGATCTGCGACGACGAGGACCCGGTCAAGGTGCTGGCCTCCGGCGGGATCCCCAAGCTCGCCGAGATGCGCCTGCACAACGGCACCATCTACCGCTGGAACCGGCCGGTCTACGACATCGCGGACGGCGTGCCGCACCTGCGGGTCGAGAACCGCGTCCTGCCGGCCGGGCCGACGGTCGCCGACACGCTGGCCAACGCCGCCTTCTACTACGGACTGGTCCGGGTGCTGGCCGAACAGCCCCGGCCGGTCTGGACCAGGCTGCCCTTCCTCCAGGCCGACGAGAACTTCCACAACGCGGCCCGGCACGGGATCGACGCGGTGCTGCAGTGGCCGCGGGCCGGCTGGGGCGGCCGGGGCGGCGGGGTGACCGCCGTGCCGGCCGTCGACCTGGTGCTGAACGAGCTGCTCCCGCTGGCCTACCAGGGGCTGGACGAGTGGGGGGTGGAGCCCGCCGACCGGGATCGCTACCTCGGCATCATCGAGCAGCGCTGCCTGCGCCGGACCAACGGCGCGGCCTGGCAGAGCGCGACCTTCCACCAACTGCGCGAACGCTTCGGGATGGACCGGCCGGCCGCGCTGGCGGCGATGACCCGGCGCTACGCCGAGTACATGCGCGGGGGAGAGCCCGTGCACACCTGGCCGGTGGGCTGACCCGGCTCCCGGCTCCGGGGCCCGGCTCCCGGCGAGGGGGCCGGGGCGAGGCCGGTACCGCGACGGCCCGCGAGGGCCCTTGACGGCCCGCGGCGGTCTTCGCCGGCCGAGGTGCGAGGGACGCCGCACGCCCGCGTGAGCCACGGGGCACGGGCACCGCGCGGGGCGGATCGGGTGGGGCCGTACGCCCGTATGGAAGGATGATCGCCCCGGCGGTCGGCCGACCCCCGGGCGAAGCCCGCCCGCTGGAGCCGCCGTGAGCACCGTCTCGACCGAGCCCGGGCGCCTGCCCCTGTCCCGCCGGCTGCTCGGCGCCGAACTGCTGATCGTCCTCGGCCTCTCGCTGGGCGCCAGCGGCCTCAGCGCCCTGATCAGCTTCGCCGGCTCGCTCACCCAGCCGCTCGCGCTCGGCCAGCAGGTCGCCACCCTCAACGGGTCCCGCGCTCCGGGCCGCCCGTGGCTGGACCTCGCCTGGCAGCTCTACTACATCGGGCGCGGCCTGATGCCCGTCGTCCTGGTCGGCTACCTGCTGGTCCGTGAGGGCACCTCGCTGCGCGTCCTCGGCTTCGACCTGACCCAGAAGCGGCGCGACCTCGGCCGGGGGACCGCCGTCGCCGCCGCGATCGGCGGCTCCGGCCTGGCGCTCTACCTGATCTCCCAGGCGGCCGGCTTCAACCTGACCGTCGCCCCCTCCGGCCTGCCCGACGTGTGGTGGCGGATCCCCGTGCTGGTCGCCTCGGCCTGGGAGAACGCGATCCTCGAAGAGGTCATCGTGCTCGGCTACCTGATCCGCCGGCTGGGCCAACTCGGCTGGAGCTGGCCGGCGATCGTGGTCGCCAGCTCGGTGCTGCGCGGGTCGTACCACCTGTACCAGGGGGTCGGCGGGCTGGTCGGCAACATGGTGATGGGCGTGGTCTTCTGCCTGGCCTACCGCCGCTGGGGACGGGTGATGCCGCTTGTGACCGCGCACGCGCTGATCGACACCGTGGCCTTCGTCGGTTACGCCCTGCTGGCCGGCCACGTGAGCTGGCTGCCGACCGGCTGAGCCCGGCCGGCCGACGTCTGTCACCCGTCCGGACGCGCGCCGCCGACCGCTGGTTGCCCCGTCCGTTCGCCCGTTCGCCCGTTCGCCCGTCTGTCCTCGCCCGTCCGTCCTCGGCCGGTCGTCCGGCGGGCGGGCCCGTTCAGCCGACCGGTGCCGGCGTGGCGGCGGCCTCCACCGGGGCGGCGGTGCGCCGGCTCAGCCGGCGGACCTGCGGTTCCGCCAGCACCACGACGCTGAGCAGGATCGTGACGGCGGCACACGTCCAGAGCGCGCCGCCGGTGCCCAGCGCCCCGGCGGCCGGGCCGGCCAGGGCGGTGCCGACCGGGGCCAGGGCCAGCGAGCCGAAGGCGTCGTACGCGGAGACCCGGGACATCAGCTCGGGCGGGATCTCCTGCTGCAGCGCGATCATCCAGTTCACCCCGAAGACGGTGACGCCGGCGCCGGAGAGGAACATGGCGACCGCCAGCAGCGGCAGCGGTGCGGCCATCGCGAGGGCGGCCGCGGGCAGGGCGAAGAGGAAGACGCCGTAGTTGCCGACCAGCAGGATCCGGCGGGGGCGCCAGCGGGCCATCAGCAGCCCGGTGAGCACCAGCCCGGCGCCGTCGGCGGCGAGGGCGAGACCCCAGTCGCGGGCCCCGCCGAGCCGGGTCTCGGCGACGATCGGTCCGTACACGGCGTCGACCGCGCTGACGCAGGCCATCAGGACGGAGAACTGCAGCACGATCACCCAGAGCCAGCGCCGGGAGGCGAACTCCGTCCAGCCCTCGCGCAGTTCGCGGATCATCCCGCTGCCCTCCGGCTGCTTCGCCGCGGGCTCGACCCGCAGCAGGACGCGCAGGGCGGCGGCGGCCAGGAAGCAGCCGGCGTCGATGGCGAGCACCCAGCCGGCGCCGACCGTGGCGGTGAGGGCGCCGCCGAGGGCCGCGCCGCCGATCTGGGCCCCGTTCATGGCCATCCGGTAGACCGAGAAGGCGTGCGAGGCGTGCTCCGGCGCCACCGTCTGCATGATCAGGCCGCCGGAGGCGGGACCGTAGAAGGCCTGCCCGGCGCCACCGGCCGCCGAGAGCAGCACCAGCTCCCACAGTCGCACCGTGCCGGTCAGCACCAGGGCCGCCAGGACCGCCTGGGACAGGGCGTTGAAGGTGTTGGCGGCGACCATCACGTGGTGGCGCGGCAGCCGGTCGGCGAGGGCGCCGCCGACCAGGAGCAGCAGGACCAGCGGCACCAGCCGGGCCGCCGTGACGTAGCCGATCTCGGTGGTCGAGCCGCCGACCCCGAGGACGGCGAAGGCGGTGGCGATCGGCGCCCCGGCGTTGCCGAGGCCGCTGACCACCGTCGCGGCGGTCTGGATGCGGTAGTTGCGGCCGGCCCAGGCGAAGCGGCGGGGGAGGGTCGTTTGGCTGTGCACGTGCGCGACTATGACGGGTACCCGGTCAGGTGTCTAACCGATATTTGGTCCTGCCGGACCGGAGACCGGTCAGGGGGGCCGGCCAGGGAGGCGGCGGGGAGACAGGCCGGGGAGTCGGGCCGGCGAGTCGGGCCGGGGAGTCAGGTCAGGGAGGGGCTCGTCCGGGGTCCGGCTCGGGCCGACGGTCCGGCGCCGGTTCCGCACTGCGGCCCCTGCGGCCGGCGCCCGTGGTCAGCCGAGGTGCCCCCACAGGAAGCTGAGGGTCCGCCGCCAGGCGATCCGGGCCTGCAGCGGGTCGTGGCGGCCGCCCGGGTTCTCGTCGTTCATGAAGGCGTGCCCGGCCGGGTAGAAGTGGATCTCGGGTCGGCGGTCGGTGGCCTCCCCGATCCGGATCGCCGCCTCGTCCACGGCGGCCACCGGGATCGAGCCGTCCAGTTCGCCGTAGTGCCCGAGGACATGGGCGGTCAGCCCGCGGAAGTCGAACTCCGGGTCGGGCGGCAGCCCGTAGAAGGGCACCACGGCGGCGACCCGGTCGCCCTCCTGCGCGGCCAGCACCAGGGCGAACCCGCCGCCCATGCAGAAGCCGACCACGCCGATGGCGTCGCCGACCACCGCGGGGTGTCCGAGCAGCAGGTCGACGGCGCCGCGCAGGTCCCGCGCGGCGCGCTCCACCGGCAGTTCGCGCTTCAGCCGGGCGGCCTCGGCGCGGTCGTGGGTGGTCGCGCCGCCGTAGAGGTCGGGGGCGAGGGCGACGAAGCCCTCGGCCGCGAAGCGGTCGGTCAGGGCCGCGATGTGCGAGGTGAGCCCCCACCACTCCTGGATCACCACCAGCCCGGGGCCGGTGCCCTGCGGCGGCAGCGCGAGGTAGCCGTGCGCCCGCCGGGCGGCCCCGCCGGCGCCGTTCCCGCCGTTCCCGCCGGGCGGGCCGTCGGTGCCCTCGGCGCGGGGGAAGGTGATGTTCTGCCGGGAGCCGCCCTGGTCAGGCATGGCTGTCTCTCCGTGGGACGGGGCCGTGGCCGGTCGCGGCCCGGCGGGGGAGGGGGGTGTCGTGGGGAGGGCGCGCGCCGGGAGCGGGCGTCAGCCCATCGACTCCAGGGTGCGTCCCTTGGTCTCCTTGATGCAGAAGGCCACGAACGGGATGGACAGCAGGGCGAAGCAGGCGTAGATGACGTAGGTGGCCGACAGGTTCCAGTCCGCGAGGTCCGGAAAGGTGACGGTGATGGCCCAGTTGGCGATCCACTGGGCGGAGGCGGCGACCGACAGGGCCAGCGCCCGGATCCGGTTGGGGAACATCTCGCCGAGCAGCACCCAGACCACCACGCCCCAGGAGAACGCGAAGCAGAACACGAAGACGTGGGCGGCTACCAGCGCCGTGGTGGCGTAGGCGTCGTCCAGGGTCGCGGTGGCCCCGGTGCCCACCCGGAAGGAGAAGGCCCAGGCGGCCACGCCGAGCGAGACGGCCATGCCGGCCGATCCGGCCAGCGCCAGCGGCTTGCGGCCGATCCGGTCCACCAGGGTCATCGCCAGCACGGTGCCGATCACGTTGACGATCGAGGTGGAGAGGCTGATGAGCAGCGAGTTGCTCTCGTCGATGCCCACCGACTGCCAGAGGAAGGACGAGTAGTAGAAGATCACGTTGATGCCGACGAACTGCTGGAACACCGAGGCGCCGATGCCGATCCAGACGATCGGCAGCAGCCCGAACCGCCCGCCCAGCAGATCCCGGAGCCGCGGTTTGTGGGTGGACCGCAGCACCGCGCGGATCTCGGCCGTCCGGGCGTCCAGGTCCACCGCCTCGCCCTCCACCTCGCGCAGCACCTCGCGGGCCTCGTCCTCGCGTCCGGCGGCGATCAGGTAGCGCGGCGACTCGGGGATGGCCAGTGCCATCAGCCCGTACACCAGGGCGGGCACCGTCTCCACGCCGAGCATCCACTGCCAGGCCTGGATGCCGGCCAGGTGCCCGGTGGACTCCCCGCCGGCCGCCTCGTTCAGTGCGTAGTTGGCGAGCTGCGAGACGGTGATGCCGAGGACGATCGCCATCTGCTGGAACGAGGCCAGCCGGCCCCGGTACGCCGTCGGCGCCACCTCGGCGATGTAGGTGGGCGCGATCACCGAGGCGATGCCGATCGCGACGCCGCCGACCACCCGCCAGAGTGCCAGGACCTGGATGGTGGGCGGGAACATCGAGCCCACGCCGCTGATCGCGAAGAGCACGGCGGCCAGCAGCATCGTCCGGACCCGGCCCAGGTGGTCGGCGAGCCAGCCGGCCGCCATCGCGCCGCCCGCGGAGCCGAGCAGGGCGATCGCCACCACGAACGCCGTCTCGCCGTTGCCCACCTCGAAGTGCTTCTGGATGCCGGTCACGGCGCCGTTGATGACGGCACTGTCGTAGCCGAAGAGGAAGCCGCCCATCGCGGCGGCCGCCGAGATGAACACGACATGCCCCAGGTGCGCCTCGCCGGCGTCCTTGGGTGGGTGGGTGGTGGCCACGACGAGCTCCTGAGGGTGCGACGGCCCGCCGGCACGGCCGAGTGGACAGGATCCGCCTCACATTCGATCAGGCGGGTGACCCGTCCGCCCGGCCTGCAGCCCGTTCGGCGGCATGTCGCGGCGGACGCAACCCGTCCGGGCGTACGGGGCCACGGCCCGTCAGCTCCGGCCGGCTCCCGGCGGCGCGGTCCGGCGCCGGCCGGACCCGCGGTCCGGGCAACGTCCCGCCGGCCGGTCCGGCGCCGGCCGGCCCGTGGTCCACCCGGCTGCTCAGCCCGCCGGACAGCCCCCGCGATCCGTCGCCGCCGGCCCGGAACGTCCGGCGCGCTCGGCCCGGACGGGCGCCGGGCCGTCGCCGCGCCGGGCGTTGCGCCGCAGCAGCTGCGTCCGGGCGCCCGGGTCCAGCCCCTGCCCGCGCTCCGCCAGCAGCCCGGCGATCGCGAACTGTTCCGCGGCCGGCTTCTTGTCGTCGTACTTGAACTTGGCGCGCACCTCGCGGACGGTCAGCCGCAGCCCGCGCAGGCCCGTCAGCAGCGGGCCGAAGGGCCCGGCCCCGGGCACCACCCGGACCTCGGGCGTCTCCGGCTGGAAGTGCGCCAGCTGGCGGTTCAGGATGGCGGCCTTGCCCGCCGCGTCCTCCACGATCTCGGCGGTGCAGGCGAACTGGACCGAGGCGTAGTAACTGGTCGGGGTGCCCGGCTCGCCGCGCCAGTGGCCGGGGGCGAAGACGTAGTCGTCCGTCACCGACAGCGTCACCTGCGGGTCGGCCCGCAGCGCCGCCCAGATCGGGTTGGGCGTGGCGAGGTGCAGCAGGATCTCGCCCGCGTCCGGGTCGAGGAGGAAGTGGGTCGGGACGAGGACGGGCCCGTGCCCGGGGGCGCCGTTGGCGGCGAGCAGCCCGAAGTCGCGTCCGGCGGCGAGCCAGTCGCGCCATTCGGCCTCGTCGCCGCGGTCCCAGCTCCTGATCAGCATCTCCCCCTCCGGTCAGCGCAGTTCGCGCAGGTAGGCGGGCAGGGGCACGGTGCTGGAGGCGTCCGGGACGGGGGCGCCGTGCACCGTCGAGACCGGGACGACGCCGGCCCAGTAGGGCAGGTCGAGGTCGGCCTCGTCGTCGTCCGCGCCGTCCGCGCGGGTCTTGGCCGAGACCTCGTCGAGGTCGAGCCGGACGACGGCGGTGGCGGCGAGCTCCTTGGCGTTGGGCCGGCGCACGTCGCCCGAGCGGCCGGGGACGGCCTGGTCGACCAGGGCGTCCAGGGCGACGGTCAGCTCCTCGGGGTCGGTGACCTGGCGGGCCGTGCCGTGGGCCACCACCGAACGGAAGTTGACGGAGTGGTTGAACGCGGACTTGGTGAGCACCAGCCCGTCCACCAGGGTGACCGTGACGCAGACCGCCAGGCCGGGGCCGGCCGCGCCGCGCATCGGCCGGCTGCCGGTGGAGCCGTGCACGTAGAGGCGGTCGCCGACCCGGGCGTAGATGGTCGGCAGCACGACCGGCGCACCGTCGGCGACGAAGCCGAGGTGGCAGATGTACGTGCTGTCGAGGATCGCGTGGATCGCGTCGCGCTCCCAGGTGGCCCGGTCCTTGTACCGGGTCGGGGTGGTGCGCGCGGTGCGTGCGTAGGCGGTGCCGTCCGACATGACAACCTCTATGTACTAGTGCATAATTCCTTTTGTGCTAGGAGAATATACGATCAAGGGACGCCGGGCCAGCGATATCGCGGCGGACATCGAGGCCGCCGTCGGCTCCGGGCAACTGGCACCCGGCGCGGCCCTCCCGCCGCTGCGCGATCTGGCCGAGCGGCTGGACATCAACCCCAACACCGTCGCCGCCGCCTACCGCCTGCTGCGCGACCGCGGGGTGATCGAGACGGCCGGCCGCAAGGGCAGCCGGATCCGCCCCCGCCCGACGGTCGCCGCGCGCGACCGGATGCGCGTGCCCGTCCCCCCGCACGCCCGCGACCTCTCCGCCGGCAACCCCGCCGTCGACATGCTCCCGCCGCTCGCCCCGGCGCTGGCCGTCGCGGGGGCCGCCGCCGACCGGGCCCCCGTGCTGTACGGGGAGCCGTCCGCCGACCCGGGCCTGCTCGGCCTCGCCCGGGCCTCCTTCCTGGCCGACGGCGTGCCCGAGGGCCGGCTGATGGTGGCCTCCGGCGCCCTGGACACCATCGAACGCGTCCTCGGCGCCCGGCTGCGCCCCGGCGACCAGGTCGCGGTGGAGGACCCGGGCTGGGGCAGCCTGCTCGACCTGCTGCCCGCCCTCGGGCTCAGGCCCGTCCCGGTCGCGCTGGACGAGCAGGGCCCGATGCCCGCCGCGCTCGCCGCCGCCCTGGCCGCCGGCGCCCGGGCGGCGATCGTCACCGGCCGGGCCCAGAACCCGACCGGGGCCGCCCTCACCGCCGGCCGGGCGCAGGAGCTGCGCGAGGTGCTGGCCGGCCACCCGGGCGTCCTGCTGATCGAGGACGACCACGGGCACGGCATCGTGGACCAGCCGTTCCGGTCGCTGTCCGGCGGTCCGCGGGGGGTGCCGGTCACCGCGCACTGGGTGGTGGTCCGTTCGGCGGCCAAGGCCTACGGCCCGGACCTGCGCCTCTCGGTGGCGGTCGGGGACGAGGAGACGGTGGCTGGGGTGCTCGGCCGGCAGAGCCTCGGCGCCGGCTGGGTCAGCCACCTGCTCCAGCGCACGGTCGCCGAACTCTGGCGCTCGGAGGCGGCCCCCGTGCGGCGGGTCGCCGCCGCCTACCGCGCCCGTCGCGAGGAGCTGATCGCCGCGCTGGCGGCGCACGGCATCGCGGCGTACGGCGCCAGCGGCCTGAACGTCTGGGTGCCCGTGCAGGACGAGACCGCGACGGTGGCCGGGCTGGTGCAGCACGGCTGGGTGGTCGCGCCGGGCGCGCGGTTCCGGCTGCAGTCCCCGCCCGGGGTGCGGATCACGGTGGCGGACCTGGCGCCCGGCGAGGCGGCCCGGCTGGCGGCGGACCTGGCCACGGTGCTGGCCACGGGCGGCGGGGACTCGCGGTCGGTCTGAGCGGACGGCGGCCTCCCCGGCGCCGCACTCCCCGGTACGGGCCTCCCCGGCAGCGGCCTCCCGCGGCCCCCGCGGCCCCCGTGGGCAGCGGCCGGCTGCGGCGGGGCGGCCGCTGCCCGGCGGCCCCTGACCGGTCGGGACGGCCGGCCGGGGTGGTGCGGCGGGCCCGGCCGAACCGGCGGGTAACAGGGCGAGAAAGTCGCTGCAGATACCTAGCGGTAACAAGCGCGCGCATGTCATGTTTCTCGCGCCACCGGCCGGCGGCCCACCCTCACCCCCGCGTCGCGCCCGTCCCCAAGCAACGGGCGCGACCGAACGCAGGAGTTCCGCCGTGCCCGAAAGCTGTCAGAGCACCGCCGCCGCACGCACCAGCAGAACGCGGCGGCTGCTCGCCGCCGTCCTCGCACTTCCCCTGCTCAGCACCGGCCTGTTGGCCGCCGCCGCCCCCGCCCGCGCCGCCACCGGCCCCACCGCCAGCGTGACCATGGGGGACAGCTACATCTCCGGAGAGGCCGGGCGCTGGAAGGGCAACAGCGTCACCACCTCCGGCAGCCGCGCCGGCACCGACCGGTCCTGGACCGGCAGCGCCTACGACCCGGCCCGGGTCTACGGCGCCACGTACGCGAGCGGGTGCGACCGCTCGGACGTCGCCGAGGTCCGCAGCGCCCCGGCCCTGGCCCAGACCCAGATCAACCTGGCCTGCTCCGGCGCCGTCACCGCCAACGTGTACCGGGCCGCCAACGGCGGCCAGTCGTACAAGGGCGAGGCCCCGCAGGCCGACCAGCTCGCCGCCGTCGCGCGCGCCAACAACGTCAAGCTGATCACGCTCTCGATCGGCGGCAACGACCTGGGCTTCGCGGACGTCATCCAGACCTGCGTGAAGGACTACCTGATCTGGTACTCCTACTGCAACGACGACCAGCAGGCCGCCGTCGACGCCAGGATGGCCACCGCGATGGCGGGCGTCCGCAAGTCGGTCGACGAGATCCGCGCGGTGATGACCGCCGCCGGGTACGCGGCCGCCGACTACCGGATGGTCCTGCAGTCGTACCCGTCGCCGATCCCGCGCAGCTCCGAGATGCGCTACGCCGAGAGCGGCTGGAGCCGGGCCGACACCGGCGGCTGCCCGTTCTGGGACGGCGACGCCGACTGGGCCCGCGACTCGCTGGTGCCGCAGATCTCCGACGCGCTGGCCGCGGTCGCGGCCGCCAAGGGCGTGCAGTTCATGGACCTGCGGGACATGCTGCAGGGCCGCGAGGTCTGCGCCGCGGCCGCCAGGCAGGCGACCCCGTCCGCCGCGCCCTCCGCGACCACCAGCGAGTGGGCCCGGTTCGTCGACGCCGGCCTGAGCGCCTCGCAGGGCACCGTCCAGGAGTCGATGCACCCGAACTACTACGGCCAGCTCGCCCTCGGCCGCTGCCTGACCCTGCTGGGTGCCAGGCCGGCCGGCAACTGGAGCTGCCGCAACACGGCCGGCCAGGACACCGACGGGATGTACCTGACCGCGAAGTAGCCGCGCACGCCCCCGGCGCCCGTACCCCGTGCGGGGGTACGGGCGCCGGCGGCCTGGCGTCGGGCCGGTCAGCCCTTGGCGAGCAACGCCTGGGCGTGCGCCCGGACCTGATCCTTCGTCAGGTAGGCGTCGGTGTACTCGAAGTCGCGCAGCCGGGCGGGCTGCCGGGCGAGGAACCCGGTGCGGACGAAGTCGTCCCCGGCGGTCGCGTTGAGCAGCCAGTTCGCGCCGACCCGGAACTTCGCCGCGTTGGTCCGCATCGCCATCAGGTGGTACCCGCGCGCCACCAGCTGGGCGGGCACGCCCTCCAGCTCGATGCCGACCGGCTTGGAGACGGCGTCCTTGCCGCCGAGGTCCACCACCAGGCCCAGGTCCTTGTGGTAGTACGGCTCCAGGGGCCGGCCGCGGAGCGAGGCGATCAGGTTGTCGGCGACCGCCTTGCCCTGCCGGGCGGAGTGCTGGGCGGTCGGCGGGCAGACCGCGCCGTCGCCCTTGGCGAGGTCCGGGACGGCGGCCGCGTCGCCGAGCGCGAAGACGCCCTCGAACTGCGGCACCCGCATCTCCGCGGTGACCGCCACCCGGCCGCGCACCGTCTCGGCGTCCAGGGTGGCGATCAGCGGGCTGGCCGCGACCCCGGCCGTCCAGATCAGCGTCCGGCTGGGCAGCACCCGGCCGTCGGTGAACTTGACGCTCTCGGCGCCCACCTCGGCCACCGAGACGCCGAGCGACACCTCGATGCCGCGGGCGCGCAGCACCCGCAGCGCCGTCTCGCCCAGCGCGTCGCCGAGTTCGGGCATCAGCTTCGGGGCGATGTCGATCAGGTGCCACTTGATCTGCCGGGCGTCCAGCCGCGGGTAGCGCCGGGCCGCGGCGGTGGTCAGCCGCTGCAGGCAGGCCGCCGTCTCGGTGCCGGCGTAGCCGCCGCCGACCACCACGAACTGCAGCCGGGACTCCCGCTCGCGCTGGTCCAGGCTGGCCGAGGCGAGGTCGAGCTGGGCGATCACGTGGTCCCGGACGTAGGTCGCCTCCGCGAGCGTCTTCATGCCGCGCGCGTAGTCGGTCAGGCCGGGGATGTCGAAGGTCCGGGTCACGCTGCCGGGGGCGAGCACCAGGTAGTCGTAGCGCTCGGCGACCACCTCGTCGGTGATCTTCCGGACCACGCAGACCTTCGAGCGCGGGTCGACGCCGATCGCGCCGCCCGGCACGATGTGGGTGCGCCGCAGGGTCCGCCGCAGCGACACCGCCACCGACTGCGGGGTGAGCACGCCGGCCGCGACGTGCGGCAGCAGCGGCAGGTAGAGCTGGTAACTGAACGGCGTGACCAGGGAGATCTCCGCCTCCGCGGGCGTGAGCTTGCGTTCCAGGCGGCGCGCGCATTCCAGTCCGGCGAAGCCGCCACCAACGATCAGGATCCGAGGTCGTTCCATCGTTCATCCCTTACAGTGCTGGTCCGAGCCGAGCCGGGACAACCAGGCCCCTGTCGGCGCGGCACGTCCGGCCGGGCGGGGCCCACTGCCCGCCACACTCGCACGGACCAACCGGCCCTGCCACCGCAGCGGTGCGGACGGTTGACCTGACGGATCGGTAGGCTGTCCGGGTGCTCACCGAGGTGACGGCGGTCCGTTATGTGACGCCACTACGTGAAGGCGGCTCGATGCCGGGCCTGGTCGAGGCCGACGACCACCGGCTCTACGCGCTCAAGTGGGTCGGGGCCGCGCAGGGCCGGAAGGCGCTGGTCGCGGAGGTGCTGGCCGGCGAACTGGGCCGGCGGCTCGGGCTGCCGGTGCCGGAGCTGGTCACCGTGGACCTCGACCCGGTGCTCGCCCGCAGCGAGCCCGACCAGCAGGTGCAGGACCAGATGCGGGCCAGCGGCGGGACCAACCTCGGGATGGCCTTCGTCAGCGGGGCGTTCAACTTCGACCCGCTCTGCTTCGAGGTCGAGCCGGAGCTGGCCGGGCAGGTGCTCTGGTTCGACGCGCTGATCGGCAACGTCGACCGGTCCTGGCGCAACCCCAACCTGCTGGTCGCCACCGGCGGCCTGCGGCTGATCGACCACGGCGCCAGCCTGATCTTCCACCACCACTGGGCGGGTGCGGCCGGCTGGATCCGTCGCCCCTACGACGCCGGTGACCACGCCCTGCTGCGGGCCCGGCCGGACGTCGCGGCCGCCGACAAGCTGCTGGCACCGCTCGCCGAGGAGGCGCTGGCCGGTGCGGTGGCGCAGATCCCCGAGGTCTGGCTGGCCGACGAGCCCGGCTTCGACTCGCCGGACGCGGTGCGGGCGGCCTACCTGGACCAGCTCACGGCCCGGCTGGCCGGCCCCCGCGACTGGCTCCCGGAGGTGTCGGGGTGAGCGCGGCCCAGACCCGCCAGGACGCCGGCCCCGAGGAGACGAAGGACACCGTGAGCACCACCGACGGCACGCTGCACGACTACGAGTACGCGCTGGTCCGGGCGGTTCCCCGGGTCGAGCGCGGCGAGTGCGTCAACATCGGCGTGCTGCTCTACTGCCGGCAGAGCGCCCACCTCGGCGCCCGCACCCACCTGGACCAGGCCCGGCTGCTGGCGCTCGACCCGGTGGCCGACGTGGCCGCGGTGCGCCGGGCGCTGCACGGCATCGAGGCGGTCTGCGCGGGCGGCCCCGAGGCCGGCCCGGCGGCGGCCGACAACCCCGGCCAGCGGTTCCGCTGGCTGACCGCCCCGCGCAGCGCCGTCGTCCAGCCGGGGCCGGTGCACACCGGCCTGACCGCCGACCCGGAGGCCGAACTGCGCCGGCTCTTCGACCAGCTGGTGCTCTGACCCGGGCCGTCCGGTGCTCCGGGTCGGGCCGTCCGGTGCTGCGGCCCCGGCCCGGTCCGGGGTGGGGTTGGACATTTGCGGTGGTCAAAGCTGGAGCAGGTGAACCTTCTACGCGTACGCTGGCCGCATGGGTTCGACACCGACGGCGACCGCCGCACCGACCACCGCCGAGCTGATGGAGGCGCTGGCCGCCGTCGGCGCCGCCTACTTCCAGGACTTCGCGGGCGCGGCGGCCCGGCACGGGCTCTCGTCCTCGCAGGCCAAGGCGCTGGGAGCGGTGCACGAGCCGGTGCCGATGCGGGCGCTGGCGGGGCGGCTCGGCTGCGACGCCTCCAACGTGACCGGCATCGTCGACCGGCTGGAGGCCCTCGGGCTGGCCCACCGGGAGGCGGCGGCGGGCGACCGGCGGGTCAAGATCGTGGTGATCACCGAACAGGGCCGGGAGATCCTGGCGCTCATCCGGGCCGAGATGGCCCGGACCCATCAGGCCTTCGACGCCATGAGCGAGGAGCAGCGGGTGGCGCTGTACTCCATCTGCCACCAGGTGCTGCCGGTGCTCACCGGCCGCCCGGCGGCCTGAGGCCGACGCCGCGCGGCTGCCGGCGCAGGGCGCGGCCGGGCGGCGCCCGCGCCGCAAGCAGGCCCTCGCGCCGGGATCAGGCCCCGGTGTCCGCCCCCGGTGCCAGCAGCCGGGTGGCCGCGAGTCCGGCCAGCCGTTCGGCGCCCGGGGGCAGTGGGGCGCCCGCCCGCAGGTGGCGGCGGACCACGGCCAGCGGCAGGTCGACCAGGGCCAGCGTGACGGCCTCCGGATCGGCGCCGCCGAGCCGGCCGGTCAGCCCGGCCAGCGCCGCCCGCACCTGTGCCGTTCCCCGGGCGGCCCGCTCGGCGGCCCCCGCGGGCCAGTCCGCGCGCCCGTAGTCGTCCGGGCCGTACAGCAGCACGGCCGCCTCCCGCGGATTCAGCCGGCTCCAGGCCACCACGTGCCGGGCGGCGGCGGCCGCCGCCGCGACCGGATCGCCGGGGGCGGCGAGCGCGGCCAGCCAGCCGGCCTGGAACCGCTCGACGGTGCGCAGCCACAGCTCGGCGAGCAGCGCCGGGCGCTGCGGGAAGCGGTGGTAGACCGAGCCGCTGGGCGCGCCCACCTCCTTGGCCACCGCCGTCATGGTCACCGCCGTCGGTCCGGCCGCGGCGGCCAGCCGTACGGCGGCGTCCAGAAGCTGCGTCTCGTCGTACCGGGGTGGTCTGGCCATGTAATCGAGAGTACTCTCCAGAATATTGGAGGGGGGTCTCCAGAATGTGGGCCCCGACGGCCGGGAGGGTGGTCACGATGGCGGTGCTGAACGTCCACGAGCGGGTGCTCGAAGCCGGCGAGCAGGAGGTCGGGGCGCTGATCGACGGCCTGGCGGGCGGGCCGGCCGACGCGCTGTGGCCGCACGGGCGGTGGCCGGCCATGCGGCTGGACCCGGGCCTGGAGCTCGGCGCGGTGGGCGGCCACGGCCCGGTCCGGTACGCGGTGGCGGCGTACGTGCCGGGCCGGTGGGTGCGGTTCGAGTTCACCGGGCCGCGCGGGTTCCACGGCTTCCACGAGTGCAGCGTCCACCCGGCGGGCGCGGGCCGTACGCTGCTGCGGCACACGCTGGCGATGCGGCCGTCCGGGCCGGCCCGGCTGAGCTGGCCGCTGGTCTTCCGCCCGCTGCACGACGCCCTGCTGGAGGATGCCCTGGACCGTGCCGAGGCCGTCTTCCCCGGGGCCGCGCCGCCCGCCCCCGCCCGCTGGGGCCGGTACGTGCGGCTGCTGCGCCGGGTCCTCGCGCGGTGACCGTGCGCGGCCGCGGCGGCGCGCTCGGGGTGGTCCGCCGACGGTCCGGCTGACCTCGGCTGTTAGGCTTGCGAAGCGTGAGCGCGAAGCCCCAGATCCCCAATGTCCTGGCCTCCCGGTACGCCTCGGCGACCCTGGCCCAGCTGTGGTCCCCCGAGCACAAGGTGGTCCTTGAGCGCCACCTGTGGCTCGCCGTCCTGAAGGCCCAGCAGGACCTCGGTGTCGAGGTGCCCGCCACCGCCGTCGCCGACTACGAGCGCGTCCTCGACCAGGTCGACCTCGACTCCATCGCCGCGCGTGAGCGCGTCACCCGACACGACGTCAAGGCCCGCATCGAGGAGTTCAGCGACCTCGCCGGCCACGAGCAGATCCACAAGGGCATGACCTCTCGGGACCTCACCGAGAACGTCGAGCAGCTGCAGATCCGCCAGTCCCTGCAGCACGTCCGCGACCGTACGGTGGCGGTGCTGGTGCGCCTGGGCCGGCTCGCCGCGCAGCACTCCGAGCTGGTCATGGCCGGCCGCTCGCACAACGTGGCCGCGCAGGCGACCACCCTCGGCAAGCGGTTCGCCACCGTGGCCGACGAGCTCCTGGTGGCGTTCAACCGCCTGGAGGAGCTGATCACCCGGTACCCGCTGCGCGGGATCAAGGGACCGGTCGGCACCGCCCAGGACATGCTGGACCTGCTGGGCGGCGACACCGCGAAGCTGGCCGATCTGGAGCAGCGGGTGGCGGGCCACCTCGGCTTCGACAACGTGCTGACCAGCGTCGGCCAGGTCTACCCGCGCTCGCTGGACTTCGAGGTGCTCTCCGCGCTGGTCCAGCTGTCCGCCGCGCCGTCCAGCCTGGCCAAGACCATCCGCCTGATGGCCGGCCACGAGCTGGTCACCGAGGGCTTCAAGGAGGGCCAGGTCGGCTCCTCCGCGATGCCGCACAAGATGAACACCCGCTCCTGCGAGCGCGTCAACGGCCTGGCCGTCATCCTGCGCGGGTACGCCTCGATGACCGCCGAGCTCGGCGGCGACCAGTGGAACGAGGGCGACGTCTCCTGCTCGGTGGTGCGCCGGGTCGCGCTGCCGGACGCCTTCTTCGCCTTCGACGGCCTGCTGGAGACCTTCCTGACCGTCCTCGACGAGTTCGGCGCCTTCCCGGCCGTGATCGAGGCCGAGCTGGACCGCTACCTGCCGTTCCTCGCCACCACCAAGGTGCTGATGGGCGCGGTGCGCGCGGGCGTCGGCCGGGAGACCGGGCACGAGGTCATCAAGGAGCACGCCGTCGCGTCCGCGCTGGCGATGCGGGCCGGCGCCCGGGAGAACGAGCTGCTGGACCGGCTGGCCGCCGACGAGCGGATGCCGCTCGACCGCGCCGAGCTGGACGCGCTGCTCGCCGACCGGATCTCCTTCACCGGCGCGGCCGGGGCGCAGGTCGCCGAGGTCGTCCGCCGGATCGAGGCGGTCGCGGCCGCCCACCCGGAGGCCGCCAAGTACGCGCCCGGTGACATTCTCTGACGTGTCGTCAGTTCCTTCTCAGGGCCCCGTCGCACTTCCCGCGGCGGGGCCCCTGGGCTTTTCGGGGCGCTCGTGCCCCGGGTCGATCGGCGGCCCGCAGGCGCCGCAGCTCCAGGCCGCGTCCGGCTCGGCGACCGGGTGGTCCTCGGGGGCCAGCACATTGCCGCGGACGGTGGCCAGCGCCAGCAGGCCGCCGGTGACCAGGAGTCCGGCGCAGATCAGCATCGAGGTCCGGAAGGCCGCGTCCACCGAGGCCGGCACCTGGTAGGCGTCGCCGCTCAGCCCGGACAGCGCGGGCAGGGCGGCGACGGCGAGCAGGCCCGCCGCCCGCGCGGCCGCGTTGTTGACGCCGCTGGCGATGCCGGCCCGGCGGACCTCGACGGCCGCCAGCACCGTCGCGGTGAGCGGCGCCACCAGCAGGACCATCCCGCAGCCCATCACGGTGGTGGCCGGCAGCACCTCCGTCCAGTAGGAGGCGTCGGGTCCGATCCGCAGCATCAGCAGCACGCCGGTCGCGCAGACCAGCGGTCCGAGGAACAGCGGCAGCCGGGGGCCGATCCGCTTGCCGAGGCGCCCGGCCCGGGCGGACAGCGCCAGCATCAGGACGGTGATCGGCAGCAGGGCGAGCCCGGAGGTCAGCGGGGTGAAGCCGGAGACCGTCTGGAGCTGCACCACCAGCAGGAAGAACACGCCGCTGAAGGCCGCGTACACGCAGAGGGTGACCAGGTTCACCGCGGTGAACAGGCGGGAGGAGAACAGCTCCAGCGGCAGCATCGGGTGCGGGGTGCGCCGTTCGACGGCGATGAACACCGCGCCGAGCAGCAGTCCGGCGGCGCCGGAGAGCCAGACCACGGGGGAGAGCCCTTCGCCGGCGGCCGTCAGCGCGTAGGTCACCCCGCCGAGGGCGAGCGCGGCCAGCACCGCACCGGCGACGTCGAAGCTGCCGGTGGCGCTCTCGTCCCGGCTCTCCGGCACGTGCCGCAGCGAGACGGCCAGCACCACCGCGGCCAGCGGCACGTTCAGCAGGAAGATCCACCGCCAGCCCGGGCCGTCCACCAGCCAGCCGCCCAGGAAGGGGCCGACCGCGGCCGCGACCCCGCCGAGGCCCGACCAGAGGCCCACCGCCGCCGAGCGGTCGTCGGGCCGGAAGGTCGCCTGGAGCATCGCCAGCGATCCCGGTGTGAGCAGGGCGCCGCCGATGCCCTGCAGGGCGCGGGCCGCGATCAGCACCCCGACGTCGGGCGCGGCCGCGCAGACGGCGGAGGCCGCGGCGAACCAGCAGACGCCGATCAGGAAGACCCGGCGCCGGCCGTACCGGTCGCCGAGCGCCCCGCCGAGCAGGATCAGCCCGGCCAGGGTCAGCAGATAGGCGTTCAGAGTCCATTGCAGGGCGGCCAACGAGGCGCCGAGGTCCTCGCCGATCCGCGGCAGTGCGACGTTGACGACGGTGCCGTCGAGCATGGCCATGCTGGAGCCGAGCACCGTGGCCAGCACCACCCAGCGCCCCTGCGGGGTGCCGATCCTGAGTGCGCCGGCGTCGTCGGTTTCCACGGCTCGATCCTGCGCCCGGGGGGCTGACGTGACAAGGGTCACCGGCGGCGCGTCCGGGTGGTGGCTGAGCGTGTCCGGCGGTGGACGCAGGGCCGAAATTGTCGGCGCAGGGGGGTCGGGCGGTTGCGCAGCGCGATTGGATTGTGCACGTACTGCACAGTCGATCATTCGGAGAGTCACTGAATTCCCTGGGATTTTTGTGAAATTCCGGGGGTGAATGTGATCGACATTGATTAACCCGGGCCGATGGGCTTTGCTTCAGCGACCGCCCGGCCAATGTCCGGGTGGGCCCACCGGGTGGAACGCCTAGTCCTGCCGCTGCCCGGGGGCTTCGAACGAACTCTGTACGGCAGGAGTGGGGGACCCACAGGTAAGTCGCCGTCCCGGCAACCGGGACGGCTTGGGGTGAAGCCGCGCTTGCGGCCGGGCAACTCCAGCCCGAACCCGACAGCTCACCTCGCAGGCGTCGGAGAGGAAATACCCCATGCCCGCACAGGCAAAGCACCGTCGTAACCGTCTGCCCCGTCTCGCCCGGATCGGCATCGCCACCGGTGTGACCGGCGCGGTTCTCGCCCTTCCCCTGGTGACCGCCGTCAGCGCCTCGGCCCACGAGGTCCCGGCCGCCAAGTCGCAGTCCGCCACCTGGACCGGCGCCACCAGCGCCGACGCCGTGGCCGTCAAGGCCGCCGCCGTCGAGACCGCCCCGGCCGCCGCGCCGGCCGCCGCCGTCGACGAGACCTACAAGGTGGTCGGCGGTGACACCCTGTCGAAGATCGCCGCCGCGAAGAACGTCGACGGTGGGTGGCACGCCCTGTACGAGACCAACCGGTCCGTCGTCGGCGCCAACCCGAACCTGATCTACCCGGGCCAGCAGCTCGTGGTCGGCAAGGCCGCCGCCCAGGCGCCCGCCGCCGCCCCGGCCCCGAAGGCCTCCTCCGACTCCGCGCCGGCCAAGAAGGCCACCCCGGCCCCGAAGGCCACTCAGGCGCCCAAGGCCGCCGAGGCCCCGAAGGCCACTCAGGCCGCGAAGCCGGTCGAGGCCCCCAAGCCCGCCGCCACCACCGCGCCGAAGCCGGCCGCCACCCCGGCCCCGGCCGCGGCCGCCAGCACCTCCGGCTACACCGCGCCGATCGCCGGCGCCCGCCTCGGCACCGCCTACGGCGTGGCCGGCTCCATGTGGTCCAGCGGCCACCACACCGGTGCCGACTTCGTCGCCGCCACCGGCACCCCGCTGAAGGCCGTCGCGGCCGGCACCGTCGTCAAGGCGGGCCCGGGCGGCGCCTACGGCAACGAGGTCGAGATCAAGCTGGCGGACGGCAAGTACGCCCAGTACGCGCACCTCTCCTCGATCGGCGTCAAGGTCGGCCAGACCGTGACCGTCGGCCAGCAGATCGGTCTCTCCGGCGCGACCGGCAACGTGACCGGCCCGCACCTGCACTTCGAGATCCGCACCGGCTCGGAGTACGGCTCGGACATCGACCCGATCGCCTACCTCCGTGCGCACGGCGTCAGCATCTGACACCGGGTACGAACCCTCGCGGCCTGATGCGCCGCGGTAGTTGAACACCGGCCGGGCCGGCAGCGAACGCTCATCGCTGCGGGCCCGGCCAGTTCGCGTTTTCCTCGGGGGGGGGGGGGATTTCCGGTGGCTCCCTGTTCATCCGGTCAGGCCGGCACGCTTTCCCGGTGCTGGTCGTCCTCGTACAGTCTGGTCGCGATGGCCTCGACCGCGCGGTCGAGCCGGGCCCGGTCCGCGGGATCGGTGACGTCCCAGTCGTCCAGGTGCCGGTCGATCCAGTGCCGCCAGGCCTCGGCGAGGCGCTCGACCTCGCGCTCGCCCTGCGGGGTGAGCGCGAGCACGCCGTGCTCGCTCTCGGCGAGGCCCGCGCGCAGGGTCCGCTCGGCGGCGGGCCGGACGACCTCCTCCGGCATGTGGTGCGCGGTCGCGATGGCCAGCAGCGTCGCTCCGCCCTGGAGCTTGGTGCGCCAGTAGATCTGACCGAGCATCCAGGCCTGGTCCGGGCCGACCGTGCTGCCCGAGTCGGCCAGCAGCCGGCGACCGATCTCCGGCCGGCCCTTGGCCTTGCGCAGCAGGTTGGCGAGCGCCCGCTCCAGCTGCCGGTCGGCGTCCCCGCTGTCCGGTGCGCCGAAGGCCTCGCCCATGTCGGAGGCGCCGGCCCGGGCGCTGTCCCGAAGCGGCACCTCCTTCAGGAACCAGGCCACCACGAAGCCCACCAGGGCGACCGGCACCACCCACTGGAAGACGTAGTTGATGGTGTCGGCGTAGGCCTGGACGAAGGGCTGGGCGACCTCGGCGGGCAGCTCGCGCAGCGCCTGCGGGCTCTGCACCGCGGCCGGCGGCACACCGGGGGACTGCGCGAAGGCCTCCTCCAGGTTGGGGGTCAGCTGGTTGGTGAAGAGGGTGCCGAACACCGCCGTGCCGAAGGAGCTGCCGAGCGTCCGGAAGAAGGTGACGCCGGAGGTCGCGGTGCCCAGCTCGTGGTAGGGGACGGTGTTCTGGACGGCGATGGTCAGCACCTGCATGGCCAGCCCGATGCCGACGCCGAGGACGAACATGTACAGGGACTCCAGCCAGACGCCGGTGTCCGGACCCATCGTCGACATCAGGTACAGGCCCAGCGCCATCACGGCGGTGCCGAGGATCGGGAAGATCCGGTAGTGGCCGGTGCGGCTCACCACCACGCCCGAGAGCACCGACATGCCGAGCAGGCCCACCACCATCGGCAGGGTGCGCACCCCCGAGCCGGTGGCCGAGACGCCGTCGACGAACTGCAGGTACGTCGGCAGGTAGGTCATCGCGCCGAGCATCGCGAAGCCGACGATGAAGCTGAGCACCGAGCAGACCGTGAAGACGGAGTTGCGGAACAGGTGCATCGGCAGCATCGGCTCCGGGGCCCGCAACTCCACCAGGACGAAGGCCACCAGCAGCAGCACCGAGCCGGTGAACAGACCGATGATCACGGGCGAGGTCCAGGCGTACTCGTTGCCGCCCCACTCCAGGCCGAGCACCAGGCCGCTGGCGCCGAGCGCGATCAGCACGATGCCGAGGTAGTCGATGACCGGGCGGACCGCCGCCCGCACCGAGGGGATCGTCCGGGCGGCCATCACGATCATCACCGCGGCGATCGGGATGTTGACGTAGAAGCACCAGCGCCAGGAGGCGTGGTCGGTGAACAGCCCGCCCAGGGTCGGCCCGACCACCGTGGTGACGCCGAAGACGGCGCCCAGCGCGCCCTGGTACTTCCCGCGTTCGCGCAGCGGGATGACGTCCGCGATCAGGGCCATCGCGGTGACCATCAGGCCGCCGCCGCCCACGCCCTGCACCGCCCGGCCGATGATCAGGACCGCCATGCCGTTGGCCGCGCCGGAGACCACCGAGCCGGCGATGAAGATCACCGCGCTCACCTGGAAGACGATCTTGCGGCCGAACAGGTCGCCGAACTTGCCGACCAGCACGGTGGCGACGGTCTCGGCCAGCAGGTAGGCCGTCACCACCCAGGCCATGTGCCCGCCGCCGCCGAGGTCCGCCACGATGGTGGGCAGCGCGGTGGAGACGATGGTCTGGTCGAGGGCGGCCATCAGCATGCCGAGCACGATGGTCAGGAAGACGACGTTGGTCTGGCGCCGGCTCAGTGAGGGCGGCGACGGCGGCGCCGGCACGGCCTCGGTCATGGTGGTGTCGGACATGGCCGGGCCTCCTGGGCGGGGAGCAGGTCAACCCAGCTTTGGCGCGGTGGGGCGGGCCCGCCACCGGAGCGGGCGTCCGGGTGGCCGGCGGTGCCCCGGGCCGGGACGGGCAGGACGGGCGGGACGGGTGGCCGGGTGGGCGGACGTGGCGCGGCCCCGGACGGTCCTGCCGTCCGGGGCCGCGCCGGCGGGGGTTCCGCCGTCCGTCAGCCGATCACGGCCTGGGCGTCGATCTCCACCAGCATCGGCTCCTGCGGCAGCTCGCAGAAGATCGTCGTGCGGCAGGGCTTCACGCCGCCCGGCTTGATGTTCTCGTCGATGAACTCGGCGTACACCTCGTTCATCAGCGCGAAGTCGGAGCGCTTGGTGAGGTAGACGCGGAACATCACCACGTCCTCGACGGTCGCGCCGCCGGCCTCGACGATGGCCTTGACGTTCTCCAGGGTCCGCCGGGTCTGCGCCTTCACGTCGCCCGGGTAGAGGTACTCGGCCGTCGCCGGGTCCTGCGGGCCCTGGCCGGACACCTGGAGGATCGGGCCCTTGCGGACGCCCTGGGAGAACATCCAGGCGGGGGCGGGGGCGCCGTCGGTACGGATCTCGGTCTTGTCGCTCATGGCGGGGTGCTCGCTCATCCTGTGGGGTTCCTCGGTCGGTACGGGTCCGGGCGGCGCCGG
Organism: Kitasatospora indigofera; assembly: GCF_014655955.1. Taxonomy (GTDB): domain Bacteria; phylum Actinomycetota; class Actinomycetes; order Streptomycetales; family Streptomycetaceae; genus Kitasatospora; species Kitasatospora indigofera. The sequence goes on from NZ_BNBO01000029.1 coordinate 44,214, forward strand.
GTGCTGCGGGCGGCGCGGTGCCGGGTGGTGACGGTCGGTGGGGTCCGGCCGGGTGGGCCTGGTGAACCAGGGCGGTGGGACGGGCCGGGCGAGGCCGGGTCAGGCGGTGCCCGGCGGCAGGCCGCAGTCGGCGGAGACCGCCCGGGCCGTGGCCAGCAGCTGGGGCAGCAGCTCCAGCACCCGCTCGTACGGGAGCACCACGTCGGGCACCGAGATCGAGGCCGCGGCCACCACCCGGCCGGTGGCGTCCCGGACCGGCGCCGCCACACAGTTGATGAAGGACTCGTGCTCGGCGTGGTCCTGCGCCCAGCCCCGGGCCGCGACGGTGTCCAGCTCGGCCAGCAGCGCCTCGGGCGTGGTCAGCGTGTTGGCGGTGTACGGGGTGAAGTCGATGCCCGCCGCCACCCGGCGGCGCTCGGCCACCGGCAGGTCCGCGAGCAGCACCTTGGCGACCGCCGCACAGTGCAGCGCCGCCCGCAGGCCGATCCGCGAGTACATCCGCACCGGGTGCCGGGAGTCGTACTTGTCGATGTAGACCACCTCGCCGCCCTCGTACGCGGCCAGATGGACCGTTTGGCCGGTCGCCGCGTTCAGTGCCGCCAGGTGCGGCGCCGCCGCCCGGCGCACCCCGCGCTGCTCCAGCGCCAGGCTGGAGAGCGCGAACAGGCCGGCGCCCAGGTGGTAGCGGTACGCCGCGTCGCGGTAGACGAAGCGCTCCTCCTCCAGGCTCTGCAGCAGGCGCAGCGCGGTGGTCTTGTGCACGCCGAGCAGCTCGGCCAGCTGGTCGAGGGAGCGCTCACCCTCGCCGAGCTCGGCGAGCAGGCGCAGGGCACGGGTGACGGTCTGGCTCATCTCGCTCCAACCACGGGGGACGCGCCCTGCCGGGACGGGAGCGCGGGAAGTACCGGGGACACGATGCCATCCGCCGAGACCCGGGTCGCGGCCCAGTCCCCGGCCGAGGCGTCCAGCAGGGCCGCGACCACCTCGCGCGGGGGCAGCTCGGCCTGGTCGCCGGGGGCGGTCAGGGCGCAGGCGGCGCTGAGGTGGCCCAGCCGCAGGCGGCGGCGCTGGTCCAGGCCGCGCAGGGTGCCGGCCAGGTAGCCGGCGGCGAAGGCGTCGCCGGCGCCGGTCGCCTCGACCACCTCCACGGTCAGGGCGGCCTCGCCGACCGCGGTGCCGTCCCGGCCCACGGCGGTGACCAGCCGGTCGGCGTCCTTGACCACCACGTTGGCGGGGGAGGGGAAGCGGGCCCGCAGGGCGTGCGGGTCGCCGGTGCCGAGCACGGCCTCGGCCTCGTCGGCGCCGAGCAGCAGGACGTCGGCGGCGTCCATCAGGGCGGGGAGCACGGCCGGGTCGCGGCCGTGCCACAGTGCCGGACGCCAGTTCAGGTCGAAGCTGACCAGCAGGCCGCGGGTGGCCGCCGGGCGCGGGCGGACCAGCAGCGTCCGGACCAGCTCCAGGCAGCCGTCGGAGAGCGCCGCGGTGATCCCGGACAGGTGCAGCAGCCGGGCGCCGGCCAGCAGCCGGGCCGCGGCCGGCTCCGCGAGCAGGGCGGGGGAGAGGGCGGCGGCGGCCGAGCCGGCCCGGTAGTAGTGCAGCCGGCTGCGCCCGCTGCCCAGGTCGTGGGGCTCGCCGGTGGAGCCGCCGACCTCCTTGAGGTAGATCCCGGTGGGGCGGGCGGGGTCGACCACGACCGCCGAGACGTCCACGCCGCGGGCGGCCACCCCGGCCGTCAGCCGCCGGCCGAAGCCGTCGTCGCCGACCCGGCTGATCCAGCCGCTGCGCACGCCCAGCGCCGCCAGCGCACCCGCCACGTTCGACTCGGCGCCGCCGAGCGAGACCCGGAAGCCCTCGACCGTCTCCAGCGGGCCCGGCCGTTCGGGCAGCAGCACGGCCATCGACTCCCCCAGGCACACCGCCTCCGGGAGGCCGGTGGCGGCCTCCGGGTCCACGGTGGCCGCGGTGTCCTGACCTGCCATCTGGTGCGCTCCCTCATGTCGTGCCGTCGACCGTGACCGGTGCTTCGCCGACCGGTGTCCCGTGGCCCGGTGTCCCGTGGCCCGTTGCCCCGTGGGCCGTTGCCCCGTGGGCCGGTGCCTCGCCGGCCGGCGTTCCGTTGACCGGTGTTCCGTTGACCGGTGTTCCGCGCCGATGCTAGAACCGTCTCATCAACATATGCAATAGTCGTTGCACATGTTGCAACCTCGCCGCCCGAGCAGGGTCCGAGGAACAACCGGAGGCACAGGGTGAATCACACGCAGGCAAGCAGCGGCACCACGTACGCGAGCAGCAGCACCGGGCCCGGCATCGACGCCGCCAAGGTCGCCGCGCTCGCCGAGGAGACCCTCGACTGGCGGTTCAAGGCACTGCCGGCCACCGCCCACGGCCTGACCGTGCGCGAGTTCCTCGCCGGCCGGCCCACCCTCGCCGGCCTCGGCACCCCGCTGCTCACCCTCGACGCCGGCGCCCTCGACCACAACCTCACCACCATGGCCCGCTGGTGCGCCGGGGCCGGGGTCGCCCTCGCCCCGCACGGCAAGACCACCATGGCCCCCGCCCTCTGGCAGTCCCAGATCGAGGCCGGCAGCCACGGCATCACCCTGGCCAACCTCCCGCAGCTGCGGGTCGCCCGCGCCTTCGGCGTCGACCGGATCCAGCTCGCCAACACCCTGCTCGACCCGGCCGGCCTCGGCTGGCTCGCCGCCGAACTCGACGCCGACCCCGGCTTCGCCTTCACCTCCTGGGTCGACAGCGCCGACAGCGTCCGGCTGATGGACCAGGCGCTGCGCGCCGCCGGCGCCCGCCGCCCGGTCGAGGTGCTGGTCGAACTCGGCGGCCCCGCCGGACGCACCGGCGCCCGGACGCCGGCCGAGGCCGTCCGGGTCGCCGAGGCCGTGCTCGCCGCACCGACCCTGCACCTGGCCGGCGTCGGCGGCTACGAGGGCGCCCTCGCCCACGACGCCGGCGACGAGGCCCTCGCCACCGTCCGCGGCTACCTGCGCCGGCTCGCCGGACTGCACCGGGCCCTGGCCGGCCGGTACGAGAGCCCGCGGCCGCTGGTCACCGCCGGCGGCAGTGCCTACTTCGACACCGTCGTCGAGGAGTTGAAGCCCCTGGACGACGCCCTGGTGGTCATCCGGGCCGGCGCCTACCTGGCCCACGACGACGGCTTCTACCGCGGCATCTCGCCGCTCGCGCGCGGCGCCGGCACCCCTCTGCGCCCGGCCCTGCACGGCTGGGCCCGGGTGGTCTCCCACCCCGAGCCGGACCTCTCCCTGCTGGACGCCGGCAAGCGCGACCTGCCCTTCGACGAGGGGATGCCCGAGCCGCAGCGCGTCCGCACCGCGTCCGGGGTCGGGAGCCTCGACGGCACCGGGGCGCGGATCCGCCAACTCAACGACCAGCACGCCTTCCTGGTCGGGGCCGGCGAGCGGGCCCCGGTCGGCGCCGTCGTCCGGCTCGGCCTCTCGCACCCCTGCACGGCCTTCGACAAGTGGACGATGATCCCCGTCCTCGACGATGCCGACAGCGCCGAGCCGCGGGTCGTCGGCCTGGTCAGGACGTACTTCTGATGGCCGGGCCCGCGACCCCCGCGCCGGACCTGGTCCTCCGCGGCGCCACCGTGGTGGACGGCAGCGGCGACCCCCGCTACCGCGCCGACGTCCGGGTCACCGACGGCCTGATCGCCGAGATCGGCCGCCCCGACCTGGGCGGCGACCCCCGCGGCGCCCGGACCGTCGACGCCGACGGGCTGGTGCTCGCCCCCGGCTTCATCGACATGCACGCCCACTCCGACCTGCGGCTGCTGGTCGAACCCGAGCACCCGTCCCGGGTCACCCAGGGCGTCACCTGCGAGGTGCTGGGCCAGGACGGCCTCTCCTACGCGCCGGTGGACGACCGCACGCTGCCCGCGCTGCGCCGCCAGATCGCCGGCTGGAACGGTGACCCGGACGGCTTCGACTGGAACTGGCGCGGCGTCGGCGAGTACCTGGACCGCCTCGACCGGGGCATCGCCGTCAACGCCTGCTACCTGGTGCCGCACGGCACCGTCCGGATGCTCGCGATGGGCTGGGACAACCGCCCGCCCACGCCGCTCGAACTCGACCGGATGCGGCACCTGCTCGCCCAGGGGCTGCGGGAGGGCGCGGTCGGCATGTCCAGCGGGCTCACCTACACCCCCGGGATGTACGCCGGCACCGCCGAACTGGTCGCCCTCTGCGAGGTGGTCGCCGCCCACGGCGGCTACCACGCGCCGCACCAGCGCTCCTACGGCGCCGGGGCGTTGGAGGGGTACGCGGAGATGGTGGAGATCGCCCGGGAGTCCGGCTGCCCGCTGCACCTCACCCACGCCACGATGAACTTCGGCGTCAACCAGGGCCGGGCGGGCGAACTGCTGGCCCTCGTCGACCGGGCGATCGCGGACGGCTGCGACCTCACCCTGGACAGCTACCCCTACCTGCCCGGCTCCACCACCCTGGCCGCCCTGCTGCCCAGTTGGGCCACCGAGGGCGGGCCGGACGCCACCCTCGCCCGGCTGGCCGACCCCGCCGCCCGGGAGCGGATCAGGATCGAGGTGGAGGAGAAGGGCAGCGACGGCTGCCACGGCGTGGTCACCGACTGGGCCACCGTCCAGATCTCCGGCGTGGGCAACCAGGGCCTCGCCGCCACCGTCGGGCGGACGGTCGCCGACCTCGCCGCCGAGCGCGGTCGCGGCGGCACCGAGGTCTTCTTCGAGCTGCTGCTGGACGACGGGTTGGCCACCACCATCCTGCAGCACGTCGGCCACGAGGAGAACGTCCGCGCGATCATGGCTCACCCCGCGCACACCGTCGGCAGCGACGGGCTGCTGGTCGGCGCCCGGCCGCACCCCCGGGCCTGGGGCACCTTCGCCCGCTATCTCGGCCACTACAGCCGGGAGTTGGGTGTCCTCACGCTGGAGGAGACGGTCGCCCGGATGACCGGCCGCCCGGCCCGCCGGCTGCGGCTGGACCGGCGCGGACTCATCCGTCCCGGGTACCACGCCGACCTGGTGCTGTTCGACCCCGCCACCGTCCGCGACACCGCCACCTTCGACCGGCCCAGGCTGCCCGCCGCCGGCATCGAGCACGTCTACGTCAACGGCGTCGCCGTGGTCGAGCGGGGCCGCACCACCGGTGCCCTGCCCGGCCGCGCCCTGCGCCGTACCGAACAAGGAGCCCGAGCTCTGTGAGCAGCCCCAGCAACCTCAACGATCTCACTGGCCCCACCAGTGCCACCGGCCCCACCGGTACGGTGCTGGCCGACGCCCGGGCCGCGCTGGCCGCCGACCCGGTGATCGCCGTCGTCCGCGCACCCCGGATACCCGACGCCGCCGCGCTCTGCGCCGCCCTCGCGGCCGGCGGCATCAGCTGGGTCGAATTCACCTACACCACACCGGATGTGACGGACCATCTGCGCAAGGCCGCGACCGCCGGCTGGCGGGTCGGCGTCGGCACCGTGCTGACCGCCGAGCAGGCCGCGCAGGGCGTCGAGGCCGGTGCGTCCTTCCTGGTCACCCCCGGCGTCCGGCCCGAGGTGGCGCACGCCGCGCACGCGGCCGGCGTCCCCGTGGTGCTCGGCGCGCTCACCCCCACCGAGGTCGCGCGGGCGGCGGAGCTGGGCGCCGCCGCCGTGAAGATCTTCCCCGCGAAGGCCTTCGGCCCCGGCTACTTCAAGGACCTGCACGGCCCCTACCCCGGCCTCCCGCTGGTCGCCTCCGGCGGCGTCAACGCGGGCAACGCGGCCGAGTTCCTCGCCCACGGCGCGCTCGCGGTCTGCGCCGGGACGGACGTCGTCCCGCCCGCCGTGGTCGCCGCCGGGGACTGGGCCGAGATCACCCGCCGGGCACGGGCCTTCACCACCGCCTGCCGCCCGAGCTGATCCCGCCGCGTCCGCCGCGTCCGGCGCGCCGCGCGGTGCGCCGGGCGCCGGGCGCGGTCCCGGGCGAACCCCCGGCCGCGCTGTCGCACCGGGCGGCGATGGACGAGAATCCGTAGTCCGGCACCACCCCCGGACCCGGCAGGAGGACCCATCCCCATGACCTCGACCCGCCCCGGCCCCGCCTGGCTGACCGACGCCGTCCTCTACCAGATCTATCCGCAGACCTACGCCGACTCCGACGGCGACGGCATCGGCGACTTCGCCGGCATCACCGACCACCTGGACCACCTCGCCTGGCTCGGCATCGACGCGCTCTGGCTCAACCCGTGCTTCGCCTCCCCGTTCCGCGACGCCGGCTACGACGTCTCCGACTACCTGAGCACGGCGCCCCGTTACGGCGGCACCGACGACCTGGTGGCCCTGGTGGACGCCGCCCGCGCCCGGGGCATCAGGGTCCTGCTCGACCTGGTGGCCGGCCACACCTCCGACCGGCACCCGTGGTTCCTGGCCTCCGCCGGCGACCCGGGGGACCACCGCTACATCTGGTCCGACCGGCCGGCCGAGGGGTTCGTCGCCTCGCCCGGCACCCGGGCCGGCTGGTACCTGCCGAACTTCTTCGACTGCCAGCCCGCCCTCAACTTCGGCTACGCCCGGAGCGACGCGGCGGAGCCGTGGCGCCAGGGCGTGGACGCCGAGGGCCCGCGCGCCAACCGGGCGGCGCTGCGCGAGATCATGGACCACTGGCTGCGGCTCGGCATCGCCGGGTTCCGGGTCGACATGGCCTCCTCCCTGGTCAAGGACGACCCCGGCAAGACCGAGACCGCCAAGCTCTGGACCGAACTGCGGGACGGGCTGGACCGCGACCACCCGCAGGCGGCGCTGTTCGCCGAATGGGGCGACCCGGCCGCGGCCGTAGCGGCCGGGTTCCACGCCGACTTCTTCCTGCAGTTCGGCGGCCCCGACAACGGCCTGCCGCTGCGCTCGCTGTGGAACAACAACGCCGGTACGGTGCACGAGGAGTGGCAGCAGGGCCCGTGCTACTTCGACGCCCGGGCCGAGGGCTCGGCGCGGTACTTCATCGACGCCTGGCGGGCCGCCGCGGACCTCACCGAGGGCGCCGGGCACCTCGCGCTGCCCACCGCGAACCACGACTTCTCACGGCTCTGCACCGGCCCGCGCACCCGGGAGCAGCTCGCCGCCGCGTTCGCCTTCCAGCTCACCTGGCCGACCGTGCCCGCCGTGTACTACGGCGACGAGATCGGCATGCGCTACCTGCCCGGACTGCCCGACACCGAGGGCAGCGTGCTCGGCCCCCGCTACAACCGGGCCGGCTCGCGCACGCCGATGCAGTGGGAGCCCGGCCCGGGGGCGGGCTTCTCCAGCGCCCCCGCCGACCGGTTCTACCTCCCGCTCGACCCCGACCCGGACCGCCCCGACGTGGCCACCCAGCGGGCCGACCCGGACTCCCTGCTCCAGCTGGTCCGGCGGCTGATCGCGCTGCGCCGCGCCCACCCCGCCCTCGGTGCCCACGGCACCGTGGAGGTGCTGCACGACGGCTACCCGCTGGTCCACCTGCGCGGCGGCCGCTACCTGGTCGCCGTCAACCCCGGCCGGGCGCCGGTGGAGCTGCCGCTGCCGCTCGCGGCCCCGGCCGTGGCGGGCGCCCGGGCGCTGGAGGCCAGGGGCGTCGCCGTCGGCGGCGGCGCGCTGCGGGCGGAGGGGTTCTCGTACGGGATCTTCGAGCTCGGCTGAGCCCGCCGGATCCGTCCTGCGGTCCGCCGGTGCGACCGGCCGGTGCGAGACTGACCGGCCGGAAGCGGACGGCGGTCTCGGAGGAGCGGGCGGATGGACGAACAGCGGGCACAGGTGACCTGGGAGCAGCGGTTGCCGCGCTTTCTCCACCCGCCGGTCCTGCTGGACACACCGGGGAGCAGCACGGACCGGGTGGTGACGCCGCGGCTGGCGCTGTTCTTCCTCGCCGCGGCGGCCGTCCTGGTGCCGTGGACGACCTGGTTGTTCCTGACCCTGCCGGCGCGGGAGCAGGCGGAGCGGTGGAACGTCGCCTGGGGCGGCTTCGACGCCCTGCTGGTAGTGGTGTTCGCCGGGGCGGCGGTGCGGATCCTCCGGCTGTCGGTGAAGAGCGCGGCCGTGAACGCGGTGGCCGCCGCGCTGCTGGTGGTCGACGCCTGGTTCGACGTGATGCTGGCACCCGCCGCGGAGCTGCCGGTGGCGCTGCTGATGGCCGGGCTGGTCGAGCTGCCGATGGCGTTCCTCTGCGCGCGGACCTCGCTGCGGGTGCTGTCGTTGATGGAGCAGGCGCGGCCGTACCTGGTGGCGGCCGGGTTCACCGTCCGGCAGGGCCGGCTGGTCCCGCCGGAGGGCTGGGTGCCCGAGGGCCGGGCGCCGGAGGGCCGGGCGCCGGAGGGCCGGGCGCCGGGGCGGCCCGCCGACGTCCCGGGCGACGAATGGTTGTAGACTGCATCTGTAAAGGTTGCATTTGCCAACCTTGGCACACGGTTGCATTTACCACCTACTCGGAGGACCGTCCCGACCATGGCCGCCACCCCGGCCCCAGCACTGGGGCCCTCGCTCAAGCACCTCGCCGTCCACCTGCTCACCCCGTTGCTGATGTGCCTGGGGATGGCCCTCGCCTACCAGGGCGCCTTCCACCAGCCCGAGCCGCACCGCCTCGCGGTCGCCGTCGTCGGCACCACCCCGCAGGCCACCGGACTGGCCGGAGCCGTCCAGGACAAGGCCGGCCCCGCGCTCGACGTACGGACCCTGGCCACCCGGGCCGACGCCGAGCGGCAGCTGCGCGACCGCGAGCTGACCGGCGCCTTCGTCCCGGACCCGAAGAGCCCCGAGCTGATCGTCGCCAGGGCCGGCTCCGACACCTCCGCCATGGCGGCCGAGGCGGTCTTCCGGACGGTCGCCACCCAGCAGGGCGTCCCGCTGACGGTCACCGACCTCGCCCCCACCGCCGCGGGCGACCCGACCGGCCAGGGGCTGTTCTTCCTGCTGGTGACCCTGAGCATCGGCTCGTACGGGAGCGTGGCCGCGATCGGGGCGGCCGGGGCGGGGCTCGGCATGCGGGTACGGGCGCTGGCCGGCCTGGCGACCTCGCTGGTGGTCAGCGTGATCGGGATCGTCACCGCCGGGCCGGTGTTCCACGTCGTCGACCACGACCTCGCGGCCGTCTGGGCGATGGGCTGGCTCTACTCGGCGGGCGTCGTCGCGATCGGGACGGGCCTGCACACCTTCCTGAAGCGGTGGACCACGCTGGCGCTGATGGTGCTGTTCGTGATGCTCAACTTCACCACCTCGGGCGGGATCTACCGGCCGGAGCTGCAGAACGGCTTCTTCGGCGCCCTGCACTCCTTCTGGAACGGCGCGGGCTTCCTGGAGGGCGCCCGCGACGTGCTCTACTTCGGCGGTGGAGCCGGCCTCGGCGGCCGGCTGGCGGCGCTGGCCCTCTGGCTGCTGGCCGGCCTCGCGCTGCTGGCCGGCGCCGGCTGGTACGAGCGGCGCCGGGCGGTGGACGCGACCGCCGGGGCGCGGCCGGTGGAGGCGGCGGCCGAGGAGGAGATGGACGAGGCCGTCGGGGTCTGACCCCACCCTCCCGGCGTGGCCTCCGGGGCCCGGGGCGGCCCCGGCCCCGGCGGCGCCCCGGGGCGGCGGTCAGGCGGGGCGATGGTCGTCGTGGGGCAGCGGTCATGGCGGCTCAGCGGTCGTCGTGGCGCGGCGGTCGTCATGGGGCAGTGGTCATCGCGGGGCCCGCGGCTCCGTCCGCCCCTCTACCAGGCCGGTCAGGCCGTCGAGCAGCGAGCGGAGGCCGAACTCGAACAGCGTGTCGAGGTCCAGGTCGTAGCCGCCCTCGAAGGACTGGACCAGCCTGCTGAACACCGGGTACCGGGGGGAGCTGGTGATGGCGCGGAAGGCGGGCGCCTGCCGGTCCATCCACTCGTCCTCGGAGAGGCCGGTGGCGGCCTCGGCCTGGGCCTCGCGCTCCAGGTTGGCCGCGATGCCCTCGACGTAGCCGTAGAGCAGCACGTGCACGTCGAGCATGGCCCTGGCGTCGAGGCCTCGGCCGTCCAGCGCCCTGAGCGCCCATTCGGCGTGGACCATCAGGTTGGGCAGCAGCAGCGGGCGGGTGAGCGAACCCAGCTGGGCCAGCCAGGGGTGCCGGCGGAACAGCGACCACAGCGTCCGCGCGCTCAGTTCCAGCTGTGCGCGCCACCCCTCCGGCGGGACCGCGGGGTACGCGGCCTCGCCGAACGCGGCGTCGGCCATCAGCAGCAGGAGCTCCTCCTTGCTGCCGACGTACCGGTAGGGGGACATCGCGGCCACGCCCAGCCGGGCCGCGACCCCGCGCATCGACAGCGCGGCGAGCCCTTCGGCATCGGCGATCTCGACGGCGGCCCGGACGATCCGGGCCCGGGTGAGGTCCTGGTCGCCCTCCGGGCCGTCCTGCTTCGCGCCGGTGACCGGGTCCGGGTCCGGGCCCTGGTTCCGGGGCCGGCCCCGGTCGGGGGCCGGGGTGCCGGCGCCCGGCGCCACCACGGTGCCGACCCGGGGGCGGGACTCCACCAGCCCCTCCAGGCTCAGCGTGGTGAGCACCTTGGTGGCGGTGGCCAGGGCCACCCCCCACTCCTCGGCGATCCGCCGGGTCGAGGGCACCCGCTCGCCCGGGGCGAGTTCGCCCTCGGTGATGCGGCGGCGGAGTTCGGCGGCGATGCGCCGGAACGGTGGATCGGTCTCCGGGGTCACGGCGGTGGTCTCCCAAGGAATTTTTTTCGCCCGCGTTTCCGCTCACGCGGGCCCTGTACTAGTGCAGAGGCTAGCAGGGGAGGCGCGTCCGGAGGGCCGGGAAAGTGGCCCCTGAGCTAGTACAGAGCCTGGATCCGGGCGATTGGCAGGGCTGCACGTACGGCGTACATTCAGTTGCGCGTACACCGTACAGAGGAGCTTTCCATGAAGACTGTCCTGATTTCCGGCGGCGGAATCGCCGGGTCCGCCCTGGCCCACTGGCTGCGCCGCCGGGGCTTCGCCCCGACCGTGGTCGAACGGGCGCCCGCCCCGCGGACCGGCGGCCAGACGGTCGACATCCGCGGCGCCGCCCTCACCGTCGTCCGGCGGGCGGGGCTGCTGGACCAGGTGACGGCGCTGCGCACCCGGATGCGCGGGATGTCGGTGCTCGACGCCGACGGCAAGGAGCTCTCGCGCTCCACCGAGGCCACCTTCAGCAGCGGCCGGCTCGACAGCGACGACCTGGAACTGCTGCGCGACGACCTCGTCGGCGTCCTGTACGAAAAGGCCCGCGCCGACGCCGAGTTCGTGTTCGGGGACGCCGTCGCCGCCCTCGACCAGGACGAGCACGGCGTGCAGGTGCTCTTCGAGAGCGGACGACGGAGCCGCTTCGACCTGGTGGTCGGCGCGGACGGCCTGCACTCCGCCGTCCGGCGGCTGGCCTTCGGGCCGACCGAGCAGTACCTCCAGCACCTGGGGATGCACCTGGCCGTCTTCGGGTCCGGCAACTTCCTCGGCCTGGACAACTGGCAGGTCTGGCTCCGGGACGGCTCGGCCGGGTACGGCATCTCCCCGGTGCGCGACAACACCGAGCTGCGGATCACCTTCGGCTTCGAGTCGGGTCCGCTCGACCCCGGCCGGCGCGGCACCGACGCCCAACGGCAGCTGGTCGCCGACCGGATGGCCGGGCTGAGCTGGGAGACGCCGAGGCTGCTGCGCGCCCTATGGGCGGCCCCCGACTTCTACGCCGACGCCATGGCCCGGATCAGCATGCCGAGTTGGTCGGCCGGGCGGGCCGTGCTGCTGGGCGACGCGGGCTACTGCGCGTCCCCGCTGTCCGGGCAGGGCACCAGCCTCGCCCTGGTCGGTGCCTACGTCCTGGCGGACGAGCTGGGCCGCGCCGACGGCGACCACCGGGCCGCGTTCGCCCGCTACGAGCAGCGGATGCGGCCGTTCGTCGACCTCAACCAGGCCCTGGCGACCGAGAATCCGGGCGGGCCGGCCTCCGAGGCCTCGGTCGGGCGCGCCAAGAACGCGATCGTCCTGGACGAATGAACCCCCGGATGAATGGGCCCTGGACGGCCGAGCCCGGACGGCCGGGGCGGGCCGGTGGCCGCCCCGGGCGCCCGGTGGCCGGGGCGGTTCAGCTGCAGAGGGCCGCGTCCACCGCGGCTTCCAGGCGCTCCGTGACGGCGTAGTCGGACGGGATGCCGGTCACCGTGATGTTCGCGGCCCGGCCGTCCTCGGTGGCTCCGCCCCGGGACTCGTACCCCGGGATGTCGCCGCCGTGGCCCCAGTAGACACCGCCGCAGGAGAGCGGCCTGCTGATGATGCCCAGCCCGTAGCCGGCGCCGCTGTCCCCGACGGGCACGGTGGCGCGCATCTGGGCGAGTTGGGCCGCGGGCAGCAGCCGGCCGCCGAGCAGCGCGGTGAAGAACCGGTCGAGGTCGGCGTTGGTGGAGATCATCTGGCCGGCCGCCCAGGCCGGCGAGGGGTCCAGCTCCGTGGCGTCGCGCGGCGGCGCGCCCGCCGCATCCCACCGGTACCCCTGCGGGTGCGGCTCCCGGATCGTCATGTCGCCGGGGGCGGGGAAGTAGGTGTGGCGCAGCCCGATGCGGCGGATCACGCGCCTGTCCACCTCCTCGGCGAGGGGCCGGCCGGTGACCTTCTGGACGATCAGGCCGGCCAGCAGGTAATTCGTGCTGCTGTAGCCGAACTTGGCCCCCGGGGCGAAGTCGGCCTTCTGCCGCAGGGCGATGTCGAGGATGTCGCGGGGTTCCAGGTACCGGTGTTGCAGGATGGCGTCGTCGACGTAGCTCTCGTACTCGGGCAGTCCGCTGGTGTGCTGCAGGAGTTGGCGGACGGTGACGAGGCGTCCGTCGATCCCCTCCCCGCGGACGAGGCCCGGCAGGTAGGTGTCGACCGTGGCGTCGAGGGCGATCCTTCCCTCGCCGACCAGTTGCAGCACGACCACCGCGGTGAAGGTCTTGGTGTTGCTGCCGATCCGCACCTGACCGTCCCCCGGGACCTTCGCACCGGTCGACAGGTCGCCCACCCCCGCGGTGTAGGTCCGGGTGCGGCCGGCCCGGTCCGTGACGCTCGCCAGCGCGGCGGGCAGGCCGTCGTCGCGGACCAGCGCGGTCAGGCGCTGCTGGACGGTGCCGGGCCTCGGGGCGGCCGGCGCGGGGGGCGCCACGACTCCCGCCGTCAGGAGGCCGACGGCCACCGCGGCCGCGAGGGACACGGCCCGTCGTCGGCCGGCCTGTCGGTGCCCGGTGGGGCGGGGCGGGTGTTCGGTCCGGTCGCGCATGGGTCAACTCCTGTGGAGGTCGGGAATCCGGTGCCCGTCCGTGCCGGGCACGGTCGGGCACCGGGACGGGGCGGGCCCGGACGGCCGTCCGGGCGGTGCGCCCTGGGCCGGGGAGGCCCGGCGGAACCGCCGGGCCGGGCACGATCCTGGCTTCCCGGAGGCCTCCCGCACATCGCGGAAAGGCGGGAGAACGCCCTCCCCCGATCGGGGGAGGCCCCCGATGACCTGCCCGGCCATACTGGCGATCATGATCAGGGGACTCCGGCCGCTGCTGCGCGGCTCCACGTACACGGGTGTGCTGTTCGCCTACGCCGGCGCGCTGGCGAGCCTTCCGCTGCTGCCGTTCGCACTGGCGCCGGCGCTGGCCTGGCGATCCGCCCCGGAGGCCGCGCGGATCGTGCTGGTACTGCTGCTCTGGGCCGTACTGACCGGCTCCGTGGGGCTGGCCCGCACCACGCGGCGGGTGCTGGTCGTGGCCGCCCGCCGGCTGCTGAGGGTGCCGTTGCCCGATCCGGTGGCCGGCCGCCTGCGGGCGGGCCCCGCCGGCGGGCCGGCCACGTCGGCCGGTGCCGCGCCGTCCGGTGCCGGCCGCTGGCGGACGCCGCTCTGGCTGCTGGTGCACGTGCTGCTGGGGTGGACCGGGGCGCTGGTGAGCGGCCTGCTGATCCTCCTGGGCCTGAGCCTGCCGGGCGGCCGGCTCGGCGGCCAGGTGGAGCTGACCCTGTCCGGCCGGGCGCTGCGGGTGGACGGCGGCTGGCAGAGCTGGGTGCTGGGACTCGGCTGCCTGCTGCTGGCCGCCGCCGGGTGCGCGGCGGTGACCGGCGCCCTGCGCTGGACGGCGCCCCGGCTGCTCGGGCCTTCCCCGGCCGAGCGACTCGCGCTGGCGGCCGAGCGGGAGCTGCTGCTGGCCGAACGCAACCGCCTGGCACATGAGTTGCACGACTCCATCGGGCACACCCTGACCGCTGCCACCATCCAGGCGGCGGTGGCGGGCGAACTCCTCGCCGCCGACCCGGCGGCCGCCCGGGCCGCCCTGCGCAGCATCGAGGAGTCGGCCCGCGCCGCGCTGGAGGACCTGGACCACGTGCTCGGCGTGCTGCGCGAGGAGCGGCCGGGGACGGCACCGACCCGGACGCTGAGCGACCTGCCCGAGCTGCTGGACCGGTTGCGGCACGCCGGTGCGGTCCTGGAGCCGGACCTGTCGGGCGACTTGGCGCAGGTGCCGGGGACGCTCTCCCGGGCGGCGTACCGGATCCTCCAGGAGGGGCTGACGAACGCCCTGCGGCACGGGGCGGGTGGTCCGATCGAAGTCCGGGTGGCGGCCGGCGCGGACGGGCTGGAGCTTGACGTGGTCAACCGGACCGGCGCGGCTCCCGGCCACGGCCCCGGTGCCTTCCCGACCACCGGGCACGGCCTGCCCGGCCTGGCCGAGCGGGTCCGGCTGCTGCACGGTGAGATCGACTTCGGCCCGGCCGGGCCCCGGCACTGGCGGCTGGCCGTCCGGCTGCCGCTCCGGTTGCCGGCGTGACCGGCCCGGACGGGAGCGGAGGCCTCCCCGCCGCTCCCGCCGCCGGCCCCCCGGACGCCCCCGTCACCCTGCTGATCGCGGACGACGACGAGGTGACCCGCAGTGGGCTGCGCACCCTGCTCTCGGCGCAGCCGGGGATCACGGTGGTCGGGGAGGCCGCCGACGGGGTCGAGGCGGTCGAGCGGGCCCGGTCGCTGCGGCCCGACGTCGTCCTGATGGACGTGCGGATGCCGCGCCGCAACGGGATCGAGGCCACCCGGCTGCTGCTGGCCGGGCCGGCCGGGCCACCGAAGGTCGTGGTGATCACCACCTTCGAGAACGACGGCTACGTGACCGCCGCGCTCGGCGCGGGGGCCTCCGGATTCGTGCTCAAGCGGCTTCCGGTCCGGCAGATCGCGGAGGCCGTGCGGGTGGTGGCGGCGGGCGAGGCGGTGCTCTTCCCCGCGGCGCTGGGCCGGATGGTCGCGGCCCGTCCGCTGGGTTCCGCGCAGGCCCTGCCGCGGGCGGCTCTGACGGGGCGGGAGGAGGAGGTGCTGCGGCTGATGGCCACCGGGCTGTCCAACCCGGAGATCGCCGAGTCGCTCACGGTGAGCCTGGAGACGGTGAAGACGCACGTCGGGAACGTGCTGACCAAGCTCGGTGCGCAGAACCGGACCCATGCGGTGGTGATCGCGTACGAGTCAGGCCTGGTGGTGCCGGGATTCGCCGGCTGACCCGGCCTGCCGCCTGCCGCCTGCCGCTTGCCCGCCGCCCGCCGTCCGCCTGCCCGCCGCCGCCAGGGCGCGCGGGCGGGGGCTACCCGCTCAGGCCGGTGATGACGTCCATCGCCGAGCGGGGCGCCCTGCCGAGCAGGGCGCGGAGGTCGCCGCCGGTCCGGTCCAGGAAGCCCGCCGCGACGGCGGAGCAGGTGCCGAGCACCATCGGCACCTGGAAGGGCGCGGCGCCGGAGGCGGTCAGGCGTTCGCGGGCCAGGGCCAGCGGCTCGGACTCGTAGACGACACCCGGGCCGTGGGCGCGGGCGAGGTCCTCGCCGCCGAGGGCCTCTTCGCCGACCAGCTCGTAGGTGCGCCCCGCGTGCGCGGCCGGCGCGAGGACGACGGCCGCCGCGGCGTCCGCGAGGTCCGCGCGGGCCACCGCGGCCAGCCGGCCCCGGCCCAGCGGGGCGGTCAGCCTGCCGTCCGGGGCCGGCGCGGCGAGCTGTCCCAGCAGTTCGGCGTACAGGCCGTTGCGCAGGATCGTCCAGTCCGCCGAGCCCTCGCGCAGCCGGCGCTCGGTCCACCGGTGGGGGAGGGCGTAGGGCAGGTGGTCGCCGTCGCCGGTCAGGCTGGTGTAGACGATGTGCCGCACGCCGGCCCGCTCGGCCGCGTCGACGGCCGCCCCGTGGCGGGCGATCACGGTGTCGTCCTCGCCGTAGCCGGCGGAGACCAGCAGCAGGACGTCCACCCCGGCGAAGGCGCCGGCGAGGGTGTCCGGCACGTCGAAGTCGAGCGGGCGGACGGGCAGCGGCACCCGGACGCGCTCGGGCGCGCGGGTGCCGAGGACGACGTCGCCCTGCCCGGCCAGCCGCTCGGCGACGAGGGTGCCGAGGCCGCCGGTGGCGCCGGTGAGGAGGATCAAGACGTGCTCCCTGCGGGGTAGGTTCTCTTCGGTGACCAGCACCATCCTGCGGATCCGCGTCGCCGGGCATAAGGAGGCACTTGCATGTCGGTAGGGCACACGGGGATAACCACCGGGCCCGTGGTCAGCTGCGAGGAGCACGTGGACTGCGGCATCCGCGACGTCCTGGACCGGATCGGCGACAAGTGGTCCGTCCTGGTCGTCGTCGAACTGGCCCAGGGCATGCGCCGGTTCCGCGGGCTGCAGCGCGCCGTCCCGGGGATCTCCCAGCGGATGCTGACGCTCACCGTGCGCCGGTTGGAGCGGGACGGGCTGCTCACCCGGACCGTCCACCCGACCGTTCCGCCCCAGGTCGAGTACGAGCTGACGCCGATGGGGCACAGCCTGACCCACCTGGTCCGGGCGCTCGCCGACTGGTCGCTGGAGCACCGGGACGCCATCGCGTCGGCCCGCCAGGAGTGGGACGGGGCGAACCCCGGTTCCGGGATCCGCTGACGGGCCGCCGGCCGCACGGACGGACGGGGGCGGCACGGGGAGCGGTCGTCAGGAGTCCAGCCAGGCGGTGAGCTCCTCGGTGTGCTCGCCCAGGCGCGGCGGCCGGCGGACGTAGCGGGGCGGGGTGCGGGAGAGGCCGATCGGATTGGCCACCAGGTCCAGCGGGCCCCGGTCGCCGGCCACGGTGGCGCGCGGCGACAGGCCCAGCGACTCGGCCAGGCCGAAGGCGCCCGCCAGGTCGTTCACCGGGCCGCAGGGCACGCCGAGCGGGGTGAGCAGGTCGAACCACTCGGCGGCGGTCCGGCCGGCCAGCAGGGCGGAGAGCGCGGCGGCCAGTTCGGCCACGTGCGCGACCCGGTCGGTGTTGGTGGCGAACCGCCGGTCCCGGGCGAGGCCGGGGGCGGCCAGCCCCTGGCACAGCGCGGCGAACTGACGGTCGTTGCCGACCGCGATCACCAGCTGCCGGTCGGCGGCCTCGAACACCTCGTACGGGGCGATCGACGGGTGCCGGTTGCCGAGGATCCCGGGCACCGCGCCCGCCAGCGTGTACCCGGCGGCCTGGTTCACCATGCTCGACAGCAGCGAGGTGAGCAGGTTGACCTCGACGTGCTGGCCCTCGCCGGTCGTCTCCCGCTCGCGCAGCGCGGCCAGCACCCCCACGGCGGCGTGCAGGCCGGTCAGCACGTCCACCAGCGCCACACCGGCCTTCACCGGCTCGCCCGGGCCCGGTCCGGTGACGCTCATCAGGCCGCCCACGGCCTGCACCAGCAGGTCGTACCCGGGCAGCGCGGCGCCCGGGCCGGGGCCGAACCCGCTCAGCGAGCAGTACACCAGGCCGGGGTTGAGGGCGTGCGCCCGCTCGTACCCGAGGCCGTGCCGCGCCATCGTGCCGGGCCGGAAGTTCTCGAACAACACGTCCGCACGGCGGACGAGTTCGACCGCGCGGACGTGGTCGGCGGGCTCCCGCAGGTCGAGCGTCAGCGATCGCTTGTTGCGGTTCACCGAGAGGAAGTACGTCGCCTCGCCCTGGGCGTGCGGCGGCCCCCAGGCCCGGGTGTCGTCGCCGCCCCCCGGCCGCTCGACCTTCACCACGTCCGCCCCGAGGTCGGCCAGCAGCATGGTGGCGTACGGCGCGGCCAGCACCTGGCCGAAGTCGGCGACCAGGACGCCCGACAGCGGCTGACCACCGCCGGCGCCCGTCGGCGGCACGCCGTCCCCGGCGCTCATCGGCGGCCGCCCGGCCGCCGACCGGTCACCGGCGGCTGTCCGGTCACCGGTGGCCCGGCCGGCCCCGCGGTCGTCGCTGTGCTCCGCTGCATGACACCCTCCCAAGCTCCGTACCTGACGCACCGGCCGCCGCCGGGTGCGGCGCCGGCCGGGACCGGCTCCGGGCGGGAACGGTCCGTGCCGAACATTGTGGAGCCGCGCGGGCGCGGGGACGGTGGACGCGGTGTCCTGGCGTCGGGGTGTCGCCAGGACACCGCGTCGGCACGGGTGGGTGCCGGGCCGGTCCGGCCGGGTGCCGGGCCGTCAGTCGCGGTCTCCCGGGTAGCGCAGGCCGATCCGGCGGCGGACGGTGTCCAGCGTGGCCATCACGGCCAGCGTCCCGTCCAACGGGACGAGCGGCGACTCGACCGCCCCCGCCCGCAGGCAGCGCATCACCTCCGCCGCCTCGTACCGGTAGCCGTGCCCGGCCTCGCGCGGGAACCGGAACTCCTCCGGCTCGTGCCCGCGGCGGTGCAGCACGAAGGAGTCGGGCCGGTAGAAGTCGCGGGGGATCTCGATCCGGCCCAGCGTGCCGCCGATCTCGGCCCGCTGCGCACCGTCCGAGACGATCGAGCAGGACAGCACGGCGTGCGCCCCGCCCGGGTGCCCGAGCACGATGCCGGTGTTGTCGTCCACGCCGTCGGCGGCGATCCGCCCCCAGGCCTGGACGCTGTCCGGCGCGCCCAGCAGCAGCTGGGCGAAGGCCAGCGGGTAGACGCCGATGTCCAGCAGCGCGCCGCCGCCGGCGCCCGGGTCGCGCAGCCGCCCGCTCCCGCCGGGATCCGCGGTGAACGCGAACTCCGCCTGGACGGTGCGGACGTCACCGATCGCGCCGTCGTCGATCAATTGGGTCAGCCGGCGGACGGCCGGGTCCAGGTAGGTCCACATCGCCTCCATCAGGAAGACCCGGTGCTCGCGGGCCAGCCGTACCAGGTCCTGCGCCTCGGGCAGGTTGAGGGTGAACGGCTTCTCGCAGAGCACCGGCTTGCCGGCCGCCAGCAGGAGGGCGGTGGCGGCGTGGTGCTGGGCGTGCGGGGTGGCCACGTAGACGACGTCGATCTCCGGGTCCTTGGCCAGCTGCTCCCAACTGCCGTACGCCCGGGGGATGTCATGGCGCTCGGCGAAGCGCCGGGCGGACTCCTCGGTACGGGAGGCGACCGCGGTGAGGCGGGCGTCCGGGAGCAGTGCGAGGTCCTCGGCGAAGGCGGTGGCGATGGCGCCGGTGGCGAGGATGCCCCAGCGGACCGGCGCGGTCGCGGTTGCGGGGGCGGCGGGGGTGCTGGGGGCGCTGCGGGGGGTGGGGGCGGTCATGGGGCCCGTTCTGGTCGGGGCGGCCGCTCGGTGCGGTCTGCGTGTCCGTATCGGAGCATATGGGAGCGCTCCCACAGAATGGCCCCGGGGGCCGACCGGGCCTGCCCGGAAGGGCCGGGGACGCCGGACTCCGGGATGCCCGGCTCCCGGGACGCCCGGAGCCGCCCGGCGGGCGGTCGGGAGCGGCCGAAATTCCGTTGTCCCCGCCCGCCCGGCCTGCTGGGATGCAGGGGCTACGACGACGAGGGGGACGGCTTGGCGGTGTTCGGGTGCGCGGACTGCGGCACGGTGCTGACGGCGGCGGTCTCGGAGGTGGCGCTGCCGATCCACCTGAGCGCCACCCACTGGGAGACGCTCCACCCGCCGCTCCTGGAGGCGGGGACCTACGCCGTCGACCCCGAGCCGAACGGACCGCCCTGGCGCCGGTGGGAGGAGGCCGTCGCGGAGGAGGCCGCCGGGCGGGGGATCTTCGCGCCGGTGGGCGCCCTGTCCGACGGACCGACGGACACCGTCCTGCTCGCCCCCGGTGACCTGCGCGGCACCGGGCTGATCCTGGAGCGCGCCGACGGCTACTGCATGGGCATCGACGGGCGGGCCGGGCCGAACCTCGCCTGCCTGGGCTGCGGGCTGCCGGTCGGCACCCGGATGGACGACTGCGGGCAGTGGCAGCTGGTCCGGCTCCTCCCGCACGCGCTGGTGCGGCTGCCCGGCCCTCCGGAGCGGCCGGTCATGGCCTGGTCGCGGCTGCCGGCCGACGGCGCGCTGTGGCACGGGCTGAGCGAGTTCCGGGACATCCCGGCGGGCGTGGCCCTCGCCCACCTGGTGGTGGCCGCCCGGGGCGGGCCGGTCGAGCCGGCGCCCGGTCCGGTCGCCGAACTCCTCGGTCCGACGATCGCCGCCCTGCTGCCCCCGGGTGCGGGTGCCAAGCGGCTGGACCTGGCCGGGCCGGGGTACGGCGAGCCGGCCGCCGACCTGCTGCTGGTGCCGGTGCACCCGCAGACCGGGGCCGTGTGGCGGCCGGGCCGCGGGGCGGTGGCGGTGCCCGTCGAGGCCTCGTTCTGGGCCGAGCTGGCCTTCCCGGTCCACCGGACCAGGCTGCCGGTGGTCGGCGGGCTGCCCGCGGGTGTGGAGCGGGACGATCCGCTGCCGCTGTTCTGGCGGTCCCGGTACTGGCCGTCGCGCGATGCCTTCCGGTACACGCTGGCGCGGATGCCCGCCGTCCGGGAGCCGTGGCTGCGGGCGGCGTCGGCCCGTGCGAGGGCTTGGTACTGAACGGCGGCGTCGACGGCCCCGAGGCCCCGAGGCACCTGGCCCGGACGCCCTGACGCCCTGACGTGCTGAGGCCCTGACGCCCTGAGGCCCCGACGCCCTGACGCCCGACGTTCTGTGGCCCCGGCGCCCGACCCCCTGAGGCCCGGACGTCACCCGGCCGCGGGGGTGTCCCGGCGGAGGCGGATCACCGGGATGTCGCGGTTCGTCTTCTTCTGGTAGCCCGCGTACGGCGGGAAGACCTCCACCAGGCCCGGCCAGACCCGCGCCTTCTCCTCGGGCGGGAGCACCTCGGCCGTGGCGGTGAAGCGTTCGGGTCCGACCCGCAGCCGGACCTCCGGATTGGCCGTCAGGTTCAGGTACCAGAGGGGGTGCTGGTCGGCGCCGCCGAGCGAGGCGACCACCAGGTAGTCCTCGCCGTCCCGGCCGTAGATCAGCACCGTCCGCCGCCACTGGCCGCTCTTCCGGCCGAGGTGGTCCAGCAGCAGGCAGGGGGCGCCCTGGATGGTGGTGCCGGCCGTTCCGCCGGACTCCTCGTAGCGGCGGGCCTGGTCGGCGACCCAGCCGGTGGGGCTGGCTGTCGGCTCGTTCTCGCTCACGCGCTGCCTCCTTGTCGGGCCGGCGCCGTGCGGCGCCCGCGGCGGCCGGGCGCCTGCCCGGCGCCCGCCGGTCCACGGTAGACCAGCGGTGCCCGGCCGGGGGTGCGGCCGCACCGGGCCGGAGCGGCCGGAGCGCGGCCGGGGCGCACCGGGGGGTGCGGGGCGGTGCGCTGAGCGGGGGTCAGGGCCGGTCCGGCCGCGCCGGCTGTCCGGCGGCGGCCACGGCGGCGTCCAGCGGGACGTCGAGCAGGGTCGTCAGCTCCGCGACCAGCGCCTCGGTGCGCGGGCTGTCCAGGCCGCCGAGCGGAGCCAGCAGTTGTCCCAGCAGCCGCTGCACGACGTCGACGGCCCGGCGGGTGGTGGCCAGCCCCTGGTCGGTCAGGGACAGGCGGACGGCCCGGGAGTCGGCCGGGTCCTTCGCGCGGTCGACCAGGCCGGCCTCCTCCAGGGCGCGGGCCAGCTTCGACACGTACAGCGCCTCCAGGCCGGTGTGCTCGGCGAGTTGGCGCTGACTGGGCTGCTGCCCGGAGCGCTGCATGCCGAGCAGGGAGGCGAGCAGCGAGTACTGCGCGTGGGTCAGGCCCAGCGGGGCGAGGGCCCGGTCGACGGCCACCCGCCACTTGGTCGACAGCCGCCAGACCAGGAAGCCGGGAGTGGGGCCCGGGGATGCCTTGCTCATGGCGGATACGGTACATGGACATTGCATACATGGCTACTAATGACCCGGTGGCCGTGGGGCGTCCCGGCGCTGGTCCTGGTCCCGGTCCCGGACCCGGCGCCGGACCCGGCGGACCGGCCGTTGGGCAGTTCGGCCGCCCGCGGTTCGGCTGCCGCGCCGCCGCGGTTCAGGACCGGCCCGGCGGCGCGTCGAAGACGCAGTCGCCGCAGATGCCGGCCCGGGGCCCGATGCGGTAGTAGAGGCAGCAGCTGGTGCGGCGGAAGGCGGGCACGGCGGCCGGCCCCGCGCAGGTCAGGGTGCCGGTGCCGGCGAGCGGGCCGAGCCCCAGCAGATCGTCCGCGAGCCGGCGGGCGGTCCGGGCGGCCTCGGGCCGGCGGGCGGCGGCCCAGCCGTGGAGCACCCGGAGCGCGCCGGCCAGGGCGGACGCCGCGTTGCCCCGGAGCAGTCCCTCCGACACCGGCACCACGGCGCGCACGGCCGCCGCGAGCGGGACCAGGTTCTCGGTCACCACGGCCCGGTACAGCAGGGCCGCCGAGGGCTGCTGCCGGGCCGGTGCCCCGGTGGTGGGCCCCGGCCGGTCGCCGGGGCGGACCGCGCCCCGCTCCTGCTCGCCGTCCGGCGGCGGGAGCCGGAGCAGCAGCGGGCCCTGCGGCGGCAGCAGGGCCTCGACGCGGTCGGGATGCAGGTCCACCGTGGTGCCGCCGAGCGCCGCGGCGCCGAGCGCCACCGACCAGAGCCGCGAGGCGAGTCCGAGCTGCAGGATGGAGGCGGCCACCCGCAACTCCGCCGTGCCCAGCCGCTCGGCGACCGCCGGGATCCGCTCGGCCAGGACGGAGCCGGGCCCGGTCGCGTACAGCTCCCGCAGCGGCCGCAGGCCGGTCGTCCGGTCCGGTTGCCCCGGGGCGCCGGTGAGGATCTCGAAGTACGGCCCGACCGCGGCCAGTCGGGCGGCGAGGTCGGCCGGGCGCGCGGCGCGGGGCTGGGTCACGGTGGTCCCCCTGGGGCGGGCCGGCGTCGTTCGTACCGGCCGATCCTACGGCGCGCGACGGCCGTCGGGGTGCGTCCGGGCGGGGCGGGCCCGGACGCACCCCGGCCGGGGCGGCCGGCGGTCAGGCCCGGCCGAAGCAGCGCCGCAGCTCGTCGAGGTCGTAGAAGTAACTGCCCTTGGCGACGGGCTTGCAGGAGGGCTTGAAGGCCGTCTCCTGCTCGTTGTAGAGCATCCGGACCAGGTACGCCGGGGACGTGCCGCCGCCCTTGCCCCGGCTGCCCGCGTAGAGGTCCCACTGGATGTTCGCGGCCATCGGGGAGACCTGCCCGCCCCGCCACTCGTCGTTCCGGTAGGTGTACGGCTCGTCCGGCGCCGCGGGCTCGGTGCTGCCGGGCAGGCCCATCAGCGCCGCGAGCGGCTCGATCTCCTCGGCGTGGGTGAAGCGCAGCACGGCCCCGTCGTGGCTGCGGCCGGCGGCCTTCGCCTCGGCCTCGGCGAACAGGTCGTCGAGCAGCGGCTGGGCCATCCGGTAGGTGATGGTGCGGCCGGCGAAGCCGGGGCCCTTCTGGTAGAACTCCTCGGCGTCGTCCAGGTAGGCGAACCACTGCGCGTCCCGGTCCGTCAGGAAGGGGCCCAGGTCGACCGCCGGCGCCTCGTCGTGGAGGTCGGGCGCGGTGCTGTACAGCTGGTGCAGGGCGCGGGCGAAGCCGATCCGGTCCTCGGCGGACATCGACGCGACGAACCCGGCGTCGAAGAGCCGCTCCGCCACGTGCCGGGCCGCCTGCCCGGTGCGCGGCCCGCCCTCGATCCGGGCGAGCACGGCCGCCAGGTCCGGGTCGTTCGCCAGGTAGGCCTGGTAGTCGGCGTTCTGCGGCTGCTTGTGGAAGTAGAGCAGGTTCTTGTCGGTGACCGGGGCCCGGACCAGCCCGGCCAGCGACGGCTGTCCCTCGGTCAGCCCCGAGGTGAACGCGTCGGCGCTGGCCACCGTCCGGGCCACCCCCGAGGTCTCCACCACGACCGGCTCCCGCTCGGCCGCGATGGTCCGGAAGAGCTCGGGCAGGCGCTGCTCCATCCGCAGTGCGGTCTCCCGGTGCTCCCGCACCCCGCGACCGGCGAGGTTGCCGTAGCCGATCGCCGAGGCGGCCCCGAGCAGGGTCCGGACCTGCGGCGCCAGCCCGGCACCGAGCCGGGTCAGCGCACCGCGCTGCTCGGCGGCCCCCAGCACCGCCAGCACCAGGTCGCCGTCCTCGCTGTCGGTCATGGCCCGGGAGCCGTGCCGGGCGACGTTCTCGGTGAAGACCGGGAGGTAGCCCCTCGGTGCCCGCTCGTACTGCTCCGGCCGGCCCTGCGGCTCGTAGGGGGTCTTGGTCCCGTACAGGTACGGGTCCCCGTCCGGGTGCCCGCCACCGTGGCCCGACCGGGCGGAGGCCGAGCCCCCGCCGAGCAGCACGGTGGCGGCGAGGGCCACCGACATGGTGGCGGAGAGTGCGGCGGAGGGTTTCACGACCGGGCCCTTCGGGAGCGGGACGACGCAGGGGGCGGGCGGAGCGCCTCGCAGCCTGTTCCCGCCCGGTGAACCGCGGGTGGCCGCCCCGCGCGCCCGCGGTGAGCCGTGGATGAACACGTACCGGAGCGGGCCCGGGCGCCCCCGGCCGACCCCGTCCGGACACCGAAGACCCCCGGACGGTCTCGCCGTCCGGGGGTCTGGGTGGACCCACGGGGTGGGGGTTGGCCTCCGGACTCAACCATCGTCCTCCGGCCGCTCAGTCCGATCGTCGACCGAGGTACCAGCGGCAGAACCTCGACCTGTCGCCACTGCCTCCTGCGGTCGAACTCCCTCGTCTACCTCGCAGGTCCACTTCCATGATGCGCCTGATCAGGGCGGGACACCAGGGGTCAATGCGGCGGATTCTTGGTGAGGAACCGCTTCAGCCGCTGCCACGTCCAGGTGTTGATCACGTCCTCCGGGGTGAGCCCGCCGCGCTGCGCCGTGCCGACGCCGTACCGGGGGTTCGCGAGCTCCCGGGCGGAGTGCGCGTCGCTGTCGATCGCGAACCGGACGCCGAGGCTCCTGGCCCGCCGGACGTGCTCGTCGCGCAGGTCGAGCCGGCGCGGGGCGCCGTTGATCTCCATCGCGGTGCCGGTCCTGGCGCAGGCCCGGAACACCTCGTCGAGGTCCACGTCGATCGGCGCCCGGCGCCCGATCAGCCGGGTGGTGGGGTGCCCGATCACGTGGACGTGCGGGTTCTCGCAGGCGCGCACCAGCCGCCGGGTCTGCGCGTCCCGGTCCAGCCCGAAGTGCGAGTGGACCGAGGCCACGCAGACGTCGAAGCCGGCCAGGAACCCGGCCGGCCAGTCCACGCCCCCGTCCGGCCCGATGTTCAGCTCGGTGCCGTGCAGGACCCGCATCCTCCGGTACCGGCCGTCGAGTTCGCGGACCAGCGCGCGCTGGGCCAGCATCTTCTCGTCGGTCATCCGCTGCATGACCAGGTCCGGGGCGTGGTCGGTGACCGCGTAGTAGGCGTAGCCGCGCGCGGCGGCCGCCGCGAGCATCTCCTCCAGCGGCGCCAGCCCGTCCGTCAAGTCGGTGTGGGTGTGCAGGTCGCCGCGCAGGTCCCGCTCGGTGACCAGCCTCGGGAGTTCGTCACGCAGGCCGGCCTCGATCTCCCCGGTGTCCTCGCGCAGCGGCGGCGCGATCCAGGGCAGCCCGAGGGCCGCGTAGACCTCCTCCTCCGAGGCGGACACCAGCTTCTCGCCGCCGGGGCCCGCCCGGAACAGCCCGTACTCCGAGAGCTTGAGCCCGGCCTCGACGGCCATCCGGCGCAGCCGGATGTTGTGCGCCTTCGAGCCGGTGAAGTACACCAGCGCCGCGCCCCAGTCCTCCGGCGGGACGACCCGGAGGTCCACCTGGACGCCCTCGGCGGTGCGCACCGAGGTCTTGGTGGCGCCGGCGACGACGACCTCGGCCACGTACGGCAGCGCGGTGAACGCCGCCATCAGCGGGGCCGAGTCCTCGGCCGTGGCCAGCACGTCGATGTCGCCGGCCGTCTCCCGCATCCGCCGCAGCGACCCGGCGTACGCGCACCGGATGCACCCGGGGACGGCGGACAGCGCCGCCACGACGTCCTCGGCCAGCGCCGTCGCCACGTCGATCCCGATCCGGCCGCCCGCCTGCCGGCGCAGCTCGATGCCCTGGAGGATCCGCTCCGCGCTGCGCTCGCCGAAGCCGGCCACCTCGCCGAGCCGGCCGGCCCGGGCCGCCTCGGCGAGTTCGTCCACCGAGCCGACGCCCAGGCCGCGGTAGAGGGCCATCGCCTTCTTGGGCCCGACGGTGGGGATGCCCATCACCTCGCGGACGCCGGACGGGATCTTCGCCCGCTGCTCCTCCAGGGCCTCGATCCGCCCGGTGCGCAGGTACTCGCCGATCTTCTCGGCCGTGGACTTCCCGACGCCCGGGATCCCCTGCAGTCCCTTCACGTCCAGTCCCGCGACGTCCTCGGGGTGGCCGCCGACCGCCCGGGCGGCCTTCTCGTAGGCGCGGGCCCGGAAGGCGTCCCCGCCGGTGATCGAGATGAGGTCCGCGTACTCCTGGAGCAGCGCCTTGACCTCGTCGTTGAGCCGGGGCATGGCGCCAAGTCTAGGTCCGCCGGGCGCTCGCGGCCGGTTCGTACCCCGCCGTTCGGCGGGTCGGAACGGGACCGCAGCCGGACGACTCCGGGGCCGGGATTCACCCAGACTGGTCCGGTACGTCACGTCCTGTTCAGGTCCGCGCACCTCGCGCCCGGTGAACTGCCGCTCCGGGCCGTGCCGCCGCCGGCGCGCAGGTCCGGAGCGGTTCGGGCCGCGTCCGAGGGGCGGGCCGGGTGCCGGGGTCCGGGAGGCCGGGTGCTTGGATACGCCGAGCGGGCCGGACGTGACCGGCCGGGGGAGTCCGGCGGTCCGGACGGAATGTTTCACAGCGACGGGGGAGCCGAGATGGCGCGGGGCAAGCGTTGGACCTTTCTGGCCCGGAGGGCCGACCGCCGGTCCGGGTGGGGTGCGCCGATAGCCGTCCCCGAGGTGTTGGCGGCTGGTGCGCCGGTCCCGGCCCCCCTCGTGCGGAACCCCGCCGGGTGCGGGGCGCCGCTCGGGCCGCCGGATCCGGCGGGGCGGGGGACGGCGCGGCAGCCGGCGGCCGGACAGGCGGCGGCGGGCGGTGCGGACGTACCGGGCCGCGGGGCGGGGCCCGGGCCGGCCGACGCGGCCCAGGCGGCCCGGCAGGCCGTCCGCACGGCGGCCGGGGGCGGGCACGTCTCCGCCGTGCGGCTGCAGCTTCCGGCGGACCTGCCGCCGGTGTCCGCGGACGGCGCGCAGCTGCGACTGGCGGTGGCCGCCCTGCTGGAGCACGCCCTGCGCCGCCGCCCGCCGGGCACGAAGGTGCTGGTCCGGGCCGAGGCGGTGGGCGGCGCGGTGGACGGGGGAGCGGGGCGGGTGGAGATCCGGGTGGCCGACCGGGGGGCGAGCCGGCCGGGCGAGGCGAAGTACTGGACGGCGGTCGAGGGCGCGGAGGGTGCCGCGCGGGCGGCGGGCGGCCGGCTGCGGGTGGAGGAGACCCCGGCCGGCGGGCTGACCTTCGTCCTGGTGCTGCCCGCGCTCGCCGCCGGCGGCCCCGGGCGGCGCGCCTGAGCGGGACCTGATCCGGCGGGCCGCGCGGGGGAGCGCCCACCCGACCGCAAACAGTTCTTTGCGAAGAGATGTTTGCAAAGAACTCTTTGCGGTCTAGGATCCTGCCATGACGGACGAAGAAGCCGGCCGGCCCGCCGGGCCGCCGCGCCCCGAGGGCGCTGTGGAGCTCGACGCCAAGGGCCTGCGGGCCCTGGCCCATCCCGTCCGGGTCCAGCTGGTCGGGCTGCTGCGGACGCACGGGCCGTCCACCGCGACCCGGCTCGCCGAACGGATGGGCCTCACCTCCGGCGCCACCAGCTACCACCTGCGCCGGCTCGCCGCCGCCGGTTTCGTCGCCGAGGACACCGGGCGCGGGAACGCGCGGGAGCGTTGGTGGCACGCGGTCCACCGGAGCACCTGGTTCACCGACACGGGCCTCGCCGACCGGGAGCCCGAGGCCGCCCTCGGCTATCTGCAGTCGATCGTCGCCGCGCACACGCGGACCGCGCAGCAGGCCCTGGACGCCCTCCCGGCCATGCCCCGCCCCTGGCGGGACGTGTTCGACCTCAACGACTGGGCGCTGCGGCTGACCCCCGAGGAGGCCACCCGGCTCGGGGCCGAACTCGTCGACCTGGTCGGCCGGTACCGGCAGGCCGGGCCGGAGGACGCGACCGCCGGGCCGGACGGCACCGGACGGGTGGCGGTGATCGTCCAGTTGCTGCCGCAGCCGGCCGAGGGCCCGGAGGCCGGCGCCGCCCCGGCGGACCCTGCCACCCCCGGCAGCCGCACCACCCTCGGCGCCCCCGGCGATCCGCTGGAGGGGCGGTGAGCGGCGGCGCGCCGGCGGTCGCCGGCATACCCGGCCGGGGCCGGACCAGGCCGCTCGCCGGGCTGCTGGCGGCGCTGGCCGTCTCGCTGACCGGCACCCGGGTCTCGGCCATCGCCCTGCCCTGGTTCGTCCTGGCCACCACCGGCAGCGCCACCCGGACGGGCCTGGTCGCGTTCTGCGAGATGACCCCGTACGTGCTGGTCAAGGCGTTCTCGGGGCCGGTGGTGGACCGGCTCGGTCCGCGCGTCGTCTCCTGGAGCACCGACGCGGTCAGCGCGGTCGCGGTGGGGCTGGTGCCACTGCTGCACAGCCAGGGCCTGCTCTCCTTCTGGGCCCTGCTCGGCCTGGTGGCGGTGGTCGGCGCGGTGCGCGGGCCGGGCGACCTGGCGAAGGAGGTGATGATCCCCGAGGCGGCCGAACGCAGCCGGGTGCCGCTGGAGCGGGCCACCGGGCTGAGCGGGGTGACCGAGCGGCTCGCCTCGACGATCGGACCGGCCGCCGGCGGCGCGCTGGTGGCGCTGCTCGGGCCCATGTCCGGGCTGGTGGTCAACGCGGTGGCCTTCGGCCTGGGGTCGGTGATCATCGCGATTGCGCTGCCGAAGGGCATGGGCCGCGCCACCGACCTGCCGCCGGCGCCCGAGGGGGAGCCGGAGCCGGGCTACTGGCGGCGCTTCGGCGAGGGGTTCACCTTCCTGCGCGGGGAGCCGCTGCTGCTGGCCGTGATCGTCATGGTCGGCGTCACCAACGTGCTGGACGCGGGCTTCATGACCGTCCTGGTGCCGGTCTGGGCCAAGGAGTCCGGGCAGGGCCCGGCCGGCATCGGCCTGGTCAGCAGCGCGTTCGGGATCGCGGCGGTGGCCGGCAGCCTGATCGCGGCGGCGGTCGCGCACCGGATGCGGCGCCGGGTGGTGTTCTTCGCCGGGTTCCTGCTGGCCGGTGCGCCGCGGTTCCTGGTGCTGGCGTTCGGCTCCCCGATGTGGGTGGTGCTGGCCGTCTTCGCGGTCGGCGGTTTCGGCTCCGGGTTCCTCAACCCGATCCTCGGCGCGATCTCCTTCGAGCGGGTGCCGGCCAGGCTGCTGGGCCGGGTCCGGGCGCTGGGCGACTCGCTCGCCTGGGCGGGCATCCCGTTCGGCGGGCTGATCGCGGGTGCGGCGGTGACGGCCGTGGGCCTGGCCCCGGCGCTGCTGGTGGCCGGCACCGCGTACTTCCTCACCACCAACCTGACCGGACTGCGCCCGGAGTGGCGGGAGATGGACCGCCTGCGCGGCCGCGGGCGGGCGGCGGACCCGGCTACGGACGAGGGTGCGGTCACGGCGGCGGGCCTCGGCCCGGCTGCGGCCCCGGCCCCGGGCGAGGTCACGGGAGCCGGGGCGGATCCCGGCGTCCCGCCCGGGCGGGCGGCGGGGACGGCCGCACCGGCCGCCCCCGCCGGCTGAGCGGGCCGGTCGCGGCGGGCGCGGGGCCGGTGTCGTCCCCCCCCCCCGCCGCCGGCCCGCCGTCCTGCCCGGCCGGTCAGGACTTGCGGGCCACGGCCCCGTAGCCCGGGGTCCACGCCTCGGCGGCCTCCGGGTCCTCCGGGCGCCACTTCGGCGGGGCGACCAGGCCCGGTTCGACCAGGTCGACGCCCTCGAAGAACCGCAGCACCTCGGCGTACGGACGCGGGCTGACCTGGGCGGCGGCCTTCTGGTAGGCGGCCTTGCCGGCCACCGAGTGCTCCGGCGGGTCGAAGTCGCCGGTGGCGTGCGAGAGGATCAGGAAGCTGCCGGGGGCGAGCGCGTCCAGCAGGGTGCGGACGATCCCGTGCGGGTCCAGCTCGTCGTCGACGAAGTGCAGTACGGCGACCAGCATCAGGGCGACCGGCTGGTCCAGGTCGATCGCCTCGCGCACCCGGGGGTCGGTGAGGATCGACTTCGGGTCGCGCAGGTCGGCCTGCAGCACGGTGGTGGCGCCGTGGCCCGGGCCGGCCATCAGCGCGCGGGCGTGGGCCAGCACGATCGGGTCGTTGTCGATGTAGACGACCTTCACGGCGGGATCGACCTGCTGGGCGACCTCGTGGGTGTTGCCCGCGGTCGGGATGCCGGTGCCGATGTCCAGGAACTGGGTGATCCCCTCGCCGGCCACGTACCGGACGGCGCGCTGCAGGAAGGCCCGGTTGGCGCGGGCGGCCGAGGGGGTCGCCGGGGCGAAGGCCAGCACCTGCTCGGCGGCGGCCCGGTCGGCGGGGAAGTGGTCCTTGCCGCCGAGGAAGTAGTTGTATATCCGGGCCGGGTGCGGGATGTCGGGCCGCAGATCGCTGGGCGGGCGGAAGTCCTCCGCCGTTCCGTCCATCCATGAGGTGTTCTCGGCCATGGCTGCCTCCGCGCTCCTTGATCACTCCCGGTCGGGATCAGGATAGGGGTGCCGGGCCCGGCGCGCGACGGCCGGTCCCGCTCCTTGGCCACGGCAACCGGCCCGAGGGGCATCGGATGTGACACGCAGTCCGTTCCCGTCGCCCGGCGTCCGCCGGAGCCGGTCCGCCGCGACGCCCCGGACGCGGCCGTCCCGCCGGACCCGGCCCGTCACGGGGACGGGCGGGTACGGCGGGACGGTGGGCCGGCGGACGGGCCGCCGGGGCCGGGTCAGTGCTGCCAGACCCGGACGTAGTCGACCTGCATGTCGGCGGGGGCCACGATCTGGCCGCCCTCCGGGCTGACCGCGTTGTTCAGGATCAGGTACTGCGGCGAGGAGCTGATGCCGGTCGTGATCTGGCCGACCTGCTTGCCGTCGTAGTAGTACGTGACCGAGCCCGGCTTCCACTCCGCGCCGTAGGTGTGCCAGCCGGAGTAGTTGCCCGGCGTGCAGCCGCCGGGGCCGCCGGAGGGCGAGTGGTAGTGGTAGCAGGCGTCGCCGCCCAGGCCCTCCATGATGTCCATCTCACCGTCGGTGGGCCAGTTCTGGCCGTCGGTCCAGAAGGCCGGCCAGTTGGCGATCGTGGTGCCGGCGGCCGGCAGGTAGATCCTGGCCTCGAAGGCGCCGTAGGTGAACTGGGCCTTGCCGTTGGACTGCACCATGCCCGAGCGGTACGGGTAGGTCTTGCCGTTGGCGACGGTGTCCTGCTTGGCGGTGGTCAGGTGCAGCGAGCCGCCGCCGACGCTCACCTGGGACGGGGCGTAGGCCGCCGTCTCCGAGCCGGTGACCGGGGGCGTGGTGCAGGTCGGGCAGCCGAGCCAGTTGGGGGTCCACTTGGAGCTGTCCAGGCTGCTGCTGTTGAACTCGTCCGCGAAGACCGGGCGCCAGCTGCCGGCGATGCCGAGCGGGCCGCCGGCTGCGGGGGAGGAGGAGGCGCTCGGGCTCGGCGTCGGCGTCAGGGTGGGCGTCGGCGTCGGAGTGGGCGTCGCCGTCGCGCTGGGGGTGGGCTTCGGCGTGGCCGTCGGCGACGGGGTGAGGGTCGGCGAGGGGCTCGGCTTCGGGGTCGCCGTGGCGGACGGGCTGGGCGTCGCCGTCGCGCTGGGCGTGGGCTTCGGCGTGGCCGTCGGCGTCGGCGTGCTGGTCGGGGTCGGCGTCGGGGCGGGCGCGACGGCGCCCGAGGTGAAGGTGCCGACCGGGGTCAGGTTCTTCCAGACGCCGCCGGCCTTGTAGGCGACGAAGTAGGTGTACTTGCCCGCCGGGAAGGTCCGGCTGTCGGGCTTGAACGTCGTCTGCGAGGTACCCAGCGTGGTCTGGATCGCCCCGGGGAAGTCGTAGTTGGCGCCGTTGGCGGCCCGGACGGCGACGGTCAGGCTCTGCAGGCTGATCCGCTTGCCGGCGTGGACCTTGGCGGTCGCGGTCACCGGGGCGGTGGCCGAGGGCGTGTCCGTGGAGAGCGTCAGCGAGTCGACGACCACGGGGAGCGTCGCGGCCTGGGACTGGACCGCCCAGACGGCGGCACCGGTGGCCACGGTCGCGGTGGCGAGCCCGGCGGCGGCCGCGCGCTTCCAGGCGGCCGGCTTGCTGCGGCGGTGTTTCGCGTGATTGATCATGCTGTGGGGGAACCTTTCCTACCCCCCCTCAACGTGGCAGGCCCCACCCGCGGCAGGAGCGGATGAGAGCCCGATGAAGGTGGAGCCTGCGGTAAGCAGCTGGTCCCGCGCAACCGCCGGAATTGGCGCATGCCGCCCACCGGGCGGCTCGTTCGCCGACAAAGTGCCTGGTGGGCGCGGGTGCGGTGGACGCCTCGCGGGCCGATGTGACCTCGGGCACAGGTGAGACACCCCACAGCCCGCGCCCGCCCGCCGCGAGGGCCCCGGCAGGGCCCGGGCCCGTGTGCGGGCCGCCTCCCGGCCGCTGTCCGCACCGGCCCCGGCGACCGCGCGGCGGGCCGGTCAGGGCAGCGACCGGCCCGGCACCTGGGTGGGGCCGGAGGCGTACGTCGGCGGCGGGGTCCGGCCCGCCGCGGCGCGCCAGACGTCGGACAGCTCGGCGGGGAAGAGCCGGCCGCTGCGCACCAGGACCACCCCGGGCGCGAGCTCCAGCTCGTCCCCGGGCCGGAACCCCTGCTCGGTCCGCGGGGGCAGCGGCTGCCAGAGCCCGAGCCGCCCGCGCCGGTCGGCCCGCCGGACCCGGGTGCCGTAGGTGCTGACGTCCTCGACCCGGACGGTGCCCTGCCGCACCGAGACGCCGAGGTGCCGGCGGCTGACCCGGGCCGCGCGCTCGGCCGGGAGCAGGGCGTGCAGCGCGATGCCGTCGGTGCCGGGGCTCCGCCCGACGACGGTCAGCGAGCCCTCGTCCAGCGTGTAGCGGGCCACGCAGACGCCGTCGAGCACCGCCTTGAGCTGCGCCGTCCCGGTGCGGGGCCCGGCCTCCAGCAGCGCCGTGCCGTGCAGTTCGCAGGTGGGCACCCCGCGCCGCATCCGCGGCAGCAGGATCCGCCCGCCGCTGCGGGTGTCGTAGAGCGAGCAGCGCCGCTCGGGGCAGCTCCAGGAGCGCCGGACCACCTCGGCCAGCGGGGTCCGGCGGGCGTCCAGCAGGCCCTGCTTCTTCAGGGCGTCGAGCTCCAGCCGGCGGGAGATCTCCACCGCGCTGCGGTGGCCCATGTCCAGCGGGACGAGCACCACCACGCCGGGCCCGGGCAGCCGGCCGTGCCGCCGCTCGGGCTTGAGGAACTGCCAGGTGTTGCCCTGGAGCCAGGGGTGCTCGTCCCGGGAGGAGGCGTAGTGGTCGCCGGTGACGACCCGGGTGCCGGTCATCCCGGCGATCTCCAGCACCCGTTCGTCGGCGTCGCCGACCTCTTCCACCAGGCCCTCCGCGACCCAGTGCCGCAGCAGCCGGACGTCCTCGGGATCGCCGAACTCCCGCGCCCCGGCCAGCAGACTGCGGTCGGCCACCAGGTAGAGCGTCACCCCGGGATCCCCGGTCAGCGTCACCAGCGCCTTGACGACCAGCTCCAGGCGGCGCAGGGAGCGGGCGGCCGTCCCGCCGAGCGCGGTGTCCCGGACGATGTTGGAGAGGTCCACCAGGTAGTCGGCCCGGTCCGCCGAGGCTGTCAGGTGCTTCTCCACCGCGTCTCCAACCGTTCGCTGACGATGCGTCATGCCGGGCCCGGACGGCGGACCGCCGGTCACAGCGCACTGTACGCCGCCCGGTCCGGCGCGCGGGCGTCCTCCGGCCGGACCGGCCTGCCGCCGGGTCAGGGAATCCGCTGCCGCCGTCGGTGCGGCCCAGTAGCATCACTCTGCGATCAGACCGGGGAGGGCGATCACATCAACGGCATGGGCGACGCAAGGTACTTGAAACCGCTGGGGCCCGACGACCCGCAGGAGCTGGCGGGTTATCCCCTGCTGGCCCGGCTGGGGGCGGGCGGGATGGGGGTGGTGTACCTCTCCTACACCCGTGGCCGGCAGCCCGTCGCGCTCAAGGTGATCCGCAACGAGTACACCCTGGACGCGGAGTTCCGCCGGCGCTTCCAGCACGAGGTGCGGGCCGCCCGCCAGGTCTCGGGGTACCACATCGTGCCGGTGGTGGATCACGACACCACGGGTGAACGGCCCTGGCTGGCCTCCTCCTTCGTGGCCGGCCTGGCCCTGGACGAGGCCCTCGACGAGGGCGGGCCGCTGCCGGTGGCCACCACCCTGCAACTGGTCGGCGCGGTGGCGGAGGCGCTGCGGGCCATCCACGCGGCCGGGGTGATCCACCGTGACCTCAAGCCGAGCAACATCCTGCTCGGCGCCGACGGGCCCTGGGTGATCGACTTCGGCATCGCCCGCGCCGCCGACTCCACCAGGCTCACCCGTAGCGGCGGGCTGATCGGCACCCCGGAGTTCATGTCGCCGGAGCACGCCGGCGGCGAGCCGCTGACCCCGGCCAGCGACATCTTCTCGCTGGCCCTGGTCGCGGCGGTGGCCGCCACCGGCCGGCACCCGTACGGCAGCGGCGGCACCATCACGCTGGTCGCGAAGATCGTCAACACCGCCTTCCGGCCGCCGGAACTCGGTGGGTACCCGGAGCCGCTGCGGGGCATCCTGGAGCGCTGCCTGGCCGCCGACCCGGCCGACCGGCCGACGGCGGGCGAGCTGGCCGGGCTCTGCGCGGAGGCGGTCGGCCAGGTGCCGCACGACTTCGCCGGCTGGCTGCCGGAGCCGGTGCTGGCCGAGATCGCCCGCCGGGCCGGAATCGCACGGGAGGCCCAGGCCGCGGCCGTCCGGGCGGACACCCCCGGGGGCGTCCCGCTGGACGCGCCCGCGGACGCACCGGTCACGCTCCCCCCTGCGAGCGTCCCGCCGGCCGCTTCGCCGAGCGCCCCGGCGCGGTCCGGGCCGTCCGGGAGCGTGCCCTCGACGGGCTCACCGCAGACCGGCCCGCCCGCGACGGTCCCGCCGCCGGCCCACCCGCCGCAGCCCGGGCCGCCCGCCCGCCCGCCGCAGCAGCAGACGCCGGACCGTCCCGCTGCGCCGCCGCGACAGCCGGCGCCGCAGTACGAGGCACTGCAGCACCAGGCACCGCCGTACCAGGCGCCACAGCACCAGGTACCGCCGTACCAGGCCCCGGCGCCCGCCCACCAGCAGCAGCCCGGGCCGTACCCGCCCCCGTACCCCGGCGGTCCCGTCCCGCCGGTCGCCGGGCCGGCCGGGGTCTCGCCGGCCCCCGGGGGGAACCGGAAGGTCCGGCTGGCGCTGGCCGCCGTGGTGGCGGCGGTGGTCGCGGTCTCGGCCGTGGGCTGGATCGTGAGCCAGGGGGACAAGGGCGGCGACCCGTCCGCCCGGGAGACCAAGGCCCCCGCGGCGGGCGCGAGCACCGGCGGCCCGGCCTCGCCCGGCGGGGACGGCAAGCCCGGAGGGGACGCGGCGAAGCCCGTCACCTACACGCTCAAGTTCCAGGACAAGCCACTGACCGTCAACGGATCCGGCCACTCGCTCTACACCACGGTCGACTTCGACGCGCCCAAGGTGAAGAGCGGCCAGGACGTGTACGAGGAGGAGTGGGAGTACTTCCAGGCCGCCGACAAGAGCGAGCTGGTCTTCGAGGAGGGCACCGGCAAGAGCGCCGGCCGCACCCCCGAGCAGTGCCGGGAGGCCGCCGACGGCGCCCCGCTGCGCAGCCCGGTCACCATGAAGCAGCTGCCCGGGGTGATGCCCGTCGGCTCCCTGCTGTGCACCGTCACCACCAAGGGTGACCTCGCCATGCTGGAGATCACCGCGCTCAACCCGACCGACGAGTTCTACGAGATCGTCGGCAAGCTGACGGTCTGGTCGCTGCCCGGCTGACCGCATCGTCGCAGACGCCCGGCCCGCCCCGGCCGGCCGGGCGTCTGCGACGATGCGGAGCATGGACGCAGCTCGTACGGGTGAGGCGATCGTGGTGGGCTCGGGCCCCAACGGGCTGGCGGCGGCGCTGGTGCTGGCCCGGGAGGGGATCGCCGTCACGGTGCTGGAGGCCGAGGCGGAGATCGGCGGCGGCACCAGGTCGGGGGAGCTGACCGTCCCCGGCCTCCTGCACGACCACTGCTCGGCGGTGCACCCGCTGGGCGTCGGCTCGCCGTTCCTGCGCTCGGCCGGCCTGGAGAAGTACGGTGTCGAGTGGTGCCGGCCGGAGATCGACCTCGCCCATCCGCTGGACGCCGCCCCGGCCGGCGTGGTCGTCCGCCCGGTCGGCCTGACGGCGGCAGGGCTCGGGGCGGACGGCCCGGCCTGGCAGCGGCTGTTCGGGCCGCTGACCGCCGGCTTCGACGAGCTGGCCGAGGACGTCCTGCGGCCCGCTCTCCGGGTGCCCCGGCACCCGCTGCGGACGGCGGGCTTCGGACTGCGCGCGCTCCGGCCCGCCGACCTGACGGCCCGGCGCTTTTGCACCGATCAGGCCCGCGCGCTGTTCGCCGGCGCCGCCGCGCACGCCATGCAGCCGCTGAACCGTCCGATGACCTCGGCCTTCGCCCTGATGCTGCTCACCGCCGGGCACCGGTTCGGCTGGCCGGTGGCCCGGGGCGGCTCCCGTACCGTCACGGACGCCTTGGCCGCCGCGCTCCGGGAGCTCGGCGGCAGGATCGAGACCGGCGTGCGGGTCCGGTCGCTGGACGAGTTGCCGCCGGTCGCCACCGTGATGCTGGACGTGGCGCCGGGCGCGGCCGCGGACATCTGCGGGGAGCTGATGCCCACCCGGGTGCGGCGCGCCTACCGGCGCTGGCAGTACGGGCCCGGCGCCTTCAAGCTCGACCTCGCGGTCGAGGGCGGCGTGCCGTGGACCGACGAGGCGTGCCGCCGGGCCGGCACCGTGCACGTGGGCGGCACCCTGGAGGAGATCGCCTTCGCCGAACGGGAGGTGCACGCCGGCCGGATGCCCCGGCGCCCGTTCGTCCTGGTCTCGCAGCAGTACCTCGCCGACCCCGGCCGCTCGGCCGGCGACGTGCACCCGGTCTGGGTGTACGCGCACGTGCCGCACGGCTACCAGGGCGACGCCACCGATACGGTGCTGGACCAGGTGGAGCGCTTCGCGCCCGGGCTCCGGGACCGGATCGTCGCCCTGGCCGGCCGTTCGCCGGCCGGGATGGAGCGGCACAACGCCAACTACGTCGGGGGTGACATCGGCACCGGCGCCAACACGCTCCGGCAGACCCTGCTGCGGCCGCGGGCCGCCCTCGACCCCTACCGCACCGGCGTCCCGGGGGTCTACCTGTGCTCGGCGGCGACCCCGCCCGGCGGCGGGGTGCACGGGATGTGCGGGTTCAACGCGGCCCGCTCCGCCCTGCGCGGCCTGGGACTCGCCGGGCGGTGAGCAGGGTGGCGCCGGGGCGGCCGTCCTGACGCACCCACCACAGCAGCAGCACGCTGACCAGCGCCGCCAGCGCGCACCAGGCCGAGGCGAAGGCCAGCCGCCAGAGCAGCACGCCCGCCAGTGCGCCGGCGCCGGTCAGCACGCCGAGCAGCCGCAGCACCCGGTCGCCGCTGAGCAGCAGCGAGCCCACCGTGCTGAGCAGGTACCCGGCGATCAGCACCGGCGCGAACGGGACGCCGACCGCGTACGACAGCGCGTGCCCGTCGGCCTCCGCGGTGACGGGGTGCACCGCGACGGCCACCGCCAGCGCCGCGGCGACCAGGACCCCGAGCACGGCCAGGGCCGTCCGCCGCCCGCGCCCCCGCGCACCGGGGACGGCGCGCAGGACGCCGACCGGTACCAGGGCGGGCAGCAGCGGCAGGGCGATCACCGCCCAGGCGGTGCGGGCCCACTGCGCGGGCCCGGGCCCGATCCGGCCGTCGACGCCGAGCCAGACCGCCGACTCGATCAGCTGGTGCACCCCCAGCACCAGCGGGAGGGCGGCCAGCGGCAGCTGACCGGCCCGCCGGACCTGCGCCAGGCAGGCCAGGCCGAAGCCGCTGACGACGACACCCGCCACCAGGTCGGCCTCGGCGCTCCAGCACATCGGGGGCCTCCAGGGGGTGGTGACGCTCGCGGTGGTGACGGGGGCTGGGTGACGGGGGTTGCGGAGACGTGCGCTGCGCCGACCGGGGGCGGCCGGACGGCCGGACGGTCAGGGGCCGGGGCCTGGGCCGGCGTCCGGGCCTGAGCCGTTGCCGCCGTCCGTCCCGCTGCCGCTGCCGGTCCCGGTGCCCGTGTCGGCGTCGGAGGCGGCGTCCGGTTCGGCGCTGTGGCGGTGCAGGGGGCCGTGGCGATGTCCGGAGCCGGGCATGGCCGGGTGGCGGCCGATCATCACCACCCCGACCACGATGCAGACCAGCCCGGCCGCCTCCCAGGCCAGCGCGACCGGCGTGACCCGTAACCGGTCGCCGAGGAAGGCCACCGCGCAGGCGATCCCGGTGAGCGGCTGGGCCGCCGTCAGCGCGGGCAGGGACATCCGCAGCGGCGCCGCCTCGAAGGCGCTCTGCACCAGCAGCAGCCCCACCACACCGGCGGCCAGCACCGCGTACGGCTCCCAGGTGCGCAGCACCTCGCCGAGCCCGTGGTTGTCCAGCCGCTGCGCGACCGTCCGGGTCAGCGCGTCCTGGAGGCCGTACAGCAGGCCGGCGGCCAGCGCGAGCAGGGTGGCCTCCTCCAGCAGCGGCATCCGGCGGGCGGTCGAGACCAGCAGCAGGGTCAGCCCGACCACGATGCCGACCGTCAGCCAGTGCCGCAGCGCGCCCGCCTCCGTCCCGCCGCCCTGCGGCTTGCCGGCCACGATGAACGCCGTCACCCCGGCGGCCAGCAGCAGTACCCCGCACCAGCCGGAGCGGCCGAGCGACTGCCGGGTCAGGACCCGGGCCAGGGCCATCGCGAAGAGCAGGTTGGTGGCCAGCAGCGGCTCGACCAGCGAGACCTCGCCCTTGTCCAGGGCGAGGGCGCTCAGGGCCAGCCCGCTGACCATGAACGCGGTGCCCAGCAGCCACTGCGGCATCCTCATCAGGTCCAGCAGCAGCCGCCAGTGCAGCAGGTCGGAGCGCGGTGCGCGCTGGGCCGCCTGCTGCTGGAGGACGAACCCGAGACCCAGGCAGCAGGCCGCGCCGACAGCCAGGAGGAAGACCACCACGGAGGACCACCCAAAGGTCTGGTGGCTGCGCCGCATCCGAGCCGGTCCGGCCGGCCCGGTGCCACGGCGCGCTGCCGCCAGCCTACCGCCGGGGGCCTGGCCGGGGCCGGTCCGCCGACGGCGCGCGCGTCGCGCGTCGCGCCCTCATGCAAGGCTTGCAGCCGGGCCCCGCGCGGGCGCACGCTGGTGGGAGCGGGTGCGACGAGGGGGGTCTGCGCCAGGAGGTGCGGCATGCACAACCAGTGGGATGTGGAGCTGAGCTTCGAGGAGGACGGGGTGCACACCGAGTGCGAGGCCAGACTGGTCGGCGCGCGGGCGCCGGGCCTGAACGCCCACGGTGAATCCGTCCGGAGCGCCGACGACCGGCCGCTGGCCCGGATCGGCGAGGAGATGGCGGCCGCCCGGGCGCTGGAGGAACTCTCCCGCAAGCTGCGCAGCCAGGCCGTCGGCGAGATCGACGACGAGGGGCACCGCCCCGCCTACCTGATCTACTGACGGACCCGCCGGCCCGACCGGTCCCCGATGCGTCCGGCCGGCGGGTGCGGCGCGCCCGGGGCCGGGGGACGCCGTGCACCCGGCCGTGGGTGCCGCCCGGTGACGGCCGCCCGGGCACCCGACCACCGGATCCGGGGGGCAGAGGGCAGACGGTTCGGCGGCTCGGACGCCCGCGGGTCAGACGCCCGCGCGTACGCTCCCCGGCTCCGGGACGGCCGGGTCCTTGCCGCGGATGCCCTTCAGCAGCAGTACGAGCAGGGCCGTGACCAGCGTGCCGGCCACGATCGCGAGCAGGTACAGGAAGGGGGCGCCGATCAGCGGCAGCACCCAGATGCCGCCGTGCGGGGCCCGCAGGGTGGAGCCGAAGGCCATCACCAGGCCGCCGGCGGTCATGCTGCCGGCGATCGCGGCCGGGATCACCCGGAGCGGGTCGGCGGCGGCGAACGGGATCGCGCCCTCGGTGATGAACGAGGCCCCGAGCACCCAGGCCGCCTTGCCGTTCTCGCGCTCCTCCCGGGTGAACAGCCGGGCCCGGACGGTGGTCGCCAGCGCCATCCCCAGCGGCGGGGTCATCCCGGCCGCCATCACCGCGGCCATCACCTTGAGGCTGCCGGCGTCCGGGGCGGAGCCGGCCGTGGTGAGCGCGCCGGCGGCGAAGGTGTAGGCGACCTTGTTGAGCGGGCCGCCCAGGTCGAAGGCCATCATCGCGCCCAGCAGCACGCCCAGCAGGATCGCGTTGGTGCCGGACAGGCTGTTCAGCCAGTTCGTCAGGCCGCTCATCGCCGAGGCGATCGGCGATCCCACCACCACGAACATCAGGAAGCCGACCGCCGCGACCGACACCAGGGGGATCACCACCACCGGCATGATCCCCCGGACCGCCCCCGGCACCCGCCGGCGCACCATCCAGCGGACCAGGAAGCCGGCGGCCAGCCCGGAGACCAGGCCGCCGAGGAATCCCGCGCCGACCGTCACCGAGATCGCGCCGCCGACGATGCCCGGAGCCAGGGCCGGCCGGTCGGCGACGGCGTACGCGATGTAGCCGGAGAGGACCGGCACCAGGAAGCCGAAGGCGGCCGTACCGGCCTGGAAGAGCATCGCGGCCCAGCTCTGCCGGGAGGCCCAGTCGAAGTGGCCGACCACGGAGGCGGCGGACGAGATCTCGTACCCGCCGATCGCGAAGGCCAGCGCGATCAGCAGCCCGCCCGCCGCCACGAACGGGATCATGTAGCTGACGCCGGTCATCAGGTACTGCCGGAGCCGACTGCCCCAGTGGTCCTCCCGGCGGCCGGTGACCGGGCCGCCGCCCGCCGCCCGGGCGTCCGCGCCGACCCGGTCCGGGCCGGCCGGATCGGCGGCCCGCGCGGCCCGGACCGCCCGGGCGACCAGCTCGTCCGCGCGGTGGACGCCCGCCCGCACGCCGACGTCCACCGTGGGCTTCCCGGCGAACCGGCCCCTGTCCCTGACCTCCACGTCGTGCGCGAGGATCACCGCGTCCGCCGCCGCGATCACCTCGGGGGCGAGCGGGGTGGAGCCGGCCGAACCCTGGGTCTCCACCCGGATCTCGGCACCGGCCCGGGCCGCCGCCTGCTCCAGGGCCCGGGCGGCCAGGTAGGTGTGCGCGATGCCGGTCGGGCAGGAGGTCACGGCGACCAGCCGGGGCCAGGACCCCTCGGCGGGTCCGTCGGCGGGCCCGTCGGCGCGCGCTTCGGCGCCGGCGGCCGGTCCGGTGGGCGGTTCGGCGCCGGCGGCCGGTGCGGGAGCCGGTGCGCGGGCCGCCGGCGCGTCCTCGCCGTTCACCAGGGCGGCGACGGCGGTCGGGTCGGTGGCGGCCCGCAGGGCGCCGGTGAACCCCGGGTCCGTCAGCCGGCGGGCCAGCGCGGCCAGGATCCGCAGGTGGTCCTCGTCCGCGCCGTCCGGCGCCGCGATCATGAAGACCAGGTCGGCCGGGCGGCCGTCCGGGGCGTCGAAGTCCAGGCCGCGCGCGCTGCGCCCGAAGGCCAGGCTGGGCCGGGTGACATGCGCCGAGCGGCAGTGCGGGACGCCGATGCCCTCGCCCAGGCCGGTCGGCGCCCGCGCCTCGCGGGCGGCGACGTCGGCGAGGAACCCGTCGAGGTCGGTGATCCGGCCCTCGGCGAGCAGCCGCTGGGCGAGCGAGCGCAGGGCCTCCGCCTTCTCCCCGGGGGCGAGGTAGAGGTCGACGAGCGGGGGAGTGATCAGCCTGCCGGAGTCGTGCACGGTGGTGGTCCTTCAGCGGTCGGTGCCTGGTGGGTCCCATGGCCTGGTTCCCGTTGCCCCCGGGGTCCGTCCCGGCCGCGGTCCGCGTCCGGCCGGTGTCCGGGGGTCGCGCCCCGGGCGCGCGGTCAGCCGGCCAGCGGCCGCTCCAACGGCAGGTCGGCGGTGACCTGGACCGTGTCCGGATCGAGGTCGGCCGGGCCCGGCATCGCGCTGCCCGGCAACCCGACGGCGGCGGCCCCGTGCGCCAGCGCCGCCGCCAGTGCCCGGGGCCCGGCGCCGCCGGCGCCGAGGAACCCGGCGAGGGAGGCGTCGCCCGCCCCCACGTCGCTGCGGACGACGGCGACCGGCGCGGTGCCGAACCAGCTGCCCTCCTCGCAGACCAGCAGCATGCCGTCCGCGCCGAGGCCGGCCAGCACCTGCCGGGCGCCCTGCTTGACCAGGTGGCGGGCCGCCTCGAAGGCGTCGCCGACGGTGGCCACCTCGCGGCCGGCCGCCTCGGCCAGCTCCTCCCGGTTGGGCTTCACCACGTCCGGCCGGGCGCCGAGGGCGGCGAGCAGGGCGGGGCCCGAGGTGTCGACCGCGGTCCGGGCGCCGCGGTCGCGCACCCGGCCGACGAGTTCGGCGTACCACCCGGGGGCCAGGCCGCGCGGCAGGCTGCCGCAGCAGGCCAGCCAGTCCACCCGGGTACCGGCGAAGTCCTCGCGGACGGCGGCGAGCAGGGCGGCCGCCTCCGGCGCGGTCAGTTCCGGCCCCGGCGAGTTGATCCTGGTGAGGACGCGGTCGCCCTCGACCACGGTGACGTTGGTCCTGGTCTCGCCCCGGACCG
The DNA here is from genome assembly GCF_014655955.1 of Kitasatospora indigofera. Classification (GTDB taxonomy): domain Bacteria; phylum Actinomycetota; class Actinomycetes; order Streptomycetales; family Streptomycetaceae; genus Kitasatospora; species Kitasatospora indigofera. The sequence continues at coordinate 87,198 of NZ_BNBO01000029.1, forward strand.
GCACGGTCGCCACCCGGATCCCCTCCTGGAGCAGCAGGCCGGAGAGCAGCGGTCCGGCGGAGCCGCCGAGCGGCAGCACGGCGGTGGTCCGGTGTCCGGCGGCGGTCAGCGTGCGGGCCACGTTGACGCCCTTGCCGCCCGGGTCCACCCGCTCGGAGGCGGCCCGGTTGACCGCGCCCCGGTGCAGCCGGTCCAGCTCGTAGGTCCGGTCCAGGCTGGGGTTCGGCGTCATCGTGACGATCACGCGCGGATCACCTCCGGCCCGAGCCGCTCGATGCCGGCGGCCCGCTCGTCGGACAGCCCGGTGTCGGTGACCAGGACGTCGACCTGGCTCAGCGAGGCGAACCGGGCGAAGTGCCGGGTGCCGAACTTGGCGGAGTCGGCGACCAGCACCACCCGCCGGGCGGCCCCGACCATGGCGCGCTTCACCGCGGCCTCCGCGAGGTCCGGGGTGCTGAGCCCGCCCTCGGGGTCGAAGCCGTTGGTGGCGATCACCGCCAGGTCGGCGTGGATGTCGGCGAGGTCCCGCAGGGCCCAGGCGTCGACGGCGGCCTGGGTGCGGTGCCGCAGCCGTCCGCCGACCAGGTGGAGGGTGAGGTCGGGGTGGTCGGCCAGCCGGGCGGCCACCGGCAGGGCGTTGGTCACCACGGTCAGCGCGCTGTCCAGCGGCAGCAGGGCGGCGAGCCGGGAGACGGTGGTGCCGGCGTCGAGCAGCACGCTGCCGTCGGCGGGCAGCAGGGCGAGCGCGGCCCTGGCGATCCGCTCCTTCTCGCCGGCCGCCGTGCTGTCGCGCTCGGCCAGCCCGGGCTCCAGGTGGAGGCCGCCGGCGGGCAGCGCGCCGCCGTGCACCCGGCGCAGCAGCCCGGCCCGGTCCAGCGCGCTCAGGTCGCGCCGGACGGTCTCCTGGGTGACGCCGAACTCCTCGGCGAGCGAGGGTACGTCGACCCTGCCGCGCTGCTGGGCCAGCGACAGGATCTGCTGCTGCCGCTCCGCTGCATACATGTGGGTTTGGGTCCGTTTCCTGTCCGGTTACGCCTGATTGACCCAGACGATACGCGCGGCCGACGGGAAAGCCCAGGAAACCGGGCCGTCCCGTTATGCCCGAATCTGTTGACTTGATCATGTAATCGGACGTAGAACCAATGGAAACGCCCCTTCGGCGGACGTGGAACCACATCCGCTCCCGGCTTTCCGTCGAAACCCGGAGGCGCCGGCCCGGTCGCCACCGCGCACCGCGGCCGCCTCCCGCCCCTCGTCACCGCGTGCGTACTCCGGGGCCCGCATCCCGCATCCCGTTCCCCGGCCGGCCGCGTCACCCATCCCGGCCGCGTCACCCGCCCCCGCCGCCGACACATCGCCGTCAGCATCTCCGCCGCCGGCCACCGCCGCCTCCCGACCCTCGCCGCCCCGCCACCTGCCGCCACCACCCAGGGAGGTCCCCGTGCCCCGACTCCTCGTCTCCGTAGGCTCCCCCGCCGGCCTGCACACCCGCCCGGCGGCGCTCTTCGCCCGGGCCGCCGCCCGCCAGCCCGTCCGGGTGACCGTCCGCAAGCCCGGCCGCAACCCGGTGGACGCCCGCAGCCTGCTTGCCGTCCTGACGCTGGCGGCCTGCTACGGAGACACCCTGGAGCTGGCCACCGACGGCGACCACGCCCACGCCCAGGCCGCGCTGGACGAACTCGCCGGCCTGCTCGGCGGCGACTTCGACAACGGGGACGGCCGGTGATTCGACAACGGGGACGGCCGGTGAGCGGGCGTCCCGGCCCCACGCCCCGGGCCTCGACCGGCACGGCCTAGCATGTCGGGATGGACTTCCTGAGCCTGGCCGAGGTGGAGACGATCGCGCGGCGGGCCCACGACGGGCAGGTCGACAAGGCGGGCCGGCCGTACGCCGAGCACCTGGCCGCCGTGGCCGGCGGGGTGCGCGAGCGCGGCGGCAGCACGGAGCAGATCGCCGCGGCCTGGCTGCACGACGCGGTCGAGGACGACGCGCTGACCCAGCAGTGGCTGGACACGGCGCCGCTCCCGCCGGCGGTCAAGGCGATCGTCGCCGCCGTCACCAAGCGGTCCGGCGAGGCCCCCGAGGAGTACGCCGCGCGGATCCTGGCCACCCCGGGCGCCCTGCTCGTCAAGCAGGCCGATCTCGCCCACAACGCCGACCCGGTCCGGCTGTCCGCCCTGGACCGGGCCACCGGGGAGCGGCTCACCGCGAAGTACGCCCGGATGCACCGCCTGCTGGGCCTGCCCGGGCCCGCGGACGCCGGGCACCCGGCGGGCTGAGCCGGCGCCCGTCCCGCGCGGCCGCCGGCCCGGTCCGGGGGCCGGTCCGCCCCGGCTGACGGCCGCCCGGCGCCGGGGCCGGCCGTTGTGGGCGTGAACCAATACACTCCCGTTCGCACTCATGAGAGAGTCGTGGTGCCGAACCGACGAGGGGGCCACGAGTGGCAGCAGGAAGCACCGAGCCCGAGCCGCGCCAGCCCGTGATGGCGGACGTGGCCCGGGTCGCGGGAGTGTCCCACCAGACGGTCTCCCGGGTCCTGAACGGTGCGCCGCACGTCCGGCCCGACACCCGGGACCGGGTGCTGGCCGCGATCCGCGAGCTCGACTACCGCCCCAACTCGGCGGCCCGGGCACTGGTCACCCGGCGTTCGCAGACCCTCGGTGTGGTCAGCTTCGGCAGTGCCCTGTACGGGCCCGCCTCGATGCTGGACAGCATCGAGCAGGCCGCCCGCAGCGCCGGCTACTTCGTGAGCGTGGCCAGCCTCCGCTCGCTGGACAGCCGCTCCGTGCAGGAGGCCGTGGACCGGCTGCGGGACCAGGGCGTGGAGGGCGTCGTCGTCCTCGCCCCGCAGATCTCGGCGGTCAGCGCGGTGGCCAAGCTGACCACCACCGTGCCGGTCGTCGCGATCGGATCGGGCAGCCGGTCCCGGGTGCCGATGGTCGCGGTGGACAACGAGGCGGGGGCGCTCGCCGCCACCCGCCACCTGCTCGACCTCGGGCACGCGACCGTGCACCACATCGCCGGCCCGGCCGGCTGGCTGGAGACCACCACCCGGCAGGACGGCTGGCGCAAGGCGCTGGAGGCGGCCGGCGCCCGGGTGCCGGCCGTGCTGACCGGCGACTGGAGCTCCCGTTCCGGCTACGAGGCGGGCCTCAGGATCGCCGAGGATCCGCAGGTGAGCGCGGTGTTCTGCGCCAACGACCACATGGCCCTCGGGCTGCTGCGGGCCCTGCACGAGTCCGGCCGGGCCATCCCCGAGGACGTCAGCGTGGTCGGCTTCGACGACATCCCCGAGGCCGCCTACTTCACCCCGCCGCTGACCACCGTCCGCCAGGGCTTCGGCGAACTGGGCCGGCGCGCCCTGGAACTGCTGGTCGCCGAACTGGGCGACGGCGGTGGCGCGAGCCCCAGCCACGCCCTGGTCTCCCCGGAGATGGTGCTCCGCCGCAGCACCGGGCCCGCCGCGCAGCGGTAGGACAGGCCCAGGGCCCCGCCGGGCCGGACGTCCCCCGCTGCCCGGCAGCGGGGGACGTCCGGCGTGCGCGCCGGAGCGGGGCCGGCGCCGGCCCGGTCCGTACGGTCCGGCGGGCGGCTCTCCCCGCGGTGCGGAATCCCAGCCAACCCTGCCGTTCCCACGCTTGCGCCACCTATCGAAAATCGATAGATTCCCATCGCAACTCGATGGAGGGATGGTTCATGGGAAAGCTGACGGTGCGCGCGCTGCGCGCCATCCTCATGCTGGTGCTCGTCGGCACCGTGCTCGTGCAGGTGGGGTTGGTGTGGGCGTTGGCCACCGACCCGGAGGACGGGTCGCTCCCGCTGACCCCGTTGCGCCTGATCACGATCCTGGGGCTGGTGTCGGTCCAGGTCGCGGTGGTCTGCGTCTGGCGACTGGTGGCGATGGTGCGACGCGGGACGGTGTTCTCGCACGCCGCCTTCCGGTACGTGGACGGTGTGATCGGCTCGATCGTGGCGGCCGCCCTCGTCTGGTTCGCGGTCACCGCCGTCAACGCGCCGGGCCAGCGGGAGGACCCGGGCGTCACGGTGATCATGGCCGGGATCGGCGTCGCCATCCTGGGGGTCGCCCTGGTGGTGCTGGTGCTGCGGATGCTGCTCACCCAGGCCGTCGCGCTGGACGGCGAGGCGGCCCGGATGCAGGCCGAGTTGGACGAGGTGATCTGATGCCGATCACCGTCGACATCGACGTGATGCTGGCCCGGCGCAAGATGTCCGTCGGCGAGCTCGCGGAGCGGGTGGGGATCACTCCCGCCAACCTGGCGGTACTCAAGAACGGCCGCGCCAAGGCGGTGCGTTTCGCGACGCTCGCCGCGCTCTGCGAGGTGCTCAAGTGCCAGCCGGGTGACCTGCTGCGGTGGGAGGCCGAGGACGCCGCGGGCGGATGACGTGCCCCGCGGGGCGGCCGCCCGCGCCCGCCCGGCCGCCTCGGGACGCCGGTCAGAACAGCGACTCCTGCGCGCCCCTGTCCTCCGGCCGGCGCCGCACGCCCGTCGCCAGCCCGGTGCACGCGGTGGGGCCGGCGGGGGCCAGCGTCCAGCCGGTGAGCAGGCGGGTGTCCAGCAGCAGCGGCGGGTCCTGCGGACCGGTGTCGAGGAAGAGGTGCCGGCCGATCGGCGGGCGGAGCGTCCCGGCCAGGGTGGCGCCGTCGTGCAGCGCGGTGACCTCGTGGTAGAGCGGCGGTGCGCCGGCTTCCAGCCCGAACAGCTCCACGTGGTCGGCGAGCGGCTGGTCCGTCAGCAGTTCGATCGCGTGGCCCGCCAGCAGACGCAGCACCGAGGCACGCAGCTCGACGAGTTCGTGGCGGCGCGTCGCGGCGTCCGGCACGTCCCACCAGCAGGCCGACTTGGTCCGGGTGGTGAGCCGCTCACGGGCCAGGCCGGCCTGGGCGACGGTGAGTTCGGCCCGCCGTACGCCGGGCAGCGGGCCGCGCCCGACGAAGGTCCAGCCGAGGGCGGCCTGCTCCAGCAGCCGGGTGGTGCCGCGCTGTTCGGCGGTGATGCCGACCTTCACCACCCCCGGCCCGAACCAGGCGAGGTAGAGCCGGTAGGTGCGCCCGTTGTCCAGGACCTGGTCGCGGGCGAGGGCCAGCCCGGGGTCGGCGTCCTGGCAGGACTGGCACTGGACGGCCTTGCCGGCGGCCTCGACGACCGCCCCGAACGGGCACGGACGGTGCCCGCCGGAGGTCCGGACGCCGGTGCAGCGGCGCGGCCCGCCCACCAGCCAGCCCACCGGCGTCCCGCTCGCCACGGCCCGGGCGTGCTCCCGGCCGCCGTTGCGCGCGGTGAGCACCGGGCGGCCGTCCTGCCAGCGCAGGCCGGTGGCGGTCCAGCCGGCGGCGGGCGGCTGCGGGGCGGAAGTGGTCACGGTCGGTGAGCGTACGACGTGGCACTGACACCGACCGCCGAGGGGGCCGGCTGCCCGGGCCGGTCACCGCGGGCGGCGGCCGCCACGTGATCGAGGACGTGGCCGGCCATGGCACCCAACCAGGTGCTCGCGTCCAGCTCGTCCCCGGGCGTCGCGTCCCGCCGGCAGGCGACGACGTTCACCAGGCCCTCCTCACCCCGCTCCGGCGGGGGCAGCGCCCAGCGCAGGCCGCGCCCGCCCGCCAGGTACTCCACGCCCCACTTCACGCGCGGCGGCCAGGCGTGGACGTCGTCGAAGCAGCCGGCCCAGCGGGACGGCAGGCCGGCGCCGCGGGCCGCACGGAAGCAGAGCCCCTCCTCGTCGTCGCTGCCGAGGGTCAGCCCGGTCGTGTCGTTCCAGAACTCGACGGCCGCGACGCCCTGGCCGGGGGCGGCGGCGCCCGCCACGCCGTCGGGCAGCAGGTCGAAGGCGGCGGTCAGCGCCACCCGTCCCAGCCGGGCGTGCGCCGTCACCAGCCGGACGGCGCTCCAGCAGCCGTCCAGCGGCAGCCCGTCCTCGTAGGGCAGCGGCGGGAACGGCGTGATCAGCAGTTCCACGGCGGCGATCCGGTGCTCCCACCGGGCACGGTGAAGGCCGCCGGGGGCCGGCCCGGGAGCCGCCAGTGGTCGATCACGGCGGAGACGGACAGCGTGCCGAGCGGCGTGACCACCGAGGGCACGCCCGGCCGGGGATCGGCCTGCCGGGGAACGGCGGGCAGCAGACCCCTGCCGTCACCCGGCACCGGACGGCCGCCGCCGTGAGCGGCGGTCACAGCCAGGCGATCAGGCGCGGGGTGAGGGGGTTCACGACCCCCTCGGGGGGCATGCCGATCGACCCCACCACGCTCGGCACGGCGCCCGGGGCGAGGTCGAGCCGGTAGAGGACGGTGTGCTCGTCCTCGCTGGCGAGGTAGGCCAGCGAACGGCCGTCGGGGGCGAGTGCGGCGCTGTCGACCCGGCGGAAGTGTGCGGGCGGCAGGAGCGCCGTCGCGGTTTCGAGCCTCCCGCGGTCGGCGCTGAAGGTGAGCAGGTAGAGGTTGTCGCCGCCGCAGAACAGGGTGACGTCACTGGTCCACCCGATCGGGCTGCAGTACGGGGCATGCTCCGAACCCGGCAGGGCCGCGCGGCCGTTGGCGGCGCGGCCGATCAGCACCGGCTCGACGTACTCGGCCGCGTACGAGGAGGCCGGGTCGGTCCGGTGCCAGAGCGACAGGCCCGTGCCGACCGCCACCTGCCCGTCGGGGGACACCGCGACCTGGTCGGCCTTGCTCTCCAACGGCCGCCGCAGCCAGGGCTGGTCGCCGGCCAGGACGAAGTCGACCCCCGGTGCCGCCCCGTGCGGGGTCGGGGCCGCTCCCGGCGTGCCCAGGTCACGGCTGGTCACCTGCCGGTCGCCGGTGGCGTACCAGAGGACCGAGGTGCCGGGCTGGAACGCCGGCGCGCTGTCGTCGCCCGCGGCGGCCGGCTTCGGGCCGTCCACCGGGGTGCCGCCGGGCACGGTGAAGGCCGTCGCTCCGAGGCCGTCGCCACCGGGGCGGGGAGCGGTGCCGGCGATCAGGGTGAAGTCCGCGTTGAACAGGGCCCGGTCGGCGGCCGCAGTGGTGCTGCGCGGCTGTCCGCACAGGGCGTCGACCGAGCCGCGCTCCGGCAGGGTGACCTTCTGCCGGGCGATCCGGGCCCCGTCCGGCACGGACAGCGCCTCGACGGTGATCACGTGCACCTTGCCGTCGGCGGAGACCGGGGAGGGCGCCCCGAACCGCTCGCACCAGGCGACCACCACCCGGTCCTTCCCGGCGATTGCCGGGCCCTGCGGGGTCGCGGCCGGCGGGGCCGCCGAGGGGGTTGCGGGCCCGGTGCCGCCGGCGCAGGCGGAGAGGGCGAGTGCGGCGGCGACCGCCAGGAGCAGGTGTCTGCGGGCACTGCGAAGCATGGAGATCCCCCGGTTCGTCGTTCAACGATCCGCAAAATCTAGCAGTGGAGATCATCGGGCCGGTCCGGCGTCCGGGGCGGCCCTCCGCCCGGCGGCACGGCCCGTGAGGCCGGCCGATGACGCCCGCCGGGTGCCCGGGCGGGGACCGGGCCGGGGCGTCGACGGCCGGCACGACCGGCCGACGTGATCGTCAGAAGATGCCGAAGAAGCGATGCCACCAGGTGGGCCACTGAACATGCGAAGGAAGCCGGCCCGGCCCGTCGTAGTCGCTCTCCAGCAGTTCCTCGGGAACCACCGCATAGCCGAGCTCGGCCAACACCCCGTCAACCTTGGCAAGGTCCGCGTCGTCCAGCTCGCCCTCGGCCCGGGCCTCGTCCGTGCCCAGGAAGGCACCCGGGTTGTCCGCGCAGACCAGAGCCAGCGAGCCGAACTTGCTCACACAGACGACGATCCGGGTCCCGCACACGGTCGCGTCCCCGGGCACCGTGACCCGTCCGAACTCGCTGGAGTCCTGGGTGTCCTGCTCAGCCGTGCAGGGGGCTGAGAATTCGCCTTCGAGCCGGGCCACCAGATCGCCGAAGCGGGCCGCGATCCCGCCGCGGTCGTAGTGCTGCGGCCGCTCCAGCCACTGCGGATCATCGAGCTCGCGCAGCAACGCCCGCAGATCCGCTTCATTCCCGTTCATGCGCTCATCCTGACGCGACCGCAACCCACCGACCGGCTCGGGGTACCACCCTGCGGCCCGACACCGCCCCTTCAGGTTCAGGTACCCGGTTCCGGGACGGGCGGGGCTCGCGGCCGGAGGGCGGAGCAGCGCCGTCATCGACGGGCATCCCGCTGCGCAGGTGGTCCGGGCGGCCCGGCCCGCCGTCGGTGCCGGCCCGGGGCTACCGGAGCTCCCATGTCCGGCCGGGCGTCCCGTCGCAGCTCCGGAGGTCCAGCGGGGTGCCCTCGTCGGCGCCGCGGCCGGGGTCGTTGAGGCAGAGTCCGGAGAGGCCGTTGCGGATCGTGCCGTCCGGGTGCGGCGCCCAGGTCCGTCCGGGGGCGCCGGTGCAGTCGCGGACGACCACGGGGGTGCCGTCCGCGCGGCCGTCGCCGAGCGCCGCCAGGCAGCGGTTGCCGTAGACCACCAGTTCGCCGCGCGGGGTGGCGGTGAAGGTCTGGTTCTGCCCGCCGGTGCAGTCGGCCGGCACGGCGCGGGTGTCGTCGGCGACGGCGTTGCCGGGCAGTTCGGCGCAGCGGGCGGAGCCGGCCCCGACCAGGGCGGTGCCGGCGGTGCCGGGGAGGGGCCGCAGCAGGACGGCGTCCGGGGCGGGGCCCGGAGCGTCGGGGGCGGCCAGGGTGATCGTGTTGTCCCCGCCCTTGGCCAGCGACAGCAGGACGGAGACGGTGCCCGGCGTGCTCCAGGAGCCGGTGGGCGGGAACGACACGACCGTCGGGGTCTGCCCGTTCACCCGCAGGGTCGCGGTGCGGGCCACCGGGTCGCCGTTGACGTAGGCGATGTCGGCGAGCGCGATGCCCGCCGTGGCCGTCCCGACGCCGGTCAGGGTGAGGCCGGTGCCGGGGCCGAGCGGACCGGCGGCCGCGCCGCCGGAGCAGGGCGCGCAGTCGGTGCGCCCGGCGCCACCGGCCCGGGTGCCTTCCTCGGCCTGGTAGGTGGCGGCGGGCGCCTCGGTGCCGGTGACGGTCAGCAGGACGGAGCCGCCGGCCGGGACGTCGGCCGTCCAGCCGGTGGCGGGGGTGCCCCGGTCGGCGGCCGCCCAGACCTCGCGGACGGTGGCGGGCGCGCCGGTGAGGCCGAGGTCGGTCCAGCGGACGGTGACCGGCGCCGCGGCGGCCGTCCGGTTCAGCAGCAGGACGGCCCGCCGGCCGGTGCCGCTCAGCACCTTGCCGTAGACCTGCAGTCCGGCGGTGTCCTCGGCGGCCTTGACGCCCTGGAGGCCGCGCGGGTCCTGGTCGATCGCGATCATCTCGGGGTTGGTGAGGGTGGCCCGGGTCGTGGGGGTCATCCGGGTCAGGTCGTTGCCGGCGAGCAGCGGCGCGCCGGCGATCGCCCACAGGCTCAGCTGGGTGCGGTTCTGGGCGTCGGTGAGGCCGTCCATGCCGGCCGTCAGCATGTCGGGGTCGTTGACGAAGCCGGTGTGCTGGGCGGCGGGGTGCAGGCTCCGGTCGAAGCTGGCCAGCGCGGCCCCGGGCGAGGGCCGTTCGCCCCAGTGGATGATGTCGTAGCCGGTGCGCCACATCGCGGCGGTGCCGGCGGCCCAGTTCCACGGCCGGCCGACGCCCCATTCGCAGACCGAGAGCAGCATCGGGTGCCCGGTGGTGGCGGTGGCCCCGGCGATCGCGGCGGCGACGGTGCGGTAGCTGGTCTCGGGGTCGAGGTGCTCGGCGTCGCCGCCGCACCAGTCGACCTTGAGGAAGTCGAAGCCCCAGCGCTGGAACCGCAGGGCGTCCTGGAGTTCGTGGCCCTCCATGCCGGTGCCGGCGGCGGCGGGGCGGGTGGTGGGGTAGTAGTAGCCGCAGCCGTTGCGGCCGGCGTCGGTGTAGATGCCGGCCTTGAGCCCCTTGCCGTGGATGTAGTCGGCGACGGCGGCCATCCCGCCGGGCCAGCGGACGGGGTCGACGGTCATCTCGCCGTCGGCGTCGCGGGCGCCCTGCCACCACCCGTCGTCCAGGTTGACGTACCGGTAGCCGGCCTCGGGCAGGCCGGCCGCGACGAAGGCGTCGACCTGTGCCTTGACGGTGGCGAGGTCGATGCTGCTGGCGAAGCTGTTCCAGCTGGCCCAGCCCATCGGGGGCGGCGCGGCGGCCCGGCCGGCGCCGGCGCCGGCGCCGGCGCCGTCGGCGCCGTCGTCCTGCGGGGCGGGCCGCGGGCCGGCGGGCCGGGCTTCGAGGGCGACGGGCCGCGGGGCGGGGCCGGCCGTCGGCGCGCCGGGTGCGACGGCGCCGGCGAGGGCGAGGCCGAGCACCAGGGCCCTGACGACGGGCCGGGTGAGCCAGGGGGTCATGCGCGGCACTCCTGGGTGCGGGAGGTGCGCCGTCCGGGGGCCCGGGCGGGCGTCGCGCGGACCGGCTCCGCCGGGCCCGGGCGGACCGGGACCGGACGGAGCACCGCCGGACCGCCGTGGCGGGCGGTCCGGCGGACGGGGTGCCGACGGAGGGTCAGGACCCGGCCTTGCGCTTGTTGTAGACGTCGAAGCCGACCGCCGCCAGCAGCACCAGGCCCTTGATGACCTGCTGGTAGTCGGTGCCGACCCCGACCAGCGACATGCCGTTGTTGAGCACGCCGAGCACCAGGCCGCCGATCACGGCGCCCAGCACGGTGCCGACGCCGCCGCTGGCCGAGGCGCCGCCGATGAACGCGGCGGCGATCGCCTCCAACTCGAAGTTGATACCGGCCTGCGGGGTGCCGGCGTTGAGGCGCGCCGCGAAGACCATCCCGGCGAGCGCGGCCAGTACGCCCATGTTGACGAACGCGAGGAACACGACCCGCTTGCTCTTGACACCGGAGAGCTTCGCCGCCGGTTCGTTGCCGCCGATCGCGTAGGTGTGGCGGCCGAGGATGGAGTTGCGCATGAGGTAGCCGAAGCCGACCAGCAGCGCCCCCAGGATCAGCAGCACGACCGGGAACCCGTGGTAGCTGGCCAGCAGCAGGGTGAACACCAGCACCGCGGCCGCGATCGCCCCGAGCTTGGCCAGGAAGAAGCCCGTCGGGAGCAGCTCGATCCCGTACCCGGCGGCCTGCCGGCGGCCGCGGACCTCCTGGAGGACGGCCACCACCAGCACGCCGAGCCCCAGCAGCAGGGTCAGGTTGTGGTAGTTGGTGTGGGGGCCCACCTCCGGCAGGAACCCGCTGCTGATCTTCTGGAAGCCCTTGGGGAAGGGCGCCACCGACTGGCCCTGCAGCAGGATCTGGGTGCCGCCGCGGAACAGCAGCATGCCGGCCAGGGTGACGATGAAGGACGGGATGCCGACGTACGCGATCCAGAAGCCCTGCCAGGCCCCGGCGGCCGCGCCGATCAGCAGCGCGACGACCAGCGCGAGCGGCCACGGCACGTCGTGCCGGACCATCATCACCGCCGCCGCCGCGCCGACGAACGCGGCCAGCGAGCCGACCGAGAGGTCGATGTGCCCGGAGATGATGACGATCATCATGCCGATGGCGAGGATCAGGATGTAGCTGTTCTGCTGGATCAGGTTGGTGACGTTCAGCGGCATCAGCAGCGTGCCGTCGGTCCAGATCTGGAACAGCACGACGATCAGCGCCAGCGCCAGCAGCATGCCGTACTGCCGGATGTTGCCCTGCAGCGCCCGGGCCAGCAGGGCGCCGACGCCGCGGCTGCCGCCCTGGTCGGGGCCGGGGGCCGCGCTCGCGGGGGGTTGCGTGGTCTCGGTCTGGGCCATGCCTTACACCTGCTCGTTCTCGGTTGCCGCGCTCACGGTCATGAGGCGCATGAGGGATTCCTGGGTCGCGTCCGCGCGGTCCAGCTCACCGGTGAGCCGGCCCTCGGCCATCGTGTAGATGCGGTCGCACATGCCGAGCAGCTCGGGCAGTTCGGAGGAGATGACCAGCACCGCCCTGCCCTGCGCGGCCAGCCCGGCGATCACCGTGTAGATCTCGGCCTTGGCGCCGACGTCGATGCCGCGGGTGGGTTCGTCGAGGATCAGCACCTCGGGCCCGGAGAAGATCCACTTGCTGAGGACGACCTTCTGCTGGTTGCCGCCGCTGAGCTTGCCGGTCTGCGCGAACACCGAGGGGGCCTTGATGTTCATGCTCCGCCGGAAGCCCTCGGCGACCCTGGTCTCCTCGTGCTCGTCGATCCAGCCGCGCCGCGCGACCTTGCCGAGCGCCCCGAGCGAGATGTTGCGGCTGACGCTGTCCGCCAGGTTCAGCCCGAGCTGCTTGCGGTCCTCGGTGACGTACGCGAGGCCGTGGCCGATCGCCTCCGGGACGCTGCGGGTGCGGATCTCCTTGCCGTCCAGCAGCACCCGGCCGCCGGCCCACCGGCCGTACGAGCGGCCGAAGACGCTCATCGCCAGTTCGGTGCGGCCGGCGCCCATCAGGCCGGCGATGCCGACGATCTCGCCGTGCCGGACGTGCAGCGAGACCCTGTCCACGACCTTGCGCTGATGGTCGATCGGGTGGTGGACGGTCCAGTCCTCGACGGCCAGCGCCACCTCGCCGATCTCCGGGGTGCGGTCGGGGTAGCGGTGCTCCAGGTCGCGGCCGACCATGCCGCGGATGATCCGGTCCTCGGAGATCCCGTCCGCCCTGACGTCGATGGTCTCGATGGTCCGGCCGTCGCGCAGGATGGTGACCGAGTCGGCGACCCGGGCGATCTCGTTGAGCTTGTGCGAGATGATGATGCAGGAGATGCCCTGCGCCTTCAGCTCCAGGATCAGGTCGAGCAGCTTGCGGCTGTCCTCGTCGTTCAGCGCGGCCGTCGGCTCGTCCAGGATCAGCAGCTTGACCTCCTTGGCCAGCGCCTTGGCGATCTCGACCAGTTGCTGCTTGCCCACGCCGATGTCGGCGACCCGGGTGTGCGGGTTCTCGTGCAGGCCCACCCGCTTGAGCAGCGCGGTGGCGTGCGTGACGGTCCGGTGCCAGCTGATGATGCCCCGGCGGGCGTGCTCGTTGCCGAGGAAGATGTTCTCGGCGATCGACAGGTACGGCACCAGGGCGAGTTCCTGATGGATGATCACGATGCCGCGCCGCTCGCTGGCCCGGATGTCCCGGAACTCGCAGGGCTCGCCCTCGAAGCGGATCTCGCCCTCGTAGGAGCCGTGCGGGTGGACCCCGCTGAGCACCTTCATCAGGGTGGACTTGCCGGCGCCGTTCTCGCCGCAGATCGCGTGGACCTCGCCGGGGGCGACGCTCAGGTTGACGTCGGAGAGGGCCTTGACCCCGGGGAAGGACTTGCTGATCGAACGCATCTCAAGGACGGGTCCGGCCATGGTGGTGCATCCGTTCGACGGGGGCGGTACGGGCCGGCGGCTCGGGTGAGCGGCCGACGGCCCGTACGCGCCCGGCTCGGCGCGGCCCGGGGGCCCGGGCCCCGGGACTACTTGAGCTGGTCGGCGGTGTACTGCCCGCCGTCCACCAGCACCTGCCGGTAGTTGTCCTTGTCGACACTGACCGGCTGCAGCAGGTACGCGGGGACGACCTTGACGCCGTTGTCGTACTGCTTCTCGTCGTTCACCTCGGGCTTCCCGCCGGTCAGCACCGCGTCGCCCATCTGCACCGCGACCTTGGCGAGTTCGCGGGTGTCCTTGTAGACGGTCTGGGTCTGCTCGCCCGCGATGATCGACTTCACCGAGGCCAGCTCGCCGTCCTGGCCGGTCACCACCGGCATCGCCTTTCCGGCGCCTCCGTAGCCGACCCCCTTGAGGGAGGAGAGGATGCCGATCGAGATGCCGTCGTAGGGGGAGAGCACCGCGTCGACGCCGGCCGAGGTGTACGACTTGCTCAGCAGGTTGTCCATCCGGGACTGCGCGAGGCCGCCGTCCCAGCGCAGGGTGGCGACCTGGTTGAAGTCGGTCTGCCCGCTCTGCACGACCAGCTTCTTGCTGTCGAGGTACGGCTTGAGGACGCTCATCGCGCCGTTGAAGAAGAACTGCGCGTTGTTGTCGTCCGGCGAGCCGGCGAACAGCTCGACGTTGAACGGGCCCTTGCCGTCCTTGAGGCCGAGCTTGTCGGCGATGTACGTGCCCTGGAGGACGCCGACCTTGTAGTTGTCGAAGGTCGCGTAGTAGTCGACGTTCTTGGTGCCGCGGATCAGGCGGTCGTAGGAGATGACCGGGATGTGGGCGTCGGCGGCCTTCTGCAGCACGTCGGTGAGCGAGGAGCCGTCGATCGCGGCGACCACCAGGAGCTTCGCGCCCTTGGTGATCATGTTCTCGATCTGCGAGACCTGGTTCTCGACCACGTTGTCGCCGTACTGCAGGTCGGTCTTGTAGCCCTTGGCCTGGAACTGCTTGACCATGTTGCTGCCGTCGTTGATCCAGCGCTCGGAGGACTTCGTCGGCATCGCTATGCCGACCAGGCCGCCCTTGGCGCCACCGCCGCTGCCGCTGCTCGCGCCGTCGCCGACGCCGTTGGCGCTCTGGCCGCAGGCTGCCAGCGAGAGCGCGAGGCCGGCCGTGGCGAGGCCCGTCAGTACTTTCCGCACAATTCCTCCAGTGGTCTGCCATCGTCGGCGCGGCCTCGGTGTGGGTCCGGGGCGGGTGGAGCGGGGGCGGGCGAGCCCCGGGCCGACGGATTCGGGGGGCCGGCCGGGAGGGGGCTCCCGGGGCCGTCCGGTGGGGGCCGGGCGGGCCCGCGGGAGCCCGCCGTGGGTGTCGCCGCCATGCCGCTCCGGCCTGGCGTTACATGAGTGTTAACGCTCACAGAAACCTCGTCAAGTGGCCCGAGATCACCGTTGGGTCTCGCGGAGGAGGGGATTCGGAGGATGTCGCGCGGGGGCTTGACGAGGAGATTGTTAACGTTAACAATCGGGCGGGAACGGGCCGCGGCCGTCGCCCGCGCCCGGCCGGGCGCCACGGACACGCGGACCCCCGGAGACCGTCGCCGGCGGCCCGAAGTGAGAGGCTCTGGGCATGGAACAGCGCGTACTCGGCAGGACCGGCCGCAAGGCCTCCGTCGTCGGCCTCGGCACCTGGCAGCTCGGCGCGGACTGGGGTGACGTCCGCGAGGAGGACGCCCTCGCCGTCCTCGACGCGGCCGTGGAGTCCGGAGTCACCTTCTTCGACACCGCGGACGTGTACGGGGACGGCCGCAGCGAGCAGCTGATCGGCCGCTACCTGCGCGAACGCCCGGACGCGGGCGTGCTGGTCGCCACCAAGGCGGGCCGCCGCCTGGAACAGCGCCCCGAGCACTACACCCTGGAGAACCTCCGGGCCTGGACCGACCGCTCCCGCGCCAACCTCGGCGTCGAGGTGCTCGACCTGGTCCAGCTGCACTGCCCGCCCACCGCCGTCTACTCCTCCGACCAGGTCTTCGACGCGCTCGACACCCTGGTGGCCGAGCAGCGCGTGGCCGCCTACGGCGTCAGCGTCGAGACCTGCGCCGAGGCGCTCACCGCGATCGCCCGCCCGGGCGTGGCCAGCGTCCAGATCATCCTCAACCCGTTCCGGCTGAAGCCGTTGGACGACGTCCTGCCGGCCGCCGCGGCCGCCGGCGTCGGCATCATCGCCCGCGTCCCGCTCGCCTCCGGCCTGCTCTCCGGCCGCTACACCCGTGACACCGTCTTCCCCGCGGACGACCACCGCACCTACAACCGGGACGGCTCCGCCTTCGACCAGGGCGAGACCTTCTCCGGCGTCGACTTCGCCACCGGCGTCGAGGCGGCCGTCGAGTTCGCCGCGCTGGCCCCCGAGGGCGCCACCCCCGCGCAGACCGCGCTGCGCTGGATCGTCCAGCAGCCGGGCGTCAGCACCGTCATCCCCGGCGCCCGCAACCCCGCGCAGGCGCGCGCGAACGCGGCGGCCGCGGCCCTGCCGCCGCTCCCCGCGGCGACCCTGGCCGCCGTCGAGGGGCTGTACGACCGGCGGATCCGCGCGACGGTCCACGACCGCTGGTGACCACGACGAACCCGGGCCGCCGCTGACCACGGGGCCGGGCGGGCGGGCCGGACCGGTGCGACCGGGCCGGCCCGCCCGGCGGTTCCGGGCACCGGGCGGCGGTGTCCGGCGGTCCTGGCGGTGCGCGGCCAAAAACCCCGGCGGCGGCGCGCGGGCCCGTGAGAGGATCCCCGGGCAGTGTGCACCGGGACCGACCGTGGAGCGACGATGTACTCGATATCCCTGGGGGACGACGGCGCCGAGCTGTCCCCGCTCGAACCCTGGCAGGCCGAGGACTTCCTGGCCCACATGGACCGGGGGCGGGAGTTCATCGGGCAGCACAACGGGCTCCCCGACATCGTCACCGACCTGGCGTCGAGCCGGGCGTTCCTCCAGGCCTACGCGGAGAGGGCCGCGGCCGACACCGGACGGATCTACGGCATCCGGACGGACGGCACGCTGGTCGGCGCCGTCATCTTCCGCCGGATGGACGTCGGGCAGGGCACCGCCGAGGCGGGCTGCTGGCTGGAGCCGGCGGCCGCCGGCAAGGGGCTGGTGACCCGGGCCGTGCGGACCATCATCGACTGGGCCGTCGAGGAGCGGGGGATCCACCGGGTGGAGTGGTGGGTGTCCGCCGAGAACGGGCCCAGCATCGCCGTCGCCCGTCGGCTCGGGATGACCAGGGACGGTGTGCTGAAGGAGAGTTACCTCTACCGGGGCAAGCGGCACGACCAGGAGATCTGGTCGGTGCTCGCCCCCGTCTGGCGGGCCGCCCGGCAGGGGGCGCAGGCCACGTCGGGCCGTTGATCCCGCCGCCTGCCGTCCAACGTCTGCCGTCCGCCGTCCAACGCCTGCCGCCTGCCGCCTGACGTTCGTCCGCGGGCCGGTGGTCCGGGGCCGCCCGGCCGAGGCGTCCCGGGCTCGACCCTGCGCCTCCTCCGGTGCGTGACCCGGCCGCGCGCCCTGGTCCGCGGCGGGCACGTCGAGGTCCAGGCGAGTCCTGTGACGGTTCGCGCTCCTGAGGGCTGTGCCGCGCCCGGCCGGTCGACGACCCGGCCCGTGACCCGCGCGGAGTCCGGGACGGCGAGGCCCTGACGGCGGACTGCTCCTCCGGCGCGCCCGCCCGGGAGGCCGGCGCCCGCCCCTCGGCTCCCGTACGGCACCGGTCGGCGGCCCGTGCGCCGGCGCCTGGGCCTTGCTCCGCGAGGCGCGGTGGCAGCGGGAGGCGCACGGGCCCCGGGAGGGAAGGGCGTCGTCCGGGCCCGGTGCGGCTCGGGCGCCGAGGGGCGAGGGCATGACCCGGGCGCCGGCCGCACCCGATCAGGGCCGGGCACGGCCGTCCCACCGGCCCCTGCGGTCACAGGCCGGCCGCCGGCCCGCTGCGGTCCGGCGGCCGGCGGCCGCGAATTCGGCCCCGGCCGCCGGCATCCTGCCCAACCGGCCCTGAATCCGGCGGCATTGCCCCTAGTAGGGCTTGGTCAGGTGTACTCGCTGGTGGCGTGTCTTTGTCCCGATTGGCG
>NZ_BNBO01000030.1 GCF_014655955.1 Kitasatospora indigofera
GCCCCGGGACCGTCCGCGCTGACTGCGTGTCCGGTGCTCCCTGCCGAGCGACTAGGGAACACTACGCCGATCCCGGCGCCGAAGCAAACAGGGCCTGCCGGCCGCGTCGGACGCGGTCGGCAGGCCCTGCGGGCACGGTGCGGGCGGGCTAGCTGTTGGTGGGGAAGCCCAGGTTGATGCCGCCGTGCGACGGGTCCAGCCAGCGCTGGGTGACGGCCTTGCCGCGGGTGAAGAACTGCACGCCGTCCGGCCCGTAGGCGTGGCTGTCGCCGAAGAGGGAGGCCTTCCAGCCGCCGAAGGAGTAGTAGGCGACCGGCACCGGGATCGGCACGTTGATGCCGACCATGCCGACCTCCACCTCGTGCTGGAAGCGCCGGGCGGCGCCGCCGTCGTTGGTGAAGATGGCCGTCCCGTTGCCGTACGGGTTGGCGTTGATCAGCTCCAGGCCCTCGTCGTACGAGGCCACCCGCACCACCGAGAGCACCGGGCCGAAGATCTCGTCGTTGTAGACGGACATGCCGGGCTTCACGTGGTCGAACAGGGTGGGGCCGAGCCAGAAGCCGTCCGCGGTCGGCGCGCCGTTGGCGTCCTCGGCGGCGATCGGGTGCTTGCGGCCGTCCACGGCCAGCTCCGCGCCGTCCGCCACACCGGACTCCACGTAGGAGGTGACCTTGTCACGGTGCTGGCCGGTGACCAGCGGGCCCATGTCGGAGTCGCCGTTGCAGCCCGGGCCGACCTTGAGGGTGGCCATCCGCTGCTTGATCTTCTCGACCAGCTCGTCGCCGATCGGGTCCACCGCCACCAGGACGGAGACCGCCATGCAGCGCTCGCCCGCCGCACCGAAACCGGCGTTGATGGCCGCGTCGGCACTGAGGTCGAGGTCCGCGTCGGGCAGGACCAGCATGTGGTTCTTCGCCCCGCCGAGCGCCTGCACGCGCTTGCCGTAACGGGTGCCGGTCTCGTAGACGTACCGGGCGATCGGGGTGGAGCCGACGAAGCTGACGGACTTCACGTCCGGGTGCTCCAGCAGGCGGTCGACGGCCACCTTGTCACCGTGCACGACGTTGAAGACGCCGTCGGGCAGCCCGGCCTCCTTCCACAGCTCCGCGATGAAGTTCGCGGCGGACGGGTCCTTCTCCGAGGGCTTGAGCACCACGGTGTTGCCGGCCGCGATGGCGATCGGGAAGAACCACATCGGCACCATGGCCGGGAAGTTGAACGGCGAGATGACGGCGACCGGGCCGAGCGGCTGGCGGATCGAGTAGACGTCGATGCCGGTGGAGGCCTGCTCGGTGAAGCCGCCCTTGATCAGCTGCGGGATCCCGCAGGCGTACTCGACGACCTCCTGGCCGCGGGCGATCTCGCCGAGGGCGTCCGAGTGCACCTTGCCGTGCTCGGCGACGATGATCGCGGCCAGCTCGTCCTTGCGGGCGTTGAGCAGCTCGCGGAAGTTGAAGAGCACCGTGGTGCGCTTGGCCACCGAGGCGTGGCGCCACTCGGCGAAGGCGGAGGCCGCCGCCGCGACCGCCTGGTCGACCTCGGCGATGCCCGCGAAGTCGACGTGACCCGCCACCTGGCCGGTGGCCGGGTCGAAGATGTCGCCGCGGCGCGGCGCGGAGCCGGCGGTGGCAACGGGCGCGCCGCCGATCCAGTGGATGAGGTGCTTGGTCACGTTGGGCTTGCTCAAGATCGTCTGCCTCCGAAGTCCCGGGCGGCACTCCGCCGGTCCCTTTGTGCGGCGCCGCCCGGGAATCGGCCGGGCGACGGGATCACGGGGCTACCGCGCTCGTTCTCCAGTCTGGTCCGCGCCGCGCGCCGCCTCAACGAGCAGGCTGACGGGTATCCGGGATTCAGCCTTACAGGTCGTCGGAGGTGTCCGCCGGACGGCCCAGCCGGGTCCCGGCCGGGGTGCCCCGCCGCCGACGGGCCGTGCCGGCCGGCGCGCCCGGCGGCCCTGGACGGGAGCCGTCAGCGGCAGGGGTGGGCGAGGTCGGCGGCCGCCTCGTGCAGGGCGAACTCCAGCAGCGCCGGGTCGGTGAGCCGTCCCGAGCCGTCCGGTGGGACCAGCCAGCGCACGCCGCTGCCCCGCCCGGCCGGGTGCGGGACGACGATCCAGGCACCGGCGCCCGCCGTCCGTACACCGGTGCCGAGCCAGCGGGCCGCGGTGCCCACGGGGACCAGGAAGCCCAGGTGCTCGCCGCCGAAGTCCGCGTACACCGGGCCGGGTCCGCCCGGGTGGCGGGCCAGGGCGGCGAGGGCGGGCCGTCCCAGCGGGCCGGCCACCAGCAGGACGTCCCAGCGCCGGCCGGCCGGCAGCAGCACCAGGCCGGCGCCGCCGCGGTGCCACTCCAGCCGGCAGGCGTCCGGGTCCTGGGCGGCCTCCGCGAGCCAGTCCAGCCCGGCGCGGGCCCCGGCGGACGGGGGCGCCGCCGGGCCGCCCGGCCGTCCCCCGGCCGATCCCTTGCTGTCCATGACCTGTCCTCCGCTCGTCCGGTACGGCGGGTTCCGCTGCCTGCCGTCACCGAGGAGAGGGGCCCGGGCCCGGGGTCTTACACCGTTCCGGCAGGCTGCACGGGTTCTGCACACTTCGGGGCCGCGCCCCGGCCGGGCGCCGGGGCGCGGGAAGGCCGCCGGACAGCACGGCGGGGCGCATCCCTGGTCCAGGGATGCGCCCCGGGCCCCGGACGGGGCCTGCGTACCGGATCCTCCGGCGCCGTCCGGGCGGACGTCAGCTGTCGAAGCCGAGTCCGAGCCGGTCCAGCGTCCGCAGCCAGAGGTTGCGGCGGCCGCCGTTGCGGTCCGCGCGGTCCAGCGACCACTTGGTCATCTCGATCCCGGCCCACCGCACCGGCTCCGGCGGGAACGGCAGCGGCTTGCTGCGCACCATCTCCAGCGAGGTCCGCTCGGTCCGCTCGCCCGCCAGCAGGTCGAGCATCACCTCGGCGCCGTAGCGGGTGGCCCCCACACCGAGGCCGGTGTACCCGGCCGCGTAGGCCACCCGGCCCTGGTAGGCGGTGTCGAAGAAGGCGGAGAACCGGGTGCAGGTGTCGATCGCACCGCCCCAGGCGTGGGTGAACCGCAGCCCCTCCAGCTGGGGGAAGCAGCGGAAGAAGTTGGCCGACAAGGTCCGGAAGGTCTCCGGCCGCTGGTCGTACTCCTCCCGCACCTTGCCGCCGTACGGGTAGACGGCGTCGTAGCCGCCCCACAGGATCCGGTTGTCGGCGGAGAGCCGGAAGTAGTGGAACTTGTTGGCGCTGTCGCCGAGGCCCTGCCGGCCGCGCCAGCCGATCGAGGCCAGCTGCTCGGCGCTCAGCGGCTCGGTCATCAGCGCGTAGTCGTACACCGGCACCACGAACGGGCGGACCCGCTTCACCAGCGACGGGAAGACGTTGGTGCCGAGGGCCACCCGCCGGGCGAAGACCCGGCCGTACGGGGTGCGGACGGCCATGCCGCCGCCGTGCTCGGCGAGCGCGGTGGCCTTGGTGCGCTCGAAGATCCGCACGCCCTGGCCGAGGCAGGCCTGCTTCAGGCCCCAGGCGAGCTTGGCCGGGTGGACCATCGCCACGCCGTCCTTGTCCCAGACCCCGCCCAGGAAGGTGGGCGAGTCCACCTCGGCCCGCAGGGCGCCGGCGTCCAGGACGGTGAGTTCGAGGCCGTGCGCGGCGACGGCCTCGGCGATCTCGTGCAGCTCCGCCAGCTGGTGCGGCTGGGTGGCGACGTCGATCTCGCCGGTCCGCTCCCACTCCGCGTCGATGCCGTAGCGCTTGAGGGTGTCCTCGATGGCCTGCAGGTTGGCCGCGCCCTGGCGCTCCAGCTCGGCCAGCTCGCCCGGCCAGCGCTGCAGGCCGTTGCCGAAGCCGTGGGTGAGGCTGGCGGCGCAGAACCCGCCGTTGCGCCCGGACGCGGCCCAGCCGACCTCGTTGCCCTCGACCAGGACCACGTCGAGGGACGGGTCCCGCTCCTTGGCGATCAGCGCCGTCCACAGGCCGGAGTAGCCGCCGCCGACGACCAGCAGGTCGCAGGTGGTGTCGCCGACGAGGGCGGGCAGTGCCTCCGGCCGGCCCGGGTCCTCCAGCCAGAAGGGGGTGGGCCTGGCGTCACTGAGCGCGCGGGCGGAGTCCATGCATTATCAGCCACTTTCTGGACATTGAGGGTGATTTCGGTACAACACTGGGGAGCCTACCCGGGCCCGGGCCGCCCGTCCCTGAGCGGAGTTCAGGCGACGGCCTTGCGCCGGTTCCCGAGCCACTGGCCGCCGACGGTCAGGGCGACCGCGGCGATGAACATCGCGGTGCCGATGACGTTCACCTGCACCGGGATGCCGCGCTGCGAGGCGCCCCAGACGAACATCGGGAAGGTCACGGTGGTCGGGCCGGAGTTGAACTGGGTGATGATGAAGTCGTCGAAGGAGAGCGCGAAGCTGAGCAGCGCGCCGGCCGCGATGCCGGGGGCGGCGAGCGGCAGGGTGACCCGCAGGAAGGTCTGCACCGGGGTGGCGTAGAGGTCCTGGGCGGCCTGTTCGAGCCGGGGGTCCATGCTCATCACGCGGGCCTTGACCGCCGTCACCACGAAGCTCAGGCAGAACATGATGTGGGCGATCAGGATGGTGACGAAGCCGAACGGGATGCGCATGTTGAGGAAGAGCGTGCCCAGCGAGGCGGCCATCACGACCTCGGGCATCGCCATCGGCAGGAAGATCATCGCGCTGGTGGCGCCCCGGCCGCGGAAGCGGTAGCGGGCGAGCGCGAAGGCGACCATCGTGCCGAGCACCGTCGCGCCGATCGTGGCCAGCACGGCCACCTGGAGGCTCAGCGACAACGACTGGCACATGTCGGCGACGCCGCAGGGGTTGGTCCAGGCGTCGGTGGAGAACTCGGACCACTCGTAGTTGAACTTGCCCTGCGGCTTGTTGAACGAGAAGGCCAGCACGACCAGGTTGGGCAGCACCAGGTAGGCGAGGGCGAGCACGCCCGCCAGCACCACCAGGTGGGACCGGATCCACGTGAAGATTCGGGACATCAGACCAGTTCCTCCGTCCCGGCCTTGCGCATGTAGACCGTCACCATGCCCAGGATCAGGGCCATCAGGATGAAGCTCAGGGCGGCTGCCGTCGGGTAGTCGAGGACGTTCAGGAACTGCTTCTGGATGCCGTTGCCGACCATCTGCTCGCTCGGCGACCCCAGCAGCTGGGCGTTGATGTAGTCGCCCGAGGCCGGGATGAAGGTGAGCAGTGTGCCGGCGACGACGCCGGGCAGCGAGATCGGGAAGGTGACCTTGCGGAAGGTCGTGAACGGGCGGGCGTACAGGTCGCCGGCCGCCTCGTGCAGCCGCGGGTCGATCCGCTCCAGCGAGGTGTAGAGCGGCAGGATCATGAACGGCAGGAAGTTGTACGTCAGGCCGCAGACCACCGCGAGCGGCGTGGCCAGCACGCGGTCGCCGGAGGTGAGCCCGACGGCGCCGGTCAGGTCCAGGACGTGCAGGGCGTTCAGCGCGCCGACCACCGGGCCGCCGTCCGACAGGATGGTCTTCCAGGCCAGCGTGCGGATCAGGAAGCTGGTGAAGAACGGCGCGATCACCAGGATCAGGATGACGTTGCGCCAGCGCTTGCTCGCCTTGAAGGCGATCGTGTACGCGAGCGGGTAGCCGATGGCCAGGCAGAGCACGGTGGCGATGGCCGCGTAGGAGAACGAGCGGACGAAGTGCCACTTGTACTCGCCCAGCGCGTCCCAGTAGGTGGCGAAGTGCCAGGTGAGCTTGAAGCCCTGCTCCAGCGAGCCGGTCTGCAGCGAGGTGGAGCCCTGATAGACCATCGGCACCGCGAAGAAGACCACCAGCCAGGCGATGCCGGGCAGCAGCAGCCAGTAGGCGGTGAGCTTGCGGCGCGGGCGGCGGGCGGGCGGGGCGGCGTCGTCGGGGGGTATCGCCCGGGCCGGCGCGGGCGCGGTGGTGGACGTCATGCCGCCGCCTCCCCGGTGCCCGCGTCGATCGCCTGGGCGGCGTCCATGCCGAAGGAGTGCGCCGGGTTCCAGTGCAGGACGACCGGCGCGCCGGGGACGATCCGGGCGTCGCGCTCCATGTTCTGCTCGAAGACGGCGACCTCCTGGCCGGCGTCGGTGCGCACCACGTACTGGGTGGAGACGCCGATGAAGCTGGAGTCGACGACGGTGCCGCCCAGCCGGTTGCGGTTGCCGGCGACCTCGGCCGAGGCGTGCGCGATGGTGATCTTCTCCGGGCGCACGCCCAGATAGATCTCCTTGGCCCCGGTGGCGCAGCGGGCCTTCGGCACGGCCAGTCGCACGCCGCCCGCCGAGAGCAGCAGGTCGGTGCCCTCGGCGCCGGTGACCTGGGCGGTGATCAGGTTGGACTGGCCGAGGAAGTTGGCCACGAAGGTGCTGGCGGGGTTCTCGTACAGGTCGGCGGGCGCGCCGAGCTGCTCGACCCGGCCGCCGTTCATCACCGCGATGGTGTCGGCCATGGTCATGGCCTCCTCCTGGTCGTGGGTGACGTGCACGAAGGTGATGCCGACCTCGGTCTGGATCCGCTTGAGCTCCAGCTGCATCTGCCGGCGCAGCTTGAGGTCGAGGGCGCCGAGCGGCTCGTCCAGCAGGAGCACCTGCGGGTGGTTGATCAGGGCCCGGGCGACCGCGACGCGCTGCTGCTGGCCGCCGGAGAGCTGGTGCGGCTTGCGCCGGGCGAACTGGCCGAGCTCGACCAGCTCCAGCATGTCCTCGACCTGCTTCTTGACGTCCTTGCGGCCGCGGCGGCGCAGGCCGAACGCGACGTTCTCGAAGATGTCGAGGTGCGGGAAGAGCGCGTAGCTCTGGAAGACGGTGTTCACCGGCCGGCGGTAGGGCGGCAGCGCGGTGACGTCCTGGCCGCCGATCACCACGGTGCCGCTGGTGGGCTCCTCCAGGCCGGCGATCATGCGCAGGGTGGTGGTCTTGCCGCAGCCCGAGGCGCCGAGCAGGGCGAAGAATGACCCCTGGGGCACCGTCAGGTCGAGCGGGTGGACGGCGGTGAAGGCGCCGTAGGTCTTGCCGATGCCGGTGAGGCGGACGTCGCCGCCCGCGGCCGAGTCGCGCAGCTGGTCTGTCATGGTCTCTCTCTGTCTGCTGCCGTTGGGTCTGATGCCGTCAGGTGGGTTCAGGCGCCGATCAGTTTGGAGAACTTCTCCTCGAAGTCGCTCTCCTCGGCCTCGTTCAGGGAGCGGAAGACATGGACCTTGGCGGCCATCTCGGGGGTGGGGACGACCAGGGGGTTCGCCGCGGTGTCCGGGTCGAGGGCGGTGAGCGCCTCCTTCATGCCGGTGACGGCGGAGACGAACCCGATGCCGGCCGTGAGCCGGGCCGCGGTCTCGGGCCGGTAGTAGAAGTCGATCAGGCGCTCGGCGTTGGCCTTGTGCTGCGCCCGGGCCGGGATGACCATGTTGTCGGTGGAGGAGACGTAGCCCTTCTCCGGGATCACGAACTCGATGTCGGGGTTGTCGGCCTTCAGCTGGATCAGGTCGCCGCCCCAGGCGAGGCAGGCCGCGATGTCGCCGGAGGAGAGTTCCTGGCCGTAGTCGTTGCCGGTGAACTTGCGGATCTGCTTGGAGTCGACGCCCTTCTGCAGGCGGGCGACGGCGGCCGCGTAGTCGTCGGCGGTGAACTTCGCCGGGTCCTTGTCCATGTCCAGCAGGGTCATCCCGATGGTGTCGCGCATCTCCGACAGGAAGGTCACCCGGCCCTTGAGCTCGGGGTCGTCGAGCAGCTGGCTGACGCTGGTGACCGGCTTGCCCTTGGTGGCCTTGGCGTTGTACGCGATGACGACCTGGATGCCGGCCCAGGGGTAGCTGTACAGGCGGCCCGGGTCCCAGTCGGGGGCGCGGAAGCGGGACTCGATGTTGGTGATGGCCGTGGTGATGTTGGACTGGTTGAGCTTCTGCACCCAGCCGAGCCGGATCAGCCGGGCGACCATCCAGTCGGTGAGCACCATGACGTCGCGGCCGGTGTCCTGGCCGGCGGCGAGCTGGGGCTTGACCTTGCCGAAGAACTCGACGTTGTCGTTGACGTCCTCGGTGTACTTCACCTTGATCCCGGTGGCCTCGGTGAAGGCCTCCAGGGTGCCGTGCTTCTCGGTGTCGTTCTCGTCGGTGTCGACGTAGAGCGGCCAGTTGGAGAAGTTGACCTCCTTGTCGCTCTCCGAGCGGTCCTCGGCGGCGTTCGCGACGGAGTCACCGGTGCCGGTGGTGCGGGCCGGCGGGATGCCGCAGGCCGCGAGGGTGCCCGCCCCGGCGGTGAGGGCGGCGGCGCGCAGCATCGTGCGCCGGGTCAGGGCGGCACGGCCGCCCGCCAGGCTGCGTTCCCAGGCCTTGCGGACGGGCTCTGGCAGGCCGTCGGTGATCTCGTTGAGCTCCATGCTGGAACGCCCTCCCGGGGGAAGTGAGGGGGACGGCCCGCCGGTGACCGTGGGGGGTGGCGGGCCGTCCACGAGGGGTTATCTGTCTCCGAAGACGGTGCGGTGCCAGTCCTTGCGGACCACCGCGGTGGTGTCGTACATGACGTGCTTGACCTGCGTGTACTCGTCCAGCGAGTACTGCGACATGTCCTTGCCGTAGCCGGAGGACTTGTAGCCGCCGTGCGGCATCTCGCTGATGATCGGGATGTGGTCGTTGACCCAGACGCAGCCGGCCGCGATCTCTCGGGTGGCGCGCAGGGAGCGGTGGATGTCGCGGGTCCAGGCGGAGGCGGCCAGGCCGTACGGGGTGTCGTTGGCGAGGCGCAGGCCCTCCTCGTCGCTGTCGAAGGGCAGGGCGACGAGGACCGGGCCGAAGATCTCGCCCTGGACGACCTCGCTGTCCTGGGTGACGCCGGTGATCAGCGTGGGCCGGTAGTAGGCGCCGCGGGCGAGGTCGGTGCCGTCGTGGCCCTTGACGGGCGCGTGGCCGCCGGCCGCGACGACGGCGCCGTAGCCGCGGGCGCGCTCGACGAAGCCGGCCACCCGGTCGCGGTGGGTGAAGGAGACCAGCGGGCCGAGGTCGGTCTGCGGGTTGAGCGGGTCGCCGAGGCGGACGGCCTCGAAGAGTTCGGCGACGCCCGCCACGAAGGCGTCGTAGAGCGGGCGCTGGATGTAGGCGCGGGTGGCGGCGGTGCAGTCCTGGCCGCTGTTGATCAGCGATCCGGCGACGGCGCCGTGGATAGCGGCCTCCAGGTCGGCGTCGTCGAAGACCACGAAGGGCGCCTTGCCGCCCAGCTCCAGGTGGGTGCGCTTGGCGGTGGCGCTGGCCAGCTCGGCGACCCGCTTGCCGACCGGGGTGGAGCCGGTGAAGGAGACCATGGCGACGCCCGGGTGGGAGACCAGGTGCTCGCCGGCGCCGAGCCCGGCGCCGGTGACGACGTTCACGACGCCGTCCGGGATGCCGGCCTCGGTGCAGGCACGGGCGAACATCAGCGAGGTCAGCGGGGTCAGCTCGGCGGGCTTGAGCACGATGGTGTTGCCGGCCGCGACGGCCGGGAGGATCTTCCAGGCGGCCATCTGCAGGGGGTAGTTCCACGGCGAGATCGACCCGACCACGCCGATCGCCTCGCGGCGGACGTACGAGGTGTGGTCGCCGGAGTACTCGCCGGCCGCCTTGCCCTCCAGGTTGCGGGCGGCGCCGGCGAAGAACGCGGTGTTGTCGACCGTCCCGGGGACGTCGAACTCGGTGGAGAGCTTGATCGGCTTGCCGGTCTGCGCGGTCTCGACCCGGGCCAGGTCGTCGGCCGCGCCGGCGAGCACGGCGGCGAGCTTCAGCAGCGCCTCGGAGCGGGCGCCGGGGGTGGCGCCGGCCCACTCGGGCAGGGCGGCCCGGGCGGCGGCCACGGCCGCGTCGACGTCCCCGGTGGAGGCCAGGGTGACCTGCTGGACGACACTGCCGTCGGCCGGGTTGACGACCTGGAAAGGCTCGGTCCCGGTGCCCCGGGTCTGCCTGCCGGCGATGTACTGCGCGCCCGCGCTGAAGTCGGTCAGGTCCATCGTGGTTCCTCCATGTGCCCGGTTTTTCGGCTGCCGCCCTGACGGACAGCGCGATTGCTGCACGTCATGCTGCCCGCGACGGTCTGCGCGGGCCCGTAGCCGGTGGCGTACGGCTGGTCGGGTCGCCGCCTCGCGGTACGGGAGCCCCGCTGTCGTCGCGGGCGGCCCGATTGATCACCGAGGTGCGTGATCCTGACACCACCGTGTTGCCGCTACAAGGGATTCCGCCGTTGCTTTCTGGTTACGCGACGGATTCCGCGCCGATCTCCCGCAGGTGCCACAGCGGGTCTCCACTGCCGACTCGCTGACGATGCCTGCTGCCGGGGCGGGGTGACAAGGACCACTCCGACAGCCTCCGTACAAAGGGCCTTACAGGGTGCAAAGGTTCGATTTGGGCAACAGGTCGTCGCGGGGATGGATGATTTACCTGACACAGTGCACGGCCGGCCCCACGCCGGCACGTGCCCACCGGCATGGCCCACCCCCGTCGCGTGGACCGCCCAGCCCCCCGGAGGACCGACGTGCTCCCCACCGTCGCCCGCGTGCTCGACCTGGAGGTGATGCGGCGCGGCCTGCCCCAGGTGGTGGCCGGCGCGGCCCACCTGGAACGACCGGTCCGCTGGGTCCACGTCAGCGAGCTGCCGGACGTCGCCGGCATGCTGCAGGGCGGTGAGCTGGTGCTCACCACCGGCATCGCCCTGCCCGAGGACCGCGACGGCCTGGCCCGGTACGTCCGGGAGCTGGACGAGGTCGGGGTCGCCGGGCTGGTGATCGAGTTCGGCCGGCGCTACTTCGACACCCTGCCGAGGGCCCTGGTGCACGCCGCCGAGCAGCGCGGCCTGCCGCTGATCGCGCTCCGCCGGGAGCTGCGCTTCGTCGCCGTCACCGAAGCCGTGCACGCCTTGGTGGTCAACGCCCAGCTGGAGCAGCTGCGCACCTCCGAGGCGGTGCACCAGGTCTTCAACGAGCTCGCGGTGGAGGGCGCCGAGCCCGGCGAGGTGGTCCGCCAGGTGGCCCGGATGGCCGGCGCTCCCGTCGTGCTGGAGAACCTCGCCCACCAGGTGCTGGCGCACGACACCGCCGGCCGCCCCGAGACGGAACTGCTGGAGGGCTGGGAGCGTCGCTCGCGCGGCGTCCGGCCGCCCGGGCGCACCGGTCACGACCCCCGCAGCGGCTGGCTGGTGACGGCGGTCGGCGCCCGTGGGCAGGACTGGGGGCGGCTGATCCTGGTCGACGACCCCGGCCCGCTGCCGGACGGCACCGCGCACCCGCACGCGATGCTGCTGGAGCGCGGCGCCGCCACCCTGGCGCTCAACCGGCTGGTGCTGCGCGACCGGGAGAGCCTGGAACGGCAGACCCACCGGACGCTGCTGTCGGGCATCCTCACCCACGCCCTGACCGTGTCCGAGGTGGCGCTGCGGGCCCAGGCGCTCGGGGTACCGCTGGAGGGCAGGCGGCTGGTCGGCGTGGTGCTGCGGCAGCGGCGCGGGCCGAGCCCGGCGGCGCTGGAGGCGCAGGCCCGACTGCGGGACTTCACCGAACTGGCGGCCACCGCGGTCCGCACCTGCCGGCTGCCCGCCCTGGTCGGCGCACTCGACGACGAGGGGGTCGGGGTGCTGATCGCGCTCGGCTCCCAGCAGGACGAGCACGCCGCCCTGGACGCCTTCGCGGCCGCGCTGCGCAAGCTGGCCGCCGACAGCGGGCGGGAGGCCGGCGGCGAGGGGCGGCAGGCGGCGCAGGCGATCCAGCCGGTGGTGGCGGTCGGCTCCTCGGTCGGCTCCGTCCGGGACGCCCGGCGCACCCTGCTGGAGGCCACCCAGGTCGCCGACGCCGCCCTGCACGACGCGCCGGGCGGGCGCGCCGCCGCGTACTACCGCCTGCCGGACGTCCGGCTGCGCGGTCTGCTGCACCTGCTGCGGGACGACGCCAGGTTGCAGACCTACGTCGAGCGTGAGCTGGGCCCCTTGCTGGCCCACGACGCCGAGCACGGCGGCCAGTTGGTGCAGATGCTGCGGATCTACCTGGAGCAGGGCCGCAACAAGTCGGCGGCGGCGGACGCGGCCCACCTGTCCAGGCCGTCGTTCTACGACCGGCTGCACAAGGTCGAGCGGATCCTGGCCGTCGACCTGGACCAGGTGGAGTCCTGCCTGTCCCTGCACGTGGCGCTGCTCGCGCTGGACGCCGTCCGCCGTTGAACCGGCCGCCGGGCCGTCACCACGACGACCACGGCGGCGGGCCGGCCCCGGTCCGCCGCCGACGGCCGCTCAGACGCCGGTGATCCGGCCCCAGACCCGGTGCAGGTCGGGCCGCTCCTCCGCGCTGACGTCCCGCATGGTGCGCAGCCGGGCCCGCATCTCCTCGGTGGGGAAGATCAGCGGCTCCTCGGCGAGCGCGACGCGCTCCGCGTCCCCGCTGTCGGCCAGGACCTCCCGGGCGGCCGGCACCGGGCAGATGTACTGGACGGCGGCGGCGAGTTCGGCGGCGACCTCGGGCCGGTAGTAGTAGTCGACCAGCAGTTCGGCGTTGCGCTTGTGGCGCGCCCGGTTGGGCACCAGCAGGCTCTCCGCCCACAGCTCGCCGCCCTCCTCTGGGACGACGAACTCGATGTCCGGGTTGTCGGCCTTCAGCTGGATCGCGTCGCCGGAGTAGGCCTGGCAGGCGAGGGCCGCACCGGAGGCCAGGTCGCTGGTGTAGTCGTTGCCGGTGAACCGGCGGATGTGCCGGCTGTCGACGAGCCGCTGCACCCGGTCCATCGCCCGGTGCGCGTCGTCGGCCCCGAAGGCGGCGATGTCCGCGCCGTCGGCGAGCATCAGCAGGCCGATCGCCTCGTCCAGCCCGGCGAAGAGGGTCACCCGGCCCTTGAGGTCGGGGGCCCAGAGGTCCGCGGTGGTCCTGATCTCCCGGCCGAGTTCCTTGCGGTTGTACGCGATGCCGGTGATCCCGGACTGCCAGGGCACGCTGTGCGCCCGACCGGGGTCGAAGGCGGGGTGGGCCAGCTGCGGGTCGAGGTGCTCGGCGACGTTCGGCATCGCCGTCCGGTCCAGGGCCTGCACCCAGCCGAGCGAGACGTAGCGCCCGGCCATCCAGTCACTGACCACCATCAGGTCACGGCCGGGATCGCTGCCCTGGGTGAGCACCGGGCCCATCTTGCCGAAGAACTCGTCGTTGTCGTTGATGTCCTCGGTGTACGTCACCGAGATGCCCGTCTCCTCGCTGAACGCGTCGAGGGTGGGACGGCCGCCGGTGTCCTCGTCGACGTCGATGTACTGCGTCCAGTTGGAGAAGGCGAGCGCCTGGTCCTGCGCGGAGCGGTCGTCGCCGGAGCGTCGCGCCTCGGGCACGTACGCGGCGGGGATCCCGCAGCCGGCCAGGGCGCCGGCGCCGAGCAGTCCGGCACTGCCCAGGACGGCGCGGCGGGTGAGCGTGGAGCGCATGTGAGGGTCTCCCGGACATGAGTCGGCCCCGGGCAGGGCGTTGCCCGGGGCCGTACCGATGGGTCCTGATCGTTGCTTGGCGTTCCTGGTGCGCGGTGGGTCGGCCGGTCGGTCAGACGGTGTGCGCGTCGGTCAGCGACAGCACCTCGTCGAGGACGGCGAGGCCGGTCTTGGCCTCCTCCTCGGTGACCGTGCACGGCGGGACGACGTGGAAGCGGTTCATGTTGACGAAGGGCCACAGGCCGCGCTGCTTGCAGGCGGCGGCCAGCTCGGCCATCGGCGCGTTGGCGGCGCCGGCCGCGTTGTAGGGCACCAGCGGCTCGCGGGTCTCGCGGTTCTTCACCAGGTCCAGCGCCCAGAACACGCCGAGGCCGCGGACCTCGCCGATCGAGGGGTGGCGCTCGGCCAGGTCGCGCAGGCCGGGGCCGAGCACGTCCTCGCCGATCCGCTTGGCGTTCTCCACGATGCCCTCCTCGGCCATCGCGTTGATGGTCGCGACGGCGGAGGCGCAGGCCAGCGGGTGGCCGGAGTAGGTGAGCCCGCCGGGGAAGGGCCGCTCGGCGAAGGTGGCCGCGATGGCGGGGCTGATCGCCACGCCGCCGAGCGGCACGTAGCCGGAGTTGACGCCCTTGGCGAAGGTCAGCAGGTCGGGGACGACGCCCCAGTTGTCGGCGGCGAACCACTCGCCGGTGCGGCCGAAGCCGGCCATCACCTCGTCCAGGATGAAGACGATCCCGTAGCGGTCGCAGATCTCGCGGACGCCCGCGAGGTAACCGGCCGGCGGGACGAGGATGCCGGCGGTGCCGACCACCGTCTCCAGGATGACCGCCGCGACGGTGTGCGGACCCTCGAAGGCGATGGTCTCTTCAAGGTGCGCCAGCGCGCGCTCGCACTCCTGCGCCTCGTTCTCGGAGTGGAACGGGGAGCGGTAGGCGTACGGGCCCCAGAAGTGCACGATGCCGGAGACGCCGGTCTCGTTCGCCCAGCGGCGCGGGTCGCCGGTGAGGGCGATCGCGTTGGCGGTGGCGCCGTGGTACGAGCGGTAGGTCGACATGACCTTCTGCCGGCCGGTGTGCAGCCGGGCCATCCGGATGGCGTTCTCCACGGCCTCGGCGCCGCCGTTGGTGAAGAAGATCTTGTCCAGGTCGCCCGGGGTGCGCTCGGCGATCAGGCGGGCGGCCTCGCTGCGCGACTCGACGGCGAAGCCCGGCGCGATGGTGCAGAGCTTGGCGGCCTGCTCCTGGATCGCCGCGACCACCTTGGGGTGCTGGTGCCCGATGTTGGTGTTCACCAGCTGCGAGGAGAAGTCGAGGTAGCGGTTGCCCTCGTAGTCCCAGAAGTACGAGCCCTCGGCTCCGGCCACCGCGAGGGGGTCGATCAGTGCCTGGGCGGACCACGAGTGGAAGACGTGCGCGCGGTCGGCGGCCTTGACTGCCTGCCCGGCGGCTGAGTCAGCGGTGGGGATGCTCATGCCGCAAGCCTAGGGAAACAGCCGCCTGGCATGCAGGTGCATCTTGTCAGGCGGTCGGCGCGTCGGCCGACAGGCTGACAGGCCGGAGGCCCGGACCGCGTACGGTCCGGGCCTCCGGTCGGGGTCCCGCGGGCCTCGGGAGCAGGCCGTCGGGTGGGGTCGGATCGCGGCCGTTCTGGTTCCGACCGCCCTGACCCGCTAGATCGCGGTCATGACGTGCTTCACCCGGGTGTAGTCCTCGAAGCCGTAGGAGGAGAGGTCCTTGCCGTAGCCGGACTTCTTGAACCCGCCGTGCGGCATCTCGGCGACCAGCGGGATGTGGGTGTTGATCCACACGCAGCCGAAGTCGAGCCGGCGCGACATCCGCATGGCGCGGGCGTGGTCCTTCGTCCAGACCGAGGAGGCCAGCGCGAACTCCACCCCGTTGGCGTAGTCGACGGCCTGGTCCTCGTCGGAGAACTTCTGCACGGTGATGACCGGGCCGAAGACCTCGTTCTGGATGATCTCGTCGTCCTGGTTCAGGCCGGAGACGACGGTCGGGGCGTAGAAGTAGCCGGCCTCGCCGACCCGGTGGCCACCGGACTCGACCTTGGCGTGGGCGGGCAGCCGCTCGATGAAGCCGGACACCTGCTTCAGCTGGTTGGCGTTGTTCAGCGGGCCGTAGAGCACGTCCTCGTCGTCCACCCCGCCGGTCTTGGTCTCGGCGGCCGCCTTGGCGAGGGCCTCCACGAAGGCGTCGTGGATGGACTCGTGCACCAGCACCCGGGTGGCGGCGGTGCAGTCCTGGCCGGCGTTGAAGAAGCCCGCGACCGAGATGCCCTCGACGGCCTCCGGGATGTCGGCGTCCTCGAAGACCACGACCGGGGCCTTGCCGCCCAGCTCCAGGTGGACGCGCTTGACGTCCTTGGAGGCGGACTCGGCGACCTGGATGCCGGCGCGCACGGAGCCGGTGATGGAGGCCATCGCCGGGGTGCGGTGCTCGACCATCAGGCGGCCGGACTCGCGGTCGCCGCAGATCACGTTGAAGATGCCGGCCGGGAGCTCCAGGTCCTTCAGGATGCCGCCGATGATCTCGGCGAGCAGCACGGTGGAGGCCGGCGTGGTGTCGGAGGGCTTCAGCACCACGGTGTTGCCCGCGGCGATGGCCGGCGCGAACTTCCACACGGCCATCATCATCGGGTAGTTCCAGGGCGCGACCTGGGCGCAGACGCCGACCGGCTCGCGGCGCACGATCGAGGTCATGCCGTCCATGTACTCGCCCGCGGCCTTGCCCTCCAGCAGGCGGGCGGCGCCGGCGAAGAAGCGGATCTGGTCGGCCATCGGGCCGATCTCCTCGGACCGGGTCAGGCCGCGGGGCTTGCCGGTGTTGCGACACTCGGCGTCCACCAGCTCGTCGGCGCGCTCCTCGACCGCGTCGGCGATCTTCAGCAGCAGCTTCTGCCGGGTGCTCGGGGTGGCGTCGCGCCAGATCGGGAAGGCCGCGGCGGCGGAGGCCATCGCGGCGTCCACGTCGGCCGCACCGGACAGCGGGGAGGTGGCGTAGACCTCGCCCGTGGTGGGGTCGACGATCTCCAGCGTGCGGCCGTCCGCCGCATCGACGAACTCACCGTTGATGTAGTTGCGCAGCGTACGAAGGTCGCTCACGGGTCTCTCCTCGGTCTGGGCCTGCGGCGTTGCAGAATCCGGCGCAATGGTACGTCGGCGCCGAGTGGCCGGGTCGGGTTCGGCGCGGTCCACTCGAAGGGTGCGCCCGGCTCCGCGGAGGGGCGCGTGTACAGGTACCAGGCTAACCGCTGGACTGCTGTTCTCGACAGGCTCACACGGAAACAGCGATGAAATCCGTATGCGTTTTCCAGGACCGCAACGAAATCGGCAGCTCACTCGCTTGCGATCGCGGAGCCGATCAGGCACAGTGGCGACGTGGCCAACCGCGACCGGAACGCCAGCGTTCCACTCGACTCCGCCTCCAAGGCGATCATCGAGCAGCTGCAGGAGGACGGGCGGCGCCCGTACGCCGCCATCGGCAAGGCCGTGGGCCTGTCCGAGGCGGCCGTGCGCCAGCGCGTCCAGAAGCTGCTCGACCAAGGCGTGATGCAGATCGTCGCCGTCACCGACCCCCTCACCGTCGGCTTCACCCGGCAGGCCATGGTCGGGATCAACGTCGAGGGGGACATCGAACCCGTCGCGGACGCGCTGGCCGCCCTCGACGAGGTCGACTACGTGGTCTGCACCGCAGGCTCGTTCGACCTGCTGGCCGAACTGGTCTGCGAGGACGACGAGCACCTGCTCGAACTGATCAACAAGCGCATCCGCTCGCTTCCCGGCGTGCGGAGCACCGAGAGCTTCGTTTATCTGAAGCTCCGGAAACAGACCTACACCTGGGGCACCCGATGAGCGCCGACCCGGCACAGAAGGACCTTTCGAAGACCGCCTACGACCACCTGTGGATGCACTTCACCCGCATGTCGTCGTACGAGAACTCCCCCGTGCCGACGATCGTCAAGGGCGAGGGCACCTACGTCTGGGACGACAAGGGCAGGAAGTACCTGGACGGGCTGGCCGGCCTGTTCGTCGTCCAGGCCGGCCACGGCCGCGAGGAGCTGGCCGAGGCCGCCGCGAAGCAGGCCAAGGAGCTGGCCTTCTTCCCGGTGTGGAGCTACGCCCACCCGAAGGCCGTGGAGCTCGCCGAGCGCCTGGCCAACTACGCCCCGGGCGACCTCAACAAGGTCTTCTTCTCCACCGGTGGCGGCGAGGCCGTCGAGACCGCCTGGAAGCTGGCCAAGCAGTACTTCAAGCTGACCGGCAAGCCGACCAAGTACAAGGTCATCTCGCGCGCCGTCGCCTACCACGGCACCCCGCAGGGCGCCCTGTCCATCACCGGCCTGCCGGGCCTGAAGGCCCCGTTCGAGCCGCTGGTGCCGGGCACCCACAAGGCCCCGAACACCAACATCTACCGCGCCCCCGCCTTCCTGGAGCGCGACGGTGTGGTCGACCCCGAGGCCTACGGCCGCTGGTGCGCCGACGAGATCGAGGTCGCGATCCTCAACGAGGGCGCCGACACCGTCGCCGCCGTCTTCGTCGAGCCGGTGCAGAACGCCGGCGGCTGCTTCCCGCCGCCGCCCGGGTACTTCGCCCGCCTGCGCGAGATCTGCGACCGCCACGACGTGCTGCTCGTCTCGGACGAGGTCATCTGCGCCTTCGGCCGCCTCGGCACCATGTTCGGTGCCGACAAGTTCGGCTACCAGCCCGACATGATCACCTGCGCCAAGGGCATGACCTCGGGCTACTCCCCGATCGGCGCCACGATCATCTCGGACCGCCTCGCCGAGCCGTTCTACAAGGGTGACAACACCTTCCTGCACGGCTACACCTTCGGCGGCCACCCGGTCTCCTCCGCGGTGGCGCTGGCCAACCTCGACATCTTCGAGCGCGAGGGCCTGAACCAGCACGTCCTGGACAACGAGGCGAACTTCCTCGGCACCCTGGACAAGCTGCGCGACCTCCCGATCGTCGGCGACGTGCGCGGCAACGGGTTCTTCTACGGCATCGAGCTGGTGAAGGACAAGGTCACCAAGGAGTCGTTCAACGACGACGAGGTCGAGCGCGTGCTCTACGGCTTCCTGTCGAAGGCGCTCTTCGACAACGGCCTGTACTGCCGGGCCGACGACCGTGGCGACCCGGTCATCCAGCTGGCCCCGCCGCTGATCTCCGACCAGTCGACCTTCGACGAGATCGAGCAGATCCTGCGGGTCAGCCTCACCGACGCGTGGGCGAAGATCTAGTACCTCCCTCCCCACCCTCCGCCGCAGGGCGGCCCGGCACCTCGCCGGGCCGCCCTGCGGTGTTTCCCGGAGGGCGGACACGCCGTGTTCGTCCGCATTTCGACCCGTTCGGACCCGTGTGCCGCAACCTCTTCGTGTCCTTGTCGTTCTAATCTGACGACTGTCATATCGCGATGGATCACGTTCTGGACCGGCGGAGGAGTTTCATGTCAGCGGCCCCGCCTGACAACGACGTGCTGTGGGCCCGAGGGATCGTCAAGTCCCACCACGGCACTCCCGCCCTGCGCGGTGTCTCACTCGGCGTCCAGGTCGGCGAGGTGCTCGCCGTCACCGGCCCGCGGGGATCCGGCAAGAGCACCCTGCTCGGCTGCCTCTCCGCCCTCCTGCCGGTCGACGAGGGGGAGGTCTGGTTCAACAGCTCCCCCGTGCACACCCTCGGCCGCACCGGCCGCGCCCGGCTGCGCCGCGACCGCTTCGGCTTCGTCGGCTCGCAACCGCACCTGGTACCGGAACTGACGGCCCGGGAGAACGTCGCACTGCCGCTGCTGCTGGCCGGCGCCGGCAACAAGGCCGCCTACACCGCCGCCGACGAGTGGCTGGAGCGGCTCGACATCGCCGACACCCGCCGGCTGCGCCCCGAACGCCTGGTGCAGAGCCAGCGGCAGCGGATCGCCGTCGCCCGCGCCCTCGCCCCGCTGCCACCGGTCGTCTTCGCCGACGACCCCACCGCACCGCTGCACCGCGAGGCCGCCGACCAGGTCCTGCGGATACTGTCCAGCGCCGCCCGCTCGCACCAGCTCACCCTCGTCCTGGCCACCCACGACCCCGAACTCGCCCGGTACGCGGACCGCTCCGTCGCCCTGGCCGACGGGCGTCTGACCCCGCCTGCCGCGCCCACGCCGGCTCCCGGCACCGGGCCCGTCGCGGTCGCCGCCGCCGGCACCGGCTCGTCCGCCGTCTCGGCCACGCCCCGGTAGCGCTGAAAGAGTCCTCGTGTTCTATCTCCGCCTCGCCCGGGGCTACCGGGCACCGGACCTCGGCCGCTGGCTGCTCACCGCCGTCACCGGCGCCATGGTCGCGGCCTTCCTGCTGCGCGCCCTCGGGCGGGCCATGAGCGACCCGCTGGGCAGCGGCGGCGCCGTCACCCGGCTGCTCTGGTGCCTGCCGCCGCTCGCCGCGGTCGCCTGGTTCGCGGCGGTCGCCGCCCGCGCCGTACCCGGCCAGCGCCCCGAACGGATCACCGGCCTGATCACCGCCGGCGCCGGACCGGCCAGGATCCGCGCCCTGATCGCCGGCGAGACCGCCCTGGCCGGCGCCATCGGCAGCGCCCTGACCCTGCTGCTCTTCCTGATCCTGCGCAACGACATCGCCGGCGCCTCGCTGGCCCCCGAACTCGGCATGGGCGTGGAACTGCCGCCCGCCGCCCCGGTCACCCTGCTCGTCCTGGTCCCGCTGGTCGCCGGCCTGGCCGCCGCGGCCGCCGTCCCGGTGCCGGACACCCTGCCCGGCAGCAGCCCCCGGCCCGGCCCCCGCGGCTACCACCCGCTGCGGCTCGCCCTGCCCACCGGCCTGACCGTCACCGGCATCGCCCTGGAGCTGTACGGGCTGCGCCCCGGCGCCGCCGAGGACGGCCGGCCCGTCCGGCTGCCGGCCGGGCTGGGCACCAGCAACCTCGCCGCACTCGGCGGCTGGGCCGTCACCGCGCTCGGCCTGGCCCTGCTCACCGGGCCGCTGCTCGCCTGGGCCGGACGCCTGCTGGTGATCGCCCGGCCGACCCCGCTACGGCTGCTCGCAGGACGCGGCCTGACCGCCGAGGCCCGCCGGCTGGGACCGCCGCTCGCGGTGCTCGCGCTGACCCTCGCCGTCGTCCTGACCGTCGTCCGGTACTGGGTGCACGCCCCCGGCACCGCCGACATCCTGCCCGCCGTCGAGGCGGGCCTGCTGGTCGGCTGCGCGGTCGCGGCCGTGCTCACCAGGCTGGCCGAGATCCGGACCGCCCGCCGGGAGATCACCGACACCCTGCTCGGGCTCGGTGCGCCGCCCCGGCTGCTGTACGGCGCCGTCGCCATACGTGCTCTCACCGCGGGAACGGTCCTGCTGCTCACCGGCGGGCTCACCGCCCTGCTGGGCGCCGCGGTCCTGGCCTGAGCGGCGCACCGGGCCCGGACGCCGGGCCCGCACACCGGCTTCGGGCATCGGCCCTGGACGCACCACCGAACACACGAACGCCCGGGCGGACCGTGAAGGTCCGCCCGGGCGTTCGGCCGTCGAGCAGGGTCAGCCGGCCGCGGCGAGCTGGCCGCAGGCGCCGTCGATCTCCTGGCCGCGGGTGTCCCGGACGGTGGTCGGCACCCCGTGCGACTGCAGGACCCGGACGAACTCGCGCTCGTCCTCCGGACGGGAGGCCGTCCACTTCGAACCCGGCGTCGGGTTCAGCGGGATCAGGTTGACGTGCACCCGGTGCTTCTTGATCAGCCGGCCCAGCAGGTCGGCGCGCCACGCCTGGTCGTTGATGTCCTTGATCAGCGCGTACTCGATGGAGATCCGGCGGCCCGACTTCTCGGCGTAGTTCCACGCCGCGTCCAGCACCTCGGCGACCTTCCAGCGGGTGTTCACCGGGACGAGCTCGTCGCGCAGCTCGTCGTCCGGGGCGTGCAGGGAGAGCGCCAGACGCACGCTCAGCTCCTCGTCCGCCAGCCGGTTCATCGCGGGGACCAGACCGACCGTCGAGACGGTGATGCCGCGCTGGGACATGCCGAAGCCGTCCGGCGCGGGGTCGGTGAGGCGGCGGATCGACTTCAGGACCCGGTTGAAGTTGGCGAGCGGCTCGCCCATGCCCATGAACACCACGTTGGACAGCCGCGCCTCGCCGCCCGGGATCTCCCCGGCCTTCAGCGCGCGCATGCCGGCGGCGATCTGCTCGACGATCTCGGCGGTCGACAGGTTGCGGGTCAGGCCCGCCTGGCCGGTCGCGCAGAACGGGCAGTTCATGCCGCAGCCGGCCTGCGAGCTGATGCACATGGTGACCCGGTCCGGGTAGCGCATCAGCACCGACTCGACGAGCGTGCCGTCGAAGAGCTTCCACAGCGTCTTGCGCGTCGTGTCCTCGTCGCACGAGACGTGGCGCACGACCGACATCAGCTCGGGCAGCAGCGCCTCGGTCAGCTTCTCGCGGCTGGCCGCGGGGATGTCCGTCCACTCGCCCGGGTCGTTGGACATCCGGCCGAAGTAGTGGTTGGACAGCTGCTTGGCGCGGAACGGCTGCTCGCCCAGCTCGGCGACGGCCTCCTTGCGCTCGGCGGGGCTGAGGTCGGCGAGGTGTCGCGGGGGCTTGGCGCCGCGCGGCGCGACAAAGGTCAGTTCTCCGGGTGCAGGCATGGTTGTTCAAGTGTCGCAGATGGCGGCGAGTGCCCTCCGCCGACCGACGGAACCCCTCCGGGCCCGGCCGCCCCGGGCCCGGACCGGACCGGGGCCCGGACATGCCTCGGGCCCCGGGCGGCCGGCGCCCGAGGCCCATGACAGGAGGTGTCCGCCGGTCAGCTGCCGACGAAGGCCGCCAGCAGCAGCCAGACCACCGGAGCGGTCGGCAGCAGCGAGTCCAGCCGGTCCATGATTCCGCCGTGGCCGGGCAGCAGCGTGCCCATGTCCTTGATGCCCAGATCGCGCTTGATCATCGACTCGCCCAGGTCCCCGAGGGTCGCGGTGACGGCAGCGCAGCCACCCAGGATCAGGCCCTGCCACCAGCTGCCGTCGTCGATGATCAGCTGCATCAGCAGCGCGCCCGCCAGCATCGACAGCGCCACACCGCCCGCCAGGCCCTCACGGGTCTTGCCGGGGCTGATCGTCGGCGCGAGCTTGGTCCGGCCGAACTTGTACCCCACCGCGTAGGCGCCGGTGTCACTGCAGACGGTGACGATCAGGAAGAGCACGATCCGCTGCGGGCCGTCGTCCGCCGCCAGCATCATCGCGACGAAGGTCGCGAGGAAGGGCACGTAGAAGGCGGTGAAGATGCCGGCCGTGACGTCGCGGAGGTAGTTCTCCGGCGGCGCGGCCATCCGCCAGACCATCACCGCGAGACCGGTCAGCGCGAGCGAGGCGGCCGCCCACTCCACCCCCGCCCAGTAGCCCGTCGAGAGCATCGCGATGCTGCCCGCGACCAGCGGGACCAGCGGCGCCTTGATCTCCTTGCGCTCGGTCAACCGGCTGGACAGCTCCCACACGCCGACCACGACGGCCGCCATCACGACGAACAGGAAGAGCGCCTTCACGACGAACAGCGAGGCGATGATCACCGCGCCGAGGCCGACCCCGACGCCTATCGCGGCCTGGAGGTTACGGCCGCCGCGCTGCTTGCGAGGCTGTGGGTCGGGCTGGGCCACTGGTGTCTCCTGCCCTGGGTAGGACGGCACGGGGTGGTGCTGCGCGGAATGGTGCTGCGCCGGGTGGTGCTGTGCGGTGTGCTCCTGCCCCGGGTACTGCTGCGGCGAGGGGTGCCCCTGCTGCTGGTGCTGCTGATACTGCGGCGGGTCCGCCTGCGGCGCGGGCTGCGGCGGGTGCTGGGGGTGCGGCGGCTGGTGCGGCTGCGGCTGCTGGGAGTGCTGCGGGTGCCCGGCGTACGGGCCGCCCGCGCCGAACCCGCCGTCGGACGGCTGCCCGGCCTCCGGCCTCCGGTGCGCCGCCCGCTGCGGCCCGGAGTGCCGCGGCCCGGACGGTTGCGCCGGGCCGTCGAGCAGGCCGGTTATCGGTGGCAGCACCACCGTCTCCTCCACCGACGGCACCCCGGACGCCGGCTGCTCGTCGCGGAACAGCGGGCCGCTGAGGCGGCCCGGCACCCGCGTCTGCGGCTGGTCCTGCTGCTGCCCGGTCCCCTGGAGGGGACCGTCGGCGGCGCCCGCCGGCCGGTACGGCGCGGGCGGAGACACCCGGGGGTTCTCCTGGCCGGAGCCGTCCTGGACTGGGGGCATGAACTGAGTCTGCGCCGCATCGTCGCCCCAGTACACCGGGGACTGCTGCGAGTGACCCATTTGGTGCTGGTCACCCGCAGCAGACGACGGCGCGGCGGGGTACGGCGGCAGGTACTGCTGGTCGGATGAGCCCCAGTAGCCAGGGGCGTCAGGGGCGTCGTTCATCAGACTTCGAGCAGCTCGGCTTCCTTGTGCTTCAGCAGCTCGTCGACCTGCGCGACGAAACGCGCGGTGAGGTCGTCCAGCTCCTTCTCGGCGCGGCGGCCCTCGTCCTCGCCGTGCTCGCCGTCCTTCACCAGCTTGTCGATGGTGTCCTTGGCCTTGCGGCGCACGGAGCGGATGGAGACCTTGGCGTCCTCGCCCTTGCCGCGCGCGACCTTGATGTACTCCTTGCGGCGTTCCTCGGTCAGCTGCGGGAACGACACCCGGATGATGGAGCCGTCGTTCGACGGGTTGACGCCCAGGTCCGAGTCGCGGATCGCGGTCTCGATGTTGCGCAGGGCGGTCTTGTCGAACGGCGTGATGATCGCCATCCGCGGCTCCGGCACGGCGAACGAGGCGAGCTGGTTGATCGGCGTCAGGGCGCCGTAGTAGTCCGCCACGATCTTGGCGAACATCGCCGGGTGGGCCCGGCCGGTGCGGATGGCGCCGAAGTCGTCCTTGGCGACGGCGACGGCCTTCTCCATCTTCTCCTCAGCTTCGAGGAGGGTCTCTTCGATCACGGTCTGCTCCCTGTCCGGTGTGCCTTGATGCCGTACTGATGTCCCGCCGGGCCCGTCACGCTCCGGGCCGGCGGCTTGCTGCTGCGGCCGACGTGCAGGCTGCTCAGGCCCGGACGGAATCCTGGCTGATGAGCGTGCCGATCTTCTCACTCTTCACCGCGCGAGCGATATTGCCCTCGGCCAGCAGCTCGAAGACCAGCATCGGCAGGTTGTTGTCCTTGCACAGCGTGATCGCGGTGAGGTCCGCGACCTTGAGGTCGCGCGCGATGACCTCGGAGTACTCCAGGGCGTCGAACTTGACCGCCTCCGGGTTGGTCCGCGGGTCGGCGTCGTAGACACCGTCCACGCCGTTCTTGCCCATCAGCAGCACCTCGGCGTGGATCTCCAGCGCGCGCTGGACCGCCGTGGTGTCGGTGGAGAAGTACGGCATGCCCATCCCCGCGCCGAAGATCACCACGCGGCCCTTCTCCAGGTGCCGGACGGCGCGCAGCGGCAGGTACGGCTCGGCGACCTGGCCCATCGTGATGGCGGTCTGGACCCGGGTCTCGATGCCTTCCTTGATCAGGAAGTCCTGGAGGGCGAGGCAGTTCATCACGGTCCCGAGCATGCCCATGTAGTCGGACCGGGCCCGGTCCATGCCGCGGACCTGGAGTTCGGCGCCGCGGAAGAAGTTGCCACCACCGATCACCACCGCGACCTCGGTACCGGCGCGGACCACCGTGGCGATCTCACGGGCGATCGCGTGCACGACGTCCGGGTCGACGCCGAGGCCGCCGCCACCGGCGAACGCCTCACCGGACAGCTTGAGCAGAACCCGGCGGCGCCGGACTTCCTGCGCGGTCTCCTGCGTCTCCTGCATGGACTTCTCCTTCTACACCTGCTGATTCACAGGCCCGGGCGTGCGGGTTCCCGACCTGCGCGTACACGCGAGGAGGCCACTGCCGCGGGAACCGGTACGGTGTCCTGCACGGCAATGGCCTCCTCGTCGTTCTTGGTGCCGACGTGCCCCCTGGGGGTGCGGAGAGCCCGATCGGCGCGTTCCTTCCCGTCCCGGTCAGTGGACGGGGGTGGTTCCTACCCTATGCGGGCCGGATCCTCCGTGGAACGTGGCTCAGGCGCCGACGCGGAAGCGCGCGAAACGCTTGAGGGCGACGCCGTTCTCCTCGAGAACCTTGGCGACGGACTTCTTGTTGTCCTTCGCGAAGGCCTGCTCCAGGACGGAGTTCTCCTTGACGAAGCCGGTGACGCGACCCTCGACGATCTTCGGCAGGGCGGCCTCGGGCTTGCCCTCCTCGCGAGCGGTGGCCTCGGCGACGCGGCGCTCGTTCTCGATGTCCTCGGCCGGGATGTCCTCGCGGGAGA
The DNA here is from genome assembly GCF_014655955.1 of Kitasatospora indigofera. Lineage (GTDB taxonomy): Bacteria > Actinomycetota > Actinomycetes > Streptomycetales > Streptomycetaceae > Kitasatospora > Kitasatospora indigofera. The sequence goes on from NZ_BNBO01000030.1 coordinate 25,729, forward strand.
GGTACTTCGGCGCGAAAGCGGCGATGTGCTGCGCGACGTCCTTGGCGACGACCGCGTTCTCCTTGTCGAGCTCGACGAGGACGCCGACGGCCGGCGGGAGGTCGGGGCTGGTCTTGTGCAGGTAGACCGCGACGTAGCCGTCACCGTCGAACTGCGCGAAGCGGCGGAAGACGATCTTCTCGCCCAGGCTCGCGTTGGCCTCGTCCACGAACTGCTGGACGGTCTTGCCGGCCTCGATCTCGGAAGCCAGGGCGGCCTCCAGGTCGGCCGGGGCGGTGGCGGCGACGTGGGCGGCGATCGCGTCGGCGACCTCGACGAACTTGTCACCCTTGGCGACGAAGTCGGTCTCGCAGTTCAGCTCGACCAGCACGCCGGACTTGTTGCCCTCGGCGATGACGGCGGCGACGGCGCCGTTGGAGGCGTCACGGCCCTCGCGCTTGGCAACGCCCTTCTGGCCCTTGATGCGGAGCTGCTCGACGGCCTTCTGGACGTCGCCGTCGGCCTCGACGAGAGCGTTCTTGCAGTCCAGCATGCCGGCGCCGGTGAGCTCACGGAGCTTCTTGACGTCCGCGGCGGTGTAGTTCGCCATGGTGTGAATCTCTTCTCGCGTCTCGCGTGTCTGCGTGGGGTTGTACCGGGGCTGGTGGTTCAGCCCCGGCACGGGAGAGAGGGGCACCTACCGGTGTCGTACCGGCGGGTGCCCCTCGCCCTTAGGTACGTCAGGCCTGCTCGGCCTCGGCGGCCGGAGCCTCGGTGGCCTCGACCTCGGTGACCTCGGCGGCGGGAGCCTCGGCCTCGACGGCGACCTCGGCGGCCGGGGCCTCCTCGGCCTTCTTCTCGCCCTCGATGAGGTCCTTCTCCCAGTCGGCCAGCGGCTGGTCGGCGCCCGGCTCGGCCTTGACGTCGCCCTTCGCAACACCGGCGCGGGCCTTGAGGCCCTCGGCGACGGCGTCGGCGATCACGCGGGTCAGCAGCGTGACGGAGCGGATCGCGTCGTCGTTGCCCGGGATCTTGTAGTCGACCTCGTCGGGGTCGCAGTTGGTGTCGAGGATGGCGACGACCGGGATGTTGAGCTTCCGGGCCTCGCCGACCGCGATGTGCTCCTTCTTGGTGTCGACGATCCAGACAGCGCTGGGAACGCGCTGCATGTCACGGATACCGCCAAGGGTCTTCTCGAGCTTGGTGTGCTCGCGCTCCAGGACCAGGAGCTCCTTCTTGGTGAGACCGGAGCCGGCCACGTCCGAGAAGTCGATCTCGCCGAGCTCCTTCATCCGCTGAAGGCGCTTGTAGACCGTCTGGAAGTTGGTCAGCATGCCGCCGAGCCAGCGCTGGTTCACGTAGGGCATGCCCACGCGGGTGGCCTGCTCGGCGATGGCCTCCTGGGCCTGCTTCTTGGTGCCGACGAAGAGGACGCTGCCGCCGTGGGCAACGGTCTCCTTGACGAACTCGAAGGCGCGGTCGATGTAGTTCAGCGACTGCAGCAGGTCGATGATGTAGATGCCGTTGCGCTCCGTGAAGATGAAGCGCTTCATCTTCGGGTTCCAACGACGGGTCTGGTGACCGAAGTGGACGCCGCTCTCCAGCAGCTCCCGCATCGTGACGACGGCCATGGCCGTGCTCCTCGGTGTTACGCCCGGCGCTGGCGTTTCCGCGGTTGCCGGGTCGGGCTCGGTTTTGTCCGCGACGGCCAGGTGACCGCCACGCCTGACGCCCCGAACGTGCCGAGCCGCTGCGGCCTGGGCGGTCGGAACCGCGTCAGGCTCGGCGGACCGAGCGGCACTCGCACCTGGCGACGGCGGCGGTGAAACCGCTGCATTCGACCGGTGGCGGGGCGTGCGAAGTCGACCCGGCAGACCGGGTCGCGTGTGAAGTGTACGGGAAGCGCCGAGCGGGCGGCGACTCGAAGCGTTGCCCCGGCGCCGGGGCACGGCGGATCCCGCACTGTCGGAGCACCTTCGACGGCCCCTGCCCGACATCGCCTCACCCGTTCGGGCACCCGACCGGCCACCGGGATGGATCGGACACGACGCGTCGGGTGGCGGGCGGATTCCGCGGCCGGACCTGAGGACGGAGCGACGGTGGGGGCGAGGGCGCGGGCGACGGTTGGGGCGACGGTTGGGGTGGGGTGACCGCAGGGAGCGGCCCGCTTGTCCACCGGCCCGGTTGTCCACAGGGGGCAGTTGTCCACAGGTTCACGGTGGGGGCTGGTTCCCGCAGGCGGTCACCGAGACCCTCGTCCGCATGACTCCTCACCTGACGCTCGTCCCTCCCGTCTCCTGCTGCGCCGGTTCGGCGCTGCCGCCGCCGAGGCCGGACCACCCCCGGCACACCCTGCTGCTCGCACTGGTGCTCACAGCGGCGTTCCTGCTGACGATCCCCGCGCCTCCGGCCCACGCGCTGCCCGCCTCGGCGCCGCGGGCGGAGGTGGGCGAGGGTGAATCACCCGGACCGCCCCCGGCCACCGGGCGGTCCTGGCCGGTGGCCGGGCCCGCCGCCCTGATCAGACGGTTCGACGCGCCGGCCACCAAGTGGGCGGCCGGCCATCGCGGGGTCGATCTGGCCACTGCTGCCGGCAGCGAGGTACGGTCCGCCGCGCCCGGGGTGGTGAGCTTCTCCGGTGTCGTCGCGGGACGTCCCGTGGTCACCGTGAGCCACCCCGGCTCGGGGACCCCGCCGCTTCGCACGACCTATCTGCCCGTCGCAGGGAGCTTGCCGGTGGGAACACCGGTGGGCGCCGGCGTGCCCATCGGCCGGCTCGTCCCGGGGCTCGGACACTGCGCCGACGGCTGCCTGCACTGGGGCCTGCTCCGCGGCGACCGCTACCTCGATCCGCTCGCACTGCTCGGTGCCGGAACGGCCCGTCTGCTCCCGCTCCACGGCTGAACCCCGTGCGCCTTCCGAAGGCCGGGTCTGCCCGCGCGATTCTCCGGTGCCGGGCACAACCAGGCCCGGCACGACGACGGCCGGGGCGAGGCGGGCCGGGGCGAGGCGGGCAGGATGACGGCCGGGGCCAGGCAGGCAGGATGACGGCAGGGGCGCGACCGCGGCTTGTGCCGTAGGACTCCCGGGGACTCGGCGGCCTAGGCGACGGCCTCGGGGCAGCCGGGAGCCGGACGGTCGGACGGCGGACCACCTGGTGCAGTGCTGTCCGGTGCGGAGCTGTCGGACGGACGTCCGTCCGTACCCGGGTTGCTGCCACGGGCCCCGCCCGTCGTGGTGGTACGCGGCCCCAGCCCATGGAGGGCTAGGGCGACGGCGGCATCCGCGATCTCCTGCGGCCCTTCGCCCGAACCGGAGGCGGCACTGCGCTCGCAGCGCTTCACCGCGGCTTCCACGACGCCCTGGAGCAGGGCCGCAGCCAGCCGGGGCCGGTCGTGCCCGAGATCGTCGAGCGCCTGCACCACCAGGCCGACGAGTCTGCCGTGCGCGGCCCGGATCCGCTCGCGCGCGGCCTCGTCCAGTTCCAGCGCCGAGATCGCCACGACCGCCCGGTGCCGCGGGTCCCCGGCCAGCGCGAGCTGACCGCGGACATAGGCCTCGATGCGGTCGGCCGCCCGGTCGCAGCCGTCCATGCCGGCCTCGATCTCGGCCGCCCAGAGCGGGAAGTCCACCTCGCACAACGCCTCGACCACAGCGGCGCGGGAGCGGAAGTACTCGTAGACCGAACTACGGGCCAGCCCGGTCCGCGCGGCGAGCGAGGGAAACGTCAGGGCGTCCATCCCACCCTCGGTGAGCAGACTGCGGGCAGCATCGAGAAGGGCTGCCCGCTGCAACTGGCGATGCTCGGCCAAGGTGGCTGCTCGGATCTTCGGCACAGCTCCACTGTACGGAGCCCGCCGCCCGGCCGGAACGGTGCCGCGCTACCGGCGCCTTCCACCTCGACGTCCCCGGGCGGACTCGGCCGGAGCCGACCGGCGCAGCGCCCGTCCCGGCCTCCCGTGAACAGGGTCGGACTCAGCGGATGTCGGACAGCTTCGCCCTCAACTGCAGCACCGACTTGGTGTGGATCTGGCTGACCCTGCTCTCGGTCACGCCCAGCACCTGACCGATCTCAGCGAGCGTCAGGCCCTCGTAGTAGTACAGCGTCACCACGGTCTTCTCCCGCTCCGGGAGCGTGTTGATCGCGTTGGCCAGCAGCCGGCGCATCTCGCGGTCCTCGGCAACCGCGACCGGGTTGTCGGCGCCACGGTCCTCAAGGACGTCCACCAGACTCAGCCGGTCACCACCCTCGCCCGCCGGGTGGAGCAACTCGTCCAGGGCGACCACGTTGGCGAGCGAGAGCTGACTGAAGATGGCGTGCAGATCCTCGATGGCGATCCCCATCTCGGCCGCCACCTCGGGCTCATGCGGTGTCCGGCGGAGCTTCGCCTCCAACGTGGCGTACGTCCGCTCAACGGCTTTGGCCTTCTGCCGTACGGACCGTGGGATCCAGTCCAGTGCCCGCAGCTCGTCGATGATGGCGCCGCGGATACGGCTGATGGCGTACGTCTCGAACTTGATCGCGCGGTCGATGTCGAACTTCTCGATGGCATCGATCAGCCCGAACACTCCGGAGGAGACGAAGTCGGCCTGCTCGACGTTGGCCGGGAGACCCACTCCCACCCGGCCCGCCACGTACTTGACCAGCGGGGAGTAGTGAAGGATCAGCTGCTCCCGGAGGCGGGCGTCGCCGCTCTCCTTGTAGGAGCGCCACAGAGCCTCCAGTGCGGTGCGGTCCTGGCCACCCGTCTCCCGACGGGCCGCCGGAGCCCGGCCGGCCCCGGGTGCGGTGCGCGGTGCCGCCGCGACCCTGACCGTCGCCCGGCCCGAGCGCGGCGACTCCGCACGACGAGCCGTGCGCGCCCCGCTTTCGGCCTGCGCGGGGTCGGCGTGCACAGCGACGGCCGGAACGGCGTCGGTCGACGCGGTGCCGACCAGGACGGCGTCGGCCGCAACGGCGTCGGTCAGGACGCCGTCGACCGGTGCGGTGGCTGCGACGCCCGCCGCACCGATGGTGACCGCCGTCCCCGCCGTGCCGCCGGCCACCCCGGTGCTGCCGGTCGGGTCAGCCGTGGCGGCCGCACCGGCGGGAGCGGCGGCGGCTGCGGGCGGGACTGCTCCCGCCGCGGCGGGTGGTGCGGCCGGTGCAGCCGGACCTGCCTCGGTCGACGTGCCGCCGCCGGCGGTGGCTCGCCCGCTCTGCCGGGCCAACCCCATCGCGCCCAGCGTCTTGGGCTGGAGGTCGGCCCCGGAACGTGTCTCGGTCCTCGGCCCTCCCGAGGACCGACCGCTGCCGGTCACCCTGTGTCCGGGAATGTGTGTGGGCATACGTTGGTCTGCGCCATTCTGCCGAGTCGTGTGCTGATAGGGAAGCCAATGGCGAGCGTAGCGTGACCGACTCGCTGCAATGCGCTACCGCCACTCGGTCGTCCCCCGATCCGGTGGCGTCCCGACCGCACCCCCGGCCGGTGCACGGCGACCCCGACGGCAGCCGGGAGAAGCCCGCCGGCTCACCTCCTGCGGACCAGCCTCCAGTGCGCCCCACAGCGCTCGACGAATCCCAACGAGCCCAGCTCGTAGAGGCGTTGCAGCACTTCGTCGGGCGGCAGCCCGGACTCCCGTGCCACTCGCTCGACCGGTGCCCCCTCAGCGCTCGCCGGCACGGCTTCGAGGACTCTGGCGACGGCCGGCTCCAGAAGATCGCGAGGCAGAACCGGCCCGGCGCGGCGCGGCGCCAGGTCGTCCCCCATCGCCCCGATCAGCTCGCCGATCTCGGCCGCGTCGGTGACCAGAGTGGCGCCACCACTTCGGATGAGCGCGTGCACACCGGCCGAGAGCTCGGAGGTGACGGGGCCGGCGACACCCATGGTGTGCCGGTTCAGTTCGCGGGCGCGCCGCGCCGTGCTGAGCGCCCCGCTGCGCAGAGCCGCTTCGACCACCACCGTGCCCCGGGTCAGGGCCGCGATGACCCGGTTGCGCAGGACGAAGCGAAAGCGGTTCGGGTGCTCCCCCGGCGGGAGTTCACTCAGCAGCAGTCCCTGCTCGGCGATACGACGGATCAGTTCCGTGTGCCCCTGCGGGTAGGACATGTCCACCCCGCAGGCGAGCACACCGATGGTGAGGCCTCCCACCGCGAGCGCGCCCCGGTGCGCCGCGGCGTCGATCCCGTAGGCCGCGCCGGACACCACCACCCACCCGCGCTCGGCGAGCTGCGCGCCCAACTCTCCTGCCACATGGGCGCCGTAACTCGTGCACGCGCGGGCACCGACCACCGAGACCGAACGCAGGGCCAGCAGGCGCAGCGAGCCGGTGCCGATCACCCAGAGCCCGATCGGTCTCCCGGTGCCGAGATCGTCCAGCTGGCTGGGCCATTCCGTGTCCCCCGGAATGATGAAGCGGCCACCACGGGTTCGTACCCGTTCCAGGTCCGCCGACGGGTCGACCCCGGCCAGTCGCGCGCGGTAGGAGGCGAGTCGCCCCGGGTCGAGTTCCGGTTCGTCGGGCGCCCGGTCGTCGCGGATGCACTCCACCACCGCTACTGCCCCGGCCCGCGCCAGCCACCGGCCGAGTACCGCGTCGCCGGGCTCACTGAGTCTGCTGAGCGCCGCCCGGGCCAACCGCTCCTGTTGTGGGGGCGGGGGCGCCCCGGGCTCCGGGCGGCCCACTACCCCGGGCACCGCCGGCGCCGGCCCGGCTCTCGGCGCCCTACCGGGCCCCGGCCGATCCGTCACGGATCGAGCGGGCCCGGACCGAGCTGCTCCGGTCTGGGCGGCGCCGGTCTGGGCAGCTCCGGTCTGGACGACGCCGGTTCGAGTCGCGGGGGGCCGGACGGCCGTGGGCCAGCCCGGCGCCTTTTCAGCGGGCTTCTCCTGACGGGCGGTTCGCGTGGTGCGGTTCACCGTCGCCTCCATGGTCGGCCTTCGGTCAGTGCTGAGTGAGGGGTGGTGGGTGGCCCTTCGGTCCCGGGCTAGCCGCCCGGGCGTGGCGGGTCGGGTCATGCCCGCCCAGGGCCGGCCGAGCGCTGTTGGCCGGCGGTTCGCCCGGCCAACGGGAGCCCCTGATCGACCCCGGTGCGCAGGACGAGTGCGGTGCGGAGGTCCCGTTGGTCCGGCCGTTGCCGCCCCGCCAGATCGGCCACCGTCCAGGCCACCCGGAGCACCCGGTCCAGCCCCCTGGCGGTCAGCAAACCGCGTTCCAGCTGGCTCGCGGCCTCGGTCATCGCGCCCGGCGCCAGCTCCCACCGGGTGCGCAGATGGTGACCGGGCACCTCCGCGTTGGTCCGCCACGGGGTGTCGGCCAGACGGGCGGCCGCGCGGTTCCGGGCCTCCCGTACGCGGGCGGCGACGGTCGCGGTGCTCTCCGCCGTGGTGTCGTGGTCCATGAGCTCCGCCCGGGTCACCGGCGCCACCTGGACCTGAAGGTCGACCCGGTCCAGCAACGGGCCCGACAGTCTGCCCTGATAGCGATTCACCATGACGGACGTGCATTCACAGCCTCCACCACGCAACGAATGCCGGCCGCACGGGCAGGGATTGGCCGCCAGGCAGAGCAGGAATCTGGCGGGCAGCCGCAGCGACCCGGCCGATCTGGCGATCACCACCTCGCCGGACTCCAGCGGCTGGCGCAGCGCGTCCAGCACCCGAACGGGAAATTCCGGCGCTTCGTCCAGGAAGAGCACGCCCCGATGGGCGAGGGAGACCGCTCCCGGTCTGGGGAGCCCGCTGCCGCCCCCGACGATCGCGGGCATGGTGGTGGAGTGGTGCGGGGCGCAGTACGGCGGGCCCGCGATCAACGGACGCCCGGGTGGCAGCAGACCCGCGACGGAATGGACCGCCGTGACCTCCAGCGCCTCGGACTGTGTGAGTGGAGGCAGCAGGGCCGGCAAGCGCTCGGCGAGCATCGTCTTGCCCGCGCCCGGTGGCCCCTTGAGGTAGAGGTGGTGGCCGCCCGCGGCGGCGATCTCCAGGGCCCGACGGGCCTCGTACTGGCCGGCGACATCGGCGAGATCGAGCGGCGCACTCGCCTGTCCCGAAAGACCCCGCATCCCCGAGCCGGGCAGCACCAGCCCGGCCAGCATCGGGTCGGGGCGGCCGGTCACGGTGTCGTCCTGTTCCTCCGGCACCGGCGCGTCCGTGAGTACGGCGATCAGCTGGCGGAGGCTGCGGACACCGATGACGGAGACCCCGGGGACCAGAGCGGCCTCGGCCGCGGTCTGTTCCGCGACCACGACGTGCCGGTAGCCGGCCTCGGCGGCGGCGAGGACGGAGGGCAGCACCCCGCGCACGGGTCGCACCCGGCCGTCCAGGCCCAGCTCGCCGATGATCAGAAGCTCCGCGATGGTGGCGGGATCGAGCCGTTCGGCGGCCGCCAGCACGGCACAGGCCACGGCGAGGTCGAACCCGCTGCCACTCTTGGGCACCGAGGCGGGGCTGAGCCCCACGGTCAGTTTGCGCTGGGGCCACGGCTCGCCGCTGTTGACCACAGCTGCCCGGACCCGGTCCCGGGCCTCCGACAGGGCCTTGTCCGGCAGCCCGACCAAGCTGAACGCCGCGACCCCCGGTTCGAGGTCGGCCTGGACCTCGACCACCACACCGTCCACGCCGACCAGGGCGACCGAGCAGGTGCGCGCGAAGGCCATGTCAGACCACCCCGCGGAGGTGTTCCACGGTGGCAGCGCCTTTGATCCGGTTGATCACGGCCACCAGATCGATCCGTACCCCGCCCGGCGGTGGCGGGGCGGGCCACGGCACGCCGCCGACGGCTCCGGTCGCCGCTCCCGGCCCGCGGTCGCCCGCGCCGGACTGCTCGGGGCCCGGTGAGCCAGCACCTGAAGCACAGGCGTCGACGGGGCTCGCACCGGGCACGGACACTCCGGCAGCCGTGGTGAACGAAGGGCCCGCGCCGGGAGCACTCACGCCCTCGGCCAGAGCTGCGAAGTGGACGGGCCAACGCTCGGCGAGCCATCGTTCGGCCAGTCGCCGCAAGCGGTCGGCCTTGACCGCGTCGATGGCCTCGGTGGGCTGTTGGAAGCTCCGCTCGGAGCGGGTCTTCACCTCGCAGACGGCCAAGGTCTCGCCGTCCAGGGCGACGATGTCCAGCTCGCCCTCGGCGCAACGCCAGTTCCGTTCGAGGATGCGCAGCCCGTCGGCGACGAGCCGTCGGGCCGCCACCTGTTCGCCGTAACGGCCCAGCCCGTTGTTGGTGCTGCGGCCGGTGTCCGCACGATGCTCGTCCGGCCGGCGGGCGGCGGCCGGCCCGCGGGCGTCATGTGGCGCGCCCTGCCCTCTGTCCCGCGCCCCGGACCTGCCGCTGCCGGCCTTCCGTGCGGTGGCCGCGGCCGCTCGCCGCGACGGGCTCCCGTCCTCGCCCCGTGCCGTGCCCTTCCGTGCGGGCGCCTTGGTCCGCCTTGTGCGTTCGGTCGTGCCCTGCTGGGTGTCCTGCACGATGACCACCTCCGACCACGGAGGCTGCCGGGCCCGGCCGGAGTGGTCCAGGGGGTGCCGTTTCCCTGTGGAAAACCAGGGGCTGTGGATAACTCTTGTCACCCACAGGAGTGAGGAATCGGATCACCCCTGGACATCGGCCCGCCGGCGGGCCACCGTCAGTTGCCGAAGCCCGAATCGTCGGAGGGCAGCTCCAGATCGCTCTTCGCCAGCTCCTCGATGTTGACGTCCTTGAACGTCAGCACCCTGACCTTGCGGACGAACCGGGCGGGCCGGTACATGTCCCAGACCCAGGCGTCGGCCATAGACACCTCGAAGAAGACCTCGCCCTGGAGCGAGTGGACCTGTAGCTCGTAGTCGTTCGTGAGATAGAAACGCCGCTCGGTCTCGATCACGTACTTGAACAGGCCGACAACGTCCCGGTACTCCCGGTAGAGCTTGAGCTCCATCTCGGTCTCGTACTTTTCGAGATCCTCGGCACTCATTCAGGCGTCCCCTCAACTCGTCAGTCCACCCATTGTGGACCACCACACCCGTCATCAGAGCCGTACTGGAACGACTGGCGGCCCATCCGCCAGCAGGCGCTCCAGGAGCCCCGCTAGTCCGACCGGGTAGACGGTCTCCGTCGTGTCCCGCAGCTCGGTCACCGTCCACCAACGCGACTCCAGCAACAGAGCGTGCTCCTCCTCCCCGGAGCCCGAGGAGTCGACCGTCGTGCACGAGGTACGGGCCAGAAAGAAGCACTGGTCCTGCTCGAACCGCTCTCCGCGGAAGGAGAAAGCCACCGTGCCGTGCGCCACCAGCGGACCCAGGGCGACATCGCGCATCCCCGTCTCCTCGGCCAGCTCCCGCAACGCTGCCTCACGCGGCCCCTCCCCCGGCTCCAGTCCGCCACCGGGGGTGACCCACCAGGTCACCCCGGGGACCGCCGGGTCGAACCCCCGGAAGAGCAGCACCCTGTCCTGGTCGTCGAGCAGCAGGACGCGCGCCGCCCTGCGCCGTTGCGTCGCCATGCCTGTCCCTCCTGCCGGCCTGGACACCGCCCGGCCCGGTCCCCCCTCAGGCCGTGGCCCTCCGCCGGACCCTGCGCACAAGACCGGCCACGGCGCCGGCCCCCGAGGTCACCACGATCAGCGCGGCCCCCGCCACAGTGGCACAGGCCGCCGGCTCCAGCGGACCCCGCCCGCTCGTACCCGGTCCACCGACCGCGTCGAAGGCCACGGTACGCCCGAACATCCCCGCCCTGCCCAGAGGCAGGACGGTCGCCTCGACCCTGGCGACCACGTCGGCGGCGGGGACGGTACCGCCGGCCACGTCCAGGTGCGTCCGGGAGTCGAGGGAACCGAGGCGGTTGTCCCCCATCAGGAACAACCTCCCCGCCGGTACCTCGACGCTGAAGGCCGCGCCCTGCAGCTGCTTCTCGTCGACGTACGGTTCGTCGACCGCCTTGCCGTTGACCGTCAGCCGGTTGCCGCTGTCGCAGCAGGCCACCGTGTCCCCACCCACCGCGACCACCCGCTTGACCATGACCGCCCCGCCCCAGAGTTCGTCACGGAACACCACGACATCACCACGGCCGACCGCGCCGCCGCCCTTGCGGGCCAGAACGGTGTCACCGATCTGCAGCGTCGGCGACATCGAGGCGGTGGGGATGCGGTACGGGGTGTAGTCCACGGCGATCAGCCCGAATCCGCCGAGCAACAGCACGAGCCCCAGCGCGATCGCCACACCCTGGACGACCGACCCGACCCTGCGCCGAGGCCGCCGTGTGCCCACCGGACGATCGACAGTCTTCTCAGCAACACTGCTCATCGAAACCGTCCAACCTGACCGACCGGGGAACCTGCGGGCACGACCTCACCCGTGGCGCGGACGCCGACGGGCCGTGGCACGTCCGAGCAGATTACTCGTCGGTACCACGGCCCGCGCAAGACCCGTATCGCCCCCGATCACCCGGATCCCCCGACCCGCCGGCGACTGCCCGGAAGGAGCTGATCAGGATGTCCAGAGCATCACAGGGTGCGAAACCCCATGTCAGGAGGCGATCCGCCGCCTCACCCTGCGGACCAGCGGCCAGAGACCCACCGCGCCGAGCGTGCCGGCCGCCGGCGGGACGAACGGCTCGGCCGCCGCCAGGCCCTTCTGGTCGAAGGTCGCCGGCACCGGGAGCGTCGCCCAGCGGTCGAGCGGCCAGGCGACCACGAAGGCACGGCCGACCACGTCACCCACGGGCACGGTGCCGCCGCCGGGCTGGTCCATGTGGTAGCGGGAGTCCAGCGAGTCGGCCCGGTGGTCACCCATCACCCAGATCCGGCCTTCGGGCACGTGGACGGGACCGAACTGCTTGGTGCCGCACGGCGTGTTCCCCGGGAAGATGTAGGGCTCGTCGAGCGCGATCCCGTTGACCTTGACCGGTCCCTCGCCCTCGCACTCGACGGTGTCACCACCGACCGCGATGACCCGCTTGATGAGGTCCTTCTCGTTCGCCGACGGCATCAGGCCGACGAAGCTGAGGACGTCCTGGAGCCCCCTCACGAAGGAGTTGTTGCTCTGCTGGGCGGGCTCGTCGTTCAGCCAGCCGCCCGGGTCGTGGAAGACCACGACCTCGCCGCGCTCGGGTTCGGCCCCGAACCACGGGGTCAGCTTGTCGACCAGCACGCGGTCGCCGACCTGCAGAGTGTTCTGCATCGACTCGGACGGGATGGAGAACGCCTGGACGAAGAACGTCTTGATCACGAGAGCCAGGATCAGCGCGATCCCGATCAGGATCGGCAGTTCCTTCCAGAAGGACCGCGGCTTGCGCTCCCCACTCGGTGCCTCCGCCGATCCCTCGTCCTCCTCGGCAGCGGCCGGAACGTCGTCCGTGCCGCCGCTCTGGTCCTCCGCCGACTGTGCCGCGGTGTCCTCGACAGAGCCCGAAGGCTCTGCGGACTCGGCCGACCGGGCCGTCCGGCCGCCGGCGCCCTCGGGCTCTCCGGCGCCTGAACGGGCGCCGATCACCAAATCCCCCACGACATCTCCTCCCTGCTGTGCGGACGCTCGTGCGCCCGCTCTCACCAGTGCCGCACAGCGGGCACCACGCTCACCACGATCCGGCCTTCCACCAACCTCAGACCTGCCCGTCACGAGCACACCTGACGCCGGTCCGGCCGCCGGGAAACCGGCACTACGCACCGGGGAACCCAGCACTTCTCTATCACTCCAAGGCATCCTGCCCGTGATCCCACGCGCCATGGCTCTGCGGCCGCCCTGGGGCAAGGCCTAGCCCGACGTCACCCCGCGGCGACGGACGATGAGCGGAAGGAAGCCCAACACACCCATAACGAGCGGAGGTTCCGTCGGAAGCGGCCGCGAACCCATCGAGTACGGGACGGCCCCGGGCGCCGCCGTGGCGCGCGGCAACGAGGAGAGTGAAGCGGGCTCTTCCAGTTGATGAAAGCGCGGGAGCGGCCAGGCGATCACGAACGCCCTGCCCACCACGCCCGACAGCGGGATGGTGCCCTGACCCGGGTTGCCCATGTGGAATCGCGAGTCGGCGGAGACGTCCCGGTGGTCCCCCATCACCCACAAGCGTCCCTGCGGCACCTGCACCTTGAAGGGCTGTCTCGACGGCGGATTCTCCGCCGCGAGGTACGGCTCGTCGACCGGTGTGCCGTTGACGCTGACCCGTCCCTGTTCGTCGCAGCACTCGACCGTGTCACCGCCGACCCCGATCACCCGCTTGATCAGGTCCTGCTCGCTCTCCGAGGGCAGTAGGCCGACATAGGTGAGGACCGACTTGGCCCCCCGCATGACCGGCCCGTCCGTGGAAGGCTTGTGATCGCCTTCCAGCCACCCGCCGGGATCCTTGAAGACAACCACATCGCCACGTGCCGGCTCGCTGCCGAACCACGGCGTGAGCTTGTCCACCAGCACTCGGTCGCCTATCTGGATGGTCTGCTCCATCGAGCCGGACGGAATCACGAACACCTGGACCAGGAAGGTCTTCATCACCAGCGCCACGACCAGCGCCACGATCACTATCAGCGGGAACTCGCGCAGGACGGAGCGCCTGCGCCGGCGGGCGGCCCGCCGCGCACTGCGCCGTCGCTCCGCACGCCCGCGGCCCGGCGCGGCCGCGAAGTCGTCAGGAGCGCCCGGGGCGGCCCGCTCCGTATCCCCCGCGGCGGCCGTGCGACGTATGCCGTCGGCCGTGCCGACCGAGCCCGGAGTGCCCCGCCGCGGGCTCCCGGTGGCGGCACCCGTGTCCCGGCGGCCCGCCGTACCGTTCGGCCTGCGGTCCGCGACCTTGCTCTTACCCCTTGTCCCCATGGCCACCTGTCCCCCCTGGCGCGGCGAACGGCGCCGGCCGGTCCAGGCTGGTCCAGTGTCCGACCGGGAAAACGACCCAGTCGGCTCTACCGATCACCTTGCCCTCGGGCACGAAGCCGCCACCGGGTTCACCGAGGTGATCGCGGGAATCGCGGGAGGCATTGCGGTGGTCACCCATCACCCACAGCTTCCCGGCCGGCACCACGATGTCGAACGCCACCCTCGACGGGGCGTCGCCGAGGCGGAGGTAGGACGACTCGTCGAGCGGCACACCGTTCACGGTCAGCGGCCCGTCCGGTCCAGGGCTGGTGATCCTGTCACCCCCGACGCCGATCACGCGCTTCACGTAGACGGTGTCACCGGCAGGTGCGAGCCCAAGATCCTGACCGAGCGCGCGCAGGGTGCCACCGACCCCCTTCGGGGCGGCCGATTCGGGGAGGAAGGAGCCCGTACCGTCGAACACCACGACGTCCCCGCGCCGGACATGCCCGCCGAACGCATAGGCGAGCTTGTTGGCCACCAGCCGGTCGCCCGGCATCAGCGTGTTCTCCATCGAACCCGAGGGGACGGCGAACGGCCGCGCCACGAACGCGTTCACGAGCAGCAGCGTCAGCAGGCAGATGCCCGCCAGGAGGAGCAGGTCCCGGGCCCACCGGCCGCCGCCCTCTGCCTCTTCCTCGGGCTCGCCGTCCACCTGGCCGCCGGCCTCACCGTCGGAGGCTCCGGCCGGGTCCGAACCGGACTCCGGCTCCCGCCCGGGCCTCGGCCCCGGATCGGCTTCGGACTCCGCCGCAGCCCCCGACACCGGCACCGGCACCGGCACGACACCGAACCCGACGCCGGACCCGCCGGATTCGACAGGCGAGTCGTCGGGGGCCCGGGAAGCACCCCCCGAACCCGCCGGAACAGCGTCGCCAGGCCGGGGGCGCACCGGAGCAGAAACAGCCGCGGACCGCGACGGCGTGTCCGCACCCGTAGGTGCGGGACTGCCGTCGCGGTCCGCGATTGGTTCGTGCGTGCTCATCGGGGGCTGAGCTTACCTTGCGGCAAGCAAGCCCCGTCGAGAGTCCCGGTCCCCTCCGCCGAGGCGGGGAGACCTGAGGATCAGCGGTCGCGCTTCTCCTTGATCTTCGCGGCCTTGCCGCGGAGGTCACGCAGGTAGTACAGCTTGGCGCGGCGAACCGCACCGCGGGTGACGACCTCGATCTTCTCGACGACCGGGGTGTGCACCGGGAAGGTGCGCTCAACGCCGACGTTGAAGCTCACCTTGCGGACGGTGAAGGTCTCACCGATGCCGGAGCCGTGACGACGGATGACGACACCCTGGAAGATCTGGACACGAGAGCGGTTGCCCTCGATGACCCGGACGTGAACCTTCAGGGTGTCACCGGCGCGGAACGCGGGGATGTCGGTACGCAGCGATGCCGCGTCGACAGCAGCGAGCTTGTTGCTCATGTTGCTCTCCATCGCAGGCGCCACGGGCCGCCCACGGAAGTTCGTCACAATGGGGTGCGTTGCGGGCCGCACGGCTGGCGGTGATCCCCCCGTGGCGGGGGCACCGGTCCACATGACTCCTACGGGAGGAGCCCAGCGACAGACAACAGCCGCCTATTCTTCCACATCTTCGACCAGGGACCGAAATCGGCCGAGCTGCTCGTCCCAGGCCAGCCCCAGGATGCTGAGAGCCTCCCGGTCCTTCTTGTCGAAGGCCCCGCGCTCCCAGCGGGCGACCAGGTCGGGCCGGTTGGCCAAGGTCCGGGCGAAGGCCTGCTCACGCCGCCACCTGGCGATCTTGCCGTGGTTGCCGCTGAGCAGCACGTCCGGCACGACCCGGCCCCGCCACTCGGCCGGCTTGGTGTAGACGGGGCCTTCCAGAAGGTCCGCCATCGCGCCGGGGGCGAAGGAGTCGTCCCGGTGGGACTCGGCGTTGCCGAGCACGCCGGGCAGCAGCCGGGCGACGGCTTCCACCATCACCAGCACGGCGACCTCGCCGCCGGCCAGCACGTAGTCACCGATCGAGGCCTCCACGACCGGCATCCGGGTGGCCGCTTCCTCGATCACCCGGCGGTCGATGCCCTCGTAGCGGGCAGGGGCGAAGGCCAGCCAGGGGCGGGCCGCGAGCTCCTGGGCCAGCTCCTGGGTGAACGGACGCCCGCTGGGCGTGGGCACGACCAGGGTCGGCACCGCCCCCTCCGGCCCCTGGCCCACCACGGCGTCCAGGGCGGCCGCCCAGGGCTCGGGCTTCATCACCATGCCGGGACCGCCGCCGTACGGGGTGTCGTCCACGGTGCGGTGCACGTCGGTGGTCCAGCCGCGCAGGTCGTGCACGTGCACGTCCAGCTGTCCGCGGGCGCGCGCCTTGCCGACCAGTGAGACGTTCAGCGGTTCGAGGTACTCGGGGAAGATCGTGACAACGTCGATCCGCATCCCGTGCTGGACCGGCTCGGCGGGGCCGAGCGGCTCGGGCGTCCCGGCCGGCTCACTCATGCGTCGCCCTCGTCGCCCTCGTCGCCGGCTGCGTCCTCGGCAGCGGACTCGGCGCCGTCGGCCTCGCCGCCCACGACCTCGGCCTCAGCCGCGTCGATCAGCCCCGGCGGCGGGTCGATGACGGCCCGCTGGTTCTCCAGGTCGATGGTCGGCACGATCCTGGTGACGAAGGGCACCAGCACCTCCGTGCCGTCGGCCTTGGTGACGGTGAGCAGGTCCTGGTACGGCAGGTGGACGACCTCGGTGAGCTCGCCGACCAGGGTGCCGTCCAGCAGGACGACGTCCAGGCCGATCAGCTGATGGTCGTAGTACTCCTCCGGGTCGTCCGGGCGCTCCTCCGGGTCGACCTCGGAGATCAGGATCGTCCCGCGCAGGGCCTCGGCCGCGTTGCGGTCCTTGACGCCCGCGAAGCGCAGCAGCAGCCGGCCGCTGTGCACCTTGCCGGATTCGACGGTCAGCGGGCCGGCCGACGCCGGGTCGGTGAGCACCACGGCCCCCGGGCCGAGCCGGAGCTCCGGCTCGTCGGTACGGACCTCGACGCTGACGTCCCCCTTGATGCCGTGGGCGCGGCCGATCTTGCCGACGACGAGCTGCACGGTGATCGCTCTCCTGAGTTCGGTACGGACCGGGTACCGGGACTCGGCCCGGCCGGCGAAAAAGACGAAGGCCGGTCGGGACGACAAGCGTCCCGACCGGCCCCAAGCAGACTGCCTACTCCGCAGACCTGCAGAGTCAGCGAATGCTGTCCACGTCGACCAGGTCGACCCGGACGTTGCGACCGCCGAGCGCGCCGACCACGGTGCGCAGAGCGCGCGCGGTCCGGCCGCCACGGCCAATCACCTTGCCGAGGTCATCAGGGTGCACCCGCACCTCGATGGTGTTGCCCCGACGCAGGTTGCGCGAACGCACCTGTACCTCGTCGGGGTGCTCGACGATGCCCTTCACCAGGTGATCGAGGGCGTCCTCGATCACGATCAGGCCTCGGTGGAAGCGGCGTCGGCCTCAGCCTCGGCCTTGTCCGACTTCTTGGCCTTCGGGGTGATGGCAACACCGGTGGTGCTGTCCTCGAAGCCGGCGACGGCCTTCGCGAAGAGGTGCGAGAAGTCCTCGACCTTGGGCTCGGCGACCTTGAGCGGCGCCGGGGCCGGCAGGCCCTTGAACTTCTGCCAGTCGCCGGTCAGCTTGAGGATGGCGAGCACGGGCTCGGTCGGCTGGGCGCCGACGGACAGCCAGTACTGGGCGCGGTCGCTGTCGACCTCGATCTTCGAGGGGTCGTAGGTCGGCTGGTAGATGCCGATCTCCTCGATCGCGCGACCGTCACGCTTGGTGCGGGCGTCGGCGACGACGATGCGGTAGTGCGGGGCGCGAATCTTGCCGAGACGCTTGAGCTTGATCTTGACTGCCACGGGAGTGGATTCTCCTGGAGTTGACGTGGGTGAGCGGCCGCGTACTCCGCGTGGGGTTGCGGGGGTCGGCCGTTCAAGGGACACGCCAGCCGTAGGAGAGAGGGGTCCTGCTCGGCTGCCGAGTACTCAGCTGTCAATTGTGCCATACCGCCGCAGGTCGGCCTGCCAGGGGTCGGATCGATCAAGACCACGACCGGGCGAGGAGCGACCGGGGGGACGGGCTCGGACCGCTCGCCGGACGCGAGCGGACCGGCGGCGGGCATCGACGTGCTCCACCGCCGACCGGGGCGCGAACGGCCACCGGAGCGGCGGGCCGACGGCCCGCTACCAGGCCGTTCCGGTGGTGCCCCCGGAACGGACGAAGCCCTGGCCGGCCGGAAGCGGCTCCGGCCGGCCAGGACCCTGACTACGCAATCTTGAACGGCTGCTGGCAGGCGCCGCAGACGATCGACGCCTGCGCGAGCACCGACGGCACGACCCGGACGTTACGGCCGCAGCCGCAGATCGCCTTGACCCTGACGCCGCCCCCCGAGGAACCGTGCCGTGCGGCCGGCCCACGGAAGGCACGGTTGGCGCCGTCGCCGGTCACCGCCTCCTGGTGTGCGCCGAGCGCGCGGTCGAGCCGCTCGATGGTGTCGGCGTACCGATCCTGGGTCTCCTTGAGCATGGTCACCTGGGAGAAGCCGCTGCTCGCATGCGGCTCCACCGGGTGCGCCAGGCCGAGCTCGGAGGCCAGCAGCAGGAAACGCCGGTTGTGGTAGCGGCCGGCCCGCGAGGTGTCCCGGATGTCCCGGGCGGCGGCCAGACCATGGGCAGCCTCGTGGAGCAGCCGCTCGAAACCGAGCCGGGTGCCACAGGCCGAGGAGGACTCGCCGATCAGCGCCTCGGGAGAGGCCAGGTCGGGAAGGTCCTGGTGGTGGGCCTGGATGTCACTCCAGGCGGCGGCCAGTTCGGCCGCGAGGACGAGGGGCTGTGTCGTGCTCACGCTAGACCAACGATGGAGTGCGAGCCGATGTTCCGCATGTTCCCGTTCCCCGGGAATTCCCAGGAAACTCTCAGGAATGCGTGGCAGCGCGCGAATTGCGCGCTCTGGATCTGACGCAAGACCAACCCCCTGCAAGTATGTGCCCGTCGGAGTTCGCCGGGCTCGGCACTTTCGCCCGGGGGCGGGCTGTCGCCCCAAGACGTGCGGCCCGCAGCCCTCGTCGAGTTGACAGGGCCACGGGCCGTACACCGTACCGCTATTCCGTTAATACCGGCAGTTGACCGGTCAGTAGGCATGTCAACAGGCGAGACAGTTGCCCCCACCGCGGCGTTCCCGGCCCTCTCGGGCGGAAGTGAACCGTCCGGTAACTACGGCGAAATCGAATCAGTAGGCACGCGCGACGATCGCGATATTGCCTTCCTGGTCGTCCGCCAGCGGCACGGACCCGTCGGCGGCGACGATGCAGCGCACCGAGACGCCCTGCTCGGCCAGCTTGGCCTCGCCCTCCGGGCCCAGCTCGGCCCAGGAGATCCGGCCCCAGCCGGTGGCAGCGGCCTCGACGGCCTCGTCGATGGTCGAGACGTCGACCGTACGGGCCTCACGGCGCTCGCGGGACTGGCGCAGCAGCAGCGCCTGGTCCTCCTCCAGGATGCCCGGCAGCAGCGACGCCAGGGCGTCGATGGAGACCGGCTCCTTGCCGCCGGGGATCCGGCGGGCCAGCATCGCGGTGCCGCCCTCCAGGTCGCGCGGGCCGACCTCGATCCGCACCGGTACGCCCTTGAGCTCCCAGTCCACGGCACGGCGGCCGAACGGGGTGTCGGTGCGGTCGTCGACCAGGACCCGGATGCCGGCGGCCTCGAGCTGGGCGCCGATCTCGCGGACCTTGGCCAGCACCGCGTCGTCGCCCTTGATCGCCAGGACGACGACCTGGGTGGCCGCCAGGCGCGGCGGGACCCGCAGGCCGTTGTCGTCGCCGTGCGACATGATCAGGCCGCCGACCATACGGGTCGAGACGCCCCACGAGGTCTGCCAGACGTGCTCGCGCTCGGCGCCCTGGAGCTGGAACGTGGTGTTGAAGGCCTTGGCGAAGTTCTGGCCCAGCTCGTGGCTGGTGCCCATCTGCAGGGCCTTGCCGTCGCCCATCATGCCCTCGAGGGTGAGGGTGTTGATGGCCCCGGCGAACCGCTCACGCGCGGTCTTGCGGCCGAGCACCACGTCGATGCCGAGCACGTTGACCATGAAGTCGGCGTAGACCTCGGTGTGGATGCGAGAGGCGTACGCGCGGGCGTCCTCGTAGGTCGCGTGGGCCGTGTGGCCCTCCTGCCAGAGGAACTCGGTGGTGCGCAGGAAGACGCGCGGACGCAGCTCCCAGCGGACCACGTTGGCCCACTGGTTGATCAGCAGGGGCAGGTCGCGGTGGCTCTGCACCCACTTGGAGAAGTACTCGTTGATGATGGTCTCGGAGGTGGGCCGGACGACGACCGGCTCCTCCAGTTCCTTGCCGCCGCCGTGGGTGACCACCGCGAGCTCGGGCGCGAAGCCCTCGACGTGCTCGGCTTCCTTGGTCAGGTAGGACTGCGGGATGAACATCGGGAAGTAGGCGTTCTGGGCGCCTGCCTTCTTGATGCGGGCGTCCATCTCCTGCTGCATCCGCTCCCACAGGCCGTAGCCGTACGGTCGGATGACCATGGTGCCGCGCACCGGACCGTTGTCGGCCAGCTCGGCCTTGTTGATGAGGTCCTGGTACCAGCGCGGGAAGTCGTCCGCCTGGGGGGTGAGAACGGGTGCCTTTGCCATGGGGCGAATCGTACGGGGAGTGCGGCCCCTCTTCCGAATCCGTCCACGCCGTGATGACGCAGGGGCGCACGCCCTCGGCGCGCGGATACCACCCCGTACCCCTCTGGACGGCGCGCCCGAGCCGCTGTTGGCTTGAGTCGGGGCGGGACTTTGGGGGAGCCACGGACAGGACACCGAAGGACCGGATGGGAGGCCGCGATGGCTTCAGCGCAGGCGACCGGCACGACCGCACAGCACCCACGGGCAGCGGACCGGACAGCGACCCACGGGCCGGGGCCCGGACGGGCCCGTGACTGGGCGGAGATCCAGGAACGCATGCTGGTGCCGCTCTACGAGGCGGTCTACGACCGGTTGGAGGTCGGGCCGGCGACCAGTGTGCTCGGCCTCGGATGCCGGTCGGGGCTGGCGCTGCTGCTCGCCTCCGGCCGGGGCGCGCAGGTGGCCGGGCAGGAGCCGCACGCCGAGCTGCGACAGCTCGCCCGGGACCGTCGGCTGCGGGTCGGAGCGGCGGACCGGACGAGTCCGGCGACCGGCGACGTCCCCCGCACGGCCTACTCGCTGGTCACGGTTTTCGAGCAGCTCCCCGGGGCCGCCGAGCCGGGCCGGCTGGTCGCCGGGGCAGCCGGTCTCACGCTCGTCGGCGGCCATGTGGTGCTGGCCGCCTGGGGGCCGCCGGAGCGCTGCGAGAGTGCGGCCGTGCTGGACGTGGCACGCCGCCGGGCCGGGCGCACGACCGCACGCGACCCGTTCGCCCTCAGCTCCCCCGGCGGTCTGGAGGACCTGCTCCTCGGGGCCGGCCTGCGTCCGGCCGGCAGCGGCCGGGTGAGCTGCCCGTTCGCGTACGCGGACCTGGACAGTGCCGTTCGCGGGCTGCTCTCCACCGGTCTCTACGACGCGGCGGTGGAGTTCTCCGGAGGCTCGCTGGTGGCCAAGGAGCTGGAGGAGGCGCTGCACCCGTACCTGCTGCCGGGCGGCGCGGTGCGGATGGCCAACGTCTTCCGGTACGTGATCGCGGAGCGGATCCGCTGATTTCCCGGCCCGTTCACCCACTTGGGGGCGCACGCCAAACGGCGAGCGCCCCTCGGGACCCGGGAAGGCCGGACGGGCAGCGGCAGGCGCCCGGGCCGTCCGAGGCCGGGCGGGCACCGCCACCGGGCCAGGACCTCGCCCTGGGCTCGGCCGAAGGACGGCCGCCCCTCGGCGCCCGGCGCACCCGGCGGGCGCCCTCGGAACACGGCGCCCGCCCGACGCCGGGCCGGCTCAGCGCCCGGTCAGCCCCGGCCACTCCTCGGCCGTCATGGCGAACCGCTCGTGGTCCCGCCAGGACCCGCCGAGGTAGAGCATCCGGGGGGTGAAACCCTCGTGCCGGAAGCCCAGCCGGCGGGCCATCGCGATGGAGCGCTCGTTCTCCGGCTGCACGTTGATCTCCAGCCGGTGCAGGCCCAGACCGCCGGTGGACTGGTCGGCGAAGCACCGGTCCACCACCAGCAGCATGCCCTCGGTCATCCGTCCGGTGCCGGCGAAGGGCTCGTACGAGTCGTAGCCGAGGGCGCCGTTGCAGAAGCGGCCCATCACGATGTTCGCGACGTTGCACTTGCCGACCAGCCCGCCGGTCTCCTGATCCACGATCAGGAAGGTCCGCAGGCCGGAGCCCTGGCGGCCGAGCAGCTCGGGCAGTCCGTCCGGCTCCACCGGGTTCCACCGGCCGATGTGCTCGGCGGACCGCCTGACGGCCTCGGCGTACTGCTCCACGTCTACGGGCCTCGGCGCCCGGATCGTCACTCGCACCCCTCCATCATCCGGCACGCCCTCGGTCATGCGTGCGGCCCGCCACCCGGGGTGACGGGTGGCGGGCCGCAGCCGGAGGCTCGGTGCCCCGGGACGCTCAGAGGAGGTCCTTGAACTCCTTGGGCAACTCGAAGTCGGCCGGGCCCTTGCCCGCGCCGAGCCCGAAGGCCCCGCCCTGGGCGGGTGCCTGCTGGCCGGCACCGGGGCCGAGCGCGCGGCGCTCGGCGGCGGCCTGCTCCTCCTGCGCCCGCTTCAGCGGGTTGCCGGACTTCTTGCGGCCCTTGGCGGGCTGCGCCTTCTTGCCGGACTTCTTCGCCCCGCCGCCCATGCCCGGGATGCCCGGCATTCCGGGCATGCCCTTGCCGGAGGCCATCGCGGACATCATCTTGCGGGCCTCGAAGAAGCGCTCGACCAGGTTGTTGACCTCGCCGACGCCGACGCCCGAACCCTTGGCGATGCGCAGCCGGCGCGAGCCGTTGATGAGCTTGGGGTCGGTCCGCTCGGCCGGGGTCATCGACTTGATGATCGCGCCGACGCGGTTGACGTCCTTGTCGTCGATGTTGTTGATCTGCTCGCGGATCTGGCCCATGCCCGGCAGCATGCCGAGCAGCTTGGAGATCGAGCCCATCTTCTGGACCTGCTCCAGCTGCGACAGGAAGTCGTCGAGCGTGAAGTCCTTGCCGCCGCCCTGCAGCTTGGAGGCGATCTTCTCGGCCTCGGCCTGGGAGAAGGTCTGCTCGGCCTTCTCGATCAGGCTGAGCATGTCGCCCATGCCCAGGATGCGCGAGGCCATCCGGTCCGGGTGGAAGGCGTCGAAGTCGTCGACCTTCTCGCCGTTCGAGGCGAACATGATCTGGCGGCCGGTGACGTGGGCCACCGAGAGCGCGGCGCCACCGCGGGCGTCGCCGTCGAGCTTGGAGAGCACCACACCGGTGAAGTCGACGCCGTCGAGGAAGGCCTGGGCGGTGGTGACCGCGTCCTGGCCGATCATCGCGTCGACGACGAAGAGGACCTCGTCCGGGTTGACCGCAGCCCGGATGTCGGCGGCCTGCTGCATCAGCTCGGCGTCGATGCCGAGGCGGCCGGCGGTGTCGACGATGACGACGTCGTACTGCTTCTGCTTGGCGTACTCGATCGAGTCGCGGGCGACCTTGACCGGGTCGCCGACGCCGTTGCCCGGCTCGGGGGCGTAGATCGCCACCCCGGCCCGCTCGGCGACGACGGTCAGCTGGTTCACGGCGTTGGGACGCTGGAGGTCGCAGGCGACCAGCAGCGGGGTGTGCTTCTGCGACTTCAGCCAGTGGCCGAGCTTGCCGGCGAGGGTGGTCTTACCGGCACCCTGCAGACCGGCGAGCATGATCACCGTCGGACCGGTCTTGGCGTACCGGACCCTCCGGGTCTCGCCACCGAGGATGTTGATGAGCTCCTCGTTGACGATCTTGATGATCTGCTGGGCCGGGTTCAGCGCGCCCGAGACCTCGGCGCCGAGCGCGCGGTCCTTGACCTGCTTGATGAAGGCCCGCACCACGGGGAGCGCGACATCCGCTTCGAGCAGCGCGATCCGGATCTCGCGGGCGGTGGCGTCGATGTCCGCCTCACTGAGGCGGCCCTTGCCCCGGAGGTTCTTGAACGTCGCTGCGAGGCGATCGGAAAGAGTGTCGAACACGTCGGTCGCGGGTCCCTTGCGGCATCGGTACGGGTACGGTCGTCGCCCCCAGGGTATCCGGCCGCCCCGGGTACGGTCTCCACCCCGGTGGCGGAGCGCTCCGACGAGCTGCCCGGGCGGGCGGTTTCTTTACCCGAGCGAGGTTCCGCGACCGCCCGCGCTTGGCTACGGTCGGTGCCGTCATGCCTGCGTCACAGGGGGAGCATTCATGAGCGCCGGGGCATCGGGCGGCGGGGATTCGAGCGGCGGTCCGTCGAAGGACCGGCCTTCCGGGAGCCGGACTCCGGGCGACGGGCCACCGGCCCACGCGGTACCGGGGGGCGGGGCACCGCACCACGGGACACCACAGCACGGGACACCACAGCACGGAGCACCGCAGCACGGAGCACCAGGTGCCGCCGCGCCGCGCAACGGGGCACTGGCGGCCCGGGCCTCCGAGCTGGGCACGGCCGACTACGACCCCGCGGCACTGATCGGGGAGTTCCGCCGGAGCGCCGTGCTCGTCCCGGTCACCGCGGACGGCGGCTGGTGGGCGGCCGATAGCGGCGGCATCCGCTGGATCCACGCCTTCACCGACGGGGCGGCGCTGTCCCGCTTCGCCCGGCAGCGGGACGGCCGGGCCGGCGTGGAGTGGTCGTTCGCCACCGTCTACGGCGCCCGCCTGCTGGACGTCGCCGTCCCGGCCGCCCCGGTGCCCACCGGCGTGGTGCTGGACGTGGCGGGCCCGGCCCCCGCGTTCCTGCCGCCGATGGCGGGGATCGTGCCGGACGCGGCCGCGCTGGACCTCGCCGAGGAGGACGGCCGTGGCTGACAGCTACGCGGTGGACCCGCAGGCCCTCAAGCTGGCCGCCGACGGCATCAACGGCGCGATCGCCGAGCTGAAGACGCTCGGCATCGACGAGAGCGCCGAGGTGGGCCGCGGCTTCTCCAACATCGAGCTCTCCGGCATGCAGATCGGCCACGCCGGCCTGCACGACTCCTTCGCCGCGTTCGCCGAGCGCTGGGCCTGGGGCGTGCGCACCGTCGTCCAGGACGGCAACGAGATCGCGCTGCGCCTGGGCCTGTCGGCCGGGCTGTACCACGACCAGGAGCAGTACGTGTCGGGCACGTTCAAGGACGTGGTCAACGCCGCGATGGGCAACCCGGACCTCACCCAGGAGCAGGTCGAGGCGCAGTCCTGGGGCCAGACCCTCTCCGACAACCCGTACACCCAGGTCCGCGACGCCGACTACTCGGCGGAGTCCGCCGCGAAGGCCGGCGAGCACATGAAGGAGACCTGGCAGGCCGAGGGCCGGGACATGATGGACGGCCCGATGGGCATCCGGCGCAAGGCCGCCGGCCTGGCGGGCCTGGGGGACGAGTACGAGCAGGCGCAGACCGACCTGTTCGGCACGAAGGTGGTGCCGCAGCAGCGGCCGGACAGCGGGGGCTGAGATGGGGTTCGGGGATTTCGTCGACGGCGTCGGGGACGCCTTCGAGGACGGCATCGACTCGGTGAGGAGCACCGTCGGCTCGGCCGTCGACGGCGGGGCGCACCTGCTGGGCGACGGGCTGGACGCGGTCGGGCTGCACGGCGCCGCCCACGCGGTCGACTCCTTCGGCGATTCGGTGGCCGACTCGCTGGGTGCCCAGGTCGGGGAGTACCAGCTGGGCGAGTCCGACGACCCCAAGGACCTGGTGCACGGGGACGTCAAGGGCATCGGCGAGTCGGTCGGGCACCTGCGCATGTTCCACGCCGCGTTCGAGGAGACCGGCCAGGGCCTGTCCCGGCTCGACGCCGAGCACTGGAAGGGCGCGGCCGGCGACGCCTTCCGGGCGAAGTTCGCCCCGCAGCCGAAGCTCTGGCTGACCGCTGCGGACGCGTGCCGGACGGCCGCGGAGGCCATGGATACCTTCGCCGGCACCGTCACCTGGGCGCAGGAGCAGGCCAAGCAGGCCATCGACGCCTACAAGGCCGCGAAGAAGGCCTCCGAACAGGCCCGCGACTCCTACAACGCCGACGTCGACCGCTACAACCAGGCCGCCAAGGACTGGAACAAGGCCTCCCAGGACGGCAGGGACCCGGGCCCGCGGCCCACGGATCCGGGCGAGTTCCGGGACCCGGGCACGGCGGGCCTCAAGCAGGCCCAGGAGCAGCTGCGCGCGGCCCGGCAGCAGCGGGACGCCGCCGCGGACACCGCCAGGGCGGCCGTCGACGCCGCCACGGCCACCGCTCCGGCCGAGCCGAGCTTCACGTCCAGGATGGGCAGCGACCTGTCCGACACCTTCCAGGGCGCCATGGTCGGACAGCTCCACCTGGCCGGCGGCCTGGTGAAGGGCGGAGCGGACATCCTCAAGTTCGGCCGCGGGCTGAACCCGATGGACCCGTACAACCTGACCCACCCGGCCCAGTACGCCGATCACGTCTCCACCACCGCCGCCGGGCTGCTGCACGCCTCCAACCATCCGATGGAGCTGCTCTCGGCCGTGGTGGGCTCCGGCTGGAGCTCCGACCCCTTCGAGGCCTTCGGGAAGCTGACCACCAACGTCGCCTTCGGCGTGGCCACCGGCGGCGCCGGGGAGGCGGGCGCGGTCGCGGAGGACGTCGCGCTCAACGCGACCAAGAACGCCGGTGAGAACGCGGCCAGGGAGGCCGGCGAGAACGCCGCGAAGAACGCCGGTGAGAACGCCGCCCGCAAGGACGCCGCCCAGGCTGCCAGGGACGCGGCGGAGAACCCGTCGAAGGAGGCCAGGAAGCCGAACGAGGTCGAGGGCTGCGGCGACCCGGTCGACGTGGCGACCGGGCACATGTTCCTGCGGCAGACCGACCTGGGACTGCCCGGCTCACTCCCCCTCTTCTTCGAGCGCTCGCACACCTCCGCCTACCGGTCGGGCCTGTGGATGGGCCCGACCTGGGCCTGCACGGTGGACGAGCGGCTGGTCGTCGACGCCGAGGGCGTGCTGCTGCTCCGCGCGGACGGCGGCATGCTGGTCTACCCGCACCCTGTGCCCGGCGTCGCCACCCTGCCGGTCTCCGGCAGCTCGCGCTGGCCGCTCGTCCTGGACGCCCGGGGCGGGTACAGCGCCACCGACCCGCTGTCCGGGCTGACCCGTACCTACCTCCCGGAGCCCGACGACCCCGGCACGGCACTGCTCAGCGAGATCCGCGACCGGGCCGGCCGGTGGATCGCCCTCGACCACGACGACGCCGGGGCCCCGGTGTCGATCCGTCACCACGGCGGCTACCACGTGAAGCTCACCGTGGAGGGCGGCCGGATCACCGCCCTGCACCTGGCCGGGGCCGGGCCCGGCGGCGGCGACGCCGAGATCGTCCGGTACGGCTACACCGACGGCCACCTGACCCACGTCACCAACTCCTCCGGCCTGCCGCAGCGCTTCGACTACGACGCCGCGGGCCGGATGACCGCCTGGACCGACCGCAACGGCTCCCGCTACGCCTACGCGTACGACCACCTCGACCGCTGCACCGACCAGGGCGGCGTCGCGGGGCACCTGCGGTACCACTACGACTACGACCAGCGCGATCCCGGCAGCGGGCACCGGATCACGGCCGCCACCGACTCGCTCGGCCACACCACGCGCTACCTCGTCGACGGCGAGGGCCGGATCGCCGCCGAGACCGACCCGCTGGGCGCCACCACGCAGTACACCTACGACCGCCACGGCCGGCGGTTGTCGGTCACCGACCCGCTGGGCGGATGCTTCGCCTTCGCCTACGACGAGGCGGGCAACGTCACCGCCGTCACCAGGCCCGACGGCGCCCAGAGCCTGGCCAGGTACAGCGACCTCAACCGGCCGCTGGTGGTGGCCGAGCCCGACGGGTCGACCTGGCGGCAGACGTACGACCAGGCCGGCAACCGCACGGCGCGCACCGATCCGTCCGGTGCCGTGACCCGCTTCGACCACGACGACGCGGGGCACGTGTCACGGGTCGTCGACGCCCTCGGCAACGCCACCCAGGTGCTCTGCGACCCGGCCGGACGGGTGGTCGGGACGGTGAACCCGCTCGGCGGGCGCACCACGTACCGGCGCGACGCCTTCGGCCGCCCCGTCGCGGTCACCGACGCGCTCGGCGGCACCACCCGGTACACCTGGTCGGTGGAGGGCCTGCTCACCTCCCGCACGACGCCGGACGGCGCCGTCGAGCGCTGGACCTACGACGGGGAGGGCAACAACCTCACCCACACCGACCAGGTCGGCGGTGTGACGGTGATGGAGTACACGCACTTCGACCTGCTCGCCGCGCGGACCGGGCCGGACGGCACCCGTCACGCCTTCACCCACGACACCGAGCTGCGGCTCGTCCGGGTGACCAACCCGGACGGGCTGGAGTGGAGCTACCGGTACGACCCGGCCGGCCGGGTGACCGGCGAGACCGACTTCAACGGACGCGACCTCAGCTACGCGCACGACGCGGCCGGGCGGCTGGCCGCCCGCACCAACGGGCTGGGGCAGACCATCGGCTACGGCTACGACGCCCTCGGCAACCTCAGTTCCAAGGACGTCGCGGGCGAGTCCACCGTGTACGCGTACGACCAGGTCGGCCGCCTGGTCTCCGCGACCGGTCCGGACGTGCGCCTCCGGCGCCGGTACGACCTCCTCGGCCGGGTGACCGAGGAGACGGTCGACGGGCGCACCCTCAGCACCGGGTACGACGCGGCGGGCCGGCGCGTCCGGCGGCTGACCCCGTCCGGCGCCGAGAGCCGCTGGACGTACGACGCGGACGGCAATCCGACCGCGCTCACCACCTCGGAACACACCTTGGCCTTCGAGCGCGACGTGCTCGGCCGGGAGACCGCCCGCCGGTTCGCCGCCGACGTCGCCCTCACCTCCACCTGGGACGAGGTGCACCGTCTCAGCAGCCAGACGCTGACCGGCTCGGCCGTCCGCCCGCTGCAGAGCCGCGCATACACCTACCGCGCCGACGGCGCCCTGGTCGGCATCGCCGACCAGCAGTCCGGCGCCCGTTCCTTCGACCTCGACGCGGCCGGCCGGGTGACCGCCGTGCACGCCGCCGACTGGACCGAGCGGTACGCCTACGACCGGTCCGGGAACCTCACCGACGCGGCCTGGCCCGCGGGCCGGGACGACAGTGCCCTCGGCGCCCGCAGCTACCGGGGCACCCTGATCCGCTCGGCCGGCAGGCTCGCGTACGACCACGACGCCCAGGGGCGGGTCACGGTGCGCCGGCAGACCACGCTCTCCGGCCGGAGCAACGTGTGGCACTACAGCTGGGACGCCGAGGACCGGCTGACCGGCGTCACGACTCCCGACGGCAGTCGCTGGCGCTACCGGTACGACCCCTTCGGCCGCCGCGTCTCGAAGGAGCGCCTCGGCGGGGACGGCGCGACGGCGACGGAGCGGACGGAGTTCACCTGGGACGGCACCACGCTCGTGGAGCAGACCGCCCACGGCCCTGCCCTGCCCGGTGCCTACACCCTCACCTGGGACCACGACGGGTCGCGTCCCGTCGCCCAGACCGAACTGATGGCCGCCGCGGACGAGGCCCGGCAGGCGGACACCGACCGCCGGTTCTTCGCCATCGTCACCGACCTGATCGGCACCCCCACCCACCTCCTCAACCCCGACGGTTCGACCGCCTGGCAGGCCCGGACCAGCATCTGGGGCGCGACGACCTGGTTGAGCGCCGGCAGCACCAGTACACCGCTGCGGTTCCCCGGCCAGTACTACGACCCCGAAACCCGGCTGCACTACAACCTCAACCGCTACTACGACCCGTCGACGGCCCGTTACGCCACCCTCGACCCCCTGGGCCTGTCCCCGGCGCCGAACCCCAACGGGTACGTCCCCAACCCGCTGACCTGGTTCGACCCGCTCGGTCTCACGCCGTGCGAGTGGTCGAGCCCGGCGAGCATGGAGGAGCACTACGGGCGGCACGGCCGGGACCTGGGGTACTACACGAAGGAGGACTACGCCCAGGGCGCCAAGGACCTGATGCAGGATCCGAAGGGCGCCGGCGTGCGCGAGAAGGTCAGCCTGCTGGAGGGGAAGGTCTACCGATGGGACCCGACGACCAACGAGTTCGCCGTGAAGGACCTCAAGACCAACAAGATCATCACCTACTTCGACAGCTCGATCGACCGCTCCGGGAAGTCCTCCGACGCCTGGGCCAGGAAATACTGGAACGACCAGAAGGGCGTCGAGGACTAGGACGGGCCCTGGGCCGTCCGGGCCCCCGAAGCCGTGCAGTGAAGACCGACCGACTCGACCGAACAGGCGCCAGATGACATCCCCGACCTCCAGCACCGACCCGTCCGGCCGGCAGGGCTACAGCTGCCCGAGCTGCGGATACCTGACGCTCCGCGCTCGCGCGATGTACGAGATCTGCCAGGTGTGCGGATGGGAGGACACCGGACAGGGCGACGAGGACGCGGACGAGTACCGCGGCGGCCCCAATCGCGTCACCCTCACGGAGGCGCGCGAGAACTTCCGGGCGATCGGCGCGTCCGAGGAACGGCTGCTGGGCCAGGTCCGACCGCCGAAGGACTCCGAGATCCCCGACCACGGGCGGTGACCGCCGCCCGGCGCTGGCCGCGGCCCGGCACCGCCGGGCCGGGGCCGGACCAGGCCGGTGGCGGACCGGGCCGGTGGCGGACAGAGGCCGCCCCCGTCCCCCCGTCCCCCCGATGCGGACCCGCGCCACGAGAAGGCCGCCTCGCGGTGAAGGAGCGCCCTCACCATGACCACGCACTGGGCCGACACCCTCCGCAACCCGGAGAAGCTGCTGGAGCTCTACCGCACGCCGCCGCGGGGCGACGTGCTGCGGATCCATTCGCTGCACCTCAACCGGCGGGGGCCGGCCCTGACGCTGCGGGCGAGCCTCCCGCAGCAGGCCGGCCTGCTGCGGGAGGACCGGACCGAACCGGGGTGCGACACCGTCGAGTTCCACCTCCAGTTCCTGGACGTCGCGGACGTCCGGGTCACCGGTGGCCGGCTGCCGGCCGACGCGGCGGTCGCGATCACGGAACTCCGGGAGAGCCGGATCGCGGTCCGGATCGACGGCGGGCGGACGGACATCGCCTTCACCGGCAACCGCGCCGTCTCCGTCGGGCGGCTGAGCACCCGGGCGGCCACGCCCGACGGGTCCTCCCCGGTCCACCACTACACCGGCCGGGTCGACGCGCTGCGGTACTCCGCACCGCCCGCGACCTGGGAGGAGAACTACTATGCGCGGGTCTGACCGGGCGCAGGTGCCGGCGGCTCCGGACGACCTCGCCGGGCTCCTCGACGGGCTCCACGCCGGGCTCCTGAGCGGGCTGCCGGCCTTCGAGGACCTCGACCTCTTCCATCTGCTGGTCGACGAACGCGGGGATTCGGTCACCCTCGGGTTCGAACACGCGGGACTGCCGCCGGCTCCGCCCCGGGACCGGGTGGACAGGGGCCTGAACGCGGTGGAGTTCTTCCTCGTGCTCTCCGGCCTGACCCGGCTGCAGATCGACGGGTGGGACTACCGGGGGCCTGCCGAGTACACCCTCTCCCGCACCCGCTCCGGGCACGCCCTGCTCTCGATGCGGGGTCCTGGCTCGAACGTCGAGATCGAGTTCGCCGCCGCGCGCGTCGAGGGCCTGCGGGCCTTCCGCTCCGCACCCGGGTAACCCGGACCGGCGGTCGGCAGCCGAACCGGGCCGGGCCAAGTCAGGCCGGGGCCGAGTCGGGCCAGGGCCGGGCGTCCGGGCGTCCGGGCGTCCGGGCCGGACGTCCCGGGGCGCCCCGGCCCCCGGTCACCCCAGTGCCGACTGGACCGCCGCCGCCACCTCCGTCGCACGCTGCGCCGACAGCGGCCGGCCGGCCGGGTCGGTGACGTAGAAAGCGTCCACCGCGTCGGCGCCGAGGGTGGAGATGTGCGCCGTGCGGACCCGCACCCCGGCCTCGTCCAGCGCGCGGCCGATCCGGTGCAGCAGGCCGGGGGCGTCGTGCGCGCGGACCTCCAGGACGGTGGCGGTGGCCGAGGCGGCGCCGGGGGCGACCGAGACCACCGGCGGCGGGGTGCTGATGCCGCGCCGGCGGGGGGCGGCGGCATCGCGTTCGGCGAGCTTGCGGGCGACGTCCAGCGAGCCCTCCAGGGCACGCCGCAGGTCGGCCCGGAGCCGGGCGGCCTCGGGCAGCTCGCCGTACTCGGCGGTGACCGTCCAGGAGATCAGCAGGACGGCCCCGACCCCGATCGGGTCGAGTTCGCGCAGGCTCGCCGCCCGGACGGTGAGCCGGTGCAGGGCCAGGACGCCGGCCACCGTGCCCAGCAGGCCGGGGCGGTCCGGGATGGCCAGGGTGAGCTCCACGCCCATCGGCTCGGTGGCGAAGGAGTCCTGGTTGCTCTGGGCGTGCAGGGACAGCGCGGGGCCGCCGGTGCGGGCCGCCTCCACGGCGAGGCGCTCCTCCTCGGCGGTCGGCTCGACGTCGGCGGGGAAGGGATAGCCGCCGGCGAGCTGGGCGGCCGCCCGGCCGACCAGGCCGTCGACCAGCGAGGCCCGCCAGCTGCTCCAGGCGGCCGGGCCGGTCGCGGTGGCGTCCGCCTCGGTCAGCGCGTGCAGCAGCTCCAGGTGCGGCAGGGTGCCGACCACCTTGGTGATCAGGTCGACGGTGGCCGGGTCGTCCGGGTCACGCCGGGTCGCGGTGTCGACCAGCGTGAGGTGGTGGCGCACCAGCACCGCGAGGGTCTCGGTGTCGGCCGTGTCGAAGCCCATCCGGACGGCCACGTCGCGGACGATCACCTCGCCGGCCTCCGAGTGGTCCCCGGGCCAGCCCTTGCCGAGGTCGTGCAGCAGTGCGGCGACCAGCAGCAGGTCGGGGCGGGCCACCCGGCGGGTCATCGCGGCGGCCTTCACCGCCGTCTCGACCAGGTGCCGGTCGACCGTCCAGCGGTGCACGGCGTTGCGCTGCGGGCGGCAGCGGACCCGCTCCCAGTCCGGCAGCAGCCGGGTGATCAGGCCCTCGGCCTCCAGCGCCTCCCAGACCGGGATGCAGGCCTCGCCGGCGCCCAGCAGGGTGATGAGCTGCTCGCGGGCCTCGTCCGGCCAGGGCACCGGCAGCGGCCGGGTCTCGGCGGCCAGCCGCCGCACGGTCGCGTAGGAGATGGTCAGGCCGGCCTGGGCCGCCGCGGCGGCGGCGCGCAGCGGC
The DNA here is from genome assembly GCF_014655955.1 of Kitasatospora indigofera. Classification (GTDB taxonomy): domain Bacteria; phylum Actinomycetota; class Actinomycetes; order Streptomycetales; family Streptomycetaceae; genus Kitasatospora; species Kitasatospora indigofera. The sequence continues at coordinate 58,726 of NZ_BNBO01000030.1, forward strand.
AGCACCGGGTCGGTGGCGGGGCGGGCGCCCTGGGCGAGGACGGCCTCGCCGTCCTGCTCGACCACGCCCTCGGCGAGCGGTCTGCGGTCCACCGCGCCGCGGGCCACCGCGCCGGACCCGCGGCCGGTCCCGGTGAACGGGAAGGACAGGCGGGAGGAGCGCCGGCCCCGCGAGGAGCGGGCCGCGAGCACCCGGTCGACGGCCCGCCAGGTGACGTCGCCGGCGTAGGTGATGGTGCGGGCGGCTTCGTAGACCTGGCGCAGCAGGGTGTCCGCGTCGAGCACCCCGAGGGTCGCGGCGACCTGGTCCTGGTCCTGGAGGCTGAGCCGTTCGGTGGCCCGGCCGGTGGTCAGGTGCAGCGCGTCCCGGACGTCGCTGAGACGGCGGGACGCGGCCTCCAGGCCGTCGCGGGGGGCGTCGGCGAGCCAGGAGGCGGCGATCGCATTGAGCGCGACGACGTCGCGCAGGCCGCCCCTGGCCTCCTTGAGGTCGGGCTCCAGCAGGAAGGAGAGTTCGCCGTGCCGTTCGGCCCGCTCGGCGCCGAGTTCCTGCAGCTCCGGAAGGCGGGTGGAGGCGGTGGCGCGCCAGTCGGAGAGGACGGCGGAGCGCAGCGAGGCGGTCAGGGCGGCGTCGCCGGCGATGTGCCGGGCGTCCAGCAGGCCGAGCTGGGCCTTGAGGTCCTCGGCGGCGACGGTACGGGCCTCGGCGAGGGTGCGGACGGAGTGGTCCAGGGAGGCGCCGGAGTCCCAGACCGGGTACCAGATGCGCTCGGGCAGGGCGCTGTCCACCGGGCCGTCGTGCAGCAGCAGGAGGTCGAGGTCGCTGCGCGGCGAGAGTTCGCCGCGCCCGTAGCCGCCGACGGCGACCAGTGCGACGCCCGACGGGGCGCCGGCCGCGGCGAACAGGCCGGCCAGCCAGCGGTCGGTGAGCCCGGCGAGGGCGGCCCGGCGCCGGCTGCCCGCGACGGCGGGGTCGGCGAGCAGCCGGCTACGGGCGTCGGCGTAGGCGACGGGCCCGTCCGGTCCGGCGGCGGGCGAGGAGGGAGAGCTGGCTTCGCTGGTCATTTCGGGATCCCCATCCGTCGTCCGGCGGTGCTCGGTCCTGATATGCCGTCAGCGGACCTGCGGCCGGTAGCCGGCCGCAGGTCCGCGTGAGTGATCGATGTGAATGTTAGAGGGCGTCGGGCCCGCGCTCCCCGGTGCGGACCCGGACGGCGGTCTCGACGGGGACGCTCCAGACCTTGCCGTCGCCGATCTTTCCGGTCCTGGCGGCCTTCACCAGGACGTCGATCAGCTGCTCCGCGTCGTCGTCCTCGACGAGGACCTCGATGCGGACCTTCGGCACCAGGTCGACGGTGTACTCGGCGCCCCGGTAGACCTCGGTGTGGCCGCGCTGGCGGCCGTAGCCACTGGCCTCGGTGACGGTCAGACCGTGCACCCCGAAGGCCTGCAGTGCGGCCTTCACGTCGTCCAGCCGGTGCGGCTTGATGATCGCGGTGATGAGCTTCATCAGGCGCCAACCTCGGTCTTCTCGGCGGTCTTCTCGGTCTTCCCGGCGGGGGCCGGGGTGGCGCGGGACAGGCTGGCGCCCATCGCGCTGAAGTCGTACGCGGACTCGGCGTGCTCGGCCTGGTCGATGCCGGCCACCTCGACGTCCTCGGTGACCCGGAAGCCGATGGTCTTGTGGATCGCCTGGCCGAGCAGCCAGGAGACCACGAAGGAGTAGACGGCGACCGCTGCCACGCCCATCGCCTGCTTGCCGAGCTGGTCGAAGCCGCCGCCGTAGAACAGGCCCTTGGCGGTCTGGCCGACGGTGCCGGTGGCGAACAGGCCGACCAGGAGGGAGCCGATGGCGCCACCGATGGCGTGCACGCCGACCACGTCGAGCGAGTCGTCGAAGCCGAAGCGGTACTTCAGGCTGATCGCGGCGGCACAGGCGGCGCCGGCGATCAGGCCGATGGCGATCGAGCCGAGCGGGCTGACCGAGCCGCAGGCCGGGGTGATGGCGACCAGGCCGGCGACCGCGCCGGAGGCCGCGCCGAGGGTGGTGAAGGCGCCGTGCTTGAGCTTCTCGTAGACCAGCCAGCCGAGCACCGCGGCGGCGGTGGCGATCTGGGTGTTGATCAGGGCCATCGAGGCGACGCCGTTGGCGGCCAGCGCGGAGCCGGCGTTGAAGCCGAACCAGCCGAACCACAGCAGGCCGGAGCCGAGCATCACCAGCGGCAGGCTGTGCGGGCGCATCGGGTCACGCTTGAAGCCGACCCGCTTGCCGAGCACCAGGCAGAGCGCGAGGCCCGCGACACCGGCGTTGATGTGCACCGCGGTACCGCCGGCGAAGTCGATCACGCCGTTGCGGTCGCCGAGCCAGCCGCCGTTGCCCTTGTCGAAGAAGAAGACCCAGTGCGCGACGGGGAAGTAGACCACCGTCACCCAGAGGGCGATGAACAGTGCCCAGGCGCCGAACTTGGCCCGGTCCGCGATCGCGCCGCTGATCAGCGCGGGGGTGATGATCGCGAACATCAGCTGGAACACCGCGAAGGTGGTGACCGGGATGGTGCCGGTCAGGTCGTTCAGGCCGATGCCCTGCATCCCCAGGAAGTCCAGGTTGCCGATCAGGCCCGCCCCCGCGTCCGGGCCGAAGCTCAGGCTGTAGCCGTAGAGCACCCAGAGCACGGTGACGATCGCCAGCGAGATGAAGCTCATGACCAGCATGTTGAGCGTGCTCTTGACCCTGACCATGCCTCCGTAGAAGAAGGCCAGGCCCGGGGTCATCAACATGACCAGGGCCGCACTGATGAGCACAAAGGCGGTATCGCCTGCGCTGAAGCCGTCCGGCATCGGCGTCTCCTCGTAAATGAATGCCGCTCCACCCGCGGGATACCTGTCCCGTGCCACCCGGGGTGTCGGCGATGAAGAGGAGAGTGTCGAAGTACGGTTTCGGCCGATGCGGCTCGGTGTTTCGCACCCGTGACGACGTGAACGCGCGGGTTACACCGACGTGAACTACGGCCGTGCCATGACAGAAGATGGGCTACCGTACGGCCGCACAGCACCGGACGTGCCCAGGCGATCACCGACCGTGGGGATCCGGGCCCCCGGGGCCGGCCGGGCGGCCCGCCGGACGGGTCCCGGTGGCCGGAACTCTACGGTCGCCGCGCCGCAGCCGTGCCCGAACGGCCCCGGCCCGCCCGCCCGGACGGGGGCGGGCGGGCCGGGGCCGGCCACCGGGACGGGCACGGCGGGCCGAGGGGCGGTCCGGGGCGGGTCAGACGGCCGAGGCGAACTCCGGGATCTCCTGCACCACGCGGTCCGCCAGCCGGCTGACCCCGGGCACGCCCTTGAAGTTGCGGTTGGCGGCCTCCGAGGTCTTGCGGACCCGGGTGTTGAGCCGCTCCGAGCGCACCTTGGTGGCGATGTCCACCGCCTGCTCCGCCATCACGGCGGCCTGCTCGGGCTCGTTCTGCAGCAGGTGGACGCTGGCCATGCCGACCAGGTTGAAGGCGTACGAGCGGACGTGGTCGTCGTCCTGGCGGAACAGGTCGACCGCCCGCTCCATCACCGGCGCGGCCATCGAGGCGTACAGGTCGCTGCGGCTGGAGTGGTAGGCGAGGTCGCGGTAGGAGTGCGCGTTCTCGGCGTTGAGCTCGGCGGCCGAGAAGAACTTCAGCCAGTCCGGGTCGTTGTCGCCCTCGCGGATGTCGGTGAAGGTGTCCTCCGCCAGCCGGACGGCCCGGGCGCAGCGGTTGACCTCGCCGATCGTCGAGTAGGCGCGCGCCTCCATCGCGTACAGCAGGGACTGCTGCTTGGGGGTGGCGGTGTCACGGCTGCCGTACTGGGCGAGGTGGATCAGCTCCAGGGCGTCCTCGCCGCGGTTCAGGTGGATCATCTGCCGGCTCATGTCGGTGAGGATCAGCGCGCCGAACGGGCGGTCGCCGGCCTCCTTGGCGGCGTGCAGCGCGAGCACGTAGTACTTCTGCGCGCTGGGGTGCATGCCGACGTCGTAGGACATCCAGCCGGCGAGGTGGGCGAGTTCGGCGGTGAGCCGGAACAGCCGCCGGGTGGTCTGCTCGGGGTAGCTCTCCTGCAGCAGGTCGGTGACCTCGTGCAGCTGGCCGACCACCGCCTTGCGGCGCAGGCCGCCGCCGTTCTGGGCGTCCCACTGGCGGAACGTCACCGTGGTCTGCTCCAGCAGTTCCAGCTCGGGCTCGGACAGCCGGCCGCTGAACGGCTCGCCGCCGTTGGCGGCGGCCAGGATCGGGGTCGGGGCGCCGCCGGGGCCGGGGGTGAGCCAGCGCTGCATCGGCTCGATCAGCGCCGCACCGGCCGTCAGGGCGAGCGAAGTGCCCAGGAATCCGCGCCGGTTGAGCATCAGGTCGCTGCGCGAGTACTCGCTGATCAACTGGACGGTCTGCGGGGCGCTCCAGGGCAGGTCGACGCCGCCGCCCACGGTGGAGACCGGGACGATCGCGCGCAGGCCGAGGTCCTCGATCGAGACCACCGAGCCGAAGCGCTCGGAGAACAGCTCGGACATGATCTTCGGGATGGGTTCGCGGGGTTGTTCACCGTCGAGCCAGCGACGCACCCGTGAGGTGTCGGTGGAGACGTGGTGCGCGCCGATCTGGCGTGCCCGGCGGTTGACCTGCCGGGCCAACTCGCCCTTGGACCAGCCGCTCCGGCCGAACCACGAGGCCAGCTTCTCGTTGGGTTGCTTCTCTGCCATGGGAACGTCCCCATCCCGCCCGGCCCCGCCCACGGGGCCCCGCTCGTGATGCCCGACGGTCGCGGGCGATTCCTAGACGTGCCGTACCTGTCCGTACCGCCGAGGTGCTCGCTCGTACCGCTGTTTCGCGCACCGGATGCTGTCTCATCCGGGTGCGGTCCTCCTGTGCGCCGCCGGGCCGGTCCGGTGTCCTGCCCGTGCGTCATCCTGCGTCGTCGTACTGGTGTTCAAGCACCTCGCACCGGCTGCCGGAGTCCCAACTCCCGCCCCCGGAAGGGCCGGAGCGGACACTCCGCCGTGCTCGGCGAGCTGAACGTAACGCTCTTTCGACCATCCGGGGGAGCATCGCCGGGGAAACGCCACCTTTCGCCACCCCCACGGGTGAACTATGCGCAGTCCGCACACGCTTCACTGGTACTCCGGCCCGCCCGGCATATGCGGGCCGCCAAGTCACCCGAGATATCCCGATCAGCACGGCAATCACCAGCAGCCCCAGGTGAGTTTGCCACCCCGGTCGCACCGGGGGCGCGCTCGCACCCGACGATCCGGCATCCGCGGCGGCCGCCGCAAGGCGACTCCGCGATCGCGCCGCACGAACGGGCGCACGCCGTAAGCCGCGCGCCGCCCCCGCACCACTCGCACCACATCGGACGATCCACCCGACGTCACGATCCCGTAACCACCGGCAACGAGAACCTGTTGGGGGAGGCATGGACAACCTGTTCGGCGATCTTCGACTGGGACACCTGCGGCTCGCACCACGCGGCACCCGGCGCCGCACCCGCGCCACCGCGTTCCAGGCGGCGGCGTTCCAGGCGGCGGCGGAGTACACCGGACGCTGGGGCTGGGCGGTCGCCGCCGGCGCCCCGGCCACCCCGGACGGGCCGCACCGGGGCGCACCGCACCAGGACGGGCCGACGGCCGACGGGCGCCCCGGCCCCGCGAGCGCCGTCCTCCTCCCCACCGGGCGGGCCTTCGACGTGCTGGACGTGCCCGAGCAGGCGGGGCTGCAGGCGCTGGTCCGGCTGGAGCGGATGGGCACCCAGGTCGGCCCGGTGCTGGCCCCGCCGACCGGCCGCCTGCAGTTCCTGGTCGCGGCCGGCGCCGCCCGCCGGCTGCCCGACCTGCTGTACCGGATGGGCTGGGACGACGCCGCGCTCGACCTGGCCTGCCACGGCGAGGGCGGCCACGTCGCCGCGCCGCCGACCGTCCTCGACGGCCTCGGCCCGGTCCGCTGGCTCCGCCGCCCCACCCGGGACAACGCGGGCTGTCCGCCGGAGGCCCGCCTGCTGCTCGGCACGCTCGCGTACGCCTGCCACCGCAGCCGCGAGCGCAGCTCCGAGCCCGCCTGGCTCGCCTCCTGACCGTCCCCGGACCGGCCCGGCCGGACCGCCGGGCCAGACCGCCGGGCCACGCGACCGGCCGGCGTGGCCCCGGCCGCTCCCGCGACACCCCGGGTACGACGAAGGGCCGCTCCCCCGGTCTCCCGGGAAAGCGGCCCCTGCCGCGAGGCTCCGGCCCGCCCGGCCGGCCATGGCGTCGGTCGGGTCGGTCGCCGATCAGGTCGGGTCAGTCACCGATCAGGGCGTCGACGAACGCGGCCGGCTCGAAGGGCGCCAGGTCGTCCGCGCCCTCGCCGAGCCCGATCAGCTTGACCGGGACGCCCAGCTCGCGCTGGACCGCGATCACGATGCCGCCCTTGGCGGTACCGTCCAGCTTGGTCAGCACGATGCCGGTGATGTCGACCACCTCGGCGAAGACCCGGGCCTGCACCAGGCCGTTCTGGCCGGTGGTGGCGTCCAGCACGAGCAGCACCTCGTCGACCGGGCCGTGCTTCTCGACGACCCGCTTGACCTTGCCCAGCTCGTCCATCAGGCCGGTCTTGGTGTGCAGCCGCCCGGCGGTGTCCACCAGGACGGTGTCGGCGCCCTCGGCGATGCCCTCCTTGACGGCGTCGAACGCGACCGAGGCCGGGTCGCCGCCCTCGGGCCCGCGGACGGTCCGGGCGCCGACCCGCTCGCCCCAGGTCTGCAGCTGGTCGGCGGCGGCGGCGCGGAAGGTGTCGGCCGCACCGAGCACGACCTTGCGGCCGTCGGCCACCAGGACCCGGCCGAGCTTGCCCGAGGTGGTGGTCTTGCCGACCCCGTTGACGCCGACCACCAGCACGACGGCCGGCCGGCCGTCCTCGTGCCGGGCGGTGTGCAGCGTGCGGTCGGTGTCCTCGCCGATCAGCTGGACCAGCTCCTCCTGGAGCAGGCCGCGCAGCTCGGCGGGCGTGCGGGTGCCGAGCACCTTGACCCGGGTGCGCAGCCGGTCGACCAGCTCCTGGGTGGGCTTCACACCGACATCGGCGACCAGCAGGGTCTCCTCGATCTCCTCCCAGGTGTCCTCGTCCAGCCGCTCCCGGGAGAGCAGCGTGAGCAGGCCCTTCCCGAGCGAGTTCTGCGAGCGGGAGAGCCGCGAGCGCAGCCGGACCAGGCGGCCGGCGGTCGGCTCGGGGACTTCGAGGGCCGGCAGCTCCTCGATCTCGGCGACCGGCGGGAGCTCCACCTCCTCGACGGTCTGGACCGGGGCCTCGACCGGTGGCGCCGCCTCGTCCCCCACCTGGGGTTCGGGCGCGGGCTCGGCCGGGGCCTTCGGCGCCGTGATGACCGGTGCCGTCGCCTTCGGCGGCAGCTCCTTGCGTCGCCTCCCGCTGACGACGAGGCCCGCGATCGCGCCGATGACGGCCACCGCGATGACCACGGCAAGGATCACGAATTCCACATCTAACTCCTTCGCTGGGTGCCCGTCCGTGAGGCCGGGAGTGCTGGTGATCCTTCGCCCGGCGGGCCGGAGCGCCGCCGCTTCACTGCTTGACCACCGCCCCTCGGCGGCGGTCGTGGCCGGCCGGCCCGACGTCGTCGGTCGGCTGAGTGCGCAGCCCCCCTCGCGGGCGAGGGGGAGGAGTCACAACCCTCCCAGTATCCGCGACGGGCCCTCGGAAGCGGCACATGCCCGGCCCCGGGGGCCCGGCCGTCTCAGGAGTCCCCGCCCGCCGCCGGGGCCGGCCGCCCCGGCGCGGCGCTCCCCCGCCCGGCGGACTCTCCCCCGGCCCCGCGGCCGGGCGCCGGGACCGCCCGCAGGCGCTGGCTGATCACCTGCGAGATGCCGTCCCCCTTCATGGTCACGCCGTAGAGCGCGTCGGCGGACTCCATGGTGAGCTTCTGGTGGGTGATCACGATGAGCTGGGAGCTCTCCCGCAGCTCCTCCATGATCGCGATCAGCCGCCGCAGGTTGGTCTCGTCGAGCGCCGCCTCGACCTCGTCCATCACGTAGAACGGGCTGGGTCGCGCCTTGAAGATCGAGACCAGCAGGGCCACCGCCGTCAGGGACCGCTCGCCGCCGGAGAGCAGCGACAGCCGCTTGACCTTCTTCCCCGGCGGGCGGGCCTCCACCTCGACGCCGGTGGTCAGCATGTTGTCGGGGTCGGTCAGCACCAGCCGCCCCTCCCCACCGGGGAAGAGCCGGGAGAAGACGCCCTCGAACTGCGCCGCCGTGTCGTGGTAGGCGGCCGTGAACAGCTGCTCGACCCTGGTGTCCACGTCCTTGACGATCTCCAGCAGGTCGCGCCGGCTGCGCTTGAGGTCGTCCAGCTGCTCGCCGAGGAACTGGTGGCGTTCCTCCAGGGCCGCGAACTCCTCCAGCGCCAGCGGGTTGACCTTGCCCAGCTGCTGGTACGCCCGCTCGGCGGCCCGCAGCCGCTTCTCCTGCTCGGCCCGGACGTACGGCCGGGGCTCCCCCGGCTCCTGGCCCTCCTCGGGGACCCCGGGCGGTACCGGTACGCCCGGCCCGTAGCCGGCCAGCAGTTCCCCGGACCCGATGCCGAACTCGTCCAGGGCCTTGGCCTCCAGCTGCTCGATCCGCAGCCGCTTCTCGGCCCGGAGCACCTCGTCCCGGTGGCCGGCGTCGACCAGCTTGTCGAGTTCGGCCTTGAGCTCCCGGCCGTGCTCGCGGCCGGCCCGCAGTTCGCCCTCCCGGGCGGCGCGCGCCTGCTCGGCCTCGTCACGTTCGGCGGCGGCCCTGGCCAGCGAGATCTCCAGGCAGGCGAGCAGCTGCCGGGTGCCGGCCGCGACCGCGCCGGCCACCGCGGACTCGTGCCGGGCCCGCTCCCGCCGGGCCGCGGCCCTGGCCCGGGCCTCCCGCTCGGCGCGGGCGGAGCGGTCCAGCTGGTCGGCCCGGCCGGTCAGGGCCCGGACGCGCTCCTCGTGGGTGCGGACCGAGAGCCGGGTCTCCAGTTCGGTCTGCCGGGCCCGGACGGCGGCCTCGGCGAGCCGGTCCTGCTCGGTGCTGTCGGGCTCCTGGTCGTCCGCGCCGGCCGACTCCTCGGCCGTGGCCAGCCGGCCGGCCAGCTCCTCGGCGGCCGCGGTGGCCTGCTCCAGGCCCTCCTCGGCGCGGGCGGCCGCGGCGGCCAGCCGTTCGGCCTCGCCGGCGGCGGCCTTGGCCTGTCCGCCGAGCCGGCCGAGGGCCCCGGCCACCTGGGCCCGTTCCTGCTGCGCCCGCCGTGCGCGGAGCGCCAGCTGCTCCGTCTCCGCGGCCGCGTCGGCCCGCCGGGTGGTCAGGTCGGCGAGCCGCTCGCCCAGCCGACCGCACCGGACGGAGAGTTCCTCGATCGCCCGGTCGGCCTCGTCGACGGCCGCCCGGGTCTCCAGCAGGCTGGGCGCCCCGGCCGCGCCGCCCTGGGCGAAGCCGGCCCCGAGCTGGTCGCCGTCGAGCGTGAAGGCCGTCAACTCCGGATGTTCCCGGACGAGTTCCCGGGCCTGGTCGAGGCCGGTGACCACCACGGCGGTGGCCAGCAGCCGCCGGACGGCCGGCTGCAGGCCGGGCGGCGCCGCCACCAGGTCGGCCGCCCGGCGGGCGCCGGCCGGCAGTCCGCCGGGCCGCTCCCCGGCCTCGGCCTGGTCCGACGGCCCGCCCGGCGTGGGGAGGCCGGGCCGGCCGGCGATCAGCAGGGCGGCCCGGCCCGCGTCCTCGGCGCGCAGCAGGTCCAGGGCCCGGACCGCCGCCTCCACGCCGTCCACGGCGATCGCGTCCGCCGCGGCGCCGAGAGCGGCCGCGACCGCCACCTCGTAGCCCGGTTCGGGCTTCAGCAGCGCCGCCGCCTGGCCGAGCACGCCGGCCGCCTCCCCGCCGGCGGCGAGCAGGGCGCCGCTGCCGTCCTTGCGTCGCAGGCCGAGGGCCAGCGCGTCCCGGCGGGCGGTCGTCGCGGCCCGCTCGCGGTCGGCGGCGCCCGCCGCGTCCCGGGCGTCGGCGAGTTCGCGGTCGATCGCGGCGAGCCCGGTCCGGGCCTCCTGCTGGGCCTCCTCCAGGTCCTCGTCGCCCCGGGCGAGTTCGTCGACGTGTTCCTGGAGCCCGTGGAACTCCTGGTCGGCGGCCTCGGCCCGGACCAGGGCCTCGTCCCTGGCCAGGGCGAGCCGTCCGATCTCGGCCTCCGCGCCGGCCGCCCTGGAGCGGGCCGCGGCGGCCTGCCCCTGCAACCGGGCGAGGCCCTCCCGCCGGTCCGCGACGGCGCGCGCGGCCGCCTTCAGCCGGCGCTCCTCCTCGCCGAGTTCGCGTTCGACGGCGGCGCGGGTCTCGACCGCCTCGGCGAGCGCGTAGCGGGCCTCCTCCAGAGCCTCGGCGAGCGCGGCCTCCTCCTCCCGGACGCGCTCGGCCTCGCGTTCCAGCTCCTCGGGGTCGCGGCCGCGCCGCTCCTCGGCCTGTCCGCCCGCCTCCGCGTGCCGGGCCCTGGCCTCGGCCAGGCCGATGGTGCCCCGGGCCCGTTCGGTCAGCGCGGACAGCTGGTACCAGGTCTGCCGGGCGGCCTCCAAGCGGGGCCCCAACTGTTCGACCTGGGCCTCCAGGACGGCCTCGCGCTGCTGGGCGCGGGCGAGTTCCTGCTCCACGGTGGAGCGCCGCAGCCGCAGCGCGAGTTCGTCCGCGATCTCGGCCTCGACGGCGTGCCGCAGGCCGGTCAGGTCGTCCGCGAGCAGCCGCAGCCGGGCGTCGCGCAGGTCGGCCTGGATGCCGGCCGCCCGGCGGGCGATCTTCGCCTGGCGTCCCAGCGGGCCCAGCTGGCGGCGCAGTTCGCCGACCAGGTCCTGGACGCGGTTCAGGTTGACCTGCATCGCGTCCAGTTTGCGCAGCGCCTTCTCCTTGCGCTTGCGGTGCTTGAGGACGCCGGCGGCCTCCTCGATGAAGGCCCGGCGGCCGGTCGGGTCGGCCTGCAGGACGGAGTCCAGCCGGCCCTGCCCGACGATGACGTGCATCTCGCGGCCGATGCCGGAGTCGGAGAGGAGTTCCTGGATGTCGAGCAGCCGGCAGGTGTCCCCGTTGAGCGCGTACTCGCTGCCGCCGTTGCGGAACATCGTCCGGGTGATCGTCACCTCGGCGTAGTCGATGGGCAGGGCGCCGTCGGTGTTGTCGATGGTGAGGCTGACCTCGGCCCGGCCGAGCGGACTGCGCCCGCTCGTCCCGGCGAAGATGACGTCCTCCATCTTCCCGCCGCGCAGCGATTTGGCACCCTGCTCGCCCATCACCCAGGACAGCGCGTCCACCACGTTGGACTTGCCGGAGCCGTTCGGCCCGACCACGCAGGTGATCCCCGGTTCGAAGCGGAGGGTGGTGGCGGAGGCGAAGGACTTGAAACCGCGCAGGGTCAGACTCTTCAGGTGCACGCGCCGGCTCTCCTCCGCACTCGCCAGACCCCCCGGCCTGCGACTGTATCCGGCCGTGGTGCGGGGAGGGTTTCAGGCATGCGGAGGAGGGCAAGATGGTCGGCAAAGGGTGTCGAGGACGACGAAGGGACGCCGGTCAGGGCGTCCCTTGCAAGCTGCGTCCCTTACGGGAGCTCAGTGCACAACAGCGTCGATCGACGAGGGTACGGCGATGATCAGGTGAGTGCCGGCTCGCGCTGATCCAGATCGATGCTGCTGAGCAGCGAGTGCTCGTCCGCGACAGCGATGAGAGCGTCGTTCTCGGCCTGCATCCGAATGAGCTCGGACTCCAGGTCCTGGACGCGCTGCTGAAGCCGTCGCATCTCGGAGAGCATTCGCGGGTCGGGGCCGCCGACGTACCCGAGAAGCGCCTTTGCCATGATGAGTGGTCCTCCACGCTGAGTGACCGAACCTGTGCGGTATGGGTCTAGGGGGAAGGGAAGACGCACGCGCGTCGCGCCACCGGCAGTGCTGGCTGGGCACTACGGAACAACCACTGTGAGCTGGGCTCACAGGGGCATGCGCCTACCGGGAAAACGCGGTCGTGTGCGCGGGCTTCCAGCGTCTCACCAAAGACGGAACGGGTCAACACGATCACCGCAAGCGACGACGGCCCTGTCACCTGCACGGCGGAACTGTCACGCCGGGCGGCCCTGCGGGCGGTCTCGGGCGGACCCACCGGCGTCCGGTGGATCACTGCTCGATGCGGAGTCAACCACGAGTCTGCCCAGATGGCAACCGCACGACACCGGCAGTTGCCGAAGCCCCCGCAACTTCGGCCTCCGGCCTGGTGAGGGCGTGCTCCGGACGGGTGACCGGAGTGATCGGTACGATCACCGGACCGGTGGGATCAGCGGATCGCGAAGCCCTCGTAGCCCTCGCCGGTGGCGGTCCAGATCTCGGTGACCCCGGTGACCGTGCCGGGCGTGTCCGGTCCGCGCAGCAGTGCGAGGAGCTGCTCGCAGTCGGCCGGCAGCCCCTCGGCCACCACCTGCACCCGGCCGTCGCCGAGATTGCTCGCGTAGCCGGTCAGACCGATCTCCAGCGCCCGGGCGCGCGTCCACCAGCGGAAGCCGACCTGCTGCACCCGGCCCCGTACCCAGACGGTGGCCCGTACGGGCTCGTTGCTGTCACGACCATGCATGACGGCGAGCCTATCCGGAGCGCCGGGTCACCGCCCCGGGCGGTTTCACCCCTCCCACACCTCTCCTTCTCCGCCCTTCCTCTCCCGTCACAGCCGCCATGCCCTAGAGTCCTCACCGATCGCTCACAGTTTCGGGAGGGGTTCAGCGCGATGGCACGACACGCACGCGGCGCGCGACCGGCCGAGGACGAGCAGCCCGCCGGACGGGCGGGCCGGCGCCAGGCCCGGGCGGCCGCGCAGCAGAAGCGCCGGCGCCGCACAGGCGGACTGCTGGCGATCTGCGCCACGGCCCTCGCGGCCGGCGCGGGCGGTGTGGTGAGTGGCGTCCTGCCCGCCCCGGACGCCGCGGTGGTGGCCGGTGACGCGCCCCTGGAGGCGCTCTCCCCCGACGGCACCGGTACGCCCGGCGCCTCCTCCCCCGACGCCTCCCCGAACGGCGCCACGGCCGCCGGGACGCCGTCCCCGAGCGCCGGCGTGACCCGGGCGGACGCCTCCCCGGCCGCCGACCGCGGAGAGGCCCGCTCACCGCTCGCCTCGCCGACCGCGACCGCCCCCGGCGCGACCGCGGCGCCGAGCAGCCCGGCCACCACCGCGCCCGCGCCCAGGCCGAGCCCCACCGCCACGGCCAAGCCGACCGCCACCGCGAGCCCGAGCACCAAGGCGGCCAACCCGGCCGCCGCCGTGCTCGCCCTGGTGAACGACCAGCGCAAGGCGGCCGGCTGCGCGCCGGTGACCGCGGACGCGCGCCTGGACGCGCTCGCCACGGCCTTCAGCGACGACATGGCCGCGCGCGGGTTCTTCGACCACACCGACCCGGACGGCCACACTCCCTGGGACCGCGCCAAGGCCGCCGGCATCAGCAACCTCGGGGGCGAGAACATCGCCCGCGGCCAGGCCACCGCCGAGGCCGTGATGACCGCCTGGATGAACAGCCCGGGCCACCGCGCCAACATCCTGAACTGCCAGTTCACCAAGCTCGGCGTGGGTGTCCACACCGGCTCCGGCGGCCCCTGGTGGACCCAGGACTTCGGCTTCTGAGCCGGCCGGCCGGTCCGCTCCCCACCGCCCGGCCACGGCCGGCTTCCCCGTAGGGCGGACGGCCGCCGCGGGTCAGAAACCGCCCCCGAAGTCCCCGCCGCCGCCGAAGTCCCCGCCACCGCCACCGTCGAACCCGCCGAAGTCACCGGGGTCGAAGTCCGCGCCGGAGGAGTCGCCGCCCTGGTAGCCGCCGCCGTCCCCGCCGTACCCGGGCGCGGCCCAGGCCTGGCCGCCGCCCATCGCCGAGCCGAGCATGGTGCCGACCAGCAGGCCCGGCAGCAGCCCGCCGCCGTACCCGCCGAAGTAGCCGCCCGCCCAGGGGCCGTAGGCCGGGCCGGCGTTCCAGTAGGGCTGCGGGCCCCGGGCGGTCGGCACCGTCCGGATGTCCGGGTCCCGGCCGTCCGCGAGCCGGGCCGCGTCCGCCGCGCAGACCGGGACGGTCCGGGTGGCCCCGCCGCCCGGCGCCCAGTCGGCGTCCTGCACGGACGGACCGTGGCGGGGGTCGAAGAAGCACGGCGGCCGGCGCTCGGGCAACGGCAGCTTCTCGCGCCGGGCCGCCAGGGTGGCCAGCGCGAAGCGGCCGTCCTCCAGGGCCTCGGTGACCGGCTGGACGTCCGCCGGGCCGGCCGCCGCGTCCATGGTCCGCTTGGCCCGTTCGTAGGAGTCCAGCGCGTGCGCGTAGTCGGTGCGCTGCTCGTCGTCCGCGTCGGGCGCGCCCGGGCTGAAGTCGAGCCGGTCGAGCTCCTCGCCGAAGGCGGTGATGTCCTCGTCCACGACCAGCCGCAGCTGCTCCAGCTCCGCCCGGCGCTGCTGATCCCGGCGCTTCTTCGAGCGTCGCAGGAGCAGGAGGACGCCGCCGCCGGCCAGTGCCAGCAGCGCCAGCGGGACGACCACCGAGGCGGCCGACATGCCGCTGCCGGCGCCACTGCCGCCGGAGGCCACACCGTGCCCCCTGACCTGCGAGGAGGCCTGGTCGACGAAGTCGTTGACGGTGCCGTTCACGTCGCCCGGGTGGGAGCGGAGGGCCGCGCCGGCGATCCGGGCGGCGGCCGCACCGGAGAGCGCGGCCGGGTCCGAGCGGGCGAGGAACTGGTCGCCGCGCCAGATCGCGTAGGTGCCGACGACGCCGACCTTGGTCCGCAGGTCCGTGAAGACGGTCGTCGGCGCGAACTCGTCGGTGGCGGGGAGCACCGCCACGAAGATCGGCTTGTCGGCGGCCCTGATCTTCGCGGCCAGCGCGTCGGCCTGGCTTTGGCTGAACCGGTCGGTCATCGCCGGGTCGACGTACACCTGGTTCTGCTTCAGGGCCGACGCGGCCGCGTCCAGGCCGCCGGCGGCGGTGGCGGCCGGGGCCAGCAGGAGCAGCAGCCCGAGCAGCACCGCCAGCAGGGCGGCGGGCACCGTCGCCCGGGAGCGTCGAGCGGAAGTTCTCATGCCTTCGACGCTACCGCTCCCGGCGGCCCCCGGGGATGGGCCGGCCGCCCGGGTGCCCCTGCCTTTCGTCGCGGGCGGGCGCCATCCTCGGGGATGATCCTCGGGCCGCCGGCCCGCTCGGCCCGCCGATCGGGAACCCCGGCCGCACCCTGCACGTCTGTCGCGCTGGGCGGTCGCATCCGGACCGCCCCGAGCGGGCATAGTGGTGCCTGCCGCCCCCCTCGCGCTCACGCGCCCTTCCCCACCGATCGGAGCATGTGGTGATCCTCGGCCTCGTGACCGCCGTCGGAGCCTCGGTCTGCTACGGCACCGGCTCCGTTCTCCAGGCCGTCGGTTCCCGCCGCTCCGCACGGGAGGAGGCCGCCGCCAAGGGCCGCCTGGCCGGGGTCACCGAGCACGGCGGCCCGAACCTGACCTCCACCGCCAAGGCGGCCGTGACCTGGGAGTTCATCCTCGGCACGGTGCTCGACCTGATCGGCTTCGGGCTGGGCGCGCTGGCCGCCAGGCTGCTCCCGCTGTTCCTCTCCCAGACCATCATCAGCGCCAACCTGGTGATCACGGCGCTGCTGAGCATCAAGCTGCTGGGGATCCGGCTCCGGCGCCCGGAGTGGGCCTCGATCGCGGTGCTCTGCGCGGCGCTGATCATGCTGGCGGTGGCGGCCGGCCCGGAGGGCGGGCACCACGTGGCGATGTCCGTGCACTGGTGGCTGCTGGGCGCCTCGGTGGTGCTGATCGCCGGCGGCAGCCTGGTGGTGCGCCGGCTGGGCGCGGGCGGCGCGATCGTGGCCGGCCTGCTCTCGGGCCTCGGCTTCGGCGCGCTCGGCGTGGGGGTGCGGATCCTCGACGGGCTCGACCCGTTCGCCCTCGGCACGCTGCTCAGCGACCCGGCCCTGTACGCGATCCTGATCGGCGGCCTCGGCGGGATGTACCTGCACACCATCGCCCTGCAGATCGGCTCGGTGAACGGCGCCACCGCCGCCCTGGTGGTCGGCGAGACGGTGGTGCCGGGCGTGGTGGGCGTGATCTGGCTCGGCGACTCCTCGCGGGACGGCCTCGGCTGGATGGCCGCGTTCGGCTTCGTGCTGGCGGTGACCTCCGCCGTCGGCGTCGCCTACTTCGGCCAGGGCGAGCAGGACCTCAGCGAGGAACCGCAGCCCGCCGAGCTGACCAAGCACTGAGCCCCGCCGGGCCGGGCCGGGCCGGGAGGGCCCGGGCCGGCCCCGGGCACCGCTCAGCGCGGGCGCGGGATCCGCTGGCAGCGCGGGCAGAAGTAGCTGGAGCGGTTCATCCAGGCCGCCCGGCGGATCGGGGTCCCGCAACGGCCGCAGGGCTCGCCCTCACGGCCGTAGGCGTCCAGGTCGCGGGAGAAGTAGCCGCTCTCGCCGTTCACGTTGACGTAGAGGCTGTCGAAGCTGGTGCCGCCGACCGCCAGGGCCGCATTCATCACCTCACGGGCGTGGCCGAGCAGCAGGGTGCCCTGCGGGCGGGTCAGGCCGGCGGTGGGGCGGTCGTAGTGCAGTCTCGCGCGCCAGAGCGCCTCGTCGGCGTAGATGTTGCCGACCCCGCTGATCAGCGTCTGGTCGAGCAGGGCGCGCTTGACCGTGGTGCGCTTGGCGCGCAGCGCGGTGACGAAGGCCTCGTCGTCGAAGCGCGGGTCGAGCGGGTCGCGGGCGATGTGCGCGATGGACAGCGGGGTGCCCTCGGGGTCGCCGTCCTCGGCCTCCTCGACCGCCAGGCCGCCGAAGGTCCGCTGGTCGACGAAGCGCAGTTCGCGGCCGCCGTCGGTGAACCGCAGCCGGACCCGCAGGTGGGTCTCGTCCGGCACCGAAGGGTCCTGGACGAGGAGCTGGCCGCTCATCCCGAGGTGGCCGATCAGCGAGAATCCGGTGCCGTCGCCGCCCCGGCCGCCCTGCAGCGGCACCCAGAGGTACTTGCCCCGGCGCTGTGCGGAGCCGAGGGTCGTCCCGGTCAGCCGGGCGGTGAAGTCCGCGGCGCCGGCGGGCTGGCGGCGGACGGCGCGCGGGTGCAGCACCTGGACGTCCTCGACGGTCCGGCCGGCCACCCAGTTGGCCAGTCCGCGCCGGACGACCTCCACCTCGGGAAGTTCGGGCACTTCAACGCCTCCGCTGCTCCGCTGCCTGGCGGTGCCGCCCCGGCCGGTCCGGCACCCGGAGCAGGCCGGCTGCTCCGGGCCGGTCTCAGGCCTTGTCGCCGGGGAGGCTGTCCGCGTACTTGGCCTTGATCGCGCGCCAGGCGCTCTCGGCGGCCTTCTGTTCCGCTTCCTTCTTCGAGCGTCCGACGCCGCTGCCGAAGTCCTGGCCGGCCACCCGGGCGGCGGCGGTGAAGGTCTTCTCATGGTCCGGGCCGGACTCCTCGATGACATACTCGGGCACGCCGATGCCGGCCGCCGCGGTGAGTTCCTGGAGGCTGGTCTTCCAGTCCAGTCCGGCCCCGAGCTGAGAGGACTCCTCGATCAGCGGGTCGAACAGGCGGTGGACGAACGCGGTCGCCGCGTCCAGGCCCTGGTCCAGGTAGACGGCGCCGATCACGGCCTCGACGGTGTCGGCGAGGATCGACGACTTGTCACGGCCGCCGGTTCCCTCCTCACCCTTGCCGAGCCGGATGAAGGTACCGAGTTCAAGGCCCCGGCCGACCTCCGCGAGCGCGCGGGAGTTGACCACCGCGGCGCGCAGCTTGGCGAGCGTCCCCTCGGGCACGTCCGGGTGGACGCGGTAGAGGGTGTCCGTCACCACCAGGCCCAGCACCGAGTCGCCGAGGAACTCCAGGCGCTCGTTGGTGGGCAGCCCGCCGTTCTCGTAGGCGTAGCTGCGGTGGGTCAGGGCACGCACCAGAAGGGCGCGCTCGAGCGTGTACCCGAGGCGCCCTTCCAGGACGTCGTATTCGGTCGAAGCCGGCCCGCCGCCCTTGCTTCCGTTGGCAGAAGCCTGCTTGCGGGTTGAGTTGCTATCCGACATCGATCCGTGCACCCCGCCGATCAGACCGAGAGGACCTGGCGACGGTTGTACGTGCCGCAGCTCGGGCACGCGATGTGACCCAGCTTCGGCTCGTGGCAGCGGTCGCACGCCACGAGGGCGGGGACAACGGCCTTCCAGTTGGACCGGCGGTGGCGCGTGTTGCTGCGCGACATCTTCCGCTTCGGAACAGCCACGGCTACTTCTCCTGGTTCTCGGCTCCACCCTCACGGGTGTCGCTGGTCTTGATTCCGTCACCCTCGTCGCCGTGGGCGGCGGAGAGTCCCTGCAGAGCCGCCCACCGGGGGTCGGCGGCCTCGTGGTGGTGGTCCGGGTCGTCGCTCAGGCGCGCTCCGCATTCGGAGCACAGGCCCAGGCAGTCTTCCTGGCACACCGGCTGCAGCGGCAGTGCGAGCACCACCGCGTCACGCAGCACCGGCTGGAGGTCGAAGTAATCGCCCTCCAAGCGGTAAGTCTCTTCGTCGTCGTCCTCGTCGAGATCGTCGGCGGCGGCGGTGGACCGGCCGCGCCCCTTCTCGTCGGACTCCGGGTAGTAGAACAGCTCCTGGAACTCGACGTCGATCTCGTCCTCGACCGGCTCCAGGCAGCGCACGCACTCGCCCTCGACCTTGGCCTCGGCGGTGCCCGTGACGAGGACTCCCTCGACCACGGACTCCAGTCGGAGCTCCAGCGCGATCTCGCTCTTCTCGGGCACACCGATCACGTCGATGATGCCCAGCCCCTCGAGGGCCTCCAGGGTGCGGGTCACCTTGCGCAGCGATCCGGGGCGACGGCCGAGCTCGTGCGTGTCGAACACGAGGGGGTCGCGGTGGTCGAGGCGGTTCAAGGTGTCCTGACTTCCTGAGGCGGCACGCGTGGTGCGTGGCGCGGGTGGTTCGTACGGCGTGCGGCGCTGCGCGTCCTGCGTTGCGCGGGCAGCCGGACTACCCCGGCACGAGCAGGCCGGAGTGGTCAGACTACCGGACACTCCCGTCAGGCCCAACTTCGCCCGCTCCGGGCCGGCCCCGGAGCGGGCCGGCCCGGCGCCGTCAGCGGCCGCCGAGCTCCCGCAGCCTGGTCATGTCGATCATGCTGGTGTCGAAGAAGCTGGTCTCGTCCAGGCCCGGCTGCTGCCCGTTGGCCTGCTGCGGCAGCTGCGGCTGGCCGCCCTGCGGGTAGCCGCCCGCGGCCGGCACCGGGTTGCCCCAGGCGTCGTACTGCGGGCCCTGGCCCTGCCCGGGGTAGCCGCCCTGCTGCTGGTAGCCGCCGGCCTCGGGCGCCTGGTTGCCCCAGGCGTCCTGCTGGGGCTGCTGCTGGCCGGCGTAGCCGGGCTGCTGGTAGCCGTACTGGTTGCCGTACGGGTCCTGCGAGCCCTGCCCGGACGGGTCGAACCCGCCCCCGTAGACCTCGGCGTACTGGGTGCCCTCGGGTGCGCCGTACTGGGCGGCGGCCGCGTACTGGCCCTCGCCGGGGGCCTGCCAGCCGGCCGCGGCGGGAGTCTGCTCGGGCCAGCTCTGCTGCTGCGGGACGTCGGCCCGGTACCAGGCCTCCTGGTTGGCGTCGGTGCCGTCGCCGTAGTTGTCGGCGAAGCCCGCGGCGACCGCCTCGGCGCGGTCCTTGAGCTGCTGCGCCTGGTCGGCGGCGGCCAGGTAGGCGCCCAGGTCGTCGATCGGGGCCTTGCCGAGCAGCTTGTCGCGGCCCTTGCCGACGGCCGACAGCGTCTTGCTGAGGACGGTCTCCAGGGTGGCGAGCTTCACATCGACGTACTCGTCGACCTCGGGGCTCGGGCTGACCCGCGGCTGGAACTCCTCGCCGTCGCCCTCGCCGTCGGTGTCGGTCTCGAAGACGCCGGAGTCGCCGCGCAGCTTGGTGCGGCCGCGGCCGACGGCGCCGAGCGTCTTGGTGAGCACCACCTCGAAGTTGGCAAGCTTGCTGTCGACGTAGTCGTCGGCCTCGGCGCGCTTGGTCTCCACCTCGGCGCGGGCCTCGGCGAGGATGCGGTCCGCCTCGGCCTGGGCCCGGCGGACCACCTCGGTGTCCGAGATGAGCGACCCCCGCTCGGCGTGCGCCCCCTGGATGATCCGCTCGGCCTCGGCCTCGGCGTCGGCCACCACCTGCTCGTGGTCGGCCATCACCGACTGCGCGTGCGCCAGCTCGGCCGGCAGGGCCGCGCGGAGGTCCTGGAGCAGCCCGACCAGCTCGGCGCGGTTCACCACACAGGAGGCCGACATCGGCATCGCACGGGCGTTCTCGACGGCCGCGACGATCTGGTCGACCTTGTTCTGCACGTCCACGGGGCTTCGTCTTTCCGTGTGCCGCCGACGTCCGGCGGAGGCAGGCCCGGCGCGGTGCACCTCACCGCAGGGCAGGAATACAGACTGTACGGCCACTGCGGCGGGACCTCACAACGCCCGCGTCCGGACCGGCCCGAGGGCAGGGGGACAGATGGTGACGAACCGGCAGAAACAGACCTTTCCGGGCTACTGGGCCCGGCGCTCCGCGATCCGCTCGACCAGCCGGCTGTGCACCGCCGGCGGCAGCAGGTGGGAGACGTCCCCGCCCAGCGAGGCGACCTCCTTGACCAGGCTGGAGGAGAGGAAGCTGTAGGTCGGCGAGGTCGGCACGAAGAGCGTCTCGACGCCGCTCAGGCCGTGGTTCATCTGCGCCATCTGCAGCTCGTAGTCGAAGTCGCTGACCGCCCGCAGCCCCTTGATGATGGCCGGGATGCCACGGTCCCGGCAGAAGTCCACCAGCAGGCCGCTGTGCGACTCCACCTCGATGTTCCCGTAGTGCCCGCAGGTCTCCTCGATCAGGGCGATCCGCTCGTCGACCGTGAACATCCCCTGCTTGTTCCGGTTGATCAGCACCGCGACATGCACCACGTCGTACAGCTTGGAGGCCCGCTCGATGATGTCGAGGTGGCCGTTGGTGATGGGGTCGAACGATCCGGGACAGACGGCGCGACGCATGGCGTGAGCTCCCTCGTGGGGTTCGGTGCTGCGGGTGGTGGCCCGGCTACGAGTGTTGCCGGGTCTCGGCGGCGGCGCGACCGTACCAGAGGGTGCCTTCGCCGTACCGCCGTGAGCGCAGCACGTCGAAGCCCTCGGGCCAGCCGAACTCACCGCCCCTGGTGCTGCGCTCCACGGTGACGAGTGCGTCGTCCGCGAGCCAGCCCCCGGCGCTCATTGTGATCAGCATCTCGCGCACCTCCTCGTCGGTGACGGCGTACGGCGGGTCGAGGAAGACCAGGTCGTAGCCGCTCTCCGGGGCGCGGCCGGCGAGCACCCGCTCGGCCCGGTCGGCCCGCACCTCCGCGCCGGGCAGGTTGACGATCCGTACGTTCTCCCGGATCACCTTCGCCGCCTGGGCGTCCGCCTCCACCAGCAGGACGTGCTCGGCGCCGCGGGAGAGGGCCTCCAGGCCGACCGCGCCCGAGCCGCCGAAGAGGTCGAGCATCCGGGCCCCGTGCAGGGTGCCGCGCAGCGCCTCCAGGGTGGAGAACATGGCCTCACGGGCCTTGTCGGAGGTCGGGCGGGTGCTCCGGCCGGGCGGCACGGCCAGGCGGCGGCCGCCGGCCGTCCCGGCGATCACGCGGGTCATGGTGCGGGGGGTTCCTTTCGTGGCGGAGCCCCGTCGGCCGGCCGGCGGGGCTCCCCCATTCAAGCGCGGTTCCGGTGCGGATGCGTCACCGGCGGCCGGGCCGCCGGGTGACGCGTCCGGTCAGCCCTTCTCCAGGTACTCCGCGCGGTCCTCGTCCAGCAGGCCGGCCAGCGCGGCCCGCAGGTCCGGGTGGTCCTCCAGCCGGAGGTCGACGGCGACCAGCGCGGCCGCCTCGGCCCGGGCGGTGGTGATGACCTCCTCGTCCTCCAGCACCGAGAGCACCTTGAGCGAGGACTTCACCCCGGACTGGGCCTGGCCCAGCACGTCGCCCTCCCGGCGCTGTTCGAGGTCGATCCGGGAGAGCTCGAAGCCGTCCAGGGTGCCGGCCACCGCGTCCAGCCGGGCCCGGGCCGGGCTGGCCCCCGGCATGTCGCTGACCAGCAGGCACAGGCCGGGCGCGCTGCCCCGGCCGACCCGGCCGCGCAGCTGGTGGAGCTGGGAGACGCCGAAGCGGTCGGCGTCCATGATGACCATCGCGGTGGAGTTGGGGACGTTGACGCCGACCTCGATGACGGTGGTGGCGACCAGTACGTCGACCCGGCCGGCCGCGAAGCGGCGCATCACGTCGTCCTTGGCGTCGGGCTGCAGGCGCCCGTGCAGGATCTCGATCCGCAGGCCGGCCAGCGGGCCCTTGGCGAGCATCTCGGCGGTCTCCAGCACGGCCAGCGGGGGCCGCCGGTCGTCGCTGCCGGCGCCCAGGTCCTCCGGGTCGTCGGGCACGGCCTTGCGCTTCTTCTTCGGGTCGCCCTGGTCCTCGTCGCCGATCCGGGGGCAGACCACGTACGCCTGGTGGCCCTTGCCGACCTCCTCGCGCACCCGCTCCCAGGCGCGGGCCAGGAAGTTGGGCTTCTCCAGGGCCGGCACCACGTGGGTGGAGATGGGCGAGCGGCCGGCCGGGAGCTGGTCCAGCACGGAGGTCTCCAGGTCGCCGAAGACCGTCATGGCGACCGTGCGCGGGATCGGGGTGGCCGTCATCACCAGCAGGTGCGGCGGCTGTTCGCCCTTGGCGCGCAGGGCGTCGCGCTGCTCGACGCCGAAGCGGTGCTGCTCGTCGACGACGACCAGGCCCAGGTCCTGGAACTGGACCTTGTCCTCGATCAGGGCGTGCGTGCCGATCGCGATGCCGGCGTCCCCGCAGGCCATGTCGAGCAGCGTCTGGCGGCGGGCCGGGGTGCCCATCGAGCCGGTCAGCAGCACCACCTTGGTGGCCGACTCGGCGCCGCCGAGCATGCCGCCCTCGGCGAGGTCGCCCATCATCTCGACGATCGAGCGGTGGTGCTGCTGGGCGAGCACCTCGGTGGGGGCGAGCAGGACGGCCTGGCCGCCGGCGTCGACCACGGTGAGCATGGCGCGCAGCGCGACCAGGGTCTTGCCGGAGCCGACCTCGCCCTGGAGCAGCCGGTGCATCGGGTGGGAGGTGGCCAGGTCGGCGAAGATCTCGGCGCTGACCTTGCGCTGGCCGTCGGTGAGGGTGAAGGGCAGCCGGGCGTCGAAGGCCTCCAGCAGCCCGCCGGCCCGCTCCGGCCGGGGCACCGCGGGCAGCGCCGAGTCGGCCGCCCGGCGCTGCGCCAGGGCGACCTGGAGCACGAAGGCCTCGTCCCAGCGCAGCCGGCTCTGGGCGCGCTCGCGGTCGGCGTGGCTGCGCGGGCGGTGGATGAGTTCGAGCGCCTCGGGGAGCGGGATCAGCTCGTGCTTCTCGCGCAGTTCGGCGGGCAGCGGCTCGCCGACGCCCTTCCACTCGTCCTTGGCGAGGCTGTCGAGGACGGTGCGCACGCACAGGGCCACCGTCCAGGTCTGCGCCTTGGCGCTGGCCGGGTAGACCGGGATCAGCCGGCCGGCGAACTCCTCGGCCGCCGAGGTGTCCGCCTCCTCGTCCATCAACTGATAATCAGGGGATACGAGTTGGCGGGTGCGGTTGAACTGGCCGACCTTGCCTGCGAACAGGCCCTGGGCACCCGGCCGCAGGTCCTTCTGCCGCCAGCCCTGGTTGAAGAACACCAGGCTGAGCCGCCCGCGCCCGTCGGTGACCACCACCTCCAGCCGGTCGCCCTTGCGCCCCTTGAACGGGATCAGGGTGACCTTCTCGATCCTGGCGAGCACGGTGACGTGCTCGTCGATCTCCAGGTCGTCGAGGCTGGTGAGCTGGCCGCGTTCGGCGTAGCGGCGCGGGTAGTGGTGCAGCAGGTCGCCGACCGTGCGCAGCTTGAGGCTGTCGGCGAGCACCTTCGCGGTGCGGTCGCCGACCACGGCGGTCAGGGGCGTGTCGAGAGTGAGAGCGGCCATCACGCCCTATTGGACACCACGGCACCGACAGCGCGCCGCATTCACCCGGTGCTCAGGCCGCCGCGGGCGGGCTCACTCCACCCCGATCAGCAGCGGCGCCCACTCCTGGCCCCCTTCGAAGACCACCGCGTCGACCTCCGGACGCTGCCGCCGGGCGTGCGCCACCAACTGGTCGGCGAGGCCCCGGGGGGCGCCCTCGCCGAGCACCAGGGTGACCAGTTCACCGCCGGCCGCCAGCATCCGGGCGAGCACCGTCTCGCCGGTGCCCGCCAGGTCGGCGCCGATCACCGCGACGTCCCCGTCGATCAGGCCGAGCACGTCGCCGGCCTGGCAGACCCCGGCCATCGTCCAGGACTCCCCCTCGGCGACCGCGAGTTCGGCGTACCGGGTGGCGCCGGCCGCCGAGGTCATGGCGACCACGTCCTCGTCGAAGCGCCGGGAGGCCTCGTGCACCGCCAGGGCGGCCAGGCCCTGCACCGGCGAGCGGGTGGGCAGGACGGCGATCCGCACGCCCTCCTCGCGCAGCTGGTCGGCGGCGGCGCCGGCGGCGGCCCGCAGCTCCGGGTCGTTGAGCAGCAGGATCACCTCGCGGGCGCCGGCCCTGCGGACCGCCTCGGCGAGTTCGGCGCTGGCCGGCGGGCGGTCCGGGTCGGCGTGCAGGACTGCGGCGCCGGCCTGTTCGCAGAGGTCGGCGAGGCCCTCCCCGCTGACCACGCTGAGCACCGTCCGGGCGCTGCGCTCCCGCTCGCCGCGGGAGTCGGCGGCGCCGGCCCGGGCGGCGGCCTCGGCGAAGTGCGTGATCCGGATCTGGTACGGCCGGCCGGCCCGGACGCCGGCCTCCACGGCAGCGCCCGCGTCGTCCACGTGCACGTGCACGTTCCACAGCCCGTCGCCGCCGCCGACCACCAGGGAGTCGCCGAGCTCGGCGAGCCGGGCGCGCAGGACGGGCAGCTCGGCGTCGGGGGCGTCGAGCAGGTAGATCACCTCGAAGGCGGGGTGGCCGGGGCCGGGCGGGCGGACATGGCCCTCGCAGTCGCCCGCCGCGCCGACCGGCGGCAGCGGCTGGCTGAGCGCCACCGGGCCCATCGGATGGTGGCCGGCCACGGCGTCGGCCAGCGCGCCGAGGACGGCGACCAGGCCGCGGCCGCCGGCGTCGACCACCCCGGCGTCGGCCAGCACCGCGAGCTGCTGCGGGGTGCGCAGCAGGGCCTGCCGGGCGGATCGGTAGGCGGTGTCGGCGACCTGGGCGAGGCTGCCGCCGGCCTTGTCGGCCTCCCGCGCGGCCGCGGCCGCCACCGTGAGCAGCGTCCCCTCGACCGGCTCGGCGACCGCCTGGTAGGCGGATTCGGCGGCCTTCAGCAGCGCGGCGCGCAGCTGCTCGGCGCCGCCGCCGGCCGCCGCGAGGGTCTCGGCCGTGCCGCGCAGCCACTGGGCGAGGATCACGCCGGAGTTGCCGCGGGCGCCGAGCAGCGCGCCCCTGGCCATCGCCCGCACGCTGTCGCCGAGCTCCGGGACGGCGTCGCCGGCGCCGTCCCGTGCCGCGGCGGCGAAGCTGTCCTCGACCGCGGCGGCGGCCGATTCGACGGTCAGGTAGAGGTTGGTGCCGGTGTCGCCGTCCGGAACGGGGTAGACGTTGAGTGCGTCGATCTCCTCGCGGGCCTGGCCGAGCGAGCGCAGGGCCAGCCGGCACCAGGTCCGCACGGCCGGGGCGTCGAGCGTGTGCAGCACCAGGTCTCCTCCGGGTGTACGCCGCGCATGGCTGTGGGTGGTGAACGGCGGGCGGCGCGGGGCGATGCTGGCAGGTTATCCGGGCCCGCCCGGGATCGTGGCTGGCAGGAGCCCTGCCGGACGGGCCTGCGGCGGCCTCGCCGCCCAGGTCGGCGGCCGGGCCGGTCGGTGCCCGGGGCGGGGTAAACCCTCCGGACGTGGTAGTTTCGTTGAACGGGAGCAAGCGTTGTATGCTCTTCCGGTTGCCTGGAACAGTCCAGGCTCACCCCTTGAATCGGTCCGGTCCACGTGAGTGGCCCGTTGATTCAGCCGGGGTTTTCGAACGTAAATGATCTGAAGTCTTGGAGTGACTCCTGTGGCTGCCAACTGCGACGTCTGCGGCAAGGGGCCGGGCTTCGGCAACAACATCTCCCACTCGCACCGCCGTACCCGTCGTCGTTGGAACCCCAACATTCAGACGGTGCGCGCTGTGATCGGGCGGACGCCGAAGCGGCTCAACGTCTGCACCTCGTGCATCAAGGCCGGTAAGGTCTCGCGCTGACGCGCAGACCGGTAAGCCGGTCCTCCAGTAAGTCGGTCCGTCCTCGGATGGATCGGCTTTCTGTTTTTCCGGCGGCCCTCGCCGGGTGACCGCCCATGAACGCCGCCTGCCCCGGGCCCTGTGCCCGGGCGGGCGGCGTTCGTGCGTCCGGCCCCGCCGGACGGGGCCGAGCAGCGGTCCTGCGTGGGCCCCGCCGAACGGCCCCGCCGCCGGCCGCGGGACCGTTCGGCGGGGCCGGACCGGTCAGGCCCCGCGCAGCCGCCAGCCGTGGTCCACCGGCCCGATGCCCGCCCCGAGCGCGAAGCCGGCCGCGATCGCCCCGGTGACGTACTCCTTCGCCGCGGCCACCGCCCCGGGCACGTCCTGCCCCTTGGCCAGCTCGGCGGCGATCGCGCTGGCCAGCGTGCAGCCGGTGCCGTGGGTGTGCCGGTTGTCGTAGCGCGCCGCGCGGAACCAGTGCTCCTCCCCCGGGCCGCCGTACAGCAGGTCGGCCGCCTCGCCCTCCAGGTGGCCGCCCTTGACCAGCACCCAGCGCGGCCCGAGGTCCAGCAGCGCCCGGGCGGCGTCCGCCATGTCGTCCTGGCCGAGCACGGTGATCCCGGTGAGCTGCGCCACCTCGTGCAGGTTGGGCGTGGCCACGGTGGCCACCGGCAGCAGCCGCTCCCGGACGGTGGCGACGGCCTCGGCGGCGAGCAGCGCGTCCCCGTGCTTGGAGACCCCGACCGGGTCGACCACCACCGGCGCGTCCAGCCCGGCGAGCAGCTCGGAGACGGTCTCGACCAGCTCGATCGAGGCCAGCATGCCGGTCTTGACGGCCTGGACGCCGATGTCGTCGACGACGCTGCGGAACTGGGCCCGGACGGCCTCGGCGGGCAGCTCCCAGTAGCCCTGGACACCGAGCGAGTTCTGCGCCGTGACGGCGGTGATCACGCTCATGCCGTGCACGCCGAGGGCGAGCATGGCCTTGAGGTCGGCCTGGATTCCGGCGCCGCCGCCGGAGTCGGAGCCGGCGACGGTGAGCACACGCGGAGGGGCGGCGACGGGGCCGCGCGACGGGAGAGCCATGGGCCCCAACCTACCCGGGACGGCCCGGGGCGCGGCGGGCCCGTCCGGCAGCCGGCGGGCCGGACGGCTCGGCCGGAGGACCGTCCCGGGCAGGGGCGGCCCCGGCCGGAGGAACGTCCGGGCCGGAGGGCGGCCCCGGTCAGAGGATGGCTTCGGACTCCGCCCAGCGGTCCACCGGCACCGTCTTCAGCCGGGTGACGGCCTCGGCGATCGGCACCAGTTCGATCTCGTTCCGGCGCAGCGCGGTGAAGTGGCCGAAGGCACCCTTGTGGACGGCCTCGACGGCGTGCCAGCCGAAGCGGGTGGCGAGCACCCGGTCCCGGGAGGTGGGGGTGCCGCCTCGCTGGGTGTGGCCCAGGATGACCGGGCGGGCCTCCTTGCCGAGCAGGTCCTCCAGCTCGTGGGCGAGCCGGGTGCCGATGCCGCCGAAGGTCTGGTGCCCGTACTGGTCGACCGCGCCGTGGTCGAAGCGCATGGTGCCCTCGGCCGGCGCGGCCCCCTCGGCGACCGCGATGATGGCGAACTTCTTGCCCCGCTCAAAGCGGTCCTCGACCATCCGGGCGACGGCCTCGATGTCGAAGGGCTTCTCGGGGATCAGGATGCCGTGGGCGCCGCCGGCCATGCCCGCGGTGAGGGTGATCCAACCGGTGTGCCGGCCCATCAGCTCCACCACCATCACCCGCTGGTGCGACTCGGCGGTGGTCTTCAGCCGGTCGATGGCCTCGGTGGCGACGTGCACGGCGGTGTCGAAGCCGAAGGTGACGTCGGTGGCGTCGATGTCGTTGTCGATGGTCTTGGGGACCCCGACCACCGGCAGGCCGGCCTCGCTGAACATCTTGGCGGCGGTGAGCGTGCCCTCGCCGCCGATCGCGATCAGGGCGTCGATGCCGAGGTTGCGGGCGAGCGTGGGGGCGTTCTCGACGGCCCACTCGATCCGTTCCCGCTTGACCCGGGCGGAGCCGAGGATGGTGCCGCCGAGGGTGAGCAGGCCGGTGACGTCGTCGTGCGAGACGGGCCGGCTGCGCCCCTCGATGAGACCGAGGAACCCGTCCTCGATGCCGATGATCTCGTCACCGTGGACGTCGGTGCCGCGGTGCACCACGGACCGGATCACCGCGTTGAGGCCGGGGCAGTCGCCGCCGCTGGTCAGGACGCCGATTCGCATGGTGGCTGAGCTCTCCCGCTCCATGGGCGCGTACGCCCCCGAGTAGTTGGATGCCGATCGTCGGCCGGCCCCGCCACCTGGTCCTCATGTACCGGACAAAGCGGGCAGGGCCCGACATTTGACGGCCAGCCTACGCGCTCCGCCCTGCCCCGGGCGTCTTCCCCGGCGGACGCGGCCCACTCGTCGGACCGCCCGGCGGTTCGCCCGGCCGGTCGCCCGGCCGGTCAGCCCCGGCTCACCCGGCTCACTCCGCGAAGTGGTCCCAGCCGCCGACCCGGTCCCAGGGGGCGCCGTCCACCGTGACCCGGCCGCCGCGCGAGGGGCCGGCCACCCGGACCACCTCGCCGATCACCCGCCAGCGGGCGGGCAGTTGGGCGGCCGCGGGGAAGGTCGCCACGATCGCGTGGTCCTCCCCGCCGGAGAGCACCCAGACCAGCGGGTCCACGCCGACCGCCTGGCCGATGTCCGCCATCTGGGCCGGGATGTCGAAGTCCGCCGCCCGCAGGTCGATGTCGACGCCGCTGGCCTTGGCGACGTGGCCGAGGTCGGCGACCAGCCCGTCGCTGACGTCGATCATGGCGGTGGCGCCCAACTCGGCCGCGGCCGGACCGGCGTGGTACGGCGGCTCGGGCCGGCGGTGGGCCTCGACGAAGGCCCGCGGGGAGCGGAACCCGCGCTGAAGGACGGTCAGGCCGGCCGCGGACCAGCCCAGCCACCCGGTCACCGCGACCACGTCCCCGGCCTGCGCGCCGGAGCGGACCACGGGCGCGCGCCCCTGGAGGTCCCCGAGCGCCGTGATGGCCAGGGTGATGGTGTCCCCGCGCACCACGTCGCCGCCGACCACCGCCGCCCCCGCCACCTGGCACTCGTCGCGCAGCCCGTCCATCAGCTCGGTGGCCCAGGTGGTGGGCAGGTCCGCGGGCGCGACCAGGCCGAGCAGTATCGCGGTCGGCACGGCGCCCATCGCGGCGATGTCGGCGAGGTTCTGCGCGGCCGACTTGCGGCCCACGTCGTACGCGGTGGACCAGTCCCGGCGGAAGTGCCGTCCCTCGACCAGCACGTCGGTGGTGGCCACCACCCGGCCGTCGGGCGCCCGGACCACGGCGGCGTCGTCGCCCGGACCGAGGTCGACCGCCGGGGTGGGCTGCAGCCTGGCGGTCAGCTCCTTGATGAGTCCGAACTCGCCGAGCTCGCCCACGGTCCCCTGCATGTGCCGTCCTCCCACGTCGTCCATCGTCGTCCTGGATCTCGCCGGCATCCGTCCGGCCGTACGCCCCCGCCGCGGCCTGCGGCCGGGGCGCGCCCCCAGCGCGCAGCGTACGCCCTCGGGCGGTGCAGAGGTCTCCCCTCCCCGGCCCGCGGCGCGGTAGCGTGGTGATCAGTCTGCCGGTGAACCCACCCCCACCACGCTCCACGGGCGATCACGGCGGCGATCTCCGTACCCAGCCGCCCTGGAGGTCCCCGTGGTACATGCGTACATCCTGGTCCAGACCGAGGTGGGCAAGGCCACCTCGGTGGCCCAGTCCATCGCCAAGATCCCGGGCGTCCTGCAGGCCGAGGACGTCACCGGACCGTACGACGTGATCGTCCGGGCCGAGGCGGAAACCGTCGACGACCTGGGGCGGATGGTCGTCGCCCAGGTGCAGCAGGTCGAGGGGATCACCCGCACGCTGACCTGTCCGGTGGTCCACCTGTAGGCCGCGCCCCCTCCGGCGGCCCGCCCACGGGCCGCACTACCATCGTCGGGTGACCCGAGCCGCCCGTGCGACCCACGCCCTCAAGGCCCTCCCGGCCCCCGTCCGGTGGCTGGCCGCACCGGTGGCGCTGCTCGGCTGCGTGGTCCTGCTGCTCGGCACCTGGGGAGCACCGCCGGCACCCGTCACGCCCACGCCCAGGGCGAAGGAGGTGCCGTACTGCGAGGCGCTCGCGCGCGCCCTGCCGCAACGGCTGACCGGCCACGGCCGCGAGCACTCCGACTCGCCCTACGTGGTGATCTGGAGCAGCTCGCCACGGACGGTGCTGCGCTGCGGGGTGCCCCGCCCGGACGCGCTGAACGGCCCGCAGGCGCTGAAGAGCGCGCCCGAGGTGAACGGCGTCCAGTGGTTCGACGAGCCCGACGGCGAGGGCGGCTACCGGTTCACCACCACACTGCGCGAGGCCAACGTCGAGGTGAGCGTCCCCGCCGGGGCCTACCCCAACTACGCGGACCCGCTGCCCACCCTCTCCGACGCGGTGAAGGTCAGCGTGCCGGTCTGGAACGAGCCGCTGCCGGCCTCCGCGAGCGGCTCGCCGGCGCCCTGACGGCGCCGGGCCGGGCCCCGGTGCGGGGCCCGGCCCGGACGGCCGTGACGCGTGCTGCCCGTGCCGGGACCGGGCCGGCCGGGCCCGGTGCCCGGACCTAGCGCAGGCCGGTGGAGCGGCGCAGCGCCGCCCGCAGCAGCCGGTCGACCAGCTCGGGGTAGGGCAGGCCGGAGGCCTCCCACATCTTCGGGTAGGCCGAGATGGGGGTGAAGCCGGGCATGGTGTTGATCTCGTTGACCATCCAGCTGCCGTCCTCCAGCAGGAAGAAGTCGACCCGGGCCAGGCCCTCGCAGCCGAGCGCCTCGAACGCGGCGACCGCCTGGCGGCGGATCTCGGCGGTCTCGGCCTCGCTCAGCCGGGCCGGGATCTGCACCTCGGAGGAGTCGATGTACTTGGCCTCGAAGTCGTAGAACTCGTAGCCGCCGCCGACCACGATCTCGGCGGGCACGCTGGCGCGCGGCCCGTCCTCGAACTCCAGCACGGCGCACTCGATCTCGCGGCCCGAGACGCCGGCCTCGACGATCACCTTGGGGTCGTGCCGGCGGGCCTCGTCGATCGCGGCGTCGAGGTCGGCGAGGTCCTTGACCTTGGTGATGCCCATGCTGGAGCCGGCCCGGCAGGGCTTGACGAACAGCGGCAGGCCCAGCGCGCCGACCCGCTCGCGCGCGGCGGCGCGGCCGGCCTCGGACTCCCACTCGCGCGGGCGGATCACCGTGTAGGTGCCCACGCCGATGCCGTGCGAGGCCAGGATCCGCTTGGTGAACTCCTTGTCCATGCCGACCGCGCTGGCCAGCACGCCGTTGCCGACGTACGGCACGCCGGAGAGCTCCAGCAGGCCCTGCAGGGTGCCGTCCTCGCCCCAGGGGCCGTGCAGCAGCGGCAGGACGACGTCGACCTCGCCGAGGGCCTTGGGAACGGCGCCCGGCTCGTTCCAGACCACCTCGCGGCTGCCCGGGCCGATCGGCAGGGCGACCTGGCCGTCGCCGGCTTCGGCCACCTGGGCGACGTCGGGCAGCCTGCCGTCGGTGATGGCCATCCGGGTGGGGTCGTCACTCACCAGGGCCCAGCGGCCCTCGTGGGTGATGCCGATCGGCAGCACCTCGTACTTGTCGCGGTCGATGGCCCTGAGCACACTGCCCGCGGTGGAGACCGAGATGGCGTGCTCGGAGCTTCGCCCGCCGAAGACGATCGCCACCCGCGGCTTCGTGGCGGCGGCGGACTGGTTCGGGGGGGTCTGTTCGATGCTCATATCGGGCATGAGACTACCGTGCGACTCTTTGCGCCCGTGTTACCCGCCGGGCCGTGTCCCCCGCCCCGGCCCGGGACGGCCCGCGCCGGGCGGCGGCCCCGTCCGCGCCGTCCGCGCCGGACAGGGCCGGACGCGCCGGACAGGGCCGGACGCGCCGGACCGCCTACCGGCGCTCGGGCTTGGCCGAGCGGGCCATCAGCGCGGCCAGCACCTCCTGGGTGGGGCGCCCGTTGTGCACCACGTCCACCACCGCCTCGACGATCGGCATGTCGACCCCGGTGCGCCGGGCCAGGTCCAGCACCGACTCGCAGGACTTGACGCCCTCGGCGGTCTGGCTGGTCGCCGCCACCGCCTCGGCCAGCGTCATGCCGCGGCCCAGGTTGGTGCCGAAGGTGTGGTTGCGCGACAGCGGCGAGGAGCAGGTGGCGACCAGGTCGCCCATCCCGGCGAGCCCGGCGAAGGTGTACGGGTCCGCGCCGAGCGCCGCTCCCAGCCGGGTGGTCTCGGCCAGGCCGCGGGTGATCAGCGTCGCCTTGGTGTTGTCGCCCAGGCCCATGCCGTCCGCCATGCCGACCGCCAGGCCGATCACGTTCTTGACCGCGCCGCCCAGTTCGCAGCCGACCACGTCGGTGTTGGTGTACGGGCGGAAGTAGGGCGTGTGGCAGGCCGTCTGGAGCCGCTTGGCGACCACCTCGTCGCTGCACGCCACCACCGTCGCGGCGGGCTGCCGGTTGGCGATCTCACGGGCCAGGTTGGGGCCGCTGACGACCGCCACCCGCTCTGGGCCCACCCCCGCGACCTCGGCGATGACCTCGCTCATCCGCTTCGCGGTGCCGAGTTCGATGCCCTTCATCAAGCTGACCAGCACCGTGCCGGGTTCCAGCAGCGGCGCCCAGGCGCCCAGGTTCTGCCGGAGCGTCTGGGAGGGCACCGCCAGCACGGCGAACTCGGCGCCGGCCAGGGCGGCGGCCGGGTCGGTGGTCGCCGTGATCGCGTCGGACAGCCGGACACCCGGAAGGTAGTCCGGGTTCTCGTGCGTCGTGTTGACCGCGTCGACCAGCTCCTGCCGGCGGCCCCACAGGGCCACCTCGCAGCCCGCGTCGGCGAGGATCATCGCGAAGGCGGTGCCCCACGATCCGGTACCGAACACCGCGCAACGGGTCACTTGCTGTTCTCCTCGGTGGTGCTGTCGTCGGTGCCCGTGCCGGCGCCCGCGGGGCGCTTGGGCCGGCCGTCGGCGGCGCGGTGCCGCTCGGCGGTCGCCTTCACCGCGCGGGCCCGGGCCTCGGTGCGCATGTCGTAGCGCTCGGCGGGCGGCTGCTCGCCGCGGATGCCGGCCAGCACCTCGGTGATCGCGGCCATGATGTCCTCGGTGGCGTCGCGCAGCACCTGCGGGGTCAGTTCGAGCCCCTGGTAGCGGCTGAGGTCCACCGGCGGCCCGGCGGCCACCACCACCTTGTGCCGGGGGAAGAGGTTGAACTTCCCCTTGCCGGCGGCGCCCCGGCCGTAGGGCGGGATGATCTCGTGCGCGCCCCAGTGCGCCACCGGGACGACCGGCGCCCCGGTCATCAGCGCCACCCGGGCCACCCCGCTCTTGCCGGTCATCGGCCACAGGGCCGGGTCCCGGGTGAGGGTGCCCTCGGGGTAGAACTGCACGCACTGGCCGCCGTTGACGGCGTCGATGGCCGCCCGGAACGCCTGCGCGGCGTCGGTGGAGTCCCGGAACACCGGGATCTGGCCGGTCTTGCGCAGCATGAACCCGATGAACGGCACCGAGAACAGCGTGGACTTGCCCAGTATCCGGGGCGGCCGCCCGCTGTTGTACTGCCAGTGCGCGTACACCAGCGGGTCGATGATCGAGTTGTGGTTGACCGCGGCGAGGAAGCCGCCCTCCTTCGGGAGGTGCTCCCAACCCCGCCAGTCCGGCTTCACCAGAGCGGTCGTCACCGGTTTCACCAGCACGGCCGCGAAGCGGTACCAGATGCCGTAATCGGCGTTGCCGAAAGCGGCGTACGAGCGGCGGGCCACCCCAGGTCCTCCTCATCCGGTGCGACACGTGGGGTGCCGCAGGTCAGTCGCCTCCCGGTGTCCCCGGCCGGGGGTCCGGCGCTCGGGGCCGAGCGCGGAACAGTTTCGCCCGACCGCTCACCGGCTGTCGAGCAACCCCTCCGGACCGGACCGGCTCACGTGACCAATCGCACGTCAGCCCGGACGGGGCGGCCTGGCGGGGGTTCCGGGACCGGCGCCACAATGGCGCCGATGACCCAGGACACGGTACGCCCCGACGGCACCCTCCCGCCCCCCGCACCCACCGGCGGGTGGTCACTGGTGCTCCCGCTCAAGCCGCTCGGGCTCGCCAAGAGCCGGCTCGCCCGCTTCGCCGGGCCGCACCGCGCCGACCTGGCCCTGTCCTTCGCCCTCGACACCGTCACCGCCGCGCTGGCCTGTCCGGGCGTGTCCCGGGTGCTGGTGGTGACCGGCGACCCGCTGGCCGGGGAGCGGCTGGCCGCGCTCGGGGCGGTGGTGGTCGCGGACGAGCCCGGCGGCGGTCTCAACGCCGCGCTGACGCACGGCGCAGCGTACGCCCGCAGGGCCTGGCCGGACGCCCCGCTGGCCGCCCTCTCCGCGGACCTGCCCGCCCTGCGACCGGCCGAACTCGCCCGGGTGCTGGCCGCCGTGCCCACCGGCGGGCCGGGCAACCGGGCCTTCCTCGCCGACGCCCCCGGTCTCGGCACCACCCTGTTGGCGTGCGCCCCCGGCGCGCGGCTGGCGCCGGCCTTCGGCGAGGGCTCGCGGGCCCGGCACGCGGCCGGCGGGGCGTACGAGATCACGCTGCCGGACGTGCCGTCGGTGCGCCGCGACGTGGACACCGGCGAGGACTTCGTCCAGGCCCTCGCCCTCGGGGTGGGCCCGTACACCGCGGCGGCCGCGGCGGCCCTGGTCTGACCGGGCGCCGCTCCCCCACCGGCGCCCTCCGCCCGGCAGCCCGCTCACCCAACACCCCGTTCGCCGCCCCGGCACCCCGCTGTCCCGCCGCCCCGCTCGGCCTCCGCGGGCGGACCGGCGCTCGATATGCTGCTCGCATGCAGGCCACCGCGTTCACCTTCGACCCCGACACCCGGGCGGGCTCCGTGCTGCTCGACGACGGCACCCCGGTGCCGTTCGACACCGCCGCGTTCGACGCCGGCGGCCTGCGGCTGCTGCGGCCCGGCCAGCGGGTGCGGATCCGCACCGAGGGCGACGGCGAGGCCCGCCGGGTGGTCTTCGTGACCCTGCAGACCTTTCCCGACCCGATGCTCTGAGCCTTTCCGACCCGATGCTCTGAGCCCGGGGGCCGGTCACCCGGCCCCCGGCCGCCCGTCACGCCGAGCGCCCACGGCCCCCCGCCGGCCCGGCCCGGTCCGCCGGGGCGATCCGGACCAGGTGCAGCCGGCCGGCCAGCCGGAAGCTCAGACTCAACTCGCCGTCCCGCTCGATGGATTCCTCCACCCGCCGGACCGCGCCCGGGCCGAGGAAGTGGCGGTAGGCCTCGTACTGGGTCCAGCCCAGCGGCAGCACCCGCAGCGCCTCCCAGAGCGCCGCCACCGCGTCCGGCAGCCTGCTGAAGGTCGCCGGCTCGGCGATGTCCTCGATCTCCACCGTCACCGCGCCACCGGCCCGGTCGCTCCCGTCGCTCTTCACCCTGGCTGCTCCCACTCCTCGTCCTCCTCGTCGAGTTCGGCCCAGACCGCCTGGGCCGCGTCGGTGTACCGGTGCCCGTAGCGGTCGGCCCCGGCCAGCACGGCCAGCACCGCGCCGTGCGCCTCGTCCCCCAGGTCTCCGGGCACCGCCGCCTCCACCAGGAAGCCGCCCTCCCGCCGGCACCGGACGCGGGCCCGGGTGCCCGCCGCCACTGCGAGACGAACCGCCAGGTCAAACGCCTTGGTGTGGGCACGCACCGACTCTCCCCGAGAGCAGACAGTCACAGACTGTGAATCTAAAGCATTAGATTCCACCTGATGCATTAGATTGTCAACGCTGAAATACCCGCCCTGCCGCGACCGGCAGGCGCGGAGCCTGCCGCCGGGAGAGCCAGATGCCCTCAGAGGTGCCCCCGTACCTGCAGATCTCGGACGACCTGCGCCGTCGCATCGCCGAGGGCGAATGGCCGCCCGGCGAGCGCCTGCCCTCCCGTGCGCAGCTCGCGCTGGCCTACGGGGTGGGCGCCAACGTCCTGCAGCGGGCCCAGGAACGGCTGATCGCCGAAGGCCTGCTGGAGGGGCGGGCGGGATCCGGCACCTACGTCAGGACCCCCACCGAGCGCTCCCGGATGGTCCGCGCCCGGCTCAGCGACCGGCACACCGATTCACCCTTCCGGACCCGGCTGCGCGAACAGGGCCGAACGGGCAGCTGGGAGTCGAACAGTCATGTCCGCACCCCGGCGCCGGAACACGTCGCCCAGCGGCTGAACATCGCCCCGGGCGACCTCACCGTGCGGACCTGCTACGAATTCCTCGCCGACGGCCGGCCCGCCCAGCTCGCGGAGAGCTGGGAGCCGATGGCCGTCACCGACGGAACGCCGGTGCTGATGCCCGAATTCGGGCCGCTGGCGGGCCGGGGCGTGGTGGAGCGCATGGCCTCGATCGGCGTGGTGGTCGATTTCGCGGTCGAACTCCCCCGCCCCGGCCGGGCCACCACCGAACAGGCCCACCTGCTGGGCATCTCGGCCGGCGACCTGGTCACGCTGGTCGAACGGACCTATTTCGACCTGGACGGCCGCGCGGTGGAAACCGCCGACATCGTCATTCCCGACGCCCTGTGGGAAATCGCGTACGAGTTCCCGGTCGAACGCCGCTGACCCGGTGACGGCGCCGGGCCGTCGCGGGCCGGGCGGCCGACGGCGGCCGCCGGGCTGCCCGCCCGGGCCGGGCGGGCAGGTCACGCCCGGACCGCGCGTCACCGGCCGGACATCGGGCCGGACAACCGGCCGGACAACCGGCCACCGCCCCCGGGGCCGCCCCGGCCACCCCGAGGCCGCAGGAGCGCGCGGCGCACGCAAAAGAGCCGTGGGGGCCCCCCACCCGGAGTTCCGAGTGGGCGGGCCGCCACGGCTCACGACCCCGTACGGGGTCGTCGCCCGGGGACCGTGCGAAAGGACTACTTCGCGGTGGTCTTGCGCGCGGTGGTCTTGCGCGTGGTGGTCTTCTTGGCCGGGGCGGTCTTCTTGACCGCGGTGGCCTTCTTGGCCGCCGTCGTGGTCTTCTTGGCCGCGGGGGCGGGGGTGGCCGCGGTCTTCTTGACGGCGGCGGCCTTCTTGGCGGTGGTGGCCGTGGTCTTCTTCGCGGCGGCGGTGGTGGTCTTCTTGACCGCGGCCGCCTTCTTGGCCGTGGCGGCCGTGGTGGCCGTGGTCTTCTTCGCGGCGGCGGTGGTGGCCGTCTTCTTCGCGGCCGTCTTCTTGGTCGCGGCCGGGGCAGCGGCGGCGGCGGTCGCGGCGCGCTTGGTGGCGGCACGCTTGACGGCGGCGGTCGTGCCGGACTTGCCCGGGGTGAGCGAACCCTTGGGGGCCTTCTTGACCGACGGGCCCTCCTTCGGCAGCTTCTTGCTGCCGCTCACCAGGTCCTTGAAGCCCTGGCCGGGGCGGAAGCGAGGCACCGAGGTCTTCTTGACCTTGACCTTCTCGCCGGTCTGCGGGTTGCGGGCGAAACGCGCGGAGCGCTCCACCTTCTCGAAGGTGCCGAAGCCGGTGACCGAGACCCGGTCACCCGCGACAACGGCACGCACCATGGTGTCGAGCACTGCGTCGACGGCCTCTGCGGCAGCCTTGCGACCGCCCAGCTGCTCGGCCACCGCTTCGACAAGCTGAGCCTTGTTCACGTCTTCCCCTTCAGAAACGGGCGCCGGATGATTCCATCCGTTCAATTCGCACGTTAGGTATGTATCTGCGGACTTTCAATTACCAAACGCGCGAATCACCCTAGTGTCGCAATGGATTTGCGCGTCTGCGACCTCAGCGGACGGGCGGGGGCCCCTCGTCGAGGTCCTGGACAAAGCGACTCAACCGCCGTGCCGCCTCCGGAAGATCGCGCTTGGCGGCCTCGGTGACGATCAGCAGTTGACGGGTGAGAGCGGTCTTTGCATCGGCAGACACGTTCAGCGCATGCACGCGGGCGTGAGCTTGCTTCAACCGCTCGGCCACGAGCGCGAAGAGCGCTGCGACTTCCGGGTCGTCCGGCACCTCGTCCGGCGAGGTGCCGTCGTCGTCCGGCCGATCGTCAATTCGGCGTTCGGCTCCCCGGCCCGTGGTCTCCGACGACGCGGGTTCGCGCCCCGCGTACGGAGGTTCATGGTGCCGGTGCATGTACTGATTGTGCCATCTGCGCGGAGTTGTGCTGCGCGCGGGTTTATCGGGAGCCCACGTCAGGCCCTAAGTCGGCCCCGCAACGCCGCGATGGCCCGCCCCCCCGAGGGGGGACGGGCCATCGCGGAAGGTCACCGAAAGCGCGGTCTCAGAGGACCGGCAGGGTACGCGGTTTGAAGGCCGGACGGGTGGTCTCGAAGGCCGCGATGTCACCCTCGTTCTGCAGGGTGATGCTGATGTCGTCGAGGCCGTTCAGCAGCCGCCAGCGGACATTGTCGTCCAGCTCGAATGCCGCCGTGACGCCCTCGGCGCGCACCTCGCGGGCCTCCAGGTCCACCGTGATCTCGGCGGTCGGGTCGGCCTCGGTGAGGGCCCAGAGACGCTCCACGGTCTCCTGCGGCAGCAGCACCGTGAGCAGGCCGTTCTTCAGCGAGTTGCCGCGGAAGATGTCGGCGAAGCGCGAGGAGATGACGGCGTGGAAACCGTAGTTCTGCAGCGCCCAGACGGCGTGCTCGCGCGAGGACCCGGTGCCGAACTCGGGACCGGCCACCAGCACCGTGGCGCCGTCGCGCTCGGGCTGGTTGAGGATGAACGACTCGTCCTTGCGCCAGGCTTCGAAGAGGCCGTCCTCGAAACCGGTGCGGGTGACCTTCTTCAGCCAGTGGGCCGGGATGATCTGGTCGGTGTCCACGTTGCTGCGGCGCAGCGGGACGGCCCGGCCGGTGTGGGTGGTGAACTTCTCCATGCGGCTCAGGCCTCCACGGTGATGTCGGACGTGAGGTCGGCGGGTGCGGCCAGCCGGCCCAGCAGTGCGGTGGCGGCGGCGACCTGCGGCGAGACCAGGTGGGTGCGTCCGCCCTTGCCCTGCCGGCCCTCGAAGTTGCGGTTGGAGGTGGAGGCGCAGCGCTCGCCCGGGGCCAGCTGGTCCGGGTTCATGCCCAGGCACATCGAGCAGCCCGCGTGCCGCCATTCGGCGCCGGCGGCGGTGAAGACCTTGTCCAGGCCCTCCTCGATGGCCTGCAGGGCCACCCGGACGGAGCCGGGGACGACCAGCATCCGCACGCCGTCGGCGATCCGGTTGCCGTCCAGGATGGCCGCGGCGGCCCGCAGGTCCTCGATCCGGCCGTTGGTGCAGGAGCCGACGAACACGGCGTCGACCTTGACCTCGCGCAGCGGCGTACCGGCCTCCAGGCCCATGTACTTGAGCGCGTTCTCGGCCGCGACCCGCTCCTGCGGGTCGGCGAACGAGGCCGGGTCCGGCACGTTGGCGCCGAGCGGGGCGCCCTGGCCCGGGTTGGTGCCCCAGGTGACGAACGGGGTCAGCTCGGTGGCGTCGATGAAGATCTCGTGGTCGAAGACCGCGTCCTCGTCGGTGCCGAGCGTCTTCCAGTAGGCGACCGCGTCGTCCCAGTCCTCGCCCTTGGGGGCGTGCGGACGCCCCTCCAGGTAGTCGAAGGTGGTCTGGTCGGGGGCGATCATGCCGGCCCGCGCGCCCGCCTCGATGGACATGTTGCAGATGGTCATCCGGGCCTCCATGGAGAGGCTGCGGATGGCGGAGCCGCGGTACTCCAGGACGTAGCCCTGGCCGCCGCCGGTGCCGATCCTGGTGATGATCGCCAGGATCAGGTCCTTGGCGGTGACGCCCTCGGGCAGCTCGCCCTCGACGGTGATCGCCATGGTCTTGAACGGGGCGAGCGGCAGCGTCTGGGTGGCCAGCACGTGCTCGACCTGGCTGGTGCCGATGCCGAACGCCAGCGCGCCGAAGGCGCCGTGGGTGGAGGTGTGGGAGTCGCCGCAGACCACCGTGGTGCCGGGCTGGGTCAGTCCCAGCTGGGGGCCCACCACGTGGACGACGCCCTGCTCGACGTCGCCCAGGGAGTGGATCCGGACGCCGAACTCGGCCGCGTTGCGGCGCAGCGTCTCCAGCTGCACCTTGGAGACCGGGTCGGCGATGGGCTTGTCGATGTCCAGCGTGGGGGTGTTGTGGTCCTCGGTCGCGATCGTGAGATCGGTCCGGCGGACCTTGCGGCCGGCCAGCCGGAGGCCGTCGAAGGCCTGCGGGCTGGTCACCTCGTGCAGCAGGTGCAGATCGATGAAGAGCAGGTCGGGCTCGCCCTCGGCGCGCCGGACGACGTGGTCGTCCCAGACCTTCTCTGCGAGTGTCCGTCCCATCGGGTTCCCTCCAGCCGGCCGCTCTGCCGGCCTTCTCGTGTGGTCGAGGTCACTGCCATTGCCGCCCTGGTGAGGCTCGCGCCGGGCAACCTGCACGCCGGTTCGTCGTCCCCCTGCGCGCCGCTGTTGTCGGCGTCGGCGGGGGTTTCCTCCGGGCTGCTCCCTCAAGAGTGGCGCTTTTCCTGGAAGATTGAACTTGCGTCTCGCGGAATGAGACTGCAGTATCAGGGCATGGACAACTCTAGCGGCGTCGGCGTTCTCGACAAGGCCGCTCTGGTGCTGAGCGCACTGGAGTCGGGCCCCGCCACGTTGGCGGGGCTGGTCGCCGCCACCGGTTTGGCGCGGCCCACCGCCCACCGACTCGCCGTCGCACTCGAACACCACCGCCTGGTCACCAGGGACATGCAGGGCCGGTTCATTCTCGGCCCCCGACTCTCCGAACTCTCCGCCGCGGCGGGCGAGGACCGGCTGCTCGCCACCGCGGGCCCGGTCCTGACCCACCTGCGCGACGTCACCGGCGAGAGCGCACAGCTCTACCGCCGGCAGGGCGAGATGCGGATCTGCGTAGCCGCCGCGGAGCGGCTCTCCGGCCTGCGGGACACCGTCCCGGTCGGCAGCACCCTGCCGATGAAGGCCGGCTCCGCCGCCCAGGTCCTGCTGGCCTGGGAGGAGCCCGAGCGCCTGCACCGCGGGCTGCAGGGCGCCCGGTTCACCGCCACCGCGCTCAGCGGCGTGCGGCGCCGCGGCTGGGCCCAGTCGATCGGCGAGCGCGAGCCGGGCGTGGCGTCCGTCTCGGCGCCCGTCCGCGGCCCCTCCAACCGCGTGGTGGCCGCCGTGTCGGTCTCCGGCCCCATCGAGCGCCTCACCCGGCACCCGGGCCGTCTGCACGCCCAGGCCATCATCGAGGCCGCCAACCGGCTCACCGAGGCCCTGCGGCGCAGCTGAACACGGGCCGCAGCTGAACACGGGCCGCAGCTGAACACGGGCCGCGGCGGGCAGCCGCGGCCGGCAACGACAGGAAAACGGGTCCGCCCCCGGGTCATCTCCGGGGGCGGACCCGTTTCCGGTACCGCCCGCGACCCGCACCGCCAGGGGTTTCCGGGGCCGGCACCCGGGCATTTCCGGGCCGGCCGGCCCGCCCCGTGGTCCGAGGACCGGACGTACACCCGCGGACCGGTCCGGCGCACGCAACGCACCGGCGTCCCGGCGGGCGCCGGTGGGGGCCCGTCCGGCCAGGTCGGGCCCGGTGGCGCCGGACGGCGGCGGGGCCGGGCCCGACCCGCGCCGAATTCCGCCGGAAATGCGCACGGCGGAAATTCCCGGAAATGCAAAAAGGCCCCGGTGACCGGGGCCTGCGACCTTCTGAACAACTGGCTGGGGTACCAGGACTCGAACCTAGACTAAATGAACCAGAATCACTCGTGCTGCCAATTACACCATACCCCAACAAAGCATTCAGCCGATGGGCGAGCCCACCGGCCTTCCTGCTCTGGTACCCCCGACCGGATTCGAACCGGCGCTACTGCCGTGAGAGGGCAGCGTGCTAGGCCGCTACACAACGGGGGCAAACTTAGTGATCCCGACTTCGCCGCCTCCGGGGTTTCACATCGTCCGGATGGTGACAGTGGTAAGGATCTGGTACCCCCGACCGGATTCGAACCGGCGCTACTGCCGTGAGAGGGCAGCGTGCTAGGCCGCTACACAACGGGGGCTTGTACTGCTCGATACTACTGGGTACTGCTCTGGGCCCTGCTCGGCCCCTTGCGGGACCAGTACCCCCGACCGGATTCGAACCGGCGCTACTGCCGTGAGAGGGCAGCGTGCTAGGCCGCTACACAACGGGGGCTTGTACTGCGATGGTGCTCGTACTGCGCTGGGGTACCAGGACTCGAACCTAGACTAAATGAACCAGAATCACTCGTGCTGCCAATTACACCATACCCCACCTGAGTTCAACCCCTGCGGGGCCTTGCTCGGTGTTGCGCCTGAGGTTCGGTGCTGACGAGGTTTCTGGTCCCTCGCCGTTCCCTCCCGGGCGGCGCAGAAAGAACATTACCCGATGCCGGGCGCCGCTCCAAAATCGATAACCACGAGGGGGTACCCGCCGACCCCCGGGAGCTGCGGGAACGCCCTGCGGGCGGGCACCGGGCCGGACGGCCGGGTGCCCGCCCGCAGGGAGGCGGCGCGGGAGGTGCTCAGGCGGCCGGGACGGCGTCCAGGGCGGCCACCAGCCGGCGCAGCGTCTCGGCGCGGCCGAGCAGCTCCATCGACTCGAAGAGCGGCGGCGAGACCCGGCGGCCGGTGACCGCCACCCGCAGCGGCGTGAAGGCGAACTTGGGCTTGATGCCCAGCCCGTCCACCAGCGCCTCGCGCAGGGCGGCCTGGATCGGCTCGGGGGTGAAGTCCCCGAGCGCCTCCAGCGCCTTGATGCTGGCCTCCAGCACCGGACGGGCGTCCTGGGTGAGGACCTTGGCGGCGTCCTCCGGGTCCAGCGCGAAGTCGGCCGGGGCGACGAACAGGAAGCCCGCCATGTTGACGATCTCGCTGAGGACGACCATCCGCTCCTGGGTGAGCGGGGCCACCTTCGCCAGCAGGTCGAGCTGCTCGGCGCTCGGCTCGGCCGGCAGCAGGCCGGGCGCCTGCAGGTACGGGACCAGCCGGCGGACGAACTCGTCCGGGGCCAGCTCGCGCAGGTGCCGGGCGTTGATCGCCTCGCACTTCTTCAGGTCGAAGCGTGCCGGGTTGGCGTTCACCTTCGCGATGTCGAAGGCGGCCACCAGCTCGTCCGTCGAGAAGTGGTCGTCCTCGGCGGAGAGCGACCAGCCCAGCAGGGCCAGGTAGTTGAGCAGGCCCTCGGGCAGGAAGCCGCGCTCGCGGTAGAGGTTGAGCGAGGCCTGCGGGTCACGCTTGGAGAGCTTCTTGTTGCCCTCGCCCATCACGTACGGCAGGTGGCCGAAGCGCGGGGTGGCGCCGCTGCCGACACCGATCTCGGCGAGCGCCGCGTACAGCGCGATCTGCCGCGGGGTGGAGGAGAGCAGGTCCTCGCCGCGGAGCACGTGGGTGATGCCCATCAGGGCGTCGTCCACCGGGTTGACCAGGGTGTAGAGCGGGGCGCCGTTGGCACGGACGATGCCGTAGTCCGGCACGTTCTCGGGCTCGAAGCTGAGCGTGCCGCGGACCAGGTCGTCGAAGGCGATGGTCCGGTCGGGCATCCGGAAGCGCAGGATCGGCTGCCGCTGCTCCAGCTTGTAGACGGCGATCTGCTCGTCCGTCAGCACACGGCAGTGGCCGTCGTAGCCGGAGGGCTTGCCGGCCGCGCGGGCGGCCTCGCGGCGGGCGTCCAGCTCCTCGGTGTTGCAGTAGCACTCGTACGCGTGGCCGGCCTCGCGCAGGCGCCGGGCGACGTCCGCGTAGATGTCCATCCGCTGCGACTGCCGGTACGGCTCGTGCGGGCCGCCGATCTCCGGGCCCTCGTCCCAGTCGAAGCCGAGCCAGCGCATGGCGTCGAGCAGCTGGTTGTAGGAGTCCTCGGAGTCGCGGGCCGCGTCGGTGTCCTCGATCCGGAAGACCAGCGTGCCGCCGTGGTGGCGG
Organism: Kitasatospora indigofera; assembly: GCF_014655955.1. Taxonomy (GTDB): domain Bacteria; phylum Actinomycetota; class Actinomycetes; order Streptomycetales; family Streptomycetaceae; genus Kitasatospora; species Kitasatospora indigofera. The sequence continues at coordinate 102,859 of NZ_BNBO01000030.1, forward strand.
GCGAAGGCCCAGTTGAAGAGGGCGGTGCGGACCAGGCCGACGTGCGGGTTGCCGGTAGGGGACGGACAGAAGCGGACCCGGACCGTCGGGTCCAGGTCTGCGGGTGCGTTAGCCACGCTTACAGCCTTATCCACGCGAGATGACCTTATTGGTGAGAGTGCCGATGCCTTCGACGGAGACGGCGACCTCGTCGCCGACGTTGATGGGGCCTACCCCCGCGGGGGTGCCGGTGAGGATGACGTCGCCCGGGAGCAGGGTCATCGCCTCGGAGATGTGGACGACCAGTTCGGCGATCGAGCGGACCATCAGGGAGGTCCGGCCGGCCTGGCGCAGGTCGCCGTTGACGGTGCAGGTGATGGCGAGGTCCGCCGGGTCCAGCTCGGTCTCGATCCACGGCCCGAGCGGGCAGGAGGTGTCGAAGCCCTTGGCGCGGGCCCACTGGCCCTCGCGCTGCTGGACGTCGCGGGCCGTCACGTCGTTGGCGCAGGTGTAGCCGAAGATCACCTCGGGGACCCGCTCCAGCGGGACCTCACGGCACATCCGCCCGATGACCACGGCGAGTTCGGCCTCGTGCTGGACGTCCGAGGAGAACGGCGGGTACGCGATGGACTCGGTCGGGCCGATCACCGCGGTGGAGGGCTTGAAGAAGGTCAACGGGACGTCGGGGACGGCGTTGCCCAGTTCGGCGGCGTGCGCCGCGTAGTTGCGGCCGACCGCGACGATCTTGTTGGGGAGCATCGGGGTGAGCAGGCGCACGTCCTGCATGCGGTAGCTCTCGCCGGTCAGCTGCGGCTGGCCGAAGGGGTGGCCGGCCATCGCGTGCAGGACCAGGGAGTCCGGCTGGGAGGCGTCACCCTCGACCACGCCGAAGGAGACGCTGCCGGCGGCGGCCCCACCCTCCACGGCACGGCCTTCTCGGACGGAAAACCTGGCAATGCGCACGGTCGGGCTACCCCTCGCTTCGTCGGACGCCCGGGGCGCGCCCGGGCGCTGGCGGGCCGCTCGGCCTGACGCGGCCCCGCTCAATCGCCTCCCAGGCTATCGCGTGAGCCCTCGGGTGCCCGCTTTGCCCCTTAGGTCCCCCGGCGGCGCCGCACGGGAGGGGCCCGGCGCCGCCGGGGGACCGGCCGTGCACGCCGGAGGGCGCCGCACGCCGCGCTGGACAGCGGCGTGCGG
>NZ_BNBO01000031.1 GCF_014655955.1 Kitasatospora indigofera
CCCTCACCGCCCTCGGCTACCGCTGGTCCACCACCACCTTCAACCGCGACCCCAAGTAACCACGGTGACGACGCGGGCCTCTCCCGCTCCCCCGCACCGCACCGCACCGCACACCGCCCCAGGACGGCGCACCCGACACCACGTCGGCCCGCGCCGGCCCGGGGCGGACGGCTGTCCGGAGACGGGACGTGCTCCGGGGCAGCGGCTCGGGCGGAGTCGCAACGGCGGTACGGCCCGGCCGCCCCGCTCTCAGACCGTCGGGCCCCCGTCGAGCTGCTCGATGGTGGCGATGGACGGGCGGCGGGTGCGCTGCAGACCGCGAGCGACCTCCTCGGCGTCGCGCAGGACGCGGACGGCGTTGTGCCAGGTGAGCTTGGCGAGGTCGGCCGCCGACCAGCCCCGGTGGAGGAGTTCGGCGATCAGGTTGGGGTAGCCGGCCACGTCGTCCAGGCCGGCCGGGACGAACGCGGTGCCGTCGAAGTCGCCGCCGATGCCGATGTGGTCGATCCCGGCCACCTCGCGCATGTGGTCCAGGTGGTCGGCGACGGTCGCGGGGGTGGCGACCGGGCGGGGGCTGGCCGCCTCGAAGGCGCGCTGCTGGTCCATCGCGGCCGGGGTGGTCTCCAGCGGGTGGAAGCCGTGCGCGCGCATGTTGTCGTCGGCGGCGAGCGTCCACTCGATGGCCGCGGGCAGGATGAACTTGGGGACGAAGGTGGCCATCGCCAGACCGCCGTTGCCGGGCAGCTGGGCGAGCACGTCGTCGGGGACGTTGCGCGGGTGGTCGCAGACCGCGCGGGCGGAGGAGTGCGAGAAGATCACCGGCGCCTCGCTCACCCGCAGGGCGTCCCGCATGGTGCCGGCGGAGACGTGCGAGAGGTCGACCAGCATGCCGAGGCGGTTCATCTCGCGGACGACCTCCTCGCCGAAGCGGGTGAGTCCGCCGGCCACCGGCTTGTCGGTGGCGGAGTCGGCCCACGGCAGGTTGTCGTTGTGGGTGAGCGTCAGGTAGCGCACGCCCAGTTGGTGCAGGGCGCGCAGGGTGGCCAGCGAGCAGTCGATGCTGTGGCCGCCCTCGGCGCCCATCAGCGAGGCGATCCGGCCCTCGGCGCGGGCGGTCTCCATGTCGTCGGCGGTCAGGGCGAGCCGCAGCCGGTCCGGGTAGCGGTCGGTGAGCGCCCGGACGAAGTCGATCTGCTCCAGGGTGGCGCTGACCGCGTGGTCGCCGGCCAGGTCGGAGCGGACGTAGACGGACCAGAACTGGGCGCCGACCCCGCCCGCGGCGAGGCGGGCGAGGTCGGTGTGCAGCCGTACGCGCTGGTCGGCGGCCAGGTCGATGGCGTCCAGGTCGTACCCGGCCTGGGCCCGCATCGCCCAGGGGAGGTCGTTGTGACCGTCCACCACCGGGGCCTCGCGGAGCAGCGCCCTGGCCCGCTCGACCAGCTCCGGGCCGGGCCCGCCGGCCGGGGCGGTCCCGGGCGTCGAAGCCCGGCCGCCGGCCGGCGCCGGTCCGTCGTTCTGCCCGTCGGCCTGCCCAGGGATCTGCTCAGAAGTCATATGACCTCTTGTATCCCGAAGAGCTACTTCCCGAAACCGAAGGCGGTGGAGCCCGCCACCTTGGCGCGCAGCTTCTTGCCCTTCTCGGTGGCCTGGCTGTTCAGCTCGGCCTGGAAGTCGGTCATCCGCTCGGTCAGCTCGGGGTCGAACGCGGCCAGGATGCGGACGGCCAGCAGGCCGGCGTTGCGGGCGCCCGCGACCGAGACGGTCGCCACCGGCACGCCGGCGGGCATCTGCACGATCGACAGCAGGCTGTCCATGCCGTCCAGGTAGCGCAGCGGCACGGGGACGCCGATCACCGGCAGCGGGGTGACCGAGGCGAGCATGCCCGGCAGGTGGGCGGCGCCGCCGGCGCCCGCGATGATCGCCTTCAGGCCGCGGGTGTGCGCGTTCTCCCCGTAGGCGACCATCTCGCGCGGCATCCGGTGCGCGGAGACGACGTCCACCTCGTACGGGATCTCGAACTCGTCGAGCGCCTGGGCGGCGGCCTCCATCACGGGCCAGTCCGAGTCCGAGCCCATGACGATGCCGACGACGGGAGCAGTGGGGTTGCTCATTCGGTGATCGTTCCTCGCAGGTAGGCGGCCGCGTGGCGGGCGCGCTCGCGGACGTCGTCGAGGTCCTCCCCGAAGACGTTGACGTGGCCGACCTTGCGGCCGGGCTTCACGTCCTTCCCGTACATGTGGATCCGCAGCCCGGGGTCACGGGCCATGCAGTGCAGGAAGGCGTGGTACATGTCCGGGTAGTCGCCGCCGAGGACGTTCACCATGACGGTCCACCGGGCGCGCGGGCGGGGATCGCCGAGCGGCAGGTCGAGCACCGCGCGCAGGTGGTTCTCGAACTGCGAGGTGACCGAGCCGTCCTGGGTCCAGTGGCCGGAGTTGTGCGGACGCATCGCCAGCTCGTTGACCAGGATCCGGCCGTCGCGGGTCTGGAACAGCTCCACCGCGAGGTGACCGGTGATGTCCAGGTCGCCGGCGATCCGCAGGGCCAGCGCCTGGGCCTCGGCGGCCATCGCCGGGTCGAGGTCCGGCGCGGGCGCGGTGACCTCGGCGCAGACGCCGTTCTCCTGGACGCTCTCCACCACCGGGTAGGCGACGGCCTGGCCGCTGGGCGAGCGGACCACGCTCGCGGCCAGCTCGCGCAGGAAGTCGACCTTCTCCTCGGCCAGCACCGGGACGCCGGCCAGGAACGGCGCGTGCGCCTGCTCCTCGTCGTCGACGACCCAGACGCCCTTGCCGTCGTAGCCGCCCCGGACGGTCTTCAGCACGACGGGGTAGCCGTCGCCCTCGTTCGCGAAGGCGGTCACGTCGGCCGGGTCGGCGACCAGGCGGTGGCGGGGGCAGGGCACGCCGATGGAGTCGAGCTTGGCCCGCATGACGCCCTTGTCCTGGGCGTTCACCAGCGCCTCGGGGCCGGGCCGCACCGCGATGCCGTCCGCCTGCAGCGCCCGCAGGTGCTCGGTCGGGACGTGCTCGTGGTCGAAGGTGATCACGTCGCAGCCGGCCGCGAAGCGGCGCAGGGTGTCGAGGTCGCGGTAGTCACCGAGGACGACGTCGGAGACCACCTGCGCGGCCGAGTCCTGCGGGGTGTCGGCGAGAAGCTTGAAGCGCACACCGAGCGGGATGCCCGCCTGGTGCATCATGCGGGCCAGCTGCCCGCCGCCGATCACGCCCACCACTGGAAAATTCGCCTTGCCCGGGAAAGTCACCTTGCAAGGATATCCGGGCCGGTGGGGGCCGATGGACAGGCCGCCCGCGGGCCCTCACGGCCGGCCTGGCGGGCGTTCCCCGGCCGAGGCCCTGCTGAGCCACCTGGCTGAAGCGAGTAGCCTGGATCGCTGGGTCCCGGAGCACGCTGATCGGATCATGTGTGCGGTGGGTTCACGGAGTGCTGCGCGCCCGCGCAGGTATCTCTCGTCCGCAGGCACAGGAGACAGCCGGGTATGACGACGACCGCCCCTTCGCGACCTTCCCTCACCGAGCGGCTCAGCGGCATCTCCGGTGAAGTGGTCAAGTTCGGCATCGTCGGCCTGATCGGCGTCGTCGTGAACTTCGGCGTCTCCAACGCCGTCCTGCACCTCACCGGCTGGGCACCGGTGCGCTGCTCGGTGATCGGAACGGCGGTCGCCATCGCGGCCAACTACCTCGGCTACCGCTACTGGGTCTACCGCGACAGCGACGCGGCCTCGCGCCGCCGCGAGATCACCCTGTTCCTCATCTTCAGCGGCATCGGCATGCTGATCGAGAACGGCACGGTCTGGTTCTCCACCTACACCCTGGGCCTGCACGGCACGCTCGCCTACAACGTCTCCAAGGCCGTCGGCACGGGCCTCGGCACGCTGTTCCGCTTCTTCTCGTACCGCACCTGGGTCTTCAAGGCGATCCCCGAGGTGGCGAAGCCCGAGGAGGCGGCGCTGCCGCGCCCACAGCTCGGCACCGAGGGCCAGGCCGGCCGGGCCGCCCACGCCGGGCCGCCCGCGGCGGGCGGTCACGTCCCCGCACCCGCGCCCGCCGAGCGGGTCGCGGCGCGCTGAGGGTCCGGCACCCGGAGCACCGGCGGCCCGGTTCGCGAGCAGCGAGCCGGGCCGTTCCTGTACCCGGCTGATCCTCGTTCGGGCCCGGCTGATCCTCGTTCAGGCCCGGCCGGCCCGGCGCCCGGGGGGCCGGGTCCTAGCCGGCCCGCTGGTCGTCGTCCTTGTGGCTCCGCCCGAGGAAGAGCGCGAACACCGGCGGCCGCAGCGAGAGCAGCTCCAGCCGGCCGCCATCCGCCTCCGCCAGGTCCCGGGCCACGGCCAGGCCGATGCCGGTGGAGTTGCGGCCGCTGACCGCGCGCTCGAAGACCCGGTTGCCGAGCTCCGGCGGGACGCCGGGCCCCTCGTCCTGGACCTCCACCACGATCGTGGTGCCGGACGGCCGGACCCGCAGGGTGATCATGCCCGCGCCGTGCATCAGCGAGTTCTCGATCAGCGTGGCGAGCACCTGGGCGACCGTGCCCGGTGTGCCGACCGCCGCCACCCCGCGCAGGCCGTCCACCTCCAGCAGCCGGCCGGTGCCGCGCAGCGAGGGCGCCCACTCCTCGACCTGCTGCTTGATCACCTCGTCCAGGTCGAAGGAGACGGCGGCCGGGCTGCGCGGGTCGCGCTGGTTGGTCAGCAGCCGCTGCACGACGTCGGTGAGCCGCTCGACCTGCTGGAGGGCGATGGTCGCCTCCTCCTTGACGGTCTCCGGGTCCTCCGCGACGGCGGTGATCTCCTCCAGCCGCATCGAGAGCGCGGTGAGCGGGGTGCGCAGCTGGTGGGAGGCGTCGGCGGCGAGGCGGCGTTCCGCGGTGAGCATCCGGGCGATCCGCTCGGCGCTGAGGTCGAGCACCTCGGCCACCCGGTCCAGCTCGGGCACGCCGTAGCGGCGGTCGCGCGGGCGGGGGTCGCCCGAGCCGAGCCGCTCGGCGGTCTCGGCGAGGTCGGTGAGCGGCCGGGCCAGCCGCTTGGCCTGCCAGACCGCGAGGGCGACGGCCGCCTGGACGGCCAGCAGGGCGACCACGCCGAGCAGCAGCAGCATGTTGGCGATCTCGTGGTCGACGTCCGCGCGGGACTGCTCGACGATCACCGTCTCGCCGCTGGCCCCCTGGTCGACGGCCTTGAGGACGTGGTCCCCGGCGGGGCGGGTGCCGGTGGAGACCACCGCCTGGCCCGGGATGTCCACCTCGACGTAGCTGCCGTCGGTGACCTGGTTGGCGAACTTGTCGCCGGAGACCGGCTCCCCCGCCGCGAGCCGGTCCTCGACCAGGGCCAGCACCCGGGCCGCGGTCGCCTCCACCCGGTCCTGGGCGGAGTTGACGATGGTGCGCTTCTCGACCAGGGCGAGCGGGACGCAGAACACCACGACCACCACCAGGACCACGCCCAGCAGCGAGTTGATCATCCGGCGTTTCACGCTGCTGCTCCTGGGGTGGTCCGGGCCGGCCGGCCCGGGCTCGTACTCGGTCGTTCAGGTCCTGCGGGCGGTCAGTTCTTCTCGAACCGGAAGCCCACGCCGCGGACGGTCGCGATGTAGCGCGGGTTGGCCGCGTCGTCGCCCAGCTTCTTGCGCAGCCAGGAGATGTGCATGTCGAGGGTCTTGGTGGAGGTCCACCAGGTGGTGTCCCAGACCTGGCGCATGATCTCCTCGCGGGTGACCACCCGGCCGGCGTCCCGGACCAGCACCCGCAGCAGCTCGAACTCCTTGGCGGAGAGGGTCAGCTCCTCCTCGCCGAGCCAGGCCCGGTGCGACTCGATGTCGATCTTCACGCCGTGCGCGCCGGTGGTCAGCTGGTCGACGTTGCCGCGGCGCAGCAGGGCCCGGACGCGGGCCAGCAGCTCGGCGAGCCGGAACGGCTTGGTGACGTAGTCGTCGGCGCCGGCGTCCAGGCCGACCACGGTGTCCACCTCGTCGGCGCGGGCGGTGAGCACCAGCACGGGGCAGCTCTTGCCGTCGGCGCGCAGCCGGCGGCAGACCTCCAGGCCGTCCATCTCGGGCAGGCCCAGGTCCAGGACGACGAGATCGACCTCCTCGGTGAGGCCGGCGGCCAGCGCGGCGGGGCCGTCCTCGCGGACGAGCACCTCGTAGCCCTCGCGTCGCAGGGCCCGGGCCAGCGGTTCGGAGATCGCCGGATCGTCCTCGGCGAGAAGCACACAGGTCATGGGGCGATCGTAGTCCGCCCGGCACTCCGCGTTGACCCTGTGAGGTGATTCACAGAGAGTGATCATCCGGCGAGGGCGACGCCCGTTCGACCACGATCGTCACCACCGACGCTTCGTCGAATATTCTGCGATTCGATCTTGATTTCCAAGGAAACTATCCGCATTAGCCATGGATGGACGAGTAAGGCAAGCCTCAGGCTTTACCTCCGCCATACCTTTTCGCCGCGATTTGTCAGCCGATGTGCCCAAAAACGGCCACGTACAGTGGTTTGGTCCCCGTCCAGTCCACCACCCTCGGCGGACGGGTCCCCCGCAGCAAGGAACCTCTACTCATGGCGTCATCGACCCTGGACGTCGGCGTACAGCGCCCGACGTCCCCCGGCGGCAAGACCTTCCTCGGGCACCCCCGGGGCCTTGCCACCCTCTTCATGACCGAGATGTGGGAACGCTTCAGCTTCTACGGAATGCGCGCCCTGCTGGTGCTCTACCTGGTCGCGGGCACCTCCGAGGGCGGGCTCGGGTACACCGCCGCCGTCGGCGCCGCGATCTACAGCGTCTACAACGCGATGCTCTACCTGCTCGCCCTGCCCGGCGGCTGGCTCGCCGACCGCTTCTGGGGCGCCCGGAAGACGGTCGCCGTCGGCGGCGGCATCATCATGACCGGCCACTTCCTGCTGGCCGTGCCGTCCACCGCCTCCTTCTTCGCCGGCCTGGCCCTCATCGCCGTCGGCTCCGGCCTGCTCAAGGCCAACATCTCGACGATGGTCGGCCACCTGTACGACGGCCCGAACGACCCCCGCCGTGACGGCGGATTCACCATCTTCTACATGGGCATCAACCTCGGCGCCTTCCTGGCCCCGCTGGTGATCGGCACCGTCGGCCAGAACATCGGCTGGCACTTCGGCTTCGCGCTGGCCGGCGTCGGCATGGCGCTGGGCCTCGTCCAGTACCTGATGGGCACCCGGCACCTGAGCGCCCGCAGCGACGTGGTGGCCTCGCCGATCACGCCCGCCGAGAAGACCGCCGTGTTCCGCAAGGCCGCGGTCTGGGCGGCCCTGGCCGTGGTGTTCTTCGGCGTCGTCACGCTGTCCGGCCGGATGTCGGTCGACTGGGTGATCTGGCCGCTGTCCATCGCCGGCATCGCCGTCCCGGTGCTCTACTTCGCCCGGATCAAGCGGGACAAGGACCTGGACGAGGCCGAGCAGTCCAAGATGAAGGGCTTCATCTGGTTCTTCGTGGCCGCCGCCGTGTTCTGGATGATCTACGACCAGTCCGGCTCGACGCTCAACATCTTCGCGACCGACTCGACCGCCTCCACGCTGTTCGGCTTCGACTTCCCGTCCAGCTGGTTCCAGTCGCTCAACCCGCTCTACATCATGGCGCTGGCCCCGGTCTTCGCCTGGCTCTGGGTCTGGCTCTCGCGCCGCGGGAAGAACCCCAGCACCACCATGAAGTTCGCCTTCGGCCTGCTGCTCATCGGCGCGTCCTTCCTGGTCATGATGCTGGCGATGGGCGCGGCCGCCGGCGGCGCCAAGGTCTCGCCGCTCTGGCTGGCGATGGTCTACCTGATCCAGACCGTCGGCGAGCTGACGCTCTCCCCCGTCGGCCTGTCCGTCACCACCAAGCTGGCCCCCGCCAAGTACGGCAGCCAGATGATGGGCCTGTGGTTCCTCGCCGTCACGGCGGGCGACTGCGTGGCCGCCATCATGCAGCTGCTGGTCGGCGACGCGACCGGCTCCACCTGGTACTTCGCCTCGCAGGGCGTGCTCGCGGTGATCGCCGGCATCGCGCTCACGATGTACCGCAAGAACGTGGTCCGGATGATGGGCGACGTGCACTGACGCCAGGCGCACCCGCACACGCGTGAGGGCCGGTACGGATCCGTCCGTACCGGCCCTCACGCGTACCGCGGCCCCGCCGCGGGTCAGAGCTCGCGCACCCCGGCCCGCCAGACGGCGGCGGTCAGCGGCACCCCCGGCCGGTAGGCCAGGTGGACGTGCGAGGGCGCGTCCAGCAGCAGCAGGTCGGCCCGGGCGCCGGGGGCGATCAGGCCGACGTCCGGCCGGCGCAGCGCCCGGGCGCCGCCGGCCGTCGCCGCGTGCACGGCCTCGTCCGGGGTCATCCCCATCTCACGGACCGCGACGGCGATGCAGAAGGCCATCGAGCTGGTGAAGCTGGAGCCCGGGTTGCAGTCCGTGGAGAGCGCGACGGTGGCGCCCGCGGCCAGCAGCCGGCGGGCGTCCGGGTAGGCGGCGCGGGTGGAGAACTCCGCGCCGGGCAGCAGCGTGGCCACCGTCGCCGAGCCGGCCAGCGCGGCCACGTCCTCGTCCGTCAGGTGGGTGCAGTGGTCGGCGGAGGCCGCCCCCAGCTCCACCGCGAGCTGCACGCCCGGGCCGTACGACAGCTGGTTGGCGTGCACCCGGGGGGTCAGGCCGCGCGCCACGCCGGCCGTCAGGACCGCCCGGGCCTGGTCCCCGTCGAAGGCGCCGTTCTCGCAGAACACGTCCACCCAGCGGGCGAACGGGGCGCAGGCGTCCAGCATCTCGCCGGTGACCAGGTCCACGTAGCCGGCCGGGTCGTCCGCGAACTCCGGCGCGACCACGTGCGCACCGAGGTAGGTGGTCTCCGGGGTGTGCCCGGCCGCGATCCGCAGCGCCCGGGCCTCGTCCTTCACGGTCAGGCCGTAGCCGGACTTGCACTCGACCGTGGTGGTGCCCTGGTGCAGCGCCTCGCGGACGAAGCGGGCCAGGTTGGCGTCCAGCTCGGCGTCGGTGGCCGCGCGGGTCGCGGCCACGGTGGTGCGGATGCCGCCCGCCGAGTAGGCCTGCCCGGACATCCGGGCGTTGAACTCGGCGGTCCGGTCACCCGCGAAGACCAGGTGCGCGTGCGAGTCGACGAAGCCGGGCAGCAGGGCGCGGCCGCCCGCGTCGAACCGCTCGTCGGCGGCCGGCGCCGCACCGGCCGGGCCGACCCAGACGACGGTGCCCGCGTCGATCACCACGGCCGCGTCGGTGAGCAGCCCGAGCGGGCCCGTCCCGTGCGCGGTGTCGTTGGTGACCAGGCTGCCGATGCCGGTGATCAGGGTGCTCGGCGCCGCCGGGGAGCCCGGCGCGGCCGTGGTGCTGTGCGTGCTCACAGGAGCCCTTTCAAGGTGATGGCCCCGGGGGCGGGCGCAAGGTGGTGGCCCCGGGGGCGGACGGCGGGATCAGCCCCCGTGCCCGCCCCCGGGTGTCTTCAGGAGCTCAGCGCGGCGATCGAGTCGCGCAGCGCCGCCGGGACGTCCGGCACCAGCTGGTGCACGCCGTCCCGGACGACCTGCCGCCCGCCGACCACCACGTGCCGGACGTCGGCGGCCGACGCGGCGAAGACGGCGGTCTCGGCGCCGAGCCGGGCCGGCGGGCCCGCCGTGCGGACCGAGTCGAGCGCGAGGACGGTGAAGTCGGCGAGGGCGCCCGCCTCGATCCGGCCGGCCTCCGGCCAGCCGAGCGAGGCGTGGCCGTCCTCGCTGCCGGCCCGGAGCAGCGCGTTGGCCGTCCAGTGGCCCCTGGTCCGGGTGCGCAGCCGCTCGTTCAGCTCCAGCGCGCGGGCCTCCTCGAACGGGTCGATCACCGCGTGGCTGTCGCTGCCCAGGCTGACCGGGCAGCCGGCCGAGGCGAGCCGGCGGGCCGGGCCGATGCCGTCCGCGAGGTCCCGTTCGGTGGTCGGGCACATGCAGATGGTGGTGGAGGAGTCCGCCAGCAGCCGGATGTCCTCGTCCGTCAGGTGGGTCGCGTGCACCGCGGAGGTGCGCGGGCCGAGCACGCCGTGGTCGGCCAGCAGCCGGGTCGGGGTGACGCCGTGCGCGGTGAGGCAGGCGTCGTTCTCGGCGGTCTGCTCGGAGAGGTGGACGTGCAGCGGCGCCCTGCGCATCGACGCCCAGTGCGCGATGGTGCCCAGCTGGTCGGCCGGCACCGCCCGCACCGAGTGCACGGCCGCGCCGATCCGGGCGTGCTCGCGCGGCTTCAGGCCGTCCGCGCGGACGGCCCAGGCGTCGGCGTCACCGTCGCTGAACCGCAGCTGCGGCTTGGTCGGCTCGGTGCCGAAGCCGGAGGAGAGGTAGCAGGTGTCCAGCAGGGTGATCCGGATGCCGGCCCGGGCGGCCGCCTCGATCAGCGCCTCGCCCATCGCGTTGGGGTCGTCGTAGCGGCCGCCGCCCGGCGCGTGGTGGAGGTAGTGGAACTCCCCCACCGCGGTGATCCCGGCCAGCGCCATCTCGGCGTAGACGGCGGTGGCGAGCGCCAGGTAGCTGTCGGGGTCGAGCGCGCAGGCGAACTTGTACATGGTGTCGCGCCAGGTCCAGAAGGTGCCGGAGCCGACCTGCACGGTGCCGCGCAGCGCCCGGTGGAAGGCGTGCGAGTGCGCGTTCGCCTGGCCGGGCACCAGCAGCCCCTCCAGCCGGACGGCGCCGGACGGGCAGGGCCCGCTGTCCGGGGTAACCTTGGCGATCCGGCCGCCGTCGACGGTGCTGATCAGCACGTCCCGCTCGACCACCGGGCCGTTGACGTGCGGGAGCCAGGCGTACTGCGCCCAGAAGGTTACCGACACGCCAGGTCCTCCAGTACGTGTGCCAGCGCGGCCACCCCGGCGAGGCAGTCGGCCTCCTCGGCGTGCTCGGCCGGGGAGTGCGAGACGCCGGTGGGGTTACGTACGAACAGCATGGCGGTCGGCACGGCCGATGCCAGGATTCCGGCGTCGTGTCCCGCGCCGGTCGGCAGCACCGGCACCCCGCCGAGGGTGCGGGCCAGGCGGTCACGCAGCACCTGGTCGAACTCGACGACCGGGGTGAACGACTCCCGGGTCAGCTCGACCCGGACGCCGTCCCGCCCGCCGTGCTCGACGGCCGCCGCCCTGATCTCCTCGACCACCCGCTGCAGGGTCGCCTCGTCGGCTGCCCGGGAGTCCAGCCAGCCCCGGACCAGGGAGGCGATCGCGTTGGTGCCGTTCGGCTCGACCGCGACCTTGCCGAAGGTCGCCAGCGCGCCCGCCGAGCGGGCCCGCTCGCGCGCGGCGAGCACCGTGCTCGCATAGCTGAGCATCGGGTCGCGGCGGTCCTCGATCCGGGTGGTGCCGGCGTGGTTGGCCTCGCCGTGGAAGTCGAACCGCCAGCGGCCGTGTGGCCAGATCGCGCCCGCCACGCCGACCGGCTGGTCCTCGGTCAGGTAGCGGCCCTGCTCGACGTGCAGTTCGACGAACGCGCCGACCCGGCCCAGCCGGTCGGTGTCCGCGCCGATCGCGGCGGGGTCGTAACCGGCCTTCTCCATCGCGTCCGGCAGCCGGGTGCCCCGGGCGTCGCGCAGCTCGAAGGCCTGCTCCTTGGAGAGCACGCCGGCGCTCAGCCGCGAGCCGATGCAGGCGACGCCGAACCGCGCGCCCTCCTCGTCGCCGAAGTTGACGACGGCCAGCGGCCGCCGGAACTCCGCCCCGCGCGAGCGCAGCTCGTCCAGCGCGGCGAAGGAGGAGACCACGCCGAGCGGGCCGTCGTAGGCGCCGCCGTCCGGCACCGAGTCCAGGTGCGAGCCGGTGACCACCGCGTCGCCGGCCTCCGGGTCGCCGAGCCAGGCCCACTGGTTGCCGTTGCGGTCCAGTTCGTAGGCCAGGCCGCGGCTCTCGGCCTGCTCGCGGAACCACGCCCGGCACTCGGCGTCGGCGCCGTCCCAGGCGTGCCGTCGGTACCCGCCGGAGGCGGCGGAGCGGCCCACGGGGAGCAGCTCCGCCCACATCCGGCGGAAGGAGTCCTCGCTCACAGCTCGTTCATGGGGACGCGGACCCCGCGCTCGTCGGCGACCTCGTCGGCCCGGTCGTAGCCGGCGTCGACGTGCCGGATGACGCCCATGCCCGGGTCGTTGGTGAGCACCCGGCGGATCTTCTCCCCGGCCAGCGCGGTGCCGTCGGCGACGGTGACCTGGCCCGCGTGGATGGAGCGGCCGATGCCGACCCCGCCGCCGTGGTGGATGGAGACCCAGGACGCGCCGGAGGCCACGTTGACCATGGCGTTGAGCAGCGGCCAGTCGGCGATCGCGTCCGAGCCGTCCAGCATCGCCTCGGTCTCGCGGTACGGGGAGGCGACCGAGCCGCAGTCCAGGTGGTCGCGGCCGATCACGATCGGCGCGGCGAGCTCGCCGGACGCCACCATGTCGTTGAACCGCTCGCCGGCCTTGTCGCGCTCGCCGTAGCCGAGCCAGCAGATCCGCGCCGGCAGGCCCTGGAAGTGCACCTTCTCCTGGGCCATCTTGATCCAGCGGTGCAGCGACTCGTTCTCGGGGAAGAGGTCGAGCACGGCCTTGTCGGTCTTGGCGATGTCCTGCGGGTCACCGGAGAGCGCCGCCCAGCGGAACGGGCCCTTGCCCTCGCAGAACAGCGGCCGGATGTACGCGGGGACGAACCCGGGGAAGGCGAACGCCCGGTCGTAGCCGGCCAGCTGGGCCTCGCCGCGGATCGAGTTGCCGTAGTCGAAGACCTCGGCGCCGGCGTCCATGAAGCCGACCATCGCCTCGACGTGGCGGGCCATCGACTCGCGCGAGCGGGTGGTGAACTCGGCGGGCTTGGCGGCCGCGTAGTCCGCCATGTCCTCGAAGGCGACACCGGTCGGCAGGTAGCTCAGCGGGTCGTGGGCGCTGGTCTGGTCGGTGACGATGTCGATCGGCGCGTCCATCGCGAGCAGCTGCGGGAAGACGTCCGCGGCGTTGCCGAGCAGGCCGATCGAGAGCGGCTGCCGCTTGTCGCGGGCGTCGGTGGCGAGCTCCAGCGCGTGGGCGAGGCTGGTCGCCTCGACGTCCAGGTAGCGGTGCTCGATCCGACGCGAGATCCGGGACGGGTCGCAGTCGATGCAGATCGCCACGCCGCCGTTCATGGTGACGGCCAGCGGCTGGGCGCCGCCCATGCCGCCGAGGCCGGCGGTGAGGGTGATGGTGCCGGCCAGCGTCCCGTCGAACTTCTTGTTGGCGACGGCGGCGAAGGTCTCGTAGGTGCCCTGGAGGATGCCCTGGGTGCCGATGTAGATCCAGGAGCCGGCCGTCATCTGCCCGTACATGGTGAGCCCGAGGCTCTCCAGCCGGCGGAACTCCTCCCAGTTGGCCCAGTCGCCGACCAGGTTGGAGTTGGCGATCAGCACGCGGGGCGCCCACTCGTGGGTTTGCATCACGCCGACCGGGCGGCCGGACTGGACCAGCATGGTCTCGTCCTGCTTCAGGGTCTGCAGCGTGCGGACCATGGCGTCGTACGAGCGCCAGTCACGGGCGGCCTTGCCGGTGCCGCCGTAGACGACCAGCTTGGACGGGTGCTCGGCCACCTCGGGGTCGAGGTTGTTCATGAGCATCCGCAGGGCGCCCTCCTGCTGCCACCCCCGGGTGGTCAGGCCCGTCCCGCGTGCGGCACGCACCTCGCGCGGACCACTGCCCGTCTGCTGCTGCACCATGCTGCCGGCCTCCTTGCGGATGGATTCATTCAGGGTTGATAAGACTGAATATATCCAAACATCCGGGCGGCGGCCAGACATGCGGCCGGACATGCACGCGGGCCTGGGGTGAAGAGCCCCGTTCAGGCCGCGGACGGACCCGGGCCCGGGGCGCCGCCGGACCGGGCCCGCGGACGGTCCGGGCGCGTCAGCCCGGCGGTCCCGCGGACGGAGGTGGTGGCGGCGGCGCGGACGGAGGTGGCGGCGGGGGTGCGGGCGGCGCGGCCCCGCCCCGCAGGGCGGCCACCCTGAGCCGGTACTCGTCGACGTCGATCTCGCCGGATGCCAGCCGGCCCGCGAGCACCTGCTCGGGCGTGGGCGGCGCGGCGGCGCCCTGCCAGTGCGGCGGCGCGGCGACCGGGCCGGGGGTGCGGTGCGCGATCGCCCGCCACAGCAGCACCAGGACGCCGATCAGCACCAGCCCGAACAGCAGCGTGAAGATCCCGGGCACGATCCACGTCCACGCCGTGTCGTGCCCGTCATGCCAGTAGTGCCTCATCCTGCTCACCCGTCACAGACCGTGGGTCAGGTGGATATCCGCACGGTCCAGTGTGCGCCCGCGGCGCTGTGCTGCGCATAAGCGCCGTGCTGCACGGGAGAGCTGCCGGGGCGCCGCGCACGGGCGGCCGGGGCGCCGCGCGCAGGAACGGCCGGGGCCCGGCGGCCGCCCGCGCGGGGCGGGGCGGCCGGGGGCACCCGGCCGGCGGGCGGTGCTACGCCGCCGTCTCGCCGTCCCAGTCGATGCCGATCTCCGCGAGCCAGCGGCGGTCGTCGGCGTGCGGGGCGGGGCGGGGCGGCTGGTCCTGGCGGGCCGACGCCGCCGGGGAGGCCGGGACGGCCGGGTCCGGGGTCCGGGGCGAGCGCGGGATCTCCTGGATCGGGCCCAGGCCGTAGCGTTCGGCGGCGGCGGCCGAGGCGGCGTCGGGTTCGATCACGCCGACATGGACGGCGCTCTCGTCACCGGGGTCGAGGACGATGAGTTCGGGCTCGGGCAGCCGGCGCAGGGAGACCCGTCGGCCGCAGGTGGGGCAGGTCCACTCGTCGGCGCCCGTACCGAGCCGGCCGACCAGCTTCATCTCGTGGATCACACGCATGTCGTGCACTCCCCCAGCCATCGGCGAGGGAGGCCCCCGCCGTTCTGGTGGCCCCGTCAACAGGGCCTGTGGAGGGGATGCCCGGGTTTGGGTGGACTCACTCCCGGCGGGGCAGGTCCGGGGCCGGTCTACACCGAACTGTGCCCGGCGCGGCCGGTGCCGGCCCGTACGCCCGCGCCGGGCGGCCCCGGTGACGGTCACTCCGGCCCCACCGTCCACGCCTTTCCCGTGCGCCACGGGCTGCGGATCCGCCCGCCCGCCGGCTCCGGGCACTCACTCCAGGAAGAGCCCCCGGGCCGTCGCGGACTGCTCGATGCTCTCCAGCCGGGCCTCCGCCCCCGGGAGTTCGTCGCACATGGCCTGCAGCAGCACCCGGCCCAGCATCATCGGGGCGCAGGCGGTGTCGAAGACCAGCCCGGTGCCCACCGCCGCCGGCAGCAGCACGTCGGAGAGCTTAGCGACCGGCGCGAAGGCGCTGTCGGCGACGGTGAGGACGGTCAAACCGCATTCGCGGGCGGCGGTCAGAGCGTCCATCAGCTCGCGCGGGTAGCGCGGCAGGGCGAAGCAGAGCAGCGCGCTGGCCCCGGCCGCGGCGGCCTGCTCCAGGCGGTCGGTGAGCATCGAGCCGCCCTCGTCGATCAGCCGGATGTCCGGATGCACCTTGCCGGCGAAGTAGGCGAAGCCGCGGGCCTGGGCCGAGGCGGCGCGCAGGCCGAGCACCGGCAGCGGCCGTGAGGCGGCCAGCATCCGGGCGGCGCGCAGGACCGGCCCCGGGTCGGCGAGGAGTTCGGCGAGGTGACGCAGGTGGGCGATCTCCGCGAGGACCGCCTGCTGGTGCTCGTTGCGGACGGCGTCGTCCGGGCTCTCCGGCGCGGCCGGCTCGCCCGCGCCCAGCTCGCGCAGCTGCTTGCGCAGCGCCGGGTAGCCGTCGTAGCCGAGGGCGACCGCGAAGCGGGTCACCGAGGGCTGGCTGACCCCGGCCAGTTCGGCGACCTCGACGCTGGAGAGGAACGGCGCCTCGGTGGCGTGCCGGACCAGCGAATGGGCGATCCGGCGCTGGGTCGGCGTGAGCCGGTGCCCCTCGAACAGCTGGAGCAACCGGGCGGAGGGGCCGACGGAGCCGGCGTCGTCGGTGGCGGTCATCGGCTTTTCCTCCGGATGCGGGCTGTTCGGACGACTGTGCAGCAGTCTCGGCCCGTGGGCAAAGACGTCTCGACCGCCGGGACGGCGGCGGCCTCGGGGTGACCCTGATTTCTCCCTGAGCCGCCCCCGAAACCGGGCCCGTCCGGTGGACCCTGACGATCCGCCGACCGCAGAGTGACCGGTATGGACACTCGCCAGGACGAACTCAAGAAGGACCTCGACGCCGCCGTGCAGGCCCGCAAGGAGCTCGGGAAGGAGTTCGAGTCCGAACTCGTCGACTCGTTCCTCGCCCGGATCGACGCCCGGCTGGACGCCCGGGTCGAGCAGCGGGTCGCCGAGCGGCTCGGCGGGTACGGGCCGGCCGGGGCGTACCCGCCTGCCGACGCGTACGCGCGGGGCGGGCCGCACGGGCACCCGGGCCGGCGCCGGGGCCGGTTCGGCGGCGCCGGCCGGATGCCGGTGCTGTCCCTGGTGATGGGCGTACCGCTGTCCGGCATCGCCGCCGGCACCTCCGGATTCATGGGCCTGCTGGTGTGCTGGGCCGGCATCGTCGGGGTGAACTTCGCCGCCGCGCAGGCCGAGCGGCGCGAGGAGCAGGGCGCCAAGGACACCGCCCGGAGCGAGTGGGCCTGACCGGCGGCCGGTACCGCGGCCGGCCCACCCGTCCCCGGCCCACCCGCGGCCGGCCCACCCGCTCCGGGACGGATCAGGCCAGCGGCCCGGTGACGCGCTCGACGGCCCGCACCAGCTCGCCGGAGGCGACCAGCCCGGCGGCGGCCTCCAGGTCCGGCGAGAGGAAGCGGTCCCGGCCGGCCCCGCCCACGCCCGCCTCGCGGGCGGCGGCGAGCGCGGCCGCGGTGGCCGGGGCCAGCGGTCCGCTGCCGTCGGCCTGCCGGCGGATCTCCAGCGCGCGGGCGGCGGCGGTCAGCTCGACCGCGACGATCCGGCCCAGGTTCTCGACGGCCTGGCGCAGCTTGCGGGCGGCCGACCAGCCCATCGACACGTGGTCCTCCTGCATCGCGGAGGACGGGATGGAGTCGACCGAGGCCGGGACGGCCAGCCGCTTGTTCTCGCTGACCAGCGCCGCCTGGGTGTACTGCGCGATCATCAGGCCGGAGTCCACGCCCGGGTCGTCGGCCAGGAAGGCCGGCAGGCCGTGCGAGCGGGCCTTGTCGAGCAGCCGGTCGGTGCGGCGCTCGGAGATCGAGCCGAGGTCGGCGGCGGCGATGGCGAGGAAGTCCAGCACGTACGCGACCGGGGCGCCGTGGAAGTTGCCGTTGGACTCCACCCGGCCGTCGGCCAGCACCACCGGGTTGTCCACCGAGGCGGCCAGCTCGCGGGAGGCGACCAGCTGGGCGTGCGCGAGGGTGTCGCGGCCGGCGCCGGCCACCTGCGGGGCGCAGCGGATCGAGTAGGCGTCCTGGACGCGCGGGGCGTCGTCCTGGTGGTGGCCGGTGAGGCCGGAGCCCTTGAGCACGGCGAGCATGTTGGCGGCGCTGAGGGCCTGGCCCGGGTGCGGGCGGATCGGGCCGTGCAGCTCGGGGGCCAGCACCTTGTCGCTGCCGAGCAGGGCCTCCAGCGACATCGCGGCGGTGATGTCGGCGGTGGTGAACAGGCGGGACAGGTCGGCGATGGCCATCACCAGCATGCCGAGCATGCCGTCGGTGCCGTTGATGAGGGCCAGGCCCTCCTTCTCCAGCAGCTCGACCGGGGCGATGCCGGCCTCGGCGAGCAGCTCGCCGGCCGGGCGCTCGGTGCCGTCCGGGCCGTACGCGACGCCCTCGCCCATCAGGACGAGCGCGCAGTGCGAGAGCGGCGCCAGGTCGCCCGAGCAGCCGAGCGAGCCGAACTCCCGGACGACCGGGGTGATGCCGGCGTTGAGCAGGTCGGCGATGGTCTGCGCGACCAGCGGGCGGACGCCCGTCCGGCCGGAGGCGAGGGTCTTCATCCGGAGGAACATCAGCGCCCGGACCACCTCGCGCTCCACGGCCGGGCCCATGCCGGCGGCGTGCGAGCGGACCAGCGAGCGCTGCAGCTGGGCGCGCAGCTCGGGGCTGATGTGGCGGACGGCGAGCGCACCGAAACCGGTGGAGACTCCGTAGACGGGGCGCGGCTCGGCGGCGAGGGCCTCGATGGTGGCGCGGGCGGCCGCCATCTCGGCGAGCGCGTCCGGGCCGATCTCGACCCGGGCGTTGCCCCGGGCGACGGCGAGGACGTCCTCGGCGCTGACGTCGGCCTTGCCGACCCGGACGAGCGGCGCGTCGGGGGCCACAGCACTGTGCATATCCATATACACCATCACATCAGGTGAATGAAGATATGACAACCGGTGGCGCGACCCCGGCCGGGTGATCCGCGCCGCCACCCCGGATTACCCGGTCCGCCCCCGAGTGGCGCAGGCTGGTGGGGCGGACCGAACGAAGGCGGAGAACTGATGGGGCGAGCGACGGCACGGCGCCGGGTGGTCCGGCTGCGCGGGGACACGACCGGCGCGCGGCCGGACGCGCTGGCGGCGGAGGAACCGCTGGAGATACGCGTCGGCGGCGAGCCGCTGACCGTCACCATGCGCACCCCCGGGGACGACTTCGACCTGGTCGCCGGGTTCCTGGTCGGCGAGGGGCTGGTGCACACCGGCGACACCCTGGCCGCCCTGCGGTACTGCGCGGGCACCGACGAGGACGGCGCCAACACCTACAACGTGGTGGACGCGACCCTGCGCGGCGGCGCCGCGCTGCCGCTCTCCGCCCACCGGAACCTGCTGACCACCAGCGCCTGCGGCCTCTGCGGGCGCGACACCGTCGAAGCGGTCCGCACCCACGTCCGCTGGCCGGTCGCCGCCGACCCGCTGCGGGTCGCCCCGCGGCTGCTCTACGGGCTGCCGGACCAGCTCCGGGCGGCCCAGCGGACCTTCGACTCGACCGGCGGCCTGCACGCCGCCGGCCTCTTCGACGCCACCGGCCGGCTGCTCTGCGCCCGCGAGGACGTGGGCCGGCACAACGCCGTGGACAAGGTGATCGGCTGGGCGCTGCGCGAGGGCCGGCTGCCGCTGGCCGGGCACCTCCTGCTGGTCAGCGGCCGGGCCTCGTTCGAGCTGACCCAGAAGGCGGCGCTGGCGGGCGTCCCGCTGCTGGCCGCCGTCTCGGCGCCGTCCTCGCTGGCGGCCGACCTGGCCGAGGAGCTCGGCCTGACCCTGGTCGGCTTCCTGCGCGGCGAGAGCGCCAACGTCTACACCCGCCCCGACCGGGTGACCGCCGGGCCGGCCCCCGCGCCCGCCGGGCCGCCCGTCCACCAGCACGCGCACGGGGGCTGAGGCCCGCCGGGCGTCCGGGCAGCGGGGGCGGAACGCGCCGGCCCGGAACGGCACCACCCGGAACGACACCGTCCCGCCCACCGGTGGTGGACGGGACGGCGGACCGGACGGCCGGGGGCGCGGGACGGCTCACGTCCCGGCCGGGCCGGCGGACGTCAGTCGCGGCTGCGGCGACGGAGCATCAGCACCACCGCGATGATCACGGCGATCACCACCAGCAGCACCACGATGCCGATGACCACGCCGATCAGCTTGCCGAAGAACCCCGACTTCTTCTTCTTGGACTTGGACTTCGACTTCGCCAGCTCGGTGTGCTTCTTGGCGACGGTCACCGTGCTGCCGCTCGCCGGGGCCGCCGCCGGCGCGCCCTGGACGGCCTGCGCGGCCTGCGCGGGCGCTCCCTGGGCCGACACGGCCACGGCCGTACGGGGCGCGGCCTGCGCCGGGGCCGCGGCGATCGCCGCACCGCCGAAGGCCAGCGTCATGGACAGGACCGCACTAGCCAGACGTGCTCTCATCGACTCATCTCCCCGATCCGGCCGGGCCCACTTGGCCGCCGATCGCGCTCACTGTGCCACGCGCCACGACGGTGCGACAGGCCTGCGGCCACGACTGTTCCCGGACCGCTACCTGCCCGGAACAGAGCGGTCACCGACACGCACCGGCTACCCCGCCCGCCCCCGTTCATTCATGGGCCGGGCCGGTGCGCCGGCCACCCGGCGGGCGGGACGGGCTCAGGACGGCGGCGGGGAGGCCGGGCCGGAGAGGGCGACCGCGACCAGGGCCCGCATCGCGGAGGCGACCTGACCCAGCGGCAGGGTCGCGTCGTCCGCGAAGAGTTCGACCAGCCAGCCGCCGGCCACGTTCTGCCCGCCCGCCGCGACCATCCCCCGGTAGCCGCTGACCACCAGCATGGCCTCCTCGGCGGGGTCGTTGCCGGCCGCGCCGGCCCGCAGGGCGAAGGAGCCGCCGCGGACGGCGCGCCGGGTGAGGGGGTAGTGGCGCAGGTCGAAGATGGCGTCCGGGGCCTCGATCTGGGCCCGCTGGGTCTCGGCCCGGGAGCTGCTGGGGCCGCTGGTCATCCGGTACACGGCGTGCTGGACGGTGCGCATGAGGTGCGAGCCCGGCGGGACGTAGGAGATCCACCAGCCGACCGCGTCCAGCAGCCGGGCGGCGGTCTCGGCCACCCCGGCCAGCCGGCCCAGGGTGTCGGCGGGGTGGTGGGAGCGCACCGCGCCGGCCTGGTCGAGGGTGGCGAGCACGGCGGTGAGCAGCTGGCCGGGGTCGGCGCTGTGGGCGGCGCCGCGGATCCGGCGGCGGTCCCCGGCGGCGCGCGAGGAGGAGCCGCGGCCGCGGCCGTCCGCGCGGTGGTGCGGGTCGGCGGCGTCGGCGAGCAGGACGGTCGGGTCGGGGGTGAAGCCGGGGCCGTGGCTGCGGCCGGCCACCACGGGGTGGGCGGCGCGGGCGGCCTTGGCGCGGTACTGGGCGGCGTCGGCGAGCCGGAACAGCCGGTCGGGGGTGGTGACCGGGCCGATCGAGTCGCCGGTGGAGGCGACGCCGCAGGCCACGCCCTCGCCCTCGGCCAGGGCGAGCGCCCGGGCGCAGAGCTCCTCGGCGACGGCGACCACCTCGTCCGCCTTCTGGCCCTCCGCGAGCAGGCAGAACTCGTCGCCGCCGAGCCGGGCCGCGAGGCTGCCGGGGAGTTTGGCGGCGCCCAGCGAGAGCTGGTGGGCGAATCGTTCCAGCAGCCGGTCGCCGACCTCGTGGCCGAGCTGGTCGTTGACCCGCTTCAGGCCGTTGACGTCGCAGACCACCAGCGAGACGACGGTGTGGTCCCGGTTGTGGGCCTCCAGCGCGCTCTCCAGCCGGGCGTCGACGGCGCGCCGGTTGGCCAGTCCGGTGAGCGGGTCGGTGAAGGCGAGCCGGCGCAGGTCGGCGAGCCGTTCGGTCTGGGCGAGGCCGGCCGAGATCTGGGCGGCGAGCAGGGTGGCGTAGTCGGCGTCGGCCTCGGTGAACACCGGCAGACCGGCGGTGCGGGCCAGGTACAGCTCGCCCCAGGCCTGACCGTGCAGCACGATCGGCGCGACCAGGCAGCACTCGCGCCCGCGCCGGCGCAGCCCGGCCGCGCGGTGCTGGCGGAACGCGCCGGCGCCCGGCTGGGCGTGGCCGGCGGGTTCGGCGCCGTCCTCGGGTCCGGCCGGGCCGGCGGTCTGCAGCCAGGCGCGCGGCAGCCGGCCGGTGGTCCAGCGCTCCTCCAGGTAGGTGACGATCTCGGGGAAGTCCGCGACCGGGTAGGACTCGTCCTCCGGCAGCTCCTCCTCCCCCGGCGCCAGCTCGCCGTGGTTGACCAGCACCCGCAGCCGGCCGGACTCGCGGTCCCAGACCGAGACGGCCGCCATGGTGGCGTCGAGGGCGGCGGTGGCGCGGACGGCGGCGACCCGGACGGCCTCCAGCGGGGTGAGGGCGCCGGCCATGTCCTGGGCCAGCTCGACCACCGACTGCAGCCGCAGGTCGGGGGAGGGCGCGGACTGCTCGCGGTCCGTGACGCTGGCCTCACCGCTCACCGGCTCGCCTCGATCCTGTGGTCGGTCGTGGGTCGTTCGTGTGGTCGTCCGGTCGTCGTGGGTGCCGCCACGGTCACCGCCTCGGCCGGGCACGACTCCGGTGCCCCAAGACTAGGGCGACTTGCCGGGCGTATGCCCCATTTGTCCGGGACGACGCGTCCGGCCGCGCCACGGCTTCAGTCGTTGCGCGTACGCCGGGGGCGTCAGGCGTACGGCCGGCGCCGGTCGCTCCCGGAGCCCGGCGGCCCCGGAGTCCGGCGGCCCGGCCCTGGACGCAGCGGCAGAGCCGCCCCGCGGCCGTCAGTCCGTGCGGACCCGGCGCGAGAGCAGCCAGGGCTCGACCAGGCCGAGCCCGCGCACCGGGCGGCGCCACATCGGCTGCAGCCGGAACCGGTGCCCGGCGTTGACGTCCACCCCGACCGGCAGTCCGGCCGCGGCCGAGATGGCGTCGGCGAGGTCCGGGCCGTCCAGCTCCGCGGGCGCGACGCTGCCGTTCTGCTCCAGCACGGCCGCGAACTCGCCGTCGATCAGCACCGCGTCCTTGGGCGCGATCGAGGTGAGCCGGCTGGCCAGGTTCACCGTGGTGCCGAACACGTCGCCCATCCGGGAGGTCACGGTGCCGAAGGCGAGACCGACCCGCAGCTCGGGCATCGTGTCGTCGTCCGCCAGCGTCTCGACCAGGCCGAGCGCGATCTCGGCGGCCGTCACCGGGTCCTCCGAGACGTACAGGATCTCGTCGCCGAGGGTCTTGATGACCCGGCCGCCGAGGCCCGCGATCAGGTCCGAGCAGGTGTTCTCGAAGGTCTCGACCAGCTCGCCGAGCTCCTCCTCCTCCAGCCGGCGCGACAGCCGGGTGAACCCGACCAGGTCGGCGAAGCCGACGGCCAGCCGGCCGCTGGTGATCTCGGCGTCCTCGGCCGCCTGCACCACCCGGCCGGTGACGGCCGCCAGCTGCCGGCGCCAGACGTAGACCAGGAACTGCTCCAGCTCCGGCAGCAGGAGTTCGACCAGCGGGTAGGCGACGTCGGCGCGGGTCAGGCCCGGTTCGACGGCCTGGGTCAGGCTGTCCAGGAAGGTGTCCATCTGCCAGCCGGCCAGCCGGGCGGTGGTCTGGCCGGTGGAGCGCGCCACCTGGATCGCCATCGACTCGCTCAGCAGCCCGGACTCCACCAGGCCGGCCAGCCGGCGCAGGGCGATCACGTCGCCGTCGGTCAGCGCCCGGGACTGCCCGATGTCCGGGAAGCCCATCGCCCGCCAGAAGCGGGTGGCCAGCTCCATCGGCACATCGGCGGCCCGGGCGGCCTGGTACGGGGTGTAGCGGCGTGGTGCGTCCAGGATCAGCCGCTCAAGATCCAGCGCGACCGTCTGGTCGTCCGGATCCGCCTTGGCGCCGCCGTTGCCGTCCTCTGCCACCGGTCCGTCCCCGTGCGGTCGCCGCACTCGCTCATGTCCCGCCTACTCGACTTCCCCGGCGGTGGCGCACACCGCCCACCCCGGGGGGTAGTGGCGCGCCTCACACCGCTGCCAGGTGGAATGTTCGCACGAAATCGCGTAATCCGGGGCATCCGCCCAGGGCGGGCGGGCCCGGGGGTACCGACTCAGCCACTCTCCGGCCGTACGTGTACGACGTCCCCGGCCGCGACCGGCTGCCGGGTCCCGTCGGCCGTCCGGACCACCAGACGGCCGTCGCCGTCGATCGCCACCGCCTCGCCCACCAGCTCGCGCCCGCCCGGCAGCTGGACCCGGACGGCCCGGCCGAGGGTGGCGCAACGGTCGGTGTACGCGGGCAGCAGTCCGCTCGCCTGCGGGTCGCCGGCGGCGGCCGTCCACTCCCGGTACAGGTCGGCGAACTCGCGCAGCAGGGCCCGCAGCAGGGTGTCGCGCTCGGTGACGGCGGCGCCGGCCAGCAGCAGCGAGGCGGCGGCCGGGACGGGCAGTTCGTCGGCCCGCAGCGAGACGTTGATCCCCAGGCCCGCGACCACGGCGCCGCCGCCGAGTTCGGTGAGGATGCCGCCGATCTTGCGCTCGGTGCCGTCGATCGTCACCTGGAGGTCGTTGGGCCACTTCAGCGAGACGTCCACCTCGGCGACCCGGCCGAGCGTGCTGGCGGCCGCCACGCCGACCAGGATCGGCAGCCAGCCGTAGCGCTCCACCGGGACGGCGGCGGGGCGCAGCAGGACGGAGAGGAAGATCCCGGAGCGGGCCGGCGCCGTCCAGGTGCGCTCCAGCCGGCCGCGCCCCGCGCTCTGCTCCTCGGCGATCAGCACCGCGCCCTCGGGCAGGCCCTCGCGGGCGCGGGCGGCCAGGTCGGTGTTGGTGGAGCCGGTCCGGGCGACCACGTCGACGGAGGTCCAGAAGCCGCCGGGGCCCAGCAGGTCGTGGCGCAGCGCCGTGGCGTCCAGCGGCGGGCGGTCCAGGTCGGTCCACGGGGACGGCCCGGCGCCGCCGAAGCCGCGCAGTCCGCTGCGGCGGGGGGCGGACTCGTCGGCAGGTTCGCTCAGTGACTCGCTCATGGGGCCGAGCCTAGAGGCGGCGGGTGACGGCGGCACGCAGGCGGCCCGGTCCGGTGACCGCGGGTGACGGCGCCACCCGGGCGGCCGGCACGGATGAGCACGGGCGGTGTCGGTGACCGCGCGTTGCAACGGCGGGCCGGCGGGCGGCCGGGACAGGATGGTGACGGGCGCCGGCACCGGCGCGCAGTCCGCCCCATCGTCCCGCATAACGCTCGTTAACACACTGTGTCGCTGGCCATAACGGGAAACGGTCCGCGCTGGCTACGCTACTCAACGGTAGTTCGTTGCGCCGCCCTGCCCTCACCCCAGTACTGACAGGTCGCGGCCCATGGATCAGGGAGAGCCACCGGATGACCGAGGCGTCGTACGACCCGCACACCACCGCCGGCAAGCTCGCCGACCTACGGCGCAGGCTCGACGAGGCGGTGCACTCCGGCTCGGCCGCGGCCGTGGAGAAGCAGCACGCCAAGGGCAAGCTGACGGCCCGTGAGCGGGTCGTGGAGCTGATGGACGAGGGCTCCTTCGTGGAGTTCGACGAGTTCGCGCGGCACCGCTCGACCAACTTCGGTCAGGCGAAGAACCGCCCGTACGGCGACGGCGTCGTCACCGGCTACGGCACCGTGGACGGCCGTCAGGTCGCCGTCTTCGCGCAGGACTTCACCGTGTTCGGCGGCTCGCTCGGCGAGGTGTTCGGCGAGAAGATCGTCAAGGTGATGGACTTCGCGCTGAAGACCGGCTGCCCGGTCATCGGCATCAACGACTCCGGCGGCGCCCGGATCCAGGAGGGCGTGGTCTCGCTCGGCCTGTACGGCGAGATCTTCCGCCGCAACGTGCACGCCTCCGGGGTGATCCCGCAGATCTCGCTGATCATGGGCCCGTGCGCGGGCGGCGCGGTGTACTCCCCCGCGATCACCGACTTCGTGGTGATGGCCGACCAGACCTCGCACATGTTCATCACCGGCCCGGACGTGATCAAGACCGTCACCGGCGAGGACGTCGGCATGGAGGAGCTGGGCGGCGCCCGCGCCCACAACGCCAAGTCCGGCGTGGCGCACCACCTGGCCGCCGACGAGAAGGAGGCCATCGAGTACGTCAAGAGCCTGCTCTCGTACCTGCCCTCCAACAACCTGAGCGACCCGCCGGCCTACCCCGAGGAGGCCGACCTCACCGTCACCGACGAGGACCTCGAACTCGACACCATCGTGCCGGACTCGGCGAACCAGCCGTACGACATGCACAAGGTGATCGAGCACGTCCTGGACGACGGCGAGTTCCTGGAGACCCAGGCGCTGTACGCGGGCAACATCCTCACCGGCTTCGGCCGGGTCGAGGGCCACCCGGTCGGCATCGTCGGCAACCAGCCGATGGACCTGGCCGGCTGCCTGGACATCGCGGCCAGCGAGAAGGCCGCGCGCTTCGTGCGCACCTGCGACAGCTTCAACATCCCGGTGCTGACCTTCGTCGACGTGCCCGGGTTCCTGCCCGGCACCGGCCAGGAGTGGGACGGCATCATCCGGCGCGGCGCCAAGCTGATCTACGCCTACGCCGAGGCCACCGTCCCGCTGATCACCGTGATCACCCGCAAGGCCTTCGGCGGCGCCTACGACGTGATGGGCTCCAAGCACCTCGGCGCCGACCTCAACCTGGCCTGGCCGACCGCGCAGATCGCCGTGATGGGCGCCCAGGGCGCGGTCAACATCCTGCACCGCCGCGAGATCGCCGAGGCCGAGGCCGCCGGGCAGGCCGAGGAGAAGCGCGCCGAGCTGCTCGCCTCCTACGAGGACACCCTGCTCAACCCCTACCTGGCGGCCGAGCGCGGCTACGTGGACGCGGTCATCGCGCCCTCCGAGACCCGCCGGCACATCGTCCGCGGCCTGCGGGCCCTGCGCGGCAAGCGCGAGACCCTGCCGCCGAAGAAGCACGGCAACATTCCCCTGTGAGCGGGTTTGGGAGAGGATTGAGCATGGCCCCGATCCACGTGCTGCACGGGCAGCCGACCCCCGAGGAGCTGGCCACCGTCCTGGCGGTGGTCTCAGCCCGGGCCGCCGCCACGCAGGCCGCCGCCGGGGCGGCCCGCGCCGGTGCCGGCCCGGCGACCCCCTGGAACGACCGCGCCCGGCGCCTGCGCACCACCCCGAAGCCGGGCCCGGACGTCTGGCGCACCTCGGGCTGGGCCCGCTGACCGGGCCCGTCGCACCGCATGACCCGGGGCGGTCCGGGCCGGATGGCCCGGATTGCCCCGAAACCTGAGTACGGATACTCAGGCGCCCCGCAGGCCGCGCGGCGCACCCTGGAGAAGTGCTCTGGTCAGACCCCCGCGACGAGCCCTCCCCCGACACTCGTCAACTGCAGGAACGGCTGCGCCGTGCCGGACCGCTGCTCGCGGTCCTCGCCCTGGTGATGGCCGTCCTGTTGATGCTCTGAGCGGGCCGTGCGCCCCCACGGCGCGGCCGGCGGCCGCCGGGCACCCCCTACCCTGGTGCCCATGACCGACCGCCGCACCCTCGTGCTCGCCTCCGCCTCCCCCGCCCGGCTCGGACTGCTGCGCCAAGCCGGCCTCGACCCGCGGGTGGTCGTCAGCGGGGTCGACGAGGACGCCGTCACCGCCGCCACGCCCTCCGAACTGGCCCTGGTGCTCGCCGAGGCCAAGGCCAAGGCCGTCGCGGCCGAACTCGCCGGCGGGGAGCTGGTGATCGGCTGCGACTCCGTCCTGGAGCTGGACGGCGAGGCGCTCGGCAAGCCCGCCGACGCCACCGAGGCGCTCGCCCGCTGGCAGTCGATGCGCGGCCGCTCCGGCGTGCTGCGCACCGGGCACTGCGTGATCGACACCGCCACCGGCCGGCAGTCCTCGGCCACCGCCTCCACCACCGTCCGGTTCGGCACCCCGGACGACGACGAGGTCGCCGCGTACATCGCCTCCGGCGAGCCGCTGCACGTGGCCGGCGCGTTCACCCTGGACGGCCGCTCGGCGCCGTTCGTCGAGGGGATCGACGGCGACCCCGGCAACGTGATCGGCCTGTCGCTGCCGCTGCTGCGCCGGCTGCTCGCCGATCTCGGGGTGCGGATCACCGACCTCTGGGTCTGACCGGGACCGGGCGGCGGCGCGCCAGGGCCCCGGAACACATCCGGGCTGCCCCGCCCCTGCCGATTCCGACAGAGACCCGGCCGGACATCTGTGCCGGTGATCCAGCCCCTTTGACCGGACCACGCCGATAGGCTGGCCGGGCCGCCGACCCGGAGAGGACATGCAGGGATGACCGACAGCGTGCTCAACGTGGTGCTCGGCCTGGTCGCCACCGCGATCAGCGCCTCGCTCGGCTGGCTCGCCCAGAACCTGCGCCGCCGGCGACGGCTCGGCCGGGTCCGCGAGTTCTTCGGCATGCCCGGCGGGTCGGAGTGCCTGCTGGTGGTCAACCGGCACACCGCGTCGAACAGTTCGAAGAGCGTCTCGCGCAACGACGTGTTCGCCCTGATGGAACTGTCCGCCCTGGTGAAGGAGTGCGGCGCGCAGGCCGAACTGGTCACCCACGACGAAGTGCGCCAAGGGCTGGGCCACAAGGCCGAGTTCTGCCTCGGCGGGCCCGCCAGCAACGACCGGACCGCCGCCCACCTGGCCTCCTGGCTACCGGGCGTCAGGTTCGCCGAGGACCCGGTCAAGCACCACGAGATGAGCCTCGTGGTCGGCGCCGAGGAGTACGCCTTCGAGAGCCCCTCGCGGACCTCCGGCGGCCGGGTCTACGCGCTGCTGGCGCGGATCCAGACCGGCCACGGCGGCCGGCCCGCCTTCCTGATCGCCGGCCAGACCGCGACGTCCAACCACGCCGCCGTCCGCTACCTGGTGGCCAACCACCGGAAGCTGGCCCGTACCTACGGCACCGACGGGACGTTCGCGCTGGTGCTGCGGCTGGTCAACTCCACCGCCTACGGCCCGGACCTGGTCGAACTGGTCGCGGACGTCACCCGTAAGGCCCTGGCCCCGCCCGAGGCGCCCGCCACGCCGGCCGCCGTGCCGGCCCAGGCCCCGGCGCCGTCGACATGATGTGGCGAAGGCCACGGCACGGCGGGGCGACGGCGCGACCACCTCTCAAGGCCCAGGCCTGACACTGTCACCATCCACGACCTGCGGAGCGTCCCGTTCCGTGCCCGACCGGTCACGCAATCGCGTCACCCTCCGTGTGGGATAGCTCACCACCTTGGGCTACTCGCCGGTACCACCCTGTAATCCCTAGACTCGACGAGGTTCAAGAAGGGAGCCATTGTGCGCAAGGTGCTCATCGCCAACCGCGGAGAAATCGCCGTCCGCGTCGCCCGGGCCTGCTCGGATGCCGGTATCGCCAGCGTCGCCGTCTACGCCGAGCCGGACCGGGATGCGCTGCACGTCCGCGCGGCCGACGAGGCGTACGCGCTCGGCGGCGACACCCCCGGCACCAGCTACCTGGACATCGCCAAGGTGCTGAAGGCAGCCGCCGACTCGGGTGCGGACGCCGTCCACCCGGGCTACGGCTTCCTCTCCGAGAACGCCGACTTCGCCCAGGCCGTCATCGACGCGGGCCTGACCTGGATCGGCCCGCCGCCGCAGGCCATCCGCGACCTCGGTGACAAGGTCACCGCCCGGCACGTGGCGCAGCGCGCCGGTGCCCCGCTGGTCGCCGGCACCCCGGAGCCCGTCTCCGGCGCCGACGAGGTCGTCGCCTTCGCCACCGAGCACGGCCTGCCGGTCGCCATCAAGGCGGCCTTCGGCGGCGGCGGCCGCGGCCTCAAGGTCGCCCGCACGCTGGAGGAGATCCCCGAGCTGTACGACTCGGCCGTCCGCGAGGCGGTCGCCGCCTTCGGCCGCGGCGAGTGCTTCGTCGAGCAGTACCTCGACAAGCCGCGGCACGTCGAGACCCAGTGCCTGGCCGACCAGCACGGCAACGTGGTGATCGTCTCCACCCGTGACTGCTCGCTGCAGCGCCGCCACCAGAAGCTGGTCGAGGAGGCGCCCGCGCCGTTCCTGACCGCCGAGCAGAACGCCGAGCTGTACCGGGCGTCCAAGGCCATCCTGCGCGAGGCCGGCTACGTCGGCGCGGGCACCTGCGAGTTCCTGGTGTCGCAGGACGGCCTGATCTCCTTCCTGGAGGTCAACACCCGTCTGCAGGTCGAGCACCCGGTCTCCGAGGAGGTCACCGGGATCGACCTGGTCCGCGAGATGTTCCGGATCGCCGACGGCGAGGAGCTGGGGTACGACGACCCGGCGGTGCGCGGTCACTCGATCGAGTTCCGGATCAACGGCGAGGACCCGGGCCGCGGCTTCCTGCCCGCCCCCGGCAACGTCACGCTGTTCGCGCCGCCGTCCGGCCCGGGCGTCCGGCTGGACGCCGGCGTCGAGACCGGCTCGGTCATCGGCCCGGCCTGGGACTCGCTGCTGGCGAAGCTCATCGTCACCGGCGCCACCCGCAAGCAGGCGCTGCAGCGCGCCGCGCGTGCGCTGGCCGAGTTCAAGGTGGAGGGCATGGCCACGGCCATCCCGTTCCACCAGGCCGTGGTCACCGACCCGGCGTTCGCGCCGGAGGTGCACGGCGGCGAGGGGCCCTTCACGGTCTTCACCCGCTGGATCGAGACCGAGTTCCAGAACACCATCCCGGCGTTCTCGGGCGCGGGCGGCGAGGCCGACGAGGCCGACGCCCGCGAGACCGTGGTGGTCGAGGTCGGCGGCAAGCGGATCGAGGTCTCGCTGCCCTCGTCCCTCGGCGTCTCGGCCGCCCCGGCCGCCGGCGCCTCGGGCGCCAAGGCCAAGCGCCGGGTCGGCGCCAAGAAGGCGGGCTCGGCGGTCAGCGGTGACACCCTGGCGTCGCCGATGCAGGGCACCATCGTCAAGGTCGCCGTCGAGGAGGGCCAGGTCGTCGCCGAGGGCGAGCTGATCGTCGTCCTGGAGGCGATGAAGATGGAGCAGCCGCTGAACGCGCACAAGGCCGGCACGATCGTCGGCCTGAAGGCCGAGGTCGGCGCGAGCGTCAGCAGTGGCGCCGCGCTCTGCGAGATCAAGGACAACTGACGCGGGATCCGCGCCATCGGGCGGCCCGTACACCTCCGGGTGTGCGGGCCGCCCGGGCGTTCCCCGGGGCGGCCGCTCCCGCCCCCCGGCCGGCCGGCGGGGTGCCCGCCGGGCGCCGTGACACTCCCCGGCGACGTCTGCTTCCGGCCGAATTCATCCCGCCGTCATGCTCCGGCTCGGCTCGCGCCCTACCCTTCCGCTAGATTGACGGCGCGTCGTACCGGGGCCCCGGCACGGGCCCGGCGGCGCACCCGTCATCGCCGGGCGGACGGCCACCCCGCCGCCGGGCGTTCCGCGTCCGGGCGGCCGCGCGCCGCCGCGGGCCCCACCCAGCTCGCCCCACCCGCCGGTCCCCGCGCCGGCCGCACTCCCCGTGCCCACGGCCGAGGGGCCGGCCCGCGCCGGGTCCGCTCCTCCGGAGTCGTCCATGCCCCAGCCCCAAGGCCCCCGTCCGCACCACCGCCGCGCGGCGGCCGCCGGCTCGCTCGTCCTCGCCGTCCTCTGCCTGGGCGGCGGGCCGGCCACGGCGGCGCCCACGGCGGAGCGGCCGGCCCGCGGCGCCGACGGCGGCCACCGCCCGGACGTCCGGCTGCTGGACACCATCACCGTCCCGGTGGGCACCGTGCTGGACGGGGTGCCCTTCGGCGGCGTGTCCGGGATCGACTACGACCCGCGCTCCGGGCGTTACGTGGCCCTCAGCGGTGACCGCTCCGAGCCGGCCCCGGCCCGGCTCCACGTCCTGCGCCTGCCGCTGGACGCCAAGGGCTTCGCGGTCCGCACCCCGCAGCCGGCCGGCAGCACGGTCCTGTCCGGCCCCGACGGCAAGCCGCTCCCGCGGCGGACGGTGGACCCGGAGGCGATCCGCTGGGCACCCGGCGGCAAGGGCCTGCTGTGGGCCGGTGAGGGCGACGCGGCGGCCGGCCTGCCGCCGTTCGTCCGCGAGGCGGCCACGGACGGCGGCCACCGGCGCGAGCTGCCGCTGCCGGCGGCGTACCGGCCGGTGCTCGGGGCGGACGGCACGCCGGTCTCCGGGGTCCGCGCCCACCAGGCCTTCGAGGGGCTGGCCCTCTCCCTGGACGGCTCCAAGGTGGTCACCCTGACCGAGGGCTCGCTGGTCCAGGACGGTCCGGCGCCGACCGCCGCCGCCGGCAGCCGCTCCCGCCTGCTGGTGCAGGGCCGCGCCGACGGGCGCCCGCTGGGCGAGTTCGTCTACCCGCTCGGCCCGCCGACCGACGCCGGTCCGGTGCCGGCCGGCACCCGGCGGGGCGCGTCGGAGATCCTCGCGGTCAACGAGACCGACTACCTGGTGGTCGAGCGGACCGCGAAGTCCGGCACCGACTTCGGCATCCGGATCTGGTGGACCACCACGGTCGGCGCCACCGACGTGAACGGCCGGGCGGCGCTGGCCGGCAGCGAGCGGGTGATGCCCAAGCGGCTGCTGTTCGACTTCGCGACGGCCGGGGTCGCCCCCGACAACGTCGAGGGCCTCACCTGGGGGCCCCGGCTGGCCGACGGCTCCCGCTCCCTGGTGCTGGTCAGCGACGACAGCGCCGGCGCCTTCGGCAGCCCCGGCACGGCCTTCCACCTGCTGGCCGTCCGCCCGGGGCTGCTGGCCGTGCACAGCCCGGACGTCGACCACGACGGGTGCGTCGACCGGGCGGACCTGCGGCGGCTGCTCCGCTCCGGCCGGGCCGGCGACCTGAACGGCGACGGCCGGACGGACGGCCGCGACATACGGCTCTGGGGCTCGTACGGCCGTACCTTCCCCTTCCCGCGCGGGGACTGACGCACCGGCGGCCCGCCCCGGACCGGCGGGCCCGCCCGGCCCCGGGTCAGGGGCGCCCGGTGGCGAGCGGGCGGACGATCATGCCGCTGTGCGCGCCGGGGCGGCGCTGGCCGGGCAGCGGCGCGGCACCGGGCGGCGGCGGGGCGGCCCGGCGCGGGCCGACGCCGAGCGGGGCCTGGTGCTGCACCGGGCCGGTGCCGTGCACCGGCTGCTCGACCGGCAGCCCGAGCGGGGCGACGTCGATCTGCACCCCGCAGTCGGCCAGCGCGTCCAGCTGACGGGCGGTGGGGTCGTCCGCGGTGGCGTGCTCGTCCGTCACCAGGCGGGTGATGGCGTCGGTCGGGACGGTCTGGAACATGGTGTCCGCGCCGAGCTTGGTGTGGTCGGCGAGGACGATGACCTCGGCGGCCGACTGCACCAGAGCCCGGTCCACGCTCGCGGAGAGCATGTTCGTGGTCGACAGCCCGCGCTCGGCGGTCAGCCCACTGCCGGAGATGAAGGCCTTGGAGACCCGCAGCCCGTGCAGCGACTGCTCGGCGCCGCTGCCGACCAGGGCGTAGTTGGAGCCCCGGAGGGTGCCGCCGGTCATCACCACCTCCACCCGGTTGGCGTGCGCCAGGGCCTGGGCGACCAGCAGGGAGTTGGTCACCACCGTCAGCCCCGGCACCCGGGCGAGCCGGCGGGCCAGCTCCTGGGTGGTGGTGCCGGCGCCCACCACGACGGCGTCGCCCTCGGCCACCAGACCGGCCGCGAGATCGGCGATGGCGCTCTTCTCGGCGGCGGCGAGATGGGTCTTCTGCGGATATCCGGGTTCGCGGCTGAAGCCGCCGGGGAGCACCGCGCCGCCGTGACGGCGGTCGAGGAGCCCTTCTGCCTCCAGTGCCCGTACGTCCCTGCGGACGGTCACTTCGGAGGTCTGGACGACGCGGGCCAGTTCACGGAGCGACACTGCTCCGTTGGCGCGCACCATTTCGAGGATCAACTGGCGACGTTCTGCTGCAAACACAGAACCGACGGTAACCTGAATGACCGTCTGCTTTCAGGCGTTTGCTCCTGGTAACGGGAATTGCTCACACAAGGGCGGCGCGTGACCGTACACTACGCGCCGTCAGGCCCCGGGGAGCACGCCCGCCGTACGGGTGATGCGCCGGCGCGCGGAGCGGGCGGCCGCCCCACGACGGCCGCCCCAACTGCTGGTTCCCCGCTCAGGATTCGCCCTCGGCCCGCTTGCGGATGTGCAACTGCCGGGCGGCCTCGGCGGTGGAACCGGACACCGACGGGTAGACCGTGAACGCACTGGCCACCTGTTCGACCGTCAAATTGGCGTCCACCGCGAGCGAAATCGGGTGAATCAGTTCACTGGCGCGCGGCGCCACCACGACACCGCCGACCACGATGCCGGTGCCCGGACGGCAGAACAGCTTGACGAAGCCGTCCCGGATGCCCTGCATCTTGGCCCGCGGGTTGCCGCGCAGCGGGAGCTTCACCTCGACCGCGTCCATCTTCCCGCAGGAGACGTCGGCGGCGGTGTAGCCGACCGTGGCGATCTCCGGGTCGGTGAAGACGTTGGAGGCCACCGTCTTGAGGTTCAGCGGCTGCACCGCGTCGCCCAGCGCGTGGTACATCGCGATCCGGCCCTGCATCGCGGCCACCGAGGCCAGCATGAAGACGCCGGTGCAGTCGCCGGCCGCGTAGACGCCCGGGGCGCTGGTGCGGGAGACCCGGTCGACCTGGATCTGGCCCCAGTCGTTGAGCTTGACCCCGGCCTCCTCCAGGCCCATCTCCGCGGTGTTGGGGATCGAGCCGACCGCCATCAGGCAGTGCGTGCCCCGGATCACCTGGCCGTCGGCGAGCGAGACCTCCACGTGGTCGCCGACGCGCTTGGCGCCCTCGGCCCGCGAGCGGCCCATCACGTTCATGCCGCGACGGCGGAAGACCTCCTCCAGCACCTCGGCCGCGTCCGGGTCCTCGCCCGGCAGCACCCGGTCGCGGCTGGAGACCAGCGTGACCTTGGAGCCGAGCGCCTGGTACGCGCCGGCGAACTCGGCGCCGGTGACGCCGGAGCCGACCACGATCAGCTCGCGCGGCAGCTCCTCCAGGTCGTAGACCTGGGTCCAGGACAGGATCCGCTCGCCGTCGGGCTGCGCGTCGGGCAGCTCGCGCGGGTGGGCGCCGGTGGCGATCAGCACCGCGTCCGCGCGCAGCGTCTGGACGCCGCCGTCGGGGCCGTCCACCAGCACCTCGCGGGAGCCGTCCGCGGCCTGCCCGCCGCCGCCGAGCCGGCCCTTGCCGCGCAGCACCGTCACGCCGGCCCGGGTCACGGACTGGGTGATGTCGTGCGACTGCGCGATCGCCAGGCGCTTGACGCGTCGGTTGACCTTGCCGAGGTCCACGCCGACGACCCGGGCCGAGCCCTCGACCGGGGGCGTGTCGTCCGCGACGATGATGCCGAGTTCCTCGTACGAGCTGTCGAAGGTGGTCATCACCTCCGCGGTCGCGATCAGCGTCTTCGACGGCACGCAGTCCGTGAGCACCGCCGATCCGCCGAGGCCGTCGCGGTCGACGACGGTCACCTCCGCGCCGAGCTGGGCCGCCACCAGGGCTGCCTCGTATCCGCCAGGTCCGCCACCGATGATCACGATCCGAGTCACGTGCACCATTGTCCCGCACGCCGACCCCGCCGCCACGCCGGGGTCACGGCTGCTCCGCGAACAGTGGGCGACCGTCCGGCCGGCGGCGGCCCCGGCGCACCGGTGAACGCTCCCCCCGGCCGGTTCCCGCGTTCAACTCCCGTAGGCTGACGCCCATGCCCCTCTACGCCGCGTATGCCACCAACCTCGATGCCCGGCAGATGACCCGCCGTGCTCCGCACTCCCCGCTGCGCGGCACCGGCTGGCTGGACGGCTGGCGGCTGACCTTCGGCGGCGAGCAGCTCGGCTGGGAGGGCTCGCTGGCCACGGTGGTGGAGGACGAGAAGGAGCAGGTCTTCGTCTCGCTCTACGACGTCGCGCCGATGGACGAGGAGGGGCTGGACCGCTGGGAGGGCGTGCAGCTCGGCATCTACCGCAAGATGAAGCTGCGGGCGCACACCCTGGACGGCGACATCCAGGTCTGGACGTACGTCCTGAACGACTACGAGGGCGGCCTGCCCGCCGCCCGCTACCTCGGGCTGATCGCGGACGCGGCCGAGAGCGCCGGCGCCCCCCACGACTACGTGCTGGACCTGCGCCGCCGGCCCTGCTGACGGCTCCCGGGGCCGGCCCGCCGGCTGCCCGCGCACACCCGTTACGCGCCGCCCGCCGGCCCGCCGCACCCGCGCCGCCCACCGGCCGAGCACCCGCGCGCCCACCGTCCCCGCCCCGGAGCACGCCCGCCGGCGCCGCCCGCACCCACCGGCCCCGCCGCCGCGCGGCGCCCGTCGGCGCGACGCCCGCCCCCGCCGGGGCGTCCACGTTTGTGGGTATCGCCGGAAGGGCACGGTCAGATCCGGCCTCGACCTGTGCTTTTGGGTCATCCGGGTAACAATCCGGCATGGCCTGGGAGGGTTTTCTACGCGCGTAGTCGATTCCCGTCTATCCTCGGACCCGTGAACGTATCTCCTCAGTCGGTCGTCTCCGCCGACCCCTATGCCGCCGCCCAGGCCGCCGCCGAGCGCCTGCGCGAGCTGACCGGTGCCGAGCGCCACGACGTCGCCCTGGTGATGGGCTCCGGCTGGGTGCCCGCCGCCGACGCCCTCGGAGAGACGGTGGCCGAGTTCGCGGTCACCGAGCTCCCCGGCTTCCCCGCCCCGGCCGTGGCCGGCCACTCCGGCAAGATCCGCTCGGTGCGGATCCCCGGCCCGGACGGCGACCGGCGCGCCCTGATCTTCCTCGGCCGCAACCACTACTACGAGGGCTACGGCGTGGCCACCGTGGTGCACGGCGTGCGCACCGCCGCCGCCGCCGGCTGCGGGACCATCGTGCTCACCAACGGCTGCGGCGGGCTGCGCGAGGGCTGGGTCCCCGGCCAGCCGGTCCTGATCAGCGACCACATCAACCTCACCGCGGACTCCCCGATCGTCGGCGCCAACTTCGTCGACCTGACGGACCTCTACTCCAAGCGGCTGCGCGAGCTGTGCCGCGAGGTGGACCCGTCCCTCGACGAGGCCGTCTACGTGCAGTTCCGCGGCCCGCACTACGAGACCCCGGCCGAGGTGCACATGGCCCGGGTGATCGGCGGCGAGCTGGTCGGCATGTCCACCACGCTGGAGGCCATCGCCGCCCGCGAGGCCGGCGCCGAGGTGCTCGGCATCTCCCTGGTCACCAACCTGGCGGCCGGCATCACCGGCGAGCCGCTCAACCACGCCGAGGTGCTGGAGGCCGGCAAGGCCTCCGCCGAGCGCATGGGCGCGCTGCTGGCGAAGGTCCTTGAGCGGATCTGAGCCGCCCGCGGCGCAGAATCATCACTGACGGGGTCCGCGGGACGCGTCCCGCGGACCCCGTCGGTCCGCCCGCCCCCTGCCCGCGCGCCTTCGCCGGCCCCGGGCCCGACCGCCCCCGGACCCCGTCCCCGGCGTCCCCCGGCGAACCTGCCGACATCCGCACGACTTCCCCGTTGGAGCTGGAAGCGATGACCCAGGCACCCACCACCGACCTCCTCGCCCGGGCCCGGGCCTGGCTGGCCGAGGACCCCGACCCGCAGACCCGCGAGGAGCTGTCGGCCCTGCTGGCCGAGGCGGAGGGCGAGACCGAGTCCGGCAACCGGATCGCCTGGTCCCAGCTGAGCGAGCGCTTCGCCGGCCGGCTCCAGTTCGGCACCGCCGGCCTGCGCGGCGAACTCGGCGCCGGCCCGATGCGGATGAACCGCGCGGTGGTGATCCGCGCCGCCGCCGGCCTCGCCGCCTACGTCAGGCGCGAGCAGCTGGGCGACCTCGTGGTGATCGGCTACGACGCCCGCCACAAGTCGTACGACTTCGCCCGCGACACCGCCGCCGTCGTGGTCGGCGCCGGCCTGCGCGCCGCCCTGCTGCCGCGCGCGCTGCCGACCCCCGTCCTGGCCTTCGCCGTCCGGCACCTGGGCGCGGCCGCCGGCGTCACCGTCACCGCCAGCCACAACCCGCCGCAGGACAACGGCTACAAGGTCTACCTGGGCGACGGCGCGCAGATCGTCCCGCCCGCCGACGCCGGCATCGCCGACGAGATCGACGCCGTCGTCGCGCTGGCCGACGTCCCGCGCGCCGAGGACGGCTGGGAGGTGCTCGGCGAGGAGGTCGTCGAGGCGTACCTGGCCCGCGCCGCCGGCGTCCTCGAACCTGGCGGCCCGCGCGACCTCGACGTCGTCTACACCCCGCTGCACGGGGTCGGCCGGGACGTCCTGGTCGCCGCCTTCGCCAAGGCCGGCTTCCCCGCCCCGACCGTGGTCGCCGAGCAGGCCGAGCCCGACCCCGACTTCCCGACCGTGGCCTTCCCCAACCCGGAGGAGCCCGGGGCGATGGACCTGGCCTTCCGGACCGCCGCCGCGGCCGGCCCCGACATCGTCATCGCCAACGACCCCGACGCCGACCGCTGCGCGGTGGCCGTCCCCGACCCGGCCGCCGGGAGCGGCTGGCGGATGCTGCGCGGCGACGAGGTGGGCGCGCTGCTCGGCGAGGCCCTGGTGGCCAAGAAGGCCGCCGGCACCTTCGCCACCACCATCGTCTCCTCCACCCTGCTCGGCCGGATCGCGGCCGCCGCCGGCCTCGGCTACGCCGAGACGCTGACCGGCTTCAAGTGGATCTCCCGCGCCGAGGGCCTGCGCTACGGCTACGAGGAGGCGCTCGGCTACTGCGTCGACCCGGAGGGCGTCCGCGACAAGGACGGCATCAGCGCCGCCCTGCTGGTGGCCGAGCTGGCCGCCGGCCTCAAGCGGGCCGGGCGCACCCTCACCGACCTGCTCGACGACCTGGCCGTCGAGCACGGGCTGCACGCCACCGACCAGCTCTCCGTCCGGGTGAGCGACCTGTCGCTGATCACCGACGCCATGCGCCGGCTGCGCGAGCAGCCGCCGACCGTGCTGGCCGGGCTCCGGGTCACCCAGGCGGACGACCTGACGGCCGGCTCCGCCGACCTGCCGCCCACGGACGGCCTGCGCTACCGGCTGGCGGGCGAGGGCGTCCGCTCGGCCCGGATCGTGGTGCGCCCCTCCGGCACCGAGCCCAAGCTCAAGTGCTACCTGGAGGTGGTCCTGCCGGTCGGTTCCGCCGAGGCGCTCGGCGCGGCCCGGGAGGCGGCGGCCGGCGTGCTGGCCAGCATCAAGCGGGACCTCGCCGAGGCCGCGGGCATCGAGGCCTGACCTCCGGAGCACCCCGCCCCGCGGAACACCCCGCACGGCAACGGGCCCGGCCGACGCAGTCCTGTCGGCCGGGCCCGGGTGCGTCCGGGGCGGGGCGGGTCAGGCCGCGATCACCGCGATCAGGGCGACCAGCCCGGCCAGGGTCGGCGCGATGACCCACCAGCACCAGGTGGCGGTCGCCTCGCCGGCGGCGTCCGGCCGGCCGCCGTTGCGCTCGGCGAGCTCCTGCAGCACCGCGACGACCTGGTCGGAGTAGGCCCGGTTCGGGTCCGGCGCGCCCGGCAGCACGGGCATGCTCGGGCGGACCAGCGACCCCAGCCGGGAGGCGTGCGGGTCGCCCGAGGCGGCGCTGCGGGCCGCCAGCCGGTTGGCCCGCTTGCGCTGGCGCAGCGACACCGGCACGGCCCACACCTGGTACTTCTTGCCGCTGGCGAAGAGTTCGACCGAGTACCCGGCGCGCAGTCCCTCGACCGAGGCCCAGGGCGCGTGGACGGTCCGCAGCGGGTTGCGGACCAGCAGCCGCCGGTCGTCGGCCAGGACGGCGGGGCGCAGCGTGTAGGCGACGACCGGGGCCGCGAACACCGGCACCGCCGCCAGCGCGACCCACGGCGTCTTGCCGGTGCCGGTGAGAACGGCGTCGATGATCAGCCAGCCGGCGATGGCCAGCAGCATGACACCGGAGATGATGCCGGGAACGGAGCGGTACACGCGGTCGGCGTACACGGGCTCGCCTTCGGGGGCGGCGGAGCCCTGGTGGGGCGTGCCGTCTGAATCGGTCATGGCGTCGATTCTGCCCCATGGGCCCCCCGATCCACAGGGGTCGAGGGGGCCCGGGCCGAGGTCACAGCGCCGGCCGCCGGTTCACGCCGTCCGGCGGCGCAGGGTGGCGGCCCCGAGGGCGAGGGCGAGCAGGGCCGAGCCCGCGATCACCGCGAGGTCCCGCAGCAGCGGGCCGCCCGTCCCGGCGGTGGTGGTGATCCTGCTCATGGCGTCCACCGCGTAGGAGAGCGGCAGCACGTCGGAGAGCCCGCGCAGGCCGGAGGCCATGCTGTCGCGCGGCACGAACAGCCCGCAGAGCAGCAGCTGCGGCAGGATCACGGCGGGCAGGAACTGCACCGCCTGGAACTCGGTGGCGGCGAAGGCGGACACCAGCAGGCCGAGGGCCATGCCGAGCAGCCCGTCGCCCAGGGCGACGGCGAACAGCAGCCAGGTCGGCCCGGCGACGTCCAGCCCGAGCAGGCCGAGGGTGAGCGCGGAGGCCAGCGCGGCCTGGACGAGCGCGACGACACCGAACGCCAGGGCGTAGCCGAGCAGCAGGTCGAGCTTGCCGAGCGGCATGGTGAGCAGCCGCTCCAGGGTGCCGGTGGTCCGCTCGCGGAGCATCGCCACCGAGGTGACCAGGAACATCACCAGCAGCGGGAAGATGCCGAGCAGTGCGGCGCCGACCCGGTCGAAGGCCTGCGGCTGGCCGTCGTACATGAAGCGCAGCAGGGTGAGCAGCAGGCAGGGCACGACCAGCAGCAGCGCGATGGTGCGCGGGTCGTGGCGCAGCTGGGCGAGCACCCGGCGGGCGGTGGCGGTGGTACGGGCGAGGTTCATGCCACTGCTTCCGTTCTGCCCGCCACCAGGGTGAGGAAGGCGCTGTCGACGTCGGCGGCGCCGGTGCGGCGCAGCAGTTCGGCGGGGGTGTCGTCGGCCAGCAGGCGGCCCTCGCGCATCAGCAGCAGGCGGTCGCAGCGCGAGGCCTCGTCCATGACGTGGCTGGAGACCAGCAGGGTGCTGCCGTGGTCGGCGAGGTCGCGGAAGAGCCGCCAGAGGTCCTGGCGGAGCACCGGGTCGAGGCCGACGGTGGGTTCGTCCAGGATCAGCAGCTCGGGCCGGCCGAGCAGCGCGGCGGCCAGCGAGACCCGGGCGCGCTGGCCGCCGGAGAGCCGGGCGGCCAGGTCGTGCTCGTGGCCGGCCAGGCCGACGGCGGCGACGACGCGTTCCGGGTCGCCCTTGGGGGCGCCGAGGACGGTGGCGAAGTAGCGGAGGTTCTCCAGGACGCTGAGGTCGCCGTAGACGGAGGGCGCCTGGGTGACGTAGCCGACCCGGTGGCGCAGGCCGGCGGTGCCGGCGGGCAGGCCGAGCACCTCCACCTGGCCGGAGGCGGTCCGCTGGACGCCGACGATCGCGCGCAACAGGGTGGTCTTGCCGCAGCCGCTGGGGCCGAGCAGGCCGGTGATCGAGCCCCGGGGGACTTCGAGGGCCAGGTCGTGCAGGACGCTCCGGCCGCCGCGCAGCACGTTGAGCGCCGTGACGCGGATCGCGGGAGGTTCGCCCGCGAGTGAATTCATCATGTGATGAGTTTCTCGCCGCAGACCCGTGGCGTCAAGCCGTCGGACGCGGCCGGCTCAGGCGCCGCCGAGATACCCCTGGAAGGTCGGCGCGAGCAGCGGCACCAGCTCCGCCCGGGTCGCCGAGGCCAGCGGCTCGACCCCGATCACATAGCGGGCCATCGCCAGCCCGACGATCTGCGAGAACATCAACTCGGCCCGCAGCTCCGGCTGTTCGACCTGCAACTCGGCCGCGATCCGGGCCACCAGCTCCTCCTGGACGAACTCCCGCATCAGCCGCGCCACCTGCTCGGTGGTGGCCGCCGCCCGGACCAGCGCCATCAGCCGGTCCAGCACCCCGGGCTGCTCCCAGAGCGTCAGCACGAACTCCGCCACCCGCTCCCCCACCACCGCCCGGTCGCCCTCCAGCAACTGGGCCACCGCCGCCTTCGGCTGCACCGGGAACTCCAGCGCGGCCATGAACAGCCGGTCCTTGCTGCCGAAGTAGTGGTGCAGCAGGGCCGCGTCCACCCCGGCCGCCCGTCCGATCGCCCGCATGCTGGCCTTCTCGTAGCCCCGCGCCGCGAACTCCGCGCGGGCCGCCTCCAGCACCGTCCGGCGGGTGTCGGCACCGCCGGGGCGCCGGCCGGTCTTCTTGCGGGGGGCGGGGGGCTGCTCTGCGGTCGTCACCGGACCATTGTCCGCACCGGGCGCCCCGGCCACTCGTTCGAGCGAGCAGGATCGTTGCTTCTCCGCAGATCGGCTTCTGCACCGCCGTGGCCGACGACAAGGTCCGTGACCCGGAACGCGACGACGCCACGCTCGGCATCCTGATCGCCGCCGCTGGGACGAGGACGTCGTCCAGCACTCGCCGCGCGGGACGAACCAGCCGCCGGCCGTGACCACGTACCAGACGCTGCCCGCCGAGCTGCGCCCGCTGCTGCCGAGCCCGGAGGACCCGGCCAGGGTGACGCACGAGGTGCCGGAGACGCACGGGGGCGCGGAGGCGCGGGAGGCGTGGTCGCGAGCCGGTCCGGCGTCCGGGCCGGGGCGCCGGACCGGCCGAGGTCTCGGTCCCGTATCGAAGGCCGGCAGAAAGGGGCTCGCCCTAGCGGACGACTACGCGCGTAGATATGCTGGTCTGGTGACTATGTCCACTGTTGCAGCCCAAGCCTCCAGCGCTGCGGGCGGCGGCCTGAGTGACGTCGCGTCCTCCGAGGCCTCGCTCCGCCGTTTCCTGCACGGTCTGCCAGGAGTCGACGCCGTCGGCCTGGAAGCCCGCGCCGCCACCCTCGGCACCCGCTCGATCAAGACCACGGCGAAGGCGTACGCCATCGACCTGGCGATCTCGATGATCGACCTGACCACGCTGGAAGGCGCGGACACGGTCGGCAAGGTGCGCGCCCTGTGCACCAAGGGCAGGAACCCCGACCCGACCGACCCGACCACCCCCCGCGTCGCCGCGATCTGCGTCTACCCCGACATGGTCGCCACCGCGAAGGCGGCCCTGAACGGCACCGGCATCCAGGTCGCCTCGGTCGCCACCGCCTTCCCCGCCGGGCGCGCCTCGCTCCCGGTGAAGCTGGCCGACACCGCCGACGCGGTGGCCGCCGGCGCCGACGAGATCGACATGGTGATCGACCGGGGGGCCTTCCTCTCCGGCCACTACCTGTCCGTCTTCGAGGAGATCACCGCCGTCAAGGAGGCGTGCAAGCGCCCCGACGGCACCGCGGCCCACCTCAAGGTGATCTTCGAGACCGGCGAGCTGCAGACGTACGACAACGTGCGCCGCGCCTCCTGGCTGGCCATGCTGGCCGGCGCCGACTTCATCAAGACCTCCACCGGCAAGGTCGCGGTCAACGCGACGCCCCCGGTGACGCTGCTGATGCTCGAAGCCGTCCGCGACTTCAAGGAGCAGACTGGGGTCCAGGTCGGTGTGAAGCCCGCCGGTGGCATCAAGACCACCAAGGACGCCATGAAGTACCTGGTCATGGTCAACGAGACCCTCGGCGACGACTGGCTGAGCCCGCACTGGTTCCGCTTCGGCGCCTCCAGCCTGCTCAACGACCTGCTCATGCAGCGGCAGAAGCTGACCACCGGCCGGTACTCCGGTCCCGACTACGTGACGGTGGACTGAGAACCATGGCCAAGAACACCAAGAAGGCGGAAGAGCCCGTGCGCAAGAACGGCCTCTTCGAGTACGCGCCCGCGCCCGAGTCCCCCGCGGCCGCCGGCGACATCGCCACCTCGTACGGTCACTTCATCGGCGGCGAGTTCGTCGACAGCAGTGGCAGCGAGGCCCTGAAGACCGTCAACCCGGCCACCGAGCAGGTGCTCGCCGAGTTCGCGCAGGGCACCGAGGAGGACGTCGACCGCGCCGTCGCCGCCGCCCGCAAGGCCTTCACCGACTGGTCGGCGCTGCCGGGCAGCGAGCGCGCCAAGTACCTGTTCCGGATCGCCCGGATCATCCAGGAGCGCTCGCGCGAGCTGGCGGTGCTGGAGTCGATCGACAACGGCAAGCCGATCCGCGAGACCCGCGACGTCGACCTGCCGCTGGTCGCCGCGCACTTCTTCTACTACGCGGGCTGGGCCGACAAGCTCGACTTCGCCGGGTACGGCTCCAACCCGCGTCCGCTGGGCGTGGCCGGCCAGGTCATCCCGTGGAACTTCCCGCTGCTGATGCTGGCCTGGAAGATCGCCCCGGCGCTCGCCACCGGCAACACCGTGGTGCTGAAGCCCGCCGAGACCACCCCGCTGACCGCACTGCGCTTCGCCGAGATCTGCCGCCAGGCCGGTCTGCCGAAGGGCGTCGTCAACATCGTCACCGGTGACGGCCGCACCGGCGCCGCGCTGACCTCCCACCCGGACGTCAACAAGGTCGCCTTCACCGGCTCCACCCCGGTCGGCCGGGCGATCGCCAAGCAGCTGGCCGGCACCCGCAAGAAGCTGTCGCTGGAGCTGGGCGGCAAGGCCGCCAACATCGTCT
The DNA here is from genome assembly GCF_014655955.1 of Kitasatospora indigofera. Classification (GTDB taxonomy): domain Bacteria; phylum Actinomycetota; class Actinomycetes; order Streptomycetales; family Streptomycetaceae; genus Kitasatospora; species Kitasatospora indigofera. The sequence continues at coordinate 43,782 of NZ_BNBO01000031.1, forward strand.
TCGACGACGCGCCGATCGACCAGGCCGTCGAGGGCATCGTCAACGGCATCTTCTTCAACCAGGGCCACGTCTGCTGCGCGGGCTCGCGCCTGCTGGTCCAGGAGTCCGTCCAGGACGAGGTGCTGGACGCGCTGAAGCGCCGGATGGACAGCCTGCGGGTCGGCGACCCGCTGGACAAGAACACCGACATCGGCGCGATCAACTCGGCCGCGCAGCTGGCCCGGATCACCGAGCTGACCGCCGCCGGCGAGGCCGAGGGCGCCGAGCGCTGGTCGCCCGCCTGCGAACTGCCCGGCGCCGGCTTCTGGTTCAGGCCGACGCTGTTCACCGGCGTCAGCCAGGCCCACCGGATCGCCCGCGAGGAGATCTTCGGCCCGGTGCTGTCCGTGCTGACCTTCCGCACCCCGACCGAGGCGGTCGAGAAGGCCAACAACACCCCGTACGGCCTCTCGGCCGGCGTCTGGACCGAGAAGGGCTCGCGCATCCTCTGGATGGCGAACCAGCTCAAGGCCGGCGTGGTGTGGGCCAACACCTTCAACAAGTTCGACCCGACCTCGCCGTTCGGCGGTTACAAGGAGTCGGGCTACGGCCGCGAGGGCGGTCGCCACGGCCTGGAGGCGTACCTCGATGTCTGAGACCAGCACGCGACTTGACGTCCTCAAGACCTACAAGCTGTACGTCGGCGGGAAGTTCCCGCGCTCCGAGAGCGGGCGGGTGTACGAGGTGACCGACAGCAAGGGCCAGTGGCTGGCCAACGCCCCGCTCGGCACCCGCAAGGACACCCGCGACGCCGTGCTCGCCGCCCGTGCGGCGGTCAAGGGCTGGTCGGGCACCACCGCGTACAACCGCGGCCAGGTGCTCTACCGGGTCGCCGAGATGCTGCAGGGCCGGCGCGAGCAGTTCGCGGCCGAGGTGGCGGTCTCCGAGAACATCGGCGCCAAGAAGGCCGCCGCCCTGGTGGACGCCGCCATCGACCGCTGGGTCTGGTACGCGGGCTGGACCGACAAGGTCGCCCAGATCGCGGGCAACGGCAACCCCGTCGCCGGGCCGTTCTTCAACCTGTCGGTGCCGGAGCCGACCGGCGTGGTCGGGATCGTCGCGCCGCAGGCCGGGTACGGGCACTCGTTCCTCGGCCTGGTCTCGGTGATCGCGCCCGCCGTCGCCACCGGCAACACCGTGGTGGTGGCGGCCGCCGCCGACGCCCCGCTGCCGGCCCTCTCGCTGGGCGAGGTGCTGGCCACCTCCGACCTGCCGGGCGGCGTGGTCAACATCATCTCGGGCCGGACGGCGGACATCGCGCCGACGCTGGCCTCGCACCAGGACGTCAACGCGGTCGACCTCACCGGCGCGATCGCGGCCGACGGGCCCGGCGCGGCGGCGGAGCTGGAGGCGTCCGCCGCGGATACCCTGAAGCGGGTGGTTCGACCCGAGGTGGACCCGTTCGCCCAGGACTGGACCGTTGCGCCCGGAACCGACCGGCTACTCTCCTTCCTGGAGACCAAGACGGTCTGGCACCCGATCGGGATCTGACCGGCCCCGGGGCCGCAGGGCTCCGGTACAACTCCACAGACTGGCCGTCCCCAGTGCCCTACCCCCCCAGGGCCCGGACGTGCCATGACGGACCCGCGCCCACCCCCCCTGGCGCGGGTCCGTCGACTTTCCGGGGCGGGCCGCGCCGGCCGGGCGCCGCCCCCGTACGTACCGCCGCCGCTCCCCGGCCCGGCCGGCCGCCGGGCCCGCTCCAGACCGGCCACCGACCGGCCACCGACCGGCCACCGACCGGCTCCCGCCGTCGACTTTCGTCGCGGCGGACCGAGCCGATCGGCGCTCCCCCGCCGGCGCCCCGGCGCCCAGACTGGGGTCACCGACCGGGAGGGGAGCACCATGGGGGAAGTCATCGGCGAGCTGCTGGCACTGCTGACGGACGGCTTCGTCCGCAGCCTGCACGTGGTCCGCACCCGGCGCCGGCTCGCCGCCGGCCGGCCGGTCCGGGTGCCGTGCTCGGCCCGCCCCGACCGGTCCCGGTGGCTGGCCGAGTACGCGTCCGGACGGCTCTGGCTCACCCCGGGCGCGACCCACGCCGTCTTCCGCGCCCGCGGCCTCGGCCACCTCGACCTGCCGGTCGGCGGCACCTTCCACGACCCGGAGCCGGACTCCTGGCAGAGCCAGGACTGGGCCGCCAAGACCTACCGGCCGCCCGGCGGCGGCACCCCGGTGCACCTCCAGGTGGACAGCCGCTACCTGCCCCTGCTGGAGGCGGCCCTCACCGGGCCGGACCCCCTGCGCAAGGCCTGAGCGACGGCCGCCCGCCGACGCGGGACGACCTTCGGACCCGTCGGGCGGCCGCTGCACCGCGACGCCGTCCACCTGCCCGCCCGGGTCCGACGTCTCCGGCCCCCCGGGGGCCGGGGTTGCCCGTCGGTCACCGGGGCCTCGGGGGCGGAGGTGCCCGGCCGGTGCGCACCGCCCCTCGGTCCGGCGGCGGCCGCCGGGGAGGGGAGCAGGACGGCCGGCGGCCGAAAGTCCGCTCCGCACCGTTTCGGCATCACCGTCCGATGCGTCAGACTGGTGTCTCGTGAGTGACTCCCCGCTGAACCCCGTGCCGACAGCCCGCGCCCTGGTCGTCCTGCTGTCCGGACCGTCCGGATCGGGGAAGTCCTCGCTGGCCGAGCGCAGCGGCGTCCCCGTGCTCCAGCTCGACGACTTCTACAAGGACGGGGACGACCCCACCCTCCCGCTGCTGGACGACGGCGCCGTCGACTGGGACTCCCCCCTCTCCTGGCACCGCGACCAGGCCGTCGCCGCGATCCGCGCCCTCCACGGGACCGGCCGCGCCGACGTCCCGGTCTACTCGATCCCCGACAACGGCCGGGTCGGCACCCGCACGCTGGACCTCGCCGGGTCGCCCGCGTTCATCGCCGAGGGCATCTTCGCCGCCGAGATCGTCGGACAGTGCGCGGCCGAGGGCCTGCTCGGGGACGCGCTCTGCCTGCGCAACCGCCCGCTGACCACCGCCTGGCGGCGGCTGCGGCGGGACGTCCGCGAGGGCCGCAAGTCGCTGCCCGTCCTGCTGCGCCGCGGCTGGCGGCTGATGCGCGCGGAGCGCGGCATCGTCGCCCGCCAGGTCGAGCTCGGCGCCTACGCCTGCGCCGGCCCGGAGGCCGGGCGCCGGGTCCGGTCGGTGGCGATGCGGCCGGCGGACGTCCCGGTCGGCGCCTGAGGCCCCGGCGCCGGGCCCGGTCCGGCGCCGGGCCGCCCGGGTCGGGTCGCGCGCTCAGGGCAGGTCGCGGCGCAGCAGGTCCTGGTAGCTCTCCCGGCGCACCACCGCCCGGTGCCCGCCGTCCCGGCAGAAGACCACCGGGGGCCGCCGGGCCCCGTTGTAGTTGTTGCTCAGCGCGTACGTGTAGGCGCCGGTGACCGGCACCGCGACCAGGTCGCCGGGGCGCGGGTCGCGCAGCCGGACGCCCGCGCTCAGCACATCACCGGACTCGCAGTGCCGGCCGACCAGCCGGCACCGCTCGCCGCCGCCCACCCGGGTCGCCACGGTGGCCTCGAAGCGCTGGCCGTACAGCGAGACCTCCAGGTTGTCGCCCATCCCGCCGTCCACCGCGACGAACGGCTGCCCGCCCGGCTTGACCGTCACCACCCGGTACAGCGACACCCCCGCCTCCGCGACCATCGAACGGCCCGGCTCGATCAGGATCCGCGCCCCCGCCGGCAGGACCATGCCCGCCGTCTCCACCAGGGTGTCCAGGTAGTGCTCGACGCTCGGCGGACGGTCCCGGTAGGTGTAGCGGGCGCCGAGGCCGCCGCCCAGGTCGTACACCGCGAACTCGCCCAGGCCGGCCAGCGCCTCGACGGCCCGCGCGAACGGCCCGGTCTCCATGACCTGCGAACCGACGTGGGCGTGGACGCCGTCCAGCCGCAGCCGGTCGCTGCCGCGCAGCCGGGCCACCGCCTCCCGCGCCTGCGGGAGCAGCAGGCCGAACTTGGAGCCCGCCTGGCCGGTCGAGACCGCCGCGTGGGTGTCCGGGCGGATGTCGGGAGTGACCCGGACCAGCACCCCCTGGGTACGGCCGGACACCTCGCCGACGATCCGCTCCAGCCGGTCGATGTCGTCGAAGCTGTCCACCACGATCAGGCCCGCCCGAGCCTCGACCGCGAGCCGCAGCTCCTCCTCGGTCTTGGCGTTGCCGTGCACCACCAGGCCCTCCGGGTCCGCGCCGGCGGCCAGGGCGAGGGTCAGCTCGCCACCGCCGGCGACGTCGAAGCCCAGGCCCTCCTCGGCCAGCAGCCGGTAGACGGCGGTGCACGGGAAGGCCTTGGAGGCGAAGGCCACCCGGGAGTTGGGCCAGCGGGCGGCGAGCCCGTCGGCGTACCGGCGGGCCCGGGCGCGGACCGCGTTCTCGTCGACGAGCAGGGCCGGCGTGCCGTAGGCCTCGGCCAGCTCCGTCACCGGGACACCGCCGACCAGCAGGGTGCCGTCGCCGGCCACGGAGGTGCCGGGCGGGAAGAGCCCGAGCAGGTCGTCCGCGGCCGGATCGCCGCCGACGCCCGTGGCCGTGGCCGTGGCCGTACCTGAGGCTGTCGCCGTCGCCGCACCCGTCGCCGGGCCGGTCGCCGCCGCCGGGACCCGGGGCCCGGGGGCCGCGCTTCCCGTGCTCCGGGCGGTGGACGGCCGGGCCGCGGGCGTGGTGGCGGCGAAGCTCATGGACTCCCTGCCTTTCGGGCTGCTGGGGGTGTGGACGGCCGCGCGCCGGTGAGGGGACGCGTCCGGAGGGTGTGAGCACCATCCTTCGCGTGCCGGGCCGCCCGGTCTTTGGCGGAACTGCCTAAGGTGAGGACATGGACCTCGCGAAATCGCCAATCGTCGACGGCACCAGCGAGGAGCTCTTCGCCCTCGCCAACGCCGTCGCGGCCGTGGTCGGCGGCTCGGTGGCGGTCGAGGACCTCGACCGGCGGGTCCTCGCCTACTCCGCCCTGCCCGGCCAGCCGATGGACGACCTGCGCCGGCGCGGCATCCTGGAGCGCCAGGTGCCGGACGACGAGCCCGAGCAGCGCGGGCAGTACCGCGAGGTGCTGGCCGCACCCGGGGTCGTCCAGGTGCCGACCCTCGGCGCGGACGAGATGCCCCGCTCGGCGGTGGCCATCCGCGCCGGGGACCTGCCGCTCGGCACCATCTGGGCGATCGAGGGACCGGCCGCCACCGACCCGGCCGGGCGGCTCGTCCCGGCCGCCGAACGCGCCCTGCTGGACGGCGCCCGGCTGGCCGCCCTGCACATGCTGCGCCGCCGCAGCTCCGCCGAACTCGACCTGCACGCCAGGGAGGACGCGCTGCGCGACGCCCTGAACGGCAGCGGGCCGGCCGCCGAGGCCCGCTACCGGCTCGGACTGCCCGACCGGGCCCGGCTCACCCTGCTCGGCCTGGCGCCGCGACGGACGCCCGGGGGCGAGGCACCGCCGCTGGTCCGGCTGGCGGCAGCGGCGGCCCGGCACTGGGCCGCGGTGCACACCGACGCCGCCGTCACCACGGCCGGCCGGACCGTCTACGTGCTGCTGGCGGAGCTCGACCCGGCCGCCGTGCGCCGGCTCGCGGAGCAGGCCGTGGCGACCCTCGGCCGGACCTTCGGCACCCCGCTGCGGGCCGCCTTCAGCCGCGGCGCCGACGACCTGGGCGAACTCCCCGTCCTGCGCTCGGAGGTGGACGACATCCTGCGGGTCACCACGGCCGGCCCGGACTCCCCCGAGGTGGCCGACCTGTCCGACGCCCACGCCGGCGTGCTGCTCGCGCACCTCGCGGACGAACTCGCCCGGCTGCCCCGGCTGCGGCACCCCGGCATCGAGGCGATGGTCGCGCACGACCGGGCTCAGCAGACCGCCTACGCCGCCTCGGTCACCGCCTGGCTGGACGCGGTCGGCAACGTCGCGCAGGCGTCCGAGCGCCTGGCGGTGCACCCCAACACCCTCAAGTACCGGCTGCGCCGGGCCCGGGAGCTGTTCGGCCTGGACCTGGACGACCCGGATGTCCGGCTGTCCTGCTGGCTGCAGCTCCGGCTCTCCGCCTGACCGGGCGGCGTGCCGGCACCGGCCACGCACGTCCGGGGCCCGGCCCGGCTCCGGGCACGGAAGAACGGCGGCCGGGCCGGTGCATCTCCCCCGCACCGGTCCGGCCGCCGTTCGCTGCTGCGGACTTCCCCCGCGACACCCGCTCCCCCGAGCGGCCGCCGCGGACCCGCAGCCTTTCCGATCCCGTCCCCCGACGGGAGTCCTGCACCGCGGGCCTCCCCCGCGACACCCGCTCCCCCGAGCGGCCGCCGCGATCCCGCAGCCTTTCCGGTCCCGTCCCCCGACGGGAGTCCTGTGGTGGTGCCCGTTACGCCACCAGCTCGCCGAAGGCGTGCGCGGTGTCGCCGGTGCGGTTGAGCTGCTCGTCCTCGCGCAGCCGGCGCAGGGCGCGCCAGATGCTGCTCTTGACGGTGCCCACGCTGATGCCGAGCACGTCGGCGATCTCCGGGTCGGTCTTGCCCTCGTAGTAGCGGAGCACCAGCATGGTGCGCTGGTTCTCGGGCAGCTTGGCCAGCGCCTGCCAGAGCACGGCGCGCAGCTCGGTGCCGCCCATCGCGTCGGTGTCGCCGACCGTCTCCGGCAGCTCCTCGGTCGGGTACTCGTTGACCTTGCGACGCCGCCAGGCGGAGATGTGCAGGTTGGTCATGGTGCGGCGGAGGTATCCCCCGACCGCGGCCTTGTCGGTGATCCGGCCCCAGGCGCGGTAGGTGCTGAAGAGCGCGCTCTGCAGCAGGTCCTCGGCCTCGTAGCGGTCACCGGTCAGGTGGTAGGCGGTGGCGTACAGGGAGGCGCGGCGCTCGCGCACGTACGCGGTGAACTCCGTGATGTGGTCCTCCGCGGCGGCCGAGGGCTCCCCCTGCGCGCCTCCCTGCACTCCCCCGCCGGTGCGTCCCGCCGCGGGAGACAGCCGCAGCAGCGTCGCACCTGCGGCCTCGCGGGCGTCCGGCTCCCCCGAGCCGAGCGCCGCCAGGCCGTTCCCCGCACCCCCCGGGGTGTCCTTGCCCTCGACGCGGACGGGGAGGATGCCCCGCAGCGTGAGGGTGTTGGCGGAGTCGGCCGCGTTCCCCCGTCGGCCGATCCCGTACAGCTCCCCCGCCCTGCCGACGCCACCCACCCGGCGTCCGACAGGGTTTCCACCGGTGCTGTGGGCGCACCCCCGTACGACGACGGCACCGGAAGTCTCGTCGGTCCTGACCTCGTACCGCGTCCGGTGGGCCGGCTGGACGCCGGCTGACGAACGCGCGTTCCGCACAGCCGGGTTGCTCCGGGTCTGAAGCGATGCGTTCATCGTGCGCCCCCTTGGTCGGTACGAGCGGTTTCCTTGCGCCGCCTCCGCGACCGGCCTGTTGGCCTGCTGCGTTGCGGCGACATGGAAAATCTTGCCCGCCGGTTGTGATGGCGCTGTCCGCCGACTGTCACAGGGCTGTCACAGCGGCCGGGGCCGTCACCCGCCCCCCACCGCTCGCACCCGAGGACGCCTGAACACCTCCTTCCGGTTGCGGCTCCCGGCGCCCGGTCACCGCCGTCGCCCGCGCGGCTGTCCGCGATGCCGGTAGCGGGGGTGATTCGGCGGGCCGGGTGGGCCAGAATGAGGCCGTGCCATTCCTCCTTCTGATCGAGGACGACGACGCCATCCGGACCGGCCTCGAACTCGCTCTCACCCGCCAGGGCCACCGCGTGGCCGCCGCCGCCTCGGGCGAGGACGGACTGAAGCTCTTCAAGGAGCAGCGTCCGGACCTGATCGTCCTGGACGTCATGCTGCCCGGAATCGACGGCTTCGAGGTGTGCCGCCGGATCCGGCGCACCGACCAGCTGCCGATCATCCTGCTGACCGCGCGCTCGGACGACATCGACGTCGTGGTCGGCCTGGAGTCCGGGGCGGACGACTACGTCGTCAAACCGGTCCAGCCACGGGTGCTGGACGCCCGGATCCGCGCCGTCCTGCGACGCGGCGAACGGGAGAGCTCCGACTCCTCCGCGTACGGCTCGGTGGTGATCGACCGCTCCGCGATGACCGTCACCAAGGACGGCGAGGACCTCCAGCTGACGCCCACCGAACTGCGGCTGCTGCTGGAGCTCAGCCGGCGGCCGGGCCAGGCGCTGTCCCGGCAGCAACTGCTGCGGCTGGTCTGGGAGCACGACTACCTGGGCGACTCCCGCCTGGTGGACGCCTGCGTCCAGCGGCTGCGGGCCAAGGTGGAGGACGTGCCCTCGGCCCCGACGCTGATCCGGACGGTGCGCGGCGTGGGCTACCGGCTCGACCCGCCGGCCTGACCGGACGGCCCGACCGGGCCCGCCCCGGGCGGCGGTCCGGCCACCGGCCCGCGTACGGTGCTTCATCCGGACGCCCGTCCGGGCGTCCACCCGGGATTCCTCCCGGCGTTCATCCCGACATCCATCCCGACGACTACGCGACAGGTTCAAGTGACTGACCTTCAGGGGCCCCGGCGGTTCGGACCGGTGCGGTGGCGCAGGCTGCGCTCGCTGCGGGTACGGCTGATCGCGGTGTTCGCCGTGGTCGCGCTGACCACCGCCGTGTCGGCCTCCGGGATCGCGTACTGGCTGAACCGGGACGCGGTGCTCAAGCGCGCCCAGGACACCGCCCTCAACGACTTCCGGGTGTCGCTGACCCGCAACGTCTCGGAACTCCCGCTGGGCGCGACCTGCGAGGAACTCACCGCGCTCGCCGCCCAGGTGGCCAGCTCCGGGCTCAGCTACGACGTCCTGGTCGTCGACGACGCCCACCCGGAGTGCACCGCCTCCTCGGACCCGTCGCTCTACACCCTGGCCCAGGTCCCCGTCCCCCTGCGGACCACCGTCAACAAGCCGCGCGAGCTGACGGCGAGCAACTCCGACGCGTACCACCTGTACTGGCAGCGGCAGAACCTGTCCGGCCGGCCCTTCCTGATCGGCGGGACCAAGGTCGTGCCGACCGGTCCGACCGCCTACATGTTCAAGTCGCTGGAGAACGAGCGGGCCGACCTCAACACCCTCGGCTGGTCACTGGCGATCGCCACCCTGCTCGCCCTGATCGGCTCGGCCCTGCTGGCGCAGGCCGCCTCGGCCACCGTGCTGCGGCCGGTGAAGCGGCTCGGCGAGGCCGCCCGGCAACTCGGCGAGGGCCGGCTCGACACCCGGCTGGAGGTCGAGGGCGCGGACGAACTCGCCGATCTGGCACGGACGTTCAACCGCACTGCCGAGTCGCTGCACGAGCAGGTCGAGGAGCTGAGCGCGCGCGAGGCGCAGAGCCGGCGCTTCGTCGCCGACATGTCGCACGAGCTGCGTACGCCGCTGACCGCGATGACGGCGGTGACGGACATCCTGGAGGACGAGGCCGAGTCGCTGGACCCGATGATCGAGCCGGCCGTCCGGCTGGTGGTGAGCGAGACCCGGCGGCTCTCCGACCTGGTCGAGAACCTGATGGAGGTGACCCGCTTCGACGCCGGCACCGCCAAGCTGGTCGCCGACGAGGTGGACATCGCCGACCTGATCATGTCCTGCATCGACGGCCGGGCCTGGTACGACGCGGTGGAGCTGGACGCGCCGCGCGGCGTCCGGGCGGTGGTCGACCCGCGCCGGCTGGACGTGGTGTTCGCCAACCTGATCGGCAACGCGCTCAAGCACGGCGGGTCGCCGGTGCGGGTGAAGGTCCGCGAGCGCGGGGAGAACGTGGTCGTCGCGGTCTCCGACAGCGGCCCCGGCATCCCCGAGGACGTGCTGCCGCACGTCTTCGACCGCTTCTACAAGGCGGACAAGGGCCGGGCCCGCTCCGAGGGCAGCGGTCTCGGACTGTCGATCGCGATGGCCAACGCCCAGATACACGGCGGCACCATCGAGGCCGCGAACGGCGAGCAGGGAGCGGTCTTCACCCTGACCCTGCCGCTCACCCAGCCCCGGCCCGCAGACCAGGACGAGGACATCCGATGAACGCCCGCCCCGACGAGCGACAGCCCCCGCGACGCCGCGCGGACACCTCCCGCCGGGGGCCGGCCGGCGTCGTGGTGACGGCCGCCCTGCTGGTGGCCCTGGCCAGCGGCTGCGGGATCCGCCCGACCGCCGTCCCGGTGGACGCCGGCGGGCCCGCCAGCCGGACGGCCTGCCCGAGCCCGGTGCAGGTGCCCACCGCGGCGGCCACCCCCTCCGCCGCCCCGAGCGTGCAGCGGGCGCCCGCTGCCGTGACACCGTCGGCCAGGGCGGCCGGCACCGGCAGGTCCGCCGCGGCCTCCCCCGCCGCGAGCCCATCCGGGCCGGCGACGCCCTCGCCCGCCGCCGTCCCGACGGACAGCCTGTTCAGCGCCCTGCCCTCGCCCTCGGCCGGCGGGTCCGGCCGGCCCGGCTGCCCCTGACGGGCCGGGCGCCCCGGCGCCCCGGGCCCGCATCGCCCGCGTAGCGCGCATCGCCCGTCGAGTCCGCGTAGCCCCGTCGGCGGCCCGGAAGGTCCCCGCGACCGGTGGGAACCGAGGCGCCCCGGGCCCGCGTCCTCCCCGGTGTGCAGCGAGATGGCACCAGCACACGCGCCGAGCGTGTCGGAGTGCGGACCGAGAACGAGCCGACCCGGCAGTGGTCGGCCTCGCCGTCCGCCGCCGAAGTCCCCCGCCCGCTCCGCGCGGCCGGCCTGACGGCGCTGGTGCTGCATCTGCTGGTGGTCGGCTGGATCGTGCTGCGGCCGCTGCCGGTGGCCTGGGTGTACGACGCCAATCTGACCCCGTTCGGGTCGGTCCGGCGGGCGCTGTCCCTGGGCGAGGCCGCCGGACTCTGGCAGGTGGCCTGCGAACTGCTGCTGCTGGCGCCCCTCGGGGTGCTGCTGCCGCTCGTCCGGGGCCGGCTGCGGGCGGCCTGGCTGCCGTCCTTCCTCCGGGTGGCCGGGGTGTCGGCGCTGCTGGCCACCGGCCTGGAGATCGTCGGCTCCTGGGTGCCCGGCCACGTGCTGAACGTCGACCACATCCTGCTCGGCGTGGCCGGCGTCTCGCTGACCCACCTCGCGGTCGTGCCGGCCGCCCGGGCCGTGCTCCGGGCCCGGCCCGCGCGGGAGCACCGGACGGCACCGGCGCCCGCCCCGGCCCCGCTGCCGGGCGAGCCTCAGGCACCGGTGCCCGTCAAGGCGCCGGCCCCGGTGCCGGTCCCGCTGCCGGCCGCCGCCAAGCTGAGCGCCGCCGCCTACGGGCGCCCCGCACCGCGCACGCGCTGAACCGCCGCGCCCGGAGCGCGCCCCCTGCTGACGCACCGCGGTCGCGGTCCTCGCCGCCCTGCTCCGGAGGCCGGCCGCCCGCACCCCGCCGCTCCCCCGCCGTGGGCCGGCGCGCGTCCGCTCCTCCGGGGAGACCCTGAGCCGGACCCCGAGAACCGGCCGCGCGGGCCCCGGTGGGATGCCAGGGGCCGGGTCGCCTTCGGGGCTGACGCCCGCAGGAGCCGCCCTGCGGAGGATGGAGACACGCCCACCGGAGAGACCGGCACCGGGCCGAACCCCTTCGGAGACTGTCATGAGCCGCCTCGCCCGCCCCCGTCACCACCGAGTCATCGCCGGCGTCTGCGCCGGGATCGCCGAGCGCTTCGGCCTGACCCCGTGGACCGTCCGGATCATCTTCGTGCTCTCCTGCCTGCTGCCCGGCCCGCAGTTCCTGGTCTACCTGGCGCTCTGGCTGCTGCTGCCCCAGGAACCCTGAGCCCGGGGCGCCGCGCGCGCCCGGCGACCGGAGGACGGCACCGCGTCAGCACGCGGACAGGCCCGCGGGCCCCGGGAGTTCCGGGGCCCGCGGGCCTGTGCCTGTACCTGTGGCTTTACCTGTGCGCGGCAGCGGTCGCGCGGACCCGGCCGCACGACGGGTGGTGGGGCCGGGTCAGCCGCCGAGGCCGGGCAGGCCGGCGCCGCCGAGCGCGCCGGTGAGGCCGCCGACCGGGGTGCTGCTGAGGCCGGGGACGGCCGGCAGGCCGGCCCGGGAGGCGGGCGCGGCCTCGGCGGCCGGAGCGGCCTGGCCGGCGCTCGGCGCGAGGGTGCCGACGGTGCTGGCGACCCGGTCGCCGCCCGGCAGGCTGCTGACGGCGTTGGTCGCGGCGCCGGTCAGGGCGGGGTTGGTCAGCGCGCCGACGGGGGTGCCGAGCCCGCCGGTGGCGGCGGGGGCGGCGGACGCGGTGCCGGCGGCGGCCGCGGCCATCGCGACGCCGAGAGCGGCGACGCCGGCAACCTTGAGAGTGGCCTGCTTCATGAGTTGGTCCCCTTGAGTCCTCGTCGGTGGCAGCCGTCCGGGCGCGTAGGACGGCACCCGCCGCCACACCGTGTCAGCAACGACTGGCACACCGTAGTGACTCCGTCGCATGCGGATCAAAGCCGCCTCACTCACACGGCCCAGTTGTCCGATGAGCGCCGATCCCGCTCGGGAGGGCGCCCACCGGACCGCGGCCACCGGCCGGGGGCTCAGCCACCCACGCTGAACAGCCACTCCGCCTTGAGTTCGGCGTAGCCCGGCTTGATCACGTCGTTGATCATCGCGAGCCGCTCGTCGAAGGGCAGGAACGCCGACTTCATCGCGTTGACCGTGAACCACTCCATGTCGCCCAGGGTGTACCCGAAGGCCTCCACCAGGTGCCCGAACTCCTGGCTCATGCTGGTGCCGCTCATCAGCCGGTTGTCGGTGTTGACGGTGACCCGGAACTTCAGCCGGCTGAGCAGCCCGATCGGGTGCTCGGCGTACGAGGTGGCGGCCGCGGTCTGCAGGTTGGAGGTCGGGCACATCTCCAGCGGGACGCGCTTGTCCCGGACGTACGCGGCGAGGCGGCCGAGCTCGACACCGCCGTCCTCGTTCACCGTGATGTCGTCGATGATCCGCACGCCGTGGCCGAGCCGGTCGGCGCCGCAGCACTGCAGCGCCTCCCAGATGGACGGCAGGCCGAAGGCCTCCCCGGCGTGGATGGTGAAGTGGTTGTTCTCGCCCTTGAGGTAGTCGAAGGCGCCCTGGTGACGGGTCGGCGGGTGGCCGGCCTCGGCACCGGCGATGTCGAAGCCGACCACCCCGTGGTCACGGAAGCGGTTGGCCAGCTCGGCGATCTCCTGCGAGCGGGCGGCGTGCCGCATGGCGGTCAACAGGGTGCCGACCCGGATCCGGTGGCCGGCCACGCGGGCGTTGGCCTCGCCGAGTCGGAAGCCCTCGTTGACGGCCTCGACGACCTGGTCGAGGGTGAGGCCGGCCTCCAGGTGCTGCTCGGGGGCGTACCGGACCTCGGCGTAGACGACGCCGTCGGCGGCCAGGTCCTCGGCGCAGTCGGCGGCGACCTTGACCAGCGCCTCGCGGGTCTGCATCACGGCGCAGGTGTGCGCGAAGGTCTCCAGGTAGCGCACGAGGGAGCCGGAGTCGGCGGCCTCGCGGAACCAGAGGCCGAGCTTGGCCGGGTCGGTGGTGGGGAGCCCTTCGTAGCCGCAGGCCGCCGCCAGTTCGACGATGGTCTCGGGCCGCAGCCCGCCGTCGAGGTGGTCGTGCAGCAGCACCTTGGGCGCGCGGGCGATCTGGTCGGGAGTGGGGATGCGGGGGCCGGTGGTGCCCGCGGTCACGGGGATCTGCTTCTCCATTGCGGGAGTGTAGCCCCTACGCGCGTAGATTCCCTAGCACGAATCACGCCCGGCGAAGAACCGGCGCCCGGATTCCACCGAAGGGCCCCGTCCCGGCACCTCCCGCGGGGCGCCCGGCCACCGGGGCCGGGCGGAACCGCTCAGCCGTGGTCCAGCAGCCGCCCGCGCCGCGACAGCACGAAGTCCCGGAAGGTGGCCACCGGGGGCGTCAGCGGCCGGCCGGCCGCCCAGGCCAGCCCGATCGCCCGCCGGGTCCGCGGCGCCGTCACCTCCAGTTCGACCACCCCCGGCCGGGCCACCAGGGCCGGCGGCAGCAGCGCCACCCCCAGCCCGGCCGCCACCAGACCGCGCAGCGTCTCGGCGTCCTCCCCCTCGAAGGCGATCCTCGGGACGAACCCGGCCTCCGCGCAGAACCCGTCCGTGATCGCCCGCAACCCGTACCCGCGCTCCACCGCCACGAAGGGCTCCCGGGCCACCTCCGCCAACCGGATCCGCCGGCGCCCCGCCAGCCGGTGCCCGTCCGGCACGACCAGCGCCAGCCGCTGCTCGTCCAGCGGGCGGGCCGTCAGGTCCGGGGCGTCCGGCAGCGGGGAGACCAGGCAGAGGTCCAGCTCGCCGGCGCGGAGCCGCTCCAGCATCGCCGCCGTGTAGTCCTGCACCAGCTGGAACCGGATCTGCGGCTGCACCGCCCGGAACCCGCGGAGCAGGGCCGGCACCGCGTCCGTCCCCATGGTGTGCAGGAACCCGAACGCCACCCGGCCGCTCGCCGGGTCCGCCTCCGCCCTGGCCGCCTCCGCCCCGCGCTCCAGCTCGGCGAGGGCCCGCTCGACCGAGCCCAGCAGGAGCCGGCCCGCCCTGGTCAGCCGGACGGTCCGGCCCTGACGGGCCAGCAGGTCCACCCCCAGCTCCTCCTCCAGCCGGGCCACCGCCCGGGACAGCGTGGGCTGCGGCATCCCCAGCAGCTGCGCCGCCCGGGTCACGTGCTCCAGCCGGGCGACCGCCGCGAACTGCGCGAGCCGGGGCGCCAGCTGAGCCACCGCCGTCTCCGGCCCCAGCTCGGCGAGCCGGATCGGCAGCTCCACCGGCGGCTCACCGGGCGTCGCACCCCACGGTCCACCGGGCGGCCCGCCCGCCCGTTCCCCCGCCCGCTCCGCAGGCTGCCCGGTGCCGTCCGTCACGCCGTCCCCGCTCCCCGGCGGCGGCCATCGGCCCCGCCACCTCGACTCATGCCCGTACGCATCGATTTCGAGTCAATCATGCATTGGACGCATCAGTCGGCCCGGTCCTACGGTCGTCCCATGCCACCCGCCAGTACCGGGGCAGCCGCGGCCACCACGCCGACGGGTGCCCTCACCCAGTCGTCCCCCGCCACCGAAGCCCCCGCCGGCCGGCCCCCCGGCGGCACGGTCGGTACCGACCGCCGCCACCGCCCCGGCGACCGCGCCTTCCGCCGCGCCAACCTGGCCCTGTTCGCCGCCGGCGTCGCGACCTTCGTCCTGCTGTACTCCACCCAGGGCCTGCTGCCGATCCTCTCGGCCGACCTGGACCTCACCCCGGGCCGGGCCAGCTGGACGGCGTCGGCCGCCACCCTCGGACTGGCCCTGGCCCTGCTGCCGGCCAGCGCGCTCTCCGACCGGTACGGGCGCACCGCCGTGATGACGGCCTCCATGCTGGCGGCCTCCGCGCTCGCCCTGGCCCTGCCGTTCGCCCCCGACCTGAGCACCCTGGTGGTGCTGCGCGTCCTTCAGGGCGCCGCCCTGGCCGGGCTCCCCGCCACCGCGATGGCCTACCTCGCCGAGGAGATCCACCCGAGCGCGCTGGCCTCCGCGATGGGCCTGTACGTCGCGGGCAACAGCATCGGCGGCATGGGCGGCCGGCTGGTCTCCGGCTGGGCCGGCGCCGCCTGGGGCTGGCGCTGGGGCCTGGCCGCCTCCGCCGCGCTGGCCCTGCTCGCCGCACTGGCCTTCCGGCTGCTGATCCCGGCCGCCCGGCACTTCCGCCCGGCCCCGGTCGACGCCCGCGCACTGGCCCGCACCGTCGGGGCCCACCTGCGCAACCCGCTGCTGGTCCGGCTGTACGCGCTCGGCATGCTCTTCATGGCGGTCTTCGGCGCCGTCTACAACACCGTCGGGTACCGGCTGACCGCCGAGCCGTTCGGCCTGCCGCAGTCGCTGGCCGCCTCGATCTTCGTGGTCTACCTGGTCGGCACCGCCACCTCGGCCGCCGCCGGCCGGCTCTCCGGCCGGCTGGGCCGCCGCGGCGCGCTGTACGTGGCGATCGGTGTCACGGCGGTGGGCCTGCTGCTCTCGCTGAGCGAGTCGCTGGTGGGCGCGCTGCTCGGCCTGGTGCTGATCACCGGCGGCTTCTTCGCCGGCCACGCCACCGCCTCCAGCTCGGTGGGCCGCACCGCCACCCACGGCCGCGCCCAGGCCTCGGCGCTCTACCTGATCGCCTACTACCTGGGGAACAGCCTCGGCGGGACGGTGGGCGCCGACGCCTACCACTCGGTCGGCTGGGACGGCGCCGCCGCCGTCGGCCTCGCCGCGATGACCCTCGCCGCCGGCGTCACGCTGTACGCGACCCGGCAGGCGGTCCAGGCCCGGCGGTCCATGGCCGTCGACACACTCCGGGCATGAGCACCGATCCTGCTGTGTTCGCCCGGTTGCGCGGGATCGCCGACCAGCTGCCGCAGGTGCCGGGGATCGGGAAGGTCGAGATCGCCGAGGGCGGGATCGTCCTGACGCCGTCACCGGTCGACCGCCATGAATTGCCGTACCGCGGATCGCCCGGCAGCCCGATGCCCAGCTTCCGCACACTCACCCCGGCCACATCGCCCGCGGCGGCGCGGACCTGGAGGACGCCGGGCCGGGCCGGCTGAGGAACCCCGATCCGACGGTCTTCCCCGAGGCCACTCCGGACGACGAGGCCCCGGCCCCGCTCCCCCACGAGGTCCTGCCGGTCGTGGAGATCGCCTCCGAGTCCAACCCGGAGAACGACCACCGCAACAAGGTCCACGACTACGCCACGATGGGCATCCCGCTCCACCCGTTGACCGACCCCCGCAAGGGCAAGGCATCGTGCACGACGAACCCGGGTACACCTCCCGCACGGAGTTCGCCTTCGGCGACACCGTCACCGTCGGGCCCTGGACCCTGGACACCGGCGTCCTGCGCACCTACGCCTGACCGGACGGAACGGACCACCGAAAGGACTCACCACCGTGCGTCTGCGAGCCTACGGCCCCCACGGCTTCCGTTAGTGACGCCAGGACCCTCCTGGCGGGCTACGGAGCGCCATGTCCCGCACGATCAGTCACATCCGTCACCGGCCCGTCGACACCGGCTCGCCCCGGCGCGAGCACCGCGGGGGCGAGCGGCCATGGCGCCGGTCCGTCCTGCGCACCCTGCGGTACAGCGCCGCACGCCTCGACCGGGCCCGGGCCGAGGGCCGGCGGCCGACCCCCGAGCGGATCCGGCTGAGCCTGGAGATCCACTGCTACGGCAACGCGTTCCGCGACAGCGCCTGGACGGGACGCTTCAGCAACCTCGCCGAGCGCGGCGCCCGGCAGGCGACCCGGCTCCGGCTGCGGGAGATCCTGCTCCTGGCCGCCTTCGAGGACGCCGAGGTCGAGCCCACCCGCCACCGGCACGGCGTCCTGTGGGACTCCTGGTGATGCGCGCGGGCCCCGCCGGTCGCGCCGGCGGGGCCCGCTCCGCTGTGCGGGACGCGGTTACGCGATCCGGTCCAGCACGATCGGCTTCGCCGTGAACGGCGTGTCCGCCGGGTCGACCACGATGCCGCCGGCGAGCGCCTCGATGGCGTACTCGTAGCGCTCGGGGGTGTCGGTGTGCAGGGTCAGCAGCGGCTGGCCGGCCACGATCGGGTCGCCGGGCTTCGCGTGCATCTCGACACCGGCACCGGCCTGCACCGGGTCCTCCTTGCGGGCGCGGCCGGCGCCGAGGCGCCAGGCGCAGACGCCGACGGCGTAGGCGTCGAGGGTGGTGAGGACGCCGGAGGAGGAGGCGGTGATGACGTGCTGCTCGCGGGCGACCGGCAGCGGGGCGTCGACGTCGCCGCCCTGGGCGCTGATCATGCGGCGCCAGTGGTCCATCGCGGAGCCGTCGCGGAGCGCGTCCGCCGGGTCCTTGCCGTGCACGCCCGCGGCGGCGAGCATCTCGCGGGCCAGCGCCAGGGTCAGCTCGACCACGTCGGCCGGGCCGCCGCCGGCCAGCACCTCGACCGACTCGCGGACCTCCAGCGCGTTGCCGGCGGTCAGGCCGAGCGGGGTGGACATGTCGGTGAGCAGGGCGACGGTGTTGACGCCGGCCGCCTTGCCGAGGCCGACCATGGTGCGGGCCAGCTCCTGGGCGTCGGCGAGGTTCTTCATGAAGGCCCCGGAGCCGACCTTGACGTCCAGGACCAGCGCGCCGGTGCCCTCGGCGATCTTCTTGGACATGATCGAGCTGGCGATCAGCGGGATCGCCTCGACCGTGCCGGTGACGTCGCGCAGCGCGTACAGCTTCTTGTCGGCGGGGGCCAGGCCGTCGCCGGCCGCGCAGATGACGGCGCCGGCGTCGCGCAGCACGGTCATCATCTCGTCGTTGGAGAGCAGGGCCCGCCAGCCGGGGATGGACTCCAGCTTGTCGAGGGTGCCGCCGGTGTGGCCGAGGCCGCGGCCGGAGAGCTGCGGGACGGCGGCGCCGCAGGCGGCGACCAGCGGGGCGAGCGGCAGGGTGATCTTGTCGCCGACGCCGCCGGTGGAGTGCTTGTCGGAGGTCGGCAGCGGCAGGGCGGAGAAGTCCATCCGGACGCCGGAGCGGATCATCGCGTCGGTCCAGCGGCTGATCTCGCGCAGGTTCATGCCGTTCAGCAGGATCGCCATCGCCAGCGCGGACATCTGCTCGTCGGCGACCTCGCCGCGGGTGTAGGCGTCGATCACCCAGTCGATCTGGGCATCGGTCAGCTCGCCGCTGTCGCGCTTGGTCCTGATGACGGAGGGGGCGTCCATGGGGTTCTCCAGGAGGGTCGGAAAAAGCGAAGAGTGCCGCGAGCCGACTGGTTCACACAGCCTCTCGCGACACTCTACGCGCGTAACAAACGGAACGGCCAGAGCCGCTCCCAAGACCTACAGCCGCTCGGGCCCGAACGCGTCGGGGAGCACCTCGCTCATCGGCCGCCGGCCCGAGGGCAGGTCGACCAGCAGCTCGGGCCCGCCGTGCTCGTACAGCAGCTGGCGGCAGCGCCCGCACGGCATCAGCAGCTCGCCGGCGCCGTCCACGCAGGTGAACGCCACCAGCCGGCCGCCGCCGGAGGCCTGCAACGCGGAGACCAGACCGCACTCGGCGCAGAGGCCGAGCCCGTACGAGGCGTTCTCCACGTTGCAGCCGCTGACGGTCCGTCCGTCGTCCACCAGGGCCGCCGCACCGACCGGGAACTTGCTGTACGGGGCGTACGCGTGGCCCATCGCCTCGCGGGCCGCCGCGCGCAGCGCCTCCCAGTCGACCGTCGGAGCGGGCGTCACTTGCCCTGCCCCTTGCGGTAGATCTGGCCGTCGGCCTTCGGCGGCCGCAGCCGCTGCGAGGCCAGCGCGAGCACCACGAGGGTGATCACGTACGGCGTGGCGACGATCAGCGGACGCTGCACCTGGTCGGTCAGCGCGTACCAGGCGCCGAGGCCGCCGGCCACCACGAAGCTGATCACGGCGGGGACGTACTTGCGGCGGTAGAGCTGCCAGAGCGCGAACAGGCCCATGGCGAGCGAGACCACCAGGATCAGCACGTGCACCGACTCCGGGTCGCGCAGCTGGAGGCTGTCGGTGAAGCCGAACAGACCGGCGCCGATGGCGAGGCCGCCCGGCATCCAGTTGCCGAAGATCATCGCGGCGAGGCCGATGAAGCCTCGGCCGAGCGTCTGGCCGTCCTTGTAGAAGTGCGCCGCGACCAGCGAGAGGTAGGCGCCGCCGAGGCCCGCGAAGGCGCCCGAGGCGATCACCGCGATGTACTTGTACTTGTAGACGTTGACGCCCAGCGACTCGGACGCCGTCGGGTTCTCGCCGCAGGACCGCAGCCGCAGGCCGAACACCGTCCGCCAGAGGACGAAGTAGCTGGCCACGATCAGCGCCGCCGCCAGGACCACGACCACCGAGAGGTTGGTGACCAGGCCGCCGAGCACGCCGGCCACGTCGGAGACCACGAACCAGTGGTGGTTCTCGATGTCCTTCAGCGCGGTGGACAGCCCCGGCACCGTGATGCTCGGCAGCGAGTCGGCGGGCGGCGACTGGTTGGCGCCGGCGCCGAACGGGATGTAGTCCTTGTAGTAGATCTTGTTGAGGTACGCGCAGATCCCGGGGATCAGCAGGTTGACGCCGACACCGGACACGATGTGGTCCACGCCGAAGGTCACCGTGACCACGGCGTGCAGCAGGCCGCCGAGCGCGCCGCCGAGCATGCCCGCCACCAGGCCGAACCAGGGGCTGACCAGGTAGCCGCCCCAGGCTCCGCAGAAGGTGCCGGCGATCATCATGCCTTCGAGGCCGATGTTGACCACGCCGGCCCGCTCGGACCAGAGACCGCCCAGACCGGCCATGCCGATCGGCACGGCGGCGCCGAGCGCCGCCGCGATCTGCCCGGAGGAGGTCAGGCTGTGGTTGCCCGTCGCCATCCCCACCGCGGAGAACAGGATCGTGGCGCCCGCGATCAGCAGCAGCACCACCGGCAGGGAGAGCTTGCGCTTCTTGGCGGGCGCGCTGCCCGGCGTCTTCGCGCGAGCGGTGGTTGCGGTGCTCATGCGGACACCTCCTTCTTGGCGGTCGACGCGGCCAGCGCGGCGAGTTCGGCGCCCACCTTCTGCTGCTGGCGCTTGAGGCCGTAACGGCGCACCAACTCGTAGGCGACGACGACGCAGATGACGATGGTTCCCTGCATGACCTGGACGATCTCGAACGGGAAGGCCCCGTTCTGCGGCAGCGGCAGCTGGGTGCCGCTGACGTCCAGGAAGGCGAACAGCAGCGCCGAGAAGACCATCCCGATCGGGCTGTTGCGGCCGAGCAGGGCGACCGCGATGCCGGTGAAGCCGAGGCCGGCCTGGAAGCTCTGGCCGTAGTAGAAGGAGTTCTGCAGCAGGTCGGGCAGGCCGATCAGGCCGGCCAGCGCGCCGGAGACCGCCATGCTGATCAGCACCATGCGCTTGACGTTGACGCCCGACGCGGTGGCGGCGGTCTCCGAGCGGCCGGTGGCGCGCAGGTCGAAGCCGAAGCGGGTGCGGTTCAGCGTGAACTGGAAGAGCACGCCGACGATCACCGCGATCACGATGAAGCCCCAGAGCGTGCCGCCGGCCGTCTCGATCGAGAAGAAGTGGCTGGAGGCCGAGACCGGGTTCGTCTGGATGCTGTTGGTGGTGGTGCCCTTCTCCGGCGCGAAGATGCCGGGGACGAGCAGCAGGCCGACCACCGCGCTGGCGATGGCGTTCAGCATGATGGTCGAGATGACCTCGCTGACGCCCCGGTAGACCTTGAGCAGGCCGGCGATGCTGGCCCAGAGGCCACCGACCAGCATCGCGGTGATCAGCAGCAGCGGGATCTGGATGACCGCCGGCAGGTCCATCTGGCCACCGACGTACGCGGCGAACAGCGCCGCGATCCGGTACTGCCCCTCGACACCGATGTTGAAGAGGTTCATCCGGAAGCCGCAGGCGGCGGCCGCCGCGGCCAGGTAGTACACGGTGGCCCGGTTGAGGGTCAGCACCTGGCCGTCCGACTTGGTGCCGTAGGTCAGCATCACGTCGAAGGCGTCGAACGGGTTCTTGCCCGACACCAGCAGCAGGATCGAGCAGATCACCAGCGAGAGCAGCACGGCCAGCACCGGCGCGGCCAGGCCGAGCGCGATCCGCTCGCCGTCGAAGCGCTTGGCGGCCGTGGGCTTCGCCGGAGCCGGGGCGCCGCCCCGGCCGGGCGCGCCCGAGGAGCCGTCGGAGGGCGGGCCGTCGGCGAACGCGCCTTCGGCGGAGGTGCCGTCGGCGGGCTTGCCGTCGTCGGCGGAGTGGGAACTGGTCATGGGTTACTCCCCCGCCTGCGGGTCTTCGGCGGTCTCGGTGGTCGCGTCCGTGGCGCCCGGCAGGCCGTCGGCTCCGGCGGACTCGGCCTCGGTGCCCTCGGCGGCGAGCGCGCGGTCCTCGGCCACGGCCTCGGGCTCCGACTCGATGTGGCCCGAGGCGGCGCCGGTCATCGCGGTGCCCAGGTCCTCGGCGGTGACGGTGGCCGGGTCGGCGTCCGCGACCAGCCGGCCGCGGTAGATCACCCGGATGGTGTCGGAGAGGCCGATCAGCTCGTCCAGGTCGGCCGAGATCAGCAGGACGGCCAGGCCCTCCCGCTGGGCGACGCGGATCTGCTCCCAGATCTGCGCCTGCGCGCCGACGTCGACCCCGCGGGTGGGGTGGGCCGCGATCAGCAGCTTGGGACGGTGGCTCATCTCGCGGCCGATGATCAGCTTCTGCTGGTTGCCGCCGGAGAGGGAGGCCGCCGTGACGTCGATGCCCGGGGTCCGGACGTCGTACTCCTGGACGATCCGCAGGGTGTCCCGGCGGGCGCCGGCCGCGTCGAGCAGCGGGCCCTTGGAGTTGGGCGCCTCGGTGACGTGCCCGAGGATCCGGTTCTCCCAGAGCGGGGCCTCCAGCAGCAGGCCGTGCCGGTGACGGTCCTCGGGGATGTAGCCGATGCCGGCCTCGCGGCGGGCCCGGGTCAGGGTACCGGTGAGGTCCTTGCCGTCCAGCGTGACGGTGCCGGCGTCCAGCGGGAGCATCCCCATCACGGCCTCGACCAGTTCGGCCTGGCCGTTGCCCTCGACGCCGGCGATGCCGAGGATCTCGCCCTTGCGGATCCGCAGCGTGATGTCGTCCAGGACGACGCGCTCGATGCCCTCGGCGTCCGCCTTGGCGATCCGCAGGCCCTCGACGCGCAGCATCTCGTCCTCGGTGACGGTGGACGCGCGGCTCTCCGGGGAGGGCAGCTCGGTACCGACCATCATCTCGGCGAGCTGGCGGGCCGTCACGGTCTTCGGGTCCGCGTCGCCGACCGTGGTGCCGCGGCGGATGACGCTGATCGCGTCGGCCACCGAGAGCACCTCGTGCAGCTTGTGCGAGATGAAGATGACGGTGACGCCCTCGGCCTTGAGCTCGCGCAGGTTGGCGAAGAGCGCCTCGACCTCCTGCGGCACCAGGACGGCGGTGGGCTCGTCCAGGATCAGGATCCGGGCGCCGCGGTAGAGCACCTTGAGGATCTCGACCCGCTGGCGGTCGGCGACGCCGAGGTCCTCGACCAGCGCGTCCGGGCGCACGCCCAGGCCGTACTGGTCGGAGATCTCCCGGATCTTCGCCTTGGCCTTGCCTCCTATGCCGTGCAGCTTCTCCCCGCCGAGAACGACGTTCTCCCAGACGGTGAGGTTGTCGGCCAGCATGAAGTGCTGGTGGACCATGCCGATGCCGCGGGCGATGGCGTCGCCGGGGGTGCTGAACTCGACGAGCTCGCCGTCGACGGCGATGGTGCCCTCGTCGGGGCGCTGCATCCCGTACAGGATCTTCATCAGAGTGGACTTGCCGGCGCCGTTCTCGCCCATCAGGGCGTGCACGGTGCCTCGTCGCACGGTGATGTCGATGTCGTGGTTGGCCACGACGCCGGGGAAGCGCTTGGTGATGCCGCGCAGTTCGACGGCCGGTGTCGCCGTCCCCGCGCTGGGGGTGCCGCCCTTGCTCAGGGCGGGGTCGGAAGCGGTGATGGCGGTCTCCTGGTGGTCTGGAGGCGCGTCGTTGCGCTGGAGGGCCAAAAGTTCTCGGGGGGACGGGACGGGGCCCGGGGGTACGCGCTGAGCGCACCCGGCCGGGCCCCTCCCTGATGCTGCGTCAATCATCCCGCTGCCCGGCAGGCGGCAGCGGTACCGACGTCCTGTTCCGCGCGCCTTACGGGGCGGTCGGGACGGTGGTGGCGCCGCTGGTGATCGCCGTGGTCGCGGCGTCCAGCTTGGCCTTGATGTCGTCGATGTGGCCGCCGGTGGTGGCGAGCGAGACGCCCTGGGCCTTCAGGTCGAAGTTCTTCACGCCGGTGAGCGGCGCGTTGTCCTTGATCGACTTGATGTAGGTGTACACCGCGGTGTCGACGTTCTTCACCATCGAGGTGAGGATGACGTTCTTGTACTTCGACAGGGCCGGCTGGCTGGCCTGGTCGGAGTCGACGCCGATGGCCCAGGTGCCGGCCTTGTTGGAGACGGCCTCGATCGCACCGCTGCCGGAGGAGCCGGCCGCCGCGTAGATGACGTCCGCGCCCTTGTCGAGCTGGCCCTGGGCGGCCTCCTTGCCCTTGTCGGGCGAGGAGAAGCCGGAGAAGTCCGGCGGGGTGGTCAGGTAGGTCGTCTCGACCTTGATGTTCGGGTCGACGGACTTGGCGCCCGCCACGTAGCCGGCCTCGAACTTCTTGATCAGCTCGGACTGCACACCGCCGATGAAGCCGACGTGCTTGGCCTTGCTCTTGTTGGCGGCGGCGACGCCGGCCAGGTAGGAGCCCTCCTGCTCGGAGAACGTCAGCGAGGTGACGTTGGCCGGCTGGGTGGAGGAGGCCGAGTCGATGATCGCGAACTTGACGTTCGGGTTCTCCTTGGCGACCTTCTCGACCGCGGACTGGTAGACGAAGCCCACCGCGATGATCGGGTTGTAACCGCCGGTGACCAGGCTCTTCAGCCGGGTCTCCTTGTCGGCCTCGGCCTCGCCGGTCTTGGCGTCGGCCTCGGTGATCTGGACACCCAGGTCGGCCTTGGCCTTGTCGAGGCCGCGGGCGGCGGAGTCGTTGAACGACTGGTCGCCGCGGCCACCGATGTCGTAGGCCATGCCGACCTTGATGCCGGAGTCGCCGGAGGCGCCGGCGGAGGCGGTCGTGTCGTCGGTGCTCTTTGCGCCGCAAGCGGCGAGCGAGGCAATGCCCAGGGAACCCGAGAGCACAACCGCGGCGAGCTTAGTAGAACGGCGCAAGGGAGTATCTCCTTCTCACACGCACCCGTTTAGCGTGGTCGGACGCCACCGTAACGCGCGTAGAACACGGTTGTGTTACGGCTCGTTCGGGCATCCGGGTTGTTATCAAACCGTGCCACCCGAGGGTGCGGAACCAATATCCGCCTCCAGTGTTACGGGCCAGGAGCCCACATCCAAACCAAATCGGATGCGATCGCGACAAATCCGGTCGGATCCGTGCAGGAACCCCGGTCGAAGGGGGCATCCCGGGGCATCCGGCTCACGCAGCGTCCTCGGCCGCCCGCGCTGCGTCGACCGGAAGAAGGGGGGGCAGGGGGCAGGGCCGGACCGGGGGCAGGTCCGAAGAAGGGGCCCCGGGCTCTGCCCGGGGCCCCTCGACGCTCGGCTGCGACCCGCCTCAGACCTCGCTGTGCTCCAGGGCCAGCGCGGCGAAGAGCTCGACCCCGATCCCGATCGCCCGCTCGTCCACGTCGAAGCGGCCCTGGTGGAGGTCCCGGACGGCGCTGTCGCCGGGGGCCCGGACGCCCAGCCGGGCCAGCGCGCCGGGCGCGTGCTCCAGGTACCAGGAGAAGTCCTCGCCGCCCAGGCTCTGCTCGGTCTCCTCGACCACCACCTGCCCGGCCGCGCCGAAGCGGGCGGTCATCGCCGCCTCCAGCTGGGCGATCGAGACGGCCTCGTTCACCACCGGCGGCACCCCGCGGTGGTAGTCGAGCGTCCACTTGGCGCGGTGCGTCTCGGCCATCTTGGCGATCAGCTCGTGCAGCAGGTCCGGCGCCTCGCGCCAGCCCGGCAGCTCCAGGCAGCGGACGGTGCCCTCCAGCTCCGCGTGCTGCGGGATGACGTTCGCGGCGGAGCCGGAGGCGATCCGGCCCCAGACCAGGCTGACGCCCCAGCGCGGGTCCATCCGGCGGGCGAACACGCCCGGC
This sequence comes from Kitasatospora indigofera, assembly GCF_014655955.1. GTDB lineage: Bacteria > Actinomycetota > Actinomycetes > Streptomycetales > Streptomycetaceae > Kitasatospora > Kitasatospora indigofera. The sequence continues at coordinate 69,345 of NZ_BNBO01000031.1, forward strand.
AGGTCGGCGGCCATCCGCGCGATCGCGGTGACCAGGTCGGTGGTCAGGTGCGGCCGGGCGGTGTGGCCGCCGGGGCCGTCCAGGTGCAGCACCAGCCGGTCGCAGGCGGAGGTGATCGCGCCGACCTTCAGCCCGATCCGGCCGACGGTGACCTTGGGATCGCAGTGCACGGCGAAGATCCGGCCGACGTTGTCCATCCCGCCGGCCTTGATGACGTCCAGCGCGCCGCCGGGCATCACCTCCTCGGCGGGCTGGAAGAACAGCCGGACGGGCCGGCGCAGCTCGCCGTTGCGGGCGGCGGCGGCCAGCACCAGGGCGGTGCCCAGCACGATCGAGGTGTGCACGTCGTGCCCGCAGGCGTGGGCCCGGCCGGGCACGGTGGAGCGGTACGTGACGTCCGTCTTGGCGTCGTCGATCGGCAGGGCGTCGATGTCGGCCCGGAACGCCAGGAACGGCATGCCCGCGGGCGTACCGGGCGGGACGATGTCGACCGTCATCCCGGTGCCGCCGGGCAGCACCCGGGGCTCCAGGCCCGCGGCGACCAGGCGGTCGCGCAGCAGCCCGGTGGTGCGGAACTCCTGGCGGCCCAGCTCGGGGTGCCGGTGCAGGTCGCGGCGGAACGCGATCAGCTCTGCCTCGAAGGCGCGTACCCGGGTGCGCAGGTCGACGGGGCGGGCAGCGGCGAGGGTGGCCTGTTGGGCGGTCCGAGGATCGTTCACCTCAACAAGGGTAGGCCCGTGTGGGGGATTTGGCCTGACTTCCCCCGAAGAAGTCCCCGGATGGGCGCATACCGGCCGCGCAGCTGGGTATGACATCTCGTTTCTGTCGCCTTCCCGGGTGATCACTGTCCTGTGCAACGAACGCCCGCCCGGACGGACACGGCCGCGCCCCAGCCTGCCGCCCGCACGTGACAGCCGGGTGTACCAACTGTTTCGGCCTCGGGGCGGGGCACCCCGAACGGGTGACGCGACGTCAGAACCGTTCGACCGGCTCGTAGGTGCCCCACACCTCGCGCAGGGCGTCGCAGACCTCGCCGACCGTCGCGCGGGCCGCCAGCGCCTCCTTCATCGGGGGGAGCACGTTGTCCGTCCCCGCGGCGGCACGGCGCAGCGCGCCCAGGGCCCGGTCGACGGCCCGCCGGTCGCGCCCGGCCCGGAGCGCGGCGAGCCGGGCGGCCTGCCGGGCCTCGGCCGCCGGGTCCACCCGCAGCGGCCGGTACGGCTCCTCGGCGTCCAGCCGGAACCGGTTGACGCCGACCACGGTGCGCCGGCCGTCGTCGGTCTCCTGCTGGACGCGGTAGGCGGTGCGCTCGATCTCGGCCTTCTGGTGGCCCTGCTCGATCGCGGCCACCGCGCCGCCCAGCTCCTCGACCCGGCGCATCAGCCCGAGCGCGAGGGCCTCGACCTCGTCGGTCATCCGCTCGACCGCGTAGGAGCCGGCGAAGGGGTCGACGGTGGCGGTGACGTCGGTCTCGTACGCCAGCACCTGCTGGGTCCGCAGGGCGAGCCGGGCGGCCTTCTCGGTGGGCAGCGCGATCGCCTCGTCGAAGCTGTTGGTGTGCAGCGACTGGGTCCCGCCGAGGACGGCCGCCAGCGCCTGCACGGAGACCCGGACGAGGTTGACCTCGGGCTGCTGGGCGGTCAGCTGCACCCCGGCGGTCTGGGTGTGGAAGCGCAGCATCTGCGACCTCGGGTCCCGGGCGCCGAACTCCTCGCGCATCACCCGCGCCCAGATCCGCCGCGCGGCACGGAACTTGGCGACCTCCTCCAGCAGGGTCGTGCGGGAGACGAAGAAGAAGGAGAGCCGGGGCGCGAAGTCGTCCACGGCCATCCCGGCCGCCAGCGCGGTGCGGACGTACTCGATGCCGTTGGCGAGGGTGAAGGCGATCTCCTGCGCGGGGTCCGCGCCGGCCTCGGCCATGTGGTAGCCGGAGATCGAGATGGTGTTCCACCGCGGGATCTCGGCCCGGCAGTACCGGAACACGTCCGCGACCAGCCGCAGCGAGGGCTTCGGCGGGAAGATGTACGTCCCGCGGGCGATGTACTCCTTCAGCACGTCGTTCTGGACCGTGCCGGTGAGCCGGGCGGGCGCCACCCCCTGCGACTCGCCGACCAGTTGGTACAGCAGGAGGAGCAGCGCGGCGGGCGCGTTGATGGTCATCGAGGTGGAGACCCCGTCCAGCGGGATCCCGCCGAACAGGACGGCCATGTCCTCGACGCTGTCCACGGCCACGCCCACCTTGCCGACCTCGCCGGCCGCGAGCGCGGCGTCGGAGTCGTAGCCCATCTGGGTCGGCAGGTCGAAGGCGACCGAGAGCCCGGTGCCGCCGCCGGCGATCAGCTGCCGGTACCGGGCGTTCGACTCGGCGGCGGTGCCGAAGCCGGCGTACTGGCGCATCGTCCAGGGCCGTCCGGTGTACATCGAGGGGTACACGCCGCGGGTGTAGGGGTACGCGCCGGGCTCGCCGAGCCGCTCGGCCGGGTCCCAGCCCCGGAGCGCCTCGGGGCCGTAGACGGGCTCGACGGGCAGGCCCGACTCGGTGCGGCGGGGCTCGGCTGCCATGGGGTCTCCTCGGGTCCGAGGGTGGCGCGGCGGCGCCGCCCGGCGGGCGTCCGGCCCTTCGCAATCTAGTCCGCGGGGCGGGGCGGCGCCCGGGCGGCGGGAACGGACGGCGGGAACGGACGGCGGCGCGGGCGGCGCGGGCGGCGCGGGCGGCGCGGGCGGCGCGGGCGGCGCGGGCGGGCCGCAGGCTCCCGCGGCCCACCGGCGCCGGCGACCCCGGACACTTTGAGATGATCGGATGAACGTCCAAGCCCCGCCGACAGCCCCGCCACGGGCGGTCGGCCCACTCCGGCCGGCACCCCCTGCCGGCCGGCCCCACGAAGGAGCGGCTATGACCGAGCAGAAGGTGGCCGTGGTCACCGGCGCCAGCAGCGGGATCGGCGCGGCGACCGCGCGCCGGCTGGCCGCGGAGGGCTTCGAGGTGGTGCTCACGGCCCGCCGCACCGAGCGGATCGAGGCGCTCGCCAAGGAGATCGCCGAGCGCGGCGGATCGGCCCGCGCGATCACCCTGGACGTGACCGACCGGCCCGCCGTGGACGCCTTCGCGGCGGAGCTCGGCCGGGTGGACGTGCTGGTCAACAACGCGGGCGGCGCGGTCGGCGCGGAGTCGGTGGAGACCGGCGACCCGGCCGACTGGCTGGCCATGTACCAGGTCAACGTGCTGGGCGTGCTGCACGTGACCCAGGCGCTGCTGCCGGCCCTGCGGGCCACCGGCGACGGCACCGTGCTGATCCTCTCCTCGACCGCCGCGCTGACGGCCTACGAGGGCGGCGGCGGCTACGTGGCCGCCAAGCACGCGGCGCACACCATCGCGGCCACCCTGCGGCTGGAGCTGTGCGGGGAGCCGGTCCGGGTGATCGAGATCGCGCCGGGGATGGTGAAGTCCGAGGGCTTCGCGGTCACCCGGTTCCGGGGCGACGAGGAGAAGGCCGCCGCCGTCTACGCCGGTGTCGCGGAGCCGCTGACCTCGGACGACGTCGCCGACACCATCGCCTGGGCGGTCACCAGGCCGCCGCACGTGAACATCGACCTGCTGGTGGTGCGCCCGCGCGCGCAGGCCGCCAACCACAAGGTCCACCGGGCCTGACCCGGCCGGTCGCGCCCGGGGGGGCCGACGAGCGGATTCATCACATGATCATCACCTGGTACACCTGTGCGATGAGAACTCCCCGGGCCACCCGTCCACGCCTGCTGGCCGCCTGCCTCGCGGCCGGCGCGCTGCTGCTCACCGCGTGCAGCGGCCACCCGCGACCGCAAGGCGCCGCCCCTGTCCCGACCGGCCCCGCACCGTCGGCCACCGCCACCGCGAGCCCCACCCCGACCGCCCGGCCCACCGGTGCGGCCGACCCGGCGCTCAAGCCCTTCTACGGCCAGCAGATCACCTGGGCCGGCTGCCCGGACGACCCGCGCGCCGAGAAGGTCGACACCTCCACCATGCAGTGCGGCAAGCTGCACGTCCCGCTGGACTACGCGCACCCGGAGGCCGACGCGATCGACGTCGCCCTGCTGCGGCTGCCCGCCGCCAAGCCCGAGCAGCGGATCGGCTCGCTCGTGGTCAACCCGGGCGGCCCCGGCGAGTCCGGCGTCGACATGGTCCTGTTCGGGGCCGACCGCTTCAAGGGCGCCCTGCACGACCGCTTCGACGTGGTCGGCTTCGACCCGCGCGGCGTCGGCGGCAGCGCCCCCGTCAACTGCCTGGACGACAAGGACCGCGACGCGCTCAACTCCACCGACGAGCCGCAGGACCCGCAGGCCCGCCAGGCCGACCGCGCGAAGCGGGCCGCCGACTTCGCCGCCGCCTGCCAGGCCCGCTCCGGCAAGCTGCTGCCCTTCGTCGGCACCCGCAACACCGCCCGGGACCTCGACGTGATGCGCGAGGCCCTGGGCGACCGCAAGCTCAACTACCTCGGCATCTCGTACGGCACCTACCTCGGCTCGCTGTACGCCGAGGAGTTCCCCGCCAACACCGGCCGCCTGGTGCTGGACGGCGCCGTCGACCCGGCCGCCGACAAGCTGGACCAGAGCGTGAACCAGGCGGCCGGCTTCGAGAAGTCGCTGGAGCGCTTCGCCGTCGACTGCGTCCGCAACCACGCCGACGACTGCCCGCTCGGCAACTCCCCCGACCAGGCCGCCAAGAAGGCCGCCGACTTCCTGGACGGCCTGCGGGAGCACCCGCTGACCGCCAAGGACGGCCGCCGGCTCACCAGCGACCTCGGCTGGACCGGCGCCATCAGCTACCTCTACGGCGACGAGACGACCGCCTGGCAGCAGCTGCGCTGGTCCCTCGGCTGGGCGATGGCGCGCGGCAAGGGCGACTTCCTGCTGGCGTCGGCCGACAACTACAACGGCCGCGACGACAAGGGGCACTACACCACCCTGGAGGACGCCGGACGGGCCATCCGCTGCGCCGACAGCGCGCCGCCCGCGCCCTCCGCCGAGCGGATCCAGCAGGTCCTCGGGCAGTTGCACGAGCAGGCGCCGCTGGTCAGCAAGGGCACCAGCGCCGAGGACTACAGCACCCCCTCCTGCGCGGCCTGGCCGTACCGGACGACCGAGACCCCGCACGCCGTCCGGGCCGAGGGCAGCGCCCCGATCCTGGTGGTCGGCACCACCGGCGACCCGGCCACCCCGTACGCGGCCGCCGAGAGCCTGGCCAAGGGGTTCGCCTCGGCCACCCTGCTCACCAGGGAGGGCGAGGGCCACGGCGCCTTCGGCAAGGACAACGGCTGCATCGACGCCGCGCTGGAGGCGTACCTGGTGAACGGCGTCCCGCCGGCCGCCGGCACCCGCTGCGCGCGGTAGCCGGGACGGCCGGCCCGGCCCGGCGGGACCCTCCTGCCGGGCCGGCACCCCCCGGGGCGCGCCGGGGAGAAGTAGCACATCAGGCCGCTGCGGGGACTGACGCAAAGCTGTCAACGTCACAACTTGATAGCTCGATCGGGTGAATTCCGCGCGCGCTCTCCCCAACTGATGACTGCTCAACTACCGTTGTGCCGCTGCCCGGCCACCCTCCGGAACCGCCCGGACCGGCCCATACTTCACCCGTGCCGCGCACCGACGGCACAGTCCCACGCGACCACCGAGCACCGATTCATCGGCAGGCTTGTCCGTACCCCTGTACGGCGCGGCTCCCTTCACACTCCCACCGTGCCGCCCTTCCCGCCCTCACGAGGAGGACCCGCTGGCCAGCGACGTCCCGCCACAGCGGCTCGACCTTCCCCCGGCTCTCGTCCAGGGGAGCCCCCAGACGGAGCCGGCACTGCTCGGACTGCACCGCTTCAACGAGGCCGACGCCGGTGCCGCCGAGGAGGCCCTGCTCGCATGCTGCGGCAGCCACCGATGGGCCCTGCGGCTCACCGCGCACCGGCCCTACCCCGACATAGGGTCTCTGCTCGCCGCCGCGAGCGAGGCCTCCTACGACCTGCGCCCGGCCGACCTGGCCGAGGCGCTGGCCGACGAGAGCTGGATGCCGCAGCCGCTGCTCGGCATGCGCGCTCCCGGCAGCCAGGCCGCGCACACCGCCCTGCGGGCGGCGCACGCGGCGTACGAGGCCCGGTTCGGTCACGTGTTCGTGGTCTGCCTGGAGGGCATCGCCCCCGAGGAGATGCTGGACACCGTGCTGACCTCGGTCCGCACCCGGCTGGCCAACGACCCGGACGAGGAGCGGCTGATCGCCGCCGACGAGCTGCGCCGGATCGCCCTGACCCGGCTGGAGCACCTGGTCGCCACCCACACCGAGGCCGGGGCGCGCTGAGACCGGGGCGGCTGGGGACCGGTCCGCCAACCGGCCCTCAGCCGCCCCGCTGCGCGGCGCGGAGCTTGGCCACCTGCTGCCGGACGACCCGTTCGTCCGGCGCGGAGGCCGGCTCCGCGCCGACGCCGACCGTGCTGAAGACCGCGAGCACCGACCCGACCCGGGCGAGTACCGCCCGCTGGGTGAGGGTCACTCCCCCGGATTCATTCGTCAGGGTGAACCCTGTCACCGCGTCGGCTCCCCCGGTGGTGGGCGTGTCGACCCGGCTGAGCCGGTGCCTGGCCGGGACCCCTTTCCGCCCGCCCGCCGCGCCGTGGCCCGTCGCCGTGGTCGAGGTGAAGCTGCCGCAGCTCGCCAGCACCTGCTCCACCTGACGGCGCAACTCCGCCGCCCGGCCGGGGCGGTAGGCCAGCAGGCCGGCGTAGACACTGCCCCGGGGATCGGCCGCGGTGGCCACGCTGAGGTCCGTCTCGGCGATCGGGAGGTCCGGCCCGGCGGGGGCCGGGGAGCCGCCCTGGCCGGCCGCCACGGCGGCGTTGGCCGGGGTCACCGCGTCCAGGACGGGCTGGCAGGCGGGCAGGTCGGTGACCTCCCGGCCGTCCGCCGGGCCGGTCTCGCCGTGACCGGGAGTCATCACCGTCACGATGTAGCCGGGGCCGAGGTCCCCGTCGGTGAGGGCGGCGGCCCGCAGCTCGGCGGCGGCCAGCGCCCGGCCCTCGGTGACCCGGTCGGCGGAGACCCCGACCGTGGTGCACCCGCCGGCCAGCAGCAGGGCGCAGGCCAGGGCCGCGGCCCGGCGGGCGGCCGCCGGGGGGAGCGACGGGCGTCGCGGGCGGACCCGGGGGGCGGGCCGCGGCAGCGGGCGGAGGACGGGGCGACGGGCAGGGCGGAGCGGCACGGGGGCCTCGGCAGTCGTCGGCGGCGGGGCGGGCCGCCACCGTAGCGCAGTCGAGTGGTGACGGACAGTGACAAGTTCCCGCCGGATTAGCCCGCCCGTGCCTGTTTGATCACACCTCGGGCCCCCGGAGGCGGTTCCCGACAGCGCGTCGATAGGATGCTGGCGGCCGGAGGACCGTACCGGCCGGGCTGACCGACACCGAAGCCGGCCGAGCCCCCAATCGCTTCCGGAGGGTTTTTCCGTGCCGGCTGGAACGCTGTACCGCGGCCGGGAAGGCATGTGGAGCTGGGTGGCTCATCGAGTCACCGGCGTCCTCATCTTCTTCTTCCTGTTCGCCCACGTCCTCGACACCGCCCTCGTGCGGGTGTCACCCGAGGCCTACGACTCCGTCATCCAGACGTACAAGACGCCGCTGGTGAACCTGATGGAGTACGGCCTGGTGGCCGCCATCCTGTTCCACGCACTGAACGGCCTGCGGCTCGTCGCCGTGGACTTCTGGTCCAAGGGCCCGAAGTACCAGAAGCAGATGCTCTGGTCCGTGCTCGGCGTCTGGGTCGTCCTGATGGCCGGTGCCTTCTACCCGATCCTCCAGCACACGCTGACCAACTGGTTCGGGAAGTGACGGGCATGCCTACGGACTACACCTACACCGACTCCGTGGTGGTTCCCTCCGCCCAGGCCCACACCGGCCAGGGCCTCGGCACCGGGAACCCCGCCGACGCCTTCGTGGTCGAGCCTCCCCGTACTCGCACCAAGAAGACCCCGCGCCGCACCCGGACCAACTTCGAGATGCTCGCCTGGCTCTTCATGCGCCTGTCGGGTGTCGTGCTGGTCGTGCTGATCCTCGGCCACCTGCTGATCATGCTGGTGCTCGACGGCGGCGTCTCCAAGATCGGCTTCGCCTTCGTGGCGGGCCGCTGGGCCTCGCCGTTCTGGCAGGGCTGGGACCTGCTGATGCTGTGGCTGGCCATGCTGCACGGCGCCAACGGCATGCGCACGGTCATCAACGACTACGCCGAGAAGGACTCCACCCGGTTCTGGCTGAAGACGCTGATGGGCGCTGCCACGGTGTTCACCGTGCTGCTCGGGACGCTGGTGATCTTCACCTTCGACCCCAACATCTGACGACACAGCATCTAATCGGCAATCGGCAGAGGCCAGAGGCGAGTTAAGACCCCCATGCAGATTCACCAGTACGACACAGTCATCGTCGGCGCGGGCGGCGCCGGCATGCGCGCGGCCATCGAGTCGACCCAGCGCAGCCGTACCGCCGTGCTGACCAAGCTCTACCCCACCCGGTCCCACACCGGCGCGGCCCAGGGCGGCATGTGCGCCGCCCTCGCCAACGTCGAGGAGGACAACTGGGAGTGGCACACCTTCGACACGGTCAAGGGTGGTGACTACCTGGTCGACCAGGACGCCGCCGAGATCATGTGCAAGGAGGCCATCGACGCCGTCCTCGACCTGGAGAAGATGGGCCTGCCCTTCTCCCGCACCGAGGCCGGCCGGATCGACCAGCGCCGCTTCGGCGGCCACACCCGCAACCACGGCGAGGCGGCCGTCCGCCGCTCCTGCTACGCGGCCGACCGCACCGGTCACATGATCCTGCAGACGCTGTTCCAGAACTGCGTCAAGCACGGCGTCGAGTTCTTCAACGAGTTCTACGTCCTGGACCTGCTGATCAACGACGGCAAGACCGCGGGCGTCGTCGCCTACGAGCTGGCCACCGGCGAGATCCACGTCTTCCAGGCCAAGGCGGTCGTGTTCGCCTCCGGCGGCACCGGCAAGTTCTTCAAGGTCACCTCCAACGCCCACACCCTCACCGGTGACGGCCAGGCCCTGGTCTACCGCCGCGGCCTGCCGCTGGAGGACATGGAGTTCTTCCAGTTCCACCCGACGGGCATCTGGCGCATGGGCATCCTCCTCACCGAGGGCGCCCGCGGCGAGGGCGGCATCCTGCGCAACAAGGACGGCGAGCGCTTCATGGAGCGCTACGCCCCCGTCATGAAGGACCTCGCGTCCCGTGACGTCTGTTCGCGCGCCATCTACACCGAGATCCGCGAGGGCCGCGGCTGCGGTCCGGACGGCGACCACGTCTACCTGGACCTCACGCACCTCCCGCCGGAGCAGCTGGACGCCAAGCTCCCGGACATCACGGAGTTCGCGCGCACCTACCTCGGCATCGAGCCCTACACGGACCCGATCCCGATCCAGCCCACCGCGCACTACGCGATGGGCGGCATCCCGACCAACGTCGAGGGTGAGGTCCTGCGCAACAACACGGACGTCGTCCCGGGCCTGTACGCGGCCGGCGAGGTCGCCTGCGTGTCGGTGCACGGCGCCAACCGCCTGGGCACCAACTCGCTGCTGGACATCAACGTCTTCGGCAAGCGGGCCGGCATCGCCGCCGCCGACTACTCGTCCACGGTCGGCTTCACCGAGCTGCCCGAGAACCCGGCCGAGAAGGTCCAGGCGCTGGTCGACGGCCTGCGGGAGTCCACCGGCACCGAGTCCGTCGCGCAGATCCGCAAGGAGCTGCAGGAGACCATGGACACCAACGCCATGGTCTACCGCACCGGCGCGACCCTGAAGCAGGCCGTCGAGGACATCGCCGCGCTGCGTGAGCGGTACAAGAACGTCGCGATCCAGGACAAGGGCTTCCGGTACAACACGGACCTCCTGGAGGCCGTCGAGCTGGGCAACCTGCTCGACCTGGCCGAGGTGCTGGCGGTCTCCGCGCTGGCCCGCGAGGAGTCGCGCGGCGGTCACTACCGCGAGGACTTCCCGACCCGTGACGACGTGAAGTTCATGCAGCACACCATGGCGTACCAGGAGGTCGCCGAGGACGGCACCACCTCCATCCGCCTCGACTACAAGCCGGTCGTCACCACCCGCTACCAGCCGATGGAGCGTAAGTACTGATGAGCACTCCGACTGTGGAGCAGCACTCGGCCGCTCTGGACGCGGCCGAGGCGGGCGGCGTCCAGCTGATCACCGTGACCCTGCGCATCCGCCGGTTCAACCCGGAGGAGCACCCGGAGCCGGTGTGGGTGGACTACCAGCTCACCCTGGACCCGAAGGAGCGCGTCCTGGACGCGCTGAACAAGGTCAAGTGGGAGCAGGACGGCACCCTGACCTACCGCCGTTCCTGCGCGCACGGGATCTGCGGCTCGGACGCGATGCGGATCAACGGCCGCAACCGCCTGGCCTGCAAGACCCTGATCAAGGACGTCAACCCCGAGAAGCCGATCACCATCGAGGCCATCAAGGGCCTCACGGTCCTCAAGGACCTGATCGTCGACATGGACCCGTTCTTCCAGGCGTACAAGGACGTCATGCCGTTCCTGATCACCAACGGGAACGACCCGACGCGCGAGCGCCTGCAGTCCGCCGAGGACCGCGAGCGCTTCGACGACACCACCAAGTGCATCCTGTGCGCCGCGTGCACGTCGTCCTGCCCGGTCTTCTGGAACGACGGCCAGTACTTCGGCCCGGCCGCGATCGTCAACGCGCACCGCTTCATCTTCGACTCGCGCGACGAGGGTGCGGAGCAGCGGCTGGAGATCCTGAACGACCGTGAGGGCGTGTGGCGCTGCCGCACCACCTTCAACTGCTCGGAGGCCTGCCCCCGTGGCATCGAGGTCACCAAGGCGATCCAGGAAGTGAAGCGGGCCCTGGTGACCCGCCGCTTCTAGGAGCCGCCCGCACCGACGCCCGAGGGCCCGTCCGGAGTGATCCGGACGGGCCCTCGGGCGTCTGCGTGGTTCAGCCGAGGAGGCCGAGGTCCTTCGGGGCGGTGTACCCGCTGAAGGTCACCAGGTGCCGGTCCGCGGTGACCGCCCACAGGTCCGGGGCGCCGTCGGCGTTGCCGTCCCCGGAGCTGCCGAGCGTCGGGTACGCCTCGACGGTGAAGCTGCCCGGGACCACGCCGGCGGCCGGGTCGGCCAGCGCGGTGAAGTCGAGGTTGCCGTCGGCCTTCTTCGGGACCGCGTAGGCGTGCAGCTTCCCGGTGGCCCGCTCACGGGCCCAGAGCGCCAGGTTGCCGGCCGCGTCGGCGCCGGGGGCGATCAGGTCGTAGCCGGTCCAGGTGCCGGTGGTGGTGAGCTGCTGGGCCGAGCCGTAGGACAGGCCGGACGAGTAGTACGCCCAGAGGTTGCCGTGCTCGACCGCGATCAGGACGGGCAGCTCGCGCTGCGGGGCGTAGGGGTTGCCGAGCGCGACCAGCTGCCCGGCGGCCGACCAGTCGTCGGCGAAGTCCGCGGGGCAGGCGACCGGGGCGGCGTCCAGGTCGTAGCAGTCCCCGGTGCCCGGGTGGTCCACCAGGACGGGGCTGCGGCCGCTGAAGTTCCCGGCGGCGAAGTTCCGGTAGCCGTAGAGGACCCCCGGGTTGCCGGGCCTGCGGACCAGCAGGTCGTCGACCGGCGCGTGGGCGGCGGTCGAGCCCCGGTGCAGCACCTCGGCGCCCGTCCAGGTGCCGCCGGGACCGAGCGCGGCCGGGACCGCCGAGGACGGCGCGGTGGTGGTCGCGGCGGCGCTGATGATCTGGAGGTTCCCCGCCGCGTCGGGCAGCAGGATGTCGGGCACCCCGTCACCGTTCACGTCCCCGTCCGTGCTCGGCTTGGGGCGCGGGTCGGACGGCGCGTAGAAGCTGTAGGAGAAGGGCTGCGAGACGTTGCCCGCGTTGTCCATGGCCTGGACGGCGAGGACGTTGGTGCCCCAGTCGGCGGGCTTCACCTGGACGGACGCGCCGCCGTCGGCGGCGGCCGCCACGGTGCCCGGGTCGCCGCAGTGCTTGCCGACGCTCAGCCCGGCGGGGGCCAGCGCGTACTGGTAGCAGGCCACGCCGGAGGCCGCGCCGCCGGCCGGCACCGGGTCGGTGCCGGTGACGGTGAAGGTGCCGGTCTCCCCGGCGTACTTGACCGGCTGGGCGCCGGAGCCGCTCGCCGGGAAGTCGGTGGAGTTCACCGCCACCGTGGGCGGGGTGAGGTCGAGCCGGAAGTGGCAGTCGGCGGTCGGCTTGGAGTGCCGGTCGCCCTGGACGGCCTTGGCGTTCCACGCGTAGGCGTGACCGTCCGCCAGGCCGGGCGCCTGGATCCGGACGAGGCCGGGCGCGCCGGGCGTGGTGTCCCCCTGGAAGGCCCTCTTCTCCTTCGCCCCGGTGACGTCCCGGACGGTGAAGCGGGCGCCGACCGGGGTGGCGGTGTCCGTCCCCGTCCCGACCACCGCGGTGAGGGTCGGGCCGCCCGTGGAGAGGCCGAGCCAGCCGGGCACGCTGGAGTCGTCGCAGGCGTCGCCGGTGACGCCGGTGGAGGCGAAGCCGGGCGCCGGCGAGGCCTTGGGCTCGGCGACGGTCGGCTTGGCGGCTCCGGCGGCGAGCGCTCCGGGAGCCGCGATCAGCCCGGCCGCGAGGGTCACGGCCGACACCGCCGACAACCGGCGGACGTATCGGGTACTCCTCGAACGTGTCACTTGACCCCACCCTTGAATCGCAAGTCCGTTCGCGCGGTCGCGCGCCTGAGGATCTTGCCAGCGCGCGGCCGGGGCGGGCAACGGATATAGCGTCAGCCGGCCGCGGGCTCCCGGCCGGCGCGCAGGCCGCGGACGCCCACCAGGCCGACCAGGACGCCGAGGACGAAGGAGGTCACCGCGAGGGCCAGGTGGATCCAGAAGAAGGCGGTCGGCTGGGAGTGGTCGCCGCCCACGAAGGCCTGGCCGCCGGAGTCCTTCCAGAGGTTCTTTACGAAGGTCACCCAGATGACCATGGACCAGGCGCCGAAGGCGGTCAGGAACCAGGCGGTGCGGCGGCTGAGCTTCATGGTGCGAGTCCTCCGAGGGGCGGGGCGGACGGGCCGGCGGGCCCTCCGTCCCAGTATGCGCAGTGCGCCGGACGGCCCAGCCGAGGCCCCTCCCCCGGGGGACATCGGCCGTGGTGCGGACGGACGCACCCGAATGTGGGTACGGTCTGCGAGTGCAAACACGCCGTCACCTCGCACGCCGGCTGGCCGCGCTGACCGCCGCCGCCTCGTTCTGCGCGGCTCCGGCCGCCGTCGCCGCACCGGGCGAGGACCCGCCGCCCCCGCCACCGGCGATCGGCGGCGAGCGGCTGGGTCTGCCCGGCGTCCAGATCTCCCCCTCGGCGGGCGCGCCCGCGCTGCCCGGGGACCTCACCGGCAAGTCCTGGATAGTGGCCGATGCCGCCTCCGGCGAGGTGCTGGCCGCGAACAACCCGCACCTGCGGCTGCCCCCGGCGAGCACCATGAAGATCCTCTTCGCCGACACCGTGCTGCCCAAGTTCGACAAGGAGCAGGTGCACAAGGTGGCGCCCGAGGAGCTCACCGGCCTCGGCTCCGGGAGCAGCCTGGTGGGCATCAAGGAGGACCTGGACTACCGGGTCGAGGACCTCTGGCGGGGCGTCTTCCTCAGCTCCGGCAACGACGCCGTGCACGTGCTCTCCCACATGAACGGCGGGATCGCGACGACCGTCGCCGAGATGCAGGCCCGCGCCGAGGCGCTGCAGGCCCACGACACCCACGTGATCTCCCCCGACGGCTACGACCAGGACGGGCAGGTCTCCTCGGCCTACGACCTGACCCTGTTCGCCCGGGCCGGGCTGCGCAATCCCGACTTCCGCGCCTACTGCGCGACCCGGGACGCCCAGTTCCCCGGCATGTTCGACAAGAACACCGGGCAGCGCGGCAGCTTCGGGATCGCCAACACCGACCGGCTGCTCGGCAAGTACCCGGGCCTGATCGGGGTCAAGAACGGCTTCACCACCAACGCCGGCTCCACCTTCGTCGGCGCCGCCGAGCGCGGCGGCCGCACGCTGCTGGTGACGGTGATGCACCCGACCACGTACCAGAAGGTCTACGACGAGACGGCCGCCCTGCTCGACTGGGGGTTCGCCGCCGCCGACAAGGTCACCCCGGTCGGACAGCTGGTCGACGAGGTGCCGGCCGCCGGGGCGGGCCCGGAGCCGACCGCACCGGCCGCGAGCGGCGGGCAGAGCGGCGGCGACGGCGGGAGCGGGCCGGCCAAGGCGCTGGCACCGCCGGTGGCGCGGGCTCCGTCCTCGGAGGGGCCTGGCGCCGGACCGGCCGTGGCCCTCGGGGTGGCCACCGCGGCCCTGCTGCCGCTGCTGGCCTTCCTGGTGATCCGCCGCGCCCGCCGGGCCGAGGCCGCCGCCGCGGACCCCCGGTGGAGCGGACCGCCGCCCTTCGACCAGGAGGCCTGAGCGGCGCCGGCGGGTCTCGTGGCGGGCCGCACGACAGGCAGTGGGGACGCGAGAAACGGAACAGCGGGCCCGGCAGGCTTCGGAAGCCTGCCGGGCCCGCTGTTCCGTTTCGCCGTGCCGGGTTGTCGTTACTGGGTCGTCGCGCCGGGTCGGCAGCGCCGGTTCATCCGGGCCGGTTTCGCGGCCGGGGTCAGTCCGTCCTGCGGTCGCGGGCGGCCTGCAGCCGTCGGCGGACGGCCCGGGTGGCCACCGGGGGCAGCAGGTCCAGGGCCAGCCGGCGCCCGACCGAGCGGGGCCTGGGCACCGGCCCGCGCGGGACGGCCCGGACGGGGGCGGGGCGGGCGGCCTCGGCCTCGGCCTCGGGGTCGGACGGGTTGATGCCGTTGCCGGACAGCCGCAGCACCTCGACGCCGGCCAGCGTGTCCCGGCAGAGGTCCCAGCCCTCGCCGGTCCAGTCGTGGCGGAGCAGCATCTCCTGGACCACGAGCGGGTCGCCCCAGGTGCCGTAGAACTTCTCGGGGCTGAGGCAGACCGGCCGCAGCCCGTGGCTGAAGACCGCCTCCCAGACCGCGGCGGCCGTCCCCGGGGTGTGCGCGGAGCGGTAGTCGTCGAAGACCACCACGCCGTTCTTGCCCAGGGCCGCGCGGGCGACCTGGACGTCCCCGGCGACGTGCTCGTACAGGTGCGAGGCGTCGATGTGGACGAAGCGACAGCTCTCCGCGGTGATCCGGCCGTCCTGCAGCACCGAGGTGGGTGCCTGGACGACGGTCGGGAGTTCCTCGTGGAAGGCCAGGTAGTTGGCCTCGAAGGCCTGTCGGGTCAGGGTCTTGCGGTACGACATGGACATCTCGTCGGCATTGGCCGCGTCGGGCGCGTCCGAGTCGAAGAGGTCACAGATCGTGAAGGACTCGCCCGCCTGCCGGTGCCGGCCGATCAGGATCGCGCTCCGGCCCAGGTAGGTTCCGAGTTCCAGCAGGTCACCGGTGGTGCCGGCGTCGGTCTGCCCGTCCAGGATCCTGGTGAAGAGCAGTTGGTCGACGGGCCAGAACCAGCCGGGGACGTCGTCCAGGCGCCGTGGGGTGGGGCGCACCGGATTCATGCTGTGGGGATCGGCGCTCATCACGGGAATCTCCAGGTGACTGCGGTGAGCGGGGTGGCCGCTGCTGCCTGCTGACACTGAAGCGGGGTCGGCAGTGAGGTGTGAGCCTAGTCACTTGTTCGACGCAGTGCGAGAGATACGGGCGGCTCAGTTTTATTCCCCGCGGAGGCCCTTCGGCGGGCCCGGGAGACCGGTCCCGCGGGCGGCCCGGGAGGAGCCCGCGGGCGGCCGGGGCAGGGCACCGGAGCCGTCGGGGAGCCGCCCCGGTGACGTCAGGGGGCAGCCCCGGGCGCTCCCCGGAACCGCCCGGGAAGGGCCCGGGAAGGCCTCAGGCGGCCCCGCCGCCGGCCGCCGCCGCGTCCTCGTCCACGGCCTTCAGGGCCCGCCTGGCGTGCTCCCTGGCCCGCTCGCGGGCGGCCTCGGGGTCGGCCAGCGCCGTCCAGGAGACGCAGTACATCAGCAGCCGGCAGACGAAGTTGATCCACAGCAGCAGGGCCACCGGGACGCCGAAGGCCCCGTACAGGCTCTTGCCGGCCACCGAGCCCAGGTAGGAGGCGAGCAGCAGCTTGAGCAGCTCGAAGCCGACCCCGCCGATCAGCGCGCCCTCGACCAGGCTGCGCCGGCGCTGGCCGGTGATCCGGGGGAAGGGCGCCAGCAGGTAGGCGAAGAGCACCATGTCGGAGGCGACCGCGATCAGCAGGCCGACGGCGCTGAGCAGGTAGCCGCCGGGGCCGCTGCGGTCCAGTCCGAGCTGGTCGGCGATCTTCCCGGCGAGGGTGGTGCCGGCCGCGGAGGCGGCCAGCGAGAACAGGCTGACCAGCCCGAGGCCGAAGAGCACCAGGCAGTCCCAGGCCTTGCGCAGCACCGGGTTGGCGGTCTCCTCGGGCAGCAGCCAGACGTCCCGGATCGCGCCGCGCATGGTGTCGACCCAGCCGAGGCCGGAGAGCAGCAGCAGGATGCCGCTGATCGCCCCGACCGTGCCGGCGTTGGCGACCAGCGAGTTCAGGTCGAGCGAGTCGGACAGGCCGGGCAGCTGGTCCTCGATGCGCTTCTGCAGCTCCTGGACCCGGCCCGGGGTGAGCGCGGCGACCGCGATCGCCAGGGCGACGGTGAGCAGCGGGAAGAGCGCGAGGAACCCGAAGAAGGTGATCGCGCCGGCCAGCCGGTTGCCCTTGGCGGCGGTGAAGTGCTCGTAGACGCGGTACGGGCGGCTGCGCAGCACCCGGGCCACGAGCGGGCCGACCACCGGGAGACGGGTGAGGAAATCCACGGCGGGGGCTACCTGTCTCGGGTCGGGGCGGCCGGAAGCGGGCGGCCGCGAGCGGCGGCTCGTCCCCGTTATACCGTCCGGGCCGCCCCGGGCGGCTCAGGCGCCCCGGGTGACCAGCCGGCGGGTCCGGGCGAGCGCCCGGACGGCCTGGTAGCCGGTGTAGCGGCCCTGGCTGAGCAGTTCGGTGCGGACGCCGTCCACGCCGGCGGGCGGCCGGTAGCCGGCCGGGCGGAGCCGGGCGCAGTGCTCGGCGGCGCGGCGGAAGAACTCCCGCCGGTCGCCGGGCGGGATCCGCCCGGCCCGGCTGACCACGGTGTTGAGGTGGTGCAGCATCCGCCCGTAGACCACCGGGCGCCAGCGGTCCAGGTCGGGGCGGCGGTCGAGGAAGGCGAAAACCAGGTCGTACTGGGCGAAGACGTCGAAGTGCTTGCGGCTCGGGGTGGCGAGGATGTTGCCGCCCTCCTGGCGCTGGCGGTAGTGGACGCCGACCCGGTCGAGCAGGGTGATCCGGCCGGCCGCGAGCAGCGCCGGGTAGGTCCACGGCGTGTCCTCGTAGTAGCCGGCCGGGAAGGTCAGGCCCTGCTCGGTGACGTAGTCCCGGCGGTAGGCCTTGTTCCAGACCACCTGCAGCAGTTCGAGCAGGTCGGGCCGCTCGTCCAGGTCGAAGACCTCGGGGCCGGGGCGGCCCGTCACGGCGGCGGAGGCGGCCCGGACGACCCGGCCGTCGGGGTGGCTGCGGGCGTAGTCGTAGACCAGCACGTCCGGGTCCTGGCAGTGGCGCAGCCGTGCCTCCACGGCCGCCAGCAGGCCGGGGGTGAAGGTGTCGTCGCTGTCGAGGAAGAGCACGTAGTCGCCGGTGGCCCGGTCGAGACCGGCGTTGCGGGCGCGGCCGAGCCCCACGTTCTCCGGCAGGTGCAGCACCCGCACCCGGTGGTCGCCCTCGGCCGTGGCGTCGAGGATCGCGCCGCAGCCGTCCGGGGAGCGGTCGTCCACCGCGATCAGCTCGAAGTCCTCGAAGGACTGCGTGAGCACCGAGTCGAGGCACTCGGCCAGGTAGTCCTGCACCTGGTAGACGGGGACGATCACGCTGAAACGGGGCATCCGGCCATCATTCCAAAGCGGGCGGGCGGGTGCGCGGGCGGGTGCGCGGGGGCCGGGGCCCCGCGACCGGTGCCGGGCGGGCGGCACGGGCGGGCGGGTGCCCGGGCCGGACGGGCCCCCCGGCGGGGCCCGCGGATGCCGCGCGGGGCCCGGGGCACCGGTGGGTCGGGCCACCGGGACCGCGGGGGCCGGACGGTAGGATCGGGGCACGTGTGCAGCCAGAACAGCCTGTGACCAGCTCCCTCCAGCCGGTCGGGCCCCGTCCCCAATCGAAAGGCCCGCGTAGCCGATGGCTCCCCGCCTCTCCATCGTCGTCCCGATCTACAACGTCGAGCGCTACCTCGTGGAATGTCTCGACTCGATCGCCGCCCAGACCTTCGAGGACTTCGAGGTCGTCATGGTCGACGACGGTTCCAAGGACGGCAGCGCGGCCCTGGCCAAGGCCTACGCGGCCAAGGACCCGCGGTTCCGGCTGGTCCAGCAGGTGAACAAGGGCCTCGGCGCGGCCCGCAACACCGGCATCCGGAACCTGACCGAGGGCACCGAGTTCCTCTGCTTCGTCGACAGCGACGACTCGATGCCGCCGAGCGCGTACGAGCTGATGATCAACACGCTCGACGAGACCGGCTCCGACTTCGTCACCGGCAACGTCCTGCGGTTCCGGGCGGTGGGCTACTACCAGTCCAACGGCCACGTGAAGCCGTTCAAGGAGACCCGCCTCAAGACGCACATCACCGAGATCCCGGCGCTGGTCACCGACCGCACCGCGTGGAACAAGGTGTACCGGCGCTCGTTCTTCGACGCGGCCGGCATCCTCTACCCCGAGGGCATCCTGTACGAGGACGCCCCGGTCAGCGTGCCGCACCACTACCTCGCCCGCAGCGTGGACGTGCTCTCCGAGCCGATCTACCACTGGCGCGAGCGCGAGGTCGGCGAGATGTCGATCACCCAGATGCGCACCAACCCCAAGGGGCTGGTCGACCGCGTGAAGTCGGTCGAGCTGGTCCGCGCCTGGCTCCAGGAGCAGACCGAGCCGCGCTTCGCCGCGTACCTGCGCTCCTACGACGAGAACACCCTCGTCGAGGAGATCCCGATGTTCTTCTGGTCGGTCGTCGACGGCGACCGCGAGTACCGCGACGCCTACCGCACCAGCGTCAGCCGCCTGCTGCGGGCGATCGGCCCGGAGAAGGTCCGCAAGCTGCGGGCGCCGCTGCGGCTGAAGTACCACCTCACCCTCCAGGGCCGGATCGACGAGTTCGTCGAGCAGATGAAGTTCGAGGGGAAGAGCAACGGCGCCGCCCCCGCCCGCGGGGTGCTGCGCCCGTACGCCGACTACCCGTTCCTGAGGGGCGGGCGCAAGAGCGTGCCCGCCGACGTGCTGCGGCTGGAGAACTCGCTGGTCATGCGCAGCCGGCTGTACGAGTCGGACTGGGTCGACGGCAAGCTCCAGCTCACCGGGCACGCCTACCCGGAGCACCTGGGCGCCGAGAACAAGCACGACATGGTCAAGGTGCTGGTGCTGCGCGAGGTCAAGGGCCGCCGGGTGCTCGCCGTGCAGACCCGGACCCAGTACAGCCCCGAGGCCACCGCCAGCTCCCCGCACGACCTGTACAGCTGCGACTGGGGCGGTTTCACCGCCTCCATCGACCCGAAGCGGCTCAAGCACCGCGGCCGGTGGAAGGACGGCAACTGGCGGGTGCTGGTGGCCGGCGCGGGCAAGGGCGGCGTCTACAAGGGCCGGATCTCGGCCGGCTGGAGCGACAGCGCCGCCTTCCTGCCGGCGCACTGGGTCGAGCAGGACGTCCGGGTCGTGCCGTGGGTCCGGGACAACCACGTCTACCTGCGGGTGGAGAACATCCGGGCCCGGGTCACCGGCCTGGCCTCGGCCGGCGGTCAGATCGAGGTCACCGGCTCCGCGCGCTCCGGCCCGGACCTGGCCGGCGCCCAGCTGCGGCTGACCCACGTCGAGTCGGACCGCACGCTGACCTTCCCGCTGGAGCTCGGCGTGCCGGCCGGCACCACCCAGCCGTTCACGGCGGCCTTCCCGGTCGCCGAGCTGACCGAGGTCCGCGAGGGCTGGGCCGCGCTGGACCCGCTCGCCGAGGAGCGCACCCGGGACCGCTGGGACACCGCGCTGCTGCTCACCGACGGCAGCACCGTCCCGATCGCGCTGGACGACCGGAACGCCCCCGCCCCGCTGGACGTCGCGCTGAACCCCGGCGCGGCTCCGCAGCTGCGCCGCTCGCTGTTCTCGAAGCCCTCGCCGACCGGCTTCCTCCAGCTCTGCGACCAGATCCTGCAGCCCGTGGTGGAGACCATCGCCCCCCGCGGCGAGGACGGCTTCCTGCTCAGCGGCAGCTTCGCGCTGCCCGGCACGCACCACTACGAGCTGGTGGTCCGCCACCACTGGCGCGAGGAGGAGCACAGCTACCCGGTCGAGATCGCCGAGGGCCGGTTCGTGGCGGCCCTGCCGACCGTGCCGACCGCCTCGTTCGCCGGCCGCGTGCCGCTCGCCCAGGGGACCTGGGAGGTGTTCTTCCGCCCGGCCGGCGCCCCCGTGGAGTCGAGCTGGCCGCAGGCCCTGGTCGCCTCCGGGTGCTGGGACACGCTGCCGGTGGAGGTGGACTCCCGGGGCAAGCGGATCGGGCTGGAGCGCCGCGAGTACGACCGGCTCTCGCTGGAGTCGCACTCCGTGCTGCTGCCCGAGGAGCGCAGCGGGTACCGGCAGCGCCAGGAGCGCCGGGTCGACTACCCGGCCGCCCAGCAGCGTCCGCTGCGGGACTCCGTGCTCTACCACGTCGCGGCCGGCGGCCAGTACTCGGACTCGCCGCGGGCGATCCACGAGGAGCTGGTGCGCCGGGAGCTCCCGCTGGAGCACGTCTGGGGCGTCGACGACATGCAGGCCGAGCTGCCGCAGACCGCCCGGGCCCTGCGCCAGTGGAGCCCGGAGTGGTTCGAGGCGCTGGCGACCTCGAAGTACATCGTGTCCAGCGGTCACCTGCCGGACTTCTTCACCCGGCGGGCCGGCCAGGTGATACTGCAGACCTGGACGGGCACCCCGCTCAAGCAGATCGGGCACGACTTCGAGAAGATCTGGTTCACCGACTCCAACTACCTCCAGCAGCTCGACCGCGAGGTCGCGCAGTGGAGCCTGCTGGTCTCGGGCAACCGCTTCTCGACCCCGGTGCTGCGCCGGGCGCTGGCCTTCGAGGGCGAGATCCTGGAGACGGGCGCGCCGCGCAACGACATCCTGCACGCGCCGGACCGGGAGAAGAACGCCGACCGGGTCCGCGAGCAGCTGGGCCTGCCGCAGGGCAAGAAGGTGGTGCTCTACGCGCCGACCTTCCGGGAGGACCGCAAGCGTCCCAACGGCGGCTACCAGCTCGACCTGCGGCTCGACCTGGAGACGGCGAAGGCCGCGCTGGGCGAGGACCAGGTGCTGCTGGTGCGCGGCCACCACCTGATGTGCGGCCAGATCCCGGGCGCCGGCAACGGCTACATCTGGGACGTCGGCAGCTACCCCGACATGGCCGACCTGCTGCTGATCGCGGACGTCCTGGTCACCGACTACTCGTCGACGCTCTTCGATTTCGCCGGAACCGGCCGGCCGATCCTGTTCTTCGTGCACGACCTGGAGCACTACCGCGACAATCTGCGCGGTTTCAGCCTCGACCTGGAGGCGGAGGCGCCCGGCCCGCTGCTGGCCACCTCGGCGGAGCTGGTCACCGCCCTGGGCCGGGTGGACGAGATCGCGGCCGAGCACGCGGACCGCTACGCGGCGTTCCGCGAGGCGTACTGCGAGCTGGACGACGGCCAGGCCGCGGCACGGGTCGTGGACGCCCTGCTCGACCGGTAGGCCCCCCGCAGCAGCACCCGGCGGCGTCCGGCGCGATTCCCGCGCCGGGCGCCGCCTTCGTGCTCCCCCGGAGCGGCCGGCGCATTTCCCGGCCGTCGAACTCATGTTTCGTTGACGAATTTCACAGCAGAGTCACAGCCTTCAGCAATTGACCAGGGATGCCTTCCCGGGTTGTGATATCGGTTCGGCCCACCCCCCCTGTCGCACTCCGTGCGGCTCGGGCCCGCTCCCCCCGGCGCGGTGGGCCCGCCGACCGCCGTCATGGCCGGTCCACCGCCATGAAGGGCCCTCGTATGCCGCTCATCGACCGACTCCTCGTCCCCCGTCCCCGCAGCGCCGGGCAGGGGGAGGAGCCCGAGTTCGGCCTGCTGAGGGCCCGCTGGGCGTCGCGCGGCCTGGAGCTGACCGGCTTCGCCCGCCCGGCCGACCTGGCCACCGCCCGCCGGGGCAGCGCGCTGACCTGGCTGACCCTGCGGCGGGAGGACGGGCGGCGGCTGGGCCTGCGCACCCGGCCGTGCTACCTCCCGGAGATCACCGACGACAGCGGCCAGAGCCTGTTCAACCACGACTGGTCCGGCTTCACCGCCGTGCTCGACCCGCGCCGGCTGCGCACCGGCGGCGCCTGGACGCCCGGCGAGTGGCAGCTCGGCGCCACGCTGTTCACCCGCCCCCGGCCCGCCCTGCTGCGCCGCCAGTACGGCCCGCTCAGCCGGCACTGGTGCGGCTCCGGGGAGTACCCGCCGGCCCGCTGGGTGGACGAGGGCGTCAGGATCCAGCCGTACTTCGAGGACGAGGCCCTGCGCCTGCGGGTCGAACGGCCCCGGGCCCGGCTCACCTCGGCCCGGCCGGCGGACGGCGGCGTCGAGCTGCGCGGCACGTCCGACCGGTGCCCGCCCGGCACCGTGCTGCGCCTGCGCCACCGCCAGTCCGGCGCCGTGCTGGACCTCCCGGCCGACGCCCGGGACGGCGGCTTCACCGTACGGCTGCCGTTCGGCCCGTTCACCGCCGACGGACGCGGCGGCGAGCCCCTCGAACACTGGGACCCGGAACTGCGGCTCCCCGGCGGCGCCGTCCCGCTGGTCGTCGACGAGCGCGGCGGCCCGGTGGCCGGGCAGTACCCGCTGGCCGTGCCCGACCGGGTGCTCTACCTCAAGCAGCTGGCCGACGGCCGGCTCCAGCTGTGCGTGCAGCCCGCGGCCGGCTTCGTCGACCGGATCGCCGTCCGCCCCGACGGCTTCGAGCTCTCCGGCAGCATTCCGCGCCCCGGCGACGACCCGCTGGAGCTGGTCCTGCGGCACAACAACGGCACCGCCGAGCTGCGCCACCCGGTCAGCCTCGGCGAGGGCGACCGGTTCCGGATCCACCTGCCGGCCACCGCCACCGACTCCGGCGGGACACCGCTGCCGCTGCGCAAGGGCGTCTGGGAGGCACTGCTGCGCCCGGCCGGCCGGCCCGGCGCCGAGCGTCCGCTGCTCGCCGCGCCCGCCGCGCTGCCCGCCCTGCCCGCAGCCACCGAGGCCGGCGGCAAGCGGATACTGCTCCAGCGGCGGTGGCACGACACCGTGGTGCTGGACTCCACGCCGGTGCTCAGCGCCACCGAGCGCAGCGCCTACACCCAGGAGCGGCTGCGCACCCGCCACTACCCGGCCGCCCGCGGGCGCCCGCTGCGCGAGGCCGTGCTGTACGACGTCTTCGGCGGCCGCGGCTACTGCGACTCGCCGCGCGCCGTGCACGCCGAACTGACCCGCCGAGGCGCCCGGCTGGAGCACCTGTGGACGGTCGACGACGCCCAGGCGGTGGTGCCGGACGGCGTACGGGCGGTGCGGACCTGGAGCCCCGAGTGGTACGAGGCCCTGGCCACCAGCCGTTACCTGGTCGGCAACACGCACTTCCCCGACTTCCTGGAGCGCCGGGCCGGGCAGGTCGTGGTGCAGACCTGGCACGGCTCGATGCTGAAGCGGATCGCCCACGACGTCGACAACCCCTGGCTGGCCGACCGCGGCTACCTGGAGCAGCTGGACCGCGAGTCCCCGCACTGGAGCCTGCTGGTCTCCCCCAGCGCGTTCGCCACCCCGATCCTGCGCCGGGCCTTCCGCTACGAGGGGGAGATCCTGGAGGCCGGCTACCCCCGCAACGACGTGCTGACCCGGCCGGACCCGGCGGCGGTCGCGGCGGTCCGCCGGCGGCTCGGCCTCCCCGACGGCAAGCGGGTGGTGCTCTACGCGCCGACCTGGCGCGAGGACCAGCAGCGGGACAACGGCGACGGCTTCCGGCTGGGGCTGCGCCTGGACGTGGACGCCGTCCGCCGGCGGCTCGGCGAGGACCACGTCCTGCTGGTCCGCCCGCACGCGCACGTCCGCGAGCCGATGCCCGGCGCGGGCGACGGATTCCTGTACGACGTGGGCGACTACCCGGACGTCCAGGAGCTGCTGCTGATCGCCGACGTCCTGGTGACCGACTACTCCTCGATCATGTTCGACTTCGCGATCACCGGCCGGCCGATGCTGTTCTTCACCTACGACCTGGAGCACTACCGGGACACCCTGCGCGGCTTCTACTTCGACTTCGAGGCCGAGGCGCCCGGGCCGCTGCTGCGCGACACCGGCGAGGTGGTCGCCGCGCTGGCCGCGCTGCCGGACGGCGCCGGCGCCCACGCCGAGCGGTACCGGCGGTTCCGCGCACGGTTCTGCGCGCTGGAGGACGGCGGCGCGGCGGGCCGGGTGGTCGACCGGATGCTCGCCCTCGGGAACGGCTGAGCCGCCCGGGGCCGGGCGCGGCGGGCCGGGCCCGGCCGACCTTCCCCGGCCCCGGGCGGCGGCCGGCCCCGGCCGGGGTCAGCCGCCGAAGCCGAACGTCCGCCAGGGCCGCCAGACCGCGTCGGCGTCGAAGCGGGAGATGCCGAAGCCGCTGACCGTGAAGGCCGCCTGGAAGGTCCTGGCCTTCTCGTACGCCTCGTCCAGGACGTCCGCGGCCAGGCCGTGCGCCACCGTCACGTGCGGGTGGTAGGGGAAGGCCAGCTCCCGGGCCAGCGGCCCGGAGCGGACGGCGGCCTCCAGCAGCCGGCACTCGTGCGCACCCTCCTCGACCCGGACGAAGACCACCGGGGACACCGGGCGGAAGGTACCGCTGCCCTGCAGCAGCATCCGGAAGGGCCGGTGCGAGCGGGCCACCGCCGCCAGGTGCTCGCCGATCACGGGCAGCCGGCCGGCCGGCACCTCGGTCGGCGGCAACAGGGTGACGTGCGTCGGTATGGACCGGGCGAGCGGGTCGCCGTGACCCGCCCGCGCGTCCTGGATCTCGGAGCCGTACGGCTCCGGGACGCTCACGGACACACCGATGGTGACGACCTCGGGGAGGTCGCCACCACCGGGCAGGCTCGTCAGCGGCATCAGCGCTGGGCGGGGTTCGGGCTCGCCGGCTTCAGGAACCCGATCCGGTCGTACACCGAGGCCAGGGTCTCGGAGGCCACCGCCCGGGCCTTCTCCGCGCCGACCGCGAGCACCCGGTCCAGCTCGGCCGGGTCCTCCAGGAAGCCCTGGGTGCGCTTCTGGAACGGCGTCACCCAGTCGGTGAACAGCTCGGCCAGCTCGGTCTTCAGGGCGCCGTACATCCTGCCCTCGAAGTGCGCCACCAGCTGGTCGATGCTCTGCCCGCTGAGCGCCGAGTGGATCCGCAGCAGGTTGGAGACGCCGGCCTTGCCCTCCTCGTCGTAGGAGACCACGATGCCGGTGTCGGTGACGGCGCTCTTGAACTTCTTGGCGCTGGCCTTCGGGTCGTCCAGCAGGTTGACCAGGCCCTTGGCCGAGGAGGCCGACTTGCTCATCTTCGCGGTCGGGTCCTGGAGGTCCAGGATCTTCGCCGTCTCCTTGAGGATGTAGGGCTTGGGCATGGTGAAGGTCGGGGCGTAGCGGGTGTTGAAGCGCTCCGCGAGGTCGCGGGTGAGCTCCAGGTGCTGGCGCTGGTCCTCGCCGACCGGGACGGCGTCGGCCTGGTAGAGCAGGATGTCGGCGATCTGCAGGATCGGGTAGGTGAACAGGCCCACCGAGGTGCGGTCGTTGCCCTGCTTGGCGGACTTGTCCTTGAACTGGGTCATCCGGGCCGCCTCGCCGAAGCCGGTGAGGCAGTTCATCACCCAGCCGAGCTGCGCGTGCTCGGGCACGTGCGACTGGACGAACAGGGTGCAGCGCTCCGGGTCGAGGCCGGC
The DNA here is from genome assembly GCF_014655955.1 of Kitasatospora indigofera. Classification (GTDB taxonomy): domain Bacteria; phylum Actinomycetota; class Actinomycetes; order Streptomycetales; family Streptomycetaceae; genus Kitasatospora; species Kitasatospora indigofera. The sequence goes on from NZ_BNBO01000031.1 coordinate 95,320, forward strand.
GCCGAGCAGCTGGGCGGTGGAGATCCGGGTGTTCTCGCGGAGCGTCGCCGGGTCCTGCTCGACGGTGATCGCGTGCAGGTCGACCACCATGTAGAAGGCGTCGTTGGCCTCCTGGAGGTCGACCCACTGGCGCACCGCGCCCAGGTAGTTGCCCAGGTGGAACGAGCCGGAGGTGGGCTGGATGCCGGAGAGAACCCGAGGGCGGTCCTTGACCGGACCATTGACCGCTGCGTTGACCATGCGGGCCATTGTTCCAGCTTCACCGACCGCTCAGGAAACACCTTCGGCGGAGGGCTGCGCCAGTGTGACCGCACTCACCCTCAGCCTGGCGATCCGGCGGCCCTCCACCTTGGCCACCGTCAGCAGCACGCCGTCCGCCATCCGGACGCTGTCGCCGTCCACCGGCAGCCGGCCCAGTTCCGCGACCACGTAACCGGCCACCGTCTCGTACGGGCCCTCCGGCACGGTGACGCCGGTCTCCTCGGTGAAGTCGCCGAGGTTGAGCAGGCCGTCCAGCTCCATGCCGCCGCCGGCCAGCCGGCGGGTGGTGGTCGGCTCCTGCGAGTCGTACTCGTCCCGGATCTCGCCGATCACCTCCTCGACCAGGTCCTCCAGGCTGACGATGCCCGCCGTGCCGCCGTACTCGTCGACCACGATCGCCAGGTGGTGGCCCTCGCGGCGCATCTCCCCCATCGCCTCCAGCACCCGTTTGGTGGCCGGCAGCAGCTTGACGGGGCGGGCCAGGTCGCGGACCCGGACGGCCTGCTCGCCGCGGGCCCCGTACAGGTCGCGGACGTGCACGAAGCCGACCACCGCGTCGTAGCTGCCCTCGACCACGGGGTAACGGGAGTGCGGCGAGGAGCTGGTCTCCTCCCGCACCTCGGCCAGCAGCCGCTCGGCGTCCAGGAAGGTCACCTCGGTGCGCGGCACCATCACCTCGCGCAGCTGGCGCTCGCCGGCCGCGAAGACGTCCGCGATCAGGGCGCGCTCGTCGCTGCCCAGCTCGGTGTTGGCCGCCACCAGGCCGCGCAGCTCCTCCGAGCTCATGCTGCCCCGGCCGGCCTTGGGGTCGCCGCCGAACAGCCGCACCATCAGGTTGGTGGAGTGGCCGAGCAGCCAGATCGCCGGTCGCAGCACGACCGACATCACGTCGACCACCGGCGCGGCGAGCACCGCGATGGAGTCGGCCCGCTGGAGTCCGATCCGCTTGGGGGTCAGCTCGCCGAGGACCAGCGAGACGTAGCTGATCACCAGGGTCAGCCCGACCAGGGCGACCGCGTCGGAGAGGCCCGGGGACAGCCCCAGGTCGACGAAGAGCGGGGCGACCTTGCCGGCCAGCGTGTCCGCGCCGAACGCGGCCGAGAGGAAGCCCATGCAGGTCACGCCCACCTGGACGGCCGCCAGGAACCGGTTGGGATCGGCGGCCAGGTGGGCGGCCCGGGCGGCCCGTCGGGTGCCCTTGCTCTCCAGGGCCCTGATCTGGCCCTCCCGCAGGGAGATCAACGAGATCTCCGCGACGTTGAACAACCCGCCCAGCATGATGAAGACGAGGACGAGCGCGGCGTCCCCGAGGGTTTCGTTCACAGTGGGTCATCCTAGGACCGTGGGGTGACTGGGCGGCATTCCCGGCGGACCGGCACAATGTTGCGGAATGCTGCACTTCCTTCTCCGCTAGCCCCCCAGGACTCATGGCACGGACCGCCCCCACCCCGTCCCCCGCCCCTTCCACCGATCTCGACCCGTCCCGGCGGGCAGGCCGCCGGGCGCGGCACGGCCTGCGAGCGGTCCCCCCGCGCGGGCTGCGCGCCCTGCTGCGACAGGTCTGGGTGCTGCCGACGCTGGCCACCCTGGCAGCGGGTCTCTTCCGGATCAGCAATCCGGTGATGTGGCACGACGAGCTGGCCACCCTCACCGTGATCCGGCGCCCGACGGTCGCGATCCTCGCGATGCTGCAGAACGTGGACGCCGTCCACGGCACGTACTACCTGCTGCTGCACTACTGGATCCTCGCCTTCGGCGAGTCGCCCGCGATGCTGCGGCTGCCGACCGTGCTGGCCATGGCGGCCGCCGCCGGCTGCGTGGCGCTGACCGGCCGGCGGCTGTTCGACGCCCGCGCCGGCCTGGTCGGCGGCCTGGTGTTCGCGCTGATCCCCAGCGTGACCCGGTACGGCCAGGAGGTCCGCAGCTACGCCTTCGTCGTGCTGGCGGCCGCCGCGGCGCTGCTCCTGCTGCTGCGCGCGCTGGAGCGGCCCTCGCTGCTGCGCTGGTTCTGCTACTCCCTGGCGGTGGCCGCCGCCGCCTACCTGCACCTGGTGTCGCTCACCTTCCTCGGCGCGCACGCGCTGGGCGTGGCGATGTGCTGGTGGCGGGACCGCCGCAACTGGCGGCTGCCGGCCGGGTTCGTCCTGGCGGCCGGCCTCGGGGTGGCCTCCGCGTACCCGCTGGTGAAGCTGGGCGAGGTCCAGGTGACCCGGCAGCTCGGCTGGATCGCCGTGCCGAAGGCGGGCGACCTGATCACGATCTGGGGCGGGGTGTTCTGCGGCACGCTGGCGGCCGGCGGGGTGCTGCTGGCCGGCGCGCTGGCCTGGGGCACCGGCCGCAGGTTCGGGGCGCTGCTCTGCTCGACCGCCGCCGTCCTGCCGGTGGTGGCGATCTGGGTGGTCTCCCGGGTCGGCGAGACCTCCTACTTCATCCCGAAGTACATGTTCTTCGTGCTGCCCGCCTGTGCCGTGCTGGCCGGCGCCGGCATCGCGGCGGTCCGGCCCCGCGGGGTGGCGGCCGCGCTGGTCGCGCTGGGCCTGCTGGCCTCGCAGGACCAGATCGTCATGCGGGAGCCGCTGTCGCACGCCCACTACCTCTACCCCGAGCCGCTGACCCTGTTCGTCCCGCTGGACTACCGGGCCGCCGCGAAGATCATCGACGCGGAGTACCGGCCGGGCGACGCGGCGGCGTACGGGCAGCAGCGGCAGGCCGTGTGGTGGGGCGTGGACATCGGCGTGGCCTACTACCTGAACTACCTGCCGCACCACGTCAAGGTGCGCGACGTGTTCGCGGGGACGAGCGGCAAGGACCGCAACGACCTGTGGCCGACCCAGTGCCCGGACCCGGCCGGCTGCCTGCACGACGAGCCCAGGATCTGGCTGGTCTCCAAGGACGACGGCGACCCGAACGTGCTCGCCAGCGTCTACCAGCCCGCCCAGCAGGTGCTGGAGCAGCGGTACACGATCTCCAAGGTGGACAAGGTGTCGGGCCTCACGGTCGCCCTGCTGGTCCGCAAGTGACCGCCGCGGCGGGCGGCGGCTGACGGCCGCCGGGCAGGCCGGAGCGAGAACGGCGACGGCCGGTCACCCCGCGGGGTGACCGGCCGTCGCCGTTGCGGGCGGTGGGGCTCAGATCAGGCCGAGCTCGGCGACCGCGTCGCGCTCCTCGACCAGCTCGCCGACCGAGGCGTCGATCCGGGCGCGGGAGAAGTCGGAGATCTCCAGGCCCTGGACGATCTCGAACTTGCCGTCCTTGGTGGTGACCGGGAAGGACGAGATGATGCCGGGCTCCACGCCGTACGAGCCGTCGGAGACGATGCCCATCGAGGTCCAGTCGCCCTCGGCGGTGCCGTTGACCCAGGTGTGCACGTGGTCGATGGCGGCGTTGGCGGCCGAGGCGGCCGAGGAGGCGCCACGGACCTCGATGATCGCGGCGCCGCGCTTGGCGACGGTCGGGATGAAGTCGTTCTCCAGCCAGGCCTGGTCGTTGACCAGCTCGGCGGCGTTCTTGCCGGCCACCTCGGCGTGGAAGATGTCCGGGTACTGGGTGGCCGAGTGGTTGCCCCAGATGGTGAGCTTCTTGACGTCGTTGACGGTGACGCCGGTCTTCTTGGCGAGCTGGGCGACCGCGCGGTTGTGGTCCAGGCGGGTCATCGCGGTGAAGCGCTCGGCCGGGACGTCGGGCGCGTTGCGCTGGGCGATCAGCGCGTTGGTGTTCGCCGGGTTGCCGACCACCAGGACCTTGATGTCGTCGGCCGCGTGGTCGTTGATGGCCTTGCCCTGCGGGCCGAAGATGCCGCCGTTGGCCTGCAGCAGGTCGCCGCGCTCCATGCCGGCGGTGCGCGGGCGGGCGCCGACCAGCAGGGCCACGTTGGCGCCGTCGAACGCGGTGGCCGCGTTGTCGGTGATGGTGATGTCGCGCAGCAGCGGGAAGGCGCAGTCGTCGAGCTCCATGGCGACGCCCTCGGCGGCCTTGAGGCCCTGCGGGATCTCCAGGAGGCGGAGGTTCACCGGCACGTCGGCACCGAGCAAGTGGCCCGAGGCGATGCGGAAGAGCAGCGCGTAGCCGATCTGGCCAGCCGCTCCGGTGATGGTGACGTTGACGGGGGTGCGAGTCATTTTTACCTACTCCAGCGATCGCCAGTACCGCGCTCCACGCGCGCCCGACGCGCTGGAGCCGAGGACGATCTCTCGACGTCGAGAGACCCGGCCCAGGCTATCGCAAGCTGGGCGCGGCGCCAGCGCACGGGCCTGGCTGATACCTCACATCCCCGCTTTCCCGGCCCGGGAAAGGACGATGCCGGCCCGGGACGGTGTGTCCCGGACCGGCATCCGCGCCGCGCGGCGGCCCCGGGCCGCCCGGTCGGCCCGGCGGCCGGGGCCGGGGCGCCCGGTGCTCAGCGCCGGGGACGGCCGATCAGCTGGCCGATGTTGTCCAGCAGCGGGAACTCCAGCCACGGGTTCGGCTGGGCCACCATGGTCAGCAGCACGATCCCGCAGCCGAGCACCAGCAGCACGATCACGTCGGTGAACCTGCTGCGCACCGCCAGCATGCCGACCTCCGGCAGCAGCAGCCGCAGCACGGCGCCCAGCAGGATGCCGCCGCCGACCACCATCAGCCCGTACTTGAAGCCGTCCTCGAAGTCGGCGAACACGGTGACCGCGAGCCCGGTCAGGACCACCGTCAGGACCAGCGTTATCGGCCACTGCCGGACCGGCAGCGGGTGGCCCCGCCCCAGCGCCGGGCGGGCGCCCTCCGGGGGCAGCGTGCCCGTCGTCCGCACCGGCCTGCGGCGGGTCCTGGCCGGTCGTCGTTCGATCATGGCCTGACCGTCCCTCGGGGTCAGATGCCGGCGCGGCGCTCGGCCGCCTCGACGATGTTGTTCAGCAGCATGGCGCGGGTCATCGGGCCGACGCCGCCGGGGTTCGGGGAGATCCAGCCGGCCACCTCGGCGACACCGGGGTGCACGTCGCCGACGATCTTGCCCTCGCTGCGGCTGACGCCCACGTCCAGCACGGCCGCGCCCGGCTTGACGTCCTCCGGCTTGACCAGGTGCGGGACGCCGGCGGCGGCGATGACGATGTCGGCCTTGCGCAGGTGGTAGCCCAGGTCACGGGTGCCGGTGTGGCACAGGGTGACGGTGGCGTTCTCGCTCTTGCGGGTGAGCAGCAGGCCGATCGAGCGGCCGACCGTCACACCGCGGCCGAGCACGACCACCTCGGCGCCGTTGATCTCCACGCCGTGGCGGCGCAGCAGCTCGACGATGCCGAGCGGGGTGCAGGGCAGCGGGCCCTGGATGCCGAGGGCGAGCCGGCCGAGCGAGGTCGGGTGCAGGCCGTCGGCGTCCTTGTCCGGGTCCATCAGCTCCAGGACGGGGTTCTGGTCCAGACCCTTGGGCAGCGGGAGCTGGACGATGTAACCGGTGCAGGCGGGGTCGGCGTTGAGTTCGCGGACGACGTCCTCGACGTCCTGCTGGGTGGCGGTGGCGGGCAGTTCGCGCTGGATCGAGGCGATCCCCACCTCGGCGCAGTCCTTGTGCTTGCCGTTGACGTACCAGCGGCTGCCCGGGTCGTCGCCGACCAGGACGGTACCGAGACCGGGGACGATGCCCCGCTCCTTGAGAGCCGCCACGCGGACGGACAGTTCGGACTTGATCGCGGCAGCGGTGGCCTTGCCGTCGAGAATCTGGGCAGTCATGGGCCTATTCTCCTGGATCGGCCGGGGTGCCCGTGAATGCGCCCCGGCGAATACGGAACGTGTGGTTCTAGTTGCGGTTGCGCCACAGTTCTGTCCGCGCCCCGGGCCAGGCTGGACACGGCCGGGCCGTCCGGTCGACGATGAGGGCCGGCCATCTCCGCGCCCACAATCCGGTGACGGGCCACCGGAGACGATGCGGGGACATCCTCGGGGGAAGAACAAGTGAGCAATCCGTACCAGACACCGCCGCCGGACCCGCACGGCGGCTACGGCCAGCAGCAACAGCCGTACGGCGCCCCGCAGTACCCGCAGCCGCAGGCGTACCAGCAGCCCGGCTACGGCTACCCGCAGCAGCAGGCGTACCCACCGCCCCAGCAGCAGGTGTACCCGCCGCAGCCCGTCGCCCAGCCGAACTCCTTCGCCACCGCGACCGTCGTCCTCGGCTTCGTCGCCATCCTCTTCTCCTGCGTCTACGGCGGGTTCATCGGCCTGATCGGCCTGGGCGTCGGCATCGCCGGGCTCAACCGGTCGGCGTCCACCGGGATCGGCCGCAACATGTCGATCGGGGGCATCGCGCTCAACACGCTGGCCGTGCTGATCTCGGTCGCCCTGGTCGTCCTCATCGTGCTCGCCCCGCAGTAGCCGTGTCCACGCCCACCCTGACCGCACTGGCGGTCCGTTGGCGGCGCGGCGCCGGCTCGCGGCCGGGCGCGGTGCTGCGCACGCTGCTGCGCGGGGCCGCCGGCGCGGCGGCCGCGGTGGCCGCGGCCGGACTGCACCGGGCGCACGATCCCGGCGTGCTCTGCCCGCTGCGGCTGATCACCGGCGTCCCGTGCCCGGTCTGCGGGAGCACCACCGTCTTCATCGAGGCCGGCCAGGGCCACTGGGCGGCCGCGCTCGGCGCCAACCCGGTGACCGTCGCCGCCGCCGTGGGCCTGCTGTTCGCCCCGCTCGGCCCGGGCCACCGGTGGTCGGCGCTGCCCGCCGACCGCCGGAACACCCTGATCGCCATCGCCCTGGCCGCCGCCTGGGTGTGGCAGCTGGAGCGGCTGGGGATCTCCCGGCCCTGACCCGGCGTCCGCCCGCACCCGACGGCTCGTACCCGAACGCTCGTACCCGAACCCACCACCCGGTCACGGGCCGACAGGTTTCCTGCCGTCACCGGCCGCCCCCTCGTCGGTCGGCTCCGCTATTGTCCCCTTCGGTCGGCAGCCCACCTGCCCGTCCGTCCAGGACTCCCCTGCTGTCCGTCCCCCGTCCCTTCCTGCCCGGAGGCATCACATGAGCTACCCGCCCGACCCCAACAACCCCTACGGCCAGCAGGCCCCGCAGCCCGGCTACGGCTACCCGCAGCAGCAGCCGCCGCAGCCCGGCTACGGCTACCCCCAGCAGCCGCCGGCCGGCTACGGCATCCCGCAGCAGCCCGGCTACGGCCACGCGGCCTACGTGCAGCCGTTCTACGCGGGCTGGGGCTCGCGGGTCGCGGCGTACCTGATCGACGGTCTGATCGTCGGCGTTCCGGCCGGCATCCTCTACCTGATCGGCGCGGCGATGACCGCGGGCAGCCTCGACTGCTCGACCGACTCGTACGGTGTCACCTCCTGCGACGGCGGCGGCATCAGCGGCGGCGGCATCGCGCTGATCCTGCTCGGCGCGGCCATCGGCATCGCGGGCAACCTCTGGCTGATCGCCCAGGAGGGCAAGACCGGCCAGACCCCCGGCAAGAAGATGGTCAACATCCGGGTGGTCCGCGAGGCGGACGGCCAGCCGCTCGGCTTCGGCATGGCGTTCGTGCGCAAGCTCTGCCACGCCATCGACGGCATGGCCTGCTACGTCGGCTTCCTGTGGCCGATCTGGGACGCCAAGAAGCAGACCTTCGCGGACAAGATCATGAGCAGTGTCGTGGTCAAGTCCTCCTGACGAGGACGCGAACGCGGAAGGCCCGCACCCCCGGAGGAATCCAGGGGGTGCGGGCCTT
>NZ_BNBO01000032.1 GCF_014655955.1 Kitasatospora indigofera
CCTACGAGCTGTGGGTGCCCCTGCTCGCCGGCGGCACCGTGGTCGTCGCCCCGCCGGGGGAGGTCTCGCCCGCCGTCCTGCGGGAGGTGGTCGCCCGGCACGCCGTCAGCACGCTGTTCCTGACCAAGGGACTCTTCGACGTGGTCGCCGAGGAGGACCCGGGCGCGCTGGCCGGGCTGCGGACGGTCGGCACCGGCGGGGACACCGCCTCGGCGGCGATGGTGCGGCGGATCGCCGCGGCGGCGCCGGGCGTCACCCTGCTGAACCTCTACGGGCCCACCGAGATCACCACCGCCGCGACCTGCCACACCCTGGACGGCTCCGTCCTCGCCGGCGGCCCGGTGCCGATCGGCACCCCGCTGGACAACACCCGGGTGCACGTCCTGGACGAGCACCTGCGGCCGGTGCCGCCCGGGGTGCCGGGCGAGCTGTACATCGCCGGCGCCGGCCTGGCCCGCGGGTACTGGAACCGGTCCGCGCTGACCGCCGAGCGCTTCGTGGCCTGCCCGTTCGCCCCGGGCGAGCGGATGTACCGCACCGGCGACCTGGTCAGGTGGCGCTCCGGCGGAGTGCTGGACTACCTGGGCCGGGCCGACGACCAGGTGAAGATCCGTGGCTTCCGGATCGAACTCGGCGAGATCGAGGCCGTGCTGGCCCGGCACCCGGACGTCCGGCAGGCGCTGGTCGTCGCCCGGGAGGACCGGCCCGGCGACCGGCGCCTGGTCGCCTACTGCACGGTCGCGGCGGACGCCGGCCCGCCGGAGGAGGAGCTGACCCGCTGGGCGGCGCGACAGCTGCCGGGGTACATGGTGCCCTCGGCCGTCCTGCTGCTGGACGCGCTGCCGCTGAACGCCAACGGCAAGGTCGACCACCGGGCGCTGCCGGCGCCCGGGCAGCGGGCGACCGGGCCGGGGCGCGGACCGCGGACCTCCCAGGAGCGCATCCTGCGCGACCTGTTCGCGGAGGTGCTCGGCCTCGACGGGCCCGCGGCCGGGGCGCCGCAGGTCGGCATCGACGACAACTTCTTCGAGCTGGGCGGCCACTCGCTGCTGGCGACCAAGCTGCTCAGCCGGATCCGGACGGCGCTCGGCGCCGACCTCGGGATGCGGGCGGTGTTCGAGGCCCCGACGGTCGCCGGGCTGGCCGCCCGGCTGACCGGCGGGGAGGCCCCGGACGCGCTCGACGTCCTGCTGCCGCTGCGGTCCGGGGGCAGCCGGCCACCGCTGTTCTGCGTCCATCCGGCGGCGGGGATCAGCTGGGTGTACTCCGGCCTGCTCCGCCACCTGGACGCCGCCCACCCGGTCTACGGCCTCCAGGCCCGGGGGCTGCGCGGGGACGCGCCGGCGAGCGTGGCGGAGATCGCGGAGGACTACCTCGGGCAGCTCCGGTCCGTCCGGCCCGAGGGCCCCTACCACCTGTTGGGCTGGTCCTTCGGGGCCGTGGTGGCGCACGCGATGGCGGTCCGGCTGCAGGAGGAGGGCGAGCAGGTGGCCCTGTTGGCGCTGCTGGACGGGGCACCGGCCCGGCCCGGGGAGCCCGCCGCGGGCCCGGCGGGGGAGCCGGCCGACACCCTGGCCGAACTGCTCCTCTCGCTCGGGTACGACCCGGCCGACCCGCGCGGCCTCGCGGACCTGGAAGCGATGCTCGGCGAGGCGGCCCGGGGCCTGCCCGACGTCTTCGCCGGCAACGAGAAGGTGATGCGCGAGCACGTCCCCGGGCACTTCGAGGGGGACGCGGTGTTCTTCGGCGCCACCCTCGACAAGCCCGCCGGCTGGCCGTACGAGGAGGCCTGGCGGCCCTACGTCGGCGGGCGGATCGAAGCGTACCGACTTGCCTGTGAACACGGCGCGATGACGCAGCCGGGTCCGATCGCACGGATCGGGTCCGTGCTGGCCGAGAAGTTTGGGGAGTAGAGCGATGAGCCGTGTCGATGTGGAACCCAAGGTCGAGGAGCGGCCGCCCCGGGGGCGGTGGGGCCTGCTGGCGGAGCCCGACTTCCGCCGGCTGTGGATCGGCGAGACGACCAGCGGCCTGGGTACGGCCGTCGGCAACGTCGCGCTGGCCCTGGTGGCGGTGGTGACGCTGGGGGCGAGCCCCTTCATGGTCGGCCTGCTGACCGCCTCGGCCTGGCTGCCGTGGCTGTTCCTCGGGCTCACCGCTGGTGCCTGGGTGGACCGTTGGCCGCGCCGGACGGTGATGCTGGTCTGCGACCTGGCGCTGCTGGTGCTGTTCGCGAGCGTCCCGGTGGCGGGCTGGCTCGGGGTGCTCACCATCGGCCAACTGGTCGTGGTGGCCCTGCTGACCGGGGCGGTGAAGGTCTTCTTCAGCACCGCGTACGGGGCGGTGGTGCCCTCGCTGGTGGCCAAGCCCGACCTGCTGGAGGCCAACGTCAAGCTGCGGGCCGGCGAGTCGGCGGTGGAGATCGCCGGCCCGGGCGTCGCGGGTGTCGTCTCGCAGCTGTTCGGGGCGGCGACCGGGATGCTGCTGGACGCCGTGACCTACCTGGTCTCCGCGCTCTTCCTGGGGGCGATCGAGACCCGGGAGAAGCCGCCGGCCCGAGCCGCCCGGCAGAGCATCGTGCGGGAGATCGGGGAGGGGGTGCGGTTCCTGGTCCGTGACCCGTACCTGCGGACGCTGGCCTGCTTCGGCGCGGTCGGCAACCTGGCCCTGAACGGGATCCAGGCCGTCCAGACGGTCTTCCTGGTCCGCGGCGTGGGCCTGGACCAGGGCGGCGTCGGCCTGGTGTTCGCCGTGGTGAGCGTCGGCGGGCTGGTCGGCGCCTCGGTGGCCGGCCGGATCGCCCGGCGCTTCGGCACCGCCCGCGGCCTGCTCGTCTGCGAACTGGTGGTGGCGCCGTTCATCCTGCTGCTGCCGACCGCCGGCCGGGGGGTGCCGCTCCCGGTGAGCGTGCTCGCCTGGTCGGTCGCGGTCTGCGGGGTGGTGGCGGGCAACGTGATCGCCGGCAGCTTCTACCAGACCTATTGCCCGCCGGAGATGATCGGCCGGATCCGGGCGAGCGCCTCCACCGTCAACTACAGCGCGATACCGGTGGGCGCCCTGCTGGGCGGCTACCTCGGCGGAGTCCTGGGCAGCAGGACCACGATCTGGATCATGTCCGCCGTCCTGCTCTCCGCCGGCCTGATCCTGCTGGCCAGTCCGATCCGATCCCTGCGGAACTTCCCGGAGCACTCATGACCGACACCGTTGTGACCAGCCTCGACATCAGAGCACTGCGGGCGGCCGACAGCACCGCCGTCGCCGACCTCTACCTGCACGACCGCCACTTCCTGCGGATGTGGGAGCCCGAGGAGGCGGACGAGTTCTTCACCGGCCCCGGCCAGCGCGAGGCGGTGGAGTCGACGCTGCGCGAGTGCGCGAGCGGCCGGATGCTGGCCTGGGTGATCGTGGCCGGCGGCGAGATCGTCGGGCGGGTCAACCTCAACAACCTGGCCATGGGCCCGCTGCGGAGCTGCTCGATCGGCTACTGGGTGGCCCAGCGGTACGGCGGCCGGGGGTACGCGAGCTTCGCGGTGGAGAGCGCGCTCGACATCGCCTTCCACGACCTCGGCCTGCACCGGGTGGACGCCTTCGCCCGCCTGGACAACGCCCGCTCGCTGCGGGTGCTGGAGAAGAACGGCTTCCGGACGGTGGGCGTCTCGCGCGGCCACCTGCACGTCGGCGGCCGCTGGCAGGACGAGATCTACCTGCAGAAGCTGGCGCCCTGGGACGACGGCGTCCAGCTCGAACCGGCCTTCGCCACCTCGATCCTGGGAGAGTCATGACCCGCCCGCAGCACCCCCGGACCGCCCGCCCCCGGCACTACCTGATGTGCCGTCCGACCCACTTCGAGGTGACCTACTCGATCAACCCCTGGATGGACCCGGCGAAGCCGGTGGACGGCCCGCTCGCGGTCACCCAGTGGGAGCGGCTGCGCGACCTCTACACCGCCTTGGGCCACACCGTGGAGGAGATCACGCCGCTGCCCGGGCTGCCCGACATGGTGTACGCGGCGAACGGGGCCACCGTGGTGGACGGCCGGGTGCTGGGCGCCCGGTTCCGCAACGCCGAGCGGTCCGCCGAGGGGCCGGCCTACCTGGAGTGGTTCCGGGCCCGGGGCTACCGGGAGACCCTCGACCCGGTCCACGTGAACGAGGGCGAGGGCGACTTCCTGGTCACCGACACCTGCGTGCTGGCCGGCCGGGGCTTCCGCAGCACCCCCGCCGGGCACCGCGAGGCCCAGGAGTTCTTCGGCCGCCCGGTGGTCGGGCTGGACCTCGTCGACCCGCGCTACTACCACCTGGACACCGCGCTGAGCGTCCTCGACGGCGACGAGGTGATGTACCACCCGGCCGCCTTCTCGCCCGGCAGTCGGTCGGTGCTGCGGCGGCTGTTCCCCGACGCGCTGCTGGTGGCCGAGGCCGACGCGGAGGTGTTCGGGCTCAACGCGGTGAGCGACGGACTGAACGTGGTGCTCCCCGAGGCGGCGACGGGGCTGGCCGCGCAGCTGCGCGGCCGGGGGTTCCGGCCGATCGGGGTGGACCTCTCCGAGCTGCTCAAGGGCGGTGGCAGCGTGAAGTGCTGCACCCTGGAGATCCGGCCGGGCACCTGAGGCCGCGGGCGGCCGGCCCCGCGGAGCGCGGTCGACGGCGTCGGCCGGCCGTCGATCGACGCCCCGCCCGGCACCTCGTCCGTCACCCCCGATCCACGGTGAACGGTGCAGGTCAGCGCCCTGGTCGACGGGATCGACGGCCGGCCCCCGGCTCGATCGACGCGGCGGCCGGGGAACGGTGCTCAAGCGTAGATCCGGCGTTGACCGGCCCTTGTCAGAGTGGTGTCACCGAAGAGGCGGCGAACAGGGCCGCCGGAGAATCACTCCCAGGGGGTAACCAGTCATGAAGACCCGATTCAGCAAGCTCCGGTTGGTCGCGGCGGGCCTCGGCATCGCGATGGCGATCGGCAGCGCGGCCGGCACGGCGGGGACCTTCGGAGGGACGCACCACCGGGTGGTCGTCGCGGCCCCGGACGCGGGCCTGGAGGACTGGAACAGCACCGGCTCCTGAGCCCGGCCGCCGATCACCGGCCGCCGGCCCCGGCACGGTGGATTCCGGGCCGGCACCACGCACACGGCCGCCGGAGCGCGGCCGTCCCCCCGGGGCGTTCGGCCCCGGCGTTCAGATCACGCTCCCGCTCCCGCTCTCCCCCTCCCCAGGCCCGGGGTCCTGTCCCGCGGCGGGGCGGCCGGGTGTCGGGTCCAGGTAGACCCGTGAGACGGCGGGAAGAGCGGCCCGGATCACCCGCTCGGCCTGTTCGCAGGCCAGCTCGACATCGTGCGCCGTCGCGGGTGACTCGAAGGCGACCTTCGCCGCGACCAGGATGTCCTGCGGGCCGTGCACCAGCGTCACCAGGTCCACCACCTGGCGCACCTGCGGCAGTTCGCGCAGGGCGCCCGCGATCCGGTCCTCCGCGGACTGCGGCAGGGCGCGGCCGATCAGCAGGGAGCCGTTGGCACGGGCGAGCACCACCGCCACCCGGGCGAGCAGGGCACCGATCAGCAGCGAGGCGCAGCCGTCCCAGACCTCCGAGCCCGTCAGCCGGGAGCACAGCAGCCCGCCGAAGGCCAGCAACAGGCCGATCAGCGCGGCGACGTCCTCCAGGTAGACCGCCCTGACGGCGGTGTCGGGCGTCAGCCGCAGGTAGCGGCGCCGTGAGACGCCGAGCTGCCCGGCCTCCCCGCGCACCTGGCGGACCGTCCGGGCCAGCGACACCGACTCCAGGACGAAGGCGACCCCGAGGACCAGGTACGAGAGCGCCTGGCCGCCCGGCTCCTTGCCGCCGCCGGTGAGCGTGCGCACGCCGTCGTTGACCGAGAAGACCGCGCCGCCGACGAAGGTCGCGAACGAGGCCAGCAGCGCCCAGACGTAGCGCTCACGACCGTGGCCGAAGGGATGGGTGTCGTCGGCCGGGCGGGTGCTGCGCCTGAGGCTGAGCCAGAGCAGCACCTCGGTCACGGTGTCGGCCAGCGAGTGCGCCGCCTCGGAGAGCATCGCCCCGGAGCCGCCGATCAGACCGGCCGCCGCTTTGGCGATGCTGATGCCGAGGTTGCACAGCCCGGCGACGATCACCGTGACGGTGCTCCCGGAGGAGTCGCCGGTACCGGGCGGGCCGGCTTCCACGGGGTGTACGGCGGGGCCCGCGGCGGGGGAGGTGTTCGGCATGCCCGGCCCCTGCCCCGTCCGCCGCGACCCATGCGCGCGGCGGCGCCGGTCCGGCACGGCGGCGGGACGGGCTACCCGGAGCGCGCCGGCCCGGCGTACCGGCCCGGCGTGGTGCCCACCACCCGCTTGAAGTGCCGGGTGAGGTGGGACTGGTCGTAGAACCCCGCCGCGGTCGCGACCTCGCCCGGGGGCCGTCCGTCGAGGAGGAGCCGGCGGGCCAGGTCGACCCGGCGGGACACCAGGTACTGGTGCGGGGCGATGCCGAACACGCCGCTGAAGGCGCGCACCAGGTGCGCGGGGTGGGCGTGGATCATGGCGGCGGCCTCGGCCAGGGCGATCCCGGTGGTCAGCCGTTCGTCGAGGAGGTCGCGCAGGCTCCCCGCGACACCGTGGTCGGGCACCGCGGCGGCGACGGCCGGCCCGGGGCGCAACCGCTCGCGCAGCCGCTCGGCGATGAGGGCCAGCCGGTTCTCCGCCTCGAACTCGTCGCCCGGGCCGGCGAGGGCGGTGTGCAACTGTCCGACGCGCCGGCGCAGGACGGGGTCGATGATGTCCGGGGCGTCCACCGCCGGCCCGATGAACCGCTCGTCGAGCTGCGTCAGGTCCAGGTAGACCACGCGCTTGCGGAAGCCGTGCGGGGTGGCGGGCGAGCCGTTGTGCGGGACCTGCGGCGGGAGCAGGCTCACGGTGTCGTCCGGGGTGCCGCGCCGGTGGCGGTCCAGGTCGTAGCGGACCACGCCTTCGTCGACGATCAGCAGGGTCCAGGCGTCATGGACGTGCATGGGGTACGCGTGCTCGGTGAAATGGGCGTGGAACACCTCCACGACGCCCGCCACCGGCGGGCGCCAGGCGCTGATCTCCGGCCGGGGCGTCACGCAAGGAACGTACAAGACGGAGCCGGGGCGCACCCGGCAGTCTCGAAGCATGAGAACCGAGAACGCGGCCCGCACCCGGGCCGAGCACCCAGCCGGGCCCGGAGCCGAGCACGCAGCCGCTACCGGAGCCGAGAACGCGGCCGGGGCGGGGGACGGGAGCGCCCCCGTCCGCTTCGACACCAAGATCGCCGTGCTGCTCCGCGACGACCTGGCGTCCTGGCAGCGGCTGAACGTCACCGCCTTCCTGGTCAGCGGACTCGGCACGGCGTCGCCCGAGGTGATCGGCGAGCCGTACGAGGACGCCGACGGCACCGTCCACCTGCCGATGTTCCGCCAGCCCGTGCTGGTCTTCGAGGGTTCGAAGGAGACGGTGACCGCCGCGCACGGCCGTGCGCTGTCCCGTTCGCTGCCGACCTCCCTGTTCACCGCGGACCTGTTCGGCACGGGGAACGACCGGGACAACCGGGCGGCGGTCCGGGCCGTCGGCACGGCCGAGCTCGACCTGGTGGGGATCGCCGTGTACGGGCCGCGGAACGCGGTCGACAAGGTGCTGAAGGGCGCGCGGATGCACCCCTGAGCACCCGCGCCGCGCCGAAGCGGGCCGGTGGCCGCCTCGCGACGGGCGGCCACCGGCCGGTGGGCCCCGGCCGACGGGTCGGGGGCCGGCGGGCCAGGTCAGGTCAGGTCAGGGCGGGTGGAGCAAGGAGCGGACGCCGGGTCAGGGTAGGGCCGACACCAGCGAGGGCTCGCGCAGCAGCCCGGCCACCTCGTCCGCGTCCGGCAGGCCGAGGCGGGTGAACAGGGCGAGGGCCAGTTCGAGGCGGGCCCGCGCCTCCGGTGCCCGGCCGAGGTCGGCCAGCGCCCGGCCCAGCACCACCATGGCCTGCGCCTGGTCCCGTTCGGTGCCGACCTCCTCGCAGAGCAGCAGGGCCCGTTCGGCGTGGTCGAGCGCCTCCGCCGTCCGGCCGAGGGTGCGCAGGCTGTCGGCCAGCCGGTAGCGCGCGTGGGCGGCCCGCTCCCGGAGCCCCGCGTCGGTCGACACCGTGAGGCACTCGCCGAACCAGGTCACCGCCTCCTCGTGCCGGCCCAGGAAATGCAGCGCCAGCCCGAGCACGTACAGGGTGTAGGCCCGGCCCGGGTCGTCCTGCCTGGTCCGCAGCTCCGCCAGGACGGCGTGGCAGATGGTCACCGCCTCGGCCGCCCGGCCGCTGCGCACCCGGGCCAGCGCCGAGTTGACCGTCGTCACCACCGCCCCCGACCGGTGGCCCAGGGCCCGCGCGAGCGACAGCGCTTCGTCGTAGTGCCCGACGGCCTCGTCGTGGCGGCTCAGGTACTGGCAGATCAGGCCCAGGTCGTTGAGCGCCTGGCGGAGGATCACCGTGTCGCTGGTCTCGCGGCAGGCCTCGGCCGCCAGCCGGGCCTCGGCCTCGGCCTGGTCGAGCAGCGTGGCGGACAGCGCGATGTTGCCCCGCAGGAAGCGGGCCCGGCCCTCGGCCCGCCGGTCGCCGTGCCGGACGGCCGCCTCCACCAGGGCCTCGGCGGCGGAGCCGAACTGCCGGCTCAGCGGGGTCAGGCCGAACGGCGTCAGCGCGATCAGCAGGTCGATGGCGCGGCGCAGCGGCAGCCGGACGGGCTGCGCCGCCTCGTCCGGCCCGGCCTGGCCCGCTCCGCCCCCGTCCGGCCCGGCCGGGCCTGCTCCGCCCCCGTCCGCGGCGGCCGGGACGGCCTTCGCCCATTCGGCGACCTGGGCGGCGAGCGCCACCGCGCCGGGGGTCTCGGCCGCGGCCCAGGCCTTGGCGTCGTCCCGGCTGTCCAGGCCGAGCCCGGGGGAGCGGGCCGGGCCGAGCGCGCCGGCCGCCGGGTCACCGGGCACCACGTGCTGGAACGCGGTGCAGGCGGTGGCGAGCTGGTGGTCGAGCAGCCGGTCCCTGGCCGCCACGTACTCGCCGCCGGGGCCGGCCGGACCGGCCGTACCGTGCGGGGCGCCGGCCGCCGCCGCGCCGGCCGGGCCGCCGTCCCCGGTCCGCTCGTGCTCCGGGCGGCGGCGGGCGAAGGCGCGCAGCAGGTCGTGGTACCGGTACCGGCCTGGGAAGGGCGAGTCCACCATGGCGACGTCCACCAGGGACTCCAACAGGTCCTCGGCGTCGTACTCGTCCAGGTCGAGCAGGGCGGCGGCGGCCGCGAGGCCGATGTCCGGCCCGTCGACACTGGCGGCCAGCCGGAAGGCCCGGGACTGGTCGGCGGTGAGCTGGCGGTAGCTCAGTTCGAAGGCGGCCTCGACGGCGAGGTCACCGATCCGCAGCTCGTCGATCCGGCGCCGCTCGACGGCCAGCCGCTTGCTGAGGGTCTGCACCGTCCAGGACGGCCGGGCGGCCAGCCGGGCGGCCACGATCCGGACCGCCAGCGGCAGGTAGCCGCACGCCACCACCAGGTCGAGGGCGGCTTCGCGCTCGTCGGCCAGTCGCTGCGGGCCGATCGTCCGGGCGAGCAGGTCCAGCGCCTCGTCCGGCCGGAAGACGCCGAGGTGCTCCTGCACGGTGGCGGGCAGGCCGCCCAGCCGGGTGCGGCTGGTGGTCAGCACGGCGCAGCCGACCGCCCCGGGGAGCAGCGGCCTGACCTGGGCGGTGTCCTTGGCGTTGTCGAGGACGAGCAGCAGGCGCCGGCCGTCCACCATGGACCGGAACAGCGCGGACCTCGCCTCGACGCCCTCCGGGAGGGACTCGGCCGGGGCCCCCAGGGCGGCCAGGAACCCGGCCAGCACCGCCTCCGGCTCGGCCGGTGCGGCGTCGCTGCCGCGCAGGTCGGCGTAGAGCTGGCCGTCCGGGAAGGCGTCGCGGATCCGGTGGGCGACGTGCAGCGAGAGGGCGGTCTTGCCGACGCCGCCCATCCCGACCACGGTGGCGATCACCAGGGCCTGCGGGGCCGGGGCGGCGAGGGTGGCGCAGAGGGTCTCGACCAGGGCCGAGCGTCCGGTGAAGTCGGACGCGTCCGGCGGGAGCTGGGCGGGCCTGGGGGCCGCGCCGGCCGGCTGCCGGGGGCGGTGCGGGGGCGGCGCCGGGTCGGTCCGCCCGCCGGAGTCCCGGCCGGCCGTGTCCCGGGCGGCCGCGTCCGGGCCGGTGGGGGCGGCGCCGGGCTCGGCCCGGTCCCTGCGCGGGGGCGCCGGCCCGTCCGGGACGGTGGAGCCGGCCCCGGCGGGGCCTTGGCCCGGTGGTCTGCCCACGGGCGGGCCCGGCGGCCGGCCGAGCCCGACCGGCGCGGCCGCGGGCGCCAGCGCGGGGTCGCCCTCCAGGATCCGGCGGTGCAGCGTCTCCAGCTCCAGGCCCGGGGGTACGCCGAGCTCCTCCAGGAACAGCTGGCGCGCCCCGCGGAACACCGCCAGCGCGTCGGCCTGCCGGCCGGCCTGGTAGAGCGCCTGCATCAGCAGGCCGTAGGACTTCTCGTGCAGCGGGTACTCGGCGGTGAGCGCCGTCAACTCCGGGATGCAGCGCGCGAAGCGGCCGAGCGTGAGGTCCAGCGAGATCCGCTCCTCCAGCAGCGCCAGCCGCAGCTCGTCCAGCCGCTTGCGCTGCCGTTCCGCGAACGGGCCCGGGATGCCGGCGAGCGGCTCGCCCTGCCAGAGGTCCAGCGCCTGGTTGAGCAGGTCCCGGGCCTGCTCCGGCTGCCCGGCGTGGGCCGTGCGCTCGGCCCGGGCCGCCAGCTCCTCGGCCCGGGCGGTGTCCACCGCGTCCTTCGGCAGCACCAGCCGGTAGCCGTCGCCGACCGAGACCAGCACGTGCGGCGCGGCCCGGTCGTCCTCCAGGATCTTGCGCCAGCGCCAGGCGTACGTCCGGACGGTGGTCATCGCGGCGCCCGGCGGCTCCTCCCCCCAGAGGGCGTCGATCAGGTCGTCGGCGCGCGCGGCCCGGCCCGGACGCAGCAGCAGCACCGCGAGCATCGCCTGCTGCTGCGGGCTGCCCGTGCGCAGCGCGACCTCGCCCCGATAGGCCCGCATCAGACCGAGTAACGAAAACCGGAAGTCGTCCATCCCTGCCCCACCCCACTGCACCCCACGCGGCTGCCCCGCCCGTGCGCTCCACACTAAACACGGGCGAACAGCCACATGTCGAGATGGCGTTGAACAGATTGTGATCGACCGTTGACGCATCCTCACTACCGTCGGTGGAGCCGACCGGGGCCCGCCCGCCGCAACGGCACCGCCCCGGCCGGGACGCGGCGACGCCGCCCGCGACCGCGCCGGGCACCTCGGACCGGCCGCCGGAGCCGGGCCGCCGCCCCGGTCGCCCGCGACCCGGACGGGTCATCGACCACGCTGTCTGGAGGCGGACGCCATGCACACCGACCTGTTGTACGACCTGCTAGAGGTGGACCGCCAGGCCGGACCGGCCGAGCTGCTGCGGACCTCCCGCGCGGTCCACCAACTGCCCTACCTCGTCCTCTCCCTGCTCGCCCGGGAGGAGGTCAGGATGGGCGAGCCGGCCCGCGCGGAGCTGCGCCGGGCCCGGGCCAGGACCGAGCACTACGCCGAACTCGCCCGCGGGCTGGAGCAGTCCACCGGCGTCCGGGCGATCAGGGGGCTGCGGCTGGCCGGCTACTACCCGTCGGGGCTGCTGCGCCCGCAGGGCGACCTGGAGCTCGTCGCCCCGGGCGAGGCCGCGCTCTGGCGGGCGGTGGCGAGGCTGGTCGCCGACCACCCGGTGGAGGAGATCGGCGTGACGGTGTTCGGCGGCCGCCCCCGGCACACCGCCGTCACCCTGGACTGGCCGGCCGCGGACCCGCTGGTCGACCCCTGGTACCGGGTCGGTCTCTGTACCGCGGCCCTCGCCGGTGACCTGGCGGCGGTCCCGGTCCGCCCGGTGCTGGTGGCCGAGGACCACGTCGAGTGCCTGATCGCGCTGGCGGAGGAAGGTCTGCGGCGGGCCTTCCAGGTGCGGGACGTGGTCGACGTCCTGATGCTCGCCCAACTGCCCTTCGACCCGGTGGAGACGGCCGCCCTGGTCGCCGCCTACCGGCTCGCGCCGGAGGCCGCCGCCCTGCTCGACCTCGCGGCCGCGCACGTCCCGCTCGGCCCGCTGGCCGGGGTCCGCGCGGCCCTGGAGCCCGAGGTGGGTGCCGAGCTCCGCCGCCGGGCGGCTGCTCCGGCGGCCCGGGCCGGCCGGGCCGCCGGGCCCCGGCACGGCGTGCTGCTGCGCCGCACCGTCACCCGGGACGACTGGGACGGATCGCGCTGCATCCCGTTCGAGCACGGGGAGTTGCTGCTCACCCCGGTCGCCGACTACCTGCTCCCGGCGGACGGGGCCGCCGCCCAGCCGCGGGACGCCGCGGCGCTCGCGGCGCTGCACGCCTGGGACGCCACCGGGTGAGCGCCGGCCGGCGCGCGCGTTAGGCTGGGGGCCCGTCGAGGAGAGGATCCACAGTGCCGGCCGACGCGAAGTCCCATGTCCGTCTGGCCCGGCCGTCCCTGGACCTGGCCGCGGCCGAGCGGTTCTGGGTCGGCGGCCTGGGGCTCGACGTGCTGTACCGGCACGAGGGGACGGGCACCACGGGCGACCACTCGCTGCTGATGGCCGGCTGGCCCGACGCTGCCTGGCACCTGGAGCTCGTCGGGGCGCCCGAGCTCGCCGCCGCCTCCCCGCCCGGCCCGGAGGACCTCTTCGTGGTCTACCTGGACGAGCCCGTCCCCGCCGCCCTGGTCGAACGCCTGGAGCGGCACGGCGGCACCCGGGTGCCCGCGCACAATCCGTACTGGGACGAGTGGGGCGTCACCCTCCGGGACCCGGACGGGCACCTGCTGGTGCTCTCCTCCCGCGGGTGGTCCAACTCCTAGGCCGTGTCTGACAATTCGCGGCGGATCAGCGCGCGGCGTTGGGCGCCCGGCTGGGCGTGCGTCCGCATCGTCCTCGTACTTGGCCGTACTCGGGCGATTCGGGCGTGCGTCCAGGCGGGATGCCCGGCGTCGCGCGCCCGGCGGGAATTGTCAGACACGGCCTAGGCACGGCCGGCCCGCCGGTCGCGCCCGGGCCCGGTGGGGGCGCGGCACGCGGTGGCCGGCGGCCGGCCGGGCCGGGGCGGGGGAGACCGGCGGCGGTCCGCGCCGGGGGGCCTTGTACGGTGGTGCGGTGATGCTGAGTCTGCCCCCCGGTGAGTTCGACGCGTACCTCTTCGACTGCGACGGGACGGTCGCCGACTCCATGCCGCTGCACTTCGTCGCCTGGCGGCAGGCGCTCGGCGAGTGGGACTGCGAGCTCTCCGAGGACCTCTTCCACGCCTGGGCCGGGCGAACGGTGCCCGACATCATCGCCGACCTCAACGCCGAGCGGGGACTGGCCATGCCGGTGGCGGTCGTCGCCGCCCGCCACCTGGCGCTCTACCAGGAGATGCTGCCTGAGCTGGCCGCGGTGCCCGGCGTGCTGGAGCACATCGAGGACGCGCACGGGCGGATCCCGTTCGCGGTGGTGTCCGGCAGCAGCCGGGAGTCGGTGACGGCCTCGCTGACCACGCTGGGACTCCTCGACCGGTTCGAGGTGCTGGTCTGCGACGGCGACTACCGGCGGCCCAAGCCCGCCCCGGACCCGTTCCTCCTGGCGGCCCGGCGGTTGGGCGTGGATCCCGCGCGATGCCTGGTCTTCGAGGACGCCGACAACGGGATCCGGTCCGCCGAGGCGGCGGGCATGGCCTGGGTCCGGGTGCCGCCGCCGCAGCAGCGCCGGCTGACGCACGGGTAGGCCTGCGGACGTGAGCCCCGGGCGCCTCCGCGACCGCGGCGAAGCGTGTGCCGGGCACGCTAATCTGTGGGGGTGACGGATTCGACCGGACAAGACATCGCCCAGGCCCTCGGGCTGCTCCTGCGCCGCAGCACCCGCGCCCGCCTGTACGTCCGGCTGACCGAGGGGTTGGGGGAGGCGGTCGACGACCTCACCTACCCCGTCCTCAGCGGCCTCGCCCGGGCCGGCCCGCGCAGCGCCGCCGACCTCGGCCGCGAGATCGGGCTGGACCGCACCACCGTGACCCGGCGCGCCGACCGCCTGGAGCAGGCGGGCCTGCTGGAGCGCCGGCCCGACCCCGCGGACGGCCGCGCCACCCTGCTCGCCCTCACCGACGACGGCCACGCCGTCGTGGCGGCCACCCGCCGACGGCTCACGGACGCCGTCGACGCCTCGCTCGCCGGCTGGCCGCCGGCCGACGCCCGGAACTTCGCCCGCCTCCTGCGCCGCTTCGTCGACGAGGGCCCCTTCGCGGACGGCGAGGGCTGACCGCCGCCGGCCGGGCGAACGGCCCGGCGGACGCTCCGGCCCGCAGGGGCGTGACCCACGGCGCCGGGCGGGGCCCGGTCTCCTGTGGTGGTCGCCGAGGCATGGGAACCGGGCCTGTGGTGGGGGTCGCCACAGGCCTGTGAAGCAGTCGTGCCGGTGCCGCGATTTTCGGCCCAGGGCCTATCGGGACGGGGCTCCCACTGCTTCAATGGCCGCCATCAACTCCCCCCTCCCTCCTGCCACTTCAGGCAGCCGACCCTCGGGACTCGCTGATGACTACGCGCGTCGACCCGTTACCGCGCCGAGCACTCCTGATGCTGCGGCACGCGGCCCTGCTGGCCGTGTTCGCCTCCCTGCTGGTCTTCTTCGCCGGGGCGCAGCCCGCCCGGGCCGCCCCCGCCTGCGGGGTGCTCGCCTCCGGCGCCGCGCCGCAGGCCACCGCCGCCGTGAACTCCGCCTGCGGGCTGATCGGCACCCCGTACTCCTGGGGCGGCGGGCACGGCGCGCAGCCCGGGCTGTCGTACGGGATCTGCGACGCGTCCAACGGTGCCCCGAACGACTGCCACGTCCGGGGCCTGGACTGCTCCGGCATGGTGCGCTACGCCTACTACCTGGCGGTGGGCACCGATGTGATCAACGGGGTGACCACCACCCAGTGGCCCTCCTCGCGGGCCGTCGCCCGGTTCTACCGGGCCGACGGGACGGGGCCGTTGCTCCCGGGGGACCTGGTGTTCTTCGGCAGCACCGCCTCCACCATCCATCATGTGGCGATGTACCTCGGCCAGGGCTGGATCGCGGAGGCACCGTACTCCGGCGGCCACGTCCAGGTGGCGGCGCTCTCCTCGCACGGTGACTACTACGGCGCGATCCGCCTCTACGGGCCGGGGGGCGGGTCCCCCGACCCGCCCGGCGGCGGGCAGTACTGGGTGGACACCTTCGCGAACGCCCCGGTGTTCGGGTCGCCGACCAGCACCAGCAGTACGGGGACGCTGTACCAGGGGACCAACTACGTGTTCTGCAAGGCCTGGGGCCGTGAGGTGGCCAGTGGGAGCAGCTTCAACCACTGGTGGCTGAAGACGGATCCGGACGTCGGTCCGGGCGGTCAGTGGGTGTCGGCCTTCTACCTCTCCCGGTGGGGCAACGACGTGGCCAAGGACAACAACGGCACCGTGATCCCGGACTGCCCGGGCGGCTCGACCACACCGCCGCCGGCCGCCTCCAAGTACTGGGTGGACACCTTCGCGAACGCCCCGGTGTTCGGGTCGCCGACCAGCACCAGCAGCACGGGGACGCTGTACCAGGGGACCAACTACGTGTTCTGCAAGGCCTGGGGGCGTCAGGTCTCCAGTGGGAGCAGCTTCAACCACTGGTGGCTGAAGACGGATCCGGACGTCGGTCCGGGCGGTCAGTGGGTGTCGGCCTTCTACCTCTCCCGGTGGGGCAACGACGTGGCCAAGGACAACAACGGCACGGTCGTCCCCGACTGCTGACGGCCGTCCGCCGGTGCCCGGTGACCGGCCCCGGACGGTGTCACCGTCCGGGGCCGGTCACCGTTGGCCGTCCCTACGGGCGGCCGGCGTCGGAGAAGGGCAGCAGGTCGCGGTCGCCGAGCGGTCGCCGTACGGCGGCCGGGACGGGCTCCTCCGTGCCGGGCGGCCGGCGGAACACCGGAGCCGTCGAGACGGGCAGCGGCCCGGTGTGCGCGGCGGGTGCGGAGTCGTCCGAGGCGGGGTCGGAGAAGGGCTGCCCCAGCGGGCGGCGGTTGAGGGTCATGATCCAGTCTCGCAGGTCCGGGCGCCGCCTCCGAACAGGGGCCCGGGTGAACTCCGGATGGGCCGCCCGGCTCAGTGCCCGCCCTCGCGCCGGTGCCGGCCGGGAGTGGTGCCGAAGGCCAGCCGGAAGGCCTCCACGAAGGCGCTCGGCGAGGAGTGGCCGGTGGCGGCCGCGACGGCGGTGACCGACTCGCCGGCGGCGAGCAGGGTCAGGGCGTGCTGCAGGCGCAACTGGGCCCGCCACTGGGGGAAGCTCATCCCCGTGTCGCGGCGGAAGAGCCGGCTGAGGGTCCGCTCGGAGGCGCCCACGGCCGCGCCGAGCCGGGCCAGCGGGCGCTGGTCGGCGGGGTCGGCGGCGAGCAGGTCGGTGACGTCACGCAGCCTCGGGTCGGAGGCCGCGGGCAGCAGCATCGCCAGCGGCGGGGCCTGCCGCAGCTGGTCCAGGGCGACCTGCTCCAGGGTGCGGAGCTGCTCCCCGGCGGGCGAGTCCGGCCCGCTGAGCAGGGCGATGACCTCGCGCAGCAGCGGCGTCACGGCGAGCACCGCCGGCCGCTCCAGCCGTAGCGGGTTCACCTCGGCGGGGAAGGCCAGGCAGCGCAACTCGGCCGGCCCGTAGGCCTGGTGGGAGTGCGGGACGCCTGCCGGGAGCCAGACCGCGCGGTGCGGCGGGACGACCCACCGGCCGTCCGGCGTGGACACCTGGAGGACTCCCCGGCCCGGGCAGATCAGCTGGTTCGCGGTGTGGAAGTGCCACTCGACGCGCTCGCCGTGGGCCAGCGGGCGGCGGGTCGGATCGTGCGGGTGCTGGCGGAATTTCGACATTTCTTGTCAGAGTAACGGAAGCCGACCACCCGGTGCTCCCGGCAGCTTGAGGCCCGTACCGACAGCAGGCCGATCCGGGAGGTCGATCCACGGCATGAACAGCCGTACGCAGGACAGCAGGGAGCACGGCGCCGGGCGGCGCACCGGTCCGCCGGAGCCGGCCGCACCGGCGGCCCCGCCCGGAGCCACGCCGGCCGCACCGCCGGTGGCGGTACCCGCGGGGCCCGGCGTCTGGCGCCGGATGCGGATGTGGGGCGTCGCGCACGCGGTGGACGACCTCTACCAGGGCCTGGTGCCGGCCGTGGTGCCCTACTTCGTGCTGGAGCGCGGCTACGGCTACGTGGCGGCCGGCGGGCTCACCCTGGCCGCGACGCTGGGGAGTTCGGTGCCGCAGCCGTTCATCGGCGTGGCCGTCGACCGGATGCGGCTCGGCTGGCTGGCCGCCGCCGGGGTGGCACTGGCGGGCCTCGGTCTCGGGCTGTCGGGGTTGGTGTCGTCCTACCCGGCGGTGTGGCTGCTGGTGCTGCTGTCCGGCCTCGGGGTGGCGATGTTCCACCCGGCCGCGGGCCGGGCCGCGCGTGAGGCGGCGGGGGAGAGCGCGGCCGCGATGGGCGTCTTCGCGGCCGGCGGCAGCGTCGGCTTCTTCCTGGCGCCCGTCCTCGCCACGCCCGCCCTGGTGGCCTGGGGGGTCGGTGCCACGGTGCTGTTCGTGCCGCCCGCGCTGCTGATGGCGTACGTGCTGTTCCGGGACCGCCACCGGCAGCGCGCGCTGGCCGCCGCCCGCGCCGGGGCGCCGGCCGGCACCGACCGCTGGGGGCCCTTCCTGCTGCTGACCGCCGTCGAGGTGGTCCGCTCGGTGGTCTTTTTCGGTGTCAGCACCTTCGTGACGCTGTACTGGCTGCGCGATCTGCACGCCTCGCAGACCCTCGGCGGGGTGGCCCTGGCCTGCTTCCTCGGCGGCGGGGTGGCGGGCACGCTCGGCGGCGGGCGGATCGCCGACCGGATCGGGCTGGTGCGGACCGTCCGGCTGGGCACGCTGCTCGCGGTTCCCGCCCTGGCCGGCCTGCGGCTGATGCCCGGGCAGTACCCGCCGCTGCTGTTCGCGGTGCTGGCGGGCGCCGCGCTCAACCTGCCCTTCGCGGTGCTGGTGAAGCTCGGCCAGGACTACCTCCCCACCCGGCCGGGCACGGCCGCCGGCGTCACCCTCGGGCTGGCGGTGAGCATCGGCGGCCTGATCGCGCCGGTGCTCGGGCTGATCGCGGAGAGCCACGGCCCGCGCGGGGTGCTGGCGGTCCTGTGCGCGGTGCCGTTGCTGGGGGCCGGGCCGGCGTACTTCCTGGCCGAGCCCGGCCGGGCGGCGGCCGGACCGGGGTGAGCGGGCGCCGGCCCGTCGGCGAGGGGGCGGGGGCCGCTGCCCGCCCTCCCGCCGGAGGCCGGCGGCTCGGCCGCCGGGTGCGGCACCCCAGGTGGAAGGGTTGCGCAGCCCCTCCCGGATCATTATCGTCACCCTGACCATAATGTGCAGGAGGGGCCGTGCCCATCACCGAATTCCTGAGCGACCTCACCGCGCCGCTCACCACCGTGCTCGGCCACGTCGGCGGCGACGAGGTGACCTGGGCCGAACTGCTCGGCTTCGCCACCGGCGCGGCCTGCGTCTGGCTGACCGTCAAGGGAAGGACCTGGAACTTCCCCGTCGGCATCGCCAACAACGTCTTCTTCCTGGTCCTCTTCGCCGGGGCCCGGCTCTACGCCGACGCCGCCCTGCAGGTGGTCTTCCTCGCCCTCGGCGCACACGGCTGGTGGCAGTGGCTGCGCGGCGGGGCCGAGCGCACCGGCGTCAGCGTCCGCCCCGCCGGGCCGGGCCTGCTGGCCGCCACCGCGGCCCTGCTCGTCCCGGTGACCTGGGGGCTCACCGTCCTGCTGGCCCGGGCCGGGGACAGCGCCCCGTTCTGGGACGCCCTCACCACCGCCCTGTCACTGGCCGCCCAGTGGCTGCTCAACACCCGGCGGATCGAGACCTGGTACTTCTGGATCGCCGCCGACCTGGTCTACATCCCGCTCTACCTCAGCAAGTCGCTGGACCTCACCGCCCTGGTCTACCTGCTCTTCCTCGGCCTGTGCGGGCTCGGCCTGCGGGCCTGGCGCCGCGACCTGGCCGCCGTCGCGGGGCCGGAGCCGACGGCGGTGCCGGCATGAGCGCGCGGTTCCGGCACGGCCTGGTGATCGGCAAGTTCTACCCGCCGCACGCCGGCCACCACTTCCTGATCCGCAGCGCCGCCGACGCCTGCGAGCTGGTCACCGTCGTGGTGATGGCCGCCGACGTCGAGTCCATACCGCTGGCGGCCCGGGTCTCCTGGGTCGCCGAGGCCTGGGCCGGCGAGCCGCACGTCCGGGTGGCCGGCGTGGCCGACAACCTGGCGGTCGACTACGGGAGCGAGGCGGCCTGGGACGGGCACGTCGCCCTGATGCGGGACGGTGTCGCCCTGGCCGACGCCGCCGACATCCCGGCGCCGGAGGTGGACGCGGTGTTCAGCTCCGAGCCCTACGGCACCGAACTGGCCCGCCGCTTCGACGCCGCCGCCGTCCTGCTGGACCAGGGCCGGGACACCTTCCCGGTGTCGGGGACGAAGGTCCGCGCCGACCCGGCCGGGTACTGGGCGGACCTGGAACCGCCCGTCCGGGCCTGGCTGGCCCGCCGGGTGGTCGTGCTCGGCGCCGAGTCCACCGGCACCACCACGCTCTCCCGCGACCTCGCCGCCGCGCTGCGCGCCAGGGGCGGCCCGCACGCCCTGACCGGCTGGGTGCCCGAGTACGGCCGGGAGCTGACGGCCGCCAAGCTGGCCGTCGCCCGGGCCGTCGCCGACCCGGCCGGCCCGCGGCCGACCGTCTTCGACCTGGAGTGGGACGACCAGGACTTCGAACTGGTCTGCCGCCGGCAGAGCGCCGCCGAGGACGGGGCCGCCCGGGCCGGCGGCCCCGTCCTGGTCTGCGACACCGACGCCCTCGCCACCACCGTCTGGCAGGAGCGCTACCGGGGCGCGGTCACCGCCCCGGTCCGGGAGCTGGCCGCCGGGCTGTCACCGCGCGCGCTCTACCTGCTCACCTCGGACCAGGGCGTCCCGTTCGACGACGACGGCCTGCGCGACGGGGAGCACCTGCGCCCCTGGATGACCGGCCGCTTCCGCGCGGTGCTCGCGGCCGGCGACACCCCCTGGCTGGAGCTGCACGGCGACCGCGTGCGGCGGCTGGAGCAGGCGCTGGCGGCCGTGGACGCCCTGCTCGCCGAAGGATTGCCGCTCGCGGACCCGCTCGGCTGAACCGGCGGCGGTGCGGCGGCCGGGGCGGCGTCCCGGTACCCCGGCCCGGCCGCCGGCCCGTCAGGCCTGCTGCTCCTCGTGCGCGGCCTGCTCGGCGGCCACGGCGGCCGCGATGTGGGCCTCGGCGGCGGCCTTGTCGATGCCGAGGCCGGTCAGCACGCCGTCGCCGTCCTCAAGTTCCAGCAGGGCGAGCAGGATGTGCTCGGTGCCGACGTAGTTGTGGCCCAGCCGCAGCGCCTCCCGGAAGGTGAGTTCCAGTGCCTTGCGGGCCCGCGCGTCGTACGGGACCAGCTCGGGCACCTCGGCGGCGGCCGCCGGCAGCGCCGCGACGGCCGCCTGCCGGACGGCGTCGCCGGTGACGCCCTGGGCGGCGATCGCCCCCGCGCCGAGCGCGTCCGGCCGGCCGAGCAGGCCCAGCACCAGGTGCTCGGGGCGGATCTCGGTGTTGCCCGCCGCGTAGGCCTCGTTCTGCGAGGCCATCACGACGCTGCGGGCGTCCTCGGTGAAACGCCCGAAGCCCTGGCTGGGGTCGAGGTCCGGCTGCGCGCCGGAGGACTTGGGCACGAACCGCTTCTGGGCGGCCTGCTTGGAGACGCCCATGCTCCGGCCGATCTCCGTCCAGGAGGCGCCGGAGCGCCGCGCCTGGTCCACGAAGTGGCCGATCAGGTGGTCGGCCAGTTCGCCGAGGTGGTCGGCGGCGATGACCGCGCCGGAGAGCTGGTCGAGCGCGTCGGGGTGGACCTTCTTGATGGCGTCGATCAGGTCGTCGAGCCGGACGGGAGCCGTGATACGGGTCGGATTCGTCATGCGTCAACCATAGGTTGACGCCCGACTGCCGTCAACCAGTGGTTGACGGCAGTCGGGCGGGTGCGGGGCTCACACGTCCCAGGCGCCCTCGGCGGCGGCCTTCCGGGCGTACTCCGCGAAGTCGCGGGGCGCCCGGCCCAGGGCTTCCTGGATCCCGGGCGCCAGGTGCGCGTTGCGCCCGTCCGTGATCAGGTCGAAGAGGTCCGCGAACTCCGGCGGCAGCCCGCCGGCCACCAGGCCGGCCCGGTACTCCTCCTTGCCGGCCGGCCTGTAGGTGATCGGCCGGCCGGTGGCCCCGGACAGCGCCGCGGCGACGTCGTGGAAGCTCAGCAGCCTCGGCCCGGACACCTCGTACGTCCGCCCGACGTGCCGCTCCCCGGTGAGCGCGGCGACCACCACGTCCGCGATGTCGTCCGCGTCCACGAACGGCTCCACCGCCGCCCCCGTGGGCAGGACGATCTCGCCTGCCAGCACGGACTCCAGGAAGAAGCCCTCGCTGATGTTCTGCGCGAACCAACTCGCCCGGACGACCGTCCAGTCGGCGCCGGTCGCCTTCATCTTCTCCTCGGCCGCCAGCGCGCCCTCCTCGCCCCGGCCGGAGAGCAGTACCAGCCGCCGGGCGCCCTTCGCGACGGCCAGGGCGGAGAACGCCTCCACCGCCTCGGCCGCGCCGGGGAAGGCCAGATCGGGATAGTAGGTGAGGTAGACGGCGCCGACCCCCTCCAGCACCGCCTCCCAGCCGGACGGGTCCTCCCAGTCGAACCGCGGGTGCGCGCCGCGGGAGCCGATCCGCACCGGGAGTCCCCGCGCGGTGAGCCGCGCCGCGACCCGGCGGCCGGTCTTGCCGGTGCCGCCGGTCACCAGCGTGACGGGGCCGGGCGCCGCCCCGGCGCTCTCGCGCGGCGCGTCCGGCGTGCTGTTGTCCTGAACCTTCTCGGTGTGCTCGGTCATGACTCCAGTCAACGTCCGCCGCGCCCGCCGGGCCATCGTCGAAAGGCTCGCGCCCATGCGCGAGCGTCCAGGCCCGGGGCCGTCCGCCGCGACCGCCGCTCCGGCGGAAGCGCCCTGGCGGCACGTCAGGCCGCACTCCGCACGCGGCGGCCGGGGTGCCGGGCCCGCGACCCGTACCCGTTGTGCCGTGATCGCACGACCGGGCCGAGATGGGCCCGCCGCGCAGGCCTGCCGCGCAGGTCGGCCGCGCAGGTCGGCCGGCGGTGGTGAGGGAGCGGCCGCTCCGGCAGAGGCCCCCGGAGCCCCCGGTTCCCGGAGCGTCGCGGGGCAGGCCTTAGCATGCGGCCATGACCGGCCGACCGCCTCTCCCGCTGCTCTTCCTCGACATCGACGGACCTCTCATCCCGTTCGGCGGGACGCACCGCGAGTACCCCGCCCCGGACGGCGCGGGGCCGGCGGCCGGCGCCGCAGCCAACCCGCTGCTGGCCCGGATCGACCCGTCGCTCGGGCCCCGACTCCTGGCGCTGCCGTGCGAGTTGGTCTGGGCCACCACCTGGATGGCCGACGCCAACACCGACGTGGCGCCCCGGATCGGCCTGCCCGGCCTGCCGGTGCTGGACCCGCCGGAGCTGCCCGAGGCGCAGCAGCGGGCGGACGAGCACCGCGGACTGCACTGGAAGACCCGAGCCCTGGTCGGCCGGGCCGGCGGCAGGCCGTTCGCCTGGGTCGACGACGAGATCACCGCCGCCGACCGGGCCTGGGTGTCCGCCCACCACGAGGGCCCCGTCCTGCTGCACCGCGTCGACCCCCGCACCGGCCTCACCCGGGCCGACTTCGCCGTGCTCGACAGCTGGCTGCGCGGGGTCGGCGGGGCGCGCGGGTGACGCCCGCCCGGGACGGATCCCTTGGGGAGGCGACCGGGTCGGGAGCGACGGAGTCCCGGCCTCAGGCGAACAACTGGTCCAGGTCGAGCCGGAGGTGCGCGGTCCCGGTGAGCACGTGCAGGACGTCCCCGCGTCCGGTCACGGTGTACCCGGTGGCCGCCGGTCCGCCGGGCAGGGCCAGCCGGGTCGTCCCCCGGACGTCCAGGCGGCCGCGGTCGGTGAGCAGGCCGGTGACCACCCGGTCGTGGTCCGCGCCGTACCCGCCGACCAGGGCGCAGCGCAGGCCGTCGGTGACGACGGCCTGTACGCCGGAGGCCTTGTTCGTCCAGCCGGACACCGCGTCCTCGGCGACCCGGACCACGGGGAAGCCGTCGTGGAAACAGGCCCAGACGCTCTCGTCGGCCACGTTGAGCGCGTAGCAGTCGTAGATGTGGCCGAACCCGGTGCTGCCGGGGTAGTCCCAGGCCCGTTCCAGCCGCTCGTCGAAGCGCACCAGGCCGGCGGCCCCGACGGGCTCGGGGCCGCCCAGGTCCGGGTCGCCCCAGCCGTTGTTGCCGAAGACGCCCTCGTCGAAGTAGCCGACCCAGGTCCGGCCGGCCGGCGTGGTCGCGACGTGCTCGATCCCGTCACCGAGAACGGCCTCGGCGACGACCTGGCCGGTGGAGTCGATCACACGGGCATTGGGCTCCGCGCCGGCCGGGGTCCAGGTGCACCGGGCGCCGACGACGAGGAACCGGTCCCCGGGCAGCGGCTGGACCTGGCAGTGCGCGAGGCCCAGGTCCGGGACGTCCACCACCGCTTCGAAGCCCCGGGCGTGCGGGGCGTGCCGGGTCAGCCGCGCGGCCGCGGGCCGCTCCGGCCGTGCCAGGGCGAAGGTGGCCCCGCCGGGCCCGGTCCTTCGCGCGGTCAGTGCCGCCGCTGCCTCGGGGGTGGACCACAGGGCGACCAGCTCGCCGTGCGGGCCGATGTTCGCGGTGATCAGCCGGTCGCCCTCGGACGGCGGTTCGATCCTGGCGTGCATCCTCGGCTCGGTGGTGTCCCGCACGCTCCTCGGACCTCCTGTCCCCGTTCGTGTGCCACGACTGCAGCGGTGCCCGTCACCGGGCGGCGTGGCCCGACGGGAGGCCGCCGGCCGGCTGCGCCGTCGCGGCGGACAGCGGCCGCGGCGGCGGCCCGGCCCGTGCGTTCCGTCCGGTCCGGCTGCGCAGGCGAAGCGCGTCCCGGAGCGGACGGCGGCGCGGCCCTGCCGGGGCCGGGTCAGAGCACCCGGGCCGTCGCCCCGTACCCGAGGACCCGGGAGGCGGTCTGCGCGTCCACGTCCAGGCCCGGGTCCGGGCGCCAGTCCGCCATCAGGGTCAGGCCGGGCTCGACGAGCTCCATGCCCTCGAACCACGAGGCGATCACCTTGCGGTCGCGGACGTACAGTTGCTGCCCCACCCCGGCCAGGTAGGCGTCGGTCATCCTGCCGACCTGGACGCGGGTGTCCTCGTCGGCGAGGTCGTCCGAGAGGTGCGAGATCGACAGGTAGCTGCCGGGGGCGCAGGCCTCCCGGTAGGAGGTCACCAGCGCGGCCGGGTCCTGCGCGTCGTCGACGAAGACCAGCAGGCCCCCCATCAGGATGCCGACCGGCCGGCTGAGGTCGATCAGCTCCCGGGTGCTGGGGTGGGACCACACCTGCTCCGGGTCGCGGCCGTCGGCCTCGATCATGGCGACGAGCGGCTCGCCGGCCAGGATCTCCTCGCCGTGCCGGACGGCCGACGGCTCGCAGTCGACGTACACCACCCGGGCCTGCGGGTTACGGGCGTGGGCCACCTCGTGGGTGTTGTTCATGGTGGGAAGGCCGGAGGCGAGATCGATGAACTGGTCGACGCCCTGGGCGATCAGGAACCGTACCGAGCGGCGCAGCCAGTCCCGGTTGGCCCGGGCCAGCAGGTCGACGCTGGGCAGCATGGTCCTGATCCGCTCGGCCTTCTCCCGGTCGACCGCGAAGTTGTAGAGCCCGCCCAGGTAGTAGTCGTAGATCCGCGCGATGTTGGCGACATCCACGACGGCCGCGGGACGCTCGGCGAATGTGGTCATGTGGGGATCCTTCGCGTCGGATGGCCGGGCGCCCACGGCGGTGCGCGGCCTGCGCCAGATCATATAGTGATGATCTTTCAATTCGTCTGCCACAGAGGCAGATTGGGTCGACGCAATGTCCGTCGCCCGACCGTGGCCGTCCCGCTGCGCACGCCCGGGGGAGCCGGCTCGTCGCCGGGCGGAGGCGCCGTCGGCCCCGAGGGCCCGCCCGGACGTCACCGCGGGCCCGGCCCTGTGCCCGCCCGCGGGGCCGTACCGGCGCGGAATGCGGCGGCCATTGACAGGCGGTGGCCTGGCTCGATGTAATTCCGGTGTACGGAGCACCGACCGTTCCGGCTGCTCCCGGGGGAAAGCGGGAATTCATGGGCGCGAATATCGGACCGGCGCTGGCGGGACATTCCAGGATCGCCTCGCTGTACGAGCGCGACCAGACCTGCCAGACGCTCGGAATAGCGCTGGACGAGGTGTCCGCGGGGCGCGCACTGATGCGGATGCGGGTGACCGAGGCGATGGTCAACGGGTACGGGATGGCGCACGGCGGCTATCTGTTCCTGCTGGCCGACGCGGCCTTCTCCTACGCCTGCAACAGCTACGGCCAGGTCACCGTGGCGCAGGCCGCCCAGGTCACCTTCCTGGCCCCGGCCGCGGTGGGCGACGAACTGGTCGCGGAGGCGGTGGAGCGGGCACGCTCCGGGCGCAACGGCGTCTACGACGTGACCGTCCGGCACTCCGAGGGGAAGGTCGTGGCGGAATTCCGGGGCCAGAGTGTCGCCCTCGGCGGAATTCCGCAGGGCGCCTGACCGAAGGCCGCCGCGCGCCGGGCGGGCGCGCGAGGTGTTTCGGGCAAAACGGGTGGGCCGGCCGGACGGGAATTCATCCGCATTCCACGCGGTCGTCCGGTTCCGTTCCCCGGTGAGCGGTCCTGGATTCCTTTCCGGACGGTGGCGCGGCCGCCACGGTCACCGGGCCACGTTCACCCGCGTCGGCCGCGGGGAGGCTCCTCCGCCCCCGCCGCCCTCCGTTCCGGCCCGGCGAAGGGGCTGTTCAGGGCGCGGCGACGCCCGGGGTGAGGTGGAGGCGGTCGGGACGGTCCGGGGCGCGGCGTTCCTGCGGGGTGAGGACGTCCCGGCGGGCCAGCCAGGCGAGCAGCCGCATCCGGGCGTGTTCGTCGCGGCGGTCCGGAAGGCCGCTCCCGGCGCGCGGCCGGGAGGCGGGCAGGCCGTCCTCCCGGAGCAGGACCCTGGTCGGCAGGCCGTCCTGGGCGGGTATCACCTCCAGGACGGAGAAGCGCGAGCCCGGCGGGAAGACCACCTCGGGCTCGCCGTCCTCGGCGAACACCGACGTCCTGCGGCCCGTCACGGACCACAGGGCGAACTCGACCGGCGTCCCCAGCTCGACGTCGTGGGCGGGGACGCCGACGACCGGAGCGGGTTCGGTCAGCAGCGTCCCCGGACGGTAGTGCCGTAGCTCCTGCGCGCCCGCGTGGGCGCCCAGCAGGACGGCGCCGTGGTGGCTCGGGAGCCTGCGCAGCCCCGACCCGAGGCAGGCGAGGTAGGCGGCCGGCGCCCCCGGATCGGAGCGGCGGGCCGCCTTGACCAGCTCGGCGCGGGTGACCGGCACACCGGAGTCGCAGTGGTGCAGGTAGACCGCCGCCAGGTCGCACTTCAAGTCCTCACGAGCGATGGAGCGCAGGGCCGGGAGCCGGGTCGCCACCTGGTCGGCGTGGCTCGCGCAGCGCTGGAAGTGGCTTCCCAACAGGGCTCGGAAGGCGGTGCGTTCGGTGGCGAGGGCGGTCCGGTCGGGGGCGGTGGCCGACCCGGCGACGAGGGGACGGGGCTGCGCGGGTCGCTCGTCGGGTTGCTCGTCGGGTCGCTGGTCCGGTCGCTGGTCGGGTCGCTCGTCCGGGCGCGCGCCCGACGGCTCGGCCGTTACCGGGTGCTCGCCGGCCGGCTCGGCCGTGACCGGCTCCGAAGCGGGCCCGGCCGGGGCCACCGCCGGGCCGAGGACCCGGCCGAGGGCCGACGTCCGGTGCCTCGGCACGCCGTTGACCACCAGGGCGGGCTCGGCAGCTCCCTGCTGGGCCAGCGCGGCGAGCAGGCTGTCCACGCCCGCCAGGATCTCCGCAGGCACCGGCTGCTCTCCCGCACCGACCAGCAGGCGCGGCCGCGACGGGTCCGGATCCAGCAGCCGGGGCTCCCGGTACGGCCCGGGGTCGGCCGGGCGCAACCAGAGGCCGGCGGGCACGGCCTCCAGCCACCACCCCGGTACGGCGGTGTCGAAGACCGCCGGTCCGCACTGCGGAAGGCCGGCCGGCGCGCTGCGCCAGGCGGAGGCGACCACACGGCGGGTGCCGGCGGAGGCGGTCAGCTCGGTCAGCCAGGGCTCCCAGGTCGCCCGGCCGTCGGCGTCGAGCAGCCGGGACGAGAGGCCGCCGGCGGTGCGCATCGGCAGCCCGACGGCCGCCCGTACGTCGCGATCCAGCTCGGCGGCGAGTTCGGCGGCGAGCCCGGTGAGTGCACCGACGCCCGACCAGGGCGCGCTGAGCAGCAGCTCCGCGGGGGCGGGCGGGAGCAGCCGGCGGACGACCGCGGCCAGCTGACGGGTGGTCGGCAGCGGTCCGCCGGGACGGCCGACCACCAGGATCACCGTGTTGTCCGTCGTGGTGGCCCGCTGCAGGGGGGCCGGTCCGGCGAGTCCGGCGGACCCGCTCCTGATCCAGAAGCCGTTCGGCAGCGCGGTTGCCAGGAGGCCGTCGGGACCGGGTTGCCCGGCGGCGTCCGGTACCGCCGGCCCGGGGGCCGGCGGAGTCGCTTCGGTGGTGTGGCCGGCAGCGGGAACGGCGGGTGCGCCGGGGGCGGGTGGAGCGGCGGGTGCGAGGCGCACCGGCGCCTCGGGCGTCGGCTCCGGAGCTACGGGCGCCCCGGCTGCGGGCGCCCCGGGCGCCTCGGGCGGGGTGGCGGCGGGAGGAGCGGGCGGAGAGGCGGGGGACGCCTCGGCCGGCGGTCGCCCGGTGGCAGGCGTCTCGACGGCGGCCGGCGCGGTGGGTGCGGTCGGTTCGAGCAACGGTTCGACGTCGGCAGCGGTAGCGACGTCGGCGGCAGGGGCAGCGGTGACCGTGGCGGCGGCCGGGCCCGCGGGCTCCGCCGGCGGCCAGGCCGGCCCGAGGGCCTGGACCGCCCCGGCAGGCGGGCAGAGCCACCAGGAGGCGGCGACGCCCCCCGCGGTACCGGTGGTCAGCAGGGTGCCGTCGGGCCGGAGCGTGACCATCCCGTCCGGGGCCACCACCGACAGCCCGGCCAGCTCCGCGAGTTGTTCGGCCGGACGTCGTCCGTACGCCGGCGCGGCCGCGAGCCCTGAGGCGGCCAGGACCAAGGTGGTGGCACCCCGGTCGGCGGCCGCCCGGGTCAACTCCGGCAGCCGGCCGAGCAGCACGGTCGCGGCGTCGGGGGCGGCCGCGAGCAGCACCAGGGACTGGGGGGAGGGCCGGAGCCGGGCCAGCGCCGTCGTCAGCCCGGCCGGCAGGCCGCCCGGAGCCTCGTCGGGAGCCGCTCCGGTGGCAGCCGCCCCGGCCGGAGCCGTGCCCGGGGCGATGACGAAGTGCGCGCCGACGCGGTGCAGGCCCGAAGGCCCGGTGCCGGCCGCCGGCTCGGACGGCGGGCCCGCGGCGCCGGGTTGGGCGCCCCCGATCCGGCGGGCCAGCCGGCGCCAGGCCGGAGCGGCGCCGCCCGCGACCCCGGCGGCGTCGGCCGACCCGGCCCCGACGGCCGGCTCGGACCTGCTCCTGGTCCCTGCTGCCCCGGGCCCCGGCCCGGCGGCCGTACCGGTGTCGGCTCCGGCCGGCGGCGCTGGTGTGCTCATCGTTCTGCCCTCTCCCTGCCCGATCGCGTCTTGGCGGGGCACCAACCGGCTCTACGGGCCCCGCACCGGCGGAGGTTCACCCCGGTCGCCCCCGCACCTGCCCCGGTCGCCCCGGACCTGCCCCGGACCGCCTGCCCCGTCCAGGGCCGCCCGGCCGACCGCCCGCCCCGGGGAGGGCGATCGGCACCCGCCCGGCTACGACGGCTCCGCCGCGCCCTCCCCGTCCGCGGGCCCGGCCGTGATCGCGGTCTGCACCTGCACGGTGCGGCGCCGGGTGATGTAGAGGCCGCGGCCGGGCGGGAAGTCGCGCGGTTTGACGTTGCCGAACAGGTACCCCTCGCTCGGCGGGCAGGACAGCAGCAGCACGGGCGTGTTGACCTCCTCCAGCTTGCGCAGCAGCGGATCGGACGAGGCGCGGCCGATGCCGTTGGCGCCCCGCGCGACGATCAGGTGCAGGCCCAGCTCGGTGCCCTGCGCGAGGTGGTCGAACAGGGCCGCGAACGGGTGGGCGGACATGCTGCCGGGGGAGCCCGACACCAGCTCGTAGTCGTCGACCACGATGAACAGCTCGGGCCCCTCCCACCAGTCCCGCAACTTGAGCCGGGCCGGCGTGAGTTCCGCGCCGGGCAGCCGGTTGGCCATCGCCCGGGCCGCGCCGTCCACGATCTGCCGCAGGACGTCCACGGCGACCGCGTGACCCAGCCGGTAGTCGTCGGGGACGGCCTCGTGCAGCTCGCGCCGGTAGTCGACCAGCATGATCCGGGCCTCGGCCGGGGTGTAGGCGGCGGTGACGGCCGCGGTGACCAGCTTCAGCAGGTTGGTCTTGCCCGCCTCGCTGTCGCCGACCACCAGCAGGTGCGGGGCCTCCTCGAAGTCGTGCCACAGCGGTGCGATCGTGGTGTCCTGGAGGCCGATCGGGATGCGGAGCCGGCCCTCGGGGGCGGGCAGCGCGGCCGCCTCCAGGGAGAGCGGGAGCATCCGCACCTCGGGGGCGCGCGGGCCGGTCCAGTGGTCGGCGAGCACGTCGACCAGGTCGGCGACGCCCGCCCCGAGGTCGTCCGTGCCGCTGCCGCCGTCCAGCCGGGGCAGGGCGGCGAGGAAGTGCATCTCGTCGCCGGTCAGGCCCCGTCCGGGGATCTTCGGCACCTGGCCGGCCGCCCGCATGCTGATGGCGGAGTCCACCGCGTCGCCCAGCCGGAGCTCGAAGCGGGTGCCCAGCAGGTCGCGCAGCGCGCCGGTGACCTCGCCCCAGCGGGTGGTCCCCACGATCAGGTGGATGCCGTAGTTCAGGCCGCGCTGGGCGATCAGGGTCAGGGCGGGGGCGAGGTCGGGGAACTCCTGGCGGACGGTGTTCCAGCCGTCGATCACCAGGAAGACGTCGCCGTGCCGCTCCTCGGGCAGCTCGCCGGCCGCCCGGCGCCGGCGGAAGGCCGAGACGGAGTCGATGCCCAGCTCGGCGAAGCGCTGCTCGCGCCGGACCAGGATGCTGTTCACCTCGGCGACGGTGCGCACCACCCGCTCGGGGTCGTGCCGGCCGGTGACCCCTCCGACGTGCGGCAGCCCGCGCAGCCCGGCGAGCGTGCCACCGCCGAAGTCGAGGCAGTAGAACTGCACTTCGAGGGGGGTGTGGGTGAGCGCGAGCCCGCACAGCAGGGTGCGGATCAGGGTGCTCTTGCCGCTCTGCGGGCCGCCCGCGACACCCACGTGGCCGCCGGCGCCGGAGAGGTCGGCGGTGAGCAGGTCGCGGGCCTGCTGGAAGGGCCGGTCCACGACGCCGACCGGCACCGTCAGGGTGCCCCGGGCGGCCTCGCCCTCGGTGGTGAGGCCGTGGTCGGGGTGCGGCGCCAGCGGCGGCAGCAGTTCGTCCAGGGTGGGCGGGACGTCCAGCGGGGGCAGCCACACCTGGTAGGCGGGCGGCCCCGCGTCGGTGAGCCGCGTCACCGCCAGGTCCAGCAGGGTACGGGTCTCCTCGGGCGACTCCGGCGGCTCGGCCTCCGCGGGGAGCGCGGGCGGCCGGCGCGGTGCCACGTACTCCGTGCCGTACGCGGCCACCTGACCGGCCACCACCTCCTGGCGGGCCGCCCGGCGCCTGGCCCGGTACGGGCCGGAGACGTACGCGGCCTTGAACCGGGTGAGGGTGGCGATGTCGCTGCGCAGGAACCCGTTGCCGGGCTGGGAGGGCAGTTGGTAGGCGTCGGGGACGCCGAGGACGCCCCGGCTCTCCATGGCGGAGAAGGTCCGCAGGCCGATCCGGTAGGACAGGTGGGACTCCAGTGCGTGCATCCGGCCCTCGTCCAGCCGTTGCGAGGCGAGCAGCAGGTGCACCCCGAGCGAGCGGCCGAGCCGGCCGATCATGATGAAGAGGTCCATGAAGTCGCGGTGCGCGGCGAGCAGTTCGCTGAACTCGTCGACCACCACGAACAGCGTGGGCAGCGGCTCCAGGGCCGCCCCGGCGGCGCGGGCGGTCTCGTAGTCGAGCAGCGAGCTGTAGTTGCCGGCGGCCCGGAGCAGCTCCTGGCGCCGCACCAGCTCACCGTGCAGCGCGTCCCGCATCCGGTCCACCAGGGAGGCCTCGTCGGCCAGGTTGGTGATCACCGCGGAGGTGTGCGGCAGCCGGTCCAGGCCGAGGAAGGTCGCGCCGCCCTTGAAGTCGACCAGGACGAAGTTCAGCACCTCGGAGGAGTGCGTGACGGCCAGCGCCAGCACCAGCGTGCGCAGCAGCTCGGACTTGCCGGAGCCGGTGGCGCCGATCAGCATCCCGTGCGGGCCCATGCCGCCCTGCGCCGACTCCTTGATGTCCAGCTCGACCGGCGAACCGTCGGCGGCGATGCCCAGCGGGACCCGCAACCGGTCCGCGATGCCGCGCCGGGACCAGGTCTCCACCACGTCGTGCCGGTGCAGGTCCCGGATCCCGAGCAGCGTCGCGAGGTCGAAGTCGGTCTCCAGCGGCTCGCCGGCCTCCGTGCTGTCGCCGATCCGGAACGGCGCCAGCCCGAGCGCCAGCCGGCGGGCGGCGGCGGCCGACAGGGCGTCCGGCCGGCCGAGCGGGGTGACGTCGTCCCGGTGGTTGCGGTCCGCGCCGACCATCGCCAGGGCGCCGTCCTCGATCCGCAGCCGCAGACGGAACCGCAGCGGCTTCCACTCCAGGGTGTCGCCGAGGTCGAGCAGCGTGGCGTTGCGGTAGCCGGCGAGCGCCGCCCTGCTCGCCGGGCCGACCTGCGGACCGTCCAGCACGATCACGGTGTACGGCTCGTCCCGCCCGGGCTGGGCGTCCGGCTCGTACGGCGGACGGGCCCCGAAGTCGCCGCCCAGCAACTGCTCGATCTCCGCGACCGAGCCCGCCACCAGGCGCACCGGCCCCACCCCGTCGGTGTCCACCGGGTGCAGGGCGTGCGGCAGCCACTTGGCCCACTCCCACTGGGCGCGGTGCTCGGCGTCGGTGACGACCGCGATCCGCAGCTCGTCGGGCGCGTGGAAGACGGCCAGCTGCGCCAGCATCGCCCTGGCCAGGGCGCGGGCGTCCGCCCGGTCCTCGGCGCGCAGCAGGATCTGCGCGTAGCCCCGCAGGTAGACCGCGACCGGCTGGTCCGCGACGGTGCCGTAGGCGTTGATGAAGCGGCGCAGCGCGTGGGCGCAGAGCGGCTCCAGGTCCTCCACCGGCTTGGTGGACAGCGGGGCCAGCCGCACCGCGAGGCGCTGCGGGCCGGTCCCGATCCGGACGTCCCCGAAGTCGGGGTGCGCGC
This sequence comes from Kitasatospora indigofera, assembly GCF_014655955.1. Classification (GTDB taxonomy): domain Bacteria; phylum Actinomycetota; class Actinomycetes; order Streptomycetales; family Streptomycetaceae; genus Kitasatospora; species Kitasatospora indigofera. The sequence continues at coordinate 32,574 of NZ_BNBO01000032.1, forward strand.
TGCGGCGCTCCCACAGCCGGGAGGTGCGGGCCAGCGCGGCCAGCACGGACGGCGTGGGGTGGCGCCAGCCCAGTGCCTCCTGCTGGCGCACGACGTGGGTACGCACCTGGCGGCGGACCTGGGACAGGTAGCGCAGGTAGTCCCGGCGCTCGGCGCGCAGCTCCCGCTTGCGGTCGCTGGACCCGCGGACCAGCTGGGTCACCAGCATGCCCACGGCGGAGAGCCCCATCATGCCCATCGCCACGTACATCAGGATGCCGCCGCCCTCACCCGGGCGCAGGAAGATGAACACCATCGAGAGCGAGCTCAGGGCCATCGGCGCCATGCTGATCATGCTCGCCATGCCGCTCTGCGCCTCGGGGAGGGCGGGCGGCTCCTGCAACTGGATCTCGCCGTCGGGCATTTCCGGGCCGGGGCGCCTGGGCGGACGGTTGACCAGCACCACGCTCAACGAAGGGCTCCTCGTGAAGGGGGACGGCCGACCGGTGATCCGCGGCCCGGGACGCGTGTCGTCCGTCCAGGACCACGGACGGCGGGCCCGCCGGGGTTCACCGGCCGGCGGTGCGACCGGGACCTGACGGGTGGTGAACCCCGGGAGCCGCGCGGCCCGTACCTCCTGGTGCGAGCGGCGCCCCGGCCCGCTCTTCCCCCGGGCGGCCGACGGGGCGCCCATCCCGCCGGGACGTCCCGCCGGGACATCCCGCCGGGGCACCGTGCCGCGCCGCCGCTCCGGCCGGGTCGTTGGAGATTGGAGAGCCTTGAACGGGACCACCGTTGCTGGACTGTGCCGCCTGAGGTTCCGGACACCCGACGCGGTGTTCGACCTCGCGGTGCCCGCCGACGTGCCGCTGGCCGACCTGCTGCCGGCCGTCCTCGGCTTCGCCGGGCCGGGCCTGGACGAACTGGGCGTCGACCACGACGGCTGGATCCTCCAGCGCCTCGGTGGCGCGCCGCTGGACGAGGAACTCGGCGCGGACGCGCTGGGACTGCACGACGGCGACGAGCTCCACCTGCGCCCGCGCCGCGACCCGCTGCCCGAGGTGCACTTCGACGACATGGCGGACGGCGTCGCCACGGCCATGCGGGCCCGCCCGGACACCTGGCGCCCCGCGCTCACCCACCACCTCGCGCTGGGCCTGGCCCTGTCCGTCCTGGTGGGCGGGCTGGCGTTGCTGCTGCTCCCCGGGACGAGGGAGAGCCGCGACCTGGCCGCCGCCCTCACCGGCGTACTGCTGCTGCTCGGCGCCGCGAGCGGCTCCCGGGCGGTGGGCGACGCCGGCGCCGGGACGGCGCTGGGCGCGGCCGCGGTGCCCTACCTGGCGCTGGCCGGGGCCCTGCTGCCCGCCGGCGGCGGGGCCGGCGCGGCCGGCGCCCGCCTGCTGGCCGGCGGCTCGGCCGCGGCCGGCGCGGCGGTCCTCGCGGTGGCCGCCGTCGGCTGCTCGGCGCCGCTCTTCCTCGGCACCGCCCTGGTGGCCCTGCACGCCGTCCTGGCCGGCGCGCTCCTGCTGAACGGCCTCGACGCGTCCCAGGCCGCGGCGGTGCTCGCCGTCCTGGCCGTCGTCGTCGGGGCCTTCGTCCCGGGGATCTGCTTCCGGCTGTCCGGACTGCGCCTGCCCGCGCTGCCCCGCAACGCCGAGGAGCTCCAGGAGGGGATCGCCCCCTTCCCCAGCGGCACCGTGCTGAGCCGCAGCGACGTCGCCGACGGCTACCTGACCTCCTTCCACCTGGCGCTCGGACTGGTCCTCACCCTGTGCACCACCGTGCTGGCCGGCGTCGACGGCTGGGCCGCACCGTTCCTGACAGCCGCCCTGTCCGTCCTCCTGCTGCTGCACGGCCGGGCCGTCGGCAGCATCCCGCAGCGGCTGGCCGTCCTGCTCCCCGGCGTCTACGGCCTGGCGCTGCTGCTCGGCGGCGTGGCCCTCGACCAGCGGACCGGCGGCCGGCTGCTGCTGCTCGCCGGACTGCTCGGCCTGGCCGCCGCGCTGGCGGTCACCGCCTGGACGGTCCCCGGCCGCCGGCTGCTGCCGTACTGGGGCCGGGCCGCCGACCTGCTGCACTCGCTCGCGGCGATGGCCGTGCTGCCGCTGGCGCTGGCCGTCGCCGGGGTCTACCACGCGCTGCGGGCCGTCGCGGGTTAGGGTCCGCCACCATCCGCCGGCCGGGCCCCGGCCGCCCCTGACGGTCCGCCATCCACCGATGTCCCGAGGAGAACCACGAGATGCAGTCGAAGCGCGACCAGGTGCAGGCCCACCTGTTCGTGATGGGCAGGCTCGCCACCGGCATGCTGCGCGGCGAGCCCGACGCCCCCGACACCCCGTCCGGGCGCACCTCGCGGGGCACCGTGACCGGGCTGGTCGTCGCCGTCCTGGTGTGCCTGGGGGTCGCCGTGTACGGGGCGCTCGTGCCCGGTGGCGCCACGGGCTGGCGCAAGCCCGGCACCCTCGTGGTGGTCAAGGAGAGCGGCGCCCGCTACCTCTACCTGGACGGCAGCCTGCGGCCCGTGCTGAACGAGGCCAGCGCCCGGCTGCTGGCCGGCGACCAGCTGGTGGTCGACCAGGTCAGCGTGAACTCGCTGGCCGGCACCCCGCGCGGCGCCCCGGTCGGCATCCTCGGGGCCCCGGACGGACTGCCCGCCCCCGGCCGGCTCACCGCCGCGCCGTGGCTCGCCTGCGCCGTCGGCCGGCCCGGCCCGTCCGGTGGCCGCCGCCCCGAACTGGCCCTCGCGGTCGGCCCCGGCGGCCGCGGCACCGGCCTCACCGACGGCCAGGGCGCCCTGGTGGCGGCGCCCGACGGGACCGAGTACCTGCTCTGGCACGGCCGCCGGCTCCGCGTCGACACCCGCGACGGTGCCCGCCAGGCCCTCGGCCAGGCCGCGGTCACCGCCTATCCGGTGACCGCGGCCTTCCTCGACTCCCTGGCGGCCGGGCCGGACCTGGCCGCGCCCGAGGTGGAGTCCCGCGGCGCGGCCGGCCCGCAGCTGACCGCCGGCCCCACCCGGTTCGGCCAGCTGTTCACCGGCCCCGGGGGCGACCCGTACCTGCTGACCCCGGCCGGTCTCACCCCGCTCAGCAGGATGGCCTTCGAACTGCTCCGCAACGACCTGCGCACCCAGAGCGCCGCCTACGGGGGCGCGGCCGTCACCCCCGCCGCCCTCAGTCCGGCCGACCTCGCCGCGCACACCGCCGCCGTCCGGCCCGCGCCCGCGGCGGCCGGGCTGCCCGCCGCGCCGCCGGAGCTGGTGACCGTCCCCCAGGGCCGGGGGATCTGCGCCGAGTCGACGCTCACCGACCAGGCGCCGACCACCTCGGTCACCCTGTTCGACGAGGAGGCGGTCGCGGGCCCGCCGCCGGCCGCCCAGCCGGGCGTGGACCCGGCCTGCGCCGGCGCCGACAGCATCGCCGTCCGACCCGGCGGCGGGGCCCTGGTCCGGGCCCTGTCCAGTGCCGGCGTCGGCGGCACGCTCTACCTGGTCACCGACGCCGGGGTGAAGTACCCGCTCGCCTCGGCGGCGGCCGCCGAGCGGCTCGGCTACGGCGCCGTCGTCCCCTCGGCCGCCCCCGAGGCCCTGCTGACCCTGCTCCCGACCGGGCCCAGCCTCGACCCGGCCGCCCTGACCGGCGGCCCGGCCCCCGCGCGTACCGCCGGCCCGGCCTGCGCGCGGTGAAACGCGGGGGCCGCCCGCCCGGGTGCCGCGCGGACCGGGGCCGGCTCCGGCAGGCCGGCGGAGCGTCCCGCGAACCGGCTGAACCCTCCTCCGGCACCGCCCCGTTGAAGGGGTGAGAGGGCCCGCCGCCGCTCCTCCGGCGGCATCGGCCACCTGTGCATCCGAACCGTCGAAGGGAACCCTGTGTCCACTCCTCCCAGCTTGACGACCGACGACAGTGTCGTCCGCGCCACTCTGCGCACCCTGGAGGACCGCATCGCGGACATGCGCAGTTCGCTCGCCGACATCGTCGCCATCAAGGGCGAGGTCCACGACCACTTCAAGGCCGCCTGCAGCACGCGCTACCAGGAGAACATCGACGACTGGACGAACCGGTACAACCAGCTCAAGTCGGCCTACGAGAGCTTCCAGACGAGCTTCACCAGCGGGCACCAGCAGATCAACGCCGCGCACGACGACGCGAACGGCGTCGGCGGCAACTGGAGCGTCCATTCGAGCCACGTCAAGGGCGTGCTCAACCCGAGCTGACCGTCCCCTCCCCGTGCCGTCCGGCCGGCCGTCACTGCCCGGCCCGGCCGACGGCGAACGAAAGGATCGACCCATGGCGAACATCGCCCTCAACCACCGGAACATCGACGAGGCGGCCGACGCGCTCAGCCAGGCCGGCACGCGGATGCACAGCAGCATGGACAACTGCGTCGCCGCCCTGCGGACGGCCGAGGCGCAGCTGTCCGGTCTTCTCGCCACGGCGGCCGCGGATTTCCGCACCACGCTGACCAACAACGAGAAGGACATGACGGACGACATCACCAAGGCCGCCGGCGCGCTGCGCGAGATGCACGGCCTGCTGCGCGACGCCGACCGCCGGGCCGGCGCGGGCATCGGGTGACCGCGGTGGACCGCGACCGCGCGGGAGGCGGGCACGATGGCTGAGACCGGGCCGGGGAGCGTCGACCTCCACCACACGCTCAGCGTGAACCACGACGACCTGGAGTACTTCGCCAACGTCCAGCTGAACAACTTCCTGCGCGAGTTGGCCGCCGACCCCGGGTACAAGGCGATGCTGGCCTTCGGCGGGGCCGAGGCCGGCGAGTTCACCGCACTGCTGACGGGCCACGCGGCCACGTTCCCCGCCGCGGGGAACGTCAAGGCCAACTTCGGGGCCCTGGCCAAGGGCCTGGCCGCGGATCTCAAGAAGGCCGGTCTGCAGATGACCGACGCCCAGCTGGAGATCCTGAAGACCCTGGAGATCATGGACGCCGCGCACGAGGAGGCCATGACGGCCGCCGAGATGATGCTGATCCTCAACAAGGTGGTCTCGTCCGCGCCGACGAAGTCCGGCTGACCAGGGCCCGGCCGGCCACCCGGCCCGGCCGGCCACCCGGTCCGGTGGGCCCGAGGGCCCACCGGACCCCGCCGGCCGGCACCGCCCGCCGGACCACTTCCCCCCCCGCAAGCCTCACCTGATCGGAGACAGCGAAGCCCATGGCCACGATGCGATGGGAGGACGTCCTCAAGACGTTCGCCTCCGAGGCTCAGCGCACCGCGAAGATCGTCACCAGGGAGGAGGTCGCGGGGCCATCACCCGACAAGCCGTGGCTCCGGCCCGTGATGAAGATGGTGTGGGGCTCGGGCTACTACGCCAACGGGGGAGCCGCCGACGGCCAGCACGCCGGGGTGGGCACACCCGACGTCTGGTGGGCGTGGAACTTCTCCATCGGCCAGGAGCACTACAACTACTCGATCACCTTGAGCGTCAACTACACGGACTGGGGCAACGACTCGGACAAGCCGCTGTCCAAGTTCATCAACCAGCACCGCGAGATCTTCGCCCCGCTGATGCCGGGCGGCCGGGGCAACGACACCGTCAACTCGGCGAGCCTGCGATCCGCCGCGGCGGGGCTCACCAAGGTCAACTCCTGGCTGACCACCTGGGAGCCGCGGGTGAAGGAGTGGGCGGGGTCGCTGGACGCACCGGACAGCAACTGGCAGGGGGACGCGGCCGGCGAGTTCAAGACGCTCCTCGACCGGTACGCACTGGAGCTGGAGACCATCCGGCTCCAGCTGCACAAGTCGCCCTTCGAGGCCGACCTCTACGCGGCGGCCGACGCCATCGACCAGGCGGTCCGGGGGCTCCAGTACGTCCACCAGTCGTGGTGGGACAGTGGGACGCTCTGGCCGTCCCACGCGATCCTCCAGGCCCTGACCGAGACCCTGCAGAACGTCACACCGCAGATCGACTCGCTCGGGAACCTCCAGTCGATCAGCACGCCTCTCGGCGACCCCCGGCAGCAGGACTTCTACGACCGGCTGGAGCTGCGGGCCAAGGCCATCTGGCTGGCCGACGTCGAGCGTTGCCTGGACAAGCGCAAGGTGCCCCGGGTCGTGGACGAGCGCCTGGCGTTCTCGCCGGACCCGATGGCCGCGCTGGAGGCGGCCTACAACATCCTGAACGCGGACTTCGGGTTCGGGTACCGGCCGGTGAGCCTGGACCTGCCCCCGGCCCCGGTGCCGGACCCGACGAAGGACGGACCCGGCTCCGAGAAGGGCCCTGGGGAGGGCGACCCCGATCTCGGCGGCGGCAGCGGCGGCGGCAACGACAAGAAGCTGGACCTGACCGGCGGCGCGGGCGGCGGCAGCGGCGGCTCGGGGGACGGCGGTGCCGGCGGCAACGGCTCCGACACCCATCTCCCCCCGCCCCCGGTGCTCGGCGGTGGCGGCGGAGGTGGAACCGGCGGCAACGGCACGGGCACGCCGATCCTCGACAAGGACAACAGGCCCGTCCTGGATGCCGACAAGAAGCCCGTGCTGCTGCCCCCGGGCGGGTACATCGGCGCCAACGGGCAGGTGTACGACGGGAACGGACAGCCGGTCAAGGACAAGAACGGCAAGCCGGTCGTCGTGCCGGTGGGATCGGACATCCCGCCCGGCACCGGTGGCGGCATCTACGGGTCCAACGCCAAGGTGCCGAAGGGTTCGACCGTCCGGGAGGACGGCTCGGTCATCGGCCCGGACGGCAAGCAGGTGCTGGACCGCGACGGCAACCCGGTGGTGGTCGCGAAGGGCGGCTCGGTCGCCGCGGACGGAACGCTGCTTGACTCGACCGGCCGGCCCGTCGCCGACCTCACGCAGCGCTACCTCGACCGGCAGCACGCCGTCGACGCGATCACCTCCGGCGGCAGTGGCGGCGGCGGTGACACCGGCATCGGCCGGCCGCCGTCCACCCTCCCGTCCTGGAACCTGGACCTCGGGTCCCTCGGCGACTACGGCAGCGGCTCCACGGGCGGTGGCTCCGGGAGCCTCTCGTCGGGCCCGTACGCCGGGTCGTTCGGCGGGGCGGGCGCGGGCGAGGGGCTCACCGCGGGCGCAGGGCCCCGACTGGTCAGCTCCGGCGGCGGGTTGAGCGCCAAGGCGATCGAGAACAGCGGAGGGACGGCGCCCGGCGGCAAGGCCGCCACCTCGGGGGCCGCGGCCCAGAAGGCCTCCGCGCTGGCCGCCGAGGAGGCGGCCGTGATGCGCGGCCGCACGGTGAACACCAGCAGCGGCGGGATGCCCATGGTCCCGCCGATGGGGGGCGGCGCGGGCGGCGGGCCGGGCGAGAAGGACCGCCAGCGGACCACCTGGCTGTCCGAGGACGAAGAGGTCTGGGGCACCGACACCGGTGCCGTCCACGGCGTGATCGGCCGCTGAGCCGGTCCCGCGTTTCCACAGTCGAGGAGGGTACGGAGATGGAGTTCTCGTTCGAGGAGCACCTCGCCCGGGCGATGGCGTCCCTGGAGGAGCAGCAGGCCAGGATGGCCGCGATGACACGGGAGTTGCAGGCGTCGAGCGCCTCGGTGACCACCAAGGACCGGCTGGTCACCGCGAAGGTCGGTGCGCAGGGCCAGGTGCTCGCGCTGACCTTCCACACCACGGCCTACCAGGAGATGGCCCCCGCGCACCTCGCCGCCGTCCTGAAGGACGTGCTGAACGAGGCCCAGGCCCGGATGGGCGAGCAGGTCGCCACGGCGATGCGGTCCTTCGACGGGGTCGGCGAGTCGCTGCGGCTGGCCTTCACCGGCGAGCGGGAGGACGAACTGCTCTCCGGGTCGGGCGGGATGGACCTGGACGCGCTGCTGGCGCCGCTCACCGCGATGCGCCCCGGCGCCGGCGAGGCCCGGCGTACGGACAAGCAGGAGGAGTTCAATGGCTGAGCGGCTGAAGAAGCTTGAGGACCTGAAGACGGAGTTCACCAGGTTCCCGGAGATGGCGGCGCTGGTCGGGAAGATCGAGGCCGAGCTCAAGGACGTCGGGGTGAAGAACGTCAAGGGAGGCGGGCACGACCAGATCGGCAAGCAGTACCACGAGAAGGTCGACAAGCCGACCGCGTCCCTGAGCCAACTGGTCGAGAGCATCAGGCTCAAGCTGCTGAGCATCGGCGAGCACGGCGAGAGCACCGCCGATCTCTTCGACGCGGCCGACGAGCACGCCGCCGACCTGGCCTGAGCGGCCACCGGAGGCAGTCTCCGGCACCCCTTCCGCACCCGCACCAGCCAGCTTTCGCAGCCGGAGGCTCCCCGCCATGGCCCACTCGTCGATCCAGGTCTCGCCCGGTGTGGCGACGTTCTTCCACATTCTCACCGGAATGCCGTGGCCGGAGTCCGACGAGGGCCTGCTGCGGGACGTCCGGGACGACTACGCCGCGCTCTCGGAGGACCTGCCGAAGCTGCGGGGGTACGTCGTCGACCTGGTGGCGAGGTGCCGGAGTCAGTTCGAGGGGGAGGCCGCCGAAGGGTTCGCCCGCGAGATGGGGCGGTTCATCGGCGACGACGGGACCGACTACCTCACCACGGCCGGACAACTCGCCGGTGAGCTGGGGGAGTTCGCTGGCAAGGTGGCGAACACCGTCGAGTACACCAAGTGGATGATCATCGGCCAGATCGTCCAGCTGCTGGTCGAGATCGCGCTGGCCATCGCCTTCTTCCCGTTCACCTTCGGGGCCTCGATGGCCGCCGCGGAGGGGCTGAAGCAGGTCGTCAAGACGATCATCATCAACCTGCTGAAGAAGCTCGTCCAGGTGATCGTGACGCACACCCTCTTCGGCGTGGTGGGCGGCCTGGTGATGGACGCGATCCTCCAGGGCATCCAGTTCGGACAGGGCAACCGGCACGAGTGGGACAAGGACCTCACCAAGCAGGCCGCGATCATGGGCGCGATCAGCGGGGCCGTCGCCGGTCCGCTGCACCTGCTGGGCATGGGGCTCGGCAAGCTGCTGGGCGCGGGGCTGGCCAAGATCTTCGTGACGAAGGAACTGGGCAACCTGGTGAAGGAGCTCGGGGCCGGCGCCGCCGGGGGTGCCGCGGGCGGTGCCGCGAAGGGCGTGGGCAAGGAGGCCGGGCGGCTGGTCGCCAACGAGGCGGCCTCCGAGTTCGCCAAGAACATCAGCAAGCTGCTCAAGGAGAACTCCCGCTACCTGGGGAAGGGCTTCGGCGCCGGTGGCAAGGTCGGCGCCGCGGCCGGGGCGCGGTTCGCGGAGAACCTCGGGAAGGTCTTCGAGAAGGGGCTCGGCAAGGAGCTCGGCACGAAGACGGCCCAGGAGCTCGGGCGGACGTTCGGCAAGGCCTTCGCGGAGAACGGCGCCAAGTCGGCCGCGAGCCGGACGGCCCTCGGCACCGCCCTGCGCGAGATCGCGGAGGGGGGCAGTCACGCCCCGTCGGCGGGTCTGCGTGCGCTGGCCGAGAAGCTGCCCGAACTCGCGGGCCGGGTCGACCGGATGAACACCATGTTCGTGCTGGGGCACGTCCTCGGCGAGCAGATCAAGATGGGGACCAACCAGTACCTGACCGAGGGCTTCTTCAACCAGATCTACTACGGGGAGTGGTCGGCCGGCGGGATGAGCTTCCTCGGCGGCTTCATGATGGGCGGGGCCCGCCACATGATCATGGGGCTGGCCTCGCCGCTGACCACGAAGTACGTGGACTTCGTCCGGGGGCTCGACAGCTCCCAGATCAACCCCGCGAACGGCAAGTACTACGGTGCGATGCACCCGCTGACCCTGCTGTCGGCGATCAGCAACGTGGCGGGGCACCCCGCGCCCTTTCCGGTGCCCCGGCCCGGGGGGCACGAGCAGGTCCCCGGCGGCTCCCTGCACCTCCACGGCGACGAGGCCGTCGGCTCCGGCACATCGCTCGGCGCGCCGCCCTCCGGCCACCGGACCGAGGGCGGGCCGAACGCGTCCGGGTCGGACCACCGGACCGACGGCCCCGGCTCCGGCAGCGGCAGCGGGGCGGCGAAGCCGGAGGCCCCGAAACCGGAGGCCCCCAAGTCTGGTGTTGTGACGGAGTCCGGCGGCGGCGACCGGTCCGCCGCCGGTCCGAAGGTCACCACGGGGAACACCACCGGCAACACGGGCACCACCACTGCGGGCGGTACGAGCGGCACGGGCCATGCGAAGATCCCCGAGCCCGCACCGCGGCGCAGCACCGAGTCCTCGGGCGCCGGTGATGCCGGTGGCGGTGCCGGCAGCGAGCCGAGGCGGAACCCGGGCGACGGTGCCAGGAGCACCGGGGGCTCCACCACCACGTCCGCCTCGCCCGGGGCGTCCGCGTCCACCGGCGGCCACGGCGGCGGTCCCCGGCCGCACCCCGAATCCACCGCCAAGCCGGAACCGGACCCGCCGCAGCACCCCGAGCAGCACCCCGAGCAGCACTCCGCGCCGAAGCCCGGCCCGAACCTGGGGCCGAACGCGGGGCCGAACCCGCACCAGGGCCCGAACCCCGGCCCGAACCCCGGCCACCCGCCCAAGGACGGCGGTGGCGGCGGTGGCACCCCGCCGCGGACCGAGGGCGGCCCGGCCGGGCCCAAGGACCCCGGCTCGAACGGTCCGGACCCCAGGCCAGGGCCGAACCGCCCGGACCCCGGGCCCGGACCCGAGTTGAAGCCCAAGCCCGAGTCCAAGCCCGAGCCGAAGCCCGAGCCGAAGCCCGAGTCCAAGCCCGAGTCCAAGCCCGAGCCCAAGCCCGAGCCGAACCGGCCCGGTAAGGACGCCCCGGCCGCCCAGGGCAACCTGCGGAACACCGTCGAGGAGGTCCTGTCGCCGGCCCAGACCTTCCTGCGGCGGCAGGAGCAGCTGCGCGCGTCCGGTGGCCCGACGGCGGACACGCCCGCCCCGGTGAAGGCCGGTGGCGCGGGGGACGCCCCGAAGGGGCCGCGGATCGTCACGTTCGACGAGGTCAGGGGCAGGGGCGAGGGGAAGGGGTCCGAGGAGGGGCCGTCGTCGCCGGGTGACGGTGCTGTGCTGGGCCCGGGGTCCGGGCCGCGTTCGGAGGCGGCGGAGGCGGTGCGGGACCGTCAGGAGGAGTTGCGGGAGGGTGGCCGTTCGGCGGCCGACGAGAACAAGCCGGTCGTACCCTCCCCGGACGGCGGTGTCGCGTTGGGCGGCGGGTCGGGTCCGCGTTCGGAGGGGGCGCAGGCGTTCCTGGAGCGGCAGAAGGACGCCCGGGAGGCCGGCGGCCCGACGGCCGACACGCCCGGCCCGGTGCGGAGCGCCCCGAAGGATTCGAGGATCGTCACGTTCGACGAGCTCAGGGGCAGGGGCGAGGAGGAGGGGTCCGGGGAGGGGCCGTCGTTCCCGGGTGACGGTGCTGTGCTGGGCCGGGGGTCCGGGCCGCGTTCGGAGGCGGCGGAGGCGGTGCGGGACCGTCAGGAGGAGTTGCGGGAGGGTGGCCGTTCGGCGGCCGACGAGAACAAGCCGGTCGTACCCTTCTCGGGCGACGGTGTCGCGTTGGGCGGCGGGTCGGGTCCGCGTTCGGAGGGGGCGCAGGCGTTCCTGGAGCGGCAGAAGGACGCCCGGGAGGCCGGCGGCCAGACGGCCGACACGCCGGGCTCGGTGAAGGCCGGGGGTACGGAGAGTGCTCCGAAGAGGCCGAGGATCGTGACCTTCGACGAGGTCAGGCGCAGGGCGGAGGAGGATTCCCCCGACGCCGGGTCCAACGGCTCGGCGCGGAGCGGCAACGACGGTTCAGGCAGCGCCGCCGGCGGGACGAGATCCCGTGACCGGTCCACGGGCAGCGAGACGCAGGTGGAGCCGGCATCGACGGGCGACAAGCCGGCCGCGGACAAGCCCGCCACCGACAAGCCCGCCACCGACGCGCCGGCCCCCGACCAGCCGGCGCCGAAGCCGGAGAGCTTCCCCGGCGAGGGCTACCGCCTGACGGACGGTGACGCCGAGATCCGGCGGAAGGCCGGCCAGGCCGCGCAGGACTCCCGGGCGACGAGGCCCCCGGCGGCGGAGCAGGGGGCCGTCCCACCGTCCGGGGGCGAGCGCCTGGGCGGGGAGGACGGCACACGGCCGGGCGACACGCCCGACGCGGCCGCCCGGGACCGGCGGCGCACGGCCGCCGAACAGCGGCGGACCGACTACGTGGCGTCCCCGGAGGGGCGCGAGCACGCCGGGACGCTGGCCCGGGACGCACGGGAGGCCGCGGCGGCCGAGGCCGAGCAGCAGGCGAACGCCGGGGCGCGGAGGGCCGCGCAGGCCCAGGCCCGCTGGGAGGCCCTCCAGGAGCGGACCCGGCTGGCTGCCGAGGAAGCGGCTCGCGCGGCTCAGCGGGAGGCCGCCCGGGAGGCCGCGCAGGAACAGGCCTGGAACCTGCTGCTGCAGGATCTCAGGGACAAGTCCGGCGGCGATTCGGGCCGGTCGGGGCACCTGACGCTGCGTGACGCGCAGGAGCGGATCGCCCGGCGTGCCGAGGAGCTCGCCGCCCACGGGGACGGTGACGGCCGGGGCGCCGGCAGTCGCGGCTCCCGGATGCCCGCCGATGCGGCGGCGAGCCGGGCCTGGCACGAGCTGGCGGCTGAACTCGGCGTCCGGGTCGAGTCCTTGGATGCCCGTGGCCTGATGCCCGGGTTCCCCGCCCCGGGGGCCCCGTGGCCCCTGGACCGGGGGATCCACGGCGATCCGTCTGCCGTCGGCCGCGGCCCGGCGGCGGTTCACCGGCCGGACCAGGACTCCCACCCCACGCCGTCCCACCCCGCGCCCGCGCACTCCGAGCCTTCCAGCCTCAGGCCCCCGCACTCCGAGCCCTCGCCCTTCGAGCCGGAGAGCCCGGACAGCAGGTGGCCGGCGTCCCAGGCTCCGTCGATCCCGCTGCCGCCGCGGATGCGGCAGGACTCGGACGTCGAGTCCGAGGACGACACCTGGGACGACGCCCCGGCCGAGGCCGGGCAGCAGCCCGCGAACCCGGCCCCGGCCGCGTGGACCGCCGCGCCGCCGGTGGTGCCGGTGGTGCCTGTGGTGCCGTCGCCGGCACCGGTGCCGGTGCCGGCGGTCGGCCACCCGGACACCGCCGCGCGGCCGCCGTCCCCGGCGTCGTCCGCTCCCGAGCTCCCGCCGCTTCGGCTGCTCCCGTTGCCGGAGCTGGTGGACGAGCCACCGGTCGAGGGGGCTTTCACGGCCGGTCAGCTGTGGCGCGAGGGGGACACCCTGCCCGCGTTCATCCTGTACGACGGCAATGTGGCGATGGTCTGGGACGACGGCCTGGCCGAGGTGACCGACAGCACCCAGTTGATCCGGATGGCGGACGTCTACAAGCGGGCCGCCGAGCAGGTGGGCCGCCGTTTGCAGCGGATCGTCGAGCGCGCCCGGGAGGAGAGGGACACCGGGGGAGCCGGGCGGGACGCCGCCGAAACCCTGCTGGCCACGTACGAGCTGCTCAGTGAGGACGGTTGGGCGCCCGCCTACATCAGCGAGTTCCTCCGGCTGCAGATGCTGTTCCGTGCCAGTGACGTCCCGGACCGGTTCCCGCACGAGCTGTTCGCCCGGCCCGTCGGCGGGACGACCGACCTCGTCGATCCTGGCGCACCGCCGCCGCCCGCGTCCGCGGCGGATCCGGGGAGGTCGCTGCGCGGCGCGGACGGTGCCTCGATGCGGTTCTACAGATGGCTCGACGAGCAGGCGGGCGGGAACAGGCAGCACCTCTACGACTGGGGTGAGGCGCAGTCGGCCACCTCGTCCTCGCCGGAGTCCCTGCAGGCGAAGGTCCTGTTCGCGCACTTCCGCAATCCGGGCGGGCAGCACCTGGACGACGCGTACTTCTGGCTCAACGGTCTGGACCGCCGGTTGCAGGAGACCCCGGGGATCCGGATGGAGATCGACGGGGAGGAGGTCCTCGGCCTCGGCTACCACCCCGTCCTCCTGCGGAGCCTGGCCGCCCAGCACGTCTTCACCTACGAGATGCTGCGTACCGTCCGGATGCCCCGGGTCGACCGGCAGGCGGGGACGATCCGGCTGATCCGGCTGGAACAGCGCACGATCGAGGCCCTGGCGGAGCAGTACGATCCCGGCCCGGCGAGGAGGAACCACCGGCCGGTGGACATCAGGCGCGGTCCCGCCGAGTCCTTCAGCCTGTTGACCCCGTACAAGGACCCGGAAGGCGGCACCTTCTGGCTCACCATGCAGACCCTCCCGATCCACCGGGTGTTCGGCACCCACCTCCAGATCAGGATGGACGGCCGGAAGGAGCACTCGCTCTACCTCGGCGAGGACGAGTTCCTCGCCATGGCCGACGGCTTCCCCGTGGAGTGCTGGGGCGAGGACCAGCCGCGGCTCACCGCGGAGGAGAGCGAGCGCCACGCCGGCACGCTCGCGCCGCAGGCGCCCCTGCCCCCGACGGTCGGCGGACCGACCGCCGACACCGGGGGACCCGTGCCGGCCGGGCAGACCGGAGCGCCCTGGACGGAGGCGCAGACGGCGCCTGCCACCCCGGTGCCCGCGGCGGCCTCCCCGGCACCCCCGCCGGCGGCCTCCCCGGCGGCGCCCCAGCCCGGGGCCGGTGCGGCCCTGCTGCCGCCGCAGGCCTGGTCCGCCGTACGGCGCTTCGCCCGGCCGGCCCGGATGTCCACCTCCCGCTTCGACCCGCTGGTGCAGGGCCAGGCGGGGGGAGGCGCGATCGCCGGACCCTCGCTGCCCACCCGGTACGCCGCCAGGGGGCCGGGCGGGCAGCGTCCGCTCGGGGACCTCCGGGGCGCGATGACCCAGATCGTCTACGACGTACGGCACTTCGAGGCGCGGCCGGGCCGGTGGGTCCGTGAGTTCACCCTGCGGCTGGACCTCCGGGCGCAGGACGGCGCGGCCACCTCCCCGGAGCAGGTCGACCGGCTCTGGGACGAGGCGCTGGCGGCGGTCGGCCGGCACGTCAACGGCCGGTTCACGCTGTCCGACGGGTCCCAGTTCCACCTGAGGATCGAGCGGGCCGACGGTCCGGCGGACGCCCACCGGACGGTCACGGTGGCCCCCGGCGCCGGCCGGAGCGACCAGCTGCTCTGGTACGCGCGGAGCACCCACGGCGTCCTGGTGCACGAACTGATGCACTTCCTCGGCCTGCCGGACGAGTACGCGGACCTGACCACGGCCCTACGGCGGAGCGAGCCGTTCCCCGGCGAGCCCGGGGTGATGGGCCCGGCCGCCCACCGCGACGGCTTCGAGGTGCTGCCCCGGCACCTCCGGCGGATCGAGGACGTCCTCCGCTCGGGCCCCTTGGTCCGGGAGCTGACGTTCGAGCAGTACCGCGCGCTCGCGGCGGACCCCGGCCGTCCGGCCGCCGCCCCGTCCACCGGCGACCCCTCCGGGACCGCCCCGGAGCATCCGCACCACGCTCCCCGGGCGCCGCGGCTGCCGCAGCCCGGGGCGGGCGCCGGGCCCGGCGCCCCGGTCGCGCCCACCCGGCCGGTGGCGGAGGTGGCGTCCCGCGAGCGAGACGTCCTGGTGGCCGGCCTGGCCATCGCCGGGCAGGCGTACGAGGCCCTCACCGTGCCCGGTGACGGGGACTGCCTCTTCACCTCCCTGCTGGTCGGCGCGAACCGGCAGTTCGGTGAGTGGGAGCACCAGCACCTGGACGTGGACGGGCTGCGCGAAGCCGTCCTGCACTGGTACCGGGGGCCGGAGGCCGCCGTCCACCGTGGGGCCGCGGACGCGGCCGGGCAGTCGGCCCTGGACGCGCTGGTCATGGACCTGGCCCCGGGCCGGCTCTGGGACGTGGTGGGTGAGACGGGCCCGGCGCCCACCGACCCCGACCTGCTCGCCCCGGTCCGGACCGGCGCCGGCCTGCTGCTCGGCGACCCCGGGAGCGGTGCCTGGGCACGCCTCCTCGCGACGAGCCCCAGGCTCGCCCGTTCCGGTGTCCGGGAGCTGGGCCCGGAGCGTCTGCGGGACATGCGGCCGAGCGCGGCGGTCGAGCTGGCCATCCGCGACCGTGACCTGTGGAACACGCCCTTCTTCGACGAGGTGCCCCGGATCGCGGCCGCCGCGCTGGGGCTCAACCTCGGTGTGCTCGACAGCGGCGGACGCTATGTCGACTACCTGCCGGACGCCGACCGCCGCACGGTGGTGCTCTACCGCCAGGCCGGCGAGGAGGCGCACTACTCGGCGCTGCGGCCCGTCCCGCAGTCCGTCCCGCAGTCCGAGCCGATGCCCGAGCCGCAGTCCGTCCCGCAGTCCGAGTCGCCACGGGGCACGGACCTGCCGCCGGTGCCCGAGCTGCCCGTCCTGACTCCCGTGCCGGACGTGCCCGCTCCCGCGCCGGACGTGCCCGTCCTGCCTCACGCGCCCGACGTGCCCGCTCCCGCACCGGACTATCCCGTCCCGGCCCCGGCGCCCGAGGCGGGGCGGTCGCCCGACCCGGTGGCGGGGAAGCGGGTGCTGCCGCTTCCACCGGAGCGGCTCACGGCCGGCGGCGTCGGCCGGCTCGCCGGTGGTGACCGGGTCCTGCCGATCCCGGGCCCGGCCGGCCGGGTGCTGGACCAGGTCGCCGCCCGTCTCACGGAGATGCTGGCCGGGGATCCGCCGGCCGCCGGGCAGGGGGCCCGCGGCCAGGCCGCCGAGGGCACGGGGTCCGCGGAACAGCAGGCCACCCGGCCGCCGGATCAGCGGGCCGGGGCGGGGACCGGGGCCCAGGCCGACGGGTGGTCGGCCGCGGAGCGCCGGCGACTGGCCGGGGCCGTCCGCGACCAGCTCTCCGGTGCACTGGACCTCGACGCCCTGCAGCCCGTGCTGGCGTCGCTGACCCAGGGCGAACTCCTCGCGCTGCCGTTCGAGTTCGACGGCTGGCAGGGCGACATCCGGGTCACGGCCACCGTCGTCAGGGCGGTGACCAGCAAGGAGGAGAAGAAGTTCGAGTTCGAGGACGGCAGCGACTCGTTCGTCACCACCGGATCCTTCGAGGAGGGCCGCCGGCGGTTCGGCGGCGGCCTGCTGCTGGGGGGCAAGGTCGCCCCGGAGACCAGCATGACCGGGCAGATCGGCGCAGCGGGCGACCGCAGCAGGGCCGGGACCGTCGACAGCAGGGGGAGGACCTTCTCCCGCAGCAAGACGCCGGAGCCCGCCCTGTGGATCGACGCCGACATCCGGCTGAAGCTCGACTTCTCCGGCCTCCACAAGGACGGGAGGAGCCTGTCGGAGGACCTGGGGACGGCGGCCGCGCGCCGCCGGCTCCGGATCGACCTGCGGGTTCCGGTGGTGGTGCCGGCCGCCGAGTCCGCGGACGCCGTGCCGCCCCCCGGGCAGCAGCACTACCTCCCGCCGCTGCGCGTCCAGCAGTCGCTGGCGCTCGGAGGGACGGACGTGGTCAAGAGCGTCCACACGATCGGCGCGGACGGACGGCGGACGGGTGGCGGCGTCCCGCTGCTGCTCGGTACCGCCGCCCCCGCGGACGCGGTGCCGGCCGGCACCACCCGGAACTCGCTGGACGCGTTCGGCGCCGTGACCTTCGACGGCGACTGGGTGGCCGTCCGCGCCGAGATCCTCGGCCGGCTGGACCTGCTGACCCTGCGTACCGAGCTGAAGTCGATGATGAACGGCGAGCCGGTGGAGGTCGTGCTGTCCGGCGGGCGCGGGCGCCTGCTGGTCTTCGCCCGGGTCTCGGAGATGACGCAGCTGCGCACCACCGGGCAGACGGAGTTCAACACGGGCACCGATGTGACCCGTACCGTCGTCGCCTCCGTCACCGACAGCCTGACGGTGGCCGGGGCGCCGTCCCTCAAGCACACGGACTTCGGCCAGGTGCCGTTCGGCGTCACCGGGAGCGGATCCGGCCAGTTCGGGCACGACCGCAGCGCGATCGACCGGGTCACGGTGCGGGCCGGCAACGCCGTGAAGGTGAAGGCCGCCGGGGTGGTCTTCGACGGCCGGGCGGTGCTCACCTTCCAGTACCGGCCGGACGCCGGGTCCACCGCCGACCGCGCGACGGTTGCCACCGGTCTGCTCGGATTCCAGGTGCTGTCCGAGGCCGCCGACTCGGTGGCCGCCGAGGTGCCGACGCCCTTCCGTCCGGGGCCGGCGGCGCCCGGCCCGTTGGTGCCGCCCGCGCTGGCGCCCGGGTCGACCGCGTGGCGGCCCGGGCCGGAGATCTGGCGGGCCGGGCTGCCGGAGAGCGCCGTGGTGCTGGACGTGCTCGCGGGCACGGGCCCGTCCGCAGGGGCCGGGCAGGGCAGGGACCTGCACACCGCGCTCGACGAACTGGGGGTGCGCGCGTTCCGGCAGGACGGCTGGGCGGAGCTCCGCGAGGCGGTCCGGCACACCTTCCGGCTGGAGCGGTTGGCGGCCTCGCTGCCCGCGATGACCCGTGACCTGCCGCTCCAGGGTCCGCTGCTCAGCCGCCCGCGGCACCCGGACACGACGGTGCAGGCCACCGCCAGGGTCGAGCGGTTGGAATTCCTGCGGACGATCGACACCGCCGAGCTGAACGTGCTCAACGAGACCGCGGTGGGCGACGCCGCCCGGGACATCACCGGCCTGACGCTGGGCGCTCAGGTCCAGGGCGGGCTCCACCACGACTTCCCCGGGGGCGAGTGGGCGTCCGTCTCGGCCGGCCTGGGAGGGTCCCGCCGGTGGCGCACCGGTGACCGGACGGCGGCCGGCTCCAGCACGGTGTCCAGCGCCAAGTACCCGGAGCCGATGGCGGTCTACCTGGCCACCGCCCGGCTGAACCTCCGGCTGGCCGGACAGGGCGGCCCGGACGCCACGGCCGCCGGACCCCACCCCGAGGTCCGGTTCGTGGTGGCGGTCCCGCAGTCCCGGGCCGAGGAGTACAGGACGGAGGGGCCGGAGGCGAAGCAGGCGGTCTTCACCCGGCCGGAGCCCGTCGTGCCACCGGCGCCCGAGCCCGCCGGGGACGCACCCAAGCCCCCCAAGCCCCCCAGGCCCCTTGAGCCCGCCGGGGACGCCCCCAAGGCCGCCGCGGACGCACCCGGGCCCGCCGAGCCTCCCCGGCCACCGGAGCGGGTGGCCCGCCACCGGCAGCTCGGGTCGTCCGACGCCGTCCTGGCGCTGACCGACGGCCTCGCCGTGGTGAACAGGCTCCGCGATTCCCTGGCGCCGGTCTTCGGCTCCCACTGGGAGCGGGTCGCCGCGGACCTGATGCCGTACTTCGACGCCGTGGCGCTCCGGCCGATGGCGTCCGCGCTGACCGGCGGACGGAGCTGGGGGGTTGCCGTCTCCGCCAACGGGGTGAGGGGCGAGATCCGGATCACCGGTGCGGAGGTCACCGGCCTGACCCACCTGAAGTCCGTCAAGGACTTCGAGTTCGAGGTCGGCACCGAGAGCACCACCGCCACCGGACTGATGCACGACGACCGGGCCAGGACGATCCGGAGCGTCGTGCTGGCCGGCAAGGTCCCCCATCTGCAGGGCGCGCTGAGCCACACCTGGAACTCCGACGAGGTCATCGGCGGCACCCGGGACGTCGGCAGCAACGCGGTGGCCAAGGGCAAGACGGTCGAGGCAGCGGCGGTCTTCCGGGGCGACCTGACGTTCACCGTCGAGGTGGACCTCTCCCGTACCTTCGGGCTGCCGGGGAACCGGGCGGTCCGGCACACCTTGCACGCCACGACGGGGGGCGAGTTCGCCTTCCCGCTCCGCGAGTTGCCGGTGGCCTCCGGGGCCGGGGCCAGGCCGGCCCCGCCCGAGCCGCGCCTCGCCCCGCAGCGGGTGATGCGCTCGCTGGTGCTCGGTGCCACCGACATCGTGCTCCGCGTCTCGCCGATCCGTCCGCCCGAGCACGCCGCGGTGGTGCCGGTCGGCGCGTCCGGGGCGGCCGGGCCCGAGGCCGGCGCCGGCCCGCGCCCGGAGCAGCCGGGGGACATCCCGCCCAAGCCGCTGCCCGCCACCCCGGCCCCGCCCCGGCAGCCGGGGGCCGAGGACGTACTGGGCCAACTGGACGCCACCGGCCGGGAGGTCTTCGGCTCGGACCGGAACTGGCGGCGGGTCAAGCAGGAGCTGGCACCGAGGTTCACCGCCGAGGCCCTCCAGCAGCGGCTGCGGTCGCTGATGGCCGGCCAGGGCTGGACCGTCGCCGTGCGCGGCGGCACGGTGACCGTCCGGGCCAGCGTGCAGGCGATGCTGCACGTCGCCGACACCAAGGCGACCGAGTTCAACAGCGGGAGCGCCACCGGCCACTCCAGCGGCGGTACGGACGGCCTGACCGCCTCCACGCGCAGCACCAGCCAGGCCACCGCACTCCGGCTCGTCGGCACCTCCGACCCGGTCGGGGCGCTGCCCGTCGCCGTGGTGGCCGGCGGCACGCTGAGCCACGTCAGCGGGCGGGACCACATCGCGGAGGACTCCGGCGCCGTGGGCACGGGGGCCGGCACCAAGACCAAGGTGCCCGGCAGCGTCTTCGAGGGCACCGCCCTGCTCCACCTGGAGTTCCGGCGGAACCTGCGGCTCTGGGACCGGGCCGTGGACACGTCCGTCCCCGCGCGGGCGCGGGACGAACAGCGCCGGATCGACGCGGTCCAGCGGTCGTTCGCGGCACGCCAGGACGCGCTGGCCGAGCGCGCGGACGAGCTGGGCCCCGAGGCGTTCCGGGCCGCGAACGAGGAGCTGGACGCCGAGCACCGGGTGGCGCTGGGGCCCCTCCTCGACGAGCAGCAGCAGCGGATCGACGAGTCCGTCCTCGCGAAGTGGGCGGCGGACCTGAGGCGCCTGGACCAGCGGATCCGGGAGCTCGGGGACCAACCCGGGAGCGCGGACCTGCGCGAGCGGTACCTCGCCGAGCAGGCCCGTCACCGGGAGCAGAGCGCCCTGCCCTCGGTCAGGCGCAAGCCCGGCCCCGGGCCGCGCAGCGACCGGACCCCCGACCAGATCGCCCCGATGACCAGGCCCTCCTTCGCCGTCCGCCGGAACGCCTTCGGCTACGCCAGGGTCGGCTTCCAGGCGCTGGTCGAGACCGCCGAGACCCGGCCGGCCGTGAACGGGGCCGACCCCCGGTTCGAGGCACCCGCGACGATCACCACCGGCCACGGCCCCGGGCCGGCCGGGCGGGACTCCGCCCCGCGCCCGGACACCGGCTCGCGGACGCACGCCGTCCCGCCGTCCCGGGTCTGGACCGAGGGCTTCACCCCCCAGGAGATCCGCGACCTGCCCGACGTCGGGTCGCTGCGCAGCCTGCTGGACGCCGAGGGCCGCCGCCACTTCCCGGGTGCCTGGGACCGCAGGGTGGCGGGCGGCGGACGGCGCTCCGAGCGGGTGGCGGGCGAGTTCAGCCGCGAGCGGCTGCTGGCGGCCCTGCCGCGGCTGACGGCGGGCGGGGAACTCGTCGGAACGCCCTTCCCGGTGAGGGGCCGCAGCTCCTGGGTGTCCGTGACGGCCGAGGTGCTCGACCTCGCGCACCTCCGGGAGGAGGCCGGGGCGGAGGTCGCGCTGGTCGGCGAGGCCTCGGGGCGGTTCAGCCGGCGCTTCCTGATCTCCCGCCACCTCCAGGTGACGGGGCAGGTCGGCGCCGAGTTCTCGAAGCTGAGGAGCAAGTTCTCGACGTCGGTGCTCTTCGGCGGCGGCTACCGGTGGCGCCAGGGCGGGGAGCGGTCCGCGGGCGGGCGGACCATCGCCAACTCCAAGGTCCCGGTCCCGCTGGAGCACTTCGAGGGCCATGTGGCCTTCCGGTTCGCCTTCCACACCGGCGGCGAGCCCGCCGTCGCCACCGGGGTCGTCCCGTTCGCGGTGTCCGTCCCGAAGACGGAGGTGACCAGGACGGTCGACGCACCGGCGGACACCTACTTCACGGCCGCGGACCGGGAGCACGGCCGCCGGTGGCCCGGGCCGGCGCCGGTGGGGACGCCCCGCCCCGGGCCGGAGGCGGCGGGCCCGCCGGAGGCACCCGCGCAGCCGGCCGGTGACCGGCCGAGGCCCGGTGCGGACCGGCCCGGTGCGGACCGGCCCGGTGCGGACCGGCCCGGGACCGACAACGGCGGTGGCCCGGACAGCGCCCCGAACTCCGTCTCGGACACCGGCCCGAAGGCCGGCCCGAAGGTCGCCCCGAAGGCCGGCCAGGACACCGCCCCGAACGGCGGCCGGGGGAGCGGCCCGGCGCCGGCCGGCGGTGTGCTGGCCCCTGACGGCAGGAGGATCCCCGACGCGGAGATCGAGACCAGGACGATCACCGACGAACACGGCCGCCCGACCGGACGGGCCTCCTTCCACGACGCCGACTGGGCGTTGCGGGAGGGCCCCTACCGCCGCCTGCGGGCGCTCGGCACGTACGAGCAGCGGGCGGTAGCCGGACAGCAGCCGGGCGGACAGCAGCCGGGCGGAGCGGTCCGGCCGGTCCCCTGGGACCAGGAGCACGCGTACTTCTACGCCGGGCACGCCGACCGGGCCGGGTTCGACCTGCGGCTGACCGACGGGAGCGGCGTGCACGGGGTCGGCGCGGGGCAGGTCGCCGGCCTGCTGCGCCGCCGGCCGAGCGTCGCCGCCCTCCAGGCGGCCGCGGCGGGCGGCAAGCCCGCCTCGATCGTGCTGCTCGGCTGCGAGTCGGCCGAGCACGCCCGGGCGATCGCCGAGCTGATCGGGCTGCCGGTGCACGCCCCGACCGGGCGGACCGGTGTCGGCGGGGCGGCGCCGGGCACCGGGGCCGGGCAGCCGCCGACGCTCTACGTGAAGCCGGCGCCGGACGGCGCGGACGGCGAGTTCCGGACCTTCCTGCCGGGCGGCCCGGCCGCCGCCCCCGCCCCGCTGACGGGCGGTCGGCCGGGTTCGCCCGCCCCGGCCCTGCGGACCGGCGGCCCGGGTGCCGGGACGCCGGACAACATCGCGGGGAACGACGGCGACTCCTCGCACCCGCAGGGGCACGAGGGCCTCGCCGGGCACCAGGATTTCGAGGCGCACCAGGATTTCGACGCGCACCAGGGTCTCGACGGGTACGAGAGTCTCCACGGGTACGGCGAGTTCGACGAGTACGGCGCGTTCCACATCTACGCGATCACGGACGAGGACGGTCACCGCCACCCGTACGGGGGGTTCGACGAGGACGGGGTCTTCCACCCCTACGGGGAGTACGGCCAGGACGGCCGGTTCCACTTCCACGAGTACGCCGCCGAGCCGGCGCAGGGCCGCTCCGAGCTGTGGCCGCAGGCCCGGGAGGCCTTCCGGGAGCGGAACGTCGAGCTGGACCAGGAATCCGCGGGGGAGCTGCGGATCGGCTTCGTCCCCGAGGTGCGGCCGGCGGTGGTCGACGACCTCGAACCGGGCAACGGCACGGCGGCGGCGTTCGACACGGTCGACGCCGAGTTGCTGGCGGACGACGCAGGCACCCCGCTGCGGTGGCGCCTGGACGACAGCCTGCTGTTCCGCTGGGAGTCGCCGCGCTCCTTCGGCCAGGTCGACGACGTCTTCGAGCAGGGCTTCGTCCCGCGCGCCTCCGGCCAGTACCCGACCCTGCGGGAGTACAAGGACGCGAACACGCCCTCGGCCTTCGTGAGCACCACGCGCTCGGGGACCGCGCGCTTCGACGAGTGGGGCACGGCCTACCGCTTCCTGATCGACGCCCCCGGCGGCATCGACGTCCGCCGCACGTTCCCCGACTCCGGGCTGGCCGAGCTGGAGGACGAGGTCGCGTTCCCCGGCGGCGTCCGGAGCAAGTTCATCGTGGGCGCGGAGCTGGTGGACGGCACCGAGTGGGGCGCGACCCCGGGTCGCTACGCGACGCCGGTGTCCTTCGTCCCGAACCCGTACTACCGGCCCGATCACCGCCTGGACCTGGCCGAGGTGCTCGACGCCACGGACAACGGCACCGACCGCCCCGCCGGTCCGGCCCTCCGCCGCCCGATCGACCCGGAGGCACTCCGGGACGGGGACGGGGTGCGGGTGGGCAGAGTGCGGTCGGGTCGTGGCCGGCTGCGTCATGTGGCCGAGGAGGTGCGGTTCGTCGAGGTGTCGCCGCAGTACGCGGAGACGGTCCTCGGGGTTCCGGTCCGCAACCAGGAGAAGTTCCAGCGGACGGCGGACCAGCGGGGGATCGTCATCGAGGTCCGGCCGACGAATCCCGATTCGGTCCCGCACCTGGAGGCCGGGGCGTTGCCGAAGCCGAAGGCGATCAAGGCGAAGACGGTCAACGAGGAGGACATCCGTCTGGGGGCGAGGGCCGAGGACAAGGGCCTGGTCGGCTTCTTCCGGCCGGTGCTGCCGGAGCGTTCGGAGGGGATCGGGGACGGGGTGTGGGCCCGGGTCCTCGCGCGTTTCGAGCAGCGGACCGTGGAGTTCGCCGAACTCACCCCGGTGATGCGGTCGTTGGCCGGGGAGTTCCGCGTGGTCGACGGCGTGGTCCAGGGCCGGGACCGGGAGGGCGGCTGGAAGCCGATCACCGGCGATCACGACATCTTCGACATCCAGGACGCGGCGGGGTTCCGGATCGGGGCCGACGAGTACGGCGAGGCCGTCGAGGACATGGTCGGGCAGGACATGGGGGTCCAGCACGGTGCCCACATGTTCTGGCAGCCGGAGTCGCCCTTCGACCGGTCGATCTTCGAGAAGATCGTGCGGAGTCATGAGGCGGGCGGCGAGGCGCTGATCCGCTTCGTGCCGGGGCTGACGCGGCCGGTCCTCGGGACCGCCGAGCCGGAGCAGCCGTCGGCGACCCGGCCGGGGCGGGCCTACCTGGGCAGTTTCGCCGGCGACCCGCGGCGCAGCGCGCCAAGCGCCGTCGGGAGCGCGTGGGTCGGCGTCGTCGGCGAGCCCGGTTGGGACGCGCCGCGGAGTGCGCCGGTGGAGGAGGCCGGGCCGGCCGTCCCGCCGGTGGGCGAGAAGCCGTTGCCCCCGCTGCCGGTGGGTGAGGAGCCCTGGAGCGAGGACGCGCCCGCCGAGAAACCCCTGCCGCCGCTCCCCGAGGGTGAGGAGCCGTGGACCGGGGAGGCGACGGCGGAGAAGCCCCTGCCGCCGCTCCCGGTGAGCGAGGAGCCGACGGCCGCGCCCCCGCCCACCCGGCAGCCGGACCGGCCCGCCGGCCGCGCCGAGGGCCGCGCCGGCCGGCTCGCCGGCCCGTCCCACCGGTCCGCCGGTGACGACGTCTTCAGCGTGCTGGTGCCGGCCGTCAAGCGGCGCGCCGAGGCGGATCCCTCCGCGGACCAGGACCAGGACCAGGACCAGGACGGGACCCGGCCCGGGCCCAAGCGCCTGCAGACCATGGACCGCCACGTCACCCCGGCGGCCGACCGCGGCCTGATCGCGCCGACCGGCGAACAGGAGCGGGCCTGGCTGGAGGCCGCGCCGGACGGGCCGATCCTGCCCGGCACCGTCCCCCTGCTGACCGAGGGCCTGCTCGGCCACATCAACCCCGACCGCTCGACCGTCAACTGCGTGGACGCCAACCTGGCGCTGTGGGACACCATGGACGGTGACCCGCACCCCGCCGGGACCCGCCCGGACGGCATGCCCGAGCGCGACGCCGTCTGGGAGGTGACCAGGCGGCTCGGACCTCCCTGGCACTACGGCTCCGGTGCCACGGCCCTGGACGAGGTGGCCGCCCTGGTCCGGGGCGCCGGCCCGGGGGCGCGGGCCCTGGTCCTCTTCGCCGAGCAGGGGCAGGTCGGCCATGCCCGGACGCTGTTGCACACCGGCGCCGGCCGGCTGCGGTGGATCGACCCGCAGCGCGGCGAGTTCCCGGAGGGCGCGCCGGAGGTCTCCGGCACCGCGGGTGTCTGGGCGTACGCCGAGGACGCCGGGTACCGGCCGGTCCGCGGTGACGGGGAGCACGACGGGACGCTCTTCCACGATCCGGCCACCGGAGCACCCGGCCGTGCCTTCGGGATGGCCGGTCCCGAGCGGCTGTTCACCCGCCACCCCGTCGCCGACCAGCCGGGCTGGAAGGAGCGCGCGGAGGCCTTCGAGCAGCGCGTGGCCGAGCTGGCCGGCGCCGTCGCGGCGCGCGAGGGCTCGGCCGTCGGCCTGGCCCTCACGCACCTGGCCGCGGTCCTCGCCCGCCACCACGGTCCGGCCTGGAACGAGGACGTGCACCTGATGGAGGTCTTCACCAGGGACGACGTGACCAGCGCGGGGCAGATCGGCCACCCGGCCCTCACCCTCGGCGCCACCAGGAAGATGCTGGCGTCGGGAAACCCCCGGGAGCGGTACACCGCGTTCTACAACGGCGCCTACTACCGGCCCGACGGGGACCGACCGTACATCGGCGGCCTCAAGGAGCTCCTCGTCACGGTGTTCCAGGAGCCGGAGATGCACACCGCCCGGGCGATCGGCCTCGACGTGGCGAGGCTGCGGCCCTACCGGGACCACCTGCTGAGCTCGGAGCGCCGCACCGTCCGGAGGGTGTTGGAGGTCTTCTCGCCCCGGCACGCCGGGAACTACTCGGACGACCCGTTCGCCCTCGGAAACCTGGCACGGTGGAGCGCCGACCCGGTCGGCAACACCGCCGAACTCGGCCGAAGCCAGGTCATCCGCACCCGGCGCGAGGAGGAGATGACCTCCCCCGCCAGGCTGACACCGGCCCGGCTCAGGCGGGCCGGCCTCGGCCTCAGCCGGCGCGAGCTGGCGCTGCTCCGGGAGCGGGAGGTGCTGCCGGTCTCGCTGACCGAGACCCGGGAGCTCGACACCCTCCCGCTCACGGCGGCTGGGGAGTTGGACACGGCCCTGGTCTTCCCGGAGTGGCAGACCGTGACCGACGTGAGGGTCGGTGCCACCGCCCCGGACGCCGAGGGGAACGTCAGGACCACCGTGACGGCGTACGTCTCCGGCCGGAGGGACCTCCGGGCCTCGGACCTGACCGAGATGACACTCCAGGAGATCGAGGAGGCCGTCGCCGCGAACACCCTGGAGCCGGACGACCCGATCCCCGAGCGGCAGGGCCCGGAGTTCCCGCTCGGATCGATCGAGGGCGCCGCCCGGTTCCGGCTGGACCCGGACTCGCGCTGGCACCGCGAACTCGACGCACGGGGCATGCCCGCCATCGGGGGCCTGTCCGGGACCGCCGCCCGGATGCTGAGCGCCTTCGACTGGCTGAACGTCCCGGCGGCCCGCCGGGAGGACTTCGTCATCGGCCTGATCGGCTGGATGCTCCTGCAGAGGGACCACTCCCTCTACGAGATCCTGCGGGGCGTCCAGATCGCCGGGTTCGACGGGGTGGGGGGCAGGACGCTCGACCTGACCGACGCGGTGTCGATGTACCGGAGCCTGGACGCGCTCGGGCCCGACCTGGCCGAGGCGCGGCTGCGTGAACTCGACCCGATGGGCCTGCTGCCGCACGAGCGGCACTACCGCGACCGGCTCGCGGTGAAGGGCGCCAAGGGCGGCCTGTACGGACTCAGCACCATTCGGCTCAGGGAGGCGGAGGACTTCTACCGCGCACAGCTCGACCCGGCGCCCGGTACCGTCCCCACCGACCGGCGGGTGCTGAGGTGGCTGGCCGAGCACGGGATCCCCGTGGCCCGGATGCGCGAGGCGCTGGCCGGCTTCGGGCCGGCCCAGTTCGCGGCCGTCCGGGCCTACACCGGGAACGATCACATCCTGATCAACCTGGTCGTGGAGCGGACCCGCGGCTTCGGAGCCGGGCTGCCGGGCATCGACGTGGTGGCCGCAGCGACCCGCCTGGCCCTGAAGGACATGATCATCAAGAAGCACTCCGCGCAGATGTTCGTGGAGACCAACATGTTCTTCCTGGACCAGCAGGTCAAGGCCCTCATGGAGGAGCGCGGCCTGACGGACCCGGACGAACGGCAGGCCGTCGACGCCAAGCTCGACCGCAGGATCACCGAGCTGCTGCCATCGGTGCTGGCCGAGTCGAAACTCCACGCGAGCATGCTGATGGAGGCGCTCGGCGCCCTGCCGGTCGCCCAGGAGATGACGGTCTACCGCGGCGCCTGGGAGTGGGGGAGCGACCGCAACGTGAGTGCCTTCATGGCGAAGTTCTTCGCCAAGGACCACATCGAGTTCGACACCTACGCGAGCACCAGCAAGAAGTTCACCACGGCGCTGACCTTCGCCACCAAGGACCCGGTGGGCGCGTACCGCCATCGCGTGGTGTACATGCTCCGGCTGCGCGGTGGCAGCGGCCGCGACATCACCCCGTTCTCCCAGAAGCCGAAGGAGGCCGAGGTGCTGCTCCTGCCCGGGGCGCGCTTCCGGGTGACCGGGCGCACGCTCATGCCGCATCCGAGCGGTGACGAGGCCAAGGCCTACGTCCTGATCGAGGCGGAGGAGGAGGTGCCGCCCACCGCCGTCGTCGCCGGCACCGCCACCCCGGCCGCGGCGACCCCGCCGGTCGGGGAGGCGCAGCCGGTGCCCGTGCACGAGGAGGACGATTCCGACTCGGAGTCCTTCGACGACCTGGTCTTCCTGTTCGACGACACCGAGCCGGTCGCCGGCTCCCAGGGCGACGGACCGCCCCTGCCCGGCGGCGACGGGCCGCACGGCCCGGCCGGGGAATCGGCCGGGGAATCGGGCGGGGGGTCGGACGGGGAGTCAGGGACCGGGTCCGGCGAAGAGGTTCCCTTCCTGCCGGCCTTCGCCCCGCCGGGTGCTCATACCGCCGGTGGTGCGCCGGACGACGGGGAACCTGACGGTACGGAACCTGACGGTGCGGAACCCGATGGCGCGGAATCCGGCGGTGCGGAACCGGACGACGGCTGGGAGTCCGGTGAGGAGGTGCCCTTCATCCTGCCGGTGGGTGTGCCGTACGGTCCGGGCGGCTGGCTGGGGCCGGGGCCGGCCCATGACGAGGAGGGCGAGGGCGAGGACGAGGACGCGGACGAGGACGCGGAGGACGGCGACGACGAGGGCGAGGACGGCGAGGGCGAGGAGGTGACCTTCGTACTGGGGTAGGCCCAAGGCCGGCGCCGAGGGTGAACGCCCGGCCGCGCGGTGTCCGTGGAAGGGGGAGGCGGACGAGTGCACAGGGGACAGGAGCCCGGCGGTGACGGTGATACCCGAGGGTGCCGACGACGGGGTGGCCGTGCCTGCGGCACCGGCACCGGCACCGGAGCCGGAGCCGGTGCCGGTGCCGGTGCCTGAGCGGCCCGAGGCGCCTGAGGTGCCCGAGGTGCCCGACGCGTCGGAGGTCTCGGAGGCACCCCCGCAGGTCCGGGCCGCTGCCCGGGCCGCCCCCGGCCGGTGGATCGGCCTGGCCGACCCGACCTGGTTGGGGGAGGGGCCGCCGCCACCCTGGGCCGTGATCGGCTGGTGGCGTGCGGGTACGGACGGCGGCGTCGAGGAGTTCGCCGCGAACGAGGAGTACCGGGAGTCGCCGCTCGCCCGGGACTGGCCGGTGCCCACCGATCCGGTTGACGCCGCCGTCCAGTCCTGCGCGACCGGGTACGGGCCGCCCGAGGCGGTCTACCGCGCGCTGGCGTCGGCGCAGTTCGCCGTGCCGCTCGACGGCGGTGACGGGGTCGGCGGGATCGGCCTGCCGGACGGGGAGACGGTGGCGGTCGTCTTCACGGCCCGGTCGTGGCTGGCGGCCGCGGGCAGCCCGGACCATGCCCTGCTGGGCGCCGCCGACCTGCTGGAGTGGCTGCCGCCGGGGTGCCGCCTGGTGCTCAACCCCGGTGCCCCGGTGGTGATGCGGCTGGAGCCCGCGTTGCTGCGGGAGGCGCTGGACGCCCGGCCGGGCGGTCCCGGGCGGCCGCTCCGTCCGTTCGACCGGCCCGGGCGCTGAACTCCCGCCGAGCGGGCGGCTGACGCCGCCGCCTCGGCCGGCCGTGTCCCCCCGGCGAGGTGTACCGGCGCGGCGGCGCGAGCGGTGGGTCCGGTTGCCCGGCGGGCCGCTGAACCCGTCGGACCCCGCCGTCCGTCGAACCGGGAGGAACGGTCCGTCGTCCGGCTGCTGGTTGCCGGGGGCGGCCTCCCACACGTGTTGTCATCGAAGGCCAGGGGGCCAGGGTGGGCAAGGACCAGAACGCCGGGAAGCAGCCGGAGGAGCCGGCGGCGGAGGGGTACCAGCTGCCCGCCGTGGCCTGGGTCGTGCCGGCGGCGCGGACCCCGGCCCCGGCGGCCGGTGCCGTTGCCGGTGCCACCGGCGGCGAGGGGGAGGGCCGGGCCGCGGGCGGTGCGGAGCCGGAGTCCACGACGGCCGCGACCACCGTGGGGGCCGTACCGACCGTGGCCGGCGAGGCACCGGCGGGCCCCGGGCCCGTGGCCGCCGCCGCGACCGGGTTCACGGCCGGGCCCGCGTCCGCCGCCCCGGCCGAGGCGTCGGCCGAGGGGCCGACCGAACCGCCGACCGGAACGGGGCCGGGGACGGTCGCCGAGGCCGCGTCCCCCGCCGGAACCCTGGCCGGCGTCGTCACCGGCCCGGTCCAGGAGACGGCGGACCCGGAGGGCGGCCGGCCGGGCCGGATCCCGCGGCCGATGGTGGCCGCCGCCGTCATCGCGGGCCTGGTGCTGATCGGTGTTCCGCTGGGCATCGGCCGGTTCGGCGGCGACGACCCCCACCCGGGCGCGGACGGGCCGCCGCCCGCCGGGTACACCCAGCAGGACGGCGGTGGGGACGGATTCGTCCCGGGGGTGGACGCGCAGGGCAACGTCACGCTGCCCGCCCCCGTCCCCGGGGCCGATCCGTCGGCCCAGTCGGCCCTGCCCGCCGCACCGACCACCGACCCCGGCGCGGCCGGTGGCACCGGTCAGGAGCAGAACGCCGCCGGCGGCGGTCAGCCGGGCGGGCGGCCGGGCTCCGCACAGTCCTCGGGTGGTGCGGGAACGCCCGCCACGGGCGGGCAGCCGGCCGGCCAGGGCGCCGCAGCCGGCGGAGCGGCCGGTGGTGCGGCGGGCGGCGCGGCCGCGGCGAGCGGCGGCGGTGGCGCCGCCCAGCCGCCGCAGACCCAGCAGCCGGCGCCGGCCCAGCCCCCGGCGGCGAAGCCCGCCCCGCCGGCCGCGCCGGTCTACAACGCCGTCGCGGGCCTGTGGTGCAGCCCGCCCGGCAACACCACCACCACCCAGCAGTACGGGCGGTACGAGAAGGGCCAGGAGGGCTGGGTCACCAACTCCGGCGGCTACGCGGCGGACGGCTGCAACGGCAAGTACGCCTCGCTGCCGATGTCCGGGGCGGCCGAGAAGGACGACGGCAACTCGGTCGTCTGGACCTTCAACACCGCCCCGGTGGTCAACGGGAGCTGCGCGCTCGCCGTGTACGTCCCGGCCAGTGGCGACATCAAGGCCGTCGGTGGAGCCCCGTCCTACTACACCGTCCAGTCCAAGTCGGAGCCGGGCACGGGCACCATCAGCCACTTCGTCGTCAACCAGACGTCCTCCAGGGGGTCGTGGGTCGGGGTCGGGACCTACCCCGCCACCAACGGGAAGATCGCCGTGATGCTGCACACCCGGGGCGAGGACTGGAAGGACGGCACCAAGACCTACGCCCACCACGCGGCGTCCGCCGTCCGGGCCAACTGCACCGCCTGACCGGCCGCCGGGCGGTGCCCGGCACCGCCCCCAGCCGGAATCCCATCAACGACGGAGGAGAACGAGCGCGATGACGCGCCATGTGCTCAGTGTGTGCGCGGAGCAGCGCGACGGCGGCTACCGCACCATCGGCGAGGCGCTGGAGGCGGCGCGCAGCGGTGCGGTGATCAGTGTCCGCCCGGGCCGGTACGAGGAGAACCTGGTCATCACCAAGATGGTGACCATCACCGCCGAGGAGGCCCGGGGCAGCGTCCGGATCTCGCCCCGGCGCGGCGCCGTGGTCCAGGTGGTGGCCGAGGCCGTCCAGTTGACCGGTCTCGTCCTCCAGGGCCGGGACGAGGAACTGCCCACCGTCGACGTCCCGCGCGGGCAGGCCGCGCTGGAGGACTGCGAGGTGGCCGGCAACTCGTGGACGGCGGTGCTCACCCGCGGGCAGGGATCGCTGGCGATGCGCGGTTGCCGGATCGTCAACCCGGCCGGGGCGGGGATCGTCGAGACGTCCGGCGGGACGAGCGTCGTCGAGGACTGCGTGATCGAACACCTGGGCAGTTCCGCCGTGGTGATCGGCGAGCGGGCCAACCCGGTGATCCGGGACTGCGTCCTGCGCGACGCCCGGGGCAACGGCGTCTGCGCCAACGGCGAGGGCCGCGGCTCGATCGAGAACTGCGAGATATCGGCCACCGACAAGCCGGGCATCGCGCTGGAGGAGAACAGCTCGACCCGGGTGCTGGGCACCACCGTCCGGGACACCTCGATCGGCGTCTACCTCAGCTCGGCCACCCGCGTGGTGCTGGAGGACTGCACGGTCAGCGGCACCCGCGGCCACGGCATCGTGGTGGCCGGCGGCAGCGACCCGCTGCTCCGGCGCTGCCGCACCGAGCGGACCAAGGGCCACGGACTGCGGGTGACCGCGCGCTCCCGGGGCACCTTCGAGGACTGCGAGGTGGCCGGCGCGGAGCAGGCCGGCATCCAGGTGGACGAGTCGTCCAGCCCCTCCCTGACCCGGACGGTGGTCCGCGACGGCGGGGCGGCAGGGGTCGAACTGGTCGGCGAGAGCGCCGCCGAGTTCGACCGGCTGGAGGTCCGGGGCGCGGCCGGCGCCGGGGTGAGCGTGCGCGACGGCGCCAACCCGCTGCTGCGCCGGCTGGAGGTGAGCGAGGTGCGCGGTCACGGCGTCGAGGTGCTCCGGGAGGGCCGCGGCCGGCTGGAGTCCTGCACCGTGTCCTCGACCGGCGGGGCGGGGCTGCGGATCGCCGACGGTGGCAACACCCAGATCGGCGCCACCACCGTGCGCGGCGCCGGCACGGTGGGCGTCGAGGTCGGGGCGCAGGGCGTGGCCTCGCTGCGCGACTGCGACGTGTCCGACAGCGGCACCGACGGCGTGCGCGTCGAGGACGGCGGCGAGCTGGCCATGGCCAGGTCGCGGCTGCACGGGAACCGGCGGCACGGCGTACTGCTGGCGGCGGGCGCCCGGGCCACGCTGAACGGCTGCGAGATGGCGGACAACGCCGTGGACGGGCTGCGGGCGGAGTCCGAGGAGGCGATCCGGATCACCGGCTGCACCGTCGCCGGCAACCGCGGCTCCGGACTGCGCCAGACCACCCCCAGCGACCGGTTGGCCGTGGAGGACCTGACCAGCCGGGAGAACGCCCGGGCGGACGCGCACGGCGCCCCGCCCGCCGGGAGCGACCGCGGGCCGTCCGCCCCGCCGGTCCCCCCGGAACCCGGGGAGCGGCCGCCGGCCGCCGCGGCCCCGGCCGAGGCGCCCCCGCTCGACCCGGACGGCCCGCAGGCCGCGCTGGAGGCGCTGGTCGGCCTGGAGGGGGTCAAGGCGCAGGTGGCCACCCTGGTCAACCTGAACAAGCTCGCCAAGCGCCGCGAACTGGCCGGGATGCCTGCCGTGCCGATGGGCCGTCACCTGGTCTTCGCGGGCCCGCCGGGCACCGGCAAGACCACCGTCGCCCGCCTCTACGGCGCCATCCTGGCCGAGCTGGGCGTGCTGCGCAGCGGCCACCTCACCGAGGTGGCCAGGGCCGACCTGGTCGCCTCGATCGTCGGCGGGACGGCCATCAAGACCACCGAGGTCTTCCAGTCCGCGCTGGGCGGGGTGCTCTTCCTCGACGAGGCGTACACGCTCTCGGCGGGGTCGGGCGGCACCGGCCCCGACTTCGGCCGGGAGGCGATCGACACCCTGGTCAAGCTGATGGAGGACCACCGCGACGACATCGTGGTGATCGTCGCCGGGTACTCCGACGAGATGCGCGACTTCCTCGGCTCCAACCCCGGCCTGGCCTCGCGGTTCAGCCGCACCGTGGTGTTCCGCAACTACGCGGCGGACGAGCTGGTCACCATCGTCGAACGGGCCGCCGCCGGGCACGGCTACACCCTGGCCGACACCGCACGGGAGGCACTCGGCACGCACTTCGAGCGGATGCCCAAGGGCCCGGACTTCGGCAACGGCCGGGCGGCCCGCAAGGTCTTCGAGGAGATGGTGGACCGGCAGGCGTCCCGGCTGGCCGACCTCGCGGAGGTCGCCGACGCGGACCTGGCGCTGCTCGTCCCCGAGGACATCGGCGAGGAGGCCGCCGCGGCCGTCCGGCGGGCGGGCGGCGGCGCCGAGGAGGCCCGTACCGACCTGCTGGACCAACTGCGCGCCATGGTGGGCCTGTCGGCCGCCAAGGAGCAGGTCGAGGACCTGGTGAACCTGATCAAGCAGGCCCGCCGCCGGGAGGAGGCCGGCCTGCCGACCGCCACGATCAGCCGGCACCTGGTCTTCGCGGGGCCGCCCGGCACCGGCAAGACCACGGTGGCCCGCCTCTACGGCGCGATCCTCGCCGAGCTGGGCGTGCTGTCCGGCGGCCAGCTGGTCGAGACCGCCCGGGCCGACCTGGTCGGGCGGTACATCGGGCACACCGCCCAGCTCACCAAGGAGGCCTTCGAACGGGCCCGCGGCGGCGTGCTGTTCATCGACGAGGCGTACACCCTCACGCCGCGGGGCGGCGGCGGCAACGACTTCGGCCAGGAGGCGGTGGACACCCTGATGAAGCTGATGGAGGACCACCGCGACGAGGTCGTGGTGATCGTGGCCGGCTACCACGAGGAGATGCAGGGCTTCCTCGGCTCCAACCCCGGCCTGGCCTCGCGGTTCCCCCAGCAGGTCGCCTTCGAGCACTACACCCCCGAGGAGCTGGTCACCATCGTCCGGCTGCAGGCGGAGCAGTCCGGCTACGTCTGCGCGCCGGAGACGCTGACCGCGCTCGGCGAGCTCTGCGCCGCCGTCCCCCGGGACCGGACCTTCGGCAACGGCCGGTTCGCCCGCCAGACTTTGGAGGCGATGGTGACCAGGCAGGCCGGCCGGCTGGCCCGGCTCGACGTCGGCGACCTGTCCGAACTCAGCCTGCTGCTGCCGCGGGACATCCCGCCGCTGCGGCAGGGGAGCCCGGCGTGAGGTGCCGCCGTCCGGCCGCCGTGGCGCTGATCTGCTCCGCCCTGCTGACGCCGGCCGCGGCGGCCGGCGCGGCTGCCCAGGGCGTGCGGGGTGCCCCCGGAGCGGCGGCCGCCACCGGCGCCCCCGGCGGGAGCGTCCCGGCCGCGCCGGCCGCTCCGGGCGGTCCCGCGGCCTCGTCCGGCGGGGCCGATCCGATGTCGCTCCCCGTGATCGGGCAGAGCACCGGCACCGCCCGGCCGGAGGGGTGCGCCAAGCCCTCCGACAAGGGCACCGAGCGGACCCCGTGGGCGCAGACCGTCCTTCGCCCGGAGGCGGCCTGGCAGTTGAGCCGGGGCGCCGGGGTCACGGTCGCGGTGGTCGGGTCGGGCGTCGACGCCGCGTCCGGCGTGCTGGAGGGCCGGCTCGCCCTCGGCCCGCGCGAGTACGGCCCCGGCGGCGCGGGGCGGGACTGCGTCGGCCACGGCACCTTCCTCGCGGGGCTGATCGCCGCGCGGCGGCAGGACGGCACCGGCTTCGCGGGCATCGCCCCCGAGGCCCGGATCCTCGCGGTGGCCGTCACCGACGAGGCCGGGATCACCACGCCCGCCCTGCTGGCCAAGGGGATCCGGGACGCCGCCGACGGCGGGGCCCGGGTGATCGTGGTGGCGGTGCCCGTCCCGGTGGGCGGCGAGGACCTGGCGGGCGCGGTGCGGTACGCGGGCGAGCGGGGGGCGCTGGTCGTCGCCCCGGCCGGGCCGGACGCGACCAGCTCCGGCGCGTCCGGCGGCCAGGCCTTCCCGGCGGCGTACCCGGAGGTCCTGGCGGTGGCCGGCCTCGGCCCGAGCGGCGCTGTCTCGAACGGTGCCGGCTCGAACGGTGCCGGCTCGAACGGTGCCGGCTCGAACGGCGCCGGGGCGAACGGTGGCGCGGTGAACGGTGGCGCGGCCGGGACGGAGGCCGCCGGGCCGGGCGGCCGGGTCGACCTGGTGGCCCCCGGGGACGCGCTGATGAGCGTCGGCCCGGGCGGCAAGGGCTACTTCACCGGATCGGGGCCGAGCTTCGCCACCGCCCTGGTGGCCGGGACGGCCGCGCTGGTCCTCGGCTACCGGCCCGAACTGACTCCGGCGCAGCTGCTCGACCGGTTGAAGGCCACCGCCTACCATCCCGGCACCCTCCTGCCGGACGCCCGGGTCGGCTACGGGACGGTCGACCCGCTGGCCGCCGTCAGCGCGATGCTGCCGGGCGCCCCGGACGGCGCCGCCGCCCCACCGCCCGCCCGGGCGGGGACGCCGGTGGCGGCCGTCGAACCACCGGCCGCGCGGCCGGGCGACGGTCAGGCGGTGGCCGTGGCGGGCGGCGTGTTCGGGGGAGTGGCCCTGGTCGGTGGCCTCGGGTACGTCCTCAAGCACGGCAGACGGCGCGGCTGGCAGCCCGGCCGCTGGAGCAGCTGAACCTGGTCCGTCCGGATCCGGCGGCCCGGACGCTGCTCCCGGGGCCGGCCCGCCCGGCACTCCGCGCGGCCCGCCCGGCATTTCGAGCGGCCCGCCCGGCACTCCGAGCGGCCCGCGCGGCATTTCGAGCGGCCCGCGCGGACGGGCCGTGGCCGGCCCGTCCGGTGCGGACGGTCAGACCCGGTCCAGCGCGGACGGCCGCCGGGCGGGGGCGGGGTGGGACCGGTGCGGCGGCAGCGCGGTCGGCCGGTGGTCGGTGCCGGGCTGCGCGGCCGCCATGCCCTCGGAGACCGCGGCGGCGAGGTCGAGATACGCCCGCCGGGTCCTCGGCCGCAGCTTCGCCAGATCGAACTCCCCTCCCGTGGACAGGTGTTCGTCGAACGGCACCACCACCACGGCGCGGCAACGGGCCCCGAAGTGGGCCACCAGGTCGGCCTCCCCGACGAGCCGGCCGGGACCGCGGATGCCGGAGATCACCGTCACGCTGCGCCGCGCGAGCTCGCCGTAGCCGTGGGAGCCCAGCCAGTCCAGGGTGCTGCTCGCACTGCTCGCGCCGTCGACGCTGGTGGTGGCGGCGACGACCAGTTGGTCGGCGAGGTCCAGGACGCCGCGCATGGAATCCTGCGTCAGGCCGGTACCGGTGTCGCTGAGGACGACCGGGAACTGGTTGCCCAGCAGCTCGATCAGCCGGTGGTAGGCCTCGCCGTCGAAGCCGGCGACGCCGGCCGGGCCCGGACCGCCGGCCAGGACCTCCAAGCCGCTCGGGGCCTGCGAGGTGAACCGGCGGACGTCCATGTACCCGGTGATGGAGGGGGCCGCCGCCAGCAGGTCGCGGACGGTCGCGGTGGTCTGCGGGCGGACGCGCCGCCCGAGGGTGCCCGCGTTCGGGTCGGCGTCCACAGCGATGATCTTGTCGTTGCGGGCCTCGGCGAGGACGGAGCCGAGCGCCATGGTCGCCGAGGTCTTGCCCACCCCGTCCTTGAGGCTGAGCACCGCGATCCGGAAGCTGCGGAGCAACGGGGTGCGGATCGCGGCCTCCGCCCGCAGGCGCTCCTTCTGCCCCTGGCCGAAGGAGAGTCCCCGCCGCCGGGATCCGCGCTGCGGCTCCGGACGGGGAGCTCCTGCGGGCTCCGGCCGGGCCGGGCTCGGCACGGCGACCGGGCCGGTGACGGGGGCCGGACCGGTGGGCAGGACGACAGGCGGAACGGTGGGTGGAACGACGCCCGGCGGTGCGACCTGGGCCGGGCCCGCCTGCGCCTGCGGCAGGGGCGGAGCCGGAGCCGGAGCCGGAGCCGGGGCCGGGGCCGGAGCCGGGGCCGGGGCCGGGGCCGGGGCCGGCATCAGCACCTGGGCCGGGAGCCGGGGTTGAGCGGTTGGGACGAGACCCTGGGCCGACGGTACGGGACCCGGGGCCGGCCCGGCCGGGGCGGCGGGCGCGGCCGGCGCCGCCGCGGGAGCCGGGTCGGTGCCGGACTCGCCCGGTCGTGCCTCCGGCGGCACCAGCACGGTGCCCATGGCGTCCAGCGGCAGCGACCAGGTCGGCTGCGGCGCGGCCGCGCCGCCGGCCGCCGGCGCGGCCGGCCCCGGGGGTTCGGCCGGGGGTTCGGCCAGGGGTCCGGCCGGGGGGCCCGCCGTCGGCCCGTCCGTCGGCAGGGCCGCGCCCGTCCGGACCAGCGGGGCCTGGCCGGGGGAGGCCCCGGGCGGGTAGTAGGGGGTGTAGTCGGGGGCGAGGTCCCGGTCGGGGCCCTCGGCCAGCCGCCGGACCTGTCCCACTGCGGTGCTCTCTTCGGCCGCCACGCGTCCGCCTCCTGTCGCCACGTCGGCCCTTCTCCGGCTGTCGGTACAGGCAGCCTCCACCTGGCCGCCGTACGGGCCGTCCGACCAGGAGAACGGCGCGGGCCGGGGGAGCGGTTCACCCGGCCGCGCGGTGAACCGTCGGCGGTGGCCGGCCCGTTCAGCTGGGCAGGACGGCAACCGCCGGCGACTTCCTGGAGGACGACATGCAGAGGCCGGCGAGGAGTCGCGGTGGCCGCCCGCACACCGGTGTGGCGCCCGCCGGGGCGGACCGCGGGCAGGCACGCTGCCGCGCGGGCCGGGGCCCGGGCGGCCGCCGGAGCGGTTCGGCGGGCCGGGCCGGCGGACGAGCGGGAGTCCCGCGCGGAGCGGGGAGAGAGGCACCGATGTCACGGGACGGGTCGTCAGGGGATCCACGGCGGCTCATCGCGTCCTGGCGGGCCCGGCCGCCGGAGCCGGTCGCCGGGCCGCCGCTGCTGCCGGTGCCCGAGGCCTCGGCGGTCGAGGTGATCACGGCCGTGCGGCGGCTCGTGCGTCCCGGGCCGCCGTCGGTGCGGCCCCGCCCCGCCCCGCGGCCCGAACTGCTACGGCTGGCGACCGCGCTGGTGGTGGACGAGCACCCGTCCGCTCCCGCCTGGTCCGCGACGGACCGGGAGACCGTGGCCGAGTGGGTCGCGGTGCTGATCGAGTACCGGGGCGAGGACGGGGTCCAGGCCCTGCTGCGGGCGCTCGGCCGGGGCTGACCGGCCCGCCCCGGCCCGCCCCGGCCCACCGCGGGCCCGGCCGGGACGTCGGTCGGGGCGTCGGCCGGGACAAGGCCGCGGCGTTGGCGGTGGCTTGGCGCAATCTTGGCGCGGCCCGGGAGCGTACCGGTGCCGGGCCGGGGATTCCGCCCCGCCCCGTCGGGCCGTCCGATCGGCCCGCACCGAGACTCCGTCGGATTCCGTGAGGTAGTGCGTGTCCATCCAGGCTCCCGCCCAGTCCGTGCCCGCAGCCCCGTCGCTCCCCGCGGCCGACCCGGGCGCCGCGCGCCCCACCCTCGACCCGGGGACCCTCGCCGAGCTCTACCGGCTGCACGGCGGCTACCTGCTGCGCGCCCTCCAGCGGGTGACCAACGGTGACCGCGGCAAGGCCGAGGACATCCTCCAGGAGACCCTGCTCCGCGCCTGGCAGCACCCCGAGGCGATCGCCGCCGGGCCCGAGCAGAGCCGCCCCTGGCTGTTCACCGTGGCCCGCCGGATCGCCATCGACCACTACCGGATGGCCGCGGCCCGCGCCCAGGAGGTGTCCGGCGACATGCTGGAGGACCGGCCGCCGGTCGCCGACCCGTACGCGGAGGCGGTGGCCCTGCGCGACATCGAGCGGGTGCTGGACCGGTTGCAGCCGCACCACCGCGAGGTGCTGGTCGAGCTGCACCTGTTGGACCGCTCCGTCCAGCAGGCCGCCGAGCGGCTGGGCGTGCCGTCGGGCACGGTCAAGTCGCGCAACTTCTACGCGATCCGCGCGCTGCGTCCGGTCCTCGCGGCCGAACCGGGCTACGCCCCGGTCGCGCCGTCCGCGCCGGCCGCACCGGCCCCCGCCGGGCCCGCCCCGGTGGCGTTGCCCGGTGCTGCCTGATGGGGCACCAGGGCCGGCCCGCGGGCGCTCCGGCCGCTGCCCGGCCGGACACCTCCGCCGCCTCCGCCACCCCGGCGGTACCGGACGTACCGGACGTACCGGAAGAACCGGACGCTCCGGCGGCCCGGCACCCTCAGGCCGCCCCGGCCGCCCCGGAGCTGCCGCCCCGTCGTGAGCGCTCGACCGCCGCGGGCGCCCGGCCGGGGGAGGAGACCGCCTGATGCCCGTGCGGCCGGAACAGCCCGACGGCGGAGCGCAGGTGCCCGACCGCCTCCGCCTCGCGGCCCAGGGCCCGCAGGAAGGCGGCGTAGGACTGCGCGGAGACGGCCCGCAGGTGCGCGAACCCGGCCTGCTCGCAGGTGACCAGCAGCCGGGCCCAGGCCAGTTCGGAGGCCTCGGCCTGACCGAGGGCCTGCAGTGCGCGCGCCTCGGTCAGCATCGACCGGGCGTGGACGGTGGTGGCCGGGTGACCGGGCAGCTGGTCCCTGGCCGCCCGGGCCCGGCGCAGCGCGCCCTGGTGGTCGCCGGCCAGCAGGGCGGCGGACGCGGCATGGCCGAGGGCGTGGGCGGTGAGGGGCCCGGAGCCGGACTCCTCGGCGAGGGCCACCGCGGCCGCCGCCGACCGGGTGGCGGCGGCGTGGTCCCCGAGCAGGGCGGCGCCGAGCGAACGGGCGGCCAGGGCGCGGACGTGCGCGGGGCCGTCCGCCGGGGTGGTGGCGGCGACCGCACGCCGGGCCGCCGCGTCCGCCTCCTCGGGGCGTTCCAGCGCGATCAGCGCGTGCGCCGTGGCGCCCCGCAACAGCGCGGTGGCGACCCGGTCCTCGCACCGTTCGGCGGCGCGCGCGCCCGCCTCCAGGCAGTCCAGCCAGTCGCCCGGCCGGCCGGACCCGCCGTACAAGGCGCTCGACCCCAGGGCGAGGCGCCAGGCACGGGCGGGGTCGGCCCCGGCGGCACGGCCGACCAGCGCGCGGACGGTCGGCCCTTCGGCCCGGAACCAGTCGAGCGCGCCGCGGGTGTCGCTCACCGCCGGCAGCACGGCGGGCGGGTGCGCGCCGTCGTGGCCGTCCTGCCCCGGTTCCAGGTGCTCGCCGCAGTGCCGGACGGCCGTCCCGTAGTGGTCGAGCAGCCGTCCGAGGGCGAGCCGGCCGGTCCCGGCCGGCTGCTCGGCGAGGAGTTCGGCGCCGAACGCCCTGACCAGGCCGGGACGGCCGCAGCGCCCCGGCGCGCTCTCGCCGAGCAGGTGGTGGGCGGCCAGCTCGCCGAGCGCGGCGCGGGCGGCGTCGAGGCCGGTGCCGAGCAAGGCGGCGGCAGCGGGGGCGTCCACCTCCCGGCCCGGGTGGACGGCGAGCAGGGTGAGCAGGTCGGCGGCCGGCGGCGAGAGCCGGCGGCGGGTCAGCAGCAGGGTGCTGCGGATGCCGACCTCCCCGTCGGTCTCCAGGGCGGACAGCCGGGTGCGCTCGTCGGCGAGCTCGGCGACCAGGCCGCTGATCGTCCAGCCGGGGCGGGCGGCCAGCCGGGAGGCCGCGATCCGCAGGGCCAGCGGCAGGTGGTCGCAGAGTCCGGCCAGGTGTTCGGCGGCGGCGGCCTCGGCGTGGACCCGCTCGGGGCCCAGGCTGCGCTCCAGCAGTCGCCGTGCGTCCACGCCGGGCAGGGCGGTCAGTCGCAGGACGGCGGCGCCCTCGGCCACCACCAGGCCCTCCAGGGCGCTGCGGCTGGTCACGACGGTGGCGCAGT
Organism: Kitasatospora indigofera; assembly: GCF_014655955.1. GTDB lineage: Bacteria > Actinomycetota > Actinomycetes > Streptomycetales > Streptomycetaceae > Kitasatospora > Kitasatospora indigofera. The sequence goes on from NZ_BNBO01000032.1 coordinate 73,910, forward strand.
CGGCCCCGGCGGGCAGCAGGTCGGTGACCTGCTCGGCGCTGTGCGCGTTGTCCAGCAGCACCAGGAGCCGCCGCTCCGCCGTCCGGGCGCGGAAGAGAGCGGTCCGGCCCGCACGGCCTTCGGGGACGGCGGACTCCGGGACGCCCAGGGCGAGCAGGAACCGGCCGAGCACCTCGGCCGGGTCCGCCGGGCCGGCCGGGTCGAAACCGCGCAGGTCGGCGAAGAGCTGGCCGTCCGGGAACCCCCCGGCGGCCCGGTGCGCCCAGCGGACGACGGTGGCGCTCTTCCCGGCACCGGCCGGGCCGGCCACCACGGCCAGTCCGTCGCCGGTGCGTCCGGCCCCGCACTCGCTGTCGAGCCAGCGCGACTCCGCCTCCCGCCCGACGAAGCCCGCGGGCCGGCGGGGGAGCTGGCGGGGCGGCGACGGCTCGGCCGGTCCGGCCCCGGAGCCGGGTGCCGGGCCGGCCGCGGGCCCGCCCGGGGCGGCCGGCGGCCCGCCGGGCCCCGGCCCGGCGGCGGGTGCCCCGGCCAGCACCTCGGACAGCGCCGCGCGGAGCTCCGCACCGGGCACCATGCCGAGTTCGCGGTCGAGCAGCTGCCTGGCGTGGTGGTACGCGGCCAGCGCGTCGGCGGGCCGGCCGGCCTGGTGCAGGCAGCGGACCAGCAGCGCCACCACGTCCTCGCGCAGCCGGTCGGCCCGCACCCGCAGTTCCAGGGCCGGCACGGCGGCCGCGCCGGAGCCCTGCCGCAGCCGCAGTCGCGCCCAGCCGATCAGGCCCTTGGTCCGGGCCTCCTCCAGCCGGCCGGCCAGCGCACGGCGCAGCTCGGTGTCCGGCAGGTCTGCCAGCGCGGCGCCGGTCCACAGGCCCAGCGCCCGCTCCAGCAGCCCGATCGCCTCGGCGTCCGCGCCCGGCCCGGCCCGCTCGGCGTGCTCCCCGGCCCGCGCGGCCAGCGCCTCGAACCGCAGCGCGTCGACCTGTTCGGCCGGGCCGGTGAGCAGGTAGCCGGGCGCCCGGGTGCCCAGGTCGAACGGGGTGCCGACGAGGATCTTGCGCAGGGCGGCGACGTGCCCCTGCAGAGCGGCCCTGGCCCGGGCCGGGGGCTCCTCGCCCCAGAGAAGTTCGAAGAAGCGCTCCACCGGGACGACCCGGCCGAGCCGGAGCGCCAGCACGGCCAGCACCGCCCGCCGCTGGGCGCCGGGCAGGGCGGCGAACCCTCCGGAAGCGGTCCGAAGCTCCACCGGGCCGAGCAGCCGGATGCCCACGCGGTCGCCCACAGTCGCCCCCACGGCGGTCGAGCCTGATGTCGGGCTGCAGTGTATCCGCGCCCTTTGTCCCCGCCGGAACCCCGGCCGGGCGGCGGCTGCCCGAACGGGCAGCGGCCGGTTGCCCTTTCGGGCGGTCCGCGGTCCGCGGCCGGCCGGCCCCCGGCCGGATCCGCCAGGATGGCCGGTGGCCGGCACACGGGCGAGGGGCGGCATGCGGATCGATCTGCTCGGTGCGGTGACCGTCCGCCGGGACTGCGGTACGACGGTCACCCCCTCGGCGCCGAAGCGCCGCGCGCTGCTCGCCGCGCTCGCCGTGGAGCTGGACCAGGTGGTGCCCACCGACCGGCTGGTCGAGCTGGTCTGGGACGGCGCCCCGCCGGCGACCGCGCGCGCCGCGCTGCAGGGCCACGTCACCGGCTTGCGCCGACTGCTGGACGGCAGGCTGGTACTGGCCACCCGGGGCGCCGGCTACACCCTGACCGGGGGCCCGGAGCAGGTGGACGCCGTCCGCTTCGAACGCCTCTGCGGCCGCGCCGGGGTGCTGCTCCCCGGTCGCCCGCACGCGGCCGGCCCCGCTCCGGCCGACCGCCCCGGCCCGGCCGGGCCCCCGTCCCCGGCCCCGCCCCCGGCCGCCGTCCGCACCGGGTCCGAGGACCCGGCACTCGCGCTGCTGCGTACGGCGCTGGACCTCTGGCGCGGTCCGGCGCTGACCGACTGCGGCTCCGACCTGCTGCGCCGGCGGGCCGCGCCCCGGCTGGCCGGCCTGCGGGCGCGTGCCCTGGACCGGCTGGCCGAGGGCCTCTGCCGGCTGGACCGCGGGTCCGAAGTGGTCGCCGAACTGATCGAGGCCGTCCCGGCCCGTCCGGCCGACCAGCGGCTGGCCGTCCGCCTGGTCGACTGCCTCGACCAGGCCGGGCGCCGGGCCGAGGCGCGGTCCTGGTACGACCGGGTGACGGCCCAGCTCTCCAGCGCACCCGGGCCCGCCCTGCGGCTGGCCGGTGAGCGGGTCGCGGGCCGCTCCCCGTCCCGCACCGCCGCCGTCGCGGGCTCCTGGCCCGCGGCGGCCGGCGGCCTGCCGTGCCCCGCCCCCTCCCAACTGCCACGGGCCAGCAGGAGGTTCGCCGGGCGGGCGGCCGAACTGGCCCGGCTGGACGCGGCGACCGCCACCGGCTCGGAGGCCCGCCCGGTCCTGGTCACCGGCCCGGCCGGGGTCGGCAAGAGCAGCCTGGTCCAGCACTGGGCCCACCGGGCCGCCGACCGCTTCCCCGACGGCGTCCTGCACGCCGACCTGCGCGGGTTCGACGAGCGGGACCCCCGCGAGCCGGCCGAGGTGCTGGCAGGGTTCCTGGCCGCCCTCGGGGTCGCCGGGAGCGCCCTGCCGGCCTCGCTCGACGCCCGCGCCCGGCGCTACCGCGAGCTGCTGACGGGACGCCGGATCCTGATCGTGCTGGACAACGCGCGCAGCCACCGGCAGGTGGCCCCGTTGCTGCCCGACCCGCCGCCCGACCACGCCCCCGAGGACGCCCTCCGCACCGCCCCCGACGCCACCCCCGACACCGCCCTCGACGCCGAGCGGGCTTGGGCGGGGCCCGTCACCGTGATCACCAGCCGCGGCAGACTGCGCGACCTGCTGGTGCACGAAGCCGTCACCCCGATCCCGCTGGACGTGCTGACCCCCGCCGAGGCGCTGGAACTCCTGGGCCGGGCGACCGATCCGGCCCGGGTCGCCGCCGAGCCGCGGGCCGCCGCCGAGCTCGCGGAGCGGTGCGACCGCCTGCCGCTGGCGCTGCGCCTCGCCGCGGCCCGGCTGGCGGCCCGCCCGGACTGGACCCTGGCCGACCTGGTGGCCGAGCTGGCCGTCGAGCGGGCCGCCCCGACCGGCCCCGGCGCGCCGGGCGTCGGGGCGGCCCTGGACCTGACCTGCCGGACCTTGCCGCCGGCGGCGGCGCGGCTCTTCGCCCTGCTCGGCCTGCACCCCGGCGTGGTCGTCGACCCGGGCGCCGCCGCGGTCCTCGCCGAGGTGACCCCCGCCGAGGCCCGCCGGCTGCTGGCCCGACTCGACGCCGTCCACCTGCTGGAGGAGAGCGCACCCGGCCTGTTCGCCCGGCGCGAGCTGGTCCGCCTGCACAGCGCCGGGCTGGCCGCCGAACTCCCCGCCGGCCAGGGGCCGGCGGCCCTGGACCGGCTGATCGAGCACTATCTGGCCGCCACGGCAGCCGCCGTGAGCAGTACGGACAGCACCACCGGCCGTCCCTCCGCCACCCCGCCGTCCGCCGTCACCACCCCACCGTCCACCGTCACCCCGATCCGTCCCCTCGCCCCGGCCCCGGCGCCCTCCCCGCCCGCCGGGCGCACCCCGGCCCCGGCGGCCGCCGCGCGCACGGCCGGCGACTGGTTCGACCGGGAGGAGCCCGCGGTCCGCGGACTGGTGCTGCGCGCGGAACAGCACGGCCGGTCCGCCGCCGCCTGGCGGCTCGCCCACCGGGCCGGGGCGCTCTACGCGAAGGCCGAGGACCGCCGCGCCGAGTGGTGGACCACCGCCGAGTCCGGTCTGCGGGCCGCGCGCGCCTGCGCCGACCCGGCCGCCGTGGCCCGGCTGACCACCGACCTGGCCGTGATCCTCGTCGGCCGGCCGGACGTCCGGGCCGCCCTCGGGCTCCTGGACCAGGCCCTCGCCTCGGCCGACCTGATCGGCGACCCGGTGCTGCGCCATCACTGCCGGGCCCGGGTGGCCGACGTCCTGGTCAGGGCCGGCCGGCCTGACCGGGCCGTGCCGCTGCTGGCCGACGTCGTGGCCCGCGCCCGCACCCTGCCCGACGACCGCCTGCTCGCCCGGGCCCTGGACGAGCTGGCCGGCGCCCAACTGGCGGGCGGCGCACCCGGACCTGCGCTGGCGCACGCGGACGAGGCCGTCCGGATCCTGGCCGCCCACCCCGACGCGACCGAGACCGTCCGGGCCACCCACACCCGGGCCGAGGCGCTGCACGCCCTCGGCCGGCACGGCGCCGCCCTCACCACCGTCCGGCTGGCCCTCGCCCTCGGCCGCACCCAGGCCGACCCGGGCGTCGCGGCCCGCTCGCACGCCCTGCTGGCCACCGTCCTGCACACTCTCGGGGGCAGCGGCAGTAGCAGCACCGACGGAGCCGGGCCGGCGGGCCGGCGGGCCGCCACCGGAGCGGATCGCTGACCCGCCCGGCGCGCACCGCCGACCGGCGCCGGCCCCCGCGCCCGCCCCCTCGGGCGGACCGACCCGCGTGCCGCGACAGGCAGAACCACAGGCGGAAGTACCGGGCGGAACCGGCGCCGGCGGTGCGGCCGCGCACCGCGTTCCGCCGGCACCGCCGCGGACCGGACGGTCCGTCAGGCCTGCCCCGGCGGTGCCGCCCGCCCGTCGGTCAGCCCGTCGGTCCGCCCGTCGGTCCGGGGCAACGGCATGATCTTGACCAGTGCATACTGTGCGAGCTGAACGTGTTCGGTGCAGGGACCGACACCGTGGGTGACAGGGGCGGCGATGGGTTCGACAGGCAACCCGACAGGCATACCCGCAGGCGTACCCGCAGGCAGTTCCGCCCCGGCGGACGACTTCTGCCTGATGCTGTCCCGCCTCCGGGTGCTGGCCGGCCTGACGCAGGCCGAGCTGGCCCGGGCGGCCGGGGTAAGCCTGCGCGCGCTGGGCGACATGGAACGCGGCCGCACCCGCGGACCGCAGCGCCGCACCGTGCAGGCCCTGGCCGCCGCGCTCCGCCTGGACGAGGCGCAGGCCGCCGCGCTCGACCGGGCGGCCCGGAGCGGACGCCCCCGGCGAACCCCCGCCCACGCGGAGGACCCGCCCGCGGAATCGGCCGCGGCCGCGCCGGGCAGCGCCCCCGGGACGGACCCCCAGGGCGGGGCGGCGGCGGGGGAGGCCGTCCACTCCGCCCTCGCACTGCCCCGGGACATCGCCGACTTCACCGCCAGGGAGGAGGCCTTGGACCGGCTGCGGCGGCTGGCCCAGGACGCGGACCCCGCCCACCCCCGGATCGTGCTGGCCTACGGGCAGCCCGGCCTGGGCAAGACCGCCTTCGCCCTGCACGCGGCCCACACCCTGGCCCCGCTGTTCCCCGACGGCCAGCTCTCGCTCGACCTGCGCGGCATGGCCCCGACGCCGCTCGCGCCGCGCGAGGCACTCGCCCAGTGCCTGCGCGCGATCGGCGTCGCCGACCGCTCGGTGCCCGCCGGCACCGAGGAACGCGCGGGCCTCTTCCGCACCCTGGTGCGGGAGCGCCGCCTCGTCCTGATCCTGGACAACGCCGCCGACGAGGCACAGGTCCGCCCCCTGCTGCCCGGCTCCGGACCGGCCCTGACCATCATCACCAGCCGCCACGTGCTGCCCGGCCTGGAGTCCGTGCACCGCCTCCCGCTGGACGTTCTCGCCCCCGCCGAGTCGGCCGCCCTGCTGGCCCGGATCGCCGGCCGCGAGCGGATCGCCGCCGAACCCGAGGCCGCCGGCGAACTCGCCCGGCTCTGCGGCCACCTGCCGCTCGCCCTGCGGATCGCCGGACAGCGGCTGGTGGCCCGCCCGCAGCAGCCCGTCAGCCACCTCGTCCGGCAACTCGCGGCCGAGGAGTACCGGTTGGACGTCCTGGAGGCCGGCGACCTGCGGGTGCGCACCGCCTTCGCGCTCTCCTACCGCAAACTGCCCGCCGCCGCCGCGCTGGTCCTGCGCCGCTGTTCCCTCACCGCGGGGGAGGACTTCACCGCCGCCACCGTCGCCGCCTACGCGGGTCTGCCGGGCCGGCAGACCGACCGGCAGCTGGAGCTGCTGGCCGACGCCGGGCTGCTGCAGGCCGCCGCCACGCCCGGCCGCTACCGCCTGCACGACCTGGTCCGCCTCTACGCCGGCGAGCGACTCCTCGCCGACGACGGGCGGGAGGCCGCGGACGCCGCCCGCGAGCAGGCCGGGGACCAGCTGCTCCGCCGTGCCGCCGCGGCGGGCCGGCGCTTCGACGTCGAGGGCGCCGGGGCCGACCCGTCGGGGGACCCGGACCCGGACCCGGACCCGGACCCGGCCACCGCTCCCGAGACCCTCGCCGACGCCCGGCGCTGGCTGGAGGAGGAGCACCCCGAGTGGCTCGCCGCCCTGCGTCGCGCGAACGGCGCCGGCCGGCACCAGCAGGTGGTGGACACCGCCGAGGCCATGCACTGGTTCTCCGACAGTCTGCTGCACTGGGACGTCTGGGCCGAGGTCTTCCAGCTCTCCGTCGACTCGGCCCGGGCCGTCGGTGACCGGCTGGCGCAGGCCGTCCAGCTGAACTACCTGGCCTGGGCCCACATCATCTGCCTGCACCGCTACCGGCAGGGGCTGGCCGTCGCCCGGGAGGCCCTGGAGCTGGCCCGAGCGATCGGGGACGCCCAGCAGGAGGCCTGGGCGCTGGCCTACTGCGCCACCGCCCTGCGCCGGCTGCTGCGGCACGAGGAGGCCATCGAGGCCTACCGGCAGGCGGCCGAGGTGTTCGCCACGCTCGCCGGCCGCTCCGCCGAGGTCGGCCGGGTGGTGGCGCTGCGCTGCGTCGGAGCCTGCCTGCGCGAGTCCGGCCGGCCCCGGGAGGCGCTGGAGACCCATCGGCTCGTCCTGGCCGAGGTCCTGGACTGGCTGGCGGACTCGCCCTCGCACATGACCCACCTGCTGGCCGCCTTCGGGGCCCACGAGGCCGGCCTCGACCGGTCCGCGCTGCGCCAGTGGCCCGAGGCCGAGGACGCGTACCGCCAGGCGCTGCGGCACTTCGAGGACGCCGGCCAGCCCGACAGCATGACCCAGACCCTGACCGAGCTGGGCACCGTCCTGATCGAGCTGGACCGCGCCGACGAGGCCCGCGAGCTGCTGACCACGGCGCTGGCCGACCTGACCGCCGAAGGCGGCCGGGGAGGGCACCGGCGCGCCGGCTGACCCGCTCCACGGCCGCGCCGGCCCGCGCCGCCGGCCCACCCGGCACCGGTGGGCCGCCACGCCCGAGGGCGCCGCCGGCCCGGCGGACGGAGCCGGCGTCAGCCGGCGGTGGGGGCCAGCCGCACGGTGGCCGTTCCGGTGGCCACGGCCGCGGGCGCGTCCTCGTAGTCGGGGTCGGCGGCCTCCGCCCGCGCCGAGACCGTGGCCCGGCCCGGCCGGAACGGCACGCTCCCGGCGGGGACGGCCTGGGCCTGCCACGCGACCGGGGCACCCGGTACGCACGACACCGAGGTGCTGTACGGGCCCCGGACCTCCACCCGGTTCACGCTCTGCACGACCTCACCCGAAACGGTCACCGTGGCGGGCTTGTTGCACCGCACCGTGCCGTGCACGGCGGCCTTTCCGCCCTCCGCGCCCGCACCGCCGCGGACCGCTGTGCGCACACCGAGGACGAGCCCGGCCGGCGGCGGCGGGTTGACGATGTGGACCTCGCCCCGCAGCGCGGCCGAACTCCCCTGGCAGCGCTGCTCGAAGCTCGCGTCGAAGGCCTGCACGTAGCCGTACGGTCCGAACACGAGCCTGGAGACCGTGAACGAGCCGCCGAGCGAGTCGCACCCGCGTCCGTCCCCGTGGAGGGAGACGTCGGCGCCGCCCTCGGACGGCTCGGCCGCCGGTTCGGCGAAGTGGCCCACGGTGAGCGCCTGGCCGGCGGGCGCGGTGAGGTCGAGCGTCCAGTCGACGTGGCCGGCGGCCTCGACCTGGAGCACGACGTGCCGGTGCTCGGGGTCCGCGCCGATCTCGAAGTGGTCCTGCGCTCCTGCGGTGTAGCCGTAGGAGCGTCCCCCGGTGATCCAGTCGCCGGGGTCGCCGCTGAAGGCGAGCGTTCCCGTGCCGACGCTCTGGGCCTGGGCGGCCGGTCCGGCCAGGACGGTGGCGGCGGTCAGGGCCAGGACCGGCCCGAGGACGGCGGTGACGCGTGCGAGGGTACGTGCGGGCGCTGTCGGATGCACAGGTCTCCCCTGGTGTCGGCTTCGGGTGGCGGCCCGACGGCGTCCTGCCGCGGGCCGCCCGAAGTCTCACAGCGGGAGATCCGGCGGACAACCGCTTTTGTCCGCTGCGAAGTTGGTGCCGGACGGCTGTCCGGCCGGGGGCCCGGGTGCGGGTCCGGCCGCCGGCCCGCCGGGCGACGGCCATCGCCCGGCGGTCCCGTTCCCGGACCGGCTCAGACCGGCGGGCGCTCGTCCAGCACCTGCTGGAGCTTGCCGGTCCGCGGGTTGGTGACCAGTTGGGAGCGCGGCACCCACTCGACGGTCAGGTGGTGGACGGCGCCGGACGCCACCTCCGCCGGGTAGAGCGGCCGGGCCGTGTAGACGGCCTCGACGAGCCGGTCCGCGAGGCCGGCGGGCGGCTCCTCGGTGTACCCGAGGCGCAGGATCAGGCCGTCCCGGCCGTCCCAGCGGCGTTGCACCAGCTGCATGCCGGCGATCACGTGGTCCGGGTCGGCGGCGACCAGCACCGCGCGGATCTCCTCGGTCGGCATCGCCACCGTCCCCACCCGGGCGCCCTCGACGGACCGGCCGAGCAGCCGGAACCGCTGCCGCCCGGGGTCCACCCACTCGGCGCGGTCGCCGGTCGGGTAGCGCAGGATCGGCATCAGGGTGCGGAACAGGTTGGTGACCACCACCCGGCCGGGCACCCCGGGCTCGGTCACCGGCTCCCCGGTCACGTCGTCCACCAGCTCCACCAGCGTGCGGTTCGGGAAGGCCTCGTGCACCCGGACGTCGTCGCCGGGCACCGGCGCCCCGACCAGCCCGGCGTCCACCGAGGCGTAGCCGACCGAGGAGACGGCGGCCTTGGGGAAGGCCCGGGACAGGATCGGCCGCAGGTCGGCGAAGAGCAGGTCGCCGCCGAAGAGCAGCAGCTCCACCGAGTCGGCGACCTGGCCGCGCCGGACCAGGCACTCGGCCACCGCGCTCAGCTTCATCGGCTCGCCCGCCAGGACGTGCACGCCGAACCCCTCGATCAGGTCGGCGATCCAGTCGTCGGAGGCGGCGCCGCCGACCGGCAGGCGGACGTTGTCCACCGGCGCGTGGTGCAGCGCGTTCTCGATGTAGAGGAACCCGCCGTACAGTTCGCCGGCGCAGAACAGGTTGGCCACCCGGTGGCCGGGCTTGAGCCCCGCCTGGACCATGCCCGCGCCGAAGGCCGTCACCGAGTCGGCGTGCTCGGTGCGCGACCAGGGCGAGAACTTGGGCACGCCGGTGGTGCCCCCGGTCTTGTAGACGCCGGCGTCGGTCAGCGGTCCGGTCAGCAGGCGGTTGTCCGGCCAGGTGTTGGCGGCCCAGAAGGCGACCTGGTCGATGACGGGCAGCTGGGTGATGTGCGAGACCGTCCGCGGTACGTCGCGGTACAGCTCCGCGTAGAACGGCGAGTGGGTCCGGGCGTGGTCGACCAGCTCTTGAAGCGGCTTCGCGGGCACTGCTCCTCCTAGCTCTCGGCGGATTCCGGTTGCCCGATCCAGGTGCGGGCGAGCCGCTGCACGGCGCTGCCGTCCCGGTCGGTGAGTTTCTGCTCCAGATAGGCGGCGGCCCAGTCGCCGGTGGTCACCCGCAGGGCCGGCCGCTCGGCGCGCAGGGTGGCCACCACGACGTCGGCGACCTCCCGGGCCGGCTGCCCGGCGCCCTCCCAGCCCTGGCCGCCGACCCAGTCGAGGTAGTCGGCGAAGGTGGATGCGTAGGGGCCGGAGGCGGCCTGCAGGGTCCGCCGGTCGATGTCCGGGAAGACCCCGAACGAGGTGTCCGGCACGAAGCCCGGCACCACGACGGAGACCCGCACACCGTGCGCCCCGGCCACCGGCGCCAGGCTCTCCATGAACCCCTCGACGGCGAACTTGGCCGCGCAGTAGGCCTCGTTGAACGGCTGGCCGACGATCCCGTGCACGCTGCCGATGGTCACCAGCCGCCCCCGGGCGGCCCGCAGCAGCGGCATCGCGGCCCGGCTCACCTCGACCACGCCGAAGAAGTTCACCTCCAGGTTGGCCCGCAGCGCGGCCGTCGTCGACATCTCCAGGGTGGGGTCGAAGTTGGACACGCCGGCGTTGTTGACCACGGCGTCCAGCCGCCCGTAACTGCGCCCGACCCCCTCGACGCAGGCGGCGACGGAGGCGGGGTCGGTGACGTCCAGCCGGCGGACGTCCACGGTGACGCCGGCCCGGCCGGCCGCCGCGCGCAGCGCCCCGGCCCGGCCGGGCTCCCGCATGGTGGCCACCGTGGCGAACCCGGCCCGGGCGGCGGCCACCGCGGTGGCCAGCCCGATGCCCGAGGAGGTTCCGGTGATCAGCACGACCTCGTGCGCCGCCGTCATGACGCGCTGTCCGCCGGCGCCGGCACGGTGCCGGCGGCCGGGGCCTTCGCACGGGCGGCCGCGTCCAGCAGCGGCTGGATCCGGACGGCGGCCAGGAACGAGCAGGCGGCCAGCAGGGTGCCGCCGGCCATCACGGCGCGGGTGGCGTCGAGGATCCCCAGCGGGCCGGTGAGCAGGGTGACGGCCAGGCCGCCGGCCAGGGCGGCCAGCGGGATGACGCCCCAGGTGACCGTCCGGAACGCCGCGTGCATCACGCCCTGGTTCTGCGCGGACATCCGCGACTGCCGGGTGGGCGCGCTGCACACGTTGATGCAGGACATGAAGAAGCCGTAGCAGCCCATCGTCACGGCGATCACCGGCGCGGCGGGCAGCGCGGGCGCGGCCAGCACGCCCAGCCCGACCAGGCAGTGCAGCAGCAGGGCCCAGGCCAGCGTCCGGCCGGTGCCCAGGCGTTCGCTGATCCGCGGGGCGACCACGGCGCCGGCCAGCGCGCCCACCGCCGCCACCGACATGGCCGCGCCGAAGGCGCCGACCGACAGGCCGAGCCCGCGGTAGGCGAGGACGGGCAGGACGGTGACGAAGACCGGGCCGCCGCAGTTGAGCGTCACGGCGGCGATCACCACCCGGCGCAGCACCGGGTCGGCCCAGTTCAGCCGGAAGCCGGCCGTCAGCCGCTCCAGGACGGACCCGGTGGCGACCGTCCGCTCGCCCCAGGGCGGCATCGCCCGGAAGCAGACGGCCGAGACCAGGTAGCTGGCCGCGTCCACGAGCAGGGCGGCCACGCCGAGCGCGCTGTAGAGGCCGGCCGCGATCGAGGGGCCGGCCACCTCGGAGACCGAGCCGCTGCCCTCCAGCCGGGAGTAGGCGCGGACGAGGTGCCGCTCGGGCACGACGGCGGGCACGGCCACCAGGTAGCCCACGTTGAAGAAGATCGTCGCGCCGCTGATCACCGCCACGCAGCCGAAGAGCAGCGGGGTGGAGAGCCGGTCCAGCCAGTAGGCGAGCGGGACGACCGCCACCGCCACCAGCCGGACCAGGTCGCAGACGAGCATCGTCCAGCGCTTGTCCCACCGGTCGACCAGCACGCCGGCGACCGGCCCGAGCAGCGGGATGCCCAGGTACTGGGCCATCGCGACCACGCCGACCTGGAGCGCGCTCGCGTGCAGGACGAAGATCATCAGGGTCGGCACCACGAACACGGTGACCCGGTCGCCGACCGTGCTGACCGTCTGTCCGGCCCAGAACAGGTTGAACCCGCCTCCCAGGGAGACCGGGCGTCGGGGCATTCTCACGCCTCCTCCCGGACGACGAGGCGGGAGGTCTTGCCGGTCCGGTCGTTGCTGATCAACTCGTCCGCCCGCCGGACCTGGAAGGACTCCGGGTCGTGCTGGAAGCCGGTGCTGAGGGTGAAGGTCGCCGACAGCAGCTCCCGGCGCAGCCGTTCCGCGTCGGGGGCCGCGTCAGGTGCGCCGTCCCGGGCGTCCGGAGCGGTCAGCAGCAGGATCTCCACCGTGGCGGCCCGGCCGTCCCGTTCGGTGATCACCACCTGCGCCCGGGACACCCCCGGCTCCCCCTCCACCCGGTCGACGATCTCGTCCACGTGCAGGCCCAGGCCGCGCACCTGGACCACGCTGTCCCGGCGGCCGAGCACCCGCATCGCCCGGCCGGGCCGCCCGCACGGGCAGGCCACCAGCCGGCCCGCGTCGCCCGTCCGGTAGCGCAGGACGGGGTTCAGCATCTCCGGGTCGAGGGTGGTGAAGTCCAGCAGGTCGTCCGGCCCGACGTGCACCAGCTGCTCCGGGAGGGTGTGGAAGGTGTCGGCCGGGCAGTCCGGGGTGTTGGTGCCGACCACCCAGGTCTCGGTGCTGCCGAACATCCCCCACCGCCGGGCCTGCGGCGCGACCTCGGCCATGTCCCGCTCCAGCTGGGGCTGCCAGGCCTCGCCGAGCCAGAGCACCTTGCGCAGGGCGGGCAGCTTCAGCCCGGCGGCCCGCGCGTGCGCGAACCAGGTCTGCAGCACGCTGGGCGTCCCGCCGATCGCGGTCACCCCGCGGGCGGCGAAGAACCCCAGCCAGTCGTCGTACTCCGCCCTGGTCACCGAGCCCAGCGCGATCACCTGGCAGCCGGACAGGTCGGCCAGCGCGGCGGCCAGGAAGTGCGCGCCCCACATCCGGCCGGCGCCCCAGGCGTTGACGAAGACGTCCGTGCGGTCCAGCGGCTGCCAGTGCGCGTGCACGCCGGCCATGTAGAAGCCGGTGGGCGCGTGGCCGACCTTGGGGGCGCCGGTGCTGCCGCCGCTCTGGAACAGCCAGGTGGCCCCGTGCTCGGCCCGGGGGTCCAGGTGGTCCAGGGCGGTGTTGAGGTCGTCCTTCGCCATCGGCGGCAGGGCGGCGAGGTCGTCCAGGGTGCGGACGTCCTGGTGTTCGGTGTAGCGCGCGGCCAGCCCGGGGACGGACTTCAGCAGGCCGAGCACCCGGCGGGCGACGTGCAGCCGCGGCTCGGCGGTCGCCGGCGGGAGCGAGAAGTCGCCGGTCATGCCGTCACCGTCCCCGGGGCGAAGCCGGCGTCGCGGCCGTCCGCGCCGTTGGCCAGCCACTTGGCGTGGGCGGTGCGGTAGGCGGCGAAGCGGGCGCGGGTGATGTCGCGCTGGAGGGTGCGCCCCGGGTCGTCGAAGTCGGGCGCGATCACCCCGTCCGGCTCCAGCTCGGAGAACCAGAACCGCTCGCCGTCGTGCAGGAAGTCGATGCAGAAGAACGGGATCGGCAGCCGCTGCGCGAAGTACGCGGTGGCCGCGGCCAGTTCGTCCGGCACGGGCGGGAACTCCATCGCGCCGCCCCGGCTGGCGTTGGCCACCGGCGAGCCCGGCCCCGGGATCCGCTTCATCACGGCGTACGGCTCGCCGTCCACCACGTACACCCGGTAGTCGGTGGTCCCGTCGCCCAGGTAGGGCTGCACCACGAGGGTGGTGTCGCCGCCCTGCGCCAGGCTGGCCAGGCCCCGGACGTCCTCCGGCCCGCGGGCCAGGTTGATCCCGCCGCCCCCGCACCACCCGGCCGGCTTCACCAGCGCCGGGTAGGTCACGTTCCTGAGCGCCACCTCGTGCAGGTTCTTGTCGACGTCCCGGCCGGTGCCGATCCGGACGGTGGGGATCGGCGGCACCGGCGAGCCGCCGAGGTGCAGCAGGGTGGCGAGCTTGTCGTTGCCGATCAGCGACACCTGCGGCGGGAACGGCAGGTAGAAGCCGCTCTGTTCGAGCACGGCGTAGAGCGCGTACTGGTTGAAGATGTCCATCGACTGGTAGGGCAGCGAGTACAGCGCGGTGACGAAGAGGGTGTCCCGGGGGGAGACCGGCTCGCCGTCCACGTAGACCCGGGGGCTGCCGGTGACGGTGGCGTCCACGGTCACCGCGTCCGGCGCGTGCCTGGTCCAGCTCATGCCGAGGCCCTCGGCGACCTCGGCGTAGAGGTTCCAGAAGAAGTCCGGCCACATGGCGGCGGCCCGGGTCGACTCCCGGTCGGGGAAGATCCAGCACATGCGGCGCAGCGGGCCGTCGGGGGCGGCCGTCGGGCCGTCGGGCTCGTGCGTCGTCAGGGGTTCGGTCATCGTGGTCCTCACGGAGAAGCGTCACCGGGGTGCGTGCGGGGGAGGTGCGGATGCGGTCCGCGCCGGGTGCGGGTGCGGGTGCGGGTGCGGGCCCGGCTCAGGCCGGCGGGCCGTCGGACCGCTGCCCGGACCACCAGCGGCGGCCGGCCTCGGGCAGGGTGTCCACCGGGTCGTAGTACGGGTGCCGGCGGTCGAGCAGCGAGTCCGGCCCGGCGTCGCCCGCCTCACGGACGTCGAGGGCGGTGCGGTAGTTCTTGGTCCAGTAGGAGATGCCGCGTTCACGGTCGTACCCGACCGCCTGGTGCACCCAGCGCTTGCCCACCCGGGGTACGTCGCAGACGATCCGCGGGGTGGCGTGCCCGGGCAGGTAGCCCATGATCGCCTCCTGGAGCAGCTGGGCCTCGTGCACGGAGGTCCGCCAGTGCTCGGCGTTGGGGATCATGTCGCACAGGTAGAAGTAGTAGGGCAGGATGTTCGCCTCGTCCTGGAGGGCGAAGCAGAGGTCCAGCAGGGCCTCGGGGGTGGCGTTGACGCCGCGCATCAGCACGCCCTGGTTGCGGACGTCCCGGACCCCGGCGTCCAGCAGCGCCCGGGCCGCCTCGGCGACCAGCGGCGTCACCGACTGCGCGTGGTTGGCGTGGGTGTGCACGGCGAGGTTCACCGCCCGCCGGGCCGCCACCGCGGCCACCCGCCCCAGCCCCTCCACCACCCGGGGCTGCAGCCAGTGCTGCGGCAGGCCCACCACCGCCTTGCTGGCGAGCCGGATGTCGCGCACCGAGCCGAGGTCCAGCAGCCGCAGCAGGAAGGTCTCCAGCCGCGGCCACGGCACATTGGCCAGGTCGCCGCCGGAGACCACCACGTCGCGCACGGTGGGCGTGCGCTTCAGGTAGTCGAGCATCTGCTCCTGCCGGTCGCCCGGCCGGAGCGCCAGCCGGGCCTTGGTGACCTGCGGCGTGGAGTTGCCGACCAGGTCCATCCGGGTGCAGTGCCCGCAGTACTGCGGGCAGGTGGAGACCAACTCGGCCAGCACCTTGGTGGGGTAGCGATGGGTGAGCCCCTCCACCACCCACATCTCGGCCTCGTGCAGCGAGTCCCGCTCCGCCTTCGGATGGCTCGGCCACCGCGGGTGCCGGTCCGCGCGCACCGGCAGCATGTAGCGGCGGACGGGGTCGGCGAGGAACGCCTCGGTGAAGGCCCGTGGCTCGGCCGGGGCGGTCGGCGCCATGGTGTTGAGCATCTGCGGCGGCAGCAGCATCGACATGGTGGCGAACTGCGCCTGGTCGGCGCCGAGTTCCTGGTAGAACCGGTCGGTCAGCAGGTCGCCGACGACGGCCCGGAGCTGCCCGGGATTGCGGACGGAGTGCGCCCGCTGCCACTGGGCGTCCCGCCACTGCGCCGTGCTGACGTCGCGCCACCCCGGCAGCCGGCGCCAGTCCGGCTCGGTCAGCGGGGTCCGGACGTACTGGTACGGCTGCCGGATCACATGAGGGTCCATCACCGGTGCTACTGGCCGGTGAAGAGGGTGGCGAAGCGGGTCCGCAGCTCGCGCTTGAGCACCTTGCCGGTGGGCCCGAGCGGGAACTCCTCGGGTGTCCGGGCGATGCTGACCGCGGCGAGGGTGGCCAGACCGGCCCCGGCCAGCGCCTTGTTGGCGGCCTCCTGCACCTCCTCGGCCGCGAGCTGCGCCGCGTCGGCCTGCAACTGCACCACCGCGATGGGCCGTTGGCCCTCACCGGGCAGGCCGGGCACGCCGACCACCGAGCAGTCCCGGACCAGCTCGGCGCAGTCGGCCAGCAGCACCTCCTCGATCGGCAGGCTGTAGACCGGGCCGCTCACGGTGTCGATCACGTCCACCGTGCGGTCGAGGTGGTAGAACCGGCCCTCGGCGTCGCGCCGGGCCACGTCACCGGTGAGCCAGTGGCCGGCCAGTTCGAAGGTGGCGGTCAGCCGGGGGTTGTTCCAGTAGCCCGGGGTCAGCGAGGGGCTGACCACCGCGAGCAGCCCGACCGTGCCGTCCGGGACCTCGACGCCGTTCTCGTCCAGCACCGCGGCCCTGACCACCGCCTCGGTGGGTCTGCCGACGCAGCGGTCGTCCCGGGGGGTCTCCGGCGCGGTCACCTGGCCGAACAGCGCCATGCCCATCTCCGAGGAGCCCAGCCCGTCGATGAACTGCGAACCGGGCAGGGCGGCTTCGGCGGCCTGCTGGTGCGGGAGCAGCCAGGGCTTGATCAGGCCGGCGGGCCGCTCACCGAGCTGCACCAGACGGCGGACGTGCCCGTAGTGCGCGCTGTCGCCGGTGTTGAACCAGGAGTGCACCTTCGCCGCACCCTTGACCGGCAGCTCGCCGGTGGCCAGCTCGACGAAGGTCCGGGGGAAGGAGGCGACCATGGTGGGCCGGAAGGCCTCCATCACCGGCTCGACCACCGAGCGCCGCCAGTCGGACATCACCACGGTCGGCAGGCCGAGCAGCGCGGCGGTGAGGAAGTAGCTGAGGCCGCCGGCGTGGGTGTGCGGCATCAGCGACATCAGCCGGTCGTACGGCTCCGCCGGGAACCGCTCCATCCGCGGCTGCTTGCCGTCCCAGAACTGCCGGTGCGCCAGCATGGTGGACTTCGGCGTGCCGGTGGTGCCGGAGGAGTGGATCAGCCCGACCACGTCGTCCGCGGCGTGCCGGTACGGGTAGTCCTCGGGCAGTGGCGCCGAGCCGGCGTCGAAGGCCTGGATCTCGGCGGCCATCGCGATGAAGCGCGGGCGCTGCCTCGGGTCCTCGCGGTAGGCCGAGGCGAGCCGGGTGGGGTCGTCCGCGACGATGCCGACCACGCCCACGTGGTTGAGGTAGCGCACCATCACGTCGTGCCGCATGGCGTCGTTGACCAGCGCGGGGACGGCGCCGAGCGCGGTGAGCGCGAGGAAGTGCAGGACGGGCTCCAGGCCCTCGCCGACCACCACGCCGACCGGCTCGCCGGGGCGCACGCCGTTCGCCCGGTACCAGGTGGCGTAGCGGTCGCGCAGGGCGGCGAGGTCGAGCAGGCTGTGCCCGCGCAGGACCACGGCGCCGCGGTGGTCGGTGTGGTGGCTGTAGGCGAACGGCACGGCGCGGTTGGGGTTCACCGCGATGGCGTGGTCCAGGAAGTTGCCGGCGCCGAGGCTCGCCTCGGTCATCAGCTGCCGTCTGGCGGCGAGGGGCGCGACGGAACTCTGTTCGCTCATGGCGGTCTCCCAGGGATGCGGCGCCCGGCGCGAGTTCTTGTGGAACCGGCGCCGGGCCGACGGGTGGAAGCAGAACCAGCCCACGGTGGACTGGTGGTCCAGTGGTGAGGGTTGAGCCGTGCGGCCGTGCGGCCGTGCGGCGGTGCGGCGGTGCGGCGGTGCGGCGGTCGGGCCGGCGGGCGCGGGGGCGGTGCTCCGCGTTCGGGTCGCGCGGAGGCGTCACCGCACCACGCCCGGGGGCCCGGTCCGGGGTCGGGTCGGCGGTCGGTTGGTCGGTCGGTCGGGGTGGAAGGCCGGGCCGGAAGGTCGTCCGGTGGGCCGCCGGATGTGCCCTAGGTCCGGGCGAGGATCTCCGCGACCACCCGGTGGCCGGAGCGGATCGCGCCCTCCATCAGGCCGAAGAACTCGGTGCTGGTCTCGGTGCCGGCCCAGTGCACCCGCCGGTGCGGGGCGGTCAGCGTCGGGCCGTGCCGGAGCCAGTCGCCCGGCCCGAACAGGGCGGCGTAACAGCCTTGGCTGTACTCTTCGTTTACCCAGTCGGTGATGTGCAGGCCGACCGGTTCGGGGAGCATCGGGAACAGCCTGGCGGCCTGCTCGGCCGCGGCCGCGCGCTGCCGCTCCGGGGTGAGCGCCGCGAACCGGTGCGCCTCGGCCCCGGTGACGAAGCCGGTCAGCACACCCGCCCCGCCCTCGGCGGGGGAGTCGTCCACGGTGGAGAGCAACGGGCCCTCGGCGTTGACCGACCACCCGGACAGCCCGTGGTCGCGCCAGACCGGTGCGGGGTGCACCAGGTGCACCTTGACCGCGCAGCCGCGGGCGGTCCGCCCGCCGGCCCGGCGCACCGGCGGTGCGGGGTGCTGCTCGACGGCGTCGGCGGGCAGCGGGGGCAGGGCCAGCACCGCGACGTCCGCCCGGTGCTCGCCGCGCGCGGAGCGGACGGTGACGCCGTGGGCGTCCTGGTGGACCGCCAGGACGGGCTCGCCGAGCCGTACCCGGGTCCCGAGCCGGTCGGCCAGCCGTTCGCACACCTGGTGGGCGCCGCCGGCCACCCGGTCCTGCTGGGCGCCGCCCTCGAAGGCGTTGAGGTAGCGCAGGCCGCCGCCCGAGCGCAGGTAGAACGCCATGTGCAGGACGGAGACGTCGGCCGGGTCGGCCGCCATCATCTCGCCCAGGAAGAGCGGGAAGAAGAGCCGGGCGTCCGGGTGGGTCAGCTGCCGGTCGGCCCAGTCGGCCGCCGTCAGGGCGTCCAGGCGTTCGGCGTCCGGGGTCAGCCACGGCGCCTCGGGCACCACGGCGGCGGTGAGTTCGGCCAGTTGCTCGAAGAGGTCGCCGAGTGCCACGGCGTTGAGCGGCGGGAACCTGCCGTCCCGGGTGGCGTGGACGCCGCCGAGCGCGAACCGGCTGGCGCCGAGCATCGTGGTGGGCGTGGTCTTCAGGCCCAACTCGGCCAGCAGGGCGTGAAGGTGGGTGTGGCGGTCGCCCAGGTAGGCGGCGCCGGCGTCGACCCAGCTCCCGGGGGCGACCTGGAGGCCGTGGGTGCGGCCGCCGACCCGGTCGCGCGCCTCCAGCACGGTGACCTCGATGCCGTGGGCGGTCAGGCCGCTCGCGGCGGTCAGCCCGGCGAGTCCGGCCCCGACCACCACGGCACTGGCGACGGGTCTGCCGCCGGCCGGCCCGGGGGCGCTCTCCTGGGCGCTCACCGGGCGGCCGCGATCTTTCCGGCGAGTCCCCGGGGGGTGGGCGCGAGCAGGAAGTCCTCGAAGGACAGCTCCACGCCGTGGCCGCGGGCGATCGCGCTCAGCACCCGGGTGGCGATCAGCGAGTCGCCGCCGAGCAGGAAGAAGTCGGAGTCCACCCCGGCGGCCGGGTTCTCCAGCACGCGGCGGAAGACCGCCACCAGGGCCTCCGCGTCGGCGTCGGTCCCGAGGCTGTCGGGTGCGCCGTCGGAGCCGGCGGAGGTGGTGGTGTCAACGCTCATCGAAGGTCTCCTTTGACTTGCTCAGGGGGCGTGTGGCGGCGGTGCGATCCGGCGCGGTCGACCTTGCCGCTCGCGGTGAGGACCAGTTCGGGGACGACGGTGATCCGGCTGGGCACCAGATGGCCGGGCACCCGCCCCCGCAGGTAGGCCAGGACTTCGGTGTCCAGGGCCTCGGTTCGCGCGTGCGGGCGCGGCACCACGTAGGCGACCAGGGCGGACCGGCCGGCCAGTGTCGCGGCCACCACGGCCGCCGCCTGGATCCAGGGGTGGCCCGAGAGGTGCGCCTCGACCTCGCCGGGATCCACCCGGATGCCGCGGATCTTGACCTCGCCGTCGAGCCGGCCCCGGTGGGTGAGGACGCCGTCCGGCGAGCTGCTCACCCGGTCGCCGGTCCGGAACCAGCGCTCGCCGCCCAGCAGGGTGAACCGGTCGGCGGTGGCCTCCGGCAGCCCGAGGTAGCCCAGCGCCACGGCCGGTCCGCCGATGATCAACTCGCCCTGCTCGCTGATCCGTTGGACCACGTGCGGCAGGGCGCGGCCGATCGGCGCGTTGGTCCGCCCGTCCCATTCCCGGCCGGGGGAGGGGGCCCCGGGGCCGTGCAGGTCGACGGCGTGGGTGATCAGCGTCGTCTCGGTGCAGCCGTAGGTGTTGACCAGGCGGATCCGGCCGGTGTCCAGTGCGCTCCAGTCGGCCAGCCGGGCCGGGCTCGCCGCCTCGCCGCCGATCACCAGGAGCCGGACGCAGGCGGGCAGGCCCGGTCCCCCCTCGGCCAGGTGGAGCACCAGCTCGTGCCAGAAGGCGGTGGGCAGGTCCAGGACGGTGATCCGCTCGCGCTCGACCATGCGCAGGAAGCGGGGGAACGACCCGGAGTGCGCCTCGGCGTCGAGGACGAGGGCGGCGCCGGTGGTGAGCGCCGGCAGGATCTCCTCGAAGCAGGTGTCCCAGTTCAGCGAGGCGAACTGGAGGACGCGGTCCTCGGGCGTCAGGCCGAAGAGGCCGCGCAGCGAGTGCACGGTGGCGGAGACGGCCCGCCGGGGGGTGACCACCGGCTTCGGCCGCCCGGTGGAGCCGGAGGTGAAGAGAATGTACGCGGGATCCTCGGCGCCGGCCGCGGTGCGGCCGGGGGCCGGTAAGCGGGGGTTGTCCGGCGGCGCCGGCGGGCCGGCCCGGTGCGAAGGGGAATTGCCTGTCGGCGCCAATTCCGCCGGGTTCGCGGGGAGTTCCGCGAAGGGGCCTAACCCGACCGGGACCAGGCCGAGCCGGGTGGCCGGGCCGGAATCCGCGGCGAGCATTGTGCGGCAGCCGGCCGCCTTCACCATTGCCTGCTGCCGTTCGAACGGGAATGCCGGATCGACGGGACAGTAGGCACCCCCCGAGGCCAGGACGCCGAGCAGGCCGACGACCGTTTCCGGGGTGCGGGTGGCCGCTACGGCGACCACGCCGGGTCGGTCGCCCAGGCGGCCGGCCAGGGTGTTCGCCAGCTCGTGGAGCCGGCGGTAGCTCAGGACGCGCCCGTGGTGGACCAGTGCCGGGCGGTCCGGATGACGAATTACACTTTCCGTGAACACGTCAATCAAGTCGGAAGAGACCTCATGGATACCGTGAATCGTTGACATGCCCGCCCCAAGGTCATGCACGCGAGCGCCCGTCCGTGCTCGGAGAACCGGGACTCTACCTTCGAACATGCGTAGCCACAATGGTCGTTGAGGCCGTTGTCGCGAGAATGTGTGACCGGGTCGTGAACGCGACGGACCCACCGGCTGGGCCGGATCCGGGTCGGTCGAAAACGAACCGTGGCGGGAATTGCCCGCCGGTTCATGACGGCCGGCGGTCAAACCCCTCGGTCGCGCGCGCCCGCGCGGCGACGGCCGGATTCCCGGGCCCGATCCGGCCGGGACGCAGCGGCGGGCGCGGTGGCCGACGGGGAGGCGCGGCAGCGGTCCGGCCGGGACTCACCCGGGGCCGGCGGCACGACAGCCGCACGGCGGGCCCCGGCGCCCCTGAGGCGGGGTCGGGCGGCCCCGGCGCGCCCCGGGGCATGGTCGGGCGGGCGGCAGGATCCCGCCGGGGGCCCGGACGCCCGTGAGGCCCGCCGCGCCCCTGACGGGGGCACGGCGGGCCTCGGCGGTGGCGTGGCGGACCCGTCTCGCCGGCCCGCACGGTGGCGATCGAGCGGCCCGCGGGTGCTCAGCCGGTCCGTCGACGGGGGCGACGGACCATCAGCAGCACCGCGCCGACGACCAGTACGCCGTCCAGTACCAACAGGGCGCCGTTCCACGGTCCTTCGGCGTGCCCGTGGTCATGGGCGTCGCCCTCGTCCGCGCCTTCGGCGAGGTCCGAACTCGCCCCGACCAGCGGAACGGGCCCGACGGTGAAGCCGGTCCGGCCCGACACCTCGCGGCCGCCGCCCAGGCCGAGCCGGTAGACGACCAGGTACGTCCCCTCCCCGCCGGCCGAGACCGGCACGATCAACCGCTGCCCGTCCACCCGGGCCTGTCCCCGGTTGACCGAACCGCCGTCCGCCGAACTCACCTGCGCGAACACGGACTCCACCGTCAGCCGGCCGGAGAAGGTCAGCTGCACCTCGGACGGCGGCTGCGCGACGGCGCTGCCGTCCCCCGGGGTCACCCCGGTCAGCCGGACGGGGACGGCCGAACTGGCCCAGGCCAGCGCGGCCAGCACCACCACCAGCACGGCCAGCGCGCCGGCCATCCGCCGCTGGAACGACCGGGTGGACCCGGCCGGTGCGGGCACCGGGCCGGTGGTGGCGGGCCGGGTCTCGGTCACCGTCACGCGGGGGTCAGGGCGTGCGGCCGGCTGTGCGGGACGCGGCAGCTGCAGGTCATCAGCTCCGCCTCGGCGGGGCTCGGCCGCAGGTGCAGGTACATGGCGATGACCATCGGGATGAAGACGATCGTGTTGTAGAACAGGTGCAGTTCGACGCGGGGTGCCACCAGTTGCAGCACGCTGGTCGGCACCGGCTTGCCGAACAGGTTGTGGCCGGTCTGCGCCTGGGTGAGCAGCAGCAGGTGCTCGATGTGGTGCCAGAACTGGATGGCCAGGGCGATCGTCCACCAGGTGCGGCTGCGCCCGGTGAAGCCGCGGCGCAGCAGGAACAGCGCGATGATCATGACGAGGGCGTAGCCGTAGTGCATCCACTCGGAGGTGACCAGCCACGGGTAGGCCAGCCCCAGGACGCCCTTGGCCTTCTTGACGGGCCAGCCCATCGCCCAGATCTGGTAGGCCTGCGCCAGGTGCTCCGCCCAGTGCGCGAGGACGACGACCATGAAGGCGTTCAGTGCGGCGCGGTGGTTGGTGGAGTTCAAGCGGTCGAGCAGGCCGCTGGGGCGTTGCCCCACCGGCTTCGTGAGCGTGGCCATGAGGGCTCCCGACAGGGTGATTGCCAAATGACGGGACGCGCCCGGCCCGTCCTGCGGGGCGGGCGCTTCGTCGAGTTCGGCCAGTCTCCCGAGACCGGGTGGTGGGGACTTCTTCAGAATTGCCCTCGTGAGGCGCAATTTCACCACCCGTGCGCCGGGTGTCCGCCCCCGTGCGCCGGGGCGAGGATGCTCAATCGCGCCGGTGCACGCCCCTCCCGAAGGCTGCCGGGCGGCCCGCGACCGAAAGGTCAGGGGCGGGCCGCCGGCTGGCGTCGGGCAGGCCGGCCTCACCCGGGCCGGCCTCGGAGCCGCGGTCGCCGCGCGTCCGGGGACGGCGGCGTGCGCGGCGGTCGGGTCAGTCGCAGTCGAGGCAGATCGGCTGGCCGTTCTTCTCGCGCGCGAGCCTGCTCCGGTGCTGGACCAGGAAGCAGCTCGAACAGGTGAACTCGTCCGCCAGCTTGGGCTGGACGCGGACGGTGAGCTCCTCGCCGGACAGGTCGGCGCCGGGCAGTTCGAGCCCCTCGGCGGCCTCGAACTCGTCCACGTCGACGCTGGAGGTCGACTTCTCGGTGCGCCGGGCCTTCAGCTCCTCGATGCTGTCCTGCGACTCATCGTCCTCGCCCTTGCGCGGAGCGTCGTAGTCGGTTGCCACATCTAATCCTTATCTCGTCGTGCTGGCGGAGTCCGGCGCGTGCGAAATGCCGGCCCTCCGCGGCCCACAGGTGTTCCGGTGAACACCGAACGTTACATCGACGCACGGGCACGACCACGAGACGCCCCGGTGCCTGCCGGAGCGCGGTCATGTGCATCAGTGCCGGCACCCCTCCACGGGGAGGGGGCGGGGACGCCGACGGCGGTCGCGTTTCATGCATGCGCCGACGGTCGAGGTGAACGCTCCCGGTGCCCAGGACATTCCGCGCGGAGGCGGGAATCGTACGGCCGGGCGGAGGGGGCGGCTGCACGGGGATGCGGCGGTCCGTCGGCCGGGAGGCCCCGGGGGCGCGTGCGCCGCCCGGCACCGCTCCTGGCCGTCCACGCCGCCCTTCCGGCCCTGAGCGCGCTGCGCCCCTGCGGGCCCTCGGCCCCTTCGCCCCGCGCCCCTTCCGTGGGCTCACACCCTCCGTACGCTCACACCCGCGGCGGCCAGCGCCTCCGCCTCCTCCGCCGGGACGTCCAGGCCGGTGACCACGGCGTCCAGGGCGGTGACCGGCGCGACGAAGGCGAGCGCCGTCCGGGAGAACTTGGCCGCGTCGGCGACGGCCACGATGCGGCGGGAGGAGGCGATCGCGGCCCGCTTGACCGCCGCGTCGGCCAGGTCGAAGGCGGTCAGCCCGTCGGCCGCGGACAGCCCGCAGCAGCCGATCACGGCGGTGTCGAACCGCAGCGCGGCCAGCGAGGCCTCGGTGAGCGGGCCGGTCAGCGCCAGCTCGCCCGGGCGCGGCTCACCGCCCGGCAGCAGCAGCCTCAGCTGCGGCGCCCCGGTGAGCGCGTTGGCGGCGTGCAGGGAGAGGGGGACGACGGTGAGGCGGCGGTGCGCCAGCGCGCGGGCCACCTCCAGGCAGGTGGTGCCGCTGTCGAGGACGACCGACTCGCCGTCGGCGATCAGCCCGGCGACCTCGGCGGCGATCCGCCGCTTGGCCTCGGTGCCCTCCTCGGCCCGCAGGGTGAACGGGGGCTCCTCCCCGCGCAGCAGCAGGTTCCTGGCCCCGCCCCGGTACCGCTCCAGGACGCCCTGGGCGGCCAGGCTCTCCAGGTCGCGGCGGACTGTCATCTCGGAGGCGCCGGTGAGGGCGGCGAGTTCGGCGACGCTCAGCTGTCCGGCCTCGCGGACGGCTTCGGTGATCTGCCGCAGTCGGTCTGTGCTTGCCATGGTCCTATTGAACACAATTGCTGATCGATAGTCCATCTTACGAACATGCAGAATGTTTGTTATGTTCGGCGGCATGAGCAGCACGACAAGATCGCTACGCGCCGCCAGGCTGTCCACCTTCGGCTTCTTCGCCCTCAACGGGTTCCTCATGGGCATCTGGGTGGTGCACATCCCCGCGGTGGAGGCCCGGGCCGGCGTCAGCCACGCCGTGCTCGGCTGGCTCCTGCTGCTGCTGGGCGGCGGGGCCTTCGCCGGGATGCGCGCGACCGGCCCGCTCACCGACCGGTTCGGCGCCCGCACGGTCGTCCCGGCGACCGCGGCCCTCTGCAGCGCCGCTCTGGTCCTGCCGGGCCTGGCCACCGGCCCCCTCGCGCTGGCCGCCGCCCTGCTGGTGTTCGGCTTCGGCATCGGCTGCCTGGACGTCAGCATGAACACCCATGCCGTGCAGGTCGAGCACGGCTACCGGCGGCCCGTCATGTCGGCCTTCCACGCCGTCTACTCGGTCGGTGGCGTGCTCGCCGCACTGGCCGGCGCCCGCACCCTCAGCTGGGGCTGGAGCCCGGCCGCGACCCTGGCCGGCGTCAGCCTGCTCGGCCTCCTCGCGGCCGCGCTCGCCGCCCCCGCCCTGCTGCCGCCCGACCCCGCTCCGGCCCGGGACGGCGGCGACGGCGGCCCGGGGCACCCGGCGGCCGGGGCACGGCGCCGGACGCCCTCGCGGATCTGGGCGCTGGCCGCCCTCGCCCTGATGCTGATGCTCAGCGAGGGCGTCGCCAACGACTGGAGCGTGCTGGCCCTGCGCGACGTGCTCGGCGCGCCCGCCGCCACCGCCGCCTTCGCCTACGGCGCCTTCTCCACCGCGATGACGCTCGGGCGCCTGGCCGGCGACCGGGTGGCCGGCCGCTTCGGCCCGGTCGCCGTCGTCCGGTACGGATCCGCGGTGGCCGCCGTCGGCCTGACCACGGCCGCCCTGGCCGGCTCCGTCCCGCTCGCGCTGGCCGGCTGGACGCTGTTCGGGATCGGCCTGTCCGGCGGTGTCCCGCAGCTCTTCAGCGCGGCCGGCCACGCCGACCGCGACCACGCCGGGGCCAACGTCTCGCGGGTGGCGGGCCTGGGCTACCTCGGCATGCTCGCCGGGCCCGCCGTGATCGGGCCGCTGACCCGGGTCATGCCGCTCAACCTGGCGTTCTTCCTGCCGGTGGCCCTCTGCGTGACGGCGGCCTGCGCCGCCTCCCTGCTGCGCCCCGGGCCGGGCGCGCCCGGGCGGGACGTCCACCGGGTGGTGCCGGGGGAGGCCGCCGCCGACGGCGTCCAGGCAGCCGTGCCGGGCGCCGGCCGCCCGGCTACCGGCTCGGTTCCGGAGCGGCGGTGACGGTCACCGTCGCCGCCGGAGCGGGCTGCGGGGTGGGGATCGAACCGTTGACCCAGCCCAGCAGCTTCACCACGGTGAGGCCGCCGATGACGGCTATCACGGCGATCCCGAGCCAGAGGGCGTTGCGCAGCGAGTCCCGGTTGGCGGCCCGTGCCTGCAGCGTCCGGGCGTCCACCAGGGGCACCGCCGAGGAATCCTGGACCACGACCGCGCGCGGCCGGGCCGGGCTCGTCTGCTGGGCCTTCGCGAGCTGCCGCATCAGGTCGGCGCAGTTGTCGGGAACGCCGTGGACCGGGCAGGGACTGGCGGGGGCGGCGGGCAGGGGCACGATCGGTCGTCCTTAGGCAGAGGGGCGGGCCGGCTTCTGGCGGTGCGTCACTTACGGTGGATCCACGGTAGATCAAAAGCGGCGACGGCCACGGCGGTACGACCGGTTCGGCCGGCGGACGTCGCCCCCTCCGACGGTGCCACCACCGGGCCGTCCGGTTCAAGGGCGCCGGGCCGCCGGTCCCGGCGTCCGGTCCGGGGGCCGGGTGGGCGGTCCACGCCGGTCCCGGCGTCCGGCGGCCGATTCCCGGTTCCCGTCGGCGGCGCCGGCGGGCATGATCGGATCCGACACCCGTACCGAAAGGGATGTACCTCATGGAGTTCCGCCACCTCGGCCGCAGCGGTCTGATCATCAGTGAGATCGCCTACGGCAACTGGCTCACCCACGGCTCCCAGGTCGAGGAGGACGCGGCCGCCGCCTGCATCCGCGCCGCCCTCGACGCGGGGATCACCACCTTCGACACCGCCGACGTCTACGCCGAGACCCGCGCCGAGGCCGTCCTCGGCCGGGCCCTCAAGGGCGAGCGCCGCGAGGGCCTGGAGATCCTCACCAAGGTCTACTGGCCGACCGGCCCGGGGCGCAACGACCGGGGCCTGGGCCGCAAGCACGTCATGGAGTCGATCGAGGGCTCGCTGCGCCGCCTGCAGACCGACTACGTCGACGTCTACCAGGCCCACCGCTTCGACACCAGCACCCCGC
This sequence comes from Kitasatospora indigofera, assembly GCF_014655955.1. Lineage (GTDB taxonomy): Bacteria > Actinomycetota > Actinomycetes > Streptomycetales > Streptomycetaceae > Kitasatospora > Kitasatospora indigofera. The sequence continues at coordinate 100,903 of NZ_BNBO01000032.1, forward strand.
TGGAGGAGACCATGGAGGCCTTCGCCGACGTGGTCCGCTCCGGGAAGGCGCTGTACATCGGCGTCTCCGAGTGGACGGCCGAGCAGATCCGGGCCGGCCACGCGCTGGCCCGCGAACTGCGGGTGCCCTTCATCTCCAGCCAGCCGCAGTACAGCGCGCTGTGGCGGGTGATCGAGGCCGAGGTGGTGCCGACCTGCGAGGAGCTCGGGATCGGCCAGATCGTCTGGTCCCCGATCGCCCAGGGCGTGCTCACCGGCAAGTACCTGCCCGGCGCCGAGCCGCCGGCCGGCTCCCGCGCCACCGACTCCAAGGGCGGCGCGAACTTCGTCGCCCGCTGGCTGCGCCCGGACGTCCTGGAGGCCGTCCAGCTGCTCCGCCCGCTCGCCGAGCAGGCGGGGCTGAGCCTGGCCCAGCTGGCCGTCGCCTGGGTGCTGCAGAACCGGAACGTCTCTGCCGCGATCATCGGCGCCTCCCGGCCCGAGCAGGTGGCGGAGAACGTGAAGGCGGCCGGCGTGACCCTGGACGAGGGCCTGCTGAAGGCGATCGACGAGATCCTCGCCCCGGTGGCCGAGACCGACCCGGCGCGGACCGCCGAGAACGCCCCGAAGAGCCGCCCCTGACCGACCGGCCGGGCGGGCCGCCGCCCGCCCGGCCGCACCGGTCCCCACCGCTGGCCCCGCGCCCGCCCTGCACCCGTCCTGCCGGGGAACGGGCAGGTCAGGACGGGGCTAGGGTGGACGGGTGACCACCGAACACTTGCCCGCACCCGTGCGGGTCGCCGGGCCCGCGGACCTCGACGCGCTCGTCGCCACCATGACGACCGCGTTCTTCCAGGACCCGCTCTGGGGGCCGGTCTTCCCCGACGCCGCCCGGCGGGCCGAGCAGGCCGGCGCGATGTGGCGGCTCTTCCTGGCCTCGTCCCTGCGCTACCCGTGGACCCTCGTCACCGAGCGGGTGGAGTCCGCGGCCGTCTGGATCCCGCCGGGCGGCTTCGAGCTGACCCACGAGGAGGAGGAGACCCTGGAGCGCATGCTGCTGGACAGCGTGGGCCGTCCGGGTGCCGACGAGATCCTGCGGATCTTCGAGCAGCTCGACGCGGCCCGGCCCGACGAGCCGCACCACTACCTCACCCTGCTGGGCACCCATGACGACCACCGGGGCAAGGGCCTGGGGATGGGCCTGCTGGCGGAGAGCCTTGGCCGGATCGACGCCCTGGGCTCGCCCGCCTACCTGGAGTCGTCCAACCCCGCGAACGACGCCCGGTACCAGCGGGCCGGTTTCGTGGCCCGGGACCGGATCACCGTGCCCTCCGGCCATCTGGTCACCACCATGTGGCGTCCGGCCCGCGGCTGACGAGGAACGGCCCGGGGCCCCGCCTGCCCGGTGACGGGCAGGCG